>OY970169.1:0-475000 GCA_963706585.1 uncultured bacterium
AATGGGATATCATGTCCATTTTCGCAAAATTCATTTGCTTTAGTAATTAAAACTGATAACCATTATACCAAAGGCGGACCTGTTCAATGAGTTTTTCAAAAGTTGTTTTATTTTGAGCAGAGATTTTTTTAATATGGGCTTAAAATTTCCTACTAGGTCTTCTTGAGTGTATCCCAGTAACGTAGCCCCTTGAGCACTTATAGTAAGGTCTTCCAAATTATTAACGCCCCGAAAAAATCGATGTTTTGGAGAATTTACTTACCCCTGTTATAAAACAAATCTGATATATTGATCCAAATCTTTAACAATGCTAAAAAGATCACTTAGTACATTGCGGCATGACTCTGCTAGCTCAACACTCTGAATATTTGAAAGAATTGCATAATCATACTCATCTACCAAAATTACAACTTTATTAATGCCCCTAGCTGCTTAACAAGGGACGTAAATGTTGTTTGCATTGAAGGAGCATTGCTAATGTCGATGTTATAGTGCTTGCCAATCTCTTGCAGTGTCCAAACAATATCATCACGCAATGCTTGAGCACTCAATGCGTCATTGCTGAAAAACTTAATTGAATAACCGGATGCTTGTCCCATGTATGCTCTTGATGCAATCCATAAATCGTTAAATAATTCCTTATGACCTGAAAATAACTCTGCAAGAGTAGAAATAAGTAATGATTTTCCAAAACGCCGCGGCCGAGAGAGAAAGTAATAGTTTCCCTTCTGAATAAGTTGATAAATATTTTTGGTTTTATCAACATAAAGGTAGTTTCCGTTGCGCATTTTGTTAAATGGCTGAATTCCCTTGGGAAGCAATTTTAATTGATTGTTTGAACCCATAGCACGCCTTTCGATACAATGTTAGTATAGGCTTAGATCAGACAAAGAACAATGCACCAAACAAAGCAAAAACTACGCAATCAAGCTCATTTGCAAAAGACCTGATATTTTGAGCATCATTTGCAAGAGTTCTGTGAAGGTATTGCTTCAGGAGTAGCCCTCTTGCTATAGTAAAAAAAATCAAAGCAGAGCACTCAAATGAAGAAAAAATGTTTATTGCCACCGTTATCATAGTAAATGTATTTTTCATATTTTTTCATATCCATAAGCATAGTCACATGATCAAGTTTTCGTATGAGAAGCAAGCCTATGAAAAACAGAAAACAAAGCTTATCGAGCATAAACAACAGATTATGCAGGCTTTACAGGAAGCCCAGAATCGAACTGCTTTACTGGCTTATGCACGTATTGAATTAAAAATGGAAGAAGTTCGACTAGATCAAATCAAAGTAGTGCATTGTCAGGATCATTATCTAAGCTAGAGAAAAACAATGCTCCATGTCCAGCATAATCCTCGGTTGATAGTGATTTTTTTCACTTTTGTTTTTCTTTATCTTATTGTATTGGGTAACCTTTTTAGAGTTCAAGTTACTCAAAATCTTTTCTTTTCACACCTAGGGCAACAACAATATAAGGTTACCGTAGTACAAACCCCTACAAGAGCAGAAATTTATGACCGTAGTGGTATTCAACCACTAGCCATGACAGAGATAGTCTATCAGCCTTTATTATACCAGGACAGCTAGAAAATAGAGAGCAACTTCCAAGCTTTTTACAAGCTCATTTTCCGCAGGCGTATGAGCGCCTTGAAAAAAATAAGCAGTCCCATTTTATGTACATCAAGCGCCGTTTAACACCAATGCAGCTTGAAGTCATACAAAAAAATCAACTTATGGATATTAAATTGTTAAAAGAGCCAAGCCGCTATTATTACCGATAGAGTCAGTTGGGCCACTTGTTGGCATGACCGATATTGACAATCAAGGAACGCTCGGTATCGAACTCATGTTCAATAACAAACTAGCTGGTAAACAATCAACCTTTATTCTTGAAAAGGATGCAAGGTCAGGCCATTTTTATTTTAAACGTGAAACAAAAGTAAAAGGAACAAAAGGAGAGCAGATTAGCCTTACAATTGATAGCAATCTGCAGTTTTTAGCATATCAAGAGCTCAAGCGAACCGTCGAAAAACTACATTCTAAATCCGGTTCAGCACTCATAATAAATGCCTCTTCTGGTGAAATACTTGTTATGGCTAATTATCCTGATTTTGATCCCAATTCACCTGAAGATCTGGTTCTAGAAAACACTAGAAATACTATTGTTAGTGATGCTTATGAATTAGGCTCAGTCATAAAAGTCTTTTTAGCACTTGCTGCTTTGAAGAAAACGTTGTTACACCAGACGAGCTTATTGATTGCAAAAACACCACGGAAATCAATCTAGAAGGCATAAAGTTTAGCACCTGGAAAGCCCATGGCACCATAAGCTTTTCTGAAGTTATCGAAGGCTCAAACAATCTAGGAACAGCACTGATAGCGCAACGTCTTGGCTCGAAGCTCTATGATCACTACAAGCTACTGGGCTTTGGCAAAAAAATAGCTCTTTCCACCGGGAGAAAATAAAGGTTTTATAAATCCACCACATCTGTGGTCCAAGGCATCACTCATTTCTCTTTCTTTTGGTTATGAAATAAGCACAACCCTATTACAGTTAGCACAAGCATTGACCGTTATTGCAAATAATGGTGCTTTAGTAACGCCTTATATGATTAAACAAGATCAAGCAGCTAAAGAATCGTTGCCACTTTATACCACAAAAACAATAGAGGCAGTAAGAAATATACTCATGAAAGCCGCTAGCAAATGGCAATTGCCCGGCTATACTATTATGGGCAAAACGGGTACTGCTCGGTTGCTTACAAAAGGCAAGTACGATGAAAAACGAAATATCTTTACTTTTGCAGGCATTGTTGAAAAAGGAAATTATAAACGGATTATTATTACTTGCCTTAAAGAAACTACTCAGAAAAATGCTTATGCGTCTACCACCACTGCGCCTCTCTTTAGCGAAATTGTAAAAAAAATGATAATTCATGATAAAGTAATGTAATAGACATTCACTTTGAGGGAAAAAAAGCCATGAACAACTATGCCATGCCCGACATGCCAGCTGATGTGCCAAGCAATAAACATGACGAATATAGTAAAAATTATCAGACAATTACCAAAGGTACCAACCGCCTTTTTCTCTTTGCAGGCGACCAAAAGATAGAACATCTTCAAAAAGATTTCATAGGACCTGCAATTGATCCAGCAGCAATTAATCCAGAGTATTTGTTCGCTATCGCCAGTCAAGCACCTATCGGTGTCTTTGCTACACATCTCGGGCTCATTGCCAGGTATGGCAATAAATATCCGGCAATTAACTATCTTGTAAAATTAAACTCCAAAACAGATTGCGTGAAAACTGATCAAAAAGATCCCTTAAGCACAACATTATGGAGCGTCGATGACGTCGTGCAGTTTAAAAAGCAATCCGGCCTTCCAATTCATGGCATTGGCTATACAGTGTATGTCGGCAGCGAATTTGAGCACATAATGCTTGCAGAAGCTGCTCAAGCGGTTTATCAAGCTCACAGCTACGGGCTTGTTAGTGTACTATGGATGTATCCGGGGGAAAAGCCATATCTAATGAAAAAGATGGTCTGCTTATAGCAGGAGCTGCAGGCGTTGCCTGTTGCTTAGGAGGCGATTTTGAAAAAATTAACGTTCCCCATGCTACTCAACAAAATAATCAGATTCTGCAAATTGCATCGCAAACAGCTGGGTCAACAAGATTAGTTTGCTCGGGCGGCAAACAAAAAGAGCCAGGGCTTTTTTAAAAGAGCTCTATGATCAATTAACAAAGGTAAAATTGCAGGTTGCGCTGTTGGAAGGAACATCTATCAACGCTCATTGATAAAGTGATCGCTTTTAGCAAGGCTATTAGCAGTCTTGTTTACGACTATGAAGACTTAGAAACATCACTAAAATTTTTGCTTTAAAATAAGAAGAGGGCGCCGTGAAGCGCCCTTGCAATCTGTTTTAAACAGGCTCTTCTGTTTTAGCAAATTTATATTTGTAGAAAAAGTATCCGGCAAGCGCTAAACCGCATGTAGCAGCAGCAGAACCGATAAACCACTTATTGGTAAGTGCTGAAATAAGTCCACCGTCTTTTTTGCTGTAGTCTGCACCAATGGATGAAAAACCATTTTTAAACCATTGCCCCCAGCCTACGTCCGGCTTGTCATCATCACCGGCATAAAGGGCGCTACCACCACAAACCCCAGCCATCAAAAGGGCGAGGAATAAAGTTTTTTTATTAAGAGTTTTCATAAATTACTCCTGAAAATAATATAATATAGTTAACTCATGTTTTGCTATTTTTGAGCAGCACTAACGAGTTTACCGCATGTTAATTCTTAGTCAAATGGGCCCTAGCTAAAACCTCCCTTATTGTTAATACGACATAACGAAATGAAATTTACGTAGCTTGAAATTACCGTAAAAGCGAGCAAATGTCCAATTTTTATCAATATAAACTATTTTTAAGTGCAAAAAAGCCCTGTTTCATCAGCCGTTAGCATGCTAATTAGCATTGAAAATAGCCGTAAATTTTGTATTGTGTATACTACAACAACAATGTCGATGCCTCAAACGGTAAAGGTTTTTGATGAGAAAATTATGGTTAGCATTAGTATTCATAGGGTTTCCTTTACATGCCAATCCCATACTCTATAGGACAAGTCGATCATTTCTTTTTCCTCGTCCAATCTACCAGAATATTCCTGCAGTGCAAAATCTTTGGAGTAATCCCAATGTTCAAAAAGAACCTGTCTGCGCGGCAGCACAAGTCACCGGATTATTCCAGCAATCGCGTCACAATAAGCGTTTGGCTTCTTATTTTCTTCTTAATTGTCAAGAATGCATTAGCATAATAGGTGATGATGCACAAGGAGCTGCTAAACGCAATGTCAGAGCTGAATGGTTGAACTTGCCGAGTGATTTCAGCGGACTGCTCATCCTTAATCCAAAACAAGAACAAGCAGCATGCGTGCTTGAATATAGCCATGACTTAAAAGTCTGGTTTGATTGGTTGCAACTACAACATCTATGGATTGACGTCCAAGCACCAATAGTCATAGTAAAAAACAACCTTCGACCAACCCAAATTACCTTGCAAGCCGGAACACCTTTGCAAGGACAACCTGATACTATACTAGCCGCTTTAAATCAGCCGAAATGGCATTTTGCCAAAATAGATCGTACTACTAAATCGAAAACTGCCCTTGCTGAACTTAGGTGTACTCTTGGCACAACATTAGTAAGAAATGATAATTTCGATGCTTCGATTTATATGGCACTTATTATCCCCACAGCAAAAAAACAGAGGGCTGAATTCATCTTTAACCCCTTTGTAGGCATTAATGGCCATTTAGGCCTTGTAGGCGGTTTTTGCTTCGAAACCCCCGTGCTTCCTTGGAACGAAAGACCTTATGCACTTACTTTCTTTTTTCACATCGAGGGCTATTACTATTGGCATAACATACAATGCCGCACCTTCGATCTAAGACGACCAATTGATAGAGGATGCAGCTGTTCAGATGCGATAAGCGACTGCTCACCACCCTATGATCCAGATTACGGTTTGCCTTTGCCCGATATTTTACCCATCGAATTGGATTGTCAAGATAAGCAATGGAGCCGTTATCTCATGCTACGTCGACCGGGCCAAATTGGGACCGTTCCTGGCGTGAATATTCTTACTCAACGAGTTCGAGTCTTTCCTCATATGACCGTCGATTTAAGCTTAGGATTTCGTGCACTCTATGCAAATGTACAACTTGAAATCGGTTATGATCTATGGGCACGCAGCGCCGAACAACTTGAACTTATAAAGCCTTCTTGCGAAACCGCTTTGTTTAATTTTCAGCATTTTGGCATAGCAGGCAGAACGCCAGGAAGGTCTGCAAGCACAAGCACCATCAATCATCAAGGTCCTGACGATCCAGAGTTTGTTACCATACGGCAGCGAGACATTAGCCTAGCATCAGGAGCATATGCGGGTGGCTCAACCAATAGAGCTCATGTGAACTTGACCTATCTGGGCATAGGCAATTGTTTTGCAGGAGCTGGGTTTTACTACGAGGTTCCCAACCGAGGTCGCAATACTGTTTTTGAAGATTGGGGGATTTGGGTAAATCTGGGGACAGCATTTTAATTGAGAAAAAAATGACCAAAGCAAAGACACCACTAAAACACAAGATGTCCTTAAAAAAAAGACCTATAGTACAACTTAAATCAGGCGCATTAGAGAAATTAATACCTTACGACCCCTTGGACGAAATACTAAACACTGATTTGATAGCACCAAGCCATCAGGGAATGCCTCATAACTAATGATGCCGAAGGAGCAATAGAAGTTATTTCCATTTACTTCCAAGCTAAGCTGCCAACAACCGATTCTCAGTAGCTATCAAAAGCTCTTTAATTTCATTGTATTGAGCACTATCGAAAGTCTTACAGTCTCTGAAAAAAGGATTAGTTTCTTTTTCGAGCAAAACCTTCAAAAGGGTTTTACCATCGTAATCCTGAAGAATTGGATTCGCGCCATTAGCAAGCAAGATCTTGATCGTTTGATATTTAGTAGGATGGTGATTCTTGGATTCTTCGTGGACATAATCTACATAAAGCAGAGCAGTTCTACCATGATTATCCATGGCATTCACTTCAGCACCGGCGGAAAGTAATAAGCTTATAATATCTACATTACAATTTTGAGCTGCTGCCATCAATGGAGTCCTCTGGTCATTATTAACAATGTTAACATCTGCACCATTCTTCAGCAATAGAGCTACAATGTCATAATTATTATTCAATACTGCATTTTGTAAAACAGTAACACCCATGAAGGTGGCCTTGCTGATACTTGCACCTTTTTGAAGCAATAATTCTACCGTTTTTTTGTGACCCTTATTAACTGCCAGAAACAGGGGTGATTCCTCGCCTGTATTAATATCTGCATTGTTGTTTAACAACAGTTCGATAATTTCTTGATTACCTTTAGATGCCGCACGACCTAACGCTGTTTTACCTTTGCCGATCCCATTAACATCCGCACCTGCTTTGATCAGGAGCTCAACAATTTCTTTATTCCCTCGAGATATGCCTTTAATTAAGGAGCTATTGTTACGAAATGGGGCTCCATGTCTGATTAAAAGCTCTACCATTTCCTTGTGCTCATGTAAAATTGCTAATACTAAAGGACCCTGGAGATCGAGATCGGCACCTTTTTCACAAAGAGGACAAAGCTTGAGCAAAAGCTCCGCTATTTCAGTATGCCCATGTATAGCTGCTAATTTTAATGGTAAGGTTCGGCAAGTGATTTTACGCACAGCATCATTATCAAGAAACAGAAGAACCATTTCTTTGCTACCCATTGATACCGCCCAGGCTAATGAATTTCGACCACCGGCAATTTCTGCATTAACGTTAAATCCTGTTTTTATCAGTAATCTGGCACTTTCAATATCATAAGCGAGTATTGCCTTTAGCATAGGACTCATGTTTGGTAATGCAACGCCATTGTCAATTAACAAATTAACTATAGGTCCATTAATTTGAGCAAGTGCTGACAAGATTGCCATGTTGCCATACTCATCTCTGACATTGACATCTGCACCAGCCCTAATTAGCAACTCGACCATCCGTTTATCATTATGTAAAATGGCCACCATAAGCGGCACTCGAGTAAAATAGGTTGTATTAACATTTATGCCTGCATTAATACATTTTTGCACCACGCTATAACGCTTTTTATGAATAGCTCTGATAAAAGCTCGGTCAGCCCAGCATAGTTTTTTAGCCAATACATATTCAGCAAAGGCTTTATCTTGAAATAGAGCTTGATATTTTTCATCAACATCTAATAAAAGCCGTTCTTCAAGCACATAAGACAATGCCTCTTGTTTAGCAAAAGCAGAAAGGCCTTGCCACATCTGTTTAGCGGTCAGCTCTTCAGCTCCAAGATTAACAGATAAAAATAACGGTATAGACAGCATGAGAATAAATAATGAAATATTTTTTAGCATTGCAAAGCCCTTAAGTTGACATACATTTTATAATTGTATAAAAACAATAGCAGCAGTCATTTATTTTGCAAATGGTTTTGCTTTTAGCGTTTAAGGTAAAAACGAGAACTAAGAAATTGAAACTTTTTGGCCATGCAAGCAAGAAAAAGGCCCAACCTTAGTTGAGCCTTTTTAAATTGTTTTGTATTAAAGCATTAATACATTTCTGGCATACCGCCCATACCACGACCATGGCCATGAGGAGCAGCGTCTTTCTTTTCTTCAGGAATTTCAGTAATAAGTGCTTCAGTAGTAAGCAAGAGGCCTGCAATAGATGCTGCATTTTGCAATGCTGAACGTACTACTTTAGCAGGATCAATAATACCTGACTGCAACCATATCAACATATTCACCAGTCTTTGCATCAAAGCCAATGGTTTCCTGTTTCACTTGCTTACTCTGTTAACAATAACTGATGCTTCATAACCAGCATTGGCAGCAATAATACGCAGAGGTTCTTCAAGAGCACGTGTAACAATTTGAACACCAAGTTGTTCATCACCTTCAAGCTTAAGTTTGCTTAACTGCTTCTTGTGCACGAAGCAATGCAACACCACCACCTGCAACAATACCTTCTTCAACTGCAGCACGAGTTGCATGTAAGTGCATCTTCAATACGATCTTTCTTTTCTTTCATTTCAGTTTCAGTTGCTGCACCAACTTTAATAACTGCAACACCACCAGCAAGTTTAGCAAGACGTTCTTGCAGCTTTTCTTTATCATAATCAGAAGTTGTATTTTCAATTTGAGCTTTGATTTGCATTACACGTCCTTTAATAGCATCATCAGCTGCCAGCACCTTCAATAATAGTGCAAGGTATCTTTGGTAATAACTACTTTTTTGCACGACCAAGATCATGCAATTGTCACATTTTCAAGCTTTAAACCAATTTCTTCAGAAATCAGTTTACCACCGGTCAAGAATTGCAATATCTTCAAGCATAGCTTTACGACGATCACCAAACCAGGAGCTTTAACTGCTACAATGTTAAGAGTGCCACGAAGTTTATTAACAACCAAGGTAGCAAGTGCTTCACCTTCAACATCTTCAGCAATAATAAAAGCGGACTGCCAGATTTAGCAACTTGTTCTAAAACAGGAAGCAAGCTCTTCATGCTGGAAATCTTCTTTTCATAAATCAAGAATGAATGGATCTTTCAAGACTGCTTCCATTTTTTCTGGATCGGTTACAAAATAAGGAGAAAGATATCCACGATCAAATTGCATACCTTCAACAACATGAAAGCTCACTTTCCATACCTTTTGCTTCTTCAACGGTAATAACACCATCGCGACCAACATGTTCCATAGCTTGAGCAATTTGTTCACCAATAACGGTATCAGAGTTTGCAGAAATAGTAGCAACTTGTTCAATTTCTTTTTTGCTGCTAACTGCTTTTGCTTGCTTTTTAATATACTCAACAACTGCTGCAACCGCTTTATCAATACCGCGCTTTAATTCCATAGGATTTGCGCCAGCAGTTACATACTTATTGCCTTCTCTGAAAATAGCTTGAGTAAGAACGGTAGCAGTGGTTGTGCCATCACCAGCAACATCAGCAGTTTTACTTGCAACTTCACGCACCATTTGTGCGCCCATATTTTCTAATGGATCAGCCAAGTTCAATTTCTTTTGCAACACTCACACCATCTTTGGTAATTGCAGGTGCACCAAATTTCTTTTCATAAGCAACATTACGACCACGGGGCCCAAGAGTTACTTTTACCGCATTTGCAAGTGCATCAACGCCATGAGCTAATTTTTGACGTGCTTCAGCGCCAAATAATATTTTTTTTCCAGCCATTGTCTTTACTTCCTATCGAGTTATTTATTATTCAACAACACCAAGAATTTCATCTTCACGAACAATGATATACTCACCTGCAGCTTCAGTTCCTGCATATTTACCAAGGAAGACTATATCACCTACTTTTAACTTGCATAGGCACAATTTTACCATCAGCTGCTAAGCGACCCGCCCCAACTGCTACTAACTTTACCTGTTTGGGCTTTTCTTTAGCAACATCAGGGATAAAAATACCGCCTTCTGTTTTTTCTTCATGAGCGAGCCGTTTAACTAAAACGCGATCATAAAGAGGACGAATTTTTTCAACCATAAGTTACTCCTTATACTGATTAAAAATTAACATTATTGTATAAGTTCATTAGAATTCACACGCCCTAAAAACGTGCTCATTTACTCTATTTATTAGTATAGAGTATTGAAAGAAAATTGCAAACTCTTATAGCAAAAGACTCATATTTTTTACATCTGCCACGCTCATGCTTAAGTCCTCATTTTCAAGAGCAAAAAACTAAGACTGCGGGAACACTTCTTATCCACCTTTAATTAGCCCTCTTGGTTAGTAAAGCCTAAAAAAAGCCCTTCTGGATTGGAGCTCGGGATTTTTTGCCTTTTGAGAACTGAGACCTGCAAGATCCATTAAATAGAACAGCAAGGGGAATGCTTTTTGCATTCCCCTTCTTTCACAAAAAGATAGTATGCTCGTTAGCTCACTGCTGCGGGCACCTCATCAATTATAAATTCGCTCGCAGCAGCATCGGGCTTGATCTCAATTGCTTCGATTGCCATAACAGGCTGTCCTTCGACAGCACTCGCTGGATTTAAACTAGCACTCAATCCGTTTAAGAATGATAGAACGGTATCAAATGCTACAGCAAAACTTTGTGCTTTACCATAGGTAGCATTGAGCAGGCTTGTTAATTTTGCTAGAGTGCCCTTGAGACTTTCCGGAGCAGGTATTTCGCCAGTAATTTTTGCCAGCGTAAAAATGATCACTGGTAGTAGGCCTGGTTTAAACTTAGTAGGACTACCCTCGGCAGTTCTTTCGGTCATTTCTCCTAAGAATAAGCCCGCTGGCTTAATTATTCTAACAAAATTTGCCAATGCTGCGCCTGCACACGCATTATGGTTCGTACAGTTAACTTTTGTACAATTACCAGCACCAGGCTTAGGCAGACATTTAAGCTGAGCGTTTAATTCTTTGACACTCCCTGAAATCCCTTTAAGCTCTCCAGGAAGTTTACTCAATTGACCCGGGATTGACTGCGCTTCTGATAAAACGCTTGTGAGTGACCCGAACGAGCTTGTAAGGGAACCCGTGATACTTTTAATGTCTAAAGCAAAGCTATTTTCAGCCATAAGCGCTATGAGCGCAACAGCAAATATATATTTTTTCATAATCATATTTTTCCTCATCAAGTTACTTGGATTCAATTTTTTTTACTTGTATCGTTTCAGGTAATTTTGCTAGCAATTCGTCAAGTGAATGCAAGCTACCATTAATACTATCTATCTGACTGATAATCGATCCTGTTTTCAGGCTTTTGATATCAAGAGCATCAACCACATTCAGTGCAGCCATTAAAATACCTGGCTTTTGCGTCGTGCCAATGAGCTTGTCCCTGAAAACAGCAAGAAATTTACGAGCCGCATCTAGCGCTGGGCGTAAATTCCCACAGGTTAATATTACTTTACCGTCCTTTGTTTTTACTTGTGAGCCCTTTGGCTTTCCTTTGCAGCTTGCCAGAGCTTTTAAAGCAATAGTGGAATTAATAGCGTCTTGCATTTGGCTAATAATATTCGGATCTGACGACAACGTTGAAGCAAGAGAGCTAAAATTGCTAACCAAAGATGATCCAGCTTTTAATGGATTAAGCAAAGAATATGAGCTTTGACTAATCGAAATCGAAAGCAGAAAAAGAGTGAAAAACAACAATTTTTTCATAGGTGTTCCTTTTTGTAAAAAAAATTTAGATTTTATTATAAACATCTTTATTAAGTTTATTCTAAATATGAATTAAAAATCAAGACTTTTTCTACTCATTATTGCTATCTCTTTTGGTTAACCCACTTGCATTTCCTTCTGTCTTTGCCATATTAAGGATACAAAACTAAGCACTAATGATGGAAAGAAGATTATGGCCAGGCTTTTCCCCTCACTAATTTCAGGTAACCTTACTAATCTTGAACAAGATATTCGTCTGCTTGAGCCTTATTGTTCTGGTTTCCATCTTGATATAATGGACTTCCATTTCGTCCCAAATCTTACTTGGGGCCCAGACTTTGTAAACGCTATTAGAAAAATTACTAAAAAGCAGTTGCAAATTCACCTTATGGTAGAGTACCCCGAGTGCTATATTGATCGATTTGCTATCAATAGCGATGACATCATTTTCGTTCATATTGAAAGCATTACCGCAATTTCAATAGCAAGCATCATTAATACCATCCAAGCACGAGGCATGAAAGCTGGGGTTGCCATAAGCCCCTATACTCCCCTTGAAGCAGTAATCTCTTTACCTGCCCACTTTCAAGCAATTTTGCTTATGAGCGTAAACCCTGGCTTTTCTGGACAAGCATTTTTACCTCATAGCATAGAACGGCTAAAAGCACTTCATATGCTTGCCTTGGCAAATAATCTTTCCTTTGCTATTGCTATCGATGGCGGCATTCAGCAAGACAACATACAAAGTGTTATTCAGCACGGAGCACAAGATATTGCTCTGGCCTCAGCGGTCTTTAGTACACAAGATCCAGCTAAAGCAGCTCAAATGCTTGAGCAAAAAGCACTTTTAGCAAAAACAAACTAGCATTTTCTTGAAATGAGCATTGGCCTGAGTATGATCACGATTTTTGAACACATGATAGGTGTTTGTCCTTGAGCAATAATTCAATTATATAATTATTGACTTTTTTATTATCAATTTAATATTATTATTATTAGTAATTAAATAATTAACAATAAAATACATAGAGGAATGCTCATGAACAGTAAGCTACTACTAAATCTTGGTATTATCGGTACACTTCTCTTTTCGTTAGCCACTATCGAGCCTTTCAGTCTTGGCGGGATAGGACGAAGCATTGGTAAAGCAGGAGCTTCGGCTGGCAGAGCAGCGGCCGCAGCAGCAAAATCGGCAGCCACAGCAGCAAAGTCAGCAGCGCAGGCTGCAGCAAAGGCCGCAAAATCCGCAGCCCAGGCTGCGGCAACCGCAGCAAAAAAGGCAGCAACAGCTGCAAAAGAAGCTGCATCTAAAGTAGCCTCAAAAGCTAAAGAAAGTGTGTCGAAAGTAACAGAAAAGGCTAAAGGAGCAGTGTCTAAGGCAACTGAAAAAGTTAAAGAGGGCACTAAGAAGGCTAAAGAAGCAGTGACAAAAGCAACTGAAAAAGCCAAAAAAACGGTCTCCAAAGTAACCGAAAAAGCTAAAGAAGGGGCTAAGAAGGTAAAAGAAAAAGCTGCAACTACTATAGAAAAAGTTAAGGAAGAGAAAACAGGCAAGCCACCTTCAGAAGAAACCGTGAAAGAATTTCAAAAGTTTCAAAACATTGCCCCTGGACAAGGTGGTGGTGGAGGATCAGATATAGTAACTGGCCTCTTACAAACTGTCTTACAACAGGTCTTGCCCCAGCCAGGTACTCCAAGTGCTCCAGCCGAGGTGCAACCACCGGCTGAAACTACTCCGACTCCCGATACTTCTTTGACGGTCACCCCCGCGGAAGAAACACCAGTAGTTGAACCAACACCCGAGGTGGCAGCAACAGAACCAACAGCTGCAACGGAAGCAGCTCCTGAAGAGGAAAAAGCAGAACCAACTCCAGAAGAAGTAAAACCGGAGACCACCGAACCAGCAACTATTCAACCGGCTCAAGAAATTGCAACACCTCAAAGCACGGATACCACAACGCCTGTTGTCCAGCCCGCAGCCGAATCAGCAGTAGTGCCCGTAGCAGCTACTCACGCAAGCTAAAGGGCGGATAGCACAAATAAAACTTGATCTAGAGTCAAACAAGTAATATTTTAGCTCGTTATACACACTACCCCTGGCTTTTATATCAGGGGTGGTTGCTTTTCGAATGACTTATATTTCAGGATGCGATGCATCAAGCCTTGCTCAGTCCACAAACGTTATTGCTTGTCCTAGTTTATTAGCTCGACCAGTTCTGCCAATTCTGTGTATATAATCCTCATAGGTTTGAGGTAAATCAAAATTAATGACATGAGATACATCATCGATATCTATTCCTCTAGCAACGACGTCGGTAGCTAAAAGGATCTTTATTTTGCTATCTTTAAAGAGCAATAAGGCTTTGCTTCTTTGTGCTTGTGTTTTATCGCCGTGGATTGTAGCAATTTCAAATCCCCGTTCTCGCAAGCCCTTTGAAAGCTTGTCCGTACTTCGCTTAGTTCTTAAAAAGACAATGACTTTGTTGAACTCTGGCTTAATTAATAAATCATGCAAAACTTCAACTTTATTTCTTTGTTCAATAATTATCACGTCTTGATTCACGTTTTCTGCTGACTGTCTTGCTTTGACATTTACCGAAACAGGCTTAAGCAAAAAAGTATCCATTATCTCTTTTATATCTTTAGGAAGAGTAGCTGAAAAGAAAAGCGAATGGCGCTTTTGTGGTAATTTTGAGATAATATATTTTATATCTCGGATGAATCCCATATCAAGCATGGTATCTACTTCATCCAACACAATCGAATTAAATTTATAAAAATTTAAAAAATTATTTGCTTCTAAATCTCGTAACCTTCCAGGAGTTCCGATTACGAATGATGGATTTTTCTTTAGATGTTGAATTTGATAATTAAGATTTACGCCACCAATACATAAGGCTGAGGTTAAGCCAGTTTTAAGCTTAAAAGCATTAAGCTCATTTTGAATCTGCGCTGCCAACTCTCGAGTTGGGGTTATAATTAACACTTTATCTGTTTTTTTTGTTACTACATTATTTACCAGTGGGATTAAGAATGCAGCAGTTTTGCCAGTTCCAGTATTAGCCGTAGCTATAACATCCTTACCTTCAAGAATAAGGGGAATAACTTTATCCTGTACTGGCGTTGGTGTTATATATCCTTTATTAATGATATTTTGTTTAATGTGCTCTTCAATCAAGAAATCTGCAAATGCTTTAGTGGGGATATACACGGGCGCCGCTGTCTGTTCTTCAACTTTTTTTATAAATAGCGAAGGATTGTACTTTTTAACCGGTGCTTTGGGGCGAACAGAATAACCCGCATAGGAGCCACTGCGATTTCGGTGAAAAGGAGCTACTTTTTTATTAGTTTTCTTACCTGATGCTCGTTCATTATTCTTATAGTTTGACATGAATTCCTAGGGAAATGATTTTTTTCAAAAATATTATTACCTTAGTATATCATAGAAATTTATTTTCATAAAGAAATATTTTAAGCCCTACTTCTCCAAAAGCACAAACCAGTGTATACTTGGTAAAGGTTATACTAACCTTCCTCAATAAAAGCCTGATTCACCCCATAATCACCATAACCCTTGAGCAGACAACGAATCATAAAATTAATTCCTCCTAGCATCTCGCCATTGCACATCAAGGAACGGGTAACCTGCATCCGTGGCCATAGAGAACGCATATTTAAACTATCTGCCCAATTGGAACAATAGCAAGTTGGTATGCCATAACTATGGGCATGGAGGGGCTGGTTGGACCTTTCTTTTTGGGTGTGTTAATGAATCTATTCGTCAATTTGAACAACAATTAGAAGAAAATCCTGCGTTAAAAAATAAACGCATAGCTATTATTGGCGCTGGTTGCTATGGCCTTTTAACCGCAATTACTTTGGCACGCAAGGAATATAGCGTGCGTATAGTTGCCCAAGACACTCAAAATATTCCTTCCCATAAAGCAGCTGGTTTCTTTTTTCCCCGTCCGCGCAAATCATCAACTCTGCAAGAGAGCAACATCTTTAAGAAGCTTGGTATGGAATCATACATGGTATATCAACAAATTATTAATGGAGCTCATCCTTTTATTAAATCTGGACCCAAGCTCTTACCTGGATACTTTGGGCTTGATATCGACCCGGGGTTTGCTCCCTATATTACGCAGGGTCTAGTTGCTCCACCTGAAAAAGTTACTATCGATTTTGGCAATGGCAAAACCTATGATGCTTTAGAATATAACACCGTTTTTATAAATTCAGCAGAGATAATGGAAGAATTACAGCGCAATATAGATGCATTAGGAATTCTTATAACGAAACAAGCAATAACTGATTTTAGCGAGCTTGATGAATCAATTATTTTTAACTGCGCCGGGCTTGGAGCCAAAAAGCTTGCTAACGATAACCGCATGGTCCCTGTTCAAGGGCATCTTATTACTCTTAAAAATCAACCTCCTTTAGATCAACTGCAATATATGATAAACGCGAAAGTTACTATGCTCAGTGCGCTAGGAATGCCCCGAGATGAATTGATCTATTATGCTCCACGAGAGCTTGGCATTCTGGGAGTAACGTTTATCAGAGGACAGGATTCATTGACTGCAAACCAACATGAGTTTGACCGGCTATTACAACGATGCCAAGATTATTTTGGAATATGAGGTTAACCTGTTGCCCATCAATTTTTATTTATTGCATGCAGCAGCCGCTCTTACTTGAGCCAGAATCTAATATGAGAAAATTGTTGCTAGATTGCTTTGAATAAGTTTCAAGTAACTTCACTACTTTTTCATGCCCTCCTTGCGATGCCAAGGTCAAAGCGGTAGCACCATCATAAGCTGAAGCATTCTTACGAGCACCTCTATCAATAAGGAATTTTACCAATTCTCTATGCCCATTTTTAGCTGCTTGCATCAATGCAGTAAAGCCTTGGTCGGTTACATTAACATTTACACCTCTATCAAGAAGGCGCTCTACGATCTCCAAATTACCACTTTCAGATGCCTCCATCAAAGCAGCAATAGCGCCAAAGCAATCTTCCCGATCACAACCTCCAACAAAACCTCTTTGACAAAGCATTCTAACCATTTCTACTTCACGAGTAAATAGCGCCCAACTCAAAGCTCCATAACCAGTTTTTTTACTAATATCTGCATCTTTAGTAAAAAGAACCTCTGCCACATCGCCATGACCATAACGAAATGCCAAGCTCAAAGCTGTCGCACCACCTGCACAGTGTTCAGCGTTAATATCAGCACCAGCATCAAGAAGAATTTGTACCATTTCTTTATTTCCATTGGTAGCCGCAATCATCAAGGCTGTGTAGCCAATGCTATTGCGAATATCAACATCGATTCCTTCAGCAAGTAGATGTTCCACTTCCTCTTTGTTCCCTTTGCCTGCCGCTTGCATAAAAGCACGAATTACTAATTCATTTTCTGATATCTTTTCTTCCACACCGCTTGTTTCACTTTTTTTTGGTTGTTCCATACTTTGCATATTCGCTGTTAAACATGCAGATAAAAAAAACAATATTCTTTTCATGTGGTATCCTTTTGTGTTTCTAATGTAGCTAACGCTTCCTCAATGCATTCTATTGCATAGTGCACTTAGACCAAGCGTTTGTTTTATAATTTGTTAGCAATTCCATTATCTCCATATCATATCTTTTCGTTGCAAAAGTTAAAGCGGTAGCCCCAAAACTCGTTGACGCATTAATATCGGCGCCCCTATCAAGAAAAAGTGTTACCAACTTTTTATCGCCCCGTTTAGCCGCATTCATCAAAGGAGTAAACCCTCCTCGATTGTCTGGAAGATTAACATTGGCACCTCTATCCAGGAGAATCTCTATCACTTGCGTATTACCAAGAAGCGACAACCAGGACAAGGTTGTATTACCAAGTCTACCCATAAAATTGACATCAGCGCCATGCTCTATAAGGTCTTCGACTATGTCTATGTTGGTCGCTCGTCTTAACGCCGTATTAAAAGGGATGTCTTTACTTTCTTTATTAACAGCAGCACCTCTACGAAGAAGAAGTGCTACAACTTCTTTGTTGCTATAGAAACAGGCATCCATCAAAGCTGTATCACCTGAATAAGCTTCGGTGTCAACATCAACGCCGCTATCAAGCAGAAGCCTTACTACTTCACTGGACCCGCTTTGAGCAGCTTTTAATAAAATTTGATTCTTGATGGATTCCTGAATTTCAGAAGCAAAAGCAGATGCTATTTTACAGCATCCTTTTGCTCCATCATCCTTAAAAAGCAGATCAATTGCTACAAGAAATTCTCTTTCAGCTTGTTCTGGATACAATTTAAAATATCTTTGAGCCAGCCCTTCAAATAGTAAATGATCATCTGCAATGCGCTTAAACTTGACATTGACTAATGATAATTGAATCAATGCCTTTAAAACTTCTTGTATGTTGTGTGCGGCAGGTATATCGGGTATGTAAGAGAATAGATATACTACCAGTTCATCTGGCAAAGTTTCAAAGATATCTGGGTCATTATCTGTCAGTTGTTTCGTCTGATTTCCATCAAATACGGCTAGATCCTCCATACTATGGATAGTAATTATTATATAAGCTAGCAATAAAAATAGTACCTTTTTCATAGAATCCTATTTTAGACTTGCTCTTGTTATTATCTGTCGAAAGCTGGCCGACAAGAATATAATCAGATGCCATTAAGAACAAGAGCGGCTGCAGTTTACTCTGCATAACTACTATTTAATTAGTTGGTATATCTATTGAATTCATAGCTTACATAATAGCACAATTTAACATGGTGCAAACGGCCGCTTTCGGCTCAAAGTTACCTGCCTACCTCATTCTTATGAGTGACATCCTCCTTCGATTAAAATCGAAGGCATCCTAGTATTTGAGGATACAGCAATAGTGTAAGAACTAGAGCGAGGTTTGAATGAGAACGGATGTAATCCAGTTCTTATACTACGGTCAGGTATATTGCCTGAAAGGCGTTGCCACAACGCTGCATTAAACTTTTTTACAAAATTCAAACAACTGTGATGATCTCTTGAAATGGTAAATGAACATCGTTGGCAAGTAAAAACTCGCTTAGAAGGATCAATACCATTTTCATGAACATAACTACAGACAGCACAAGTACGAGTGGTCCCTCTTTCATCGAATCTTTTAACTTTTTGTCCTCGAAGTAATGCCTTATACGTTAAGTACCCGATGAGCTTCTCGAGAGGGTGATAGTTTTGTACTGCTCGATTTATTCTTTTATTTACAAATCGATTGTTTGTCTTTGCTAGTGTATCTTTTTTACTCCAATCTCCTATAGCAAACTCATCAACATCTGGATGATCATCCAGTATTTTATTCGATAAGCTATGCAGATAGCCCTTGCTTCTTGTTGAAATTTTCGAATATAACTTACGAATTTGTTGTTTTAATCGACGATAGTGATACGAGTCTGGCTTTTTAGTTGCGATTAACGCCTTAAGTTTGTCTATCAATAAATAGGTTTCTCGGTTTATTTTATAAAGGGGTTTTAAACCATATTCACAAAACTCTCCGCTTGTCTTTATTCCTGTCAAAGCTACTTTGCATCCTGGATCAAAATATAGTTGATGACCATCTTTTTTCTTTTCTGGCAACTGAACATTATAAGTAACGCAAGCATACCATTTTTTGTTTTGATAAACGATCGTTACTGTTTTGGCCGTACTATAATCTTGAGGCTCAATAGAAATAGATAGCCAGTCTGAAGGCCTGGAGCCATAGGCTAGCTTTAGCAACATTGAGCCTGAAGAGTCACTTTCGAATTTAAAGGATATATTTTTTTGAGAGTACTCTTGTGTAAAAAATAACTTTGCTTTTTTTAATCTTAGCGGCCGAACCTGTTTATCGCCCTGCTTTCTTTTAGTCTCATACATCTTACAGGATCGATCAATTGCAAAAATCACATTCTGTAATACCTGTGATGAGGGCTTTTTAAGCGCTGGATTTGCTTTTTTAAATTGGGTTAATCTACGCTTTTGTTCATAGACATTAAGAGATGGTTCATTTTGTCTCTGTTCAATACCATCATTCCAAACTGCCATGCAAGCTCGTGATGTTTCCCATAAACTTGAAATAGTCTTGCTATCAGGATTTATACGATTCTTTTTAGTTAATATCATACTAGATGTCCAGCCTTATAGACATAGATTCTTGCACTTGGCCAGTTATTTTTAAGCATGTGGGCTAATCAATATAGGTTTGTATTCTGCTTTTATTCCTACTTTATTGTATAACCTACGAATTCAAATATCAAGGTTTTTTGCGACTGCGTCGCAGCGACTTATATCTCCTCAATAAATTGAGAAGGATTACGTCGCATCTCCTAAATGAGGCATTTTTATGAATAATAAACGTAATAGTCACGCAGAAATAACTTTTCATTGTTGAACACAATTAGTAAAAAATAATGTTGTTTCTAGCGTTAGAAAACGCATAAATTTCATATATACTTTCTTTTGACAAGCCACAGCCGATACTATTTTTTCCCGGAAATGGACCCATGAAAATTCGCGCTCTAGTTATTTTGCTTTTTTTGGTTTTTAGCATCCAACCCTTTGCTTTCAAAAAAGCAGCTGATCCGTTGCGCTCTGCTTTTGGCTATGCAAAAGCAGAGCGCCAGGCTACACCAACTTCGATAGAGGAGTTACGGTCATTAGTAAAAGGCTGCTTTGCTCAAGGCCAAAAAATTTCAGTCGCTGGGGCCCAAAAAAGTCAGGGTGGCCAAGTTATTGGTAATGGTGCGCTGCAAATAGATATGACCAAATTACGTGCCATTACTCACTTTGATAAGCAAAATAAGCTAATTACTGTGCAAGCTGGTGCTCCATGGCATGATGTTCAAAAATATATCGATATACATGGTCTAGCTATTAAAGCTATGCAATCCTATAATACCTTCAGCGTTGGCGGCTCGCTTTCAGTTAATGCGCATGGTCAAGATATCAGAAACTGTTCAATCAGTTCTAGCATTCATTCGTGTATGATATTACAAGCAAATGGCAAGTTAGAAACAATTAGCAAATACGATAACCCCGAATTATTTTCGCTTGTCATTGGTGGTTATGGTCTTTTCGGGATCATTGTGGAAATAACGTTAGAACTTGTTGAAAACAATATGCTGAAAAAGCAAGTTCATTTGATGCCAACATGGGAATATATAACGTATTTTCAGCAACATATCAAACATAATAAAGACATTGAGCTTCACTCAGCTCGTCTCTCTATAGATCCTCAATCGCTCTTTGATAATGCACTGGTTATTAACTATGTGAAAGATCAAGCTGCAAATCAAGTTTTCGCGGAACAATCTTCAAAGCAGTTGGGTATAAATCGATTTGCTTTTAAGCTTTTAAGAAACTTTGATTGGATTAAGCATACACGATTTTTTCTAGAAAAGAACTTTTTTGAAAAAAATGAATTAATTTCACGCAATAATGCTATGGGCTCATCCCTCGACAGTTTAACTAATAATTCAGGAACAACGACTGACATTCTACAGGAATATTTTCTCCCTTATGATAAGCTTCTAGATTTTTTAACGTATTTAAAACAACTTACAAAAGTGCATAGCATTAATCTTTTAAATGCAACCTTGCGCTATGTAAAGCCAACACCTGAGGTAATGTTATCATATGCAAACCGTGAGTGCTGCGCGATAGTGCTTTACATAAATGTCGAAAATACAAAAAAGTCATTGAAGCATACTCAAGTATGGTCCCAGCTTTTAATCAACCATGCGCTTGAGCTAGGCGGAACTTATTATTTACCTTATCATTTGTTTGCAACCAAAGAACAATTGATTAAAGCATACGCCAACTTCGAAACATTTTTGGCATTGAAAAAGAAATATGACCCTACAGAACTTTTTGTTAATCAGCTTTACATACGCTATGGTTAGTTTTTTAATTTTTGTTGCATCTCTAGTGGATATTATTTTAACCTCGGTTGAGTCAACATTGAACTCGACAAAATTGTGTGGCCGAGGATTTATATGAATTATAAAAGAAGTGTGATTGCCTGCTTATCATTATTTTTGTTTTCCTTGGTGTTGTCGCAAAAGCAAAGTGCATTGTCGAAAGCAATACAGAACAAATATTGTCAAACTTCAATAGCCGACTACATTGTGATAGGAGTGGGTACCGCTGGTGCCGCTGTTACAAAAATGTTAACCGATGACTTACAGACATCAGTGATTGCTCTTCATTCAGGAGAAAACCTAACACAAGACCCGCTTATAGAATTTTCTGCTAATGCTCCCATAGTTGTTGCATCGGCTTTAGTAGGATCATCATTTTTTCAAACTGGGCAAACCACGCCGCAGATCCAAGCAGATGATCGTACAGTACTTTGGGCAATTGGTTTACCAGAAGGAGGCGCTTCTTCAATAAATGCTATGGCTTGGGTGCGGCAAACGAATAATTCAAGTGCTCAATGGCAAGCAATTGCAGGTCCTAATTGGTCAGTCAATCGCCTATTATCGATTTATGAACAACTTGAAAATTATTCGGGGCAAACTCCCGATCCTCAATTTAGAGGCTTTAATGGCCCAATCCCAGTAAGGCAAGTTGCTCCCCCAACACTAGTATCGCAAAAATTCACCAGCGCTATTATTAATGCCACAGGTGTGCCATTAGTGGAGGATTACAATGACCCAAATACTCCTATAGGAGCTTCACCTCAATTGCAATATACTCAAACTGGCACGTCAGGTGCTTTGAGAGCAAGTTCGGCAACGATTTTTTTAAATAACACGGTTATGACTCCCGATGGCTTTGGTGTTAATGGTCGTAAATTGCGCGTTATTTTTGATGCTTTGGCCTTAAAAACAATTTGGTCAGGCACTAAGGCCATTGGCGTTGAATATTCAATAAATGGGCAAATACAACAACTATTTGCAAGCAAAGGAGTTATTGTATGTGCTGGACTACAAAGCAGTAGTTTTCTAATGCATTCAGGCATTGGTCCTAAGGCACTACTTAACAGCCTTAATATACCCGTCATAGCTGATAATCCCAATGTTGGTCAGGGATTGACCGATCAGCCATTTGTGCCACTATTTTTTTCAACGAATCCGGAAGATAGCTCATTCCCTCCGCTTGATCCTAATACTATATTTCAGCAAATTGCATGGTTACCTGATCCTTCTGGCGATCCAACCGAACGAGCCTTTCACTTTGCAACAATAAATATCTTTCCGGGATCAGCATTATCGCTTTTCTCTCTGTGTAAAGTTCGAAGCCAAGGCATTATTACAATTAACAGTGCCGATCCAACTTCTGCCCCCATCGTAAATCCTGGTTTGTTTGCAGATAGTGCAGATCTTCAATTATTGCAAAGAGGCATGCAAACTTATATCAAAAACATTAATAGTGCCCTTCAAGCTATTGATATTGATTATGAACTTATTTCCCCCAGCCCCTCAATATTGAGCAATCCTAATTTAGTAGCAAACTTTATTAAAGAATCTGTGATGACCAATCAGTGCTGGCAAGGTCATTGTCGTATGGCCCCACAGAACCAAGGGGGCGTTGTCGATAGCACAGGGCGTGTTTATGGAGTACAGAACCTAATAGTAGCCGATGCATCAATTGCACCAATTGCCCTTGATGCAACCACTATGGCACCTGCTTATTTAATTGGCGCAAATATTGCGCAACTCTTGTTAGGAACTTAGCTTTGTGTGAAAACCTATAAAAATTAACAACTCGTTTATGTATGGTAGTGATTGCTTTAAGAAGAAAGCGAAAAAAGTTGTTTACGAGCTCAACTGACAATATTTTGCCTTAATTTTTTGAGCAATCGGCGAAGTAAATGAAAGTGGAATGGCTTGCCGCCATGTGAAAAGATTTAATGGATCATAGGCATTTTTTACTCGTATAAGTCTATTAATCTTATTACCATAATAGGCAATCAAATAGTTTACTGATATATCAAAGTCTACCAAATTTGCATAGCTAAATGGAGATACATACCGTGAGATTGCATCATAAAGTTCATTCATCAGGCTTAACGCACCTTCACTTTCTTGTTGAAAATTCCAACGTATAAACATAAAGAAATATTCAAATGCATGTCGAGCAAAATATGCCGTATCACCTTGGGCCGATTTGCCACCTGCAGCACCAAACGTAAAGCTAATATTAAAGTCGGTACTACTATTATTTAAGGCATCAAAAAAGTCGATTACAACTGCTATGCCCGGTTTGCATAACGGCTTGAACAAAAATTTCGATTTAGCTTTGATAAATGGCGGCGTCGGCGTTACAGCAAATATACTCGCAGCATCAGTATAACTACCTGTCGTGAATAATATGGAAGGATCGAACTTATTAAAGACCGCTTTCCATTCGTTAAATTGTTCAGCACCAGTTTTTAACGCACTTATAACGACCTTCGACTGCCCATTAGTATTAGCAAACTGAAACTCAGTGCTTATAGAATCAGGAAGCATAGTAATCCAATGCTGCCAAGCACGAAAAATAGTAAATATTTTTTTTGCATCCCAATTAAAAGTTAACTGCAATGCACTAACTTGAGGTAAATAATACATCTGAAACGTCATATCAAGGACTATGCCAAATGAGCCGCTTCCAGCACCACACATTGCCCAAAATAAGTCGGGATTGGTGGTTTTGTTTACTTGTATGATTTGCAAATCAGCAGTTAAAAGCGTAATGTTCAAAATTGAGTCACAAGTTAAACCGAGTTGACGCGTTAAAAAGCCTATGCCGCCCGCAAGTGCTAAACCAGTTATCCCTACCGAAGGACACGTGCCAGTTGGTATTGCAAAATCAAGAGCACCAAGTGTCTCAACAACATTACCAAGCCGAGCTCCAGCACCAATAAAAACCTGCTGATTAGCTACGTCAGGAATGATGGCATTAAAGTTCCTTAAATCTATCACATAGCCTGATGATAGCGAACCAGGTCCAAAGCAATGGCCACCTGAACGTAATGCAAAAGGCAAATTATATTGCTTGAGAATACTTACTACATATATCACTTGCGCATAGGTGTCTGGTATAAATATCGCATGAGGAAAAACGTTAAAGCGCTTATTATAGTTGAATCTATCGGTGTTATAAAGGTCAGTATTGGGATATACACCATAGGGTAAATTTTGCAATTCCACGGGTATATTGTTCAGCAATAAGCACATGTTTTGATTGGGATAAATTTGACGCAAGGGATCATCATTGCACTGATATTGACCAAATGCATATGATAGTGAGAATAGTATGATTGGAAATAGTACCTGTTTTATAGTAGAAAGATCCATTGTCGCTCCTTGATAATCAATTTTCTAAGGAGCATAGCAGGCGGATTGTAATAATTGCTAGATTTCATATTGTGACTTAAATTGTTGCTATAATCACCATTGCGCGAAAGCACCAATTAAATTTGTCAAACTTGCAGACTCCTTTATACTAGCTAGCTCTCATCTTTGGACTAGATGCTTCCAAATTGCAAACATAGCGTATGAATCAAGTCCACAATATTTCCGTAAATCCTGGGCAATCTTTTGTTTTTCTTCCGCTTGCAAATTGCCATAAACCATATCAAACCATTTTATTGAAGCACAAGCACCATCTTGAATTGATAATCCTTCATAACTCAACTTAAGGGAAAGTGCAGGCAAAACCTTTTTAATAGAAGAGCTACCTTTAAATCTAGGATGCACATACAGTTGTTTAGCAAATATATCCATTAAATCATACACTCTATCGTTAACATCTTCTAAAAACTCTTTATAAATAGGATGTCTTTCAGCTAACTCAGCATTTCTGGTTTTTTCAAAACTTTTATACCAAACAATAATAGTTCCCTTGGGGCGGATGTACTCTTGTAATTTCCGAATAACAGACAATGATGGGTCAGAATCCGATTCATGCAGATATTCAAAATGCGTGGGCTCATTTTCTTCACCGTGTAGAACATGCAACGACAATTGAAATGTAATAGGATCATAGGGCTTATAACCTTTAAACCTCGGAATTGCTGGAGCGTAGGTTTCGTAATCAAGAAAATAGAGAGGATATGTTAATGCATCTAATTCTCTTTTAATTGAATCAGTTTCGACAAATGTTGTTTGCTGCTTATAGGCATTCACTTGATTCTTTTGTGTTTCAGTGAGCTTGAAATCGTCTGGAATATCATCAATACTAAAGCAGCCAATGTTTACTAGCTTGGTTACCTTTTCTTCATTAATTCTTGCTATATCATGAATAGAATATTCAGGCACATGGCTATGCGAGTATTGAAAGGTAGGACAATGAGCACCACGAGCTTTGAAAATGCACGTGCAATCAACATTATCTTCACCATTTTCACTTAGTGCAGCCTTTGCTTGTTTCATTTTTAATCTTGTTTCTTGCTCGTGATCTTCAACTTTGTTAGTTATATCGGTAATAACAAAAAGTCTGTCAATATCAAGAGAATCGTCTAAAATATATTCTTTATTAAGGTGAATAATAGAAATCTTATCAAGCTCAATTCTTGACTCTTTGAGAATTATGGCTTGAAATGTAGCATCTTCGACGTGGCTAGCCTCTTTTATCGAAGCTGTACCTTTGATTTCATAAAGGTGCCATTTGCCTATCGTGCTATCATATACAAGAACATCATTACGAGCCAAAAATCCGTCAAAGATAAAGGTCGACTGAAAAAGGACGGGAGTTTTTTTAGCTGCATGCATGCTCGTACTCAACGCTGCATTATGGCCAAATGTATCAATGAGCATTCCATCAGGAAATAATTTTCGTGCAAAAAGTTCGACAAGGTCGCCCTGCTTGCCAAGATTTTTTTCAAATTCCGATCTTTCAAAGAGATTATTTAATTCTGGTTTATGACATTTAAGCCACATGTTTTTAGGACAATTCAAATATTCTAGATACATACTCTTAGTAAGTAATTTAATCATTTTTTCTCGTGTTGGATATAATATCTCAATGATACAGTGTTCACAAAGGGTGAGTTCACTATACCGCTACATTATCCAAACGTGAATCTTTCGTTATTGAAATATTTCAACTTCAATTGAGAATTTTCTTCAGAAGATTATCAAAATAAGGCGGCAAGACTCCTTCCTTTAGTTTATGGCAATGTCACCCATATAAGCAATACAGCCATAATTAGCAATGGTAATACAATGATGAAAAATTTTAACTTCGAGCTCTTATAGTCTTTACGATACGGCAATTTGTCACGCATTTTTTTATAATCAAGCGATGATAAAACAATTAACAAGCATCCCCAAAGAATAAGTGTTTCTCCAATAACATGGGCAATTATTCTATGAATGTCAGTTTTAAAAATGATCAATCTTAAAATAGCAACTCCTCCAGCTATCGCCGCAAGCGCAGTTCTTAACCAAGCAGAAAAAGTCCGCTCTGATGCCAATAAAGTTCGCTCTTCTGCTAGCATATTATTGCTTATTTCTTGATTCTTCATGTAGCACCTCATACTTGTTGCAAAGTAACTTTATAAATCAATAAGTTACGATAAAAATGATAGGACATACAATAGTTATTATTGAGCTACTTTGTAAAAAATTACCTTAAAATTGAATAATGCAGCTTTGACGGTTTACCTATTTTGTTATAGTGTTACATCTGATAGTAATGTATATATCTTTAATGCATTTTACCTATGAAAACTTTTGCCTCTATTCATCCCGATCTTCTTGCAGCCCAAAAGCTTGCATATACATCCAGTGGATTGACACTGAAGAATCTGACACCAGAAACAGAAAGCCAAGACTAGGGCGCCTGTACCTTCGAATTGAATAACCAAATCATCAAGTTTCGGACGGCAAAAGTTACACCGAAAAAAATTGGACAGTTTGTTACTTTGTGGAAGCGAATTGGGCAGGGCCAATTATACCTTATGATAGAGCGTCTCTTTTTTTTCTTTACCCTCTTGTAGCAAAGCTAGAATCTTCAGAGCGTTTTCTTTGCGCCCTTCATACTTCAATAAATCTTTTGCTTGATCAAATGCTGACTCACCGCGATTGTCTACCAAGTCAATAATAGCTCCACGGCTAATAAGAGTAGCGACTATATCCGGATGGCCTCGGTTTGAGGCTATCATTAAGGCAGTCCCGCCTCCTTCATTACGTGCATTAACATTAGCACCATGATCAATAAGAAGGTTAACTGTTTCAAGTAAATTTGAACTAGATGCCTTCATTAAGGGAGAAATGCCCCATGGATCTTGAAAGTTTGGATCAGCTCCGCGGTTAAGAAGAAGCCTAGCGATTTCTGGATAATTTCGACCTGGAATGCTTAATTTCTTAGAGCTTTTTTTAAGAGCAAGATACAATGCTGAGGGGCCGCCATCATGAGGATTAACGTCAAAACCACAATCAAGCAAAAATTCTACTTTTTCCTTGTTCCCCTTAGAAACCGCTTTGCGTAGTGCATCATAAGCCCATTCCTTTGCTTTGTCTGCTGCTTTTATAAATGAGCTCACTATGAATTTATTTTTAGCGGCGATTGCTTTATCAAAAAACCCCCATGCTCTTCCCGGATGCTCCCCAATAAATTTTTTAAAAAAAGCCGGTAAAATCTGTGGGTCTTCCATAATCCGCTTAAATTCGCTGCTAGTTCGAGAAGCGGTCAAAGACTTTACAAAATCTTCATAGCTATCGAACTGAGGTAAAAAAGAAATGACCATAAGTTTGATTTCTTCTGGTATACTATTCCAATTGACTGTTGCTTGCTCTCTAGTTTCTATTGGCGCTTCCATTGATCTTATACAACTTATGGATAGTAGGCAGATTAAAAACAGTAATACATTGTTTATTTTCTTCATGAAAAGCTCTTCATTATGGTAATTATATTTTAAATTAATACTAAGTATAATTGCATAAAAAAATCAAGAGTCATAGTAAATGTATCCTGCCAAGCCAGATAACACAGATAAAAGACTAAGTTTAATTATGAGCCAACATTAAAAACAATTAGGAGCCCTATTTAGGAAATAACTATGTTTATTAGATTTGTTGCTGGCGAAGCTTTTGATGATACTTATTGGTCTAGCGGTATAATTTGTATGGCAAGGATTTTAATCGAAGAGAAGAAGATCGATTATGGCAAGGAACGAATTAAAGAAATTTTTGAGATTCTACAGGAAACATTGCCCTGCCCGCCTTTTTCAAAGAAATTAAAGTCAGGAGAATGGACCCCAGCTGCTGTCAGTTGGTTCAAAGATTCCGCCAAGGAACCAATAAGATTGGTTTGGGAAATAGAGGAGATTGTTCGACAAAATGAACAGCCCACTAGGATTATGAGAACGGATAAACCCGGAAAAATTGTCTACTAAGATAATTTTCAAGTGGTTGCAGAAATACCCAAATGGATCAAAGTGAAAGGGTAAATCAAAAAAAACCAATACTGTATAGCGCTCAAAGCAAACAATTCATATAAGCTGAAAACATCTGCCCTAAAATTACAAAAATGTACGCTCAATTATAACTACAATTTCATTAATCATTGAGCACCCTACTCAACAAGAAGCTTTACCATTTCCGGATTTTTAGCTTCCTGATTTAATCATTATCACCCGATTTAACTCCTATAGTAATATGAAAGCCTATTGAGTGGCCTTTATACACCAAATCATCAGCAAGACCATAACTTCTTCGCAACTGCAGTAAGGTGGGAGCCTCAACCAAAAGAGCAAAATATGTCTTCAGATCGAGCTGAACTCTAACAATATCCTTGATGATAAAATTGTGTTCCAGATCCAGATCTTCTTTATTAATTGCTTGATTTTCTCCGGGGTAAATTACACTAATATGCGCACCAATTGACTCTTTGCAAAAATAGTCGAGTTTCTTAATTTGTTGATTTTGTAATAAAGGAAATAATCGATGGATATACCTATCATCAATATCAAGATAAATCAGATTGTCTGACACTGCCAATTTACCAACAGATGCTAATTGTGATGCTTCGCTAATGATCTCAGGAATGAGTAATTTTTTTACTATCATTTTTTGAAAACTCAATGTTACTTTATCCATTATACATCTGTTGACATTTTGTTGCATATAAGCTACATAAATTTTGTATCAGCTTTATAGAAATTATTATTTATACCACGAGCACTGGCAAAAGACCATTTGTCGATTGGTTAGAAGACCTTGATAAAAGTACAAGAGCTGTAGTCAAAAATTGATTTCTTTTTATTTTCTGATAACATATTAAATGTCAAATTGTCTATTGCTAATTTTTTATTTAACGAAAGATATGCTATGAAAAATATGCTCATACTTTCATTTACAGCTTCTTTAATATTAGCCGCTACATCATCGCATACTATGGAGTTAGATGAAGCATGCCTACATCTTTTTGCTACCATCCATTTAACCGATTCTCAGGGAAGTGCAACCAATAGGGAAGTAATTAGGTGTGTATACAATGATCCAGAACTGGCAATAATTGCGCCTTATCTAAGTTCAATTTATGAAGCTAAAACCGCTGTAGCTTTTTATTGCGCTGTTGATAAAGCTCGAGATATCATACTATCTGTTGCTCCTTATGCATATCAGAGCTACAAACACTTGTTTGAAACAACATGGTCACAAAGAAAAGCTATTATACAAGCGCTTGAAAATAGCGGTAGAAATCCTTATACTTTCCTTCCATAATTAAAGTGCGGATAGCTTGTTAATTATCTTTTAATAACAAAGTAATATTGCTTTTTGCCGCTCGATCCTTTGATAATGCTCTCTCCTACTTCATGATTCACGGACTCCGCTAAAAATATTAAAAAATAAGGGGAAAAAATGAGTAAATTGTTTAAAAAGCTTAAGGAAGGCCTAGAAGAAGCTATTGCTTATAGAGAAGGCAAAATCACGTTAAATTCTGAATTAATCGAGTTGCCTGAGCCGCCCAAAAATTTTAAAGCAAAAGAAATTAAACAAATTCGAGAAAAAAGCAATTATTCTCAAGGCGTATTTGCCTCGATATTAAATGTAAGGCCAAAAACATTACAGTCATGGGAACAAGGTATTAGAAGGCCAAATCAATCAGCATTAAGGCTTCTTGAAATAATAGACAAAGGAATATATCAGCCAAATGTTTTTAGGGATAAGTAATTTGAAAGAAGCTTAAGGCAATTATATAAATCTTCTTTTGGAGAAAGCATAAAAATCGATCAAAGCTTTGCTCAAATTAATATCGCACAATGACATAGCCTGAGTTAGTAAGTCTCATCAATAGAATCTGAATCGCTAAGAACCTTATGGTCAATATACCTTTGTGGTAATAAATAAATAGCTTTATAGGTTGTCTCAGGAATGGTAACTACATATGAGTTATTTCCATCTGTTACTTTAAACATATCGCCGGCTTTACAGGCAATTATGCGATAAGGCTGTTCTTTAGAAATTACAAATGATTCTCTATGTGGATTAGCTGCCATTGGCGTTATGCGATAGACTTTCTTTTTTTGCTTCTTATTGCCATCGTTCCATGGATTTTCCTCTGCTCTAATGGCCCATCTCTCCTCGTTTCTAATTTCAAATAAAGGAATAGTGCTAGTAAATGTTATTGCTTTTCCTGTAGAAGGAATTTAAATTTCTTTGAATTTCCTAAGAAATCTACCTCGCCAAACAACTGTATCGAGGTAATTAACGATGAGAAATTTTTTATTACTTTTAACTAGTTCATGCGCCATATCTAAAGCTGTTTTATTATCAGCATTTACCAGATGTGGATTTGCCCCCGCTTCGAACAATATCGCTATAATATCAACTTCCTTATTACATGCTGCCATCATTAATGGTGTTAACCCATTTCCGCTCGTAGAATTAACATCTGCTTTAAAACCAAGAAGCAATTTAATCATTTCTTTATGACCATGTTTAACTGCCACCTTAAGTGCTGTCAGTCCGTCACAATTTTCAGCATTAATATCTGCTCCATGTTCAAGCAACAACGTTGCAAGCACTAGTTTATTACGCATAGCTGCTACATGTAGTGCAGTGTCACCGTTATTCATTGCAATATTAATATCGGCACCACCATCAAGGAGAAGCTTAGTTTGGTCTATACCACGAGCCATTAAATCAGGATGAGAATTGTCTATCCAAGTAAATTGAACATAATTTATTAAAGCAGTGCAACCACTTAAATCTTGTGTATTAATATCTGGGTTATATTGAAGAAGCAGCTTTTGCATCTCAACATTTGTATCTAGTTGGAAAGAACATATGAGCGGTGTTTCACCCTTATCATTTTGAGCATTAACATTCGCTTTATTTTCAAGCAAAAGTTCCACCATCTGTAAATGACTGCCATTCCTATCGAAAAAAAGTGCGCTATGAAGCAGATTAGCACCAGAAAACTTAGTATTGCTATCTGCTCCATCTTTTAAAAGCCAACTTGCCATAGAAAGAAAATTCTTCTCTACCGCAAATCTGAGAGCGGAGTTCTTATTCAAGTTATCAGATGCAGTAAGATCTGCTGCTTGATCCAATAAGAGTTTCATAATTTCATCAGAAGCCTGCAAACCATCACAAGCAAATTTTGCGGCTGCTAAAGCGGTCAAACCGAAATCAGTTGTTGCATTAACGTCCGCTCCATGCGCTAACAAAAATTTTATCACGCCAACATGACCATAGAGCGCTGCCAATATGAGAGGGGTTATACCTTCATCTCCTCGACTATTAACATCAGAGCCATTCCTTACTAAAAGCTCTACAAATCCTAGCAAACCTTTTTTTGCTGCAACGTGAATAGGCATGTAACCACCTCCACATCGGTCATTAACACTGGCTCCATTCTTCAACAATATTCCAGCACATTTCTCTCGCTTATTTTCGACTGCAAAATGTAATAGGGTTTTTCCAGATTGGGTACTTTTTAAATTAGCCATTCTTCGGAATTCTGGAACATCATTCAATGAAACTGAGTATTCGATAGCATCTACTGATGGGTTTTTAGCAAAGGCTCCCACAATAAGCTGTTTGGCCAGTTTCTTGTGTCCATTACCGATGGCCCAGGTAAATAAATGATCGCGGCTAGAACTATCGAGTGACTCAGGTGCAAAATAAGCAATAATAAGCAACTCTGCTAGTTGCCATTTACATTCTTTAATAGCAATCTGCAATAGATTATCTCCATGGAAATTTCTCACACTCAAATAATGTGATTGATTTTTCTGAAGGTGTCCGATAATGGAACCTTTTAACCTCAGCAATTCTCTTGAACTTGTAGCATATGAAAGAGCATCATCTAAATTTTCCAATATTTGGCCCGCTGGTGCCGAAAGGGTCGGCATCATCATTGTTTGTATATAATTTAATAATTCCATTGGTAATTCTATCAATGATGTTTCATTACCGAGCTCCATCGCATGTGACAGCGATAGCCCGATACTAACTATAAATAGAAATGTTGTTTTTCTAACAAACATAGAATGCTCCTGATACTATGGCTTTATTATTTAGTATTGACGATTAGCAAATTTTTTATTTTGCTATTTAATCAACTTATCATAGGGATGCAAAAATATCAAGAGATTAAATCGTAAAGTGTGTAATTAAAGCTATAGCTAAGAGGGAAATGACAAGCAAAAAATAATAAGATGGACTAGTTGGACTCATTCATGAACAATAAGATTGAGTTAGATATCAGCTTAACTCGCATTCAAACAATCATTTTATCTTTCGATAATGAACTTTTCAGGTAATTAATGACTTAACAAACTCCTTGTCTTGGAACTAGTAATTTCGAGAGCAAATTCTCTTCGGCTACGAGCATTTTTGGCATATAAAAAAGTCTCGGAAACACCAAGACAATTAAATGATCTACCGGATAATCCTAAAAGGGCTCTGCCCAGGCTTAGACATCTTGCATTTGACTCCTTAACAATTTTATGAGGCAATTATAATGAGATGGGTCTTGCATATCATTGAAATTTATATCTTCGTTAATCATTTCATTTTCCTCCATATAACAAATAAAAAAAAGTACTTTGAAAATTACTATTTAAAAATCAGGAGTCTGCTGCTTGTTAACATTTAACGAATGAAAGAATTCTATGAGGCTGGAGAAATAGCAACGCAAGAATTAAATAAGCATCGATGAATGGAGGCTGGTGTGCCCGGTAGGATTCGAACCTACGACCTACGGATTAGAAATCCGTTGCTCTATCCAACTGAGCTACGGGCACGAGAATAACATTATACAAAACACTATACTGGAATTACTGAAATATTCAACTTTAAGCAGGTAAAAAGAGAGTTGCAAATTCTTGGGCAATAGCTTTTAATGTCTGTAAATCGCTCTCGGTTATATCACCCGTTTGTAAGATGCGACGATATAATTCCTGATAGACCGAATGAACATAGCTTACAAATTGCTTAACAAAACTTTGTACCATTTTAACAGCGATCACATCAAGAAATTTTTCTTTGAGCAAGAAGAGCATGAGCGCTTGATCAACAAATGAATATGTTACATGCTGTCTTTGCTTAAGCAATTCTATGATCGAGCTCCACGAAGCAATCTTCCTGAGAAATAACATCAAGCTCAGTACCAAATTGGGAAAATGCTACCAATTCATGATATTGAGCAAATTCTAATCGTAATGCTCGGGTCATTTGCTTAATAGCTTTAGTTTGTGCGGCACCACCAACCCGAGAAACTGAAAGTTCAATGTTTACTGCTGGCCGAATACCATGATTAAAAAGCTTAGTATCCAAAAAAATTTGACCATCAGTAATCGAAATTAAGTTAGTCGGAATATAAGCGGTAATATCATCACTTTGTACAGTTGACAATAGGCAGTGCTGTTAATGAACCACCCTTAGCAAGCTTTCCTGCACGTTCTAAAAGTCGAGAATGAAGATAAAAGACATCGCCAGGATAAGCTTCTCGCCCAGGAGCTCGTACGCATAAGCAATGACATTTCTCGATAAGCGACAGCATGGTTGCTTAAATCATCATACACTAATAAGCGCATCAAGTCCTTTGGTCCCTGAAATATTCAGCAATAGTACAAGCAACATAAGGAGCAAGATACCGATCAAGAGCCGCTTCACTTGCATCAGCGCTTACAATAATTGTATATTCTAATGCACCATTTTCTTCTAGAAGACGCACTATACGTGCAAGATTAGCTTGCCGTTGTCCAATAGACACATAAACACAATAAACATTTTTGCCTTTTTGATGCAGAATAGTATCAAGAACAATAGATGTTTTCCCCGTGCTTCGATTACCAATAATAAGCTCTCGCTGGCCCCTTCCTATCGGAACTAATGCATCGATAGCCAAAATTCCTGTTTCAAGCGATTCATTAATAGGACTACGTTCAACGATTCCGGGGATAATAACTTCAATAGGATGCATTTCCTGATAATCTAAACTTCCAAGATCATCAAGGGGTTGACCAATAGCATTAATGACTCGGCCTAATAGATGCATGCCGACGGGAGCTTTAAAAACGCCGCCCGTGCGCTTTACTATTTCAAGTTCTGCTACCGGACTTTGACTTTTTAGCAAGAAAACAGATACATAATCTTCATCAAGACTCATAACTATGCCTTGATTGCCTCCATCAAAACTAACGAGCTCCCCATACACAGCGTTTGTAAGCCCATGGACTCGACAAAAATTATCCCCGACTTGAACTACAAAGCCTATTTCATCGAGTTTTTGCTCTGGCTTTCCAGAGAGTGCCTTTTCAAAAAGCGAAATAAGATCAGTACTTTTAATAGTATCCATAATTTCCTTATGCCAAGCGTTTAAGCGCCATAAGCTGCTTTTGCACCGAATATTCCCATTGCAAGGTATTGCTTATAAGTTTTATACCCACGATTAAGCTTCTGTCTATACTAGTGCTAAGATTTATTGTTTTGTGCGTCATAAGCTCTAAAAATCTATCTATGTCTGCAAGCTGGCGATCAGTAAGTGGATGCGCCGAAACAACCTTAAATGCAATAATGCCATTGTGCTTCCTATAGAGTTCTACAAGATATTCTAGAACATCCGCAAGCAAAAATAAGCGCTTCTGATTTATGAGAGTTATTATAAGATTTTCAAACATGATAGGAAGCTCAAATCTTTCTATGAGCTTATGCACGGCTTCAGCTTTAAGAGCTTGCTGTATGAACATTGATTGCATATAGAACAAAAGATCTTTATTATCCTTAATAAACACTATTAATTCTTGTAGTAATTCTACAGTAGCTTTATTAAACAACTCACCATAAAGTCGAAAGTATGCTCGAGCATACTTTCTAGCAATGATAACACGATTAACATTCATAATACTTCGCTTTTTTTCATAGCAATAAACATTTTAGTTATATAACGCTTAACGTGACTTTCATTATGGTAATAGTCAATCAATTCACGCTCCAAGGTAACTAATACGGAAGGTGCTATTTTTTTTTGTGCATGTTCCAAGGCTTGTTGTTTTGCTTGGGCTTGTACTTTAGTTTGCAAAGCTTGCAAGTAACGTTGCTTTTGTTCACTGTGTTTTATTGATTCATAATTAACAATGGTTTTCCATTTACTCACTTTATTAACAAGATCCTGACAAGAAAGTTCTTGCTTTTTAATCTGCTGCTGGATCTGATCTTGATCTCTTTTTAGCTTTTCATGCATCGTATTCAAATTTTTCAATAAGAGCACTCGCTTTAAAAGAGCATCTTTAACTGAAGGCAAGAAATAGTTCCTGAATGCATATACTCCTAGCCCAATTAGGAGCATTAGATTGATAACATTAAATATATGTTCAATCATTGTTTATAACCTTCAATTTTAGCGTTTGAGCTATTTCGTCAATTATCTTCTCAAGTTCTTCCCGCTTAAGAGGCAAACTTTTTGATAGCGCATACTCGCGTTCAAAATTTGGAATATCTATACTCATCTGAGATTGCAAGCTTGGCTTGTGGTCATTACATATGCGTTGGCACTCACGCCACAAATGCTGTTTATGTGCTTTCTTAAGATTTAGACTATTAGTTTCAAGAGCAACAGAGACTTCTAGGTCTTCTTGCTCTTTATTCTCCTTATAGATAACTTCAAGCGTGGGCTTTAGAAAAAATCGCGTAATAAGCAAATACCCAAGAAAAAAATTACCCGCTTGCACTAGTAACGTGAGATTAATGTTGTTAATATTCATACGCTAAAAATAAGCAATATAGCAATTATGAAAGCATAAATAGCCGAGGTTTCAATGATACCTAGTGCCAAAAACATCGTATTACGAATTTTTCCTGCATTTTCAGCATACTTACCAATATTCTCACAGGATTTAGCTCCTACAATTCCCTGACCTAAAGCAGGTCCAATCGTTCCTATACCCATAACAAATGCAGCACCGATATATGCTGCTATTTTAATATAAGGACTCATGTCTTCCATGGTTTGCCTTTCGCAATAGTTAACGATCTTTTTGTTTTAATTCTATTTTACTGCACTTGCCTTATCTATTACAAGAGACACTACGATACCACCGCCAAAAATTCTTGAATACGGGACCTATAGCTTTCTTGCACTTCTTGCTTAGTTTCAAATTCATCATTACCAGGCAATGTCAAAACAGGTATTGATTGATCACGATCGAATAACCATGCTTCATGTTTCTCATGCAATCGCTGTAAATAATCAAGTGATACTCCAAGCTCTTCAACCCGGCTTCTTTTTATTAACCTTTGATAACATATTTGAGGATCGGTTTGCAAATAAATAAAACCTGTTGGTTTGAGCGTATGAGATGTTATAAGCCAATTAAAAAAATGCTGATACAAGCTCCATTCAAGCTCATTCATAAAGCCAAGTTCATAACAATTTTGAGCAAAACAATATCGATCTGAATAGATAGACCGTTCAAGCAATTGGATTTCCTGATTATTCTGTTGAGCCTTTCTCTCTTGTTTAGTAATTCTGGTTACTAAAACATACGTTTGAAACGTATAGGCCCATCGTGTTCCCTGACTATAAAAACGATCAAAGAGGTTTTCTCCATCAACATTTTGCCAACTTTCATGAGGCTCCAGCAATGTATTAATTGCTATATTGTTGCTCATTAATTTTAAAAAAGTAGACTTACCCGCCCCAATATTACCTTCGATAATAAAATATTTCTTTCCCCCTTGAGCCTGCATGCCGTTCTCCTTATTAGTGCTCAAATAAATTGAGCTTATGTTGCAATACGACTCACTAGTGACAATATGCTTAGCTTTACCATAGGTCAAAGCTAACTACCAAGTTTAGCACAAAAAGTATGTTTAGTATCAAAAATTATTAGATGAGAGCAATTTTTCCCAAATCGCACTGAAGCTGTTGAGAAAAATAGCAATAACATTCTATGCTATTTTTTGGACATAAGAAAACTGAGCTCATTAGGAGATTGTATGGATATTGAAACAACTATGATAACAACCGCGTTTGATTTACCAAACTATTCCATTACTCAATCATTTGGGTTAGCAAGAGGTATTTCTGTTCGTTCGCGAAGCTTCTTGGGAAGTATTGGCGCAAGTTTAGAAACAATTTTGGGAGGCAATCTTAAGCTTTTCACCGAATTATGCGAAAAAACAAGGCAAGATGCTTTTGAGCTTTTGATAAAAGAAGCTGAAAAGTTAGGAGCTAATGCTATAATAGGATTTCGCTATGATGCTAACGAAATAGCAGCTGGCGTTACAGAAGTTCTCGCCTATGGAACTGCTGTTCTTGTTGTGAAAAAATAATGGTGATTTTGCTAAAGAATCGTAATTCGAGCTTATGTATTGCTTAAGACAAAAAGGCAACAAGAAAACCTGTTGTCGCCTTTCCTTGATGTTTTTAATCTGGCCTTATTTTAAGCAAGGTAAGCTTATTAGTTCTCGGATTATAACTTACTTCAAGAATAACAACTGGAGTATTGCCGCTGGGTATGTAATGAGTAGCCGCTGAAGAAAATCGCTGTCCACTAAGATCAAACATAAGACCTAACCAACCCTTCTTTTTACCTAGGAAGTTTAAGGTAATTGGTTCCATTTTAGTAGAATTTGCTTTGATTCTAAAGCCTCCATAAAATTTATTCCTACTAAGTTCAGTAATGTCGATGTCATGTCCAGTTTTGTTTCTGATCTCTTGTACTATTACTGGCTTTTGACGAACTTTTACTTGCTTAGCTTTTTCTTCTTCATGACCTGGCAATGGAATAAGCTCTCCTAGTTGGGTTCCTTCTTTAATTTGACTGCCCTTCTCAGGTTCCATCGACTGCATTAGACCGCAGGGAAGCAAAAGTAGTAAGTAAAATAAGTTTTTTTTGTTCATTGCTAAACCTTTCTTTTTAATTCTCTGTTTATTTTATTGATATAAACTAATATTATTATATTTTTGCTTATAGTTACAATAGTTTAATTAAAATTAGTTTTCCAATAACATAGTTGAGTCCATATCTTTCTTAGGCAAAGACAGTATTATCCCAAGGTATAGGCTTTATTATTAGCATGCTTAATATGCAAATTAATGGGAGCTAATAGAGTAGTAGCTATTTCGGATATTAAGCTACCCAATGCTTGATCGGTGCTCTCTTTCCAGCAAGCAATAGTAAACAGCGAGAAGCTTTTTAACACAAGCCTTGCTCGTATAATTTTTTGCTGTTTTACAAGCTCCCAAGCACAAATCGTTATAGAATCTTGGATCTTGAATGGTTTGCTCAATTTTTTTCACCATTTCTTGAGCGCTCGTTACCAAGAAGCCATTCATTCCATCGCGCACAATATCTACAATGCCTGGACCTGACAGCGCAACAACGGGCGTTCCTTGGGACATTGCTTCAGCAAGAACTATTCCTTGTGTTTCAGTTTGGGAAGCATAGACAAAAAAATCAGCTTTCGCGTACCATTGCTTGATCTCCTGCTTTGTTGGTTTAATAATAAAGGAAACATTGGCTGGAGATAATGCCAGTTTTTTATAAGCATATTCCTTAAGCTCTTCAAGACAGGGCCCAAAACCAATAAGAGTAAGCTTACATGCTTTATTATTTATTTGAGCAAACATATCCAGCAAAAAAAAGATGTTTTTTTCTTTAGTAAATCTGCTGACGCTTAAGAGTTGGACACTTTTTTTATGGTCAAATTTTTTATGCAATCGGCAGCCACTCTCAAAGATAGGTAAAATACTTAATGGAACAACATGAACGCTCTTAGTAATTCCTTGAGCCTTTATAGCTTTTTTTGCTGATTGACTCGGAGCCACAAGAGCATCAACATGCGAGCAAAAATTGGTTACCAGCAGTCTTGTAATAGGTCGCGTAATAAGCTCTGGTAAAGGGATATAATGCACATAATGTTCATACAACGTCATATAGGTAAAAACAAGAGGAATGTCTTTTTTTTTAGCAACTTTTAAAGCATAGGCACCAAGCAAAAAGGGATGAAACGTATGAATAATGTCGGGTTTAAATTGCTGTACTAATTCATTAAGCATTGACTTGGTTCTAAAAGGTATTGCCATGCGATTATTACAATAGGTAAAACGAATTGGACACCAAATTCGAATAACATCGTGCTCGGGTTTTTGTTCACCACCTAAAAAGTCAAGGGTCACTATTATCACACGATGGCCCTGTTTTCTGAGTTCCTGGCTATAGGAATCAATCGCTGTTACTACACCACCAGAATAGGGAGTATAATTGTTCGTTACCATGAAAATTACCAACGATTCTTTTTTTTTACGTTGTTTTTCGACAATTTCATGTTGTTTTGGAATAAAGCTAAGTGATGTCCAACGGAATATACATAGCCCGATGGGCAGACTTAATGCAAAAGAAATAAAAGTCACAAGTTTTAAAATTTTCATGCGCCAGCTATTGGTTATGAATGTATTGTGCACCCATTGTTGCTCTATCTAGAATTTTGTCAACGTTCGCAAAGCATGCTACATTGTCATTGCTATGAAATAGCATATACAAATTCTAACTTTTATCTTGAAAATTGGCTTATGAACTTATTACAACAAGGCTTATGTAGTTTTATTGCTTTAGTTTGCTTAGTAACTACCTATGCTGAATATTTACAATCTTACTCATTGCTTTCTTTCGACAATGCACGCAACCGACTACATAGTGATCATGCTATAAATAGTTCCAATCATATAGATTTTCCATCGGAAACTATTAAAAATGATTTTGCCAGCGAAGTCGCTAGCTATACAAACTCCGAAGAACAGAATATTGCAGATCTAATAGGCACCGATACTGAAGAAATTGCTAAATTCACCCAACAGCAGCCGACAGATAATCGATTGTCCAGTGCAGATCTTCTTTCACTTATGGTTGAAGCATTACCTCGCTGTAACTTACTGCGCCTTCTACAGCAAGATCTTTACTGCACATCTTCACCAGTAAATGTAAGAAATGTGCTTGATCTAATCAGCTTAAAGCCTGAATACTTTAATTATTGTGGATGGCAATTTTTTGTTCAACCATTTTACAATCAAATGAGCAGAGCTTTTTTCAATCATAACAATCCATTTGTTAAGGATGCTCTTCATTTGGAAAATCCCGTATTAGCCGAAGAACTTACTGCCATTTTAGATGATGTAAACACCTTATTACCCACACCCATTATTATAGACATTCCTCTTGCAATTTCGTTAATTAAACACTTTAGGTTGCAAGAAAGGCGTGCAGGAGCCATGTTTACTCTTGCTCGTTGCTATGGCTGCTTCTTTTTCAGCTTTAGAATACCTTTCTACTACCAAGAGCATAATTTTTTCTTAACCAATAGCGAAATTAGTAGTATTAAAAAAGCTCCTTTTTTCAGGCTTAACGGCATTGACACCAATTCGGAAACAAACCCCCAACCTGAAATAGATGCGATGCTAACAAAGGCATTGGTAAATGATCGATTTGGCTTTGGTGATACCCGAGCTAAGTTCTTAATTAATATTGCAAATAACTGCTACATTAATGCATGGCTGGGTATTCAAGCCACCATTCCCACCGCAGTTGATTGGAGAGTAGGAATAGTTGGGGGTAGATGCCATTCGACCCCTTGGGTACCGCTGTTTGAGCTAAAAGCGCTCGTTAACTTAGCTCTGTGCGATATGGCGCATAAAAGCATCGAGATGGTAACTGATTTTGGCGTCGCTGCTTTACATAGGTTGGCGAGTATCCTTATAAATATACCGCTTGGCAATGAGAAGCATTTTGGCATTGGGCCTTATTTTGAATGCGTAAGCTATTTAGATGAATATTGGAGTACGCGCACAAGTGCTCGTTTTGAAGGGTATATACCACACACAAACCGACGGTTCTTTATTCCTACGAAAGTCCCTGCCGACTTCCAAAAGGATTTTACCAATCCTAATCTTGCTGATGCTCATCTTGCTTTTTTTAATGAGCAGATTATTAACACGCTCTTTCCCCATGACATTTGTGTTGACGTATTTCCAGGATTTGTTTTTCAGGTTAACCATGCATTCTATGTTGATAATCCCTGCCTTCATTTTGGCCTTGGATTCGATTTCTGGTATAAGGCACGTGAACATCTTGGCATTTCAAGAAGCAATACTATTGGTCTTTTTCCTGATGGCCTCAATAAGGCTCTTCGTGCACGAGCCTATCAAGGAAAACTCTATAGCGAATTTGGCTTTCATGGTATAAGCTGCACAAGAGCTATTGGCTGGGAAGTCTTATTTACCAATGACGTTACTGTTTTTAATAAGGGAATTGGCAAAGATTTTACGCTGGGCTTGCGCATCGGGCTTAATTATTAAGCATTTTATTTACCTGCAATGATATTATTTAATTAAACATAAATTCAATAATAATAACTACTAAAGGAGAAAAAATCAAAGAGAGATAATAATGTAATAATGCTTAATCAATTGCGACTGATATTTTCTTACCGAGTGCCTGGGTTACTTTAATTAAGGTGTTAATTGATAGAGATGTGTTATTAGGGTTTAACAAACGATTAATAGCAGCTTTGCTTGTCCCCATTCTTCGAGCCAGTTCTGCCTGAGATACATTAGCCTGTTTGAGTAGATCATTTATTCGATAAGCTATCATTCTCTTGAGTGCAACTGCTTGAGTATGTTCAAGCATACCTTCTTCTTCAAGAAATTCATTAAGTGTTTTTCCAAAATGTGGATTTTCACGCATAACCATATGCTCCTAATTTTTTCAATCGCGATTGAGCTAATTCAATATCATGTTGGGGCATTTTTTCAGTTTTTTTAATAAAACCATGCAACAAAATAATATCTTTATCTTTAACTACAAATATAATACGGGCAATTCGATTATTAAGTCGACTACGTACTTCCCATAGTTCCTTCACCAGATGCCTTACTAGAGGCATCCCTAGAGGCCATCTACATTGCAACGTTTGCAAATCTTCTGCAATTTTTATTTGTTCATGTTTATCAAGCTTTTTTATCCAATCTATAACAGGCTCTCTCCCTGAATTTTCTTTAAAGAAAATAAGAGTAAACTTTGGCTTAAGCATTTACCATCCTAATAAGTTTTGAACATGATAACAATATGTTATCATTTTTGATAACAAAATACAAGGATAAGTATCAATAAATAAAATGGACCAGTAATCGGCAACTAGAGTCCAATGGCAAATCTCTTTACACAGCCGGGACGGAAGACCTTCATGTATTGCAAACTCGTGCCAAGCCTAAGTTGTGGTTAGAAGTTGTTGACCTAACCCACTAGTTATGGCAATCTTTTCTTGTCAGTAAACTTAATTGGCTTAAAAATAGCATACATTTTACCGAGGGACTCATGAATAATCGAGCAATTTTCAGCTTTCTTCTAGTTGCTTCCTTTATGCCATTGTATGGTGAAGATATTGATAACAGCGATGCATTTCTAAATCATGAGTTGCCAACAAGAAATATGAAGCCCTTGAGCTCGGCCGAACGCAAAAAGGTAACCTTTAAGGGGATAACCAAGGCTGATAGACTTTTAAGCCTCGCCGACGGCAGAATAATAGGTGCTGATAAAATCAGGAAGATCAATTATATCATACAGGTTCTAGTTAACCTACAATACGGCAACATCGATAGTGCAACTAAAAAAAGAACAGGCATTTTTAAACATAGTAATAAGGAAAAAAAAGAAGAATTCTACGATTGTGTTAAAAAATCGCTCAAGCTCGAAAAAGAGTATAAGGCCAATTACAAACATTTAAAAGAAAGCAAAAATCCTCAAGATAACGCCGCATATGAAAAAAATATGGAACCCATAAACCATGAGCTTGATAGAGTAAAAAAAATCTACAATGAAATCACCGCAGATTACCTTGGGGAAGCAAAAGGAACCAAGGACATCATGCTTGTGCTTATCACTATATGGGCTGGCCTTGTAGGTGCTCCGTCAACACCATTAAAACGGTGGGCACAAACGACAAATGAGCAAGAATCATTTAATAAATACGTTAATAGCTTTGAAGACATGGATATCTTTTTTACTGACCTGCTTGACTTTCTAGTGGCTCTTAAAAATAGTTGTCCTTTAGCAATGCAGCTTTATGCAAAAAAATACGGTAAATAATAATCATCCCCACGAAAACGAAATAATCTCCGGCACCGTAGATCGTTTCCTCTATCAGGGTCCTGATAATGGCTTTTCGGTCTTTGTCCTACAAACATTTACTCAAACGAGCATTACTGTCACCGGATATGTTCCAAATGTTCAAGTAGGTCAAGAGGTAAAGCTCAGTGGTTCTTGGTCGTTTCACGTAAAATTTGGCAAGCAATTTCAGGCCCAACAATGCATAAGCACACTACCTACTACCCTTGTTGGTCTTAAAAAATATCTTGGCTCCGGTCTTATTAAAGGCATTGGCCGCTCATACGCTGATAAGTTAGTTAATTATTTCGGGGCTGACATATTAACCATAATAGATACGAATCCTTCACGGCTTAAAGAAGTTGGAGGAATTGGCGACAAACGCATTGAAATGATTATTGAAGCTTGGAAAGATCAAAAAGGTGTCGCTGACATTATGGTCTTTTTGCAGGAAAAGGATATATCTCCAGCCTATGCTACAAAAATATATAAGCACTACCGTCAAGAATCAATTGCAGTATTGCATGAGAATCCATATCGGCTAGCCGATGAAATATGGGGTATTGGCTTTAAAACTGCTGATGATATTGCACAAAAATTAGGCTTTAAGCCCGAATCACCATTTCGTATAGCCGCTGGCATTATATTTGCAATCACCAGTGCAACACAGCAGGGTCACTTATATGTTGAACTACAAGACCTTAAAGCGAAAGTGCTTGATTTGCTTAGTCTAACCGAGGCAGATCATGAACAATTGCTGAAGCCAGCATTTCATGCACTTTATGACAAAGATAAAATTAAGCTAGTTACCGATAATGATCTGCATTACCTGACCCTGACCCCCTATTACTTTTGTGAAAAAGGTATTGCCAGGCGCATTAAAGCATTGTTAGCACATCCAAGCTCTTTGCAGTTTGATATTGATGCCATTTACCACACCTTGCGGGTCAGAGCTGAAAGAGAAATCCAGCTTAATGATAACCAACAAAAAGGCATACTCAATTGTCTGCAAAATAAAGTAACTGTTATCACTGGTGGCCCTGGTACGGGAAAAACAACCCTCATTAGAAAATTACTTGGCATCCTTGATACTGCTCGAATTTCTTATAAGCTTGCAGCACCAACTGGAAGAGCATCTAAAAGAATTACTGAAGGAACAGGCCGTTATGCAACCACCTTACACCGACTTTTAGAGTTTGACGTAAGCACTATGAGCTTTGTGCATAATGAAACTAACGCGCTCAAGCTACAATTTCTTATTATAGATGAAGCTTCTATGATCGATGTTTTTCTAGCCAGTGCCATACTCAAAGCATTACCACAAGATGCACACCTTGTTTTAATTGGTGACATTGATCAGTTGCCTTCTGTGGGCCCAGGAACAATCTTACAAGACATGATTGCAAGTCAGAAAGTAGCGTGCATTTATCTTACCCAAATATTCAGACAGGCTGAAGATAGCCTCATCGTGTTAAATGCCCATAAGATAAACAAGGGAGAATTCCCAGTACAGAATGCCCCACAGGCTCGGCATGATTTTCTCTTTATTAAAGAAGAAAGTCCTGAAGCCGTGATAGATCATCTAAAGCGTATTCTGTTTATTGACCTTCCTAAAAAAGGTATTTCAACGGATGATGCTATTATCCTTACCCCTATGAACCGCGGCATTGTCGGAACTCAATCGCTTAACCATGCGCTGCAGCAATTATTAAATCCCCACTCCACCTATGAGCAAATTTCCTATGCAGGAACAACGTTCAAGCGCGGCGATAAAATTATGCAAATACGTAATAACTATGATAAGCAAGTATTTAACGGGGATATCGGCAGTATAGAGACAGTAGAACTGGAAGACAAACAGCTTTTGGTTAATTTTGGTGATCAGCGACAAGTGGTATATGATTTTGATGAACTCAATGAATTAGTGCTTGCTTATGCTATTTCGATTCACAAAAGCCAGGGTTCTGAATATGCTGCTGTTATTATTCCGCTCTTTATGCAGCATTTCATGCTTTTGCAACGAAATTTAATTTACACTGCGTTAACCAGAGCAAAAAAGTTATGTATCATGGTAGGCCAGCCAAAAGCATTAGCTATAGCTATACGCAATACCAAGGGCACCCAACGGCTTACTTTTTTAAAACGGTTTTTGCTTTCAGATGAGTTCCTAGGATGAATAACATACGATCTATTACCTTTACTCTCTTCATCTGTTTGCTTTATACAATTTTTTTAGAAGGCTGGTCACTTTTTAGAAGTGATACTCCTGCTTATCCGCGCTCGCAAACCTGGCCATCGCTAAAGAAGCTAGGAAAAACAAACAATGCCAGAGGACAACTTACGATTATGATTGATCCTGCCGGGGATGCTAAGCGTGTTGGCAGAAGCATTGAAGACACCTTTGAGCGAAGTCTAACGTTGCAATGCGCTCAAGAGATTAAGAAAACCGTTCAATCTTCCCTGAGTGAATTACGAGTTCTTTTAACTCGCTCACCTGGAGAATCATTGGAACCCTTCCAAAATGCTTCATTTTCTAACCGAATACAAGCCAACTTGTATATTAGTATTCATTGTTATCACAGTACTGATTCAGCACTTACGCTTGCACTCTATCAGATCATTCACAACCCCGTTACCGACTTTTGGCAAAAAAAATATACACCACTAGCACTTTATCCTTATGATCAATCACATCTTAGAATTGCAAAGAAGACCCAAGAGTATGGTAATTGTATGCTTAATTCATTAAAAGATCAGGAAAAGACTCATAAATTTGTTACCCAGGGCTTTTTTGGAATACCATGCAGACCCCTCTTAGGAATCGCGGTACCTGCTCTAGCAATTGAAATAGGACTTTCTAAAAAAAATGATTGGGTAAAATTTGTGCATCCCTTGTCAAATGCTATAATCGCCATAGTTAATCATATACAAATGGAACTAGCTCATGAGGTATCTCTACTACCTATCTCTGTCGCTTAGTATGCTCACAGCAGGCATATTATTTTATGCGCTGTATCATGAGCTGATTATTATTCGTAATCCGTTTACTACACAGATGCCTCGCTTAGATAAGATGCACGCAAAAAAACATATGTTCACCCTCATGTTTTGGAAAGATCGGTCATGGCAAAAAGAAAAAATAGAACTTATCCACTCGGACAACAAAGCACAAACGCTCCAGTATCTTATTGCAAGCTGGCTCGGCCTTCTTGATGATGAACAGATGCTTCCCAGAAAAATATCGCTGCAATCAGTTATGTTGGATTCTTCTGGAAAAGAAGCATATGTATCATTTGATGGCAATCCTCTTGCCAAAAAGAGCTCTATCTTCGATAAATGGCTGTGGGCTGAAGGCCTCTTAAAGACCATAAGAGAAAATAACATTGCTCTTACCAGCATACAATTTCTCGTTCACCATCAACCACTTGCTGATCCTCACCTAGATTTTTTTCACCTCTGGCCTATAACTGGTTTTTTACCAGCTACAGCTTAGCTTCCTGGTTATTCGGGATCAAACTACCAATTGTTGTCCTGAGCATGAGCGCTTGCTTTGCTAAAGCACGAAGATAATCAATATGGAGTTCATACTTTTGTTCGTTACTAAGCGAGCTCTGGTCTATTTTCTTGATAAAGTCATGTAATGAGGCACTATACATAACAAGAGAGCGCTGTAAAGCTGTTAAACGTTCGCTCATCGGAGTTGTGCCACTACCCGGTTGAATGCAGGTATCATTAATAGCATAGAAGAGAGCTTTTATAGTATCCTCTAAAACCCGTTCAACCTGAAAACCGGTTTCAGCCTCGATTGCAGGGCCTAAGATAAAGACTAGCTTCTTTTTTAGCTGGGGAAATAATTGCTCATTACTCCCACTGCTATCAAAAGCAATCTCTTTACCTAGATTTTCAATTGATTGATCAATACCTTCTTTTAGCTCTTTGAAAGTATCAGGTGATGCTATACACGAGCACGATATCGCTATATATGCTGCAGTGCTTATAAGCTTTTTCATCATTTCGCCCTCACTTTTTAATCTGGACCTTCAAGTTAACAAAGGCAAAATGTACCTTCCATGTCACCACTATACTAGCTCATTAAAATATCAAATTGCAATAAAAATATAGAACTTTGCAAAATTCTTGCTTTTTTAAGCTTTGATTCTCTAAACTGTACTATAGAAATAATACAAGCTTTTTAGCAAAAAAGGAGATACTCATGGATAACAGAAATCCAAGACAAGAAAGAGACGTCAAAGAAACCTCTAATGGTTTAGCTCATGGCGTTGAAAATATAAAAGCAACCATAACACGTAGACCTGAATTACAAGGCTGGCTTTTTGTAGGTGCCGGGGCCCTGTTGTTACTCCATACCTTGAGGCCAGAATGGGTACCCTTTCTTAACTACATACTCATAGGGTTTGCTGTGTACTTGCTTCTTTATGGTTCAGCCAAAGCACACCTTGTTGAAAGAACAAGCGAAATTATTAATTGGGTTCGAGATAGATTTGGTGGCACCAAAAAACGCTAATAATGATTCAAGTTTTGATCTTGAAGGAGCTTTCTTGGTTACCACAAGCTCCTTCTCTTGATTTGCCTAGCAATAGTTAAAATTTTGCTTTATTATATTGCTATTTAAAATAATAACAAAACCAGAAAAGGTATAATTATGAAATATAAACTTATAACAGTTTTGCTTTCGTTAAGCATAAGCAGCATTCTTAGTGCTAATAAATACATAACCAAGGTTGAAAATTACTCTGATAAAGACGCTACCATAACTGTGCGGATTGACCCGATGAAATCGGGGTTAACTTTTATTGAACTTCAAGAAAGGCCCCTTACTAATCCTTCTGCCCGACCTGAAACTGAAGAATTTCAGTACCAAATACCTGCTAAATCTACTATAGAAACAGACATTCGCGTTGATCCTTACGATGGTAATATTATCGAGGTTAATGTGCCTGGCCAAGTAACAACAACTTTTAATGATAGCGATTTCAAAAAAGATCGTACATTGTTGATTGATGCATATGGCTCAGCAGAATTATTGTAACTTGTTAGTTTAAGTACGGGCTTCTTATTTATTAAGAAGCCTGGTTTAAATTTGACTGAATATCTATGTCCACAATTATATTAAGCAGATATAACGTCCTAAAAAAAGTACTGATAATGGCAAGTTGTTGGCTAAAATTAAAACTAGCAAAAGCTGAAGCTAAATCTTTTTTCAGATCTTGATCACTAATAGCTACTAAAGTTACTCCTTCATTTTGGCCAATAAATGATTTATGAAGATCTGATATATATTGAATAAACAATATTTGCTTAATTGTTAGATAATTAAAGGGTGGAGGCACCTGCCAAACTTTAATTGTTTTATCCTTTGATGCTGAAGCAATCAACGTATGCTCATGGTTTTGATCAGCATTGAGAACGGCATCCTTATGACCTTGAAAAATAGCTGAGCATCGCATTGTTGATAGGTTGTAGAGAGCTAGTGTATTATTGTCACAGCTGCTTACAAAGGTTTTGGCTACAGGGTCGCAACAAAGCGAAGCTATTCCTCCATTTTGAGATTGAGGTAGTGTTTCAAGTTCAGTTATTTTTTTTGTAGCTAAATCCATGAGATATACTATATTGCTTGCGCTACAGAGTAATACATGGGTATCGCTATCGATAAAATATGCTTCACGAACATAACCATAATCCTTTTCGCTAATCAAATCAGAACCGACTATTGGTATTTCATCTAAAAGTACGGCATCAGAGCTTCCAGGAAAGTCTACCTGTTTAATTCCTTCGGTTTTTTCGATTTGCCAGATATATAAACTATTTTCCCTAGAAGTAGTTATTATTTTGCTTTGGTCTTTACTCATATCAATGCTGGTAATTACTAATGGCAGCCTATTAGTTAGTTTTACCATCACCGTTGGATTTCGAATTTGCTCCTGACGGACATTACGTTCTGTTCTTTTGCGCGGCACTCCATGCCAAAGTTCAATAAGGCATTCTGCGTTGGCAATATCCCATACTCTAGCTCTTCCATCACAAGCTGCACTCAGCAATTTTTTAGAATCTTCAGTAAATTTTAAGAACAAGCTCGGACCTTTATGTCCTCTTAACGTAGCGATACATTTTGCTTGTTTTCTTTTTAGAAATTTTTTTAACTTCCAAATTTTAATATCCGTGCCTTCTGTATCGGATGTAGCAATCATTTTTCTATCCTGACTTATTGCCATACAGCTAAATTGACCACCATAAAGCTGATATGAGGAATCTAAAGTCGGAAAAAATGCTTTTAATTCATTGTTCTGAATTTTCCAGCAACATACTTGCTTATCGAATGAACTAGAAATGAGCGTATGGTCATCAACAAAAGCAACATTTTTTACCGTAGCGCTATGGTGCTCAAGCGTACAAAGCGGTTTTGTAATAATAAGCGGATACAAGAGTTCAGGCTTTCGTGCTAATAACTCCTTTGTAATCATTGCTTGTAGCTCATCTGGCAATTCACAAATATTCTTTTCAAAACCATATAAAGAACAAAGCGAGCAGGCAAACAGCGGAGCTGCTTTAGGTAGAATAAAGCATAATGTAACAATTATAGTGCATAAAAATCTAATGCGCACGATTTACCTCATACTATGAAAAATTTTAAAAAGAAAGCCCTATAACTAACTATAGCAGGTTCTATTTTTTTGGAAAAAGCTAATGCAGCTCTATTGCTAGAAAAGCAAACATCCACCAGATTCATTTTTAGGAGCTGCTTGAGGAGCCGGTTTAGGGGCTGGCTTAGCAGAGGCCTGTGGAGGAGGTTTAGGGGAAGCTCGGGGGCTAGGTTGCTCTGCTGGAATGTGGCGATGTTGATCACTAACGCCATCTGAGTTCAACCTGATAAAGTAAAATTTAGCCGCTTCAATAAAATGGCGCTCGTTAATAACCAGAGTCCCACACATATCCTCACTAGCTATTAATGCTACTTCAAGAACCCGTTGACAAAATTGCTTAAAGCTATAATAGCTAAACTTTTCCAATGAGTTGATCAGATTTTCTTTAAATTGAGGACTTATCGTTGGGGCCTTATCTTTTAAGAATTTATCTAAAAGAAAATTCCTCATGTTGATGCTTGACAAATCTTTATTTCTTTTATCAAAACGCTTTTTTTGTAACGTTACCGATTGTGTGCTGGTTCCAGAGAGGGTAGGCACATACTCAATCTTATCAAATTTTACTTTCTCAGAACTCCCCTGACTAAATGTACTATCTTGCTTTAACTCTTCAATTGTTTCGTCATATTCAAAAGAAGTACCAAAATTGAACGAAAATAAGTAATTGATAGCGTTAGATGGAAGAGGAGGAAGGGCATCTCTACTTTTTCCCGTGGTGATGAAATTAGTTACTGTATGGGGTTTGGCTTTTTTCGCTAATTCGATACAAAAAGCCTCATAGAGATCATCATTTTCAATATAAATATCAGGTTGCTCACCATTTTGGTTAATATTTCTTCGCGCAATATCAAAAGCATTATCAACCATGGTTTCGAGCTCCTGGCCAGTAAAGTCATCTGTTGCCTCTTCAGCAATTTGTAAAATTTTATCAGCTGTTACACGACGGTCCCTTTTTTCAAGGTAAAACTCGAGCAGCGATCTTCTCATGCTTATATTAGGAAGCTTACTTTTGTTATTATAATAAGCAGCCACATAAAAATCAGACTCTAAGAAAAATTTCATGTCCTGACTGTTCATTTTTTGCAAAGACTTGATCGCGGCATCCTCAATTTCACGACCAGTCATACCCTCGGTCTCTGCAACGAGAGCTTCAACCGAGTTTTGGTCCATATTAATGTGCTTCACTAGAAAATACTGCAGGATTAATGCCCGTGCATTTTCATTTAATGCTTCCTCTTGAGCCAAATATAAAGCTATTCTGAGTTCATCGCCATCGACAATTAACTGCTTATTTTCTGGCATTTTTTTAGCGGCAATGAAAAAGAGTTGACTGACTAATTTTTCTAAAAATCTACAGCTCCTGCCTCCGGTCATACCAGCAAGATTTTCTAATTCCTTTTCATCAACCATGATGGAATGTTTTTTAATATAATGTTTTAAAATCGCTAATCGCTTATCACGATCAGGTAATCCAATTTCAACTGCATTATCTCCAAATCTATCTTTTAATGCTTCTGGTAGCTTATCATAATGGTTAGTCGCCACAATGCAAAAAATCAAGGGATTTTTCTTATCAAGCTGCGTCTGCAGCGCCTTTATTGCTCTATCAGCTTCACCATTGCTATCGGTCATGGTTGTATTAGCCAAGCCATCAATTTCATCAATAAAAATAACCGCACGCCTCTTACGTTTAGCTACTTGCTCAAATAGCCTGTTAATACCCTGTGTTGCCGAACCCTGATATTTTGTTATAAAAGATGACGAGGTAATAACATAAAAATCACTTTTTAAAGCATTGGCTATCGCCTCTGCCAGCGTTGTTTTTCCGGTTCCAGGAGGACCTTTAAGCAACAGGGTGTTCAAGCCTGTCACTTTATGCTTTTGGATCAAGGGAGCAGCGCTAATAAGGTCAGCGATTTTCGGTGGAATCCCACCTACGATATCATCGAAGGTTAATTGAGGTTTTTTAGGGCTAAAACTATAGGAATCTTTTACATATGGATTAGCACCTGCATCCTCAGCTTCACAAAATTCGGGCTGCTCAGAAAATGCTTGATCTTTTGCTTGCTCAACAACTTTTCCATTTAACATAGCTATGAGTTCTAAAAGATTTGTATCTTCCAGATCTAGGCTATTATTGTTCGAATCGGTAATAATATAACAATGGTCTAAGCCCTTTTTATCAATTACACAGGAGATCCAATGGCCAGGATAATGGACGATAAGGATACTGATAAATGATGACTCAGGGTCTTTTAAACGCTCAATCAACGTTGCCAAATTTTTGTTTGTAACGCATTGTTGACCATAGCTAACATTGCCGACCTTATCTTCGATGCATATCAGCTTTATATTGTTGAGATCTGGCATTAATGACTTACGTTTACTATAATTCCAGCAAGATAGTATCTCCGAACTTTCAAGCCAATCTCCACGTGATCCATTTCTGGCTATCGACGGATCTACCAAATAGCTTGAAAGAGCTGGAGGTACACTTTGCAATTTTAATTCAGGAGAAATTCCTTGAAAATCAAAGTATTGGTTGATTTTTTCCTCTGAATTGAGAATTTCAAATTTACTTTCTTTCAGCTCTATTCTTCTGACTAACTCTCTTGTTAGAAAAGTCATGAGTAAATTGATAGGTAAAACATTGTAGTCTGGCACTATTATTTTTTCTTGTACCCTATAGATAGCCATAGCCATAGTACTTGCAACATTAATAAGAACCGATTGAAAAGCATCTCGTTCATCATTCTTATGTTCATCTTCAGCTGAAAAAGGCTCAAAACCTAGCCAGCCCTGATTAAATTTTAGATGATAATTATAATCACCTTTTGGCCGAGATTCTTGCCTTTCAATTTTTTTAACCCCCCGCAGACATAACAAAAGGGCATTATAGAATACATCCCTTAAATAGCTGATAGATCGTTTTTCAATGACTGCAGCACGCCAGGAGTCTGTTTCCTTTGCAAACAACCGGCTAATGGGAGCCGGACTAATAAGATTTGCTAGAAGCTCTTGAGCTTGCAAAGGACTTTGAAGTGCAGCTGCAATGAACAGACTATTTTTCAGGGCATGATACCCACAACTTGCACTACCGCCACCGTCAGCATCAAATTGGTTTTTTACTCTCAGTTTAAACCGATTGCCTTGTTGCTTTAAGAGATATTCATGGAACTCTTGCGGCAATTGAACTTCTCTTTGTGGTATTGACTTATCCTTGCACATTGGTTCAAGCTCAACACCATATAAACGAGCAGCATTAAAAAAATCTTCCAGTACTAGGTGTGCTGATCTATCGCTAAAATAAGCAAGCTCAACAGCTTTATCACAAATTTTTTGGAGCGGCAAATCAGGAAAGTTTGAGCAAGCCACTATAAAATCAGAATATTCAAAATCAAGTGAGATATATTTTTCATCTAAATAGTGCCGTAATACCGTCTTAAAAACTTCAATTACTTGAGATTTAGATAATTGAGAAAGGCTTTTTTGTGAACTTTTTGAGACCTCATAAAAAGCAACATAAAAGTCAGCCAATGTAATTCCGGAGGTCTCTCCGACCGGGCCTTCTTGATTCTGAAAATCAACTATACCACTTCTTGTCCTGGCCCTGTTTTTTGCTTCAAACACGAGTGCTTTAAGTACAGACGCCTCGAATCCTTCTGTTAAGAAAACAATGTTTTTGAAAAGAGCTTGTTCATCGTGCATTGAAGTTGGGCAATAGTATCTTAAAATTTCCTCGCGATTTGGTGCATTAAGAAGTTGATTAGGTTTAATGAAATAGAGAGCAATGAGTAGATCTTGAAGCGATATTTCATCCTTCCCTTTGTCTAAAGCTAGCAATTCAGCATTCTTAATGAGTTGTTCAATTTTTTGGCTAGTAAAATCTTTAAGATGGGGCCAAAGATAATTAAAATAAAAAGCTTCTAATGGCTCTTGACCTCGCAATGTAAGGTTGTAATTAAAAATCACTTGACATGAATAATGAGTAGGCAATGGCGAAGTATCATCTTGGCAGCAAGCAATACAAAGATCCTGTTCCTCAAGAACACTTTTTTGAGCAATCGAAAGCAACGAGATAAGTTTCTTAGTTAATTTTTTTATACCTTTAGTTGAACGATGAGGATACTGTGAAAGATAGCTATTAACTAATACGGTGGGCAATGTGCACTCAAGATTATAAACAGAGAGCAAACGATGGCTGAACAAATTCGAAGCTATATGGGTTTCAAAATTGTATCCTCGAGAACTATATTCAATTGAACAGCAAGCTTCATAAATATCTTGATCAATGACCTTGCGCTCATACTCAGTTGCTCGAACAAGAGCTCTTGCTATTAATTTATCAACATAAACCAACGGATATGCCTTTGAAACTTCATAAAGTATTCTTAGTGCTTTTTGTGAAAAACAAGAGCGCTTTTCTCTTAACATTTCATGAATGATGGCGATTCTTTTTTTATCATTAAATTTGACTAATTCTGGCTCAGACTCATATTCTGCAGGCTCCATTGCAAAAGTACACTTACAAATAATGAGTATAATTGCTAGTAATTTTTTATTCATGCAACTCACCAAATGAAGTTGTTAACCTGCTTATCGAATAATAGTATGGCACCGAATTACCAAATTACAAATATTTTACTTTACACTTTTCTGGCACTATAATAAATCGATTAGTTCGATACTCAGTGTCCGATTGATGAATCGTCTGGAGCGGCCTTTAGAACATCAGCTTATTTAATGGTGAGCGGAGCTTTACGCAGTCGAATCCATATGAGCGGCAGAATGATTTACTATACAGCGGAGAGAAAACCCCCCGAGAGATTAAGGTCAAAAAATGAAACTATCAAAAAAAATCTTTCGGAAAATTTTAGCGATTGTGATTATTTTTAGCTTATCCATTTCACCTATCTATCCGATGTTTGTAGCAATCGCCGCCACCGAAGCTGTCGTAACATCAGTTTCAGTTGCAGTCGCTATTATCGCAGAAATTTTGATATTTGGGGGTGATGTTAAGGAATCTGCAAAAGTAAGTGAAGCATTAAATGCGTTTATTGCCGATCAAGTGCATAAAGAACAAGACTGTTCTGAAGTTAACGCATTAATTAATCCCGATATCCCCTATGATCCAAGCCATATCGTGTCTGCCCAAGCTGGAAAGCACGTTATCGATATGTGTGATAGGGTGTATGGCTCATTATCAAGAAAGCACAGGGAATGCCGTGATGATTTATTGGCCAAAATAGTAGCCGTAAGCAAATCTCAAGAAGCATTTCAAAGATCATCTCACCATCAGGGCACAGCCACTGGGAGCATATCCTCAGATACTTTAAAACGAGCGTTTATTCTTAGAGGAAGCGAAACCTTTCAATCATTTGCACGATCCACTGAAGATAGCAGTTTTTCATGGTCGCCAAGTAAAGGCAGAAGTACCATCGGCGAGTTGTCTGCCAATGTTAGCTCCTCGTATAATCCCTATAACACAATTGCTGATCATCAACTGAGAAACCTTGAATTTGAACGTCACACAAACGATCAACGATTTGCCAAGGCTGCCAACATGGCAGTAACTATAGCTATACTCTCATTTAAGCTATTGCCTATAGTGCTAAAATCTTGCAGCAAGGCTTTAAGTCGGGTTTGGCGTGAAGGCTCAGCTCAAAAAGAATTAGATCACGCACTTAATAATGATCATTTGCTCAAAGAAGGATATAAGCAAGCAGTTAATTATGCTATTATTCTGCTTTTACAAGCACATACTTCATCTGAAGAAACCCGACAAGCTGCTCTTCTAAAGATTAACCAAATACAACTTCCTGGAAGTATTGGTGTCCATTATAATGAATTAGTTAAAGCTATTAATGCATTTCATTTTACCGAACAAGGGGCCTTAAAACCCAGAAATTTAACAACAAAGGATGAATACAAAGCTTGTCTGCTCATTGATACTTTCTTTAGAAATATCGCTAACGATTCAGCTGAATATAAAAGTTACCTCAAGCGCGCAGTTAAGTTTAATGTCCCTGGTATGCGCAACATTCTCAATGGAAACAATTTTAAAATATCTGGCAAAAATGGCATCTCCCGTTTTGCTTCAGAATTTTATGCTGGAGCTACCGGTGAAAGGATTAAGAAAGTTGATCAAGCTGTTACGCTTAATAATTTTCAAAATCGTGAATATCTTGCCGGAAGTGCCACCGCATTTTGCTCTTCCTCATCTCAACCGGTTTTTGAGTTAGCAGAAGAAACTGAAGGTGCATCTTCTGGAATCAAAAAACAATCAGTAATGAAAGATAAAAATGCTCTTGTCTATGATTGTGATAGCGTCGTTCAATCAATTGTTAAAAAAAATCCGGCTCGAGCTTTGTCTGAGTCTGAACGCAAAGCTAAATTAGCAGTAAAAAAAATATATAAGCCAATTGAAGACAAAAGGATAGCTGAGTTTGTAGCTCGTCAAAGAGCCGAACACCCAATAAAACCAAGAACAGTTGCCAAAGAAGAAAAACTTACCGAAAGCCAGAAAGAGCTAATTCGAGAATTCTTGCAGCAAAAAAATCTTTTACCACAAGCAAAGGGTCAAGATACAATAGCTGCTTGTGGAGCTGATAATGAGACTAAGTTTCCTGGTGCAGGTGGTTGTATCCCAGGTCCTGAGATAAAAAGACCCGAGCCGCCAAATACTAAGCCTGAAAGACCGAAGTATCCTTGGGAACAAATTCCAAAATTACCAAACCCTGAATTCAAACCCAAAGGTGGTGGTTTAGGACCGATCAAGGAAAATCCAGATAAAAAGAAATTTTGTGGGGTTGACGAAAACAAATTTACTCATGACGTGCCTTCCTGCAACCACTCGAAGTTAAGAGGAATTATGCCTCTTGCGGACCCGGTTGCTACCAATCCCCCTCCACCAGGAGCTGATAATAACCCAGATAATGCACCCGAAAAAGCTGCGGGAATTAGCATTATCACTGAAGAAGATGAAGCTAAGACCGATGAAAAACATGAAAACAAGCAAAAGCCATCTGAAAGAAATTCACCGAGAAGCTATCCCGGTAATTCCGGTAGCAACGTCATAACTGAAGAGCATGAAGGATTATTAATACCCGACCAAAGTTTACTTATAGATGATAAGGAACTTATAATACCGGCAAAACCAACATTGCTCATTCGTGATACAGAGTTAGTTAAAGTTCCGAGTATCATTCTGATTGAACCCGATGATCAAGAAAAACAAATAGCTCTACTTGAACCTAAAGAATTGCTGGATGCTATTAAAAATCTCGATACTTATGCAAAATACAAAGAAAAAGTACTAAAAGGTGGTATTTCCCCTCAACAACTAGATCGTCATTTAGAAGAGATTTGTAAAGCTGTCAAAAATAAAAAGCTCGCCGGTGAATTATTAGAAAGCATATGCAATAACTGGCCATATAAAGGTAAGAATATAATTAAAAAATGGGGCAAACCCTTAAAATACAATATAGGACATTTGATTAAGCCTGATAATTCACGCAAACAGGAATTTTGGACTGGGTTTCATCATGATCATTTAGCCAAACTTGAGCAAGAAGGAAATAGTCATATTAGGTTTTTGCTAAAAGAGCAAAATGACGCAGGCTTCTATCGGTGGTTAGTTGAATTCAATGGTAAGCGCAAGGAACGCACTCTGTTCCCCAGCAATTGGACAATTACCGAGGTTATAGAAAAAGCTGATAATGCTTTATCAAGAGCAGATCTAGATAGCATGTCAGTGAATGACGATGGTATTATCGAAGTTGAAGTTCCTTTTTATGGTATTGAATTAAAAGCATACATTAACAAAAGAACTTGTGAAGTGAACACTCTTTTTCCAGTCAATAAAGATTGGAATTACCCTTTAGAAAGAATATATGGCACCAGAAATAAAGCAAATTAAGCTCAAACGAAATCGCGAATCTGGCATTTACCGTGTTGTTGAAGAGAATGACGCCAAGCTTTCCCGCTTATGCCAATTTTTGAGTGAAATCACTAGCGGCTTTACCTACACCATGTATTTAGATTGGCTTGAAAATCCTCTTGATTGCAAGGGGGTTGGCAGTAACGCGTTTGGCCTTGAGGAGTACAAAGGTAGAATATATGTAGGTGCTGAATGGGATTCTCAGAAGAAACGTTATTCCTATTTTAGCACAAATACTAAAGGCGAAATGCTTGCTATCATTAATCAATGGGCTGAGGTATTAAACAAAAATAACCCTAGACCCCTTGAAATCATCATAACCGAAGAAGATGGCAAGGTTTCCATTACCGCTATAGATTCAACTTCCATTGCCTAAAGGCTAAAGGCTTGAACGACTCAGTATTCGATAAAATACCAATTTTCAACATGAGAATATTGTGCTATAGTTAAGTAAAATACTCCTTATAAGCTGGTGGTCATTGTTAATTTATACATCGATTTATAATAAGCAGTTCATAGCCTGTCGTTCGCTTCGCTAAAGATCCAATCTGACCAGCTGCGGCTTAGGTTTGAGATCGAGTATTTTTGCAATATGCAGAGCCCCTCAGAGGTTAAAGAGAGCCAATATTGGGATTCAGAAAGTATTCGATACGTATGTTCTGAAAGATGGAAAGGACTTTCCCTTCGATGACATCCAGATAAGGCAAAAAAATAAGATTGCAGAAAAGCTAGCAACGAAAACCTACAATAATCAATGAAGCTCATGATGAATGCTTAGAACGTGATAAGCACGTTGAGGGTTCGCGGCAATAGCCAAGCAAGTATTGAACCAGTTTTTTCGTTTTTGTGAGAAGTGCAACGATTATCCAGACAACTATAAATCAAAAAAAAGCCCGCGGTTAGGCGGGCTAAAAAAATAATTAATTTTTTACCATTCCAGTAAATCCGGGGGATAATCGAAGCTAACAGTTGCTTGATCATTATTAATTGATGAAGAAGCACTTAGATCTTTTAGAGATACTAAGCATACAAAACCGAGCGCTAGGAACATCAAGCTTCTTATGCTGAACATGTAAAACTCCTTAATAAATGAGTAGTAAATTTAACTTTACCATCACTGCTCATTCCTTAATGGCAAACATTATAGTCAACACCATACGAAATGCAAGAGAAAAAAATCTTCAGGAAATCTTATAGTCCCTCTTTATTTTATTCTAAAAATTTTGTAATGTTCTTACATGCTAAAAAGGTGCTCGTCTAATAAGTCGGGAGAATAATAAATTATGTTCCACATTATCAACTCAGCGTTAAGCTCCCTTAATCTTTTTTTAGCAGCTCAATTATGTTCATTAGCCTGTAAGGCGTATATCCTTATCTCTTTGATTAGAAATGATCGACTAAAATCAAATAAAAAAATTTTTTTCTTGTTTATGGCTGTGATCTTTGGTGGCATGGTGAGTGACTTTGCTTGGATTATGAATTTATTAACAAAAATATTTTCTTTTGTGCTTAGCTATAGGACAATAATCTCAATAACATCCATTTCTTGGGCTTTTTATATAATTCAATATCAAAGTTTTGCATTCTTTTTAGAATCCCTTATTAATAAAAATCTCACATTAAACAAGCGTCATTTGTTTTTTTTGAGCTTGTGCTTCATGCAGTGTCTTTTTTTCTTAAGCTATGTTACCATTTTTTCTCCATTCTTATCATCATTTAATGACGTAAGAGAACAGTATCCTTATCTAATAACATGGCTAATTTATTCTATGCGATTTAGCCCAACCTACATTTTCACTTTAATGGGGTTTGCTCTTTATATTACAGTAAAAAAATTAGTTCAAAAGACATTGCCCGCCATTTTAAACAAGCAATTATACTATGTCATTACACTGTTTATTATTCCGCATCTTATTTTTGAATTTTTAACATATTTACCAATCAGACAATTTGTTTCGCCAGAACATTGGCTTGCTTTCAGCAATAAGATAGCAAGCATCTCTACCTTATTGGTTACCATCACTTTATTTGTCTGCTATAAGCGTATGTTAGGCCTTCGGTTTTTAAATCATAACGATCACGTGGAAGCGCGAGTTAAATTCAGTTTTATTGATGACTATAAGCATATTTTAGATAGGTTGAGTAATGTTACAAGTCCTCATGAATTTGTGCATATAGCACAACTTTTCTTTCATAAAACATTCAATATACCATCACCAGCAATTAGCTTTTACTTAAGGGAATCGCATGTCCAGAACAAGGTATTCTCAAGCAAATTAACGAATATCGAGTTTGAAGTTGAAACATTCTTCATGCACCATTACAAGGCAGATTCTCCTGTTAAAAACTATTTGGACACTTCAAAAATTTTAATTAAAGATGAGATTGAATTTACCAATTTTTATGAGAATGACCATACGCGAGCCACAATCTTACAATTTTTAGATACTATTAACTCGGCTATCTTTCTTCCGATTTATGATGGTTCTTCTATTTGTGCGTATATAATCGTAAATAAGAATGCTCGACCTAAAGAGCTTTTCAATGACCTAGAGCGCAATGAAATGCTTGTATTTACCAAACATTTAGGCCACGTTAATAGCTTGTTAAATCATGCAAACTTCAATACTTTGCTTAAAAGAGAAAAAGAGCTTAAAGAAGAAATTTACAGAAATGAGCAGCACCTTAACCATTACAAAGAGAGCATTCGCTTTTTCTATCGCTCGTGCATTGAACGCAAAATCGGTCTACTCTATTTTAAAAAAGATTACTTTACTATTGCCAATGATGCAGCTCGAGAGCTTATCGGATTTGATATCAACAAAAATCAGAAACACTCGCTCCACACTGCTCTCAAAGAGCTAGCTCAGAAGGCGCTTTACTGCAAATCTGCTCAATCAACTTCAGTACGAGATAGCAATGGTAATAAACTCATGATATCGGCAACACCAAGCCTTGAATTAACAAATGTTACCATTATGATCTATTGCCCTGAAATTTCAGATATGCTCGCAAGCCAATTTGATTTGCTTAATGATCAGACACAACGTGATTACTTACTTTATCTTGAAACTACGCAAGCAGGAAAAGCCATTAATGAGCTTATTCCTAGCGATGGGCAGATAATGTTAAATTTCAAAATCAAACTTATGGCAGCGGCGCTCACGAGCAAAGCTATACTGCTTCAAATGAGCGATGACGATCTGATGGCAACTGTAGAAATTTTGCATAACTTGAGTGGGCGAGAGATATTACATACCATCAAGTTAAGTGAACCTGAAAGAAATGGAGAATGTTTCATAAAACTATTTGGAGTCAATTCCCTCTATGGCAGCCAATCTGAAAACGATCAGATCGTACAAAAGCTTGATAAAAAAGGAACACTTTTTATTAAGAATGTTGATTTTTTAAGTCTTCAAACACAGCGGTATCTTGCTGAATTTATTACGTATGGATTTTATCATCGATTTAAAAGTGAACGTAAATTCTTTAGCGATGTACGAATTATGTGCTCCACCAATAGAAATCTAACTTCTTTGATTGCAGAAAATCTTTTTTCTAAAGAACTCTATGCTGTCCTGCAGGAAACATCCCTAAACATGCCTTCGCTGCTAACACTGCCTGCACCAGAGATTCTTGGCCTTGCCCAAGGCTTTACCAATCAGGCAACAACACCAGTTACCTACAAGAACCTTGTGCCACTTAATGACAACCAGAAGAGTATGCTACTAGAAAAAGGTTGCTATAGCTTACAAGAGCTTAAAGAGAAGATTTATTCGACGATCCAAAAATCAAACAAGCGTTCTATTACAACTGAAGTTAAACCAGCTCGAAAAGTATCTACACCTGATCTAGAGCGTGCTGCTGCTTTAGGTACCAAAGCGTTAAGAGATCCTCAAATCATGCTGCTTCTTTGGCAAACTTTTAAGAGCCAATCAAGAATAGCAGAATTTTTGGGCGTTAACAGATCTTCTGTTTACAAGCGCTGCAGGGAATATAAGCTTGGGCAAGACGATAAGCAACCCACGGGATAGTATTAATTATTGTTTTTTAGCCAAGCAACCAGCTTTTTTGCTGCATCAAATCTATGATGATACGTCTCTGCTTCTTTGGTATGACGCAATTGCTCAAATGTTTTATGAGCTCCATTGGGAATAAATACTTCAGTAAATGGCATTTGCATGTTAGTAACTTCTTTCTCAGGTTTAATAAGCCGCCCATGAGATCTGCCCTCAAACGAGTGATATACGTCAGTCTCTTGTATATAAACGATGCAGCTTAAAAAATAAGCTCGCGGATCATCCTGAGCTAATTGCCAAATACCTTCTAAACCAATACCCTGAAATACGTATTTTGATAATGGACCAGGAAAGCAATTGTATTTTTCAAGGTAAATGCCCCCATCGTCTATAATAAGGGGTTTTTGCACAAAAGCCCATGCTATTTTTGCTTTTTCTTTAGCAATATATTCAACATCAAGGCTTTGATATTCTGCTATATCCAGGTCTAACTGTTCCAACTTAATTGACTGATCAAGCATACTTACCCAGCGACTCACCTCTTGGAATTTTTGACTATTTCCTGTTACAAATACAATATGTTTGGTCATGTTTAACCGTTAATCATAAAAACTTGTTTACCTTAATTTTTTGCTAAACGTTAGATGGTTCTACATTCGATAGATTTGTTGATACTAACTTTACTAAGCGGGTTGGAGAAGCCACATCAATATTATGAGATCTGAGCACTCTGACAAGTTCAAGTCGCACATCTGAAGCTATATCATACTGATCAAGAACTTTATCAGGGCTTAAGAAGGCTCGAATCATAAACTGAAAACCATTATCGACAAAATTTTGTAGCTGTACAATTGGTGCGGGATTTTTAAGTATATTAATGTTATTATCAAGACCTTTTAAAATCAACTCTTTCACTTGTGACGGGTCGACATGAAAGGGAACAATAAGGAAAATATCATCAAAAGCAAAAAAGGTCCGAGAATAGCTCCAATTTACTACCGGCCTGTTCATGACATGGGAGTTAGGTATAATGACCGTTACGCTATTTTTTCGTCGCAAAAAAACTGATCGTAGGGTTATGTGGCGCACTACTCCTCTTGCATCCTCATCAAGCATCACAAAATCACCGATCTTGATAGGTCGTTGTATGAGAATAATAAAATAGGCAATAACATCGGTAATCAATTCCTTACCGGCGACACCAAGACCACCAACTACGGCTAATACATAGAACAAAATAGAATTTAGGCCTACATTCTTAAGACCAACTACTAATGAAGCAATAACAATAAAATAACGGCTAAGCGATAGAAAGGCATTTTGTATGCCTACATTTACCAAGAGTAAATCAAATATGCGCCTTAAAACAAACCTATTAACTGTATATGCTACAAGTAACCCAGCAAGCACATAGAAAAAAACTTTTAGGAAATCTAATGGGGTAACCATTATTTGATGGCCGGTTTCATCAAGCCCAGCTGAATAGAGCTCACTATCAAACCATTTTGAAATTGTTTCAATACCAATAGGATAGCCCCAAATATTGGCGGCAATGATAAAAGCTAGCCCAGCAAAAAATATAAATGATACAATAACGAAAATACCGTAACTGGTTTTACCATAATAAAAGCGCTCTTTCATTATTTCATCTCCATCGGTCTTGAAGAACAACAGAGTTGAAGCACGCTTAATTTTATTGTGTACGGCAGAAAAAATTGGAATTAAAAGTGCTATAAGCACAAGCCGAGAGACGATGTTAAAAAATTGGGGCCCATAGCCAACATAGGGATTGCTCATAAAAATAACAAAAATAGTAACCAGCAAGAGCAAAATATAATACTTGTTTATATACTCATAGAGCAACTGCCACAACCCGGTTGTCCTTGGAATAATGTTTAAAATTTGCTGACGGCCAATTAAACATACAAGCGAAATCTGCAATATGATAAAATTGAGCGCAAGTAATGCTATTGGTACACTAGATTTATGGTAGTTTCCTACCAAAAATGCTTCTCTTAAAAAGACTATTGCTATGGTGCTATAAAGTAAAAATCTCAGTACAACAAGAAAACGCTTCTGATAAGCCTTGCTTAAGAAAACGTCATCGGTGTGCTCATTGGTATACGCTATAAACAAAATACATTTATGGACATAATAATACAGGCATGGAATTAAGGCTAAATAAATACCAATAAGGAGCGCTGGATTTTTTATATAATGATAATGAGCAGCAAAGAAAGCCAAAAGACAAAGGAAAAGGCCTAGAAAATAGGTATTAATAAAGTGAAGAACTGTAAGAATAAAGCTACCCATTGAATAGCCCATGCCATATGCAGGCCTAAAAGAAGCTATGAAACGTATAATGTCTGGAAGCGAAAAACGAATAAACAAATACAGCAACAGGATAATTATAATCTGCAATATATGCGCAATGAGCTCATAGATGTTTGTTACATATGATCGTATCTCTTGAATGCCTGGCAAGTGCAGATGATTGTAATAATTTTGCCATACCGTTCCTGTATCTTTGCTAAAGCGAAGAATATCAGGTATAAAGCTCCTCAAACCTTTTAACAAAGCAACGGGAGAACTCTTGCTTACAAGCCTAGCTTGTAATTCAGCAAGAACGCCATCAATTTTCTCTATAATTTTGCTGCGACTTTCCTGAATTTGAGCATACAATTCAACATTGCGAGCCAGTGGTTCATTGCGCATGCGAATATCATCTTCGACATCCTTAAGCCGAGAAAAATAATGAGTATACTCAGTTGCATGATCTTTAAATATTGTTTCTTTTTGATCTTTAAGCTCTTTCATGCGAGCTTTTAGAGTCTCAAGGAGCTTTGAGTTTGCATTTAAATTAGCACCAGCCAACGCCCTTTTCTCACTCATGAAGGTTTGGGCTGCCTGCATATCTGCTTTTATTGCTTCATAGTGCTTAATCTCTTTCTGTATTTCTTCCTGAGTAGCAAGCCCCTCTTTGTGAGCAGTTAATTTATACCAGGTTGAAATAATATGCACTAAAACTTCTTGCTGCCGAATTTTCGTTTTTTCTTGCTCAATCTGAGCCAATAATTGCTCTTTATTTATTTGAGCTAATGCAATTTTTTGCACAAGCTTATGTACCGCTATAAGCATACTCCAGCCAGCTAGTGTTGCCGGTTGTTGGTTCCATTCAGTCAGAGTATTGATGTCAGCGGAGGAAAGATTAAACTGTTGGCTGAAATTGTGTAGCTCTTGCTCAAGAGAATCTTTTGCTATATCCAGACCTTCAATGGTTTCCTTATATTTCTTTTGTTTTATCGCTGACTCTTGACGTTCATGCTCTAAATCCGCTTCTGCTTGCCGTTTTAGTTTTTCATCGACCTGGAATAATCCTTTAATCCGCTCATATTCTTCTCTGAGAATATTTAATTGAATCTTGGTCGTTTTAATTTGTAGATCAACTAAAAAATTTCTTTTTTGCTCAATCTCTTTAACCCGGACGTCGGCAAGTTCCATCTTAGATCGATAGAGCTTCTCTTCTTCGTCCAGAAGCTCAGCCTGGTGCTGGATACTCAAGATAGTCGAGTCGTCATCGCCAATCTCGTCATCAGAAGCCTGTAACATTTTTGAGCTAAACTCTTCTTGATGCTTTTTCTTTTCATTATATTCTTGACGGGCAAGCGCTTGAGCTCGCTGCCGATTGGTTAGGTCAACAGCAACTTTTTTACTTCGATCAACCAACTCTTTCAGCTCACCCTGATAGTGCAAAAAGAGATCATACACCTTGAGCATATCATGCAAGGTATACAGTGATTTGATGGGCAACCGCAAATTTTTGCTTTTAAATTCAGGATCCTGCTTATACTCCTGCAGTAGCTTAGCGTGATTAGCACTGACAGCTATCATGTGGTTAATTATTTGTTCAATTTCCAGCACTACTTGGTAATTCTGGTTGAGAATAAGTAGTTTTTGACTTATAAATTCGCGGTCTGCTTCCGCCGCTTTTTTAAGTCTTTCTTTCAACTCACTTATACTATGATTAAGAGTTTCTTGTCGATTTTTAAGGTTCGCTTGCCTTTCTTCAAGGCGGATCTTGTCTTCTTGCAATAAAGCAAGCTGCTTTTCAAGCATAGAAGTAAAACTATTACTTTCCTCGAAAGCATCTAATTTTAGCAATCCTGACAATGGCCCTAATGAGCCCTGAAAGGTGCTTATCTGGCAAACAGTCAGTATGCCAATAAGATAGTGTAGCGTTCTATTTTTTTTCATAATCATGTACAGTTTTTAAGTAATCTAATGTTTTAAGCTTATATGAATGAGGATGCATAGCAATACATCCTAATAACCAATTTTTTAGCTTATCTTGCATTATTTTATCAGTTATTCTAGAAGGCATAGTTACCTTATTATCTATACTACCCCTATGCGCCGAAATCAAGTTAAAAAAAACAGCACCATAGGAAGCCGCATCAGCTGGGTAAATGCCAAGCATACTAAAGAATCTACATAAAAATATCTTTTTGGTAATTTCATTTTGCATTATATCCTCATGGCAATAAAGAGCTTTAATTAAATAAAAAATCTCTTGCGCATGACAATTGAGCGGTAAAAAATAATAACAAAGCTCAAGCAGATGATGCAAAAATAAAAATTGAGCATGATGCCACGTTAATGGCATATATATAATATCAACACCACATGCTCTATAAGAATTTCTTGGCTTATCTAACACATATTCAATAAGCGACCCATTAGCCAAACGAGGAGCTATTGAAGAATCCTGTATCATACAAGCAATTCTTCCTTCGGTTATGTCCAGAAGAGACACCTTTTGCTGCTGCGGAAAATAATTTCGTAATACAATCCCTTGTTGAAGCATAGCTTTGTACGTTTTGAAATAGGAGTATTTTTGTCGATCAGATAGCCTTCCTTTACTCAGTGTACCTGATTGAAAAATTAGTGCAATCACGTTAGCAAAGAAACCGATAAAAAACATTTAAAAGCATTGTAAAAATTAAAATTACCTTGCAAATTAGTTTTAGTATAATGAATTTGCAAGGCAATGCATGCCGCATAGAAACAAGAAACTATAAGAATTAATCAAATTTAGCAAATTGATTAAAATGTTCTTCCGCCGAAGTTGATCTTGTTTTAGAATGAGATGGTCGCCTAGTCTAAGCAGCTTCAGCATACCTTTTTTGTACTTCTGCGGTAAACCTGATATAATGATTAGGATCAATACGTTGAGCTTTCTGACACTAATAGCAATTCCTTTCCATGAGGTCTACAATGTTTAAGCAGCAAATCATTGGCATCATTAACCTTTCTGTGCCTATAATCATTCTTTTTAAATTCAGTCCAGACTTTGTGTTTAGCCTAGTAGGCACCTTATTTTGTTCTGCTTTAACGGGGATATATATTTGCTATCTCAATGGAAAAATTGGCAAAAATATGATTAGGTCATTGAAGTACTCACCGACTAGTCAAAACTTAGAAAAGCTTACAAAGCTTATAGTCGAATGTAATGTTGATCCAAAATCAGTAACTCTCAACTATGCCTACACCAATGAGATGATAGCTATGGCCACGTTCAACAACATTATTATCGATCCTATTGTTTGGTCTGGGCTTGATGAAGATCCCGAGGCTCTCAAAGTTAAGGATATTTTTAATCAGGCCATTGAGCCCACCCTATCACCACGACAAAAGAGTCGTTTAGATGGTATCAAGGAAGTCCTTTCAGCGGGAGCTCAACGCTTTATTTTTAAGCATGAACTGGGACATGTATTTCATAATTTTTCCAATAGAAACCTCGGCATAATTTGTGCAATCGGCATGGTTTCAACATACATAGGTATTATGACTGCTAGCAAAGTTATGTGCCTTGGTGGCATTGTTGCAATAATCGCTGGAATGTTTGCTGGTGGCATAAGCGATTTATTGTTTAGCTATACTTCAAACATACTGTTTAAATCAAACGAAGAAAAAAAAGCGGATATGTTTGCTGCACGCTATAGCTCTCCAGAGGATATAAAAGAAGCTGCAGATTTCTTTGAAAGACATCAAGCCATTTTAGATAAGCATCAAGAACCAGGAACTATGTTACCCAGAATCCCGTCAATTATCACTACTGGTCATCCCAATGGCAGGTCTAGAGCTTTCTATTTGCATAAGATTGCTGAACAAAAAACAAGTTTGGTTTAGCATTGCAAACAAGAATTATGCCATCTCAATTAACAATTCATGAGTGTGCGTTAGCAAAAAAACTACAAAGTTGATCTTCAAGCAAACGCTTATAATCAAGTGCTGGACGAATAAAATTATTAATCATTATGGCGAAGGCTAGTTGTTCATTAGCTTGAGTTGTAACAAAACCACATAGCGATGATATTCCCGTCATCGTGCCTGTTTTAGCCTGAACCTTGAGTGGAACATCATCAATAATCATACGTTGTTTAAGCGCTCCCTCTTGCCCAGGAGCAGGCAATAAAGACGAAAACCGACTATTAGTATCTAAATGAAGTAATAGCCATCGCAAAAGCATTACCACATGATGAGGGGACAGCAAGTTATACCGCGAAACGCCGCTACCATCAACTATTTTATAACCTTCAGCGCCAAAGCCCAGTGTATCATTCATAAAATTGGTTAGTACTTTTCGGCCTTTCAGCCAGGTTCCCGGTTGGCCATACATCACTGAGCCTAGTTTTTTAAACAAACATATAGAACAGGGAAACTTCGCAAACAAGAAAGCTATACTCTCTTCCATTATTTGCCTAGCATCACGTTCACTTGCAGTTAGTCTCCGCAGCTATGGAGCTCTCTAGGACTAATTAGATCTGGAACATAAAGCCCGAGGTCTTGAACTCGGGCCATGTCATATCAATGGGACCCGCTAACATTTTACCAGTGATATCATGTTTTAACATCTGCTTGAAAAGTTTTCACATATCTCATGAATTAAAAAAAATAAATAAATTATTGCTTATATGATGTTTTTTTATGTATGTTTAGTAAAGACAGATAGTAAAAACTCAACAGAAAAAAAGTGGGTAATAGATGAAATTAGCCTTTAATCATTATCATACGTTATTCTTTTTCATTAGCTTGACAATACCGATCAATGGCTGTAATAAAACACCAAAGTTATCGATTGTTATTGTTATCGACCAATTTAGTGTCGATTATTTGGACAAACTCAAGCCCTTTTTGCATGGCGGCTTAAAGTTTCTTATGCAGCATGGTGTTAACTACAGAAACGCATTTTACGATCATTGTAAACCAGGTACAGCCGCTGGTCATACGGTTCTTTCAACAGGAACCGTCGGGTACAATCATGGCATTATAAATAACCAATGGTATAACGAACAGGGTAAGCTCATTAACTCGGATGATGATAATGCTAAACGAGCTGCAGTATTTTCTCCAGCTGGCCTCTATAGTTTTGGCAAGTCAGCTAATAATACCATGGTAGACAGCATTTCTGATCAAGCTATCATGCATTCTTATATGACTGCACCTAACCACGTTTGGGCCTTTTCTCTTAAAAGCAGAGCCGCTACTGCGATGGCAGGTCGGCTAGGCAAGGCAATTTGGTTTGACTTAAAATCAGGTAATTTTACTTCTAGTAAGGCCTATTTTGAAGAACTTCCCAGTTGGATCAAGCAATTTAATCAAGACCTTGATCTCGATTTTAATAAAAAGCTTACCTGGCCATTGTTCTATCCGGAAGATGATGAGGCTTATAATTTTCCAGCAAGTAATAATTACACTCATGCTCAACATAAAACCCTCATTGGTAAGCCTCAAAGCTTTACCAAAACTGACAAAGGGAATTTTGAGCTTTTTGGAAAAATGCCTTATTCAAGTACAGCCCTTGTTGACTTAGTCAAGATTTACCTTGATAAACATGTAACACCAAATGAAGAGGGTAAGCACCTCATTTGGCTCAGCCTTAGTGGCTTAGATATGCTGGTTCATGAATATGGTCCTTATAGCAAAGAGGCAATTGATCTTGTATATCATATGGACAAAAATATTCAAGATCTTATAGATTATGCTTATAAAAAAGTTGATCCCCAAGATGTCTTATTAACCTTAACTGCTGACCATGGCGGCCACCCTATCGTCGAATTATTGCATGAGGAAGGATTTAGCTTAGCTCTGCGTATCAATGCTAATACTTTAAAAGACAAAGTAAATACGATTATTGAAAACTCATATGGCATATCAGGGATTATTCGACAATTTAATGAGCCTCATTATTACCTTGATAAATCAAAGCTATGTAATCTATCGCCAGAAAAAAAGACCGCTATCATTAACGATATTAAGAAAATTATGCTCCAACAGAAAGGCATTCGAAGAGTTTGGACCTCAGAGGAACTCGCAGCTGAAAGATTTGATAAGTATGATCTTGATGTCTACTTACAACGTCAACTTTATCCAGGTCGCAGTGGCGATATAATTTATTCAGTTCATCCTTATGTTCATATGAACGTCTATGCAAATGGTACTGGACATTTAACGCCCTATGCCTATGACACGCAAGTTCCGCTTATTATCTACCAAAATAATCGATTTGCTCAAAAAACTATAGCTAACAATGTCTGGATGCCACAATTTGCTCCCACGCTCGCACATATTTTGCAAATTCCAAGACCTTCCGCTTCAAATTCCAATGTCTTACCAGGATTGCATTTTTAAGGAGTAAGCATGAAAAACGTTAAACGAATTATAGTATGTCTCGTGATACTCAATAGTGTGTTTATTGTTGGAAAAACAGAAGAGGCATTTGAAAATGCTAATGGGTCTGTTATTTCTATACCTCAGCCACCACCCCCACCCAAACCTAAGTGGTTGCCAAAAGAATCGCCAATGACGCCAGTTCAACTTGCAGGCAATCGTTCTGAAAAAAGAAACTTTCAACCACAACTATTAACCATGATATCAAGCAAAATAACCGATATGTTAGCAAAAAAACGAAAGAAAAAAATAAAACAATCAACCAAAAAGGCGGGCATCATTAAGCAAGTTGCCCCTGAACTGTAAGGAGAATTTTTATGAATATAAAGAAAATAGTATTAGCTATTCTTCTACCATTTCTAGCAATACATTCGGCCGGCCGCGGCGGGCGCGCTGGCGGTGGACATGGACGCGGAGCGCAAGGACATGCTCGTGGTGCCGGTGGTCGCGCTCATTCGGGACGCATGCTGGGTAGACCCACAGGAGCTCAAGGCCGCGGCACTCAACGCAGACAGGCAACTCGAGGCGGGCAAATAAACCGTGGAAAACAAGCAGCTCATCGTCCAGGCACCAAGCCTGCACAACCAGGTCAAGGTAGAAGAAATCAAAACTTTGCCAGAAGAGGTTATCGAGGCCGCGGCTTTGGCGGGATATATGGAGGCGTTGTCCAACCAGTTGTCGTTGCTGATGGCGGCTATTATGGTGGCGATGGCTATGCTGATGGAGGTTATGATGGCGGAGGGTATCCAGCAGATGCAGGATTTGCGCCTGATGGCTATACACAATCTGCACCACCGATTGTAAATATTAATATTCCACCACAAGGAGGTCCTCAATTTAATGAGCCACCGTATGAGTCAGGGATGATAATAGCTGGTGTAACGGAACAAGAACCACCAATTCCGGTGGTCCCAATGTCCAATGATCAAGGGGGAATGCAACAAGCTGACAACATGTCTCCAGAAATTTAAGCTAACTTGCAAGAGTCAATAGACTCATTAACCACATCATTGGAAAACAATCGAACGTTATATGCCTAGGTCATCAAAAAAGGCCTGGGCATTTGGCTCTCTTCCAAGAAAATTGCGCAACAGCTCCATAGGGTCGGCGCTTCCACCTTTGCTCAATATTGTGTCAACATAGCGCTGAGCAATAGCCGGTGAAAAATTAGCCTTTTTTATGGTATCCCAGAGATCAAGCGCATAGACCTTAGACCATAGATAACTATAATACTCGGCTCCGTAGTTGGTTAAATGACCAAAGGAGGCATAGAAATGATTTTCAGGGGCAAATAGCACATCCTTGATCAACTTCCGATAGAGATTTTTCACTAACTCATCAATATTTTTATTCTCGCCTTTTTTAAACAAATCAAGCGATACAAAACTATAAAAAATTTGTGATTCTGTTCGACTACCTGAATCATAGTGCTTGAGAGCCACTATTTTTTCTATAAGCTCATCGGTTAGTGGTTCTTTAGTCTTGTAATGTTGGCTTATTTTTTTAAGGACCTTAGGTTGCCACATCCACTCTTCAAGCATTTGTGAAGGCATTTCGACAAAATCACGCTTGACTCGTGCCCCTGCATTAGAAGCAAGCTCTGTAGCACCTAAGATCGCGTGGATAGCATGACCAAATTCATGAAAAAAGGTGGTAACATCAGACCTTAACAGCAACGAAGGCTTATCAGCTGTTGCTTTAGGAAAATTAGCAATTACGAGCACAAGAGCAGGATAAAAATCTTTTGTGGTGGGCTTAAAAGTGGGCATAATAGTAATTTCTGCTGCATGGGGGTATTTATTGTCTCGGGGAAAAAGATCCAATAAGACATATCCTAGAAAAAGATTATTTTTGTAAACAGAAAGTGCAGTTACTTCTTCATGCCATAGATTTTGTGGATTTTCTTGTTTAAAGGTGATACCAAAAAAGGATTGATAAATATCAAAAAGAGCTTTTAAAGTGTGCTCTAATGGAAAATATTCTGCTATTAGTGTTTCGTCAACTGATAGATAATTTTTTTTGTATTGATTTATAACATAAGGTAGATCCCAAGGCTTAAATTTTCTATCAGGCAATAGGGTTACCGATGTAGGTAAGGATGAAAGAAACATCGCCACTTCTTGCTTAACTTTTTGCTGGATACGATTAACCAGGCTATCCAAAAAAACCTCAACCTTTGTTACCTCATGAGCCATATCTCCGGCAATAGAAAGAGCCGCAAAGCTTTCATAACCGATGGTAGAGGCAAGTTCATCTCTTAATGCTATAAGATCGAGTAATTCTTGATAATTGGCAGGATAGGCACGATTACAAAAAGCAGCCCAAAAGGCCTTTCTGGTAGATTCAACACTGCCATTCTGGCTTACCCGCAAGTACGTTGGTTGATTAACCGGTAGCTTATACAAGCCATCCTCGGTCCTTTCTTGACCTTCAAGCCATTGTCCTAGCCCAGCTAATTCATCTTGTGTAAAAGTAAGGGTTCTATTATCTTGTGCAATGTTAGTCTCAAAATTAAGCTCTCGCAATGCTATATCTTTTTTTAGCACCCTAATTTTTTGTAGTTTCTTATCATCAAGATGAAGCCCCGATCGCTCAAATTCTTTCATTGACTCGTCCAGGGTATAACTCTCTTCTGCCGTTAGCTTGGACAAATCTGCTTGGTCTTTATAAGCCTTAAAAGCCTGGTAAAGCTTGGTATTTTGTGAAAAATTATCAACCGAAAAATTATTTAAAGCAATGAGGCCCTGATGAGCGCTATCTCGTATAGCTTTTTCGGGGCTAACCATTTCAAGAGTTTGTATAATTATCAGGTTAATGGTAAAATTGGCAATGATTTTATCGAGCATTCGCGCGGTATTGTCGAACGTTCTACGGGTATTAGCAATACCATAAATTTGTTCTAAATCTGTTGTTGCTTGGTTTAATGTTTGTTTTACTAATTCTTCTAGTTCACTCACTGTTTTTGGAAATAAACAAGCAACTTGCGCAATACTGGTAAGTTTACCCTGTACCAAATAGGATTGTTCTTGGTTTGAACAACAAGTCACTGATAAACATAAAAGTACCGTCATTTTTTTGACTATGCTCACGAATTATCCTTGGAGGTTTAAGCTGTAATGGCAAGCGCTTCCATTATTTTTGTAACATGTTCCAGATTTTTTTTCTAGTAGGAATGTTATAATTGCTTTTTTAACTCAAGCCATTCCTGACGAAGCTCAATTGCTTTTTCAAATTCGAATTTTTCAGCTGCTTCTTGCATAAGCCGTTCAAGTTCCACAAGACGTTTATGCATTACATCTGCATTAAGCTCTTTCTTCCTTTGTCGTTTGCCCTTTGAAGCTGCAGCAATTGCTTGCTGAATATTGGTAATACTCTTAGTAACATCTCTTTTAACACTTACTGGTGTTATGTTATGCTTACTATTGTACTCAATCTGAAGCAATCTACGTCGACTTGTTTCATCTATGGCAGCTTGCATTGACTTGGTTATTTTATCTGTATATAAAATTACCCGAGATTCAGTATTACGTGCTGCTCGTCCAATAGTCTGAATAAGAGAGCGCTTATCACGCAAAAAACTTTCAATATCGGCATCCATGATAGCCACTAAAGCAACTTCTGGTAAATCAAGCCCTTCTCGAAGTAAATTTACCCCTACTAAGCAATCAAAAATCCCAAGTCGCAGCTTATGTAAAATTTCGGTTCGCTCAGGAGTTTTGATATCGCTATGCAAATAACATACTCTTATCTTCTGCTCTTCTAAATAATGCGCTAATTCTTCAGCTAATTTTTTGGTAAGCACGGTAATTAATGTTCTAAAGCCTTGCTCTTTAACACTCGTTATTTGCTCAATCAAATGAGTAATTTGATTTTCACGCGGATGCGTTTCGATAATTGGATCAACCAAACCAGTTGGCCTAATAATTTGCTCAACGATTAGATCGCTTTGAGTCAGCTCATACTCCCCAGGAGTAGCCGACACAAAAATAACATCGTTAAAATACCCTTCAATTTCTTCAAATTTTAATGGTCGATTATCGGAAGCTGATGGCAGCCTAAAGCCAAAATCTATAAGCGACTGTTTTCGAGATCTATCCCCAGCATACATTCCTCTTAATTGAGGAAGCCCAATATGTGATTCATCAATAATGAGCAAAAAGTCATTCGCAAAGAAATCGATTAAGCAGGAGGGTTTTTCACCAGGAGCCCTCCCATCAAAATGCCGAGAATAATTTTCAATACCAGAACAATACCCTCGCTCTTCAAGCATTTCCATGTCATAGTTTACACGGGCTTTTAATCGTTCTTGATATAATGGATTTTTAAGTTCCGATAAGTAAATACCAAGCTCCTTTTCGATAGAATCAATAGCTCGTTCTTTTTTTTCTTCAGTAGTTACAAAGTGCTTTGCAGGAAAAATAAGTGTATTATCCAGGGCCATTAATACTTCATTGTTGTGTTTATCAACCCATTCTAATCGCTCAATGATATTGCCAAAGTGCTCTATGCGTAATTTTTCTTTTTGATAAGGTAGCTGTATTTCAATTGAATTGCCAACTACTTGCATAGTCCCAGCTGCCTTTTCTATGTCATTGCGGACATACTGAATAAATAATAGCTTGTGTAGTAGGTCTGTTCTGCTTATTTTTTGACCAATAGCCAAAGGCAATGCTAAGTTTCGGTAATCGGTAGGATTACCCAAAGAATAAATACAAGATACCGAAGCTATAACGATGGTATCATTTCTATTAATTAATGACGCTGTAGATTCTATTCGCAATCGCTCAAGCTCGCTATTAATTTTAGTCTCTTTCGGCACATAGACATCCTGTGCAGGCAAATATGACTCCGGCTGATAATAATCATAATAGCTGACAAAGTAGCAAACTTTATTTTCAGGAAAGAAAAGAGAAAATTCTTCATAAAGCTGCGCAGCTAATGTTTTGTTTGGCGATAAAATAAGCACGGGTTTGTTCTGTTGCGCTATTACATTAGCTATCGTAAAAGTTTTTCCTGAACCTGTTACTCCTAAAAGCGTGGATTTTCCTGGACGGCCTTTATGTAGCTTGTCAATAGCACCTGGTTGATCCCCTGAAGGGCTAAATGGTGCTTTTAGTTTAAAAATGCTCATAACTCCCCCATTTTTAGCTGCAACAGCAGCAAGTACATCTATAGGAAATAGCATAATGTAAAATTTCCAATTAGTCAATTTGCTAATCCGGACCCGAAGTGATGCAAATTATTGACATTTTGAATTAAATAATGCTAGCCTAGTAACTATATATCTATAAAATATCTATAAAAAAGGAGAGACTATGAAAGTCAACGTACATAAAACGCTTATTATTTCTGCAATTTTAGCCCTTTGTGGTCAAGCTTTAGCTATGGCTCCAGGTATGTCACGTCGCGCAGGTAACTTTGGCGGCGCTGGTCATCAAATTGGCCAACATAGGATGATGAATACAGGTAATAGGAATCAGCAATATATGGGTGGTGCTGCCATCGGCCAGCAGCGTATGAGAGGCATGGGTCAACAAGGAACTATGGCTGGTCATGGTGCAGGTCGCGCGGGAAACATGGTAGCGCCGTTCTAAGCAATTACTGTGCTCATTTGAGGCTATAACAGTATAGCAAAAAGTAAAAATTTCCGGTTTTGGTCAAACACCCCAAGCCGGAAATTTCATTATTCCCATCTTCGCCCCCTTAACAACCTAAGAGGCTCCCATCTGTAACGATTTCAATGCCCTTTCTTCTTCTTTTGTTTTGGCTTTCACTACTTTCTAAGGAAAATGAGAAATACCTAGCTTTCTCCAATCTGCATCAAAAAGAGCAATTCCTTTATCAGTAAGTGGATGATTGAGCAATTCGTCAAAAAGCTTAACCGGAACAGTGGCAATATCAGCTCCCGCAAGAGCAACATCATGAACATGCCTTACATGCCGCAAAGAAGCGGCTAGAATTTGCGTAGTAAACCCATAGTTCCCTATTATTTTTTTTAAGTCATAGATTAATTCCATACCATCAACATCAATATCATCAAGGCGGCCAATAAAGGGTGAAATGTAGCGAACGCCAAGCTTGCACATCAAAAGGCCTTGCACAGCAGAAAATAACAGTGTTACATTTATCTTTATACCTTCATGCACGAGCTTGTTAATGACCTGGGTATACGCCTTATGGCAAGGAATTTTAACAACAACATTAGGGGCAATATCTGCAATTCTTTTAGCTTGCTCATACACCTCTTGCGGCTCGAGTTCAGTAACCTCAATAGAAACATCATCAGGAGCCATGACAGTACAGATTGACTCTAGCAGTTCTTTTATTGAGCCACCTTCTTTGCTCAAATGGGTAGGATTGGTTGTTACCCCATTTATCAGCCCACTTGCTTTTCCTTTTTGTATGCTCAAAGCATGGGCAGTATCTAAAAAAAGCTTCATCGAATTTCCTTAAAGCCATTGGTTAATGCTAACATGGATCGAACAGTAGCAAAATTTCTTGTTGTTAAGCAACTGTTCGATATTTTTTTAGCAAGCTCAATAAAACTTCGTACGAGCAGTTTTCTTGGGTGACCCTAAGCCATTGATACTATTATGTTCGAGGCGTACCTGTCACTTTCAGATAAGCTTTTCCACCAGCACTAAATTCCTTGTCTATTGTTGGATGATAAGGCGAATCGTCACCATATATTGGATTGAGAATTTTTCTGATTGCTGGAGGAGAAAGCGGACCAAGCATGCCATACTTTTGTACAAACTTAGCTAGATAAGCTTGTCGTTGAGCACCGGTTAGCTTGCCTTTGGTTTGCGCCAATGCAATCTCACTAGATATCAGCAAAGGTGTGATAAATCCTATCAAAAATTTGAGCGTGTTCATTATTGCCTCCATTAAGTTTCAATTTTTTTGTTTAAGCTCCTAAGCAAAGTTTTAAGCCCATAACTATTAGTAAAAGTTACCCAACATTTATAAGCGCTTCCTGCTCATAAGGTCCCTTATGCTGTGCAATATTAACAATCCCACGAACAAATGTTATGATATCAGATTCGGTAGGAGGTGCTATTAAACTCACATCATACTTCATTCCCTTTTCTTCTTTAACATGTGGAGCTCTCAGATAGACCAAATTACCATAGGTATCAACAATTATTGAACCATAGACATCTTTTGATAGATTGCCATAATGTTTTTCAAACTGATCGTAAGTTATAGTCTTTGGCTTTACTGGAACTTTAATCGATGGATCAAGCTCCAAGCGATACCCTCGCAATGCAAGCACTGGTAATGGTACAGATACACTCTTTCGACGAGCAGAGGGATTCTTGAAAATAAAAGCATAGGTGGGCGAGCAAAAAAGATGTACTAATACGATGCCCAATACCATAGTAAATTTCCTCATTACATTTCTCCTTTTTTAATTCATATTATTCTATTTTTTAGAATAAATTAAAATAGAAGTGCTTGTCAATGGTTTCACTTAGTACATCATCATTTATGCCACAATGAAATTAATAAGCTTGTCTTTCACGTATATAGTTTTAACTACCTTTTTACCATCAAGCCATTTAGCTATAGCAATGCGAGCTTGCTCTTCTACATGCTCAGCAGCTTCACCTAATGGCATAATCAATGTAGCACGTAATTTACCATTGACCTGGATAACTAAAGTAATTTCGTGATGAGCAGCAAGGACGGGGTCATAGACAGGCCAAGTACAATCTTGTAAGCGTTTTTTGAACAAAACCTCTAGTAATTCGCTTGCCATGTGAGGAGCCATACATGAAAGTAAAACAACAACTTTTTCGGCATTTACTTTAGATAGCCTCATGTTACTTTCAGTTGCGTCATTTAAAAATTCCATAAACGATGCAAGTGCGGTATTCGGCTTAAACAGGTCTAAGCGCTCTTGAAAATCCTCCATAAAGCGATGCAAACGCTGCAGAACAGCATGATCTTCAGCTACGGTATCAGGCAAGATGGTATCTTCTTTCATCATAAAATGCCATAGACGAATTAGAAACCGCTTAATACCTTCTAATCCATTATCCTGCCACTCAGCATCGAGCTCTGGTGGTCCCATAAACAATATATACATACGTAATGCATCTGAGCCATATTCTGTACGATTTCATCAGGATTTACCACATTGCCTTTAGACTTAGACATCTTTTCAACAAGACCACTTTTCTCTGAATATTTATTAATCATACCCTGGTTAAAAAGCTGCTTAAATGGCTCATCAAAGGGCAAATAGCCTAAATCATGCAAAACTTTTACATAAAACCGTGCATAAAGAAGATGTAAAATTGCGTGCTCAATGCCACCTACATACAAATCAACCGGTAACCAATACTCCATATCTTTTTCATCAAATGGCTTATCCTTCAGATTCGGATTTGGGTATCGCAAGAAGTACCAACACGACCCAGCCCATTGGGGCATAGTATTAGTTTCGCGCTTCGCAGGACCTCTACAATTAGGGCAAGTAATGTTAACCCACCAAGCAATAGCTGCCAATGGAGATTCCCCAGTTCCAGTTGGCTCATATCGCTCTACTTCAGGCAATTTAACTGGAAGCTCATCTTCTCTTACTGCCACAACTCCGCATTTTTCACAGTGTACAAGGGGAATCGGTTCTCCCCAATAGCGTTGGCGAGAAAATATCCAGTCGCGTAATTTATAAGTAACTTTTCGGCTAGCTATGCCCATTTTTTCAAGATGCTCGCTCACCGCATCAGCACCCTCAGGATATGCTTGCAAGCCATCAAACGTACTGCTGTTTATTAAAAAGCCCTCACCATCATAAGATTCAAGCAGTATGCCTTGAGCATCCACTTTTACTGCTTCACTACTAATTACCTGCTTTATCGGCAGTCCAAAAAGGTGAGCAAATTCAAAGTCTCGTACATCATGGGCAGGAACCCCCATCACACTGCCAGTTCCATAATCTTTTAACACATAATTTGCTAGATAAACTGGAATTTTCTCCTTAGTAAGTGGATGACTAGCATAAGACCCGGTGAAGATACCAGTTTTATGCTCCATATTTTCAAGTCGCTGAGTACCCGTCATAGAGGCAAATTGCTCTTGATATCTTTTCACCGCTTGCTTTTGCTCAGGAGTCACCAGGGATTCCACAACCTCATTGTCTGGAGCGACAACCAAAAAGGTTGCGCCATAGATAGTATCTGGACGGGTTGTATATACCGGTATAGCAACACTAGTATCGGGAATGGTAAAAGTAAGCTCCAGCCCTTCACTTTTGCCAATCCAGTTTCTTTGCATTGTTTTGACTTTTTCAGGCCAATCTAACGTGTCAAGACCCTCAAGAAGCTTGTCTGCATAATGGGTTATTCTTAAGACCCATTGTCTAATATTTTTGTGCTCAACATGAGAATTGCACCGCTCACAAGCACCGCTTACCACCTCTTCATTGGACAGACCGGTTAAGCAAGAAGGACACCAGTTAATCGGCACATGAGCTTCGTAGGCAAGTCCTGCTTTAAACATCTTGATAAAAATCCATTGAGTCCATTTATAGTAATCCGGATCAGTAGTATTTATTTCTTTAGACCAATCATATAAAGCAGCAACTTCCTCAAGCTGTTTTTTAAAGATGGCAATGTTAGCTGCAGTACTAATAGCAGGATGAATACCCTTTTTGATAGCATCATTTTCAGCGGGCAGACCAAATGCATCCCAACCCATAGGATGCAAAATATTGTAGCCTTGCAACCATTTAATACGCGTATAAACATCTGAAAGAACATATCCACGCCAATGCCCTACATGAAGACCTGACCCAGAGGGATAGGGAAACATATCAAGACAATAATATTTTTTGCCAGAACCAGCAGGCTGAGTTCGAGCAACAGGATGCTCTGCCCAATAACGCTGCCATTTTTTTTCAATATGTTGAATGTCATACTTCATTTTGGAACCTTTTCTCATTATCTAGAAGACGTTGATTATCATCAGGATAATATAGATTCTCACGGGTAACAATAGCATGCCAGTCAAACTCTAACTTTGGGTTATCCTTTTGTTTTTGAGTTTCCTCAATCGTCCAATTTACTATTAAGGTAAATCTACTATACTTTCTGCATAACCCAAGTAATCTCATAAAGTGCTATTTCGATTAACAATTAACCGAGGACAATCATGTTCATCAAACGATTGCTATTTTTTCTAGTCTTCTATTCCGGCACATCAATATTAAGCTTATCAATACCAGGACCAATCAAAACAGCAGGCTCATGGGCTATTGCCGCAGGCCCTTTATGGTTTGAAGCCTGCCATTACGCAAGGTTGTTATCCGATAGTAATGCCTGTTCTGTTTACGGAAGTGAAGACGTCCCTAAAGAACATGGTGAAACTATACGAGAAATGCTCAAAGACCTAGGATACAAACACTGGCAAACTATTACAGTTAAATCGATAAAAAAAGAAATGCGAGCCTATGTTCTATCAGCAGCAATCAGCACTGATAGCATTTTGTTCATTAATCATGATTATTATGATGAGTTAATACCTGAAGAAAAACGAGCAATTATCGCTCATGCTCTTACGGGGATAGAGCGAAAGCATCTGTTGAAAAAAGCCAGCGCCTTAGCGGTTATTCCTCTCATTACCTACGGCTTCATAAAGCTTTGCTTAAAAAGTTTTGATGCTATTAGTGATCGACCTCCGTTGACAGGTCCTGAAAAGGTATTTGAATATGCTTGGAATTCTTGCTTTCTTAAGCTTCTCCTCAACACTATGGCTGCTGCGCAAGTGCTTAAATGGCAAGAAAAAACTACAGATTTACAAACAGCGAAAATCGCTGGATCAAGTAATGGTTTAGCAAGTTATTATTCAACCATGAGCAAGAAACCTCAAGCGAATAACCAATTACGAGCCTGGTTTCAACCAACCTTAAAAGAACGCATAAGCTATCTTCAATCATGAGCCGCATTAAACAACTTTCCCCGCAAGAAGCCCAAAAGATTGCTGCCGGCGAGGTAGTAGAAAGACCCTCAAATGTCGTTAAAGAGCTTGTTGAAAATGCTCTTGATGCAAGCGCTCGGAATATTAGCCTCTACATCGAAGACGGGGGCAAGAAGCTTATTCGCATCGTAGATGATGGCTCGGGCATGTCAAAAGATGATGCCTATATGTGCATTAAGCAGCATGCAACAAGTAAAATTAGTACTGTTGCTGACTTACAAGCTTTACAAACCTTCGGCTTCCGAGGAGAAGCTCTTGCCAGCATTAGCGCGGTTAGTAAGCTTACTCTTATTACCAAAGAGGCACATGAACAAGCAGGCATCGAATTACAAATCCGTGAAGGAAATGTCGAACAAGAAGCAATCACTTCTTGCAATAGTGGCACTGATATCTGCGTTCAAGATATCTTTTTTAACATCCCCGCTCGTAAAAAGTTTTTAAAATCAAAGGAAACTGAGTGGAGAGCTATTTCTCAGCTCTTTCATGCCTATTCTTTCGCCTACCCGCATATTCACTTCAAGCTTTTTAGCGACAACAAACTTATACATACCTGCCCAGCAGTTTCTTCATTGAGTGAGCGATTAGCTCAACTTTACGATAGAACTTTGCTTAATGCATGTTTACTGTTTGAAGCAAAAGAAGAGCGCATGAATCTGAAGATTTCTGGCATTACAACTGACGCTCAGTATAATCGATATGATCGAAATGGCATCTTCGTATTTGTTAATCAACGATGGATAAAAAATTACAAACTTGCTCAAGCCATCGTAAAAGGATATCAAGGAATTTTGCCAACAGGAAAATGGCCGGCTAGCTTTCTCTTTATAACACTTGATTCTGAATATGTTGATATTAATATTCACCCTCGAAAAGAAGAAGTACAATTTTTACATCCGAGAGTTATAGAATCATTGATAGAATCTACCATAAAAGAAAGACTGGAAAAACGTACATCAGCTACATTGGGCTTTGCAGCTGGTCAAAAATATGTATCAAGTAAGGCTGAATTAGAATATCTACCGGCTAAGCATGATCGCCCAGAAGAGTTAGATCAATCTGCATTACCAGTAATTAATATCAGTTCCGATCCTTATTGCCTACAATCACCTGGAAATTACTCACATAAAATTGCTGAATTCCATTCTTCTGTTAACAACCTCCATACATCCAACAGCAAATCCAATTCGCTCGAAGTTGGCAAGCCTATACCATTAGGGTTATCTAATAAGTTCACTGACAAACCATTAGCAAATAATGAAGCCCGAAATGAACCTTTTAAGCCTGTCAATGTACTTACTGCTTTAACTCAAGACGATAGAGTTTCCTCGAAACAAGACAAGACTGATCATCTCAAGTTTTCAGAAGCCTTAGAAAGCAGTTTTGGCAAGGAACTGCAAAAACAAAGCATAACCCCACAAGAAAAGCCGGCATTCGCTACCTTGACAAAAAATGCAGCATTAGCTCTTTCAGCTAGCAATGATGAGCAACAGGCTAGTATGCTAAACCAAAAATATCGGATTCTGGGGCAACTACAGACAACATACATACTTATTGAAACAACTGAAGGACTAGTATTTATAGATCAACATGCTGCACATGAACGGATTGTGTATGAAAAGCTAAGAAAAAATTTTGAAAATGTTCCTACCATCAAATTATTATTCCCTCAAGTTATTAGCCTTAATCAAGATGATATAGCAGCAATACATCCCTACCTCTCATTATTTCTACCATTTGGTTTACTTGTTGAACCTATAAGTTCTCGGGAGCTTATCGTGCAGGAAGTGCCAGTTTTTTTAAAAAATCAACCAATTGCTGAAATGATTAAGCAAATTGTTGGTTGGATCCATGAATATCAGCATATAGAGAAAACTCAATTGCACAAAATACTCCACGAAAAAATACATGCCCAAGTAAGCTGCTTATCATCAATCAAGGCTGGAGATGAACTTACTCATGAAGGTATGGCTGAACTTATTAATGATTTGTATGCTCTTGAAAATAAGCTCACCTGCCCTCATGGTCGCCCCACCCTTTGGTTGATCACTCAGCAAGAAATTAAAAAAAAATTTAAGCGAGATTATCGTTGAAAAGAATAGCAATCATTCTCGTAACCGATCAAATGGCCATTTTTTGCTAAAAATTAATGCCTAATGACGCCCATGCATTGATAACATATTTGTTACCAGATTTCTTTGGCACGTGATCAAATCCATAAGAAAGGTTCAAAGCAAAAGCGCTGGGTAATTGGTTAATGAAAAAAATATGCTTGTAACTTGCATAAAAGCTACTTCTTATATAGCGAAGTTTATCAAGCAAATCTGCGATAAATGGCTTTATTGTTGCACCAAATAAAAAAGAAGCATCATAACCAGCTTCAAACCTATGTGTACCAATGTTTGAGTGATGGGCTACAAAAATGTCGATCAAGTTTCCATAACCAAAAAGCGTGTTAATAGTTTGATCATTACTCACAATCGGAGCTTTTCTAGGGAAATAATGAATAGCCCGCAAAGCCATCCGAATAACATTATGTATATTCGAGCTATAGACAATAGCACCATCTAATTGTCCACCAAGCGCTAGATGCCCTACGCCGAACTGAACCAACTCTAAGCTGGTGTCTTTATGCGTCGGTATGCCTAGATAACCTGAAATAGTTGCTTTCACTTGCTTATTAAAAGTATGGCCAAAACCAGCTGACAAAAGGACGTCATCAGTTTGAGTCCGTACATAAGAAGCGGTTTCGCTTTTTTGACTTATCCTCGCCGCAGCAAAATCCATTCTTACGTAAGCATGGGGCCAATCATAAACAGCTGATGCTAAAGGCCCCAAGATATTTTGATGGGAGCCAGTACGTTGCTTACGTGCTTGATCTACCAATAATACGGTCACTATATGCGGATACTTGTAATGGGCCTCAAAAGATTGTTTTCTCGTCGTTTCTGCTATTCGCAGGTTATAGACAAAAGAAACAGAGCCATAGGTATGTGGCACAAAAAGAATGCAACTGATAATGCACATTTTAAGCATTTTTGACATAGCTTAACTTTATCTTATACTACGATTGCTCGTCAGTCGTCTACTGCTTTAAGGTATACCATTAATGTCAGCATTATTCAATGAGATACATCTCTTGATTAACTTTGTTATGCTATTATTTCTTGTCGTTTGGCCTGGCGTGCCAATAACTGTCGGTAAAGGGAAACACGAGCAAGCATGTAAAACGGCCAAACGAAAAAGACTCCTAAAAATAAAGTTATAAGACAAAAGCCACAGAATACGAAGAACGATATATATGTGTAAAATGCTAGCCGCAGCCTTGAGCCATATACTAATTGCTTACTGGCAGCAAAGCTTTGCCTTATAGTCATCGATTGATCAATTATGAAAAAATCAAAGAAAAAATAATTCAGGTAAATGAAAACACCTGGGACTATAAGCAAAAAACCTAGGATAGTAAGAACAAGAAATAAGCAAGTTCCTAGAAAACAACGTATGATCGTGCCAAGTTGCAAAAAATAATCTCTTACTCGTGCACTGCCAGTATCATAAAGCTTAAAACTTACTTTAGCATACCCTAAATATAAACCAAAATAAACAAACATTGCCAAAATCAGAAAAATACCGTCAGCGAAAGCCACCCACCGCGCACTCTTAATCGATTGGAGATGTAGAAAGCGTGAAGGAAAAGACAAGGCTATCTTGATCAGCAATTCCAAGACAACCAGCTTAATAAACAACCAGAGATTGTTCCAAAGCGTATTAAAGGTAAACTCGAGGGCTTCTCCTGAAGAAAGTTGGGGTATGCTTACCTGTTCCATTGTTATTTCCCGCTGAAGGTAATAGGTTAAGTAAATTTTTGATAGCAAGTAATTTGCACATTTTTGGCAAACCTCTATCATTTCTAATTTCGACAAACATTACAATCAATATAACAAATCTTTACATTGAAAGTAATCTCGTACAATCCGCAATTGACTTGCAGATTGTACAAAACCAGGTTTAAAAATGATTATTTACCGACAAATTACCAAAAAATTATTTTAATGAACTCTAGGGACCAAGCTCCGAGTATATTTGATCTTATCAAACCCGCTCGTGGTGAGCGAATAGAAGAATTTTACTATTGTCGATAGGCTGACAAGAATTAGAGTATGTTGTGTAGAGCGGCAAAGATAATCAGCAGCGAACACATGGTCAAGCGATTTCGTGGACGTACATAAAAGAGATAGTCACCTCAAGGGCTTGATTGAATTACTTCTTGTGGCTCATGTTGAGTTTCTAATAGCTTACGATACACGTAAACTCGAGCAAGAATTACGAGTGGAGTTGCAAAAATAAGACCTATACCAAAAGTTATAATGTAAAAGATTAGAAATGCAAATAAAGATAGAAGTATAAATCCCGCCAATCGCAACCTTGAACCATATACTAATTTTTTACTTGCAGCGAAACTTTGCCATACCATCATCGATTGATCAACTATAAAAAGATCAAAGAAGAAAAAATTTAGGATCATAACAATGCCTGGCACTATAAGAAGCAAGAGACCAAGTATAATGAGAACAAAAGCAAGAAAAGAGCCTCTAAAATAATTTGAAACCGTATTCAGGGGTAAAAAAATATCTTTTACTCCTGCTCTACCTGTATCATAAAGCATGAGGCTTACTTTAGCATATCCTAGATCTAATCCTAATTCAGCTAGGAAGATTAGAACGAAACAGATACAAGTAAATATAGCCGCCATAAATATATCATAAGTCAATGTTACGCCGAATAGTATGGGCAGTAAGCATTTGAAGAAATAGAAGGCTGAACTCAGCACCAATCGCATCAAACCCAGCTTAACAAATAACCAGGGATTACGCCAAACCGTAGTAAAGGCGAATTTGATTGCGTCTATTGAAGAAAATCGAGGCATGCTTGCATGTTCCATGATCATTTCCTATTGCTAGTTTTTTCTCAGATTTAACCATTTTTTTACTATATTACCACCTAAATCTTGAAAAAGACCGTCGTACAAAAACAAAAAGCGATGGCTTTTGGCGCAATCGAAGACCATAATCGATTAACATAAATCCTAGTAATCCGGAAAAAAGGGGTAACAAAAAATAGCTTAATGCGTAGAGAAGCAAAGCTCCACCGAGGATAATGAAAAGCATACTCCAAAACTTTGTGTTGAAATCCATGACTGCTCAATTATGAAATTAGAAAATTGCATGTTAGCAAAGACGCTTAAGTTTGGCGTCCCTAAGGGGATTCGAACCCCTGTTTTCGCCGTGAAAGGGCGGTGTCCTGGACCGGGCTAGACGATAGGGACTAATATTTGGTGAGCCGCGTTGGATTCGAACCAACGACCCACAGCTTAAAAGGCTGTTGCTCTACCGACTGAGCTAGCGGCTCATTTTTTCAAATCTTGTAAGTTAGTACTACCCACTGTAGCCACAATCGAGCTTTTTGTCAAGAGCGCAATTATTTTCAACTCAAAACAAGCTTGCTTACATAACAGTAAATTAAAAGCCCAATTATATCCATTATGGTTGCTAAAAAAGGACCCGCAGAAAACGCCGGATCTAAGTTAAGCTTTTTTAATAGAAATGGCATCAAACTACCAAGAGCTATTGAAACCAGAACAATAAACCCCAAAGAGATGCTTATTGCCAAGGTCTCCCATGGATGGCCTGGATTTGTCAGATAAACTCGGATAAATGAAACAACCGCAAGCAATATACCTATACAAGATGCCATTTTACATTCGCGTAGCACAAATCTTCGCATGGTTGTTTCGCTTACATCTCCAGAAGAGAGACCTTGAATGACCAATGCTGAGGATTGACTACTGGCATTGCCACCCGTACTTGTAAGCATCGTAGTAAATAAATACAGAAAGCTTGCCAACGTTGTTTCGTAATGCTGCATAATCATAGAGGAAAACGTCTGCATCAATAATAGTGGCACTAAAATAGAACTGCGTTGGTATAACAAGCTGAAAAATGAGGTTTCAAAATAAGCGTGCTTAATAGGAGCAAGTGCTGATATTCTATAAACGTCTGAAGCTGCCTCTTGTTCAATGATTTGTACAAGGGTTTCGCTAGAAATGACACCTAAAAAAATAGAATGATCGTTAATGACAGGCACGGTCATTAAATTGTAATGGACCATTCGTTGGGCAATTTTTTGTTGATCTTCATTTACATCAACAACTAATTCATTTTTACGTAAAATTTCTGAAAGTCTGCTCTTCGGACTTTTCAATACCAGATCTTCAATAGTTATATGCCCAACTAACTCATTTTCCTGATTGGTCACATAGATTACACGATGCAATTCTTTGCGAGGCTGCAATCTTTGCAAAATTTGGATGCTCCGTTCAATGGTAAAATCTTGCATGAGCGTTACCACGTTGGTATCCATAATGCCGCCTGCAGTTTCGGAGTTAAACTGCATCAGAGAAAGAACTTTTTCACGATCCTTTTTATGCAAAAGCTGAAGATATTTCTTGAGCTCTTCATCAGAAAGTTCATCAAAAAAATCGGTAAGTTCATCAAGCGGCAAACTAGTCAAAAGATACCCGCGATCTTCATCATCTAAAAAAGATAAACAAAATACTTTCATAGAATAAGAAAGATAAGGGAAAACAAGCAATTTAAGCTGGGCGGGCAAATTGGTAAATAACGATTGAGCATCAGCGTGATCAATATATCCCAAAAATTGGGCAATATCAGCAGGATGGATTTTGATAAATTCTTGCCATAAAAGAATACCTAATGGTGAGTCTTGCACAAGTACGGTTTCTAAGTTATCCTGAATTTGGTCAAAAATCTTTTGTGGAACCATTACCTAACTCCGCCATTGTTATGCTAGTTTGTCGTATACCATACATGCTTATACCCAATTGGCACCAAAAAAGTTCCTTACTAGAACATGTTCTGCTATAGTATATATGGTAACCCAATAAAACTGCATTGTCCATTTGTCTTTAAATCACAACCATTTTGTTAGAAAAATAACTATAATTTGCATGTACATGAATAAACCCGCGCTTATTGATCCTGGTAGCTCTCTGTTGGTAATAGCACAAGAAGAAGATGTATCACTTCGACTTGATGCCTTTTTAGCAAAACATTTTCCTGCATATTCTCGGAATTTTCTTCAAAGAATTATCGATGAGCAAAAGGTGATGGTTAATGAAGCAGTGATTACAAAATATAGCCATACTATTAAGCTTCATGATGCTATAACAATCACATTTCCCAGCAGGCCAGCATTACCAGATGTAACTTCACCTGAAAACTTAGGTGTAAAAATTGTTTATGAGCATGAACATTTTTTAATCGTTTATAAACCAGCAGGTCTCATTGTACATCCTCCTCATCAATTATATGAGGCACCAACGCTTGTTCATTGGCTTACCTTGCATTTTTCAGAGCTCAAAGAAGTCGGTATGGTTGATCGCCCTGGCATTGTGCACCGCCTTGATAAAGATACATCAGGAATTTTGATCGTCCCGCGCAATAATTATGCCCATGCAATTTTTAGTGACCTGTTTAAAAGTCGTCACATTGAAAAAACTTATTTCGCCGTGGTGCAAGGCCACCCGCCAAGAGCTGGAAGTATACATTTTAGCATAACACGTGATCCCAAGCATAAATATAAGATGACTCATAAACAATTAGCCGGCCGAGAAGCTCTTACTAATTATCAAGCAAAAGAATATTTTGATTCAGCAGCTTTGATAGAAGTGCATCCTGTAACGGGCAGAACTCATCAAATTAGGGTACATTTTGCTGCAATTGGTCATCCTTTGCTCGGGGATTCTACGTATGGCTGCTCGAGCCCATTTATAGATCGACAAGCATTACATGCCTACCAGCTGTCCTTTACGTTCTTAGGTCACCAGTATACCTTTTGGCATGATATGCCATGTGATATGAGGTCACTATTACAAAACCTTGGCAAAAAAGAATCTTCTACAACCACTACTTGCGACCCCATCGTTGACTGATAAATGAATGTATTCTGCTATTTTTCTGTAATGCTTTATATACAAATGCTAAAATACCGATAGCGATAACGCTACCACCAAAGTATTTTATAAAGCTATGGTGATCTGAAAAAAATCGTGATTGATTCGTTTTAGCACCTTTAGGAAGCTTTTCATCATCTTTATCTTTGCTGTAATCACCACTATCGCGAAAAATAAAGGGTTTTCTATCACTTACATCATTGACAGTAATCGGAATTTTAAATTCATGGGTTTCTTCTTCTGAGCCCGAAGATTCATCAGAACTATCTCTGCTCTCACCTTCACTGCGATTAATTTCCGAATCCCCATTTGCACGACCGAAAATCCAAGACATCGAGTGGGTGACTGGCGTCCACGCCATTAACAAAAAAGCTATAATAAACAATGTTTTCATATCAAAATCTCACTAGTCATAATTATCTAATTTTTTTAAAACTCACGTCATACAAAAAATACCATAATTTAGACTGATTAACAACAGAGGTAGTTTGTGCTATCCTGTACAAGCAAAAGCATAAACCAAGTAGGCAGCATAAAATAAGCAACATATGATCACTATTACTTCCACTAGCAATCCCGAAATAAAGCGGATTGTTAAGCTGCATGATGCAAAAGAAAGACGAAAGCAGGGACAATTTCTCATTGAAGGATTGCGAGCTATTAGCACCGCAGTGCATGCAGGAATGACTTGTCTGGGCCTCTTTGCCGTTAAAGAAACTGTATCGCTGGCGCAAGAGCTTTGCCCAACGCTTTCTATTATTGAAGTTTCGGATGCTATCATGAAAAAGATAAGCACTACTATGAGCCCGAGCGGTTTGCTTGCGGTGTTCGCACTACCAAGCGCACCTGACCCCACAAAACTCACTGCAGGTCTTGTACTCGCTGCAATAAGCGATCCAGGCAACATGGGCACTCTCATAAGAACCGCTGCTGCCTGTGGAATAACTTCGGTAGTTATTATAGAAGGAGCTGATCCATGGAGCCCCAAGGTAGTACAAGCAAGTGCCGGCACCATAGCTACACTAGATATCTTTGAATGGTCTTGGCAAACTCTGTTAGCCAACAAAAAGAAGATGGGCCTCTGTGCGTTGGTAGCAAAAGGAGATCAATCTCTTTTAAAAATGAACATGAGCAATGCACTATTAGTTGTAGGCAATGAGGCCCACGGCATTCCTGTACTATGGCAATCTGATTGCCAATACCTCCTAACATTGCCTATGCCTGGCAACGTTGAAAGCCTTAATGCAGCCATAGCAGGCTCAATCGCTCTTTATATTACGCATGTTGCAAAGAACCTATGCAATGGTGCATAATGAATAGCAAATTTAGAAGATGACAAGATAGCCATATACCGATTGAAAGTTCAGGAATGACAAAGCCCGCAAAAATTTCATTGTTTACGGCGATACTCATCAATATTAATATTATGCTCGGATCCGGTATTTTCATAAATACTGTCGTGCTTACAAAGCAGGCGGGAAGCTTAGCAACTTTGGTCTATGGTATTGTAGGCGTACTTTTACTCCCACTTATCATTGCCATTGCTCAATTGCTCAAATATCATCAAGGCTGTGGTACTTTTTATCACTTCGGTTCCTCCATTAGTCCATACTTTGGCTTTTTAGGTAGCTGGAGCTACTTCATAGCAAAATTAGCAAGCTGTACGCTCGGTATCCATGTTTGTATATCATTATTGCAAGAAGTGATTCCAATACTGGGGGCTATTCCAACGCTCGTTTTTGACAGTGTCATTATTATTCTTTTTGTATTGCTTAATATGCTTAATCTTGCTATAGGTAGAACGATCCAATATGGCTTTCTAGGGCTTAAATTGGTCCCTATCTGTTTTGTTCTTTGCACCGGCCTCTTCCTATTTTCAAGCAAAAACTTTTCAAGTGCAAGCCTGCTATGGTCTGGAATACCAAGCAGTATTCCCCTTGTTTTATACGCCTTTAGTGGCTTTGAAGCGAGCTGCTCATTAAGTGAATCGATTGAAAACGCAGAATATAATGGACCGAGAGCCATTCTCATTTCATATGCATTGGTTGTGGGAATTGTGATGTTGTATCAATTGTTTTTCTTTGGCGCCGTGGGTATGTATCTAGCTCAATTGCCCGACTACCGACAAGCATTTCCAGCTTTTCTCGGGAGATTATTACCACATTCGGGCGTAGTCAAAAATATAGCGCTATCGGTATTGCACATTGGTATTGCTTCTTCTTCATTAGGTGCAAGCTATGGTATTATGTATAGTAATAGCTGGAACCTGTATACCCTTGCTCAACATGGCCATATTATAGCTAGCAAGTTATTTACTCAATTTAATGCACACCGAATCCCGTATCTTTGTGTTTTAGCTGAAGGCATGTTAGCAATTGTTTACTTATTGCTCACCCAAGGCCAGCAAATACCATTGCAGCAAGTAAGTGCTTTAGGATCAGTAATTGCCTATACTTGTAGCGCATTCGCGCTTTTGATTATTACGTATCGGTCATTGAAAACTTGTAAAGCAATTCCACTATTGAGCCTTGCCAGTTGTTTGCTTTTAATAAGCTCATTCATTTGGAGCATTATGACTAAAGGAGTAACGTCACTCCTCTTTCTTTTCTTAAGCATGATCGCTATTGGCTCAGTCATGTTTTTATGGAAATCAAGGACAAAAAACGCTTAAATCTGCTTGGGCATTTACCTCATTTTGAGGGTCATAAGCGCAATAAGACTCAGCACAAGCGAAATAATACCAAAACGGGTAGTAATCTTTGACTCTTGCCAGCCCAAGAGCTCGAAATGGTGATGAATGGGAGCCATTTTAAAAATGCGTTTACCAAGCCATTTATAGGAAATGACCTGCACCATCACCGAAAGTGTTTCAACAACAAAAAGTCCTCCAGCTATTGCTAACAGTAATTCCTGCCGAGCCATAAGTGCCATTAAAGCCAAGCCTGCTCCTAGCGCTAAGGAACCAACATCTCCCATAAAAATCTGGGCTGGATAAGCATTATACCAAAGAAAGCCAAGTGAGGCTCCTACCAGCGTTGAGCCAATTACTGCAATTTCTGCAGTTTGAGTAAAAGGTATATGCAAATAGTGAGCGAAGGTGTAATGGCCAGCGAGATAGCAAATAAGAGTAAATGTCGCAAAATTGGAAATTAAAGAACCAACTGCTAAACCATCTAAGCCATCAGTTAAATTCACTGCATTGCTGCTTCCGATGAGAATGAACATTGACCAAGGGATTATGAAAACTCCCAAATCAGGATTTAGGTTTTTGAAAAATGGTACACAAAGAGTAGTTGGTGGATCTACAAGCCATAACCACGTCATGGTTACTAGGCAACTTATAAGAAGCTGCCATCTAAATTTAGCGCTTTCAGCTATCCCCTTATGATGACAAATCTTGCCCCAATCATCACAAAATCCGATAATGCCAAAGCCAACTAAGCACCCTAGAAAAACCCAGACCTCCGGCCGTAGCAAATTTGCCCATAAAAGAGTTGTTATTATTGCCACCATTAAAATGAAGATACCCCCCATAGTTGGTGTATCATTTTTGGCTTTGTGTGTTTCAGGGGTATTTTTTCGTACTTTAGAACGGAAAAAACGTTGAGAAGCTGCAATAAACTTAGAGCCAAAAATAAATGAGAAAAAAAGGGCAGTTAATAATGACACCATTATACGGAAGCTTATATAATGGACAACATTAAAACAGTGAATATAATTTTTTAAATATGATCCTAAGTGATATAACATGCGACAAAAATCCTCTCAGGGATGTGGATGAGGTTTTAACATTCTCAAGTTCTATTAGTATAGAGTATATGCAATATTTTTGTACAATATATGCAGATACGACCTTTTGACATCTTAAATATCTACTTTAAACTAAAAAAACGCTTATAAGATGTAATGTTCAATAAAATAAAAATACAAATTTGGAGGGTCCATTTTTGAGTAGATAAGCTTTTTAACAACTTTTTTATTAAAAAGGGCTAATTATGAAACCTAATATGATCTCTCTTCACTCTGTCTTTCTATCAAGCCTTCTTGCTCTTTCGATGACACAGCTTTCGGTACAAGCAGCTACCATATCATTAACATCAGCTCACTTTACTGGGCTTACCCCTGCAGAACAAGCGGCATTGGTATTTATTGTTGAATTCACTAATCCCGCCCTTGACCCTCATCTAAAATTTACCGATTATCATCATCGGGTAACTAACATTATAAAATCTGCTATAGCTGAAACACAAAACACAATGGCTCAAGTACAAGTCAGGCGCAGAACTGACAAAGCTGATCCTGATATGCAAAAATTGGTAAAAAGAGTAGAAGGCTACAACCAAGTAATTGCAACACTCAATGAAATGATCACAAAAAAGATCAAAAATCCATTTCAATTTGCTAAAGCTTTCGAGAAATTTGAAAAACTACTTTCCCCTACATTCAAGCACAGAGTAGAAAGCTTAATAACCAAACGAATAGGCAAAAGAGATTTACTTGACACGTTTAAAGCTCGCTTAAACGCATAAACCTATCTTAGATCATAACCGCTCGCATTAGGTTGAAAATGCTTACGCCTATTTTAGGTTTGGCAATCAAGCAGTGCGAGCGGGAAACAACTACTCTTCGTATCCAATTGCAATTACTATTTAAATTTTTTGAAAAAATATGCTAAACTCTGAAACAGAAGATTTCAGTGATAAAAAAGTAATTGCAAGGTAATTCATGATGCAAAATCGCCTGTCTGATTTTGATGTTATAGTCGTCGGCGGCGGCCACGCAGGTATTGAAGCAGCTTATGCGGCTGCTCGTATGGGCTCTCGCACGCTGATGATTACCCTTCATTTAGATAGAATAGGCCTTATGCCTTGTAACCCCGCTGTCGGTGGCATAGGCAAAGGTCACATTGTATTTGAAATCAGTGCGCTCGGCGGGCTTATGCCTCAACTTTGCACACAAACTTATTTACAAGCACGTATGTTAAATACCTGCAAAGGCCCTGCAGTGCAAGGCCTGCGCTTACAGATAGATAAACATGCCTATAATAAGCTAAGCAAGCAGGTACTCGAGCACACTGAAAATCTTACTTTGATTATGGGAATGGTCGATGAAATCATTATCGACAATGAACGCAAAGTACAAGGTATTATCACCCGTGAAGGTGAAACCTATACCGCCTCTACGGTTATCTTAACGACGGGAACGTTCCTAAACGGTCTTATTCATGTGGGTTCTACCAACTATTCTGCTGGTAGGCAAGGAGAAGAAGCAGTTGCCAATCTTTCGACCTTTTTAGCAAATCTTGGTCTTCGAATGATCCGGCTTAAAACAGGAACTCCTGCACGACTTTTGCGCTCTAGCTTAGATTTTTCGCAAATGGATTACCAGGGGTCAGATAATCTCGATTTTTTGTTTGAATTTAAACCTCACAAGGTTGAACATAAAATGGCATGCTATATTACTCACACTAATGAAGCAACTCATGCTATTATTCGTAATAACCTTCATTTGTCGCCTATGTTCAGTGGAAATATCAAAGGAACAGGTGCCCGCTATTGCCCATCAATAGAAGATAAAATTGCTCGATTTGCAACAAAAACTTCTCATCATGTATTTGTTGAACCAGAAAGCGCATCAAGCGAAGAAATTTATCCTAATGGACTTTCAACATCTTTGCCATTTAATATCCAAAAACAGTTTATTCAGACAATTAGAGGTTTTGAAAAGGCTATCTTAACGCGGCCCGGTTACGCGGTTGAATATGATTGCATACTACCCCATCAATTAACCCATGCATTAGAAGTTAAAACTGTACACGGTTTATTTTTAGCTGGCCAAATAAATGGTACTACCGGCTACGAAGAAGCCGCTGGCCAAGGAATTATTGCTGGCATTAATGCTCATTTAAAGCATCAAAATAAGCCCCCCTTTGTTATCAATCGCAATGAGGGATACATTGGTATTATGATAGATGACCTTGTTACGCTTGGCGTTGATGAACCCTATCGCATGTTCACTTCCCGCGCTGAACGACGTTTATTGCTGCGACAAGATAATGTTTTTAACCGTTTAGGAACTAAAGCATATAATCTGGGATTGATTAATGAACAATTTCATAATGATATTACTCATGAGCAAGAAATTATAGACACAACAATAAGTAGCTTAAAAAGTGGTAAGCAGACTATTGATCTTTTGCGCCTCTTAGGCGAAGGCAATATCGAAGAATTTAGAAATCGCATCGCGCAAGCTTGCCCAGCTACGCTTTCTGATCGTGCTGTAAGAACCGTTCAAGCAGAAATTTTATATGAGCCCTATATTAAAAGAGAAGAAAGAGAAGTAGAAAAGGCATTATATTATCAGGAGCTCTACATTCCAGCAACATTCGATTATACTGCTATTCCCGGTCTTTCCATTGAACTTCAACAAAAATTAACCAAATATAAGCCTTTAACAATCGCCCAAGCACAACTGATTCAGGGCATGACGCCTGCTGCGATATCAATTCTTATTTTCAAAGTAAAAGAGTGTGCCAAAGCGTAAACGGTGATTAATAATTGACAGATTGCGCCAAACAAGTATACCTATAAGAGTTAGTATTGTTCATCCAACTCAAACATAGGATCAATCTCATGAAGCGCATATTGGTACTTTCGTATACGGTGCTAGCTTTGACCTCACTGACCATGAGCTATAACTCATATGGCATGTTAGAAGATTTCAAAGTAGCACTTCATGAGTATTGTTTTGCGCCAGACTGTCAAATGCCACTTAATGACCTTATTTCGCTCTATCGCAAGCTCAATGAAACAGAGCTAATAGAGGCCCAGCAAATAGCTGAATCCTTTGATTTTCCTATTAGCGTTCTTGCGGTAAAAATATTAAATCACCAAGATACCTCTTTTTTAGAGGAACCAGAAAAAAAAGATAAAGGAAAAGAATTAGAACGCAGTGCTCTCGATGTATTTCTCTTGCAGCTAGGCTGCCTGCAAATTGATAAAAAAATATCGTGCGAGAATTTAATTGCACTCTATCGCAATTTAAGTTATGACGAACAACAGCAAGCAGAAATTTTTATAGAAATCACGCTTGGTATATCAATGGGCATATTCATTGAAGAGCATCACCTACGAAATAACGTTTCTCAGGCCCTCAATCTACAAACGATAACTCAATCAGTGAGCGCTAGTCAAAATGGGCTATTTTCGCTACTTTTGAAAAATAAGAAACAAGGCATCCCAGTAAACCTTGAAGATTTTGACGAAGGGCTCGGTCACTTTCATCAAGCCCAATCGGTGGAAACTTTTATGGAACTTGTTGCAGTTTTTGAAGAATTATCGAGTAGCAACCAATCTTTAGCAGCTGTGTATATGCTCAAATCAATCGCCAAACTTAAGCAAAATAGGTCTCATATTGCTGATGAGCTCAAGCAAATTGGAAAAAACATAGAAGAATTTGATAAATATTTAGAAATATATATCCAAAGATTACAGATATTTTTTATACCGATCTTGGAAAAAGAAATAGACTCATTAACAACTCAATTAGAAGCTCTTCGCTATAGAGAGTTAATCAAAAGAACAGGAAAAGCGGCAAAGCATAAATCTTGGTGAGACTTCGTCGATCAGCGAGACCTTCGTCTTTGCTCAGTTGCCTGCACACCATGATCTTCTGATCCAGATTTCAAGCTTGCTCGTAAAGCTTCCTCCAATGAAGATGGCTTGACTACGCGAGAAGGTTTCTCCTTTTTCTTAAGAGGAGTCCCTTTAAGCATCGCTTCTATTTCTTTTTTAAGCTGCACAAAGAAGGTGTCTTTAAACTTTTCTAATTCAAATTTTTTAGTGTATAACTGCTTAATAAGCAAATCTGCAAGTTTCAGCTCCTTTTGATCAATGTGTATCTTTGCAGGCATTTCTTCAATTTCCTTGGCTGTTCTAATTTCATAGGCATAATTAAGGGTAGATAAAAGCAACCCATGCTTATAAGGTTGTATGGCGCATACATACTGCTTTTCTCGCAAGACAAACTGACCGATTGCCACTTTTTGCAAATCAGCAAGAGCCTGAGTAAAGATATAATATGCCTTATTTTCTTCAGCACCAGACACTAGATAATAATGGTGGTCGTAATAAATAGGTGCTATAGCTTTCTGATCAACAACCTCTACAATTGCTAACGTAGTGCTTTTTTCCGGCTTTAGTTTCTGAATATTCTCTTTAGTAAGCACGAAATAGGTGCCATCTGGCAATGGCAAGCCCTTCACCACCTGACTCCATTCAACCTCTTGATTACAGTGAGGGCACCATCGTTTGTAGGTAATAGGAGTAAGACATTTTTCATGCAATAGCTTAAAGCCCAGAGTATGCGTTTGCGTTGCAGCAAGTAATTGAATATCTATAGCCACCAATCCAAAAGTTAATTTGCCTTTCCAAATAGCCTTCATAGCAACTTACTCCTTTCTTTTACGCTCGATTAACTCGTGATTCTATAATTAAGCAGTATGAAAAATTGGAATTGGTTTTGGCAATACTTAGCCTCCTACTTCAAAGCTCTCGCACTGTATTTAACGTGAAACATCATCACAATCTAAGCTCGAAAGAGCCATTGGTTCGTTAATTTTTGATGAAGATTAAGCTTTCAATAATCTGAGTTTGAGCTAATACATTATTATTTTTTCGATTTTTAAGTAAAAAACTTGACATTTACATGTATTTATGTAAAATTAAGAAAACAAACAACATTCAAATATTTTGGAATATTGGATAAATTGTGAAAAAGAAAATTCTAGAAAAAGAGCTGAAAAAGCTTGGTTGGTGGCTAAAGAGGCATGGTGGAAAACACGATATATGGACCAATGGAGAAGACGAAGAGCCCGTTCCTAGACATAACGAAATAAATGAACTTTTAGCTAAAAAAATACTAAAAACGGCACAGAGGCCCTTCATCAGTAATGACAACATAAATTGAAAGAAAAAACATGAGAATAGGTGGAAAGATAAGAAAAAGCAAAACTGATCAATTTTGGTTGGCTGAAATCCCAATATTAGATCTTATGGTACAAGCAGAAAGTAAAGAAGAAATCCCTGAAACACTGAAAGATGCAATAGAGTTACTTGTTGATGATCCTTCATTTTCTGTAGATGCCACTTTGGCGGGCACTATGGTATTTATAGAATCAAAAAATGCTAAAAAATTAACATCTTTAATTCTCAAAAGGCAACGAAGGAAAAGCGGGTTAAAATTAGAGGAGGTAGCATCTTATTTGAATACATCTCTTAATGACTATGCTCAATATGAGCAGGGAAAGCACATGCCAGGTATTGATAAGTTAGAGCATATTCTTAACATTATTAACCCCTCACTAATGTTTTACTTTTCAGGCAAGTCCTAGAATCCTAATCCCCTGAAATAAAAATGGAGATCGAGTTCATATCATGAACAGGGATTGGTGCTGACAAAGCTAAAAAAATATGCTACGCTAAAAGTAAAAAACGGCAGGCGTATGTATCCGATAATTTTACCAATTTATGGCCCAATCGCTTTGCACAGCTTCAGCATTGCATTAGCCCTAGGCCTTTTTGTATTTTTTCGTTTGTGCATGAGGCATCCGCTGCGCAAACGATATCTTTCTGAAGATGAGTTTGTAGCACTTACCGTTGAATGCGGCTTTGCTGGCTTAGTAGGAGGTCGCCTTTTGCATCTTTTAGGTGATTGGCATTACTATCGAAGCTATAGCGAGATGCTCAGTATTTGGAATGGAGGGCTGTCCATTTTGGGCACTATATTTGGCATCCTCTGCTATGGCATATGGTTTCTGCATAGGCGAAAACTCGCTATATTGCCAATCAGTGATCTTGCTTCTTTATATGCCCCTTTAGCGCATGCGATAGCTCGAATTGGCTGCTTTTTAGCTGGTTGTTGTTATGGTAAACCAAGCACTGTTGCTTGGGCTATCACCTATACCAATCCTGATGTTATAGCCCCTTTGCACATTTCGTTACATCCGACACAGCTTTATAGCTCACTTACCTTTTTAGCAATCTTCTTAGTGCTGCGCTTTGTGCTTTCACGCTGGTTCACTAAACCAGGGCAAACTACCATGGCTTATCTTATGCTGCTCAGTGGTGAACGACTGGCAATCGATTTTTTACGAGGTGATAGAATTATTGATTCGACTGCATCATTAATAAACACTCACTTTTTATCGTTACATCAATGGATAGCACTAGCTACGTTTTTCATAGCATTAGCGGTGTTTTTGTATGTAAGTAGGGCACAAAAACCATACGCTTATTTGATCCATGAATCTGTTTAGCTTTATTAAAAGCAAGCTTTCAATCCTTGAGATTATTGGCAGCTTTACCACATTGCAAAAGGCAGGTCATTATTGGAAAGGCCGTTGTCCTTTTCATCATGAACGAACACCTTCATTTACCGTTAGTCCGGATAAGGAAATTTTCTATTGCTTCGGGTGTCATGAAAGTGGTGACATTGTTTCCTTTATCGCAAAAATAGAAAATTGCACACCTCTTGAAGCCGTTCACTTTCTATCAGAACGGCATAATATTGCATTACCTCAAGCAACAGCTTTACAAGAGAATACCAATAAGTCGCTAGAACATAAAAAAAAATATCTGAGGATATGCCAGTTCCTTGCTCGATGGGCTCATCAACAGTTGAAAGTCAACAATGATGCACGCAGCTACCTTGAAGGTCGAGCTATAACTACCAGCAGCATAAAAGCCTTTACTCTCGGTTATTTCCCAGCAGGCCAAGCAGCTGTTAGAGATTTATTAACTTTTGCTCAAAAAGAAAGCATTCTTGCTTCTGATCTTATTGAAGCCCATATTCTATTTGAAGGAAAAGGGTCACTCTATTCGCCATTTGAAGATAGAATTCTCTTTCCGATTAAAGATCATTTAGGAAACTTTTGTGGTTTTGGTGGCAGAATATTTAAACCGCATGACAATCGCTCTAAGTACTATAATTCACATGATCACCCTTTTTTTAATAAAGGATTAATACTCTTTGGACTTGATATCGCTAAAAAGTCAATGAGCCAAAAAGAAGCAGTATTTTTGGTCGAAGGGTATACCGATCTAATTGCCATGGTTCAATCGGGATATACTAATACCGTTGCAACTCTGGGAACAGCATGCACCCAAGATCATTTAAAACTGCTTGCCCGATATGTGCATAAGGTGTATGTTCTGTATGATGGTGATGCCGCAGGTAAGCAAGCGATTGTGCGCCTGACGAAATTATGCTGGCAAGTAGCTGTTGATCTGTACGTCGTTGCATTACCAAGCCAAGAAGATCCTATGTCATTTTTAAGTAAGCAAAAAAGCTTGGACCCACTTATAGAGCAAGCACAAGAGATCTTTTTCTTTTTTATTGAACAACAAAGTGTTGAATTTGGTAAAAAAAGCTTACAAGAGCGTATAGAACTGACTAAAAGCCTTCTTGAGATTATGAAAACTATTAGCGATCCTCTAAAGCAGGATTTACTCTTACAAAAAGCGTCTACCAGCTATGGTATACCTTTTCAAACGCTTAAGTCAGAAATGAGCAAAGATAAGTACATTGCCACTCGATCTCTCCAGCGAGCTGAACAAGCAGTTCATTATGAAAGCGGGCAAGAGCCTACTTCATTAAGCGCTCAACACCCGACAGAGGCTTTAGGTCAACGAAAAGCTACAGGATCTGCTCAAGATTGGAAAACACAACAAAAAGTGGCTTATTCGGGCGAAAAACTAAATTTCAACTTAAATAACATCTCGATATTGGAAAAAAAATTATTTTCTGCTATACTATACAATAAATTAGACATGCGTGCAGATGAGCAAGATTTGCTCTTGCAGTGGCTCCCTGCTCCTTTGAACGAATTTTTAAAAAAATATGTCCAAGCCCAGGCTCAAGGATTGCACATAGATAGCAAAACATGTTTAGATCTTTTTGACAGCCAAGAGAAGCAGATAATAAGCCGCCTTCTTATTGAAGCAGAAGAGGAAGCAAGTGCTTTATCGGGTCAGCGACTTCTTGAACAGTTTTACAAAAAACAGTGGAAAATAGTAGTGCATGATGTCAAACTAAAAATTGAGCATGCTCAAAAAAAGGGAAACACTCGTATGGTACAAGAAGTTTTGTCTGATTTTGATACACTTAAGAAAAAAATGTTATCAAGGGGTGTTGTATGAATAAAAAAGCAAAATCAACTGGCATAAAGCAAACAACCAAGACCGCTGCAGGAAAAGCAAAGACTATAGCAGGCAAGGCCATAACAGCAATGAAGGCTACATTAGCTAAGGTCACCGCTAAGGCCAGACATGCTAAAATCACTACAAAATCGATAACCAAGCAACCGAGTAAGCCAACAGCTAAGGTTACGACAGGAAAAAAAACTATAGCCAAGGCCGCACCAGCCAAGGCCAGACAAGCTAAAGTCACTGCGAAGCCAACAACCAAGCAATCGATTAAGCCGGTTACTGCAGGAAAAATAGCAATAGCCAAGGTCGCACCAGCCAAGGCAACACCTGCTAAAGTCGTTGCAAAGCCAACAACCGTGCAACCCATTAAGCCAACGGCTAAACCTTCGGCTAAGGTTACGGCCAAGCCCGCTGCAAAGTCGTCACCTGCAAAAAAAGCCGATGGGATAGACTTGACTCAGGAATTAATTGAAGGTCTTGTAGAAAAAGGCCGTCGATCTGGTAGCATGCTCAGTTATGAAGAGGTTATGGAATTTAGTGATAGGAATCACTTGTCTGATCAAGAAACAAATGATCTTCTTAAGCTTCTTGAGAAGGAAAATGTTGAGCTCGTCATGCAAGAGGAGATTGAAACTGATGCTGAAAGTATTAGTGACTTTGAAAAAGAAGAAACTGCCTCCAAATTGCATCACATTAAATCTCACTTGGAGACATCACTTGATTTCGTTGCTGATGAAGAGCTAGAAGACAGTTCAGAAGATGAAGAAGAGCCACGAGAGGTTGTCAAAGAGCCAGGTGAAGCTACCCATATTTCAGATGGCGTCAAATGCTATTTGCGTGATATTGGCAAAATTCCATTATTAAACAAAAAAACAGAATCGGTCATTGCCGAACAGATAGCTACTGGCAAGCGAGAATCGATTGAAGCTATTTCAAAATTTCCTTTCATTCACAAGGAAATTGTAGGCATTGGTGAAAAACTTAGCCACGATGCCATGCTCCTTAAAGATATAATTCAATTTTCTGAGTTTGATGAAGAAAATCTACCTAATTATGAAGAAGAAAAGAAAGCTCTTTTAAGTATTATCAATTGATTAGAGAGCTAGTTGAAAATGAAGAAAAAATTTACTATAGCTATCGCGGCCAACTTGATAGCGAGAAAAAAAAGAAGGAAATGCTTGACCGCGTCAAGCAAAACAAAGAAGAGATAAGCAAAACAATTCAAACAATTAAGCTTTCAAATAAATTTATTAGAAAGCTTGGCAAGCGAATTGAAAAAGCGATCGCAAAAATTGAAGAAAAGCGTGAAACTGCACGTCAGCATGAGATGGTTATAAAGCAATACGCCAGCAAAAAGAAATTGACTGAGCTTGAAATGCAAGAAATGCAAGAGTTTGAACGTCAAATGCGTAGCGCCTATAAAAGCATCAAGAAAACTGAACAAGAGCTTGGATTGCCGCAAGCTGATGTCTTTAAGTACTATAAGCTGCTTACCGATGGGCAACGCAAAGATAAACGGGCTAAAGATGATCTTGCACGAGCTAACCTTAGGCTTGTCGTCAATATTGCAAAAAAATATGTTAATCGTGGGCTTCACTTTCTTGATCTAATTCAAGAAGGTAATATTGGTCTTATGAAAGCTGTTGAAAAGTTTGAATTTGAACGTGGTTATAAATTTTCAACCTATGCAACTTGGTGGATTCGACAAGCAATTACTCGTGCAATTGCAGATCAATCACGTACTATCCGGGTTCCGGTGCATATGGTTGAAACGCTTAACAAGATCAATAAAATTAAGCGTACCTTTATTCAAGAACATGGACGTGAACCAACCCATACTGAGCTTGCAAAAGAGCTGAATCATTGATGAAAAAAAGATCAAAAACATCATCAAAATCTCAAAAGAGCCTATTTCACTAGAAACGCCTGTGGGTGATAGCGAAGATGCATTTATCAAAGATTTCATTGAAAGTGAAAATGATTTTTCTCCAGCAGATACGGTGGCAAGCAGTGATTTAAAGGAACGAGTTCGTGAAGTGCTTAAAACATTAACTCCTCGCGAAGAGAAAGTATTAAAAATGCGTTTTGGTATTGATGTTGCTTCAGAGCATACGCTTGAAGAAGTTGGTAAAGATTTTTCAGTTACTCGTGAACGTATTCGTCAGATTGAAGTCAAAGCATTGCGAAAACTACGTCATCCTTCACGCAGCAAAAAATTGCAAACTTTCTTTGAAAAAGAGTTTAATATTTCTGCTGACGAAGCTGCAGAAGATGATATCATGGATGATGAAGAATAAAATAAGAGTATTGCACTATACAATTACCAGAATAATTGGTAAGAAATAGAGCAACCAAAAGCTACTTGGCCGCTCAAGTTCCCAAGGGACATTGAGTGGCCAAAGTTGGACTGATTAGTATACGTTTATTACATAAGGAATAATAAATACGATGGAACCGCCACTCGATAGTTCTTTTTATTATGGTATAGTGTTTTTCTTAATTGCTGTTATGTTTTGCGCATTATTCTCTTTTTTAGAAACGAGTATAGCCGCATTACGCTTGTTTAAACTTAAGGAATTGTCGCAAGCAACAAAGAGATACAGGCTCCTTTTTGAAACATTAGAAGTTAACCCAAATCGCATCCTCATAAGCATACTTATCGCTTATAACCTGGCAAGTGTAACTGCAGCTGCTTTGGCAAGTGGGCTAACCGAACGGCTTGCAAGATATTTTCATCTCTCTGAGGGCTTGGGGTTTACCATAGGTATAATATTAACAACCATGACTATTTTAATAGCTGATCTCATACCAAAAAGCATCGCTACAAGAAATGGTGACAAGCTCTTTAGCTCTACCTTGTGGATGACCAACATCACGTATTACCTCTGCTATCCCTTTGTTTCTTTTCTTTCACGATTTACCGATATTGCTACGAAATTTATTAGCGGTGCTCATGATCTGGAAAATAAAGAATGGGCAACATCAGAAAAGGAGATTCAGTTTCTTATTGATTACATCAATGAAAAAGGCTTAATGGAGCGGCATAAAACAGCTATGCTCAAGAGCATTTTCGAGCTTGGTACTACAGCAGTAAGAGAAATAATGATCCCCGAAACATCGGTAATCTCGCTTGAAATTAATAGCACCCAAAAAGAGGCGCTTGAGCTCTTTGCCAAATATCAGTTTACTCGTATGCCAGTGTTTGAAGGGACCAAAGACAATATTATTGGTATAATATTACAAAAAGATCTTTTTCTGCTCTTTTGTAAAAGCGAAGATCAATGTACCTTAAAAGATATTATTCGCCCAATCATGTTTCTACCTGAAAGCACAAAAGCATTGCGGGCCTTAAAAGAATTTAGAGAGCAACGAATGCACATGGCGATGGTTATAAACGAATTTGGTGGCATCACCGGGCTGGTAACCCTGGAGGATGTTATCGAGGAAATTGTAGGTGATATTAGCGATGAATATGAAGCCATAACCGAAAAAATAGTTCCTCTCAAGCAAGGTGGCTGGCTCGTAGAAGCAAGCACGGAACTTGAAGACTTAAGTGAATTGTTAGGCATTGAGTTTGAGACTGAAGATGCGTTGACGCTCGGTGGTTTTTTAATTGAACAATTTCAACATATACCTCAAAAAGGTGAAAGCTTAATCTATAAGCATTATCGCTTTACCATTCAACAAGCTGGTCTTAAAAAAATATTCCAAGTGCTTGTGTGTCTAGATAGTATGGTTGAATGCACTCAGTTCCAAGAGCAATGAACTCAGATTCTATCTGCGCAAGTGGTTATCCAAAACATCCCTATAGTTATCACGGCAGGCTTAAAAACCGAATTTCGTTCTTTCTGGGTATCAGTCAATTTGTCCAAACAGCTGGTAATCGGTCCTATCCATATCAGCGGCTAACAGCAAAAGCAGTCGCCTGGCTCTTCTTGGAATTTCTTTTTTTTCAGCAATGGCCTAGTCTCTTCTTGCTCAAGGCGTTCATTAGCAGGATAATAATTAATAGTTGTTCTCCCGCTTGCATTATAAAAAATAAATTTCCATTTTTTCCGATCTTTAACAAGAGTTATGCCATCAGGGTATGAACCTGTCATCTCAGCTGTTGGAGAATTATACATTACATTGAGAACGCCATTTTTAGAGTTTATTGTGAGCTCTTGGTATTTTTCTTTAACTCTTTCAACATCAACATACTGATTAAATTTTAACACTAAGACCTTATGGTTTTCTTCTTCTTGAACTTCTTCTATATAAGCCGAATAGACGTCATTAAGGCCGGCAAGCGTGGTAGCTTTATATTTGTGGGACTCTTGATTATCTGATGAGCTACCTTGTTCCGAATGTAAGTCTACATCATGCATCCCTACAGTACGTTGCCCCTTAATGATATATACCTGCTGATCACCCACTTGGATACGCTCAAGTTCTAAGTCCTTATCAACCATGACCAAGAGCGAATTTATGACATATTTTGGGCGAATTTTAATAGAGCTAAGATTAGAATATTGAGCTCTAATTGAAGTTAAGGCACTTTGAGCTCTTTTGGCGTCATGAATCCCTATAAGCCCATGTTTAGTATTATTTTGCATTAACAAAATACCCTCAGTGGGCATTTCTTGACCCACCAATTGACCATTTAATAAAATGATAAGCAAAACTAGCACCTTATATGTGTACATTAATTCCTTCATAGAATCCCCTTTGTTGCTATTAATCTCTGCGTGGCACGTAGAAGCCATCTACAGTTATAGGAAATTTTTCTTGAAATAGCTATCAATTTTTTTAGAATAAGACCCGCTGAGTTTGCAGTTATCCAGGTTGCATTTATCACATAAAACCATCCTTTTGCCATTTTCGCTTCTCGAGGTATCCTAAAGATAATAGGTAATCGAAGTTTTACAGCAAGAGGATTTTTCATGAGTTTCATCAATGTACTTATCTCTATGTTTGCCATAAGCATCTGCGGTTTGTGCCTCTTAAAAGGACTACCAAAAAATACACCTGCCGCACAAAAAGAAGTCCGACAGCATTGCATTCTTGAAAAAACTAAGCAAGGCACCATAGACATTGTTATTAAACAAGGCAACATCCTTGAAGAAAAAGCGGATGCCATTGTTAATGCTGCTAATGAACAATTATTGGGTGGCGGAGGTGTTTGCGGTGCTATATTTAAAGCGGCTGGTTGGCAACAATTGCAGCAAGCTTGTAATATGTTTGAGAGCAAAGATGGTATGCGCTGCCCCGTCGGCCAAGCTCGTATAACCGGTAGTTTTGACTTGCAAAAGAATGGCATTAAGCACATCATACATGCTGTTGGTCCTAATTGTAGAAATTATGGTATGACTACTAAAGAAGATCAAGATAGTGTCAGGAATCTTTTAAGCTCTGCCTATACTCAGAGTCTGATCTTGGCAGATAAGCAAGAAATCGGCTCTATTGCTTTTCCTTTTATTAGCTCAGCTATATTTGCATGCCCTAAACAACTGGCAGCTGAAGCCGCCTATGAAGCTATTTTCACCTATATTAAGCATCAACCAAGCACTTTAAAAAAAATAACTATCGTTCTTTTCAGCACCGAAGATTTTGAACTTTTTACAAGTGTAATGAAAAATTTTAAGTAATTTTTTAAGTAATTATTGTTTTAGAAAAAATCAATAGCAAAAAACTGAAAGTAGAAAGGGTATAGGATACACTTTCATAAGCTGTTGTTCGCTCATTGAACCGACAAATACCTGATTATTTAGCTCCTAATTAACTGACTCACGCAAGAAATTATAGCATTTGAGTCAATTCGATGAAAAGCGAGTAATTCCTCTGGCTTACCCGAACGAGATAATTCACGAACAGCTAGTACTTCTATATGGATATTATCATTGCGTAAAGCATAACAAACAGTTTCTCCTAGTCCACCCTCTATAAAATGATCTTCAACGGTAACAACCCGCCTATTTGCCGCAATCGCGGCTTTTCTAATAGCATCTTCCGCTAATGGCTTTACGCAATAAAGATCAATCACCGTACAAGCAATACCTTGTTGTTTTAGTAATTCATAGGCCTTCAACGCTTCGTACAGGGTAATGCCAGCAGCTATAATACACACCTTATCTTCAGGTGTTTGGCGTATAATGTTGCATCCACCAATAGTAAATTGCTGTTGGTCATTGTAAAGAATGGTCGTTTCACTTCGAGTTAATCGTATATAACTAATTCCGGTATAATAGTTTACCATAAGGTTCATAAGTGCAAAAGTGCTTGTAGCATCACTAGGATACAAAACAATAGAATTAGGTAGAGCTCGCATTTGTGCTATATCTTCAAGCGCCATTTGAGAAGGACCATCTTGACCAATAGAAACCCCACAATGAGAGCCGGCTAATCTTAAGGGAGCTCGACCAATAGCTGCCATCCGAATTTGGTCATGAGCTCTGGTAAAAAATGCCCCAAAAGTAGAAACAAAAGGTATATAGCCTCGAGTTGCAAAGCCAATAGCCATATTTACCAGATTTTGTTCAGCTACAAAGCATTGGAAAAAGCGCTGAGGATAACTATGCTCAAAAATTTCGGCAAAGGTTGAATTCTTAACTTCTGCATCAAGGCTTACTACTTCAGGCGATAGGCCACCCAGAGCCTTGAGCGTTTGCCCGTATGCTTTTCTTGTTGCCATTTTTTCACCTGTTTTGTAAGGGGCTGATGGCAGCTTAAAAAACGAATGTTTAGGTTGTACAATGGCACGCTTAACAGACGGATATGGCTCAAAATGACTAGATGCATCTTGCTGATAGGTTTGTTCTAAGATCTGTAATAGACCTGGCAGTTGCTCATGGGAAAAAGCTTTTCCATGAAAACCTTCTTTGCCTTCAATATTTGTATTAAGCCCATGCCCTTTGTAGGTATGAGCGATAATCATACTTGGCCTTCCCTTAACATTTCGTGCTTCATCTAACGCATGCACAACTGCTGCCATATCATGACCATCAATAACAAAAGTATGCCAGCCAAAGGCTTCAAGTTTTCGCCGGTAATTTTCAAGGTCGTATCCTTCCATTGTTTGGGTACTTTGACCTAACCGGTTTACATCAATAAGCCCAATGAGATTATCTGCTTTATAGTAAGCAGCCAGCTCACAACCTTCCCAAATAGATCCTTCAGCCATTTCGCTATCGCCCATCATAACATAAACTCTAAAATCCAAATTACTCAAGCGAGCGCTTAGGGCCATACCAAGGCCTATCGAAAGCCCATTTCCAAGTGAACCTGTAGCCGCTTCATCGTATATAAAGCGGGGCGTTGGATGGCCTTCTAAAACAGAATTGAATTGACGTAGGGTCATAAGCTCCTGCTCAGTAATTACCCCAGCTTGTTCCCATGCAGCATATAGGACAGGAGATGCATGGCCCTTTGATAATATAAAGCGATCATTTCTAGGGTTATAGGGATTAGCCCAGTCGTAGCGCATTGCATGAAAAAAAATTGCAGCAATCATGTCCGCAGCCGATAATGCCGAGGTAGGATGACCTGAGCCTGCAGCTGTCGTTGCCTTCAATGATAATACTCGTAAATTATACGCTATGTGCTTTAAATGAGCTAGATTTGCCTGCATTGCTTCTCCAATACTACCCAGAACTTAAGTTTTCCAGCAATAGTAACCTTACTTTTGGCAAATGTATATATACAAGTACTTATGCGGCAATAACCTTAAAACATATCTCAAAAACCGCTCGTGGTGAGTGAAGCGAAGCTGAGGTACATCCTGAGCTTGTCGAAGGATCGAACCATATGAGCGGAAGATGAAAATTTTAACTTTGACTTCAGCACCGACCCAGTTTTGTTAAATGCCAGAGTTTCTATACTAATAGCTACTGATTAGGTGATTTTACTAGGAAAAACGCTTGTTTGCTTATGCTCATCTTTGCACTATGTTCATACCAAGGCTTAAAAAAGTCCTCTGGTATTTGCTTACCTTTATGCAATTACAGCTTTTTCTAACCCTTGTACTTTTGCCACTTTTGCTTTGGTGGGGATTGCCTTTATCAGTAGCAAGTCCGATTGGCAACCTCCTATTTAGCCCATTTTTGGCCTGCTTTTTAGCACTTTCTTCAATTATATTTTTTTTTGAGCTCATTGGTTTGCCCAATGCCATGTTCATAACATTTCTGGATTACTTAACGTTTTATTGGGTAAAGCTTATGAACCTAGCCGACAGATCTTGGCTTATCACTTTTGCAAAGCCCTCTCTTCTGTTTGCTTTCATCATGGGTATCTTAATACTCGCTATCGTACATCACAAAAGATTAACTCATGTTGGGGCAAGCACCGCTGCTCTTGCTCTTTTTGCATGCTTGAGTATCGGCTATCTACGCTTGATAACACCTAATAATCCCTGTATTAAATCTATTGTCTGTTTTGATAACGAAATAACATTCATCCGGGCAGGCGGCAAAGCTCTTTGTATAGACAATGGAGCACTTGGAAGTCGGGTTTCGTCACCCTCATGGACACAGCATACATTGGTGCCAATGCTCATAAAAAGTGAAAATGTATCTCAGCTTGAATATGTTATTGCGCTTAAGCCCTCGATTACAACTTTCAGGGCCCTTACTGCTTTATGTCAAAAGCTATTGGTCAAAACTATAGTTATGGTTGAGTGGAAGGGTAAGTTGAATCACACTTGTTGGCAAGCATGGGAAATATTACTTGCACTGATGAAACAATATCAGACAAAGTTAATTATAGTAAACGAGACTATTACACTCTCATTAGATGACCATGCAAGCATTCTAATTAAACCTCAAAAGCAAATAATCAAAAAAAATGGATTTACCTATCATTCAGTAAGTCTTAACGGTTCTGTAGAAGACAAAACAATAGATATTCAATCGCAATGATCTTGACGCAAAGCACCAAGTATGTACCCCTGCTTACATCAGCAGGGGCTTGCAATAGCTCGTTATACTTGTATGTACGAATTAGTTGGCGTAAGAACAAACCTCTGAGAATGTTCTAGATCATGAACAGTTATATTAAAATCAAGATTAAATTGCTCTACTGGTATGAATAGTAATCCATGTATTGTGCTAAATGGATGTACTATCTGATCGCGTAATGCTTTTCTTGCAAAATCCACGTCGAGCCGTTTATTAGCTCGCAATGAACACATGCTATCAAAAGCTGCGGGGATAAGGAACGGCCATATGAAGAAACCGGCTATACCATAACTTGCTGCTCGTTTAATAGTTGACGTATGCACCATTTGAGCAATTTCTTCTGCTGATGCGCAAGGCAAACTAACATTTGCAAGAGCAAAGGAAATTGAACGATTTGAGTTATTAGTCAAAGTAATGTGGATTGGCTGATAGCCTTTAGCAATAACATCTCTATCGAGATAGTGCTTGCAGTCACTTTGGCTAAAAATATGGCATGCTAAAGAAAGGTAATTTTGCTCCCTTGGTACCGCTGTTGAAATACGATAAAGCGGACGGGCTGAATAATGGGCACAGCCGGTAAGTGCAAAAAGAGCAACAAAACTTAATGATAATAAAATTCGTTTTTCAAACATGTAAACCCCAAGATGATTGTGTTGTTTTTTTAGTTATAGTAGCCCGATTTGTAAATTTAGTCAAAAATAAAATGTCTATATCAAGAAACAACAAAGTACGATTTATTTTCTATATGACCATTTTAATTGCCAAGGCCCGGTAAATGCTGTTGTATTTGCTCTGGCAATTAAGTAAACTGCATCAGATTGCTAAAATTTCTTTTACCTGATAAGGAATGTATAATGAAGAAAGTTGGTCTTATAATTGCAAGCCAGGGGTATCAGCCTATTGAATATGGTGTTCCTGAAGAAATGCTCACCAGTGATGGCATTAAGGTCATCACTATCAGCGATAAAGCCGGCGTTGCTATCGCCAAAGATAACTCAACGGCTGACGTAGACATGACCGTCGATCAAGTTGATACAACTCATTTTGATGGCATTTTTATTATCGGCGGACCCGGAGCTTTGGAATTTCTAAACACCCCTCGAGTACATGACATTGTACTTCAAATGCGTACGCTGAATAAAGGTTATGGCGCAATTTGCGTTTCTTCCCGTATTTTGGCGGAAGCTGGTGCTTTAAAAGGTAAAAAAGCTACTGGCTGGAACCAAGATCATAAACTGGAAGATATTTTTAAGCAGTATGGCGTTACGTATGTAAAGAATGACGTTGTTGTAGATGGCAAGGTGGTGACAGCCACGGGACCCCATGCAGCGCAAGAGTTCGCTCTAGCAATAATACAAGCGATTAAGAGTTGAACAACGACCTTGACCATGCTTTGAAAAACTCTTTGTCATTAGGTGTAATCAATAAGCACAGCTCGAGCGGGAGCTGCTTCAAGTCCGGCTATGTGCAAGGGCAAGCAAATAAAGAAATAATAACCCATAACAACATGGTGTAATCGCAAGCCTTCAATAATGGGTATATTGTGCTCAAAAAGCAGTTTGCGGGTAGCATAATCAGGTTGATTACGCTCTATGCCAATATAGTCTATGCCAACAGCTTTAACATTTTGTTCAACACAATACACAGCAGCTGAGGTATCTAAATAAACAAACGAAGGCTCAAATGGCGCATTTTCAAGAAGTTCGCTATTACGAGTTTTCAATAAAAGAATAGAACCTCTGGCACAGTCAAATGGTGCCAAATCATCAGCGCTAATAACCTCTTCTACATGAGTAAGATCTGCTACTAATGCCTGACCTATAAGATTTTGCAAAGGCACCTGATCAATAGTTTTACCATCATCAAACACATGCGAAGGAGCTTCAACATGTGTCCCAGTGTGTGAGCTTAACATAAGATGCGATTCACGTATGTGCTCTTGCTCACATAAACGCGTGGAAGTAAAAATAACTTCACGCTTGTCTTTGTATCCTGTCATATCAGGGGTAATTAACCAACTAATATCAATAATTTTCATCCAATAAACCCTTAGTTTCTCTTTTGTACAGCTCTACCGCTGGTTGATCAAAAGGATTAACATTCATGAGATATGCTGTATAGATAACCTCACACATTTTTAGCATAATAAATTCACCAAGTATAGAGGCATTTACTTCTGGGAAAAACATAGTCATAAACGGACGGTCCTCATTTGCATAGGCAGCTTGCACACCCTTAAAAGTTGCTTGTTTTATCTGAGCTATTGTTTTATCTTCAAGCATTGGCAAAAGGAAACTACATTCATTTTTCGGAATCGTCAATGAGCCATCTTCTTGCGCATAGATAAAGGTAGTGAGCTTGTCGTAAGGACCACCTAAATAGAGCTGTCCAACTGAATGTAAATCCGTCGTGCCTATTGATACCATTGGTGTTATACCGGTATACACGGCAATTCCTTCGTTATTCTCTTTTTTTCCAAGGCTTTCACCCACAAGTTGGCGATACCAGGATCCAAGCTTTGCCAATCGGGGTGTAAAAATAAAGGTGTCATGAATGTTCTTTCCCATGCAATACTGGGCGTAGATCGTTATAGCACTTTGAGCAGCTGGGTTATGGTCTAACCTAGCACTTATGCAGCGAGGACGCATTGCAAGCGCCCCTTGCCAGAATGAACGAATATCAATGCCGAGAATTCCTAGAGGCAAAAGACCCACTCCAGATAAAACAGCATAACGGCCACCGACATTTTCAGGAATATCTAGTCGATAAAAGCCTTCCCGTCGGGCAAGATCTGCCAGTGGCGAATTTTCACTGGTCACGACGGCAACATACTGATAATAGTCTTGAGGGTAATATTTTTTTATTAATGCCAAAAAAAGAGATGCATTGGCTATTGTTTCGGTGGTCGTTCCCGATTTGGTTACTAAAGTAATAATAACAGGATTGCCTTTTTGAAGCTCAGCTTCAAGCAGAGCTAGCAAGCTTCGTGCTAGCTCTGTATCTATAGTGTCAGCACAGTAAAAGCGGATGCGAGGATTAAGCTCGTTATAAAAGAGTCCAAGCAAGGCTTGGGCTATCGCTAATGTTCCCATATTAGAGCCCCCTATGCCAATAAGCAAAAGGATTGAGGGCCGCAGGCTCAGCATTTTATCGATGACCGATTCAACGTGCTGTAGCATGTGCTCATCAGATGGCAAACATAATGAAGCATAATGGGTTTTGTATCCAAGCCTTAAAGCATCAGTCATCTCTTTAATAACAGGCAAAAGTTTTTGACCTAAAGCCTGACGCTTGTGATCCTCGACCAAAGAATATTCTTGATAATTACCTACTATTGATTTCATGGGAATAACTTCCAATCACATAAGTTTTAATAAGCGAAATTGAGCTGCAACCACTGCTCCATACAAGCTAACATTATAATCGGTAATTATATAAGCAGGTACATGCATAGGTAAGAATCCATTTGCTTGACAACGGTTGAATTCTTCTAAGAATGACGGACTAAAAAAGAGCGAAACGTTTTTAGCAGCGATGCCACCTGCAATATATATGCCGCCTAAAGCAAGTGCTTCAAGGACAAAGTTTTTTGCGCATCGTGCATAAAATCGAGCATATAAAGCAAAAGTATCATGACTTTGCTCATCAGTTTTAGCATAACGGGAAATTCTGTCTGGATCAAAGTCAGCTTGAACTATTTCTTGAGTTGTTGCTGTTGGAACGTATTTTTTTATTAATCCTTGATAATGATACAGGCGTTGTATTCCTGAACCAGAAAGTATGTGCTCCCATGATATCGAGCATGTAGTGGGCATAGTGGCAGCAATATAATTGATCAGGTCAAACTCTTGCTGAGTATATACCGCCACATCTGAATGTCCTCCTTCAGAGGGAATAGGATGATAACGTTTTTCAGCATGTGACCAAATGAGCATAGATTTACCCAGCCCGGTTCCTGCTCCTAAAAAAGCTTTGTTTCCATGGACTATAGGACTGTTTTTGTTAATTGCTAAAATATCTTTGGGGTTAATAAGATCGATACCAAGTGCTACTGCTTCAAAATCATTAATAAGGAAAAGTTCTTTAATAGTAGTCGCTTTCATAATTTCAATAAGGTCAATAGTGAAAGCTAGATTCGTTGGCTTAGCATGGGTTCGACTATAATCCACGATACCACCAGCAGCAATGCACCCTCGCTTAAGCGTAATAGAATAACGATCTGCGATATAGTCACATAATTGCTTCATTAATGAGGTAAAATCTTCAATTTTCTGGCTCTTATAGTGGACAGATATCAACAAGGTCGGCTTAACATCACTTATATTAAATATGCCAAAATTGCTATTTGTCCCGCCTATGTCAGCTGCTAAAAAAAATGAACCATTCTGAGGAATAGCATCGACGTACATTACTTCTTTTGCTACTGGCACCATTTAACAACCCACTTTTTTATGCTCATCATGATTTCCCAGCATGCCATACAGATGAAAGAATTAATAGATTTTGTTTACAACACCATTTGGGTTTCAGCTGAATAATGTTGAATTTTGTTTGAACCATATGTTAAAGATAAAGTAACACAAGTATATTTTTCAAAGGAGAACCTATGCATAAGCGCAGCTTTTTATTCATGCTGCTGACCAATTCGTTGATAAGCAACCCCAACATGGCACCAGGCAATGTAATATCTGAAGCAAAAAACTACGTTATTATCTTCGAAAGCTTTTTACCAGATAATTCATCTACAAAAGAAAGTATCGAGGCAGCATTTAGTAAGCATGTTTTACATAACCCAAAACCAGTTATCGTTAAATTCTCTATGAAAACATGCGACCATTGTCAAGCGATGAAGCCACCACTCGAGAGATTAGCCAAGGAATTTGCAAACGTCATTGATTGCATTGATATAGATGTAGAAAGCTTTAGCATAGAAGCCCTAAGCGAGGAAATTACCACCATACCTACTTTTGCTTATTTTAATCAAGGCAAAGAGCTGGCTCGCTTAGTTGATATTGTTCCACTTATCGAACTGCGCAAGCAAGCCATAGCAAGTTTTAGCCTGCAAACAACCAAGCGTTATTAAGTGTTTTTCCCTCTATTTTTAAGTAACAGATAGTATTAAAAAGTGTTTGTTTTTTAGGCCCTTGTTTATTTTTGTAAAAAGTGTATGCTAATAGAGTAACAACTACTATTTATTACAAGTTACAAGGAGATATATTATGGTTAAATATGTTATTAACATTACTATGCTTTGTGCTTCATTGCTTATGTCTGCACAAACATATTGCGCTCATTTCCTGCCTTTGCAAGTTACTCGCAGTACTGATACGGTAGGCACGCTCCAACGCCAAGTACAAAGTAAGCCTTATGCCATTGTCAAGCTAACCGCTTCCTGGTGTAAACCTTGTCAAGCCATGAAACCGCACCTTGAACAAGCTGCAGATGAATGGGTAAAAGAACGAGGAACTTCCATTCAATTTATAGAAGTTGATATTGATCAATTCCCTGATATTTGCAAAAAATATGGAATACAATCAGTACCAACGCTACTTCTGTTTAGCAATGGGTCATTAAAACAACAAGTTCCTGGTGGATTTACCAGTAAAGCTGATATTAGAAGACAGGTAAAAACATACCTTAATATCTAAAATTGTTCAGATAGAAGTCAGGGCTGTGGACACTCACGGCCCTGCAATTTGCTCAATTAAGCAATAAAGAGGACAACTGTTGCAATAGCGTATGAATTTTTTATATAATAAAATACAGGTATATTATAATATTAAATAAAAAAGAGAACTATGAAAAAAATAATGATTGCAGTCATATTCATTTCAAGTATAACCCAAGTTATAGCCGAAGTCGGCGACGTCCTCATTCATGGTTCGTTATTTAATGAGCTGACTGAAGGAGTAGCGACAAGACTAAAATTTTGGACGCTTGAGCGAGATCTGCGTGCCAAAGCCTATGGACAACTTGAGCAACTGACTCAAGCTAGTCGCTATAAATTGGGATCATTACTATTTTATAATGACGACCATCATGCACTCATGGGAAAGCTGAACTTTAGTAGATACATTCAAGGCTTATCTGAAGCTTTTGATAATGAATTTGAAAGAGTTGACTATCAGCTGCTTGGACATGGGCATGTACTTGATGCACATTCAGCAACAATCGAAGAAAAAGAAGCTTTTGTCAATCAAATGAAAATCGCTTTAGAAGAGGTTATTGGTAATTTACTGACAGAGTCTTCCAGCGTACTTAATCGATTGAAATCACAACACATTGAAATAAAACAATAGTAAAATCAAGAAATCAGTGATAAAGGAAATAACTATGAAGAATATAATCGTAAGCTTATTAATAATGCTTATAGCAACACAAGTCACTAGTGCTCAAGAACAAGCACCGGTAAAAGAAACTAAATCAACTCCAGTAGCACCAATCACAACAGCTGCTCCTGAAGTTATTGCTCCCGCAAGCAAAGAGGACAAGGCTGAAAGTGAAGAAATAGATAAAGCTATTGAAGCTATCATGAGCCAAACCAAGGCTAGTAAGGCAGAAAAAATGATCGAAGCCAATCAAATGCCTGCTCATGCTATTGATTTAGCCAAAGAACCTCTGGTTACAGAGAAAACCCCGGCAGCAGCTGAGGCTGTAGCTCAAAAAGTTTCTCCACAAGAAGGCCAAGAAGCTCCGGCTCTTGCCGATTGCGCCTTACTTCTTACTAAAGGTGGAACTGCTAATCAGGAACTCCAAGAAATGGCCACTCCTAAAGCAAAAGCTGAAAAATTGGCATTGCCAGAAGGCAAAAAAAAAGAACGCCAAGCAAAGCCAACACTCACAAAGAAGCCTAGCGCTAAAACAAGAGCTAGAATGGGCAACTTAGCAGCTAAAAAAAGAGACCAACAAGCAAAAGAATTGCTTGAGCAAAAGACTGCTTCTTTAGATGAAATGGTAATCGAGCCTCTTGCCAAAAATTTAGGTTAAAATAGGAGATTAGGATGAAGAGCAAAATTTTACAAAACTTCTTGTTTCTAGTAATCGCTACAGTACTATGCCATGGTAATCTTAAAGCCATGGAGTTACCTGAACCTGAAATGGAAACTCAGGTTGTAAGCCCTGATCTTCTGCAAGAGTTACCAGTCGAGCTGAAGGTATATCTGCTGTCTTACTTAGTCGAAGATAACCTTGGTAAGACTCTAAAAAATATAGCAAATCTTTCTAGAACCAACTCTCATTTTCATGACCTAATTGAGCACTACAAAACCAATATTGGCAAATTTATTCGTGCTAAATTTGGTAAACCTGCTATAAATCAATTTTTGTTGCATTTTGTTAATCAAGCAGAAGTATTGAATCAATGGGATATTATTTCTGCTCATGACTTAACAACGGGAGATTATAGTATTCTTCGAGGCGTGCTTTCTTACTACAATGGATTTAATGATCCTGCAGTTATAAAAATGCTCTTTGGTACATTGCTTAAGGATAAGATCAATGAAAGCATTGTTGGCTTAGGTAATGATAAAATACCACCATTATTTTTTGCAATAAAGACAGGTAATATCGCATTAGCAAAATTATTACTCACTCTCGGAGCAGATCCTTTGGCTGTTAATGAGCAAGGTCAAAATGCTTTAGATTTTGCGAGCACTCTAGACTCTCGAGGGCATTTTCTAGAATTCTTTAACGAGGCTATAAAGAAACGTGAACAAAAATAGATTGCTAACCTATGGAGAAAAGCCTGCTTGAGCAGGCTTTTTTTTCCTCATTAATCCCATTGCAAAGAACCAGCAATTTGGTATTCAGTAACTCGTGTTTCGAAGAAGTTCTTCTTCTTTCGTAAATCTGTCGATTCAGAAAGCCATAAAAACGGATTCTCTTTAAAATAAAGCTTTGGCAAACCAATGCGCTCAAGGCGCCTATCAGCAATATATTCTACATAATCACAAAATTGTTGAGCATTAATGCCCATGAGCCCTTGAGGACAGGCATCGTGAGCATATCGCTGTTCTAATATCACGGCTTTTTTAATTAAACTAACAATTTCTTCTTGAAATGACTGCGTCCAGACTGACTGGATTTTCAGCAATAATCGTATTAATTAAATCACAACCAAATGCTAAATGAATACTTTCATCACGCATGATATATTCAAATTGCTGCCCAATTCCTACCATTTTATTTTGGCGCTTAAGTGCAAGAATCATCGCAAATCCAGCGTAAAAGAAAATTCCTTCCATGATCACATAATACCCGATTAAATCATGCAAAAGAGCCTGAATATTTTGTTCACCTTGCGTGGTAAATTGTGAGTCAAAAATTGAAGCAGTAAGCTCAACAACAAACTCATCTTTTTCCTGAATTGATGGAATGGTCAAGTACATAGTATAAATTTCATCAGGATCCAACCCAAGAGTATCGCAGCAATAGATGAAGGTATCGGTATGAATTGCTTCTTCAAATGCTTGGCGGAGCAAGTATTGTCGACATTCAGGATTAGTTACATGCTTGTATACCGCAAGCACAATATTATTAGCAGTCAATGATTCAGCTGTTGAAAAAAAGCCAAAATTCCACAAAATCATACGCCTTTCAGCTTCATTTAAAGCAGTGGCCGATTTCCATTGTTCAACATCTTGTTGCATTGGTATTTCTTCGGGGGTCCAGTTATTGGCAATACCATTTTTATAATGCTCTCTTGCCCAAAGATAGGTCATCGGCAAAATTTTATTAGGATCCATGGCACTATTGTTAATTAAACGCTTAATTGTCATTACAGTTCCTTTTTTTATGGTTATTGGCACGATTCACAATCAGGAGGTGCATTTAAGCTACATGATTCTCCGGTAACACTTCTCTTTTGAGTATAGCCAAATTTTTTGGCATCAAGGGTAGATTTTTCAATCTGAGTTGCACCCAATGTTCTGGCGTAATACGTTGTTTTCATGCCTGTACGCCAAGCTTTTATATAGACATCATGTAATTTTTGACCAGAGACAGTCTTGAGAAACACATTATGAGATTGACTTTGATCGATCCATTTACCACGCATTGCGGTAATTTCTATCAACCATTCCGGGTCTAGTTCAAAAGCTGTTTTGTATTTACGTTTTAATTTTGCAGGAATAGAATCAATAGATGCTAAATCGCCATCATGAAACTTAAGCTGATCAAGCATATCTTGACCCCAAAGCCCTAACTTTTTTAGATCATCAATAAGATATTTATTTACAATGGTAAACTCACCACTAACATTAGATTCAACATAAATATTTTCATAAATAGGCTCGATACAAGGATAACAACCACTAATAGTTGATATAGTCGCAGTAGGAGCAATTGCCATAACATTTGAATTACGCATACCCAGCTTTTTAATTTGCAGTTTTAATGCTTGCCAATCCAATCGGGCTGTTCTTGGTATTTCTACTTTCATGCCCCGTTCTTGCTCAAGAAGATCTAAGGTATCTAGGGGGAAAATTCCTCTATCCCATTTAGAATTGGTGAAGGTGCTATATGCTCCTCGTTCTTGTGCAAGCATACTTGATGCACTAATAGCATAATAGGAAATTTGTTCCATAAGAACATCTGAAAAATCTAATGCTTGCGGCGAATCAAACGGTATATCAAGCATAAATAAGGTATCCTGAAAACCCATAAGCCCTAGGCCAACTGGCCGATGTCTCATATTAGAATTCACGAGTTTCAACCGTTGGATAAAAAGTAATATCAATCACATTATCAAGCATGCGGATGGCAGTCTTGACCGTAGATTGCAATAATGGGATATCAAGGACACCGTTTGCGATATGACAAGCCACATTGACGGATCCTAGATTACATACTGCCGTTTCTTTTGCTGATGTATTAAGCGTAATTTCCGTGCATAAATTTGAACAATGAACCACGCCAACATGATCCTGTGGTGACCGAATATTACAAGCATCTTTAAAAGTGATCCATGGATGACCAGTTTCAAAAAGGCGAGTGAGCATCTTACGCCACAAGCCGCGAGCAGACACTGTTTTGTGCTGCTTCATCTTGCCTTGTGCCGCCATAGCTTCATATGCGGTATAACGAGCTTCAAAAGCAGATCCATAAAGGTCATGCAAATCAGGTACTTCTTCAGATGAAAAAAGCGTCCATGGTTGATCTTCTAGGACTCTTTTCATAAAAAGATCTGGTATCCAATTAGCTGTGTTCATATCATGAGTACGTCGCCGTTCATCACCAGTATTTCGTCGCAAATCAAGAAATTCTTCAATGTCCCAATGCCATGTTTCCAGATATACACAAGTTCCCCCCCTGCGGATGCCACTCTTTGTGATAGCCACCACGAGGTCATTTGCTATCTTTAAAAAAGGAACTACACCTTGACTTGTTGCTTTAATACTTTTGATAAGCGCACCGGTTCCTCGAATATTAGTCCAGTCACTGCCAATACCACCTGCCCATTTAGCTAATTGGGCATTATCACCTATAAACTTAAAAATATGGCCCAGGTCATCATAAACGGTATTCAGAAAGCAAGAACTTAATTGAGCCACTGGAAAGCCTGAATGAAAAAGAGTAGGTGTTGAAGGAACATAACGCAACGTTGACATAATCTCATAAAATTCTAATGCGCGCTCTTGCATAGATTCTTCTTGTATCGCAAGCCCCATAGCAACACGCATCCAATAGGCCTGTGGGGTCTCAATTTTACGCCCATTAATTTTAGCAAAATAGCGCTCATACAAGGTTTGTAATCCCATGTAGCGTAACAAATTATCTCGTTCAATCACTAACTTTCCCGCTAATGCTTCAAGATCATACAACAATAGCTGCTTATCAAAGAGACCTTGTTCTATACCAAGCTTAATTGAATTGATAAAAGATTGCCGATAACAAGACTCAAGGGACTCTTGGTTGATCGAAACCCCCATAACTTCTTTCAACATTTTTTGCAATAACAAGCGAGAAGCTAGAACATCATAATCGTGATCTCTTTCGATAAAGACGACTGAGGCCAAAATGAAGATCTTCTCAAGCTCATTGGTGCTCATGCTTGTAAAAATGTTCTTGCGTATTTCTTTCAATAAAGATTCAATTGATACCTCTGATAACCCTTGTGCTGCACGTTTTATGGTATTAGCAATCTTGGTTAGATCAAGCTCAACTTGTAATCCCGTGCGCTTAATGACCTTAATTTCATCAACTTTAGAGAAATCATGGGCCAAGGCAGTCTCGTTTTTTATATGTTGCATATCCATGCCATACCTCTCATCCTATGTAAACTACTCAATGAGCGACCAAAAGCCTTGCGCAGACATTTTGTCCTCTACCTTCAGGAACTCTTTCTTCGACTATAACAAGCTTGCCTCAAGTAAACTTTTTCCTCGTAAAAACAAAAAGCACAAGCAGGTAAGTAAAAAGGAGTTTAGTAAAAAACAGAAAAACATATTTTTTACAATCAGAAAAAAAATAGCTTTTCTTTACGTATATAAATGTACCAGCTTAAGCCCGTAGAATCAACACAAATTAAAACATTTTAAAACAAACAAAACTCTTAATTTTTAGCGTCGAAAGAATAGGAATTAATACTAAGTGATAATTTAATACAAGAACTTGACTTCTCTTAAACAACCTATGCTAGACTAGTAATGAGGACATGTACTCAAAAACAGGGGGGATTTATGAACATGAACAACCGTAATTTTTCTATAATGTTATTGAAAGTATTTTTCTTTACCAATGCTTTCGCCTTAAGTGGTAAAGAAAATGAAGGTTGCAAAGAATTAGCAACAGCAAAAGAATTACAAGAGATTTTGCGCGATACATCTCATCCACTGGTAGTCTTATTCTATACCCCTTGGTGCCCAGCCTGCAAGGGAATGATTCCGGTTATTAATCAGGCAGCGCAAAGCTATGATCAAGTTCACTTTGCAAAAGCAGATATCACAAAAAAAGAGTTTAATACTATAGTCGACGCACTAGGCATTGAAGCAATTCCAACAGTTATTTACAAAGAAACTGGCTATAAGCCTAAAGAGCAATTTAATAAACGGCTTGAGGCATTTGCAAACTCACAAGCCACCGATAAAGCTCAGAAAGCCAAAGTTGTAGATGATCCGAAACCCATAACAGCCAGTAACAATGGTCAAACTAAGACTACCAATGGAATCCAAAAAAATAAACCTTTAATGAAGCGAAGACCTCGAAGAATCTTAAACAAGAAAAAGCCAACAAATGGCAAACCGCAAACCGGTTTAGCAGCTAGTTAAGATTATTAACATACCAATTACTAGTAAGAAAGGACATTATGAACCACAAGAAGTTACTGTTAAGCTCATTTTCATTATTGCTGCTCAGCAGTGCGCAAGCATTTATAAAAGAGGTGCAAAGTTGTACAGAACTTGAAGGGCTGTTAAATAGAAAAGAACCAACACTTATTTACGTCTATGCTGATTGGTGTACACCTTGCCAAAGTATGGCATCGGTTATTAATGAAGTTGATAGATTGCACTCTCATAAAATATTAGTTTCTAAAGTAAATTACGATAATTTTAAAGAACCGTGCAAGGCCCTGGGGGTTGATGCGCTTCCTCGGATGATATTTATACGAGGTGGCGAAAAAATCGTTCAAAAAGGTGGCCGTGAGAAAGATAAGTTTCTCCACGATGTACAGTCCTTTATCGCTGGAACTCTAAAACCTGAAGAAGAAACAGTAAGACTCGTAGAACTTGCTAAAGAAGATTTTGGACCCAAATCACCACCAAAAAAAGCACCTGCAAAAAAACCAGCAGTTGCTAAAGCAAAATAAAGAAGGCCCCGCAAGGGGCCTTTCTCATACTTTTACTTAAACAGCGTAACTAACAATAAGCCAACAATAGACATGAATTTAATTAAAATATTAAGTGCAGGACCGGAAGTATCTTTAAATGGATCTCCTACCGTATCGCCAATAACAGCCGCTTTATGGGCTTCTGAGCCTTTGCCCCCTAGATGTCCAGCCTCGATATATTTTTTTGCATTATCCCAAGCGCCACCGCCATTGGCCATCATAAGCGCAAGCAAGACTCCCACTACCGTAGCTCCGACTAACACACCGCCCAAGCCTTCTTTACCTAATGGACTAAAGAATACCACAACAGGCAATCCTGCAGTAAGCACGCCGGGTAAAATCATTTCACGTAAAGCCGCTTTTGTGCTAATAGCTATAGCTTGTCGATAATCAGGTTCTGCAGTTCCTTCTAAAAGACCCGGAATTTCTTTAAATTGACGCCGTACTTCCATAACCATTTTCAGCGCAGCATCACCGACCGACCGCATGGTAAGCGCAGAAACAAGAAAAGGCATAACACCACCGATAAAGATCCCTACAAGAACACGGGGGTTAACAAGATCTAACTGGCTAATACCAGCCTCTATTCGATAGGCTGCGAACATACCAAGAGCTGCTAAAAGAGCCGATCCAATGGCAAAGCCTTTGCCCATGGCAGCGGTAGTATTGCCCAGAGCATCAAGCTTATCAGTAATTGATCGTACGCTCGAGCCAAATCCTGCCATCTCGGCGATGCCACCAGCATTATCAGCTATAGGACCATAGGCATCAACAGTCATAGTAATACCTACGGTTGCAAGCATAGAAACGGCCGCAATAGAAACACCAAAAAGCTCACCACCATAAATGAAGGACGCCCAAACACAAAACGCTAATAAGATAACTGGCAACACCGTTGATTCCATGCCCAGAGAAAGTCCATAAATAATATTTGTGGCAGCACCAGATTGTGAGCTTTCAGCTAATCTACCATAGGTGAAAAGCCAGTATAGTACTCAGTTATAAGACCAACCACAATACCAGCGACGCAACCAAGCACTACTGACCAAAAAAGCTCGCCATGATCACGCAGAATGTTCATATACCACATATAACCATAGGCAAGCCCAGCAAAACCCACTATCGCAATATAGGTGGCATTGCGAAGCATTGCTGCAGGCTCTGCACGTAAAATGATATTAGAAAAAAGTCCTAAGAATGAACCGATGAGGCCACAAATGGCTAAAACAACAGGCAACGTGAGATATTCAAAGGCTCCTGGAAAACTCGCAGTCGCAAGGGCTATAGAACCCACCATTGAGCCAACATATGATTCATAAATGTCAGCTCCCATGCCAGCGGTATCACCCACACAATCTCCCACGTTATCAGCGATCACCGCAGGGTTACGTGGATCATCTTCGGGAATACCCGCTTCTAGTTTACCTACTAGATCAGCACCAACATCGGCTGATTTGGTATAAATACCACCGCCTACACGAGCAAAAAAGGCAACGAGTGAGGCTCCCAGACCAAAGCTAGAAAGTAAAAAGATAAAGTCTTTAAAATTTGAAAATAGATACACTAATGCTCCAAGACCTAACACGCCAAATGTCGCTACAGAAAATCCCATAACGCCACCACCAAAGAAAGCAACTCTAAAAGCTGCTTGTTCTCCATATTCTTTAGCTTGCAAGGTAGTTCGAACATTAGCTTCTGTTGCAGCATACATGCCCATAAATCCGCATAATAGCGATAAAGCAGCGCCTGCCAAGAAACAGAGTCCTGAGTAAAGACCGCCCCAATAGCATAACGCAGCAACAATTGGTAAGATAGCCAGAACTATAACTCGGTACTCTTCTTGCAAAAATGTCATTGCTCCTAATTTTATTGCTTGTGCAATATGAGCCGCTCGCTCGTTATCTACTGGTACCTTCTTAATATGGTAAAATAATAAGCAGACGACGCCAAAACCTGCAGCACTGGCTGCAAGAACAGCAAATAAAAATGATCCCAGTGTGAGCATTCTCTTCTCCCGGTTAAAATTGGTTAATCTACTATCTACTATACTGAATTTACAAGGATCGCAAAATAGCTCTCTCATTAAAAGAAATTTTTACCCCCTGTACCAGCTGATATTCCTCAGCACCTTTACCCAAGAGTGCAAGTATGCTATGCGGCTTAGCCAGAGCATAAGCTTTTCGGATTGCTTTTTCCCTATCAAGCTCAATATGAACTTTATGAGCATGTTCTGCTGGAATGCCAGCCTCTAGTTCTTTGATTATTTCTTTTGGGTCTTCAGAACGTGGATTATCAGTAGTCAGAATAATTATGTCCGCATGCGTGCTTGCAATAGTACCCATTATTGGTCTTTTAGCTTTATCGCGATCACCACCTGTCCCAAAAACGGCGATTACGTGATCACTCAGTGGCCGCAAAAGGGTAAAAATGGCTTGAAATGATGAGGGGTTATGTGCATAATCAATAAAAGCTTGTGCTCCATTTGGTAGCTGAAAGCGCTCAAGCCGACCTGGAACCCCGGTAAAAGTTGCGAGTGCTTTTTCTATTTTCTTTGACTCTATACCTTTTTGGCATGCCAAAGCAACAGCAGCAACTATATTATAAGCATTAAATTTACCAAGCAATGCTTGGTTACTTAAGGAATAGGTTCCCACATTTACATGTAAACCGTCTAATGTATTGGAGGCAATACTAAAAGAAAAAACTGCTTGCTTGCTCATACCAAAGCTTATAACGTTCATTTGCTGATTTTGCAATGACCAAACTCGTTCGTCATCCCTGTTTAGTACAAAAATTCCTCGAGGCTTTAGCTGCTTGCATAAGGAAGCTTTGGCGGCAAAATAAGTATCAGGTGTGTTATAAAATTCTGCATGCTCATGCCCAAAATTGGTAAAAATAAGAGAATCAAATTCTAGGCCATCTACTCGATGTAAGGTCGCAGCTTGGGCCGCTACTTCCATGATGACGTAATCAATATCATTCTTTAGACAAGTGTTAAAAAAGATATTGAGATAATCAGGTTGAGCAGTCGTTAAATATGAAGGAAAATTTTGGTCAAGAATACGATTTTTAACTGTACTCAGCAAAGCTGTCTTATAGCCAGCTTCTTTTAGAAGATGCTCAACCAGAAATGTTGTTGTTGTTTTACCTTTTGTGCCTGTAACGGCGATAATGCGTAATTTGCTTGCCGGAAAGTTGGCTGCTCGTGCAGCTAAATAAGCAAGTTCTTTGCGAACATTTTCAACTACGAGTATGCTTGCTCGTTTTTGCTCAATGGCTGTTTTTATAGCTGGAGTTAATATAGCATCTTGTTGGATTATTATTTTGCTAGCGCCTTGGGTAAGCGCTTTTGGGATGTAAGCAATGCCGTCTTCCTGCAGGCCCTTAATAGCTACAAAGGTGCTACCAGGGCCTACGTGATCGGTATGACAAGTAACAGGATAAACTTTATCGAGTGTAATGGGTAACTTCATCGGATGTATCAATTGCTAGGTAATGATTGTTTCTAGATGAATGTTTTTGCTTCCCTTATTGTATAGCTGATTTATTATTTGACAAGATTATTTGCTAATTTTTTAGGTCAACTGAAGGGAGAATCATTAGATTAAGTTGACCGGACTCGGTAATTAGGTACATTGTTATCATTCCCAGCATTAATGAGTTTATAATAGCAGTCCTTTGCTGATATTAACCGATTTTTTCATTTTGCTTTGTGTACCAAAAAAATGATACAATAATAAAAACCAAATTTTGGATTACAATGAAGAAACAAATTAAAACAACTTGTGATGAGTTTATAGAATCCCTAACGCCTCAACAGAAAAAAGACTTTGACAAAGGCTATAAAGAGCTTGCCATTTCCGAGCTCATTTTGGCTTTAATGCAGCGAGATGAAATCTCCGTGCGAAAGCTGGCAAAGATCGCAGGAATATCGCCAACTATTGTTCAGGCCATGAGGTCAGGAAAAAAAGATGACTTTAGCACGCAAAGCTTTTTTAAAATGTTAAAAGGCCTTGGGTGTAATAAATTTATGGTTGAAATAAATGGTCAGATTATTCCTTTTAGTACCACTTTTTGAAGCAGTAAATATTTCTTGAATAAATCAGTACGGCTTTTAGCTATTAACAAACAACCAATACGATTTGATTAGTGCCAATTCACTCCTAGCTTTGCAAACAACTACTTGAGCCTGCTGTTGTTACGTCAGCCATTATCAATCGATCGGCACCGCTTGATCTTAAAAGCCCTTCTTCTTGATGAAGATCATGCTCAATAGCAAAATCTAAAGCTTCTTTCTTTTGGATAAAAGGAATTTGATTACTAGAAACCGCTAATAAGAGTTTCACCATCTCTAAAGAGTTTTTTCCCTGAAGAGCTATGAGCAAAGCTGAATTACCTGAAGAAGCCAATTTGCAGGGATTAGCACCTTTTTTGAGTAAAAATTTTACGGTCTTTGGACAACCACTAGATAGCGCATACATAAGCGGCGTATGACCTTGTTTGTCCAAAAGGTTAAGATCTGCATTAAAAGCAAAAAGCATTTTAATTATTTTGAACATTCCCCTTGATGCAGCAAAATGTATCCAAGGAGTTCGAGCTTCACTTTCCTCCTCATTTGGCTTTATGCCAGCTCTCAAAAGAAGTTTTATTACTTTTTTGTTCATGGAATTCATGCATAAATCTAAAGCATTTTCGCCACATACATCTCTAATTATAATATTTGCTTTATTTTCTAATAATAATCTTACTATATGCTTATTGCCAGAGAAAGCAGCATTCATAAGTGCAGTACGACCATGTACATCAGTTGCATCAATATAAGCGCCATAATCGAGCATCAATTGAACATATTCAAGGTCATCGCAGGATGCAGCATATATCAAACCAGTCCATTTTCTTTCGTTGATTTCTTTATCAACCGAGACACCATGTTCTAGAAGTTTAACAAGCATATGTTTATTTCTGGCGCAAAAAGCTCCCCACCATAACCTGTAAACAAATGCATGATCAGTTAGAACTTCTTTGCTAAGAAAATATTCATCCGATGTATCATCGATATCCTTCAAACACCACCCAAGATTAAACGAATCATTTTTAATGTTTGCGCCACGCTTAAGTAACAATTTGACAATGTTGTGTTTTGCAGGATAATCTGAAGCAGCACTGAGTGCTGAGTCGTTAAAATCAGAAAAAGCATCTATATGTGCACCTTTATCAAGAAGATACTCAATTATTGCCTCATGTCCTTTTGCTGCCGCCATGCTTAATGGTTGGGCCAAAAGCAGTCTGCTTTCAGGAACTTTTTTTGTACTGCTAGAATTTACATCGGCTCCGTGCTCAACAAGTATTTTTACTATATCAATATGACCACCATCACAAGCATAGGTGAGCGCTGATTTTTCATGTATATCTTTAGAGTTTATATGATCAATAACAACCTTATGTTGTAACAAGAGCTCAACAATTGCTTGATTGCCACTAAGTGAAGCAATCATTAAGGCCGTCATTCCACCTTCCAACTTTGAAATAGGGCTAATATTCTTTTGCAAGAGAGCGGTGACACGTTCTATTCTGCCAAGCATTATCGCTGCCAGAAGCATTGATTGACCTAAATTTGGTGCACAAATTCCTTGAACTTTAATGAGTGCTTCAACTATTTGGCTCTGTTTATTTCTCAAAGCTTCTAAAACTGCATCTAGATTAAACTGATCAACGACGTCTGAACCAAGATCCAGTAAAAGATTAACATTCTCAACAGAACCGTGACGAGCGGCACAAATCAGGGCTGTATCTCCAAAACCACTTTCTGTGCTGCTATCAACTCCTGCTTGTATAAATGCCTGTATAAGTTTTACCTCATTTGATCCACAAACTGCCATACATTTTATTTCAGCTGTTCGCTCATTATTATTCTTAATTCTTTTAACTAGTGCTGGTAAAAAAGAAGGTTCATTTTTTAATCCCTGAATCAGCTGTTTCACTTCATGGCTTACTGATTCTAATCGCTTCATCACACCAATAATGTTTTCCGGTGGTTCTTGATATTCAAGCAGCATGCGCAATACATGTTGACGCAGTTCTGGCGGCAATTTTTTCCAAAGCTTTTTTTTCTTTAACTTTGTTTTTGATGCCTTGTATTTTTTATTTACTAATTCATTACCCGAATCAGTTTTTTCCTGCTCTTGTTCACTTCTGATTGGCCTTTTCATGCCCAGGGAGCTTGAGAAAGTTATACCCAATAGGAAAAGAAGCACTAGAAGTTTGCTCATAGATTATTTTCACCAGGTTGCTTACAACTATTATTTTGTATCTTCTATTCTAGTATAAATAAACAGTTTATAAGGGCAAACGCTGTGAGGAGAGTGAAGTTTTTTAACTTAATGATTAAGCCATTATCGTGATTTACGCTAGCTTATAAGAGCAGCTTATATTTGAAATACATCTCATGATAGCTTATGCCATAACTATTTTTTTTCTCATGAGGAACATCTTCCACATTTACAAAGCCATATGACTGATAAAACTTCAGAGTTTCATCGTTACCAAATTTCAATGGGTAAACAATACAGGATTTCGAATTTTTAAAAGCGGTAACAGCTTGGTTCAAAAGTCTTTTGCCAATTGATAAGCGGCGATATTCTTTAGCTACTAACAAGCAATCAATGTGTACTTCATCAGCATCATTGTGAAACAAAATTAAGCCAATACAAGCTTTTATTTCTGGATTCCAAGCACCATATAATCGCATGCTTTCCATAGGTGTTTTAGTTAGTTGATGAAAAAGCTGTCTATCTTTTTCTAGCTCTAATTCGAGATATCGATCTGGATCTTTTCCTATCGGCAAGTGAGCATAATGTTGAGTATAGAGAGGCTTAAAAAATTCAAATGTCACTGCACGGTCAAGCTCCAAAATTGAGGCAAGGTCCTCAATCTGAAGGGCTCTGATAATAATATGTTCTTGTTTGTTTTCATAAGCGAATAGACAAAAGAACATAAGGCTGGTTCGCAGAGCTACTGAAATCAGTTTTTTCACCGTGTATCCTTTTGACATTGTTCTCGTAAGCAAGATACTAGACCATTGTTATTGTTAATCACTAAGATTATTAATCAAATGTAGTAAATAGAACGTAATTCAAAAAAGTATTGATATCAATAATCAGGAACGAAGGTTTTTTAAACAATAGCAAAATTAGGGAGGTAAAAAAATGAACATGCTATCTATTTTGTTTCTCACATGCATTAGTGCAAGCATGTATTCTATGGAAGAGCAAGCACTGATCGATTTAGAGAGTAACCAAGAGGTAACGGAATCTGCGCAGCAAGATTCTTTGCTCAATAAGCTTATGGTCATTCTTTTTTCTTGCATTCCTGCAAGCATCAATAATGATGCAGATGAAAATCCTGCCATGGTAGATTCGATAGAAAATTTCAATCAGCTGCCAAATGAGCTTATGATATACCTTTTTGTTTTTATACCGGCGAAAAAAAGTATGAAAGTAATTTTTACAAGCCTAGCTCGTTTGGCATTGGTCAATAAAAGATTTAAAATTATTTCAGAAGATACGCTACTTCGCGATGAGTTAGCCAGAAGATATATTTCATTTCATTTAAAAAAAGCTCGCAAGGAATTCCTGCATGCTATAGCTCATAAGCATGTTGAGGTAGTAGCAAGCCTGTTGAAAGCAAGCATAGATTGCAACAACTACCGTACTAATGAATTTGGTTATGCAGATCCAGCATTATTAGAAGCGGCATGGCATGGTAACAAAGGTATAGCCGAGCTTTTTATTGATAATGGTGCTGATCTTGATGCAGTGGACGGTGCAGGTGAAACAGCATTATTCGCAGCATGCCGCAAAAGGCATAAAGATATAGTAGAATTACTTCTGGATAGCGGTGCAAATATTGATGCTACAAATATGAGGGGTGAAACTGTTTTGCTTGAGGCAACTCATAAAGGAGATGTGCAGATTGTGTGGCACCTAATTGATAATGGCGCAAATCTCAATATTGCATGTCATTTGGGCATGACGGCTTTAATGGTAGCATCTGTCAACGGTTGCAAAAATATAGCGATGCTTCTCATTGATAACGGTGCTGATATTCATACTGTAAATGTCAAAACAGGGGATACAGCTTTAAGTTGGGCATCACATTGGCCTACTAAAAAAAAAGCGCTATTGCGAGGATGCTCAAACAACATGCAGAAAAGATAGCTCATTAGGTCTAGATTTATTTTCCATATATTTTAATTGGAAGCTAGTTCTCTATAGTAAGAATTATAAATTTGAATAGCCAATTTCATAACGATCTATTGACATAGTGATGTACTGGTGTTACACTTAAATATAGTAGAAACACTAAGGAGAAATACCATGCCCACTAAACATCCAAGAATTAACGTAACACTGGAATCAGCTACAGCTAAACTGTTATCTCGAATAGCCAAGAAAGAGCAAAGATCAGTTGCAAGCTTGACTAGAGAACTTATTATGGAAGCAATTGAATGCCGTGAAGATATTGCTTTATCTGCGATCGCTGAATTACGAGATATTGAGAAAGCGAAGAAAATAAAACATGAAGATGTCTGGAAGTAAGCTTTATCGCATTGAATATTTGGCTTTAGTCAGGGATGAAGATATTCCAGCCTTACCTAAAACGGCAAGAGATTTGATCAAAACTGCCATCGAGGAGCGATTAATGGTCGATCCTGTGCACTTTGGAAAACCATTACGTTATAGTTTGAAGGGTCATCGGCGATTGCGAATAAGTGATTATCGAGTTATCTATCGGGTTGAACCTAAGAACCATTTAGTTGTCATTGTTGCCATTAAACATCGCAAGAAAATATATGACGATTTTTAAAAGTTCAAGACAAAATTCTAATCATTTTAAGCGACACGTTCAACAGTTGTTGTCATAGTAAAGGAAAAGGCGAGTTCCGCCTTTTCTTATTTTATTTTTCATAGGGGTGAAGGGGACGAGGTCCCCTTCGGGCTCAAGCTAAGCTCAGTTCAAGCTCGCCTCAATCGGCCAATCGGAGCCAAGTTAAGGTCGAATTTCTTCTTTGCCTTTCATGTACAGTGAAACACCTTTAGCAATCTTAGGCATAAGCACTAGTATGGCGTAGAGGTTTATGGCTAACAACCCACCATTTACGATATCGACGGCATCCCAGACGAGCTGGACTTTAGCAAGAGAGGCTCCAAAAGCAAAAAAGCAATACAAAGCATTAAAGGTTTGAATATAGCGACCATTGGTTAAGTAGGCCCAGCATTCGCGCCCAATGTAGGCATAGGCTACTAAGACGCCGATGCCGAAGATGATGGAAAGAGTGGTAACAAGCCAGCCGGCGATTGAGCCGAAGGTTGAGCTAAAGGCTTGGGTGGTTAACGCGATGCTGGTGGCGTCATGATTCCAAACGCCACTTACGACGATGATAAGGCAAAGAACAAAGCAAACGAGGTAGTTACTGATAAAAGCTGATACCATTGACATGATACCATTTTCAACGGGATGGCGACTGCCAGTAGATCCGAAAAATATAGCTGCAGTTCCCAGGCCCATCTCAGTTGCATTAAGTGAGCGGGACATACCAAAGCGAATTGCTGATTGTAAGGTAGTTCCAAGCAAAGCTCCCTTGATTGCTTGAGGAGTGAATGCGCTAATGAAAATGATTCGTAGAGCTTCCAAAAGAAAAGACCAATTATAAAGAAGAACAGCGAGGGCTGAGACAAAAAAGAGGCCAACTTTAAAGGGGACAATTACTTCTGAAATTTTAACAATACGCTGAGCACCGCCAAGTACAACGTACAAAACGAAAGCAAATATAGCGAGCGCTATAACAAGTATGGGTAACGGAATGATGTGATGTAGCCCATTGCTTACGGAATTTGCTTGGATGGAGTTGCCGCTAATAAAAGCGAGCATCAAGCAAAAGAAGGCATAGAAGCTGGGCAAAAATGAACCACCGGGAACATTTTTTAGGTAGGTCATTGGACCGCCGGTAATGGGGCTGTTACTCTCGTTTTGGAAAGCATTACTTAAATAAACTTCGCAAAAACGGATGGGTAAGGCAAAAAAGCCGAGTACCAAAATCCAAAATCCGGCTCCTGGTCCGCCTTCATGAACGGCGGTTGCCATACCGGCTAAGCTGCCATTTCCGATACTAGTACTTAACGCATTAATAAAAGCTTGAAAGGGAGTCATATCAGCTTTTTCTTGGGCGTGAACATGCGGCCTTAAAACTAATTGCCATGCTTTAACAAAATAGCGAATCTGCACGAAGCGCAGCATGATAGTTGCGAGTGCTCCGACGAGCATAAAAAAAATAATGAGAGGCCATCCCCATATAAGATCATTAAGTACTTTTACACCGCTACTCAGGCATGCTAATAACTTGTCCATCTGTCTCCTTTTACCATTGATTTAATTTGTTAACAATTGCCTTTACAGCATCAAAATCCAAACCTTGCTCTTGCTGCCCATCATTATATCTGAGTGTTATGGTGTTGTTCTCGACTTCTTTTTTGCCCATGATAAGCATTAGTGGAAGCTTTTCAAGCTGGGCATTTCTGATTTTTGCCGAAAGGGGCTCAGATGATGTATCAAGCTCAATTCGTAGAGAGTCATTTTTGAGTAATGAAACAATAGTTTGAGCGTAGGGTTTTTGTGCATCAGTTACCGTAATAGCTTTAATCTGAATAGGAGACAACCAAAAAGGTAGATGGCCTTTGTAATGCTCAAGTAAGATGGCTATGAAACGCTCTAATGAACCATAAACCGCTTGATGAATAAGAATAGGCCGCTCTTGGGTTCCCTGTGAAGTAACATAGTGCAAGTCGAAATTTTCAGCGGCAAAAAAATCGAGCTGAATAGTACTGCACTGCCACTCTCGCTTCATAGAATCCTGAATAATAACCTCTATTTTTGGTCCATAAAAAGCTCCTTCACCTTCTTTGAGCTCAAATGGGGTATCAGTTGCTACAAGGGCGTTTCGAAGCCCGGCTATAGCTCTTTGCCAAACAACGTCGCCTCCCATGGCATTAGCAGGCTTAGTTGATAAACCAAATTTAAGCGTATGAAAACCAAATTTGGCAAGCACTTTTTTTATGATGCTAATAATCTTGAGTATTTCTTCTTCAACTTGATCAAGCATGCAATAAATATGAGTATCATCGATAGTGAAAGCACGCACGCGTAGAAGTCCATGCAAAACTCCCGAAAGTTCATGCCTATGCACATGACCAAATTCTGCCAATCTTAACGGTAATTCTCGATAAGAGCGCGGCCTTGTTTGATATACTAACATTGATCCAGGGCAATTCATTGGTTTAATGGCATAGCTTTGATCTTCAACACAAGTAAAGTACATATTATCTTTGTAATGGGCATAATGGCCTGAACGACGCCACAACTCATCGCTTAATATGGTAGGCGTAGCAATTTCTTGGTAGTCGTTGGCTTCGTGAATAGATCGCATGTAAGCTACAAGCGTATTGAAGATTATTTTGCCTTTAGCATGAAAAAAAGGAAACCCAACTCCTTCTTCATGGAAAGAAAAGAGATCCAATTGCTTGCCAAGGCGGCGGTGATCATAGAGTATTGCTTCTTCCCGTTGTTTGTAAAAATCATCAAGCTCTTGTTGAGAAAAAAATGCTGTTCCGTTAATGCGTTGTAGCCTTTGGTTAGCTTTATCGGCACGCCAATAGGACCCGGAAATCGTAAGCAATTTAAAATACTTAATTTGCCCGGTTGAAGCTACATGTCCGCCGCGACAGAGGTCAAAGAAATCTCCTTGCACTGACAAACCAACGGTATCTCCGGCAATAGAACGTATAAGTTCGAGCTTAAAGGGATTGTCAGCGTAAAGCACTTCCGCTTCTTTTTTGGTTATTTCTTTATGCTCTATAGGTAAATTTTGCTCGCTAAGCATTCGCATGCGATCTTCTATGACTCGTAGATCCTCTTCCTTAAAATTGTGTTCTGGCAAAAAATCATAGAAAAAGCCTTCTTCTGTCGCAGGTCCAATGGTTAAAAGCGTCTTAGGATAGAGCTCTTTTATGGTGTGAGCAAGCAAGTGTGCAGCTGAATGACGCAATACTTTTAAATCATGTTCTTTGTTCATGGCAAAAATTCCTTACGTAAATGACTCTTCATTAGTTCTACAATAGCAGAATACCAACGGTCATCAAGAATTATAAAATATGAGGAAAATTGAGGTTGTTAGTTTTGATGATTGAGGCTTTAGGCCCCAATAGTACACGTAGTATGACAACAGCCAGTAGTTTTTGAACAAAACAGACACGAAGGGTGTGACAAGGTTTGCAAAAAGATAGGATTAATTTGAGGGTTCATAAAAAACCTTAAAGTAATTGGTGCTTTTGAGCTTGTAATTTCAGTATATACAAAATTACTTTTAGCGCAATAGATTTGCACATGAAACTATGTTAAACTGGATGCAAAACCCAGCTTATATCGAGGCTTTTATGAGCAAAATTTTAGCGTTAGACTTGGGGGACCAATGGGTGGGCACAGCGCTTTCTGATGCTTTGGGGATGTTTGCCAAGCCTTATAAAACGATAGCAGCTAGTCAGCTAGAATCCTTTCTTAAGGAAATTGTTGAAAGCCAAAATATAGCAATTGTTGTTATTGGCTATCCTAAAACAATGAGTGGTGGAGAAAGTGCTCAAACAAAAAAAATTATTACGCAAAAAGAAACTTTAGCAGCATTATGGCCACATCTAACATTTGTGCTCTGGGACGAGCGATTAAGTAGTAAAAGAGCTCAAACACTGGGCTCAAGAAAAACTAAAGAAGAAAAACTCAAATCCCATTCGATCGCGGCCGCTTTCATATTAGATTCCTATTTGAACTTCAAAAGCTCAAATGGATAAATTTTAATTGGTGTTGACAAAAAACTTCCCAGTATTTTACATTCAGAGAGAGTAAGAAGCAAACGCCACTTTAAAAAAGGAGAGGGCGGCATGAAGTGTACAAAGTGTTCAGGCCTAATGGTTTTACAATCTTTTTTTGACCATTTTTTAAATTTTGATGGGTGGAAATGTCTTAATTGTGGTAAAATAATTGCAAAAAAGGAAAAGACAATAGAATTTGATGCATTCAGCATTTTTTATCAGCAGCAAAAATGTAACAACAAATAACTAAAGTTTTTATGGTGCTTTTTATAGCTATCCATGCACGCTATCATGACATTCAATTTGGTCTTTTTAACAACAATGTTCTTGTTGATTCTACTTGTGTTGAAAGCAAGCAGGCAAGTTCGCAGTTTATTACCATAATTGAAGAACTTTTAATAAGAAACTCATTAGCTTTTAACGATCTTACCTTTATTGCTGCTCATCAAGGCCCAGCGCCATTTACCACCTTAAGGGTATCATTAGCTTCGGTTAATGGCCTTGTGTTTAGTAATCAGTTACCACTTATTGGAGTAGATGGATTGTTGGCGTTTGTAACTGAGCATAAGCAAACCACCTATCCATTTACGGTAGCACTTCTGAATGCTTTCTGCGAAGATATCTATTATGGAATCTTGAATTCTAGCTCTCAATCTTTTCATAAGGGCTATGCTCCAGTGCATGCATTTTTAGAAAAAACAAGCCAGGCTGTCAGAGGTGATGCTTTATTTATTGGCAATGGTTTAGAGCGCTATAAGGAATTGGTAGAGCAGTATTTTGGCGATCGAGCGCATTTTCTAGTCAGCAATCCTCAACTAGTTTCACTAGCGGCTCTAGGTGCTTACGCATTTGACCAATGGCTTGAGCAAAAATCTATAGCACGTGAGCTAATGCCTATCTATCTCAAAGGATACTCAAATTCGATGATTCCGATAAATGTTTCGTAGCTTAAAGCAATGATCGTAATAATCCTAGACCAACGGCAATTGCTTGTTGTGCACGTAGTATGGTTGGTGTTAATGCGCAAAAAGTAAATTGTTGCTCGCGAAGCATTTCTTTTTCAATGGCGGATAAGTCGCCTTCGGGGCCAGTAACTGCTATAATATGATCAGGTCTTTCGACCCAAAGTGATGAAATTATATTTTTGGCTCCTTGACCTTGTGCATCAAAAAAAAGCCTTTTGCCCGGTGTTTTTTGCAGTTGAGCTAGCCAAACATCAAATGGCAAAATGGGCATTACAGAGGGTATAGCAAATTGCTTAGCCTGTTCAGCGGCAGAGATCATAATTTTTTGCGTACGAATTGCATCTTTCTCATTCTGCCAAAGCTTAGATGTTTTTTGTGTAAGAATTGGTTGTATAACCTGCGCTGCCATCTGGGTGAGGGAATACAGTGATTCTTCAAAAGCTTCCCGCTTAAGAAGAGGCAAAACCCATGTTATGTGCGGGTTCAAAATACGATTAGGTTCTATACTATGAAATTCAATGACGATTTTTTTCTTTGGTTCTATGCACAAAATAGTACCTTTTATATGATACTTTGTGTCAAAAAGAATACACCTTTCGCCCTTTTCAAGCCTTAAAACAGTAGCTATGCGATGTATTAGATCAGGTTCAATAAGCTCATAAATATCTTGATGAGCTGACCTTTGAACAATAGAGGAAACTATGGGTGCATAAAATGCAAATTCATGTACATCGCCTATCATAAGGTATACCGCATTGCCATAAGAGCTTGCATTGCAGCTTGAAATTTATCGGTACACCAATCCTTAGCACTATAGCAAGCAAAAAAAATACGTAAGCCTAGCTTACGAAAAAATACCTTTAATGTGGATGGCTTCTCAAATACCGGCCTTGGGATCATGTCCTGACAGGTATTTGGTAAATCATCAAATTCGCAAATTGTATCAAAAGCTTCCCCAGATCCGTTACATGCGCTTATCTCTTGAGGCTCTTCTTCTTGAGCATGATAATAGCTTATATTCAAGAGTAAAAGAGCATAACATAACCATATACGCATAATAGCCCTACTTAACCGGTTGTTCTGCTTAATTAAACAAAGTGTATCATGTTTAGCATAACTAGAAAAGGCTTTGCTTTGGCAATAGTTACCAAAAGAATTTGTTGACTCAGCTTATGTAGCCTTGAGTAACCAGCATTTGACGATGGGTATCAGTTTGAGCTCGTAATTCTTCAACCATCGACAGAGTATTTTTCTTCCCGAATCCATTTCTTGACCTTTTTTTTACTTCAAGACCAAATGCTATAGCTATATCGGCTGGAAGAAATAATTTTTCTGCTATGCTTCTTGCTGTTTCATCTTTTTGATTAACAAGGTCTAAATTAATCTTATTATGCTTAAGCAGCAAACGTATTATCTGATGCATACATAAAGCTTGCCAGGCACCATTTTTAAGCTTATATAGCCCAGAACTCTTACGTAAAGCTAACATTAAAACAGTATTGCCATGATTATCTCGAACATTCACGTCTACGTCATATTCAAGAATTGCATTGAACATTTCAACAGGATATTCTGTATTATAAAGCGCCCACATGAGCAATGTATAGCCACTCTGGCTTTTTGCATGTATGTCAGGCCCTTTAGCCATTACTTTAATTAAATCGTCCACCTTTCCAACAGCAACGGTATCGAATAGCTCTTCTTGCAAACTTTTTGGTGCTTCCATGGATTGAACTGTCTGAAGTGATAAAGTGGCAAACACCGCTAGTATATATATATTTTTCATAAAACACCCTTTTCAAATAATTAAGCTTATTTAATACTATTATATAAGCTATCACAAAAATAAAATAAAATCCATCCTGGTAGAGTCATCTTGGAGACATCTAGCTCCCAATCAAGCTTACAACAATAATGGGGTATGGGTGTTGTCTATATAATAAAATAAGTTACGCTTAAGTATGCTTTTTTGAGCAATAAGCACTCTAAAAATATCTATTTGAAACCCCATAATGAGCAGGAGTAGTAGCTATTCATGACTCATCAAACTCCAACGAGGTACCCTATGAATCCACGAAATAGCCTGTTGCTTACCGCTGTTTTGCTATTTGCTAGCTTTTCTTCAGCCCTTACTTCTTCACATTGGCACAAAAATCGAGCAAAAAATTATTTCTTTAAGCAAATTGATAAAGGTGACACTAAAAAAGTTAAGCGTATTGCCAGGCGTCATCCTCGATTTTTAGACTTACACGATGAAAAAGGATATGGCCCGCTAATGCATGCGGTTGAACTCAAAAAATCAAAAATGGTTCAGGCGCTTATTGAAAGAGGAGCTAACGTTAATTGGCAAGATAGCGAAGGAATGACGCCGCTTATGTTAGCCTGTAGACAAGGTGATAAAAGCACTGTTAAAGTCTTGCTCGAAACCACCATTACCACTAACGTGAATATGTTGGCAAATGATGGCAAAACTGCACTCTTAGAAGCAGTTAAAAACAATGACACGGCCAGCATTGTAAGAGAAAACAAAGAAGAATTAGGCCGAGGCAAGTACATGCTTGGCAAAGTTGCTAGTTGGTGGCACAACTGGACCTATGTAGATATCGTTAAATTGCTCATTGAAGCAAAAGCCGATGTAAATGCGCAAGATAGCGATGGGGCTACAAGCTTATTATTAGCAGCAGATTTAGGCCAAACGTCAATGGTAAAATTATTACTAGAACACAAAGCTCATGTCGACGTCCAGGACGCCAATGGCACAACACCTCTTATTGCAGCTGCTAAAAGTGACGCAATAGATAGTGCAAAAGCCCTGCTTAAAGCAAAAGCAAATAGAGACTTGCAAGATAACGATGGCAAAACAGCGCTTATGTATGCTCAAGAAAAGGGCTATGATAAGTTAGCAAAACTATTGCAAGAAAGTAATTCTGATAGCAGCCAATTGAAAACACATTCTGCTCACTAGAATTTTTTTCTCATTAATCCAAGATTTATCAACGAAATATTGAGTGGGGGACTTTACTTTGACGGTAAAGCCCCCCACTTCTTGCTTTCATCATGATAAAACAAGAAAATAATAGTTAAAAAACTACCTACCTGCTATTATTTAAATCGAGCTACAAGATAAGCTAACAATAAGTGAGTAATATATGCAGTCACCGAGTGCTTTGATAATTTTAGATGGTTTTGGTTATAGCAAAGAACATGAGCATAATGCAATTTATGCCGCAAGCCCAGCCAATTTTCAGCATTGGTTACTGACGTATCCTTCTGCTTTGCTTAAAGCTTCAGGTATATCAGTGGGACTGCTTGATTCGATGATCGGCAATTCAGAAGTTGGTCATTTAACCATTGGCAGCGGCAGAATAATCAAGCAACCTGTGGCAGTATTAACTGACATGATCAATAGTGGTGAGCTCTTTAAAAATCCTTTATTGCTCAAGCGATTTAAAGAGCTTAAGATCACTGGCAACACCCTGCACCTAATGGGACTCTTATCAGACGCAGGGGTACATTCACATGAGTATCACCTCTATGGATTGCTCAATATGGCAGTTGCTCAAGGTATTAAGGATATAGTAGTACATCCCTTTTTAGATGGCCGCGATGTTCCACCAAAGTCGGCAGCCTACTATCTAACTAAGCTTGATCAACTTTTACATCTACTAGGAGCCGGCAGAATTGGCTCCATGCATGGCCGCTTTTATGCCATGGACAGAGATCATAACTGGCAGCGTACTCAAGTAAGTTATAATACCCTCACACAAGCACAACCGCGCAGATTTACCCATTGGCAGGAAGCGCTTGATTACTCATACGCCCAAGGGATCACTGATGAGTTTTTCTATCCAACACAACTTGAATCTGAGTATTTTCAATCGGGAGACGCTCTTATTTTCTTTAATTTTCGAGCAGATAGGGCCCGACAACTGACAAGCGCGATTATTGATCGAAAGTTTCATGCATTTAAGACGTCGCCACGCTTATTAAGTTGGATGCTCACAGCTACTCACTATTCACCTAGCTTTCATACTGATGTTTTATATTATAAACAAGCCGTTCGTGATACCTTTTTTGATGTATTACAAGAGCATAATAAAAAGATTTTTACTATTGCTGAAACCGAAAAATATGCCCACGTTACTTATTTTTTTAATGGGGGGCTTGAAAAAATACGATCAAATGAAACTCGCATTTTAATACCATCAATCGGAAGTCATTTAACTACCTATGCATCACATCCAGCCATGTCAGCCGATGCTATTACCCAAACGGTACTAACTTCCCTTTCGGAAAATCCTCGAGACTTTTATCTTATTAACTATGCTAATGCCGATATGGTTGGCCATTCTGGTGATTTTCAAGCAACCACCAAGGCTATAACCATTCTTGATGAGCAATTAGCCAAACTATTTGATGTACTCGTTACCAAGCTTAATGGCACCTTATACATAACGGGGGATCATGGAAAAGCTGAAGAAATGTGGGACAACCTAGCTAATCAACCCAGAACAGCTCATACAAACAATCCGGTATTCTTTTTAGCAATAAACAATAGCGGACATTTGCCTAAAGATCTGCCTCTCTATGAATTGTCAGACATTGCGCCATTCATACTAAAGCAACTTAAACTGCCGGTGCCAACGGTTATGACTCAAGTTCCTTTGTGATATCTCCCCGACCTAAAGGAAGGACTGAAAATAGTCAATCCGGCTATATCACCCACCTAAAGGATGATGTCTTGCCGTGTTATTTTGATAAATAATGAAATTCATCCGGTTTAAGCTTGTTCAAAAGTAGTTGACAATTGAATTACGTGAGATTTTTCTTAAAGCGTATATATTCATCATCGGACCAGATTTGCTCAAAGCCCATGCCTTTGTAAACTCGCTGCGCCGGTAGATTGGTAACGCGAGTAATAAGAGTGACAATAGTACAATTACGTTTTTTTAAATCATTAAGAGCATATTCCATCAGCTTACGAGCATACCCTTTGCCGCGTTCAGCACGATCTACTGCTAAAAATAAGACAAATCCTTCGTACGATTTCTTCTTATAATATGCAATAAAGCCCACTGGTTTGCCACAATGGCGATAGGTCTTTATCGTTAAATTGCCTAGATTAGCAGGAGCCTTAGAAGATGACTTCGTTTCAAGCATATGCTCAGGTGAATAATCCGGGGTACTTAGTAGCCATTGCTTATCGACTTTAAAAAGCTCTAGTATGAATTCGCGATCTTTCGCTTTATTATAATCGTAAATACCGTCAGATTTGTTAGCCCAAAACCATAATCCTACACTAGCAATAGCCACACTTACTATGCCTATTAGTGTTAAATATGGGGACTTATTCCAGGTAAATGCCATGTTCGCTTCCTTTTTTATACATTTTGATTAAATCAAAAGCTTTCAATAATACTATTTTAATTTATTTTTGGCTTTTTTGCAAATGCAACAATTTGAGTTGTTCCACATTTAAGTCTAAAAGCAAATATTAGCAAATCAATATCACCAGCTATAACTTAGCAACGCCTAAGGCTCTATGGTTGAAATTTCAAAATCTGATAAACATTTTTTATTAATAAAAAGAGCATTTCCCCAGCTCTTTTTGTGCAAATGTTCTTGATAAAGGACGAAATTTTGATCTTGCAACCAATGCACAAATTCGCTATACAACGGGTTATTTTCAAAACGATGCTCACAATTAACTTCAGTATGAATAGCTTTAACCGTTTTTAAGATGTTTGGGCTCGCCTGGAGCATAGCCATTTCATGACCTTGCAGATCCAGCCATAAGAAATCAACAGCTTGTATACCTTCATCTTGCGCCCAAACATCTAATGTTATCGCATCGACCATAATACTTTCATTGAAGGTAACCTGAGGATTATCAAGTAAGTATTTTTTAGGCCTCAAAAGCGAGCTCGCTGCATCTGAGCGACCTGAGCTTACATATAAAGGAGCTCTACCAACGCTGTCGCTTAAAGCTAGTTGATAGCAAGTAACTCCTGAAAGCTCTTTAACGCTTTGGCTGAGTATATGAAATAATGCAGGAACTGGCTCAAAGGCATAAAGCTTTGCTTGAGGCCAAAGCTTGACCATGTGAATCGTATCTCTTCCTTTATGGGCGCCTGCTTCAACAATAATCGGGTTTGAAGGCAGAAATTGCTTGATAATTTTTTTCTTAATGGGGCCAATAATGGGCACAATGGTTAATTTCATGAATACAACGCAAAAAATTGAATGCAAGCCAAATAATTGTTACCTTTGCTAATATATCATAACAATACTATTATTAAATTAAAATACGGAACTTATTAACATTTAGCCAGGTGCATAATGGTCACAATCCAAACGATAGAAGAAGTAAAAAGACGACCTGGTGACAACGTACAAACCATTAGCAATATATATTTTTGGCTCCGAAGCCCTGATGATGAAAGTGATTTAGACTTGCTCGTGGTTATTGAAAAATATAACAATGATTCTTATCAAACTTTACTTGAAGGGCACAAGGCCCTAGCTGATTTACCGCTATCAAAAGATCTTCTTGTTTTTAGCAAAGAAGAATTTGATGATTATTCAAATGACATAACTAGATTATGTTATAAGGTAAAACTCAAAGGTAAAAAAATATATGCAGCAGCTATAAGCAATGGCTATTAGTAGCCGAAGATAATCTTAAAAATGCTAAAAAATTAGAAAAAGCTTCTATTGTGTTGAATTTTGTAAAAACCAAATCGAAATCTACACCAACTCAGCTTTTAAGAAAAGAAAATAAGAAAAAGGCTGACGGCCATACACATGTTCAAGAGAAGCTGGAGGAAAATCAACGTTCAGCGAAATTCCTGCTGACCATTCAACATGATAGGTTCGATTAAACTGATAGAGATAGCCAAAGCCTACCTTATTAACTGAAAAGAGATCATTGGCATTCTTTTTCAAGCCCATTTCTCTTTTCATAGTTAGCTCATTAGCTTGAGTATGCTCAAATCGGCCAAAAAGCACGTGCTTGTTTTGAATGTTAAAGCATGATTCAAGCAAAAAGCTCATTCGCGCTTTGCGATCACAAGGCTTATCTAATCCCCAAGCAAACATTGATTGGGTGTAGAAGTATTCAGATTCTTGGGTATAACTTATCGAGGCTGTCAAGCGCGTAAGAGCATTATGTTGAATGTGATGCCGCAAGCGCCCTATACTAAATTGAGCTAAGAGAGCATTTATTGGCGCATAGGTAAAGCGAAAACTTGCTGAATCTATTCGGGGTTCCCGCCAACCCCAGGTAGGTTTTTCAAGTTCTGTTCCATTAAAACCAGAAACTTCAATCAAATAATCCCCCCAATCATAGCCAACTGTTACTACTCCAAATGAGGTATCCGTCGTGACAAGCCATGGTCGAGCAAGAGCACCTTCTAGAATGTAAAAAGCTGCAATTCGTTGATCAGGCAAAGGGCCTAATGCGGGATTACCAGGAACTCCTGCATAAAGAAAAAAGAAGCTATCATCATACAAAGAAACAGTTAACTCACAGGCAAGTTCGGTAAAGAAATTACGCGCAGGGTAGCGATCAATAAGGGCTAATTCACCATCAGACCGTTGATAGGTCGCAAATAGCAGCGGATAACCTGACTCGCCAATAGTACCAGGCTCGAGTGATAAAACTGCGTGAAAACTAAGATCTGTTCGAAAACAGGAAAAATGAGTCAAGCCCAATAACTCATTAATGGCAAATATTTTTTTATCACCTCTACAGCCACCTTGATGATCATAGGCTAATTCAGCAAAACCGTAGAATAAGCTTTCGGAAAAAAACTTGCGAACATAAACTCCTTTAAGGTCTGGAAATGCCCTTACAACAGCCTGAGCCAGACTCCTGCTTGGCGGTCCCCATGGGTAGACAAATGATGTAGCATAACTTCTATTTTCGGCTATAGCCATGTGGTCATGGTCAAGTGGGACGAACGTGCCAACTTCCAAATCGATAGTGTCAAATGCATGTGCGCATGACAACCACAAGATAATACTGCTCATAAAAAAGTTAATGAAGCATATCATAATCGGGATATCTTTCTCTGTGCGTAAGTTTCAATACAATAAGCGTAACTTTCTGGAGACAAAAAGCAACAAAATCAAAACTATTGACACTAATTGAACAACTATTGGTAGCCTAAGGAGCAGAACACAAAAAGCAACCTTAAGGAGAAAGTTATGGGTTTAACAATGTGCAATATACCCCTATTTTTTTTAGCACTCATTGGCATAATGGCAGCATTAGCATGGTATATTTTTAACAAAAACAAAAAACCTCAGCAGCCATTACATGCCCCTGCTGTAACTATTACGGTTGAAGCCGGATTTCATCCGAAAACCATAACTATAGAAAAAGGCAAAACAACCCGCTTTAATCTTATTAGAATGGATCCAAGTGCAAGCTTTGAAGAGATTGTTATTCCAGATTTTAAAATTCGAAGACATTTACCCCTCAATCATAAGGTCGGTTTTGAAATCACTCCCCATCATGCTGGCGAATTCACATTTTCTTCTGCCACTGGCGATCATCAAGGGAAAATTATTGTTAAATAGGATCAGCGCTTATGATTATTTGTAGTTATAAGAATGAGTGGCATAAGCGCCAACAAGCTGAGTAGTAAAAAGATACTTAACACTGGCCAAGTGAAGATGTCGCTTAGAGTATGTATAGCTGCCAACTTTTTGCCAGCATAGGCATACACAAAGGTGACCGGTAATATACCAATTGCTGTACTGGCCATAAAGGTAACTACTGGTATGGAACTAAGTCCAGCTATGATATTGATTAAAGAAAACGGTAAAAATGGGATGAAGCGAACTAATAAGACATAATACTTGCCTTGCCTAGCTAGGGCTTCATCTAAATATCGAATTTTTTTAGAATAAAGATTCCGCACAGTTTGGCTAAAAAAATACCGAGCCAGCAAAAAAGCAATTGTGGCACCTATCGTGCCTCCAATGACCACATAAAGTGTTGCGGGAACAACATCAAATAAAAAACCACCGGCTATAGTGAGAATAGCCATTGCTGGCATCGCGATAGCTGATAAAATAGCATACAATGCTATATAGAAAGTCACGGCAATAAGGTAATGATCTTGAACGAACAACTGTAGTTGAAATCTATTAGCCTTTAGCGATTCTAAAGTAAGGAATTGATCAATGCCAAAGAAATAAAGGATTGCGATTGTTAATGATAAAGCAAGAAATAGCAGGCATAGAGCAATAATACGACGCATCATGATCTAAATCCTAAAAGAAAACGTAACACAGAAAGTATCTTGCTATTTTGCAAATTATCAACATATGCTTGTTGGGCAGAGCGCCAAACAACTTCGCTGTAGGTCGGATAAGCATGGAGCACCGGGTAAAATTGAGCGAGCTTAATACCATAATACTTACCAAGTTGCACTTCATGAATAATTTCACCAGCTCGAGCACCCAAAATTGAAGCTCCCAGCAGGTAGCCACGCTTATTGATGACAAACTTTGCTCGACCGAAAGTTGAACCATCGGTTTTAGCACGATCAAGCCCACTATAGTCACAGGTATATACCTTAATCGAATCACCGTAAATCTCTCTTGCTTGATCTTCTGACAGCCCCACAGTCGCTAGTTCAGGATCCGCAAAAGTTACCCAGAGAATATGACGGTAATTTATTTTCTTTTTAAAGAATGGTATGAGTGCATTTTGTGTAGCAACTACTGCTTGATAACCTGCCATATGGCTAAAGCGATAGGGCCCGACGACGTCGCCACAAGCATACATATTTTTATTTGTCGCGCGTAAGGTACTATCAACAATGATTCCATTTTTTTTGTGTTCTACGCCAGCTTTATCCAGCCTCAAGCCCTCAATGTTAGGTCTTCTGCCAGTGGCAATAAAAATGCGTTGACCTTCAATAGCGAAGTTGTTGTCGTTCTTGTCCACACAATGAAGTATCATGTGCTCTTTATGCTTTTCGATACTTAATGCTTTGGTGTTTGTGTAAATGGCTATACCTTGCTTGACCATGTGCTGCCTTAATAGCTCAGTGAGCTCCTTATCTTCTTTGCCTAAAATGGTGTCAGTTATTTCAATAATCGATACCTTGGTTCCAAGCTTATTAAGAGCACAAGCAAGCTCCACTGCTATAGGACCACCGCCTAATAGTACTATCGATTGAGGCAACTCCTTTAAGCTAAAAAAATTTTCATTAGTCAGATAGTCTACAGCCTCAAGGCCAGCCAAATCTGGCATTGCAGGCCGAGATCCAGTAGCAATAATATACCTTTTGCTCGTGATTATTTTTCCTCCAATGTTGATCGATTTTTCGTTAGTAAATTCTGCTGAGCCAAAAAAAAGATCTATACCCGATTTTTCTAATACTTGCGGTGTATGAGTTTCGTATACCTGTTGTATGCACGAACGGACATGAGACATGACATATGAAAGATCCACCTCTGACTTTAGGTAAGTATTTTTTTCAGGACAAGCAGATTGCTCAAGATGAATAATTCCCCGATTGCTCAAGCTGATAGCATTATGTATTCTTTCTGCAACCTTAATAATTGCTTTGCTTGGTATACACCCTGTCCATGTGCACTCACCACCCAAGCGATTTTTTTCAATAAGCAAAACTTTTTTACCTAGACCTCGTGCCAATTTACTAGAGGTAAGTCCAGCAGCTCCTCCGCCAATTACTACAAGATCATAATCGTATTGAGCCATACTAGATATCCCCCAAAAACATATTCGAAACTCTAGCACAACAATACCAAACAATCCCAAAATAAATCTACAAAGTTAGTAATTGAGTTGAATTTTCTTGTTTTTTGCTCATTTTATGGTAAAACTCACGATAAAGCATCTCACTAGCACTTGGAAGCCCTCCTCATGATTGAAAGCTTATTAAGAAAAGGCACCCAACCCTATTTTGATCGATTCGGTCATTATTTAGCATTATGCAACTTTACACCGCACTTACTGACGTTCATAGGATTTATTTCTGGTCTTCTATGCGCTCTTTGTATAAGCGGACATTCCTCAATGATTGCTTGTGCATTCTTATGGTTTTCAGGCCTTTGTGATGTCATGGATGGCACCCTTGCCCGGCTGACAGGCAAAGTTGCGCCATTTGGTGCTTATGTTGATCTCATTTGCGATCGCATGGTAGAATCGGCGCTTATGCTTGGATTTGCTTATGCCTATCCAGAACATTTTTGGGCGTATCTTATTTTTCTTATTGCGCTGCTTTTTCATTTTTCAACATTTGTAGCAGCTGGTGCTTTATTTAAGAATAGTAGTACTAAAAGCATGCACTATGATACCAGCTTAATAGAACGAGCAGAAGCGTTTATAGTTTTTTCGGCCATGATAGTTTTTCCTAACTCTATTTTTCATTTGCTTATGACGCTTAATGTAGCAATAATTATTTCTGGAATCACACGTTATTTTCGCGTATTAGATTATTCAAAAGCTTCAACAATGTAGCTTTTTTGCGCATTGATTCTTTTTAAGCTGTTGCTATACTCTTTTAGCAGTCCATTTTGGCGAAAGGCAATTACTTGAAACTTTATCTAACGTTGTTCTTGTGCTTATTAACATCCAACTTACAGGCACTCTACACCATTACTTTGGTCAACAACTCGCTTAAGAACGTTGTTTTCCATCTGACATTTACTTGTGGTATTGCAGAACAACATGCTCTTTCACCTATACAACACAAGAATGTTGAGAAAGAGGAGCCTCTGGCTTTTGTGACCCATCAAAATACTGTATGGGCCGCCAAGGGAAGTCGAGATGTAGTATGTATTGTTCGCCAGGATTTTAAGCTCGAGCTTGTATATACAAAAAGAACAATCCTTAATTTTTAGCATTTTTAACAGAGGTCAGCATGAAAACTCCATTTTTAGCACTATGTTGTTTATTGGCAATGCCATGTTTGGAAGCTTATACATTTGTGTTGAACAATGAAACATCAAGGCAAATTGAGGTTTCGCTTGTCTTTTCACCTGGAGGAGTAAAACAATACATCATTCCAGCCGGTTCATTTCTGGAGACTAAACAAGAACTGCCTATAACAGTTGTTTACTATGCAGGTACCTCATATACAGGAACATATTCTGCAGATGTCACCTATAGCTTTTATCCAAATGGTGGCGCAAAAGCATCATATCAACAATAAAGGGTAATTCATGAAATGCTTATTATGGCTAGCTTGAAGCGCTCTTGCTTGAACTAGGCAAACGCTCCATTTGCTTTAAGTAATTTGATAATCTCCGGATCACTTGCTAATGATAACGCAGTTTTTTTCTGAATATTTTGCAGATTCACCTTTGCTTTGTGCTCAAGCAACAATGCAACTATATTTTTGCAACCATTAGCAGCGGCATGCATTAATGCAGTATCTCCATTTACGTCTTGATTATCAATATCACTTTTTTGCCTATGGCTAAGAAGCAATTGACAAAGGTGTTCGTTTTTATATAAAGCTGCTACTAATAACGCATTAGCCTTTTTCTTAGTGGTCATAAGAACATCAGCATTGTTAGCTAGAAGATGCTTTACTATTACCTCATTGCCCTTTGCAACGGCGAGCATTAGTGGAGTATTACCCTCATTATGAGTTTGACAATTAATTCTAGCACCATGAGCCAATAATAATTTCACTATTTCTTCATGGCCATGCAGACATGCAACTATCAATGGGCTCATCCCTTTATCATTTTGGACATTTACCTCGGCTCCAGCATCCAGCAACAGTACCAGGATAGTTGTATAACCTTTTTCAGCTGCATCATGCAATGCTGTCCACCCAGAATGTGTGACTATATTAACATCAGCATGATTGCTCAAAAGAAGTTGAACAATTTCCCGTCTATGCCTAATTATTGCATACATTAAAGCGGTATTCCCATGATTATCCTGTAAATTAATATCTGCCCCTTTGCAAAGAAGCATTTCTACCATTTTAGCTCTTCCACCACTTGAAGCCCCCATTAACGGAGTAAGCCCATCAACCTTCTTAGCATTAACATCAGCACCGGCCTTAATTAATATTCTCGCTGGCGAAATATTATAAAACCCAGCTGTCAGCGTTAGAAGGTCAGTATTAGCCTTAAGCACAACAGATGCCTCTGCGCCTTTGGACAAAAGAAGCTTCATCATTTTTTTGTCACCATTACGTCCTGCAATTGAAAGAGCTGAATATCCGAGCTTTCCTTGTGAATTGATGTTAGCACCGTGATCAAGCAAAAAAGCAACTAACTCTTTGTTGCGACTTTTTACCGCAAACATTAAGGGAGTTTGTTCGCTGGTATTTTGAGCATTGACATCAGCACCTTTTTCAACAAACAATTTTGCTATTGCCAGATTCCCCTTCAAAGCATTAATCATTAATGCTGTCATCCCACTTGAATGTTTGACATTCACATCAGCCTTATGAGCAAGAAGGAGTTTTACTATTTCTTCATTCTGATTATGAGCAGCTATCATCAAAGGAGTGTTGCTATCTTTATCTGATACAGTAACATCAGCTTTAGAGCGTAGAAGCTGCTTGACTATTTTTAGATTGCCCTTTTTGGTTGCCACTGCTAAGGCCGATCTACCCATGATATTAGTGGCATTAGGATCAACGCCATAATACAAAAGCAAGCGCACTACCCTCGCATAACCAACATAAGATGCCTCAATCAAAGCTTTCTGTATACAACTATTGCGAACGTTGCCGATCAGTTTTTTTTCAAAAAAATATTCCACAACTTTTTCATGCCCGTTAGCTGCAGCAGATGACAAAGCTTTATCGAAAGTATCAGGATTGGCACCTGCTTGTACAAGATATTCAACTATTGCCAAATTTCCCCCCGTAGCTGCATAAGAAAGAACACCAAAACCCTGGGCATCCAATTTCTTAACATCAGCACCACAGTTGACCAATGTCTTAACAACCTCGACGTCATCTCCGACCGCCGCTAGCATAAGTGCCGATGTGCCATTTGGGATCTTGAAAAGGTCGGGCTTGCCATCTGTCAGAAGCTCCCTTATTTCTTTAGCTGATGCACCGCGTACAATGGCATGTAGCAAGAACACCCCAAATCCGTCAAGAGCTCCAACAGAAAGAAGCGCATTTATCATTTCTTTATTTCTTTTTCTAATCGCTGTCTGTAAGGCAAGAAAATTAGTACGAACAGCAGCATATCCTCTATTGTCAATAATTAACTTCAGCATATCACTGCTGCCAGATTGGGCAGCCATAAGCAATGCTGACCTGTTTTGGTCTCTTGCATTAACCCTAACGCCAGCATCAATGAAAGCTTGAGCAAGCTCTAGATTTCCAGCTTTACAACTAGCCATGAATTTTTTTTCTGCTTTGTTTTGATTATGTTCAATAAACCTGCGGGCTATTATAGCACGCAACGCCCTAGAAGAAAGATGCTCTTTTAACAAAGGGCAGGTAAGCTGTAGATTTTTGACTTGATCCAATACCGCATCTGGTTTTTCTGAATCAAAATTTTGTTGCTCGAGAACAAAACTAAGTATTAGTTCGCGCACCTCAGGGGGTAAAGCTATAAGTAAACTTTCTGATTCATTATCAGCATGAATTTCCTGCTTAAGCCGCTTTTTTTGCGGTTCCATTGAGTTAATGCTAAAGTATAATGGAGCTAGAGCCAATAGTAGCGGTGTTAGATTTTTTAATTGCATATTTTGCTCTTCGTGCTTAATTTATTATATTTTTATTTCATCAAAAATCGCTCATAGTGAACGTAGTCGAACCCATATGAACGGCAAATCGACTTAGCGGTTTATAGATAATTTTGTAGAGCATAAGCCCATGAGCAGGCGCTGTAAGAAATGTTTGCCTTGGGTTTTTTTCAGCAAGAGCGTAGCTCAATTGCTCTATTGCTCTTTCTTCAGAATTAGCTACCTGTACACAAGCGCCAACAATGCGGCGAATCATATAACGCAAAAATCCTGGTCCTCTTACTTCTATCTGGTAAGCCCCAAAGGCTGAAAGATATCTTACGTTGATAGCGTTAATGGTCCGAATGGTATTTGTTTTTTCATAACCAGTATAGAATGATCTAAAGTCATGCATGCCAGTAAAAACACTTAATCCTTCTTTGAGCCTAATAAGATCAAGTGGCTCATTACAAAACCAACCATAGCGGGCAACAAAAGGTAAAGGCCTTTTGGCAAATAAATGATAAAAGTAGATTTTTTCAAGAACATTAGCATGCGGATGAAATTCGCTTGAAACCTCAACTAAAGATCGAATCACTATGCTAGATGGCAAGCAATTATTCCATGCATAGAGTATAGTTTTTGGGTCTATAGCTAAATCAGTTTGGAAACAAGCAACTTGACCTACCGCATGCACTCCAGCATCTGTTCTGGAAGCTGCCAAAATGCTTATAGCTCTTCCAAAGACCGCTTTGAAGGTATCCTGCATGACTTGGCACACAGTGACCTTATCCGGCTGGCACTGCCAACCGGATAATCCAGTACCGTCATAAGCTATACGGAGTTTATAAGTTTTTATCACGCTTGATTATTTACGTAAAGCGGCTCTTAACGTCTTCTTGCGAAGTCGAATATTATTTGGTGTAACTTCAATGAGTTCATCAGGCTGAATCCATTCCATACATGTTTCAAGATCCATTTTACGAGCAGGTTCAAGCCGAATTGCTTCATCGGTTCCTGATGCACGCATATTGGTAAGCTTTTTTTGCTTACAAGGATTAACGTCCATATCATCATCACGACTATTTTCACCAATAATCATTCCTTCATAGACCTTTTCCCTGGCCCTATAAAAAGAGTATCCTCTTTCTTGGAGCGTATCAAGAGCAAATCCCGTAGTTGCACCATTTTCCATAGAAACAAGTGCCCCTTTGGTACGAGTAATAATATCGCCCTTATAAGGTTGATATCCCAGGAAGCTAAAGGTTGCAATTCCCATGCCTCGCGTATCGGTTAAAAATTGGCCTCTGAAAGCCTAAAAGCCCTCGCGATGGCACTTCAAACTCAATACGAACTCGTCCATTACCATAATGAACCATATTTTCATTTCAGCTTTCTTTCTTACCCAAATGCTCCATGACAATACCTTGTTGCTCTTCAGGGACATCAACTAACCAAATATTCAATAGGCTCATGCTTAACGCCATCAATAGTCTTATAAATAACTTCAGGTGCAGAAACCTGCATTTCATAGCCTTCCCGACGCATATTTTCAAGAAGAATACCCAAATGGAGCTGTCCACGACCAGATACCTTAAACGATTCTGGTGAATCGGTCGGCTCAACACGCAATGCAACATTCGTTTTAAGTTCTCTTTCTAAGCGATCCTTGATCTGCCGTGAAGTTAAAAGCTTACCATCTTGTCCATTAAACGGTGAATCGTTAACCGAAACATAAACCGAAAGCGTTGGCTCATCAATTTTTACATATGGATATGGCTCAGGATGCTCCAACCTCACACAGAGTCGTTCCAATGGTAACTGGCTCACTAAAGCCCGTAATAGCAATAATATCCCCAAATAGAGCACTTTGAGCTTCTATCCGCTCAAGACCTTTAAACTTATAGATTTTGGTAATTTTCATCGGTTTACTAACATAAGTATCCTTACAGCAAATAAACTGTTGCCCAACTTTTAGCTCGCCGCTAAACATTCTTCCTATAGCAATAGGTCCCAAGAAATCTGAATGATCAAGACTCGTGGTTAAAAACTGCAAATGTTCACTTTTTGAAACCGGTGCTGGTATATACTTTAAGATAGCATCAAATAATGGCTGCATAGTATCGCTAGGCACCTTAGGATCGGTCGTTACAAATCCAAGCTTAGATGAACCATATAACACGGGAAAATCAAGTTGTTTTGTCATCTAGTGCAAGATCTAAAAACAGATCATGAATAAGCGCTTTCAGTGCGTTCAATATCGGCATCTTTTCTATCAATTTTATTAATAAGCACAATAGGCTTTAAGATTAAGCTGCAATGCCTTCATAAGAACAAACCGTGTGCCAGGCAAAACCCCTTCTGCTGCATCGACAAGCAATAAAAAGCCCTCAACCATTTGCAAGCGTTCGCTCTACTTCACCACCAAAATCACTATGGCCTGGGGTATCAACGATATTAATATCGTAATCACCAAAGCTAACACCGGTGTTTTTAGCCAAAATCGTAATCCCCCGCTCGCGTTCAAGAGTCATTAGAATCCATAACACGCTCACCCTGGGCTACTTCCATAGTACCAGCATAAGCGTAACATTTTATCAACCAAGGTGGTTTTTCCATGGTCAACGTGGGCAATAATAGCTATATTTCGTACATTTGACCTTGTTTTGATATCTGTATTCATTATTCCTCTACTCCACCCTAAATGATGTAAAATAAATTCGCATTAGTATTATATTTCATATTGTAAACTAATTTAAGAAAATGTCTAGTTTCTTTTATCCTTATTGGCTATTTTTTCCTATTGTACTATATTTATCAATAATTGAACAATTCTATCTTGTTTCAGTAAAAAATAGTGCCAAAGCCCTAAACCTTAAGCCCGGTTTATCAACATTCAAAGAGAGCCATGATTAAACCATTGCAAGGTTCATCTCGGTTAACTTCAAAATATGAAGCGACAATACCAAAAAAAATTAGGAATATGTTGAAACTTCATCCTGGTGATAGCATTTCCTTTGAGATACTCGAACAAGGTCTTGTTCTTCTAAAAAAATCGAACCGCTTGATAAAGCTTATCTTGAAAGATTAAGCGAGTCTTTAAACGACTGGAAATCTGATAAGGACGACTATAGCTACAAGCACTTGCAAGACCTTTGATTTCTCGAGGTCTAATTCTGCGCAATCTGCCAACAATGAAAGGGTTATTTTGCCGCTCATATGGATTCGACTCCGCTTTGCTTCGCTCACCACGAGCGGTTTTGGTAAGATACATGAGTCAGGAGGTTGCTCTTACGAGAACTCATTAGATATAGAATTAGCAATATTTTGTTGATTTTTTTCTAATCCACGTTATAGTTGCTAATATAAAATAACTATATTAAATGCTATTCGAGAAAGGTCTATCGATGAAAAAAATAAGCAAAATTCTACTCTTTGTCCTGAGTGCTCTACAAATAAGCTATCTGCAAGCAATGGAAGAGCCTAAGAAACCTGAATCAGAAGAGAAATTTTTTAATTGGCAAAACTTACCTGAAGAAATAAAAGTTATGATTCTTTCGTTTATTCCTCAAGTGAGTAATTATCAAGATTTTGTAAACCTGGCTCGGACCAATAGTGAGCTTAATCGGCTTATTAATGATAAAATGGTGTTGCGAGCATTCTTTAAAAAGTTTATTCAAGAAAAACCTCGTAAAGCTTCTGAATTTTTTGAACAAGCATTAGAGAATAAGAATAAGCAGATCGCAAGCGCTTTCATAAAATCAGACCCTCTTGGGCAAAAGTTGGCTAATGCTGCTTTAAGACATTTCCCCTCTCTTGAGACCGCCAAATTCCTTCTTGATAATGGTGCTGATGCAAATACTAAAGATACCGAGGGAGATCATTACCCCTTAGCCATTGCGGTTCAGAGTAAAAAAAATGCCGTGATTCAGTTACTTATTGATTATGGCGCTAACATAAATCTTCAAGATTCCTGGAGCCTAACTCCGTTGATGTATGCTGTGATCGTTTTTAATGGCAATCCAAGCATTATTAAATTACTTCTTTCTCATGGTGCTGATGTTGATATTGTTACAGAAAATGGTACAACAGTTTTTGATTGGGCTAAATCAATTAGAAATGAAACTCATAAGGCAAAAGTACTTGAAATGCTAACAGCCGCAAAAGCAGCTAAAGAAGCTAAAAAATAAAGCCAATCCAGGGCTTAACACTAAACGTTAAGCCCTGATTATTATCTAATATTACGCAGTAACAGCTGGTTGAGCTTGCTTGGTAATATACTTATAACCAAAAAATAAACTTCCTAAGCCTAATCCTAGTAGCGCCAAAGTAGTCGATGTTGGCAAAATTGTGCCCATTTTAGCCATTTCAAGCGTAATGCCATGCCGTACCCGGTGAAACAGGTGATGCTTTTGGTGAATATCGGTACCATACCGCTCTAAAAATGCTAATTCTTGACCCGTGCTATAGACAATTTCCTTTTGAAAATCACGCAAAAATTCATACGCCTGCTGTTTGTTGTCTGGCTTTAAGCTGCTATTAAGCTTGAACTCGCGGTCAAACATACCCGCAAGTGTGGGATGCCGTCGAATAGCAATAAGCACCGGATCTTGAGCAGCTTTACTCAAATCTTCAAGCTCTTGCTTAGTCTTAAAGCAAATATCAAGATCAAAATCAGTATTATACTGATAATTGGTTTCAATTTTATCCAAAATAGCACTTAAGTAGCGAACCAACAATTTGATGCTTGAGTGTCCAGTATCATTGCCATTAATCTGAGTACGTATATTGAGTACTGTTCGATTTTCTTGAGGCATAAATCGATGAATAGATCCTATAGCGGGCATAAAACGATTAAACGTAACGGCTCCGGCTATTGCGACCATATCGCTCGTTGAATAAAACTGAGTCAAGCGCCTAAAATGCATTGGCCTATATTCTGCTTCCACAGTCTCTCGAACAGGAGCGGCAATATTAATAATATGATCAAGTGTTATGCCATCGAGCCATTGAGAAGCCATATTAACAACGCTAGATCCGTGACTGTGAGCTATTATCTGTATTGAAGCATTGCTATAGTAGGTATTTAAAAGCAGAGCAAGTGAAGAAGCAGCTTCTGATCGATCTTTGTAACTATTATTACCTGACCACCTGAATGAAATAACTTCAATAGGTGCTTGATTTTTTTGCGCATAGTTTTGAGCAAAATCACGAACATAACCATAAAATTTCTTTTCAGGGTCAAAAAAACCTTTTGTTTCTTGAGCCCACGTACCATGCACCAGCACAAGCACTGTTGGCTTTTGTGTATTGCTCAATGAATCCCCAGCAAACATGTCATGAGATCTGATCCCTACAACATTTTTACCTTCTTCATAGACCAATCCACCAAATACTTTTTTCAGTTGTTTCTCCGTTGATCGAACCCAACCGGCATTCTGCATACCTTCAACCAGATTATCATCTGATTGTGCATGTGCTATACATGGGGTCAATAAAACGGAGAAAAGATATATCATTAATAAAGCTTTGGCTTTATTTCTTTTGCTGAACATGAACATTCCTTATTTTCTAAGTATTACTGTTTTTATGTCATTACAGATAAGCATACCACAAAAATAATAAATTTCACCTGGCAAATTTAATCAAAAATTTAATAAAAACTTGACGCATGCGCTAAAAAGGGGCTCGCCGTAGCGAACCCCTATGAAAAATTTGGTGATTTTACGCCTGAGAAGCAGTATAAGGCAATAAAGCTATAACCCGTGCTTTTTTTATCTCAGTTGTAAGTGCTCGCTGATGCTTAGCACAAGTTCCTGAAATACGAGAGGGTAAGATCTTACCTCGTTCAGTCACAAAATTCTTAAGAAGTATGACGTTTTTATAATCTAATGCTGATTCTTGTTGTGAATTAGCGCAAAATCTACAATGCTTTGCGCCACCAAATCCATTACGACGCGATTTTTTACGCAATAATCGAGCGCTTATTTTAAGTTTTATTTTACGTGCCATTGAATACCTCTATTATTGTTCATCTACCGCAAGAAGCTCTTCATCAAGATCTACTTCTTCAGATGGTTTACTTGCTAACGCCGATTTTTGTAAAAGACCAGACATTTTGTTTTCTTTCAAAAAAGTATCAACATCTCTAGTCGGAATCTCTTCAAGAGACTGCGGGCGGTCATAGTTTAATGGTTTATCTGCTGGCAAAGTAACCGTTAACGATCGCATAATAAGATCAGTTTGCTTGACCGCAAAGATCGTCTTAAGCTCTTCAAGAGTTTTGCCTTTCTTCTCGTCATTTACTTCAAAACGCAAGAGAAAATAGACGCCATAATCATTGTTTCTTATTGGATAAGCAAGTCGATACTTGCCCCATCGATCATAAGAAATGACCGTCCCTTGGGTATCATGAACTGCTTTTTCAAGCTGGGATTCAATAGCTTTTGCTTCATCAGCAGTGATTTCGGGCACTGCTAAAAAAAGTGTTTCATAACGTAACATAGAAGTCCTTTTACTAAGTGGTAGTGTGTATACACTATAAAGCTAGCAAATCCGCTTTATTTAGTATTGATTATTTATTCAAATCGTTGATGACGAGCAATAACGCGCCCAATGATTCTAAAGTGGTCTTTTCCTCTTACTAATGCAATTGGAGAACTTTTGTGATTAACTGCTTCCAGAACAATAAAATCGTCAGTATAGGTTACTTGTAAAATGGCCTTAACTGGCGCATCATTGCCATATTCAACTGCTGCTACATCACCCGACCTAGTCCAAACATCTGGAGAAACAATAAGAGTATCTCCCTTGTCAAATGTCGGAGCAAGCTGATTGCTTGATAATGATAATGCAAACATTGCAGCATCATTGGTATTAAGTACTGGTACAAATACATCTTTAAAGCCCGTAGTTAATTGCATAAGCTGGTTATTGTACGGCGATGGATTTGAGGGGATATCTCCCACTACCGGTACTATTTGTACCTTCAGCTGAATTTCTGACTTTTCAGGCATACTTACATTGCTATCAATATCGTCTGTTCTTTTGCGCCGTTGTGCAAAAAGATCAATAGGATTTACTTCGAAAGCATTGGCAAGTTTGCGCAAAGAATCTTCATTCCAGCGGCGAGTACCATTTTTAATATGAGTTAGATAGCTCTCGGACATACCAGTTTTTTCTGCTAAAATTTTGGTGGTCCAGCCTTTTTCTCTAAGCAATTCCTTAACGCGAAGTGCTGTTGATGACATGGTAACTCCTTCCTTTACCTAAAGTTAGTACAAAAATAATATGGTTAAACACTGCATGATACTAAGTGTAGCTCATAAATTATTCTTGTCAAATGGAAAACATTATTTTGTTGCCGTGCCTAAAAAAATACTAGGAAGGGCAGAAATTGCTTCACTTAGCTTAGCATATACGCCCTATAAACTGCTCAGGCATTAAAAGGGACGATCATGTCCGCTATTTACCCCGCTACATAAAACCAATAAGAAATTCGCAATTTTTTCTTGATTCCTTGCTGATTGCTTAAGTAAGCTGAATCTGAATAACCTTGAAATCGGGTGGTAAAGCATGACGCCAAGAAAAACTGCATTAGAATCCTATAAGAACAAGCGAACTATAGCTCGATCGGGTGAGCCAAAAGCCGCTCTACCAAAAGCACATAAAAATCATATTTTTGTTGTTCAAGAGCACCATGCTAGCCATTTGCATTGGGATTTCAGATTAGAAGTAAACGGCGTATTAGTGTCTTGGGCTGTTCCAAAAGGGCCTCCCTTAGAATTGGGCATCAAAAGGCTCGCAGTACGAACCGAAGATCATCCATTTGCCTATGCTACCTTTCATGGCGTTATTCCACCCGGTGAATATGGTGCTGGTACCGTTGCTCTATGGGACAAGGGAACATACACAAATCTTAAAAAGCTATCTATGCATGATTGTGTTGAAGAAGGCCAAGTAGCAATTAAATTGAAAGGAAAAAAGCTTAACGGCAATTATGCCTTGATTCAAACTAAATTTAGAGGCAAGGACACTTGGATTTTCATCAAAATGCATGACCAAGATGAGGAAGAACATTAACAATGGCTAAACAATCCGTTTTTACTAAGCTGTCAGAAGAAGCAAAGAAAAAACTCAAAAAAATTGCTATGCCCTCATGGATAAAACCCATGCTGGCTACGCTTACCACGACCTATTTTTCTAAGCCAACTTGGATTTACGAACATAAGTGGGATGGTGAGCGTATAATTGCCTATAAAAAAAATGACACGGTAGAGCTGTTTACGCGCAATAGAAAAAGAGCAACTGAAGAATACCCATTAGTCGTTGAAGGTCTACGCAAACAAAAAGCAGATTCGTTTATTATTGACGGCGAAATGATTGCCTATAGCCACAGCGTAGATGATTCAAACTTTTCTCTTCTTCAGCGCATCATGCATGCGCCAGTAAATGCTATTACGAAAAAGTTTCTTGGCATGCGTAATGTCGATTATTGCATTTTTGATGTCATGTACTTAGATGGTTATGACACTATGAATGCAGCTCTGTTGGATCGCAAAATACTATTGTCGGCTTTTGATTTTAAAAAACCCCTGGTCTATACCGAGCACATACTCAAAGAAGGTGAGCGCTACTATAAGCAAGCTTGCAAAAAAGGATGGGAAGGTGTTATCGCCAAAGATGGCTTAAGTCCTTACATTCAGGCACGTTCAAAAAGCTGGCTTAAGTTTAAATGCTTTAACCAGGAAGAGTTTGTTATAGGAGGCTATACATCTGCGCAAGGAAGTAGGCTCAATTTTGGGGCTTTACTGGTGGGATATTATAAAGATGATAACCTCGTGTATGCTGGAAAAATTGGCACTGGATTTACTACTAGCACGCTGCGCACCTTAGGCGAAAAGCTCTTTTCTCTAGAAAGAAAAACGAGCCCATTTGTCGATAAAGATATTGAAACACAAGGAGTGCATTGGGTAAAACCGGTATTGGTTGCTGAAATAAAGTTTTCTGAATGGACAGCCTACGACAAACTTCGACATCCCGTATTTATGGGCTTACGTAAAGATAAAAGCCCTCTCGAGGTTACTCGAGAAACAGCAAAAAGAGTACAAGTATGACACAGTTGACCATTGATAGCCATATAATCACTATTACTCACCCTGATAAAATATTGTTTCCAGAAGCTAAAATAACTAAGCTCGACCTGGTCAATTATTATGCCAAGGCAGCACAGTTCATGCTTCCTTATGCTAAAGATCGAGCGTTAACAATGCAACGCTATCCTGATGGCATTTATGGTGAAGTTTTCTACCAAAAAGATGCTCCCACCTATTTTCCCAGTTGGATTAAGAGAAAAGCCATCGAAAAAAAAGAGGGAGGCATTACTCACTACGTGGTTGCAAATGATCCAGCAACTTTAGCCTACTTAGCTAGTCAAGCTTGCATTACCCCTCACCTTTGGCTTTCAAAAATCGATAAGATTCACTACCCTGATCGTATGATTTTTGATTTAGATCCACCTGATAATAATTTTGCTCTTACTATCGCCACAGCCCTTGCTATTAGAAAGCTCTTAACAGCAATCGAGCTTGAAAGCTTCGTGTTAACCACGGGTTCTAAAGGTTTGCACGTAGTTGTTCCTCTTCTGCGTTTATCAACCAATGATGAGGTAAAAACATTTGCAACCGAGCTCGCTTCATTAGTAGTGCGTAGCAACCCAGAAAATATTACACTTAATATGAGCAAACAAGAGCGAATAAAAAAACTCTTTATAGATGTTTATCGTAATAACTATGGCGCTACAGCCGTTGCTCCATTTGCAGTACGAGCCAAACCTGAAGCTTCTGTAGCTACACCGCTCCATTGGCATGAACTTGCAGATAAAAAGCTTACTGCTCGCTCATATACTATGAACAATATTTTTCAGCGTATTGCATCGATTGAAGACCCCTGGAAAGATATGGCCGGCATCAAACAAAGTATAAAAAAAGCGAGCAAACTTTTAGCTAAATTAAGTCAAAAAGCATAGACGTTCGGTTTCTTAACCCCGCTCGTGGTGAGCGAAGCACCAGCGGAGTCGAATCCATATGAGCGGGCACAAGAATTTTACTACGCCAGACCGAGGACAGAGAAATTAAAAGCCTCGAGCCTTAAGCTTAGCATCTCGAAGCTCTTTTTTTGCAGTAAAAATTACCGTGTGAAAAACGTCTTGCACATTTTTAGTAAATGCTCTATCAGGATAGGTCAGATCTTGGCCTTTTCTGAAAAGCTCCATGTAAGCCTGGTAAATGGCATCTTCGCTTGCATTTTCATCGAGCCCTAGAATTTCATGAGCTGATGCTCCAGAGTCAATATCTAATTGCTTAAATACTTCTTCTTTTGCGGTACTCAACAGAATTGCAAAAGAATCTTCGGAGCAATTCTTTTCTATTTCTATGGCAAGCGTATTGAAGTAGGGTTTAATATGAACGGTGATATCGCTGCCATCAATCTGACTTTCAATCTCATTACTATTAATATCAACCCAAATCATACTTAGAAGGCTATAGCCAGTATCTTCATACCTAACTTTTATGCTTTTTATGTCCTTAGAGTTTATTCCAGTGCTCTGACCGGCTTCTAAAGCTTTATAAGGATTACTTTCATTGAAACAAACAATAAGCGAAAAACGGGTATCATTTTTTAATTCAATTTTAGTCTCTGTTGTTAATTTTTTGACGAGCTTCACATAAGCTTCAAATACTATGTCTTTGTAAGCCCTTTGTGTTCTTTCAGTCAAATCAGGATCTGAAGCGTTTATACTTCCAGCTCTTTGAAACAAAGCAAGAAGCTTTTCTCGTATTTCATTACGATCATTACTTGTTATTCCCAAAATTTGTTCCGGGCTAGCTTTCTCGCAAAGTTGTAAACAGGCATATGCCGCTGTTTGTGCTTCCTTATCTTTTTTATACGTATCTATTTCTTCTTTCTTTGCTTTTGAATAGTTTTTGCATTCTATGTGCGTAGTTAATCCATTGAGCAGGTCCGGCCTGATGTGCACTATGCCATCCATAGCCCAAAGGGCTTCTGCAACCGCATCCATAGCGACAGAGTACCATAGCTTACTCCGTAAAATACTATAGCCCGGCTTTTTATATTTAAAGCTTACTTTTTGGGCTTCATGCGCTGCTACAAGTTTGCAGTTTTCTGCTTTTAATTTGATTGGATCCTGGTCATCGATCGAAAGCAACAAAGTATACCCTGTGTCGTTTTTGAACTCTATCACCATTCCTTCTGATTTCCGTTCAGAGCTCGGTGCTTCCATTGCTTGTAACAAGCCAAAACCAAGCACTATAGTTATTAGTTTTGTAATAATTTTCATAACATTCCTATGTACTACGCGAGATCTAAAAAAATTCTATAACGTCATTAATGTAGTTAAATAATACATAACAAAATTGTACTAGTAAAATATAAATTTGCAAAAGGCTGAACTTTTGACGGCGTTTCACCTTCGAGAAAAGAAAGATCCCCAAGCTACTATTTCGTTACTTCCTGCCAGTTAGCACCAATCCTTGTCGTAGCTAATAGTGGTACATTCCAGCTAACGATCGTTTGTAGGACCTCTAATACTTTTTTTTCGATTTTAAGCGCCTCAGCCACCGGTACATGAAGTAATAGCTCATCATGGATTTGTAATACAATTTTTGCTTGCCACTTTTCTTGTTTTAAAATTGTGGCCAACTTAATCATGCCAAGCTTCATTATTTCAGCTGCCGTACCTTGAGCTTTTGTATTGATAGCAACACGCTTTGCTAATTCATAGAGGCTTTTATTTCTTTCATAAATGCCTGGCAAATAGCGCCGCCTACCCCAATGAGTAGTCACATATCCCTGGCTTTTCGTCTCTTCAATAACTTTTTCCATCCAAGCAGCTACCCCTTGATACTGTTTCATAAAGGTATCGATGTAATTTCTTGCTAATGCATGAGTAATACCAAGATCTTTAGATAATCCGTGAGGGGTTAACCCGTACAAAATACTAAAATTGATCCGTTTACCCAGCTGCCTCTGCTCATGGGTTACTTGATCTAAAGGGACTCCAAATAAACCCGCTGCAGTAAGCGCATGAATGTCTTTGTTCTGAGCAAATGCCTCAAGAAGGGTGCTATCCTGGGATAAATAGGCAAGAACACGCAATTCAATTTGTGAATAATCTGCTGATAAAAATAAGTGACCCTCAGGTGCTTTAAAGGCGGAACGTATATGGTATTTGTCTACGGGAATATTTTGTAAATTAGGCCCAGAACTTGATAACCTCCCTGTTGATACTCCTGTCTGACTGAATGTTGTATGAATTTTTCCTGTTTCTGGATATGCATACTCCTGCAATGCATCGACATAAGTGCTTTTTAACTTAAATAATTCTCTATAGCGCATAATCAGGCCGGGTACTGGATGAATCGTAGCTAAAACTCGCAAGACATCTTGATCGGTAGAATAACCTGTCTTTTGGGCTGTTTTTTTAACAACCGGTAACTGTAGCTTAACAAACAAAAGCTCCTCGAGCTGTTTTGGAGAATTTAAGTTAATGCAGCTTTCTGTAGGACCTATGAGATCTATTATTTGCTGATGTAAACTTGACAGCTCTTTGTCTATTGCTACACTCATGGTCTTCAAAATCGATGTATCAAGCTGAATTCCCTCTCGTTCCATCTCAAACAAGACTTGCATAAGCGGCATTTCAATATCATGAAAGACTTGAGTGAGCTGCTTTTTTTCAAGCTCTTTTTCAAAAACTCTTTGTAGTTGGAGTGTTTGATGTGCATCAGCTGCCGCATATTGTGTAGCAAGTGGTAAAGGAACATACGAAAAATCTTTGCAATCTTTTCCGGTTACCACATCTGAAAATGACATCATAGGCTCTTGTAAATAAAGTGATGAAAGATATTTAAGACCTATTCTTTGACCATCTTCAACAACTAAATTAGCTGCTATCATAGTATCAAATACAACATTTTTGAGCTCAATGCCCTCGCTTGCCAACATGAGCATGTCAAACTTTGCATGATGAAGATATTTAGCAATAGCTGTGTCTTCAAATACTGCTTTAAGCAGCCCAAATACGAGAGTTCTGGATAATTGTGTTTCCGAGGTTTTATGTCCAAATGGAATATAGTACGCTTTTCCCTCCTCAACACACACTGAAATGCCAACCATTACCCCAGCCAATGCGGTGAGACCTGTTGTTTCAGTATCAATAGCACATTTTTTTGCCTGCTTTATTTGATTACACAGTTCTCGTAATTCTTCTTCTTGAGTAATAGTAATAAACTGATAGTTACCAACCTCTGAAATCGTTGGCTTTTTCTCTGTAGGTTGTTGGTTAATATTTTTGAGTAGTGATTTAAAGTTAAGCTCGGTAAAAAAAGGATATGCCTGTTTCCAAGTATCTGGATTAATCATGCAACTAGCCTTGCTCATATGCAGTTCATGATAACGCAATAAGAAAAGTTCCAAGCTTAAAAATGCATTATCCCTTGAAGTCAAACAGAGTTCTCTAATGCGATCTGATCGAACTTTGTCAATATTAGTATATAAATCTTCTAAGGACTCGAACTGTTGCACTAACTCCTTGGCATTTTTAGGCCCAACCCCCTTAACACCCGGTATATTATCAGAACTGTCTCCCAAGAGAGCATAATAAAAGGGTAATTTGCTGATGGGAAACTCAATTTTCTGCTCAAGCGATTGACGAGTAATAAATTCGTCTTTAAAAGGATCCAAAACCTCAATTCGCTCGCTTAAGGCCTGTCTTAAATCTTTATCAGAAGTAACCAATATTGAATCAATTTGTTCATGCTCAAGCTCCTTTGCAAGGGAAAACATTAAATCATCAGCTTCAATACCTGGCATTTGCAGCTGAGGTATGCTAATGATATCTGCAAATCGTTGTATAAGCTCTTTTTGTGCAATTAAATCATTTGGCACAGCTTGCCGAGTGCTTTTGTATTCCGGATACAGGTCATGACGAGCTGTTTTTCCTTTACTATCCCAAACAAGAACCATAAAATGTGGGTCATAGGAATCTAGTATTTTTTTAATCATACGGCAAAAACCATAGACTGCTTGCACTGGCTTTCCATCCGGGGCGTGCAAAGGTCGAATGCTATAGTAGGCTCGATATAAAAATGATGATCCATCAATGATGAAGACCGAATTTTGGACCTTGCTATCTGTCATGAATGCCCTTTCAGCGTTATTTTGCACAGTGTTATATTCAGTTTATCATAATTTTAAAAAATTGAAAGCTTATGGATGCTAAGGGTGATAATTAATGGGCTTTCTTTTTTCACCCAATACCTTAAGCTTACTAATAATAGTCCCTATCTCTAGTCGCTACCTAATTTGCGAAAATGATGCATACCCGTGTATATAAACGTTAAACTTCTTAATGGCTTCACTCAACCGTTAACCTATAAAATACCCGATGAATGGTCAACCGAAGATCTAACAGGGTCTCTTGTTCACGTACCCGTTAAAAATAAAATAGAAATTGCATTAGTTCAAGAAGTATTTGCCGATCTTTCGCCATCAGTTACCTTTACTATACGACATGCACATGACCGAGAAACTCTTCCTCAAGACAAGCTATACAAACGGTTTATCGATCAATTAAGCAACTATTATTGCGTAGATCCTTTGCATTTTTACCAACGGGTTCGTCATTTTCTACAAGCTAAAGAGTGTGATAGTATAAAAACTTCTGATGCCACCATTAGTGCCGGTTCAACCATTGAGCTGACTCAAGAACAAGAGACAATTGTCAACTCCATTGCACCAACTATTGGCACATCAATATATTACCCGACGCTCATACATGGCGTGACTGGATCTGGCAAAACAGAAATTTACAAACAATGTATAGTGAAGGCTTACCAAGCTCAAAAGACAACAGTATTGCTATTGCCTGAGGTGTCTCTTGCTGTACAATTCACCAAGCTTTTAACAGCTCAATTGCCATCCTCTATTTCCTTATTTGGGTTTCATAGCGCCACCAGTATTACTGAAAAAAGAGCTCTCTGGCAACAGTTGCTAAAGAAGCAGCCATTAGTGATTATTGGGGTTCATTTGCCGGTACTTTTGCCCATTGCAAATTTGGGCTTGATAGTAATCGATGAAGAACACGAAATAGGGTTTCAGGAAAAAAAACATCCTAAGGTAAATACTAAGGAAGCTGCTCTTTTGCGTGGCCAATTGTATAAAATTCCAGTAGTAATGGGTTCAGCTACTCCGTCAATGAGTTCGCTGTATAATGTTGAAAAACGCAATTGGCATTTTTTTCAATTGAAACATAGATTTAAAGGAGCATTCCCGGTAATACAGCAAATAAAGCTCAACAACACAACAAAACGTGCTCATTTTTGGTTAAGTAATGAGCTGGTAGAAGCAATAAAAATTCGCTTAGCGCAAAAAGAACAAACTATCCTTTTCTTAAATCGGCGAGGCTATAGCTTTTTTATTCAATGTAAAAAATGTAGCTTTATCCCTTCCTGCAATCAGTGCTCAGTAAGTCTAACCCTGCACAATAACCAGCAGCTGCGCTGCCATTATTGTAATTTTTCTCAACTCGAGTTCTTCACTTGTCCTTCCTGTAAAGCGGGTCAATCTTCTTTGATTAAAAAAGGAATTGGCACCCAACAGCTCGCAGCGCTTTTAGAAAAGCTCTTACCCAATGCTCGAATAGCACGAGCCGACCTTGATGCGACAATCAATAAAAAAAAATGGCAGCAGACAGTCAGTGATTTTGAGCATGGAGAGCTTGATATCTTAGTAGGTACTCAAACCATAACCAAGGGATATCACTTTCCCAAAGTAACACTTGTTGGTATTATTTGGGCTGATATTAACTTGGGTTTGCCATTTTATAATGCTGCCGAAACAACACTTGCACAGATTATACAGGTTGCAGGACGAGCAGGAAGACAAAGCAAAGAAAGTCTGGTAATCATTCAAAGCATGCTAGACCACCCAGTCTTTAACTATGTGGCTGAAGTTGATTATGCGCGCTTTTATGACTATGAAATGACCCATCGTCAAGAAGTACACTATCCTCCCTTCATAAGGTTTGCCGAAATAGAGCTTAAGAACGAAAACGCCAAAATGGTTGACGATGAAGCTACTATGATTGTTGAACACCTTGCTCGCTTAATCAGCCAAAAATCTCTAGCTATTACACTCCTAGGCCCTGCTCAACCACCGGTGCACATGATTAAAAACGTTCATGCCAGAAAAATATACCTTAAAGCAGCATCTATTACCGACATTATTAAGCTTTACCAACTAATTGAGCGTAAAAAGTATGCTAGTTCAGTTTTTTTCACTCCGAATCCACTTTCGTAATAGTTATTGCCAAAAAAAATTAATAATTTTACATTTTGTAATTTTTATGATACAGTATCTGTAGTAATACGTAAGGTTATTCAAAATTACTCAAAAACAGCTCAATCTTCGCTAAAAGCAACGATGGAGCCATCGTGTGCTTGTCCTGTGTAGCTCGAAGAGCAAAGCGGAAGCTAGTCGAACTATATGAGCGACAGACTAATTGACGACAACAAAAATGTATAATTAATTTAAAAAGAGGCTTCCATGCTATTAAGGCTGCTCCCAATAAGTATCTTCTTACCCTTTAGCTTGATGCTTTCAATTACTCAAGGAGATAGCGAGCAACAAGGTTTTAAGAACAAGAAATACCATGCACTGGCTGAACATTTTAAAAATAAGAAGCTTAAGAAAAAAATTACATGGTGCATAGCAATAATTAACCATTTAATTAGTGAAGACCCGAGTTTTGAGAATGATAAGAATGCTCGGCAATTAGCTCGTTTTTTAAGTGAAGATGACGAAGTTATGAAGGCCCTGGAAAAAGAGATGAAGCCAATGTTGCATAAATTCTTGGAGCAGGCTGTTGCCCATGGCAACAATGAAATTCTTAAAGTTTTGCTAATGATAAGCAGTGGGATTGAAAGATCCGAGAAATGGCTACATGGCATAATTACTATGGTATTAGAGCATATCTCTCTTGAAAATGGTAAAGAGACCAGAAAGAAAATGCTCAAGCTTATACTAAATTTTTCATTATTAAAAGGGGTACCTCTTCATAATCCCAAACGGAGTTTGTTAGCTTTTGTAGCCCAAGCTATTGCCGATAGGGACCAAAAATTGGTAAAGCTTTTAGCCCACTATTGTGCTACCTGTAAAGGAGTCTGTTTTAACGATTTTTACAACCTGGTCCCAGAAGATCAGCAAATGCATCATGCAATCACTGATGGAGCACAAAAAAATCCTAAAAGCGGGCGCTATACTGGTTTAATGTCACTTAAAGAAATAGCTGCTTTTGCAGTTCTTAAAGCTAACATAAACATTGCTAATGCGTTAATACCATTAGAGCTCAAAGAATATGCTAGCCAAATGAGAATAAAAGGCGCCAACCTTTTAGTAAAAGCAATTAAACATCGAAACTGGGACGAATTTAGGCGCCTTACCAAGCTTGGTGCAGACGATATGGCAACAAATAAATACGGCACGAGCGCTAAAGCTGAGAAAGCATTTTTACCAGCGGATGTTTACTTTGCAGTCATTAGGCCACAAACACTTTAATCAAAGTATAGACTCAACCATTCAACCCAAAAAAAATTCTAAGCCATTTGAAGCAAGGCTTGGATCACGTGATGCAATGCATTAAACAATATATTTAGTAGTAATTTAAAGCAAGGAAATATAAAATGAAAAAAATAGTATTATTTTTCTTGTTGTTCGCACTATCGCCATCGATAGTTGCAATGGAAGAACCAGAAAATACAACTTACTTTAACGAACCGGGACAAGATGAAGTTAAGCTCCATATTTTTTCCTTTGTTCCCGACGTTGAAAATGTTAGTCAAACATTAAGCGCTATTGCTAAACTATCGCTTGTTTCACAAGAATGGAAAAATCTGAGCAATGATGAAATCTTCATAAAATCATTGGCCAGACGTTATGTTACCATCCATAGCGATCGAGTAGTAAGCGAGTATTTTGATGCAGCAAGCCAAGGAAATAAAGTAGCGCTGAGCTTTTTAATTCTAGGAGGCGTTAAAATAGATGAAAGAAACGCAAATGGCCAATCCGCGTTGATACTAGCAAGCGCCGGTGGTCACGATAGCGCAGTATCATTACTTCTCCAGCTTGGTGCTGATAATAATGCCCAAGATGCTGAAGGATTTTCTGCTTTATTGAGTGCTGTTAACAAAGGACATAAAAATACAGTTAAGCTGTTACTCGATGCACAGGTTGCTGTTGATGCAAGAACTTTCCAAGGTTTTACTCCATTAATGATTGCTGCTCAGCTTGGACATGAGGAAATACTTGCTATGCTTTTATCGCATAATGCTGATGTTAATACTGAGAATTATTTTGACGATACTGCTCTCATCATAGCAGCTTGTCATGGTCATAAAAAAATAGTAGAACAACTGCTTGAAGCTAAAGCTGATGCTTTAGCACAAGATATTTTTGGGCGAACAGCATTGTCGATCGCTCAAAAAGAACATTACCCAGAAATAGCTGCTTTACTTGTTCAAGCAATTGACAACCAAAAGCAATAACCCAAGTTAAAGCACAGGAGCTAGACCACTTTTAGCTCCTTGCTCATTTCTTTACCTATGCAACAAAAAAATATTTCCTATAATGTTTAAGCTCTTCAACTGACTGTTCAATATCCTGGCATGCCCGATGGTTGTCTGGCTTGCTAAACTTCTGTTCAGGGCTTTTGGGATACCATCTGCGAACAACCTCTTTGATTGAGCTTACATCGATAATTCTATAATTTAGAAAAGCATCAATAGCTGGCATATACTTTGCCAAAAAAATCCTGTCTTGCCAGACTGAATTACCACAAAGGGGTGATACCTTTTCTGCACAATGCTGCTTCAAAAAATTAAGCGTTAATTCTTGAGCGTGCTCAAGCGAAATAGTAGATTGCTCAACTTCCCGAACAAGACCTGAAGCGGTGTGATGCTCTATGTTCCATTCATCCATGGATGCAAGGATCACACTTGATTGGTTAATTACAATCGATGGACCAGATGCAATTAAATTCAAATCATTGTCAGTAACAAGACTTGCTATCTCTATAATAGTGTTAATCTCTGGATCAAGCCCAGTCATCTCCAAGTCAATCCAAGCCAAATTAGCAGTATATCTATCCATTAGCTTCTTTCAGGTATATTTTTTATTGAGCTTTAGTAGCTTACATCAAAATCATGGCTAAAGTGAAGCGTCTTCACACAAAAATAGATTCCTATATACTTAACGTTATGTAATCACATAAATCTTTTCTCTAGGCTATAAAGGCACCTCATGCAAAAACTACGAGTGGGCGTTTTTATGGGCGGCAAATCGATTGAGAAAGAGGCATCTTTCAATTCTGCCCGTACTATTTGTGATCATTTAGATAATACACGCTATAAGATTATTCCGCTCTTTCAGGATTCTCAGGGTAGCTTGTATATTTTACCATGGCGCTTTTTGCATAGAGGCAAAATTAGCGATTTTGAACAGCGACTTGAGACTGACGCTCAAAAAATTTCATGGTCAAGCTTAAAAACAATTATAGATTTTATGTACATTGCCGCACATGGTAGATTTGCCGAAGATGGCACCTTGCAAGGGTTTTTAGAAGTTTTACAAATCCCTTATCTAGGTTCTAAAGTTCTATCGAGCGCTTTAGGTATGAATAAGGTTATGCAAAAAGATATCTTACGAGCTCATGGTATCCATGTTCCAGCTAGCACAACAATAAACTGCGAGCAACTGAAAACTTTCATGCAGAATGAACATGCTCTGTATACCTATCTAGAACAAGAGCAAATACCGATACCCTGCATAGTAAAGCCGCAAGCTGGGGGCTCGAGTTTAGGGGTAACGGCGGTATTTGGCAAGCAACAGCTTTTGCCAGCCTTGTTAAAAGCTGCAAAGCTAGTTAAAAAAAATGCCGAATCAGTGCTTATTGAAGAATTTATCAACGGAATGGAATTTACCTGCATCATCATAACTGACTATAGCACTGGTGAGTTGTTACCGCTGCCTCCAACCGAGATCGTGCCAGAAGAAGGTAGCTTTTTCTTTACTTATGAGCAAAAATATATGCCTGGAAGAGCCCTAAAATTTACTCCCGCCCGATGTAATGATTCCCTACTAAAAGCCATTCAGGTTACCAGCATAACAGCTATGCAAGCTTTGGGCATCACGAATCTAGCTCGCATTGATGGCTTTGTAACGCAAGACTCTCAAATTGTAATAACCGATCCGAACAGCCTAGCTGGCATGGCTCCTTCTAGCTTTGTATTTCGACAAGCCGCGGAGCTTAATATGAGCCACACACAATTTATTAATCACCTTATTGAAACAGAATTACATGGCTATTCTATGCTGAGCCCATTGGGTTCCCATTTGTCAGGAGCTGAAGTGAATCATAAGAAAATTCGCGTAGCAGTCTTATTAGGTGGTCGCTCGCATGAAAAGGAGATATCGCTTGAATCTGGTAGAAATGTTATTTATAAATTATCACCTCAAGCGTATCAAGCAATACCCATCTTTGTCACTGCCGAGCTCAAGCTTTATCGCATAGATCAAGCCTTGCTCGTACGCAATAGCACTAAAGAAATTGAGCTAGGACTGGATCGAGCAATGCAAATCAATTGGGAAGATTTGCCGACCATAGCTGACTTTGTCTTTATTGGCTTGCATGGGGGCGAAGGGGAAAATGGCTGCGTACAAGGAACTTTAGAAATGCTTGAAATACCTTATAATGGCTCATCAGTGCTTGCTAGTGCCCTTTGCATGGACAAATTCAAGCTTAATAGCTACCTTAAATCCAAGGGCTTCTACGTACCTAACAATATCTTAATAGATCGAGCAAGCTGGATGAAAAATCCTCCAGCGGTTATGTGTTCTATTGAATCAGTTGGAAGCTTGCCTCTTATCGTCAAACCCTCTGATGATGGCTGTAGCGTGTTAGTAAAGAAAGTAAACAGCTCGCTTGAACTACAAGATGCATTAGAAGCTATATTTTCTGATGGCAAGGAGCATGCCCTGGTAGAAGAATTTATTAAAGGGATGGAGCTTACCGTTGGAGTTTTGGGTAACCAATACATACAGGCTTTACCTGCAAGTCAAGCAGTGTCTGCGCAAGATATCTTATCAATTGAAGAAAAATTTTTACCTGGAGCTGGTGAAAATCAGACTCCTGCCCCATTGCCCAGTTCGGCATCACAACTAGTGGCTCGAACTATGGAAAATGTTTATCGAAGTGCTCAATGCAAGGGATATGCTCGGATTGACAGTTTTTACCAAAATGCTCAAGAGAGCCCAACAGGAGCGGAGCGAGTTGTTATTCTTGAAATTAATACATTACCGGGGTTAACACCTGCCACCTGCCTGTTTCATCAAGCAGCCGAGATAGGCATGACTCCTATGGACTTTATTGATCGTATTATTCAACTTGGTTTTGAGGAACATCAAAAGAATACTGAGCAAATATTTGATCTCAGTCAGCTCAGTCACTCCCAACTAGATGCAAATTAATATACCACGTCTTACCACGAAGGATCAGACATATGATGATAAAAGAGCTTAGTCTTTGCTGGATTACCACTTCTGATTTAAAAAAAGCAAAAGACTTTTTTGGCCAAACACTTGGCTTAAGATTCGTTGCTAAAGAAAGCAATGAGGCCATGGGATGGTATGAATTCGAAGGTCACAAGGGCGGCATGAAGCTTGGTGTTGGAAAAGCCACGCCAGAAAACAGCGTTAAACCTGGTCATAATGCCATACCGACCTTTCTTGTTGATGATATCAAAAAAGCAAAAGAACACTTAATAAGCAAAAAAGTTACACTTTTGGGCGACATTATGGAAGTACCTGGCCATGTAAAGCTATTGTTTTTTACTGATTTTGATGGTAACAAATTCCAGCTAGCGCAAATGTTGCATTAAAACGTAATGTAAATGCAGAGGGGCAGATTTTCATCTGCCCCTTTTACTGTTTATCTTGGTAATCTACTAACTGGTCTTTTCGTAACTACTGGTCGTCGAGTCGTTTGCGGCTTACGAACCTGTGGTTGTTGACGACGTTTTTGTGCTGCTGCAGGTCTAGAAGCAATTGGACATCTGCCTGAAGCACATGATGCTTCTACTTCAAAAGCAAAAGACAAAGCACACACGGCTAATAGAGTTAAAGTAAATAGCTTATTCATAAGTATCCCCCTTTAAGAGTTGTTGGGTAAAAAGGCCTGTAAGTTTCCAAGAGCAACATTCCCACGCTTATCTATTAACAATAATAGCTTGAGCGCTGGCATGATGTTCTTTTTATCCTTTGGCCCACGTTTATTAATATTCTTCATTAGTTTTCTTGGGCCATGATCATCATCAGCAAGCACTTTAGGATCTGGTGAAAACATGATACCGACCTCATTTTCCCAAATGCCATAAAGCTTTTTATCTCCTATGCTTATCTTCAAAGCATCTTTAGGAACATAAGCTCGTCCTTCGGCAGATTCTTTATATTCTTTCAGATTTTCTATAATCGAAATGAAAGGGATATAAAAGCGATGCTTCAAAAGCCTCAAGTTTTGCATAGGTCCGGTAATAGCAACTTGCTTTGTGCTATTAGCTACTTTGACTTGCTCGCAAGCAAGACTTTCAACTGCAGCTATTTGTAAAGGAACATAGTTATTTTCCTGACAATGTGCCGAGGCTATTACGAAAATAATAGGAGTAGCAAAAGCGATTACCCTACCTAACTTTTTATAAACCATACTATAACCTCATTGTTAGTAGGGTATTTTACTATACTACTCTCTTATTGTACCAATTAATTAATTTTTGTAAAGGGCAGTGGAGAAAAATTTTACAACTTGAAAATATAATAGCAATAACTCGCTTAAGATGCATAGAAATAAAGGGATAAAAGCGTGAACCAGCTAAAAAAGATCCTCAAAAAGGTACCAACTAGTTAAATCATTGCCAAAAATTGCTAAAAGACATGTTTCCAATACATGATCAGATAGTTAATTTATTGAATGAAATGATGTAAGTTTGGCAAATTTTGACCACCGCGTCCTTATTACTGCTTCATAATTTTCCTTCTTGCTACCGGGTGGTCCTATCTTCCCCACAAGAAAAAATTTTTCTTTTTATGATAGCTTATAGCTATACAATTACAACTGATGATTATGTAATGAGCACCATTCGATTTTGAACCTAGTTACGCGAAGGCTTGCTTGTAACATTACTTGTAAACCGAGAAACCACATAGATAACAACTAATGAACTGAAAAATGCTGGCACCATCGCATAGATCTTCATGCTGGTTATGTATTGATTGAGGCAAGGCCACAAAGCAGAAATTACAGCTCCGGTGATAATTCCTGCCAATCCACCATATTTATTAATGATGCTTGAATAAAGCGATAAGATTACTAAGGGACCAAATGATGCTCCCAAGCCGGCCCAAGCATATTGCACTAACGACATAATGGTGCTGTCTTCATTCCATGCAATCAAAAAACCTGCTAGCGCGCTAACTACGAGTGCTGCTCGATAAACAAATTGTAATTGCCTTTTATTAGCCAAAGGATTGAGCAAACTTTTATAGAAATCTTCCGCAATAATGGCAGCGAGCACCAATAATTGTGAATCAACGGTACTTATAGTGGCAGCTAAAATTGCGCATAGTATACAACCTGCAAGCCATGGGGTAAATAGACTCTTTGTCATTTCGATAAAAATAAATTCGGTTTTGCCAGGAATAGCGTCTGAAAAATAAGCAAGGCCAACAAGCCCAACCAGCACTGCGCTGGCGGTGGCTAATAACTGCCAAGCAATTCCTACATACTTTGCTTTGTACATATCTTTAGAACTTTGAGCTCCCATAAATTTAGTTAACACATGAGGCATACCGAAATAGCCAAGACACCAAGCAAAGGGGTTTAAAAGAATTGATGCAATAGTTTTTAATGAAAAATCTGGCAATAAAGCGAGTGACACACCTTTTAGCTCAGCCGCTCGCACAATTGATTCAAAACCACCGACATACACTAAAGCATAGACCGGTACAAACATAAGCATAAGCAAAAGAAAGGTACCCTGAAACAAATCGAGCCATGCCACAGATACAAAACCGCCCAAAAGGGTATAAGCAAGAACAACAGCAACAGCAACCAAAATCCCTAGATGATAGTTAACCCCAAAAGCTGATTTGAGCACATAGCCAATGCCTTTAAGACCCACCGAAAGATATATTGAAAAAAAGAAGAATGAAATTAACGCCGCTATTCCTACAATAAGCCCCGAGGTGTCATGTAAGCGATTTTTGAAAAATGAAGCTAAGGTAAATGCTTGGTATTTCTCTGTAGCTACACGTAATGGTGCAGCTATAAAATGCCATGATAAAAACATGCCAACTAAAAGACCGATGGGTATCCAAATCTCATAGCCGCCTACGAGATAGACGGCTGCAGGCAAGCCCATAAAAAGCCAATCACTCATATCTGCCGCATGCGCAGAAAGCGCAGTTAATAGCCAGTGAGTAGACCTGCCGCCTAACATGAATTCGCTTGAACTGGTAGGTTGTTGCGTTATAATTTGCTTTTTTTTGGATGACACTATACCAATGATCAAAACGATGGTCAGATATATCAAGAATGAGATCAAAAATTGAAATTGCATAGCCTTATCCGTTACTTTGATTGTAATACTTGAGGATAGTGAAAAGCGAGTAACAATAAACCAATTAAGTTAGGAATCGCCACCAATGTTAAGATAATATCCATGCCTTGCCAAAGCAAGGGTACATTTGCAAAGGCTCCTAAAAATGCAATTAATGCGGCAACAATAAAATACCAATTAACAAAACGATAATTAGTCAATGATGCAAAACTCTGACTACCGTTATAGGTGTTTCCAATAAGAGCAGTAATAACAAAGAGCAAAATGCTTATTACCAGCGCTAACCTGCCTGCTACTGGAGCATGCATCTTAAATGCTTCATAGGTCAGAGTATTATTAAGCTTTCCTGACATCCAAACGCCGGTGACCAAAGTAAGTAAGCCTGAAAGCGTACATAAAAACATATCAGCAAGCCCTGAAAACATCGCTAATATTCCTTGATCAACCGGATTTTTTACGTCTGAAAGCGCATGGGAAATTGATGAGGTGCCAACCCCCGATTCGGTTATAAAAATGCTTTTATAAATCCCTTCTCGCATAGCGGTAAATAGCGTAGCTCCAGCAAAGCCTCCAGCAGCCGCTACCGGGGAAAAGATCGAGGAAAAAACTAAGGAAATAGCACTGCCAACAGCAGAAATATTTTTCAGTAAAATTAATAGCGCAAATCCAACGTATAAAAAAAACTTGAGCGGAACAATGCGGCTAGCGACAAAGCCAATGCGCTCTACGCCACCAAAAACAACTGCCAACAAAATAATAACCGCTATGGCACCGCTAAACCAATGAGGAATGCCTTCCTGAGCCCAAATGCTGGCAAGGGTATTAATCTGCAAGCCAGACCAGCCAGTAAATAAAATCATGGTAAGAACACCATACCAAGCAGCTAAACGAGGGGAGATCAGTTTCAAATATTGTGTCGGCCCGCCAATAATGTCACCCTTTTTCGTTATGGCCCTGGTATGTACAGCAAAGGTCACTTCTGTAAATTTAGTGGCAGACCCTAAGATTATATACACTAGAAGCCAAAACAATGCCCCAGGGCCTCCCATGCTAATTGCAAAGGATGGGCCTACTATGTTTCCCATGCCAATAGTTGTTGCCATAGCGCTAAAAAGGGCCTGAAAAGGATTAAGCGTTTTTACTTTATCACTAGATTGCTCACGCACGCCCTGGGTAATAAGCCGCCAAAAGCGCGGAAACCCACGTATTTGTAAAAAGCCATTTTTGACCGTTAAGATAATGGCTGTGCCCAAAAAAATGATTAGCGAAGGGTATGATAAAAAATTGTTAATTGAGCCGATATATATTGAAATCGTATTGAGAAAATCCATACCATCACTACTTTCAATTTCTCTATCAATCCGTATTGACAGCTTTGCACCTAAAATAAATCGAATAAAAATTCTTTCATGGATATAGTATAGTAATCATTCAAAATTGAACAACTATTGATTGAATACTAGTATGTACTGGAGTTTTATCAGACAACTACTGAAAGGTTTAAATGAAATTGCTTAAAATTACTTGCATTGCGACTTTCATGGCTCCTTTAGTGGCCATGCACACGACTGATGAATTTTGTGAACAAGAACAGAAAAAAGACTTAGAGCAACTTTATCACAATATGCAAGCAACTAGGTATATGCAATTACTTACTTCAGGTTATTCTGGCTTATTTGGACTTTTGTGTGGCATAATTGCTAGCGTAAAACTCAAAGGAAAAGTAGCAATTCCTGGGTTTATAGGCACTAGTATTAACGTAAATGAAATTAGAAATTGGTATTATCGCCATAAAGCCTCGGATCTTGATTTAAAAAAGTCATGGTACTCAGGAACATTTCATTGGAAAAAAGAAAAAAAAGAATATCTTCGTCGCTCGAGGCTTTACACTGCGTATTTGCTCATGCTTACTCAAAAACTAAAATTAAGAACAACACAGAGCTGATGGACGAAAATAGGCCTATCAGTGGAAGTCTATGAAACCTCCTTAAGTAAGCAAAATATATAAAGAAGTATTGCTAGTAAAGAAAAAATAACAATTGCAAATAAATCATTCAGAGTTAATCTAAATCTTTCCTAAGTTCTTATATCGTGGTATATTAATAACAGCAATTGTTAATAATCGAGCTAGCTTGATCTGATAAGCAATACTTCTTAGAAACGTGGAGAAAATTATGAGTAAATCGAAGGAAAACATAAACAAACAATTTAAAGAAGAAATTATACGGGCTTTGGATTATCATTTCCCAAAATCAAAAATTATTCTTTTTGGGTCTAGAGCTCGAAACACTAATAAGCCAGGAGCAGATGTCGATGTAGCAGTTGACATGGGACATCCTATTTTGCTCAGAGAATTAGGGCGAGCACGACTCACTTTAGAAAATCTATTTATCCCGCTTAAAGTTGATCTTGTAGATATGAATGCAATTCCAAAAGAGTTAAAAGAGACGATAATTGAAGAGGGTATAGTTTGGAAAAATTAAATCTTGCCCTATTGCTTGTCAACAAAGCATTGACAACCTTGAAAAAATCTTTTTTGGTCATAAAAAAAGCAAAAAAATTGAAAGATGATGATTTTATTATGGCCGCAGAAGATTCAACCATACAGCGTTTTGAATATTGCTATGATAGCTTTTGGAAATTTTTAAAAAGATATTTAGAAATACGTTACACTCTTGAACAAGTCAATAATCCGAGAAACACTTTTAGAGAGTGCGTGCTTAAAGGAGTTTGCTCTGAAGATGACGGACTAATCTTAATAAATATGATAGGAGATCGAAACGAAACAAGTCATAATTACGATATTGATGAGGTCCGAGCTATCTTGCCAGCTATTTCCGGTTATTATGATTGTATGGAAACAATTTTGAAACGCTTAAGTACTGATCTTAGTAGGCAAAAAAAGTCACCAACCAAAAAAAGGTGAAAGCTATCAGACACAACTAAAAACCTAGTCCCTGGCACTTTTTAGCTACTTTTGCCCTTTTTACACTCTTTTTTTGTTCAATCGCAGCAAGCCTAAACTCAAATCCCAATGTTTTAAAAATAGTCATAAGGGTATCCAAATGTGGATTACCTCGCGCAGATAATGTTTTATACAGACTTTCTCTGCTTAATCTTGCTTTTTCTGCTAATCTGCTCATACCACCTTGAGCAATAACAACATTCCTAATCGCAATTAGTAAAAGCTTATGAGTTTCTTTATCTTCAGCTTTTACATCTTCAAGAACTGAATTTAAGTAGGCCATTGTCACTTCTTTGTTATGTAGCCATTTTTTGAAAAATTCTTCGTGAGATTCTGTTAAAGCCATCAGTTATTCTCCAACACAGGATGCTAAAATTTTGGACTTATCATTTGCTGATTTCAGGATAATAACAATCTTCTTTGAGTTAGCATAGTAGCCAAGCAAAAGCAATATTTTTTTATGGTAATGAGTTGGAAAGCGCCAAATGACATAGTTAACTAAATGCCAAGAAATTTGATCCTTGCAACCTGCCGGCAGATCTGAACAATTTTTGCGTCCAAAAATCCGACGTTTGATAATTCCCCATAGTGAAATAATAATTGGTAGATGTAAATAAATAATTGTGTCAGCAGCCTTCATGCGATCTTCAAGAGTTCCCATTATTCCCCCTTCTATAATCCACTCGTTCTTTGCAAGAAGTTCTTGGTGAATTTTTTTAAATAGATCAGGGTTAACTTCAACCCAGCCCGGTTTACAAAAGTAGGGGTCTAGATGATAAACGGTCAGATTAAGCTTATTGCCAAGCTCATGAGCTAATGTTGATTTACCAGAGCCACTCGCTCCTATAATCATAATCTTTTTCATAAAGGCTCGAACTCATAGTCGTTTTGCTAGAAAAGAAAGCCCTTTGCGCAGTAGCTCGTCAAATGAGCATTTTTCGATTTCACATTGCTCTTTAACATACTGTAACGCTGCGGTAATCTCTTGCCGGGAATAATTCAATGAGCCCAGAGCATCTGAAACTTCTTTAATGGTCGTAAGCCGTGACCCTTGGAAGCTTTGTGAATCAACTGGTGACAATTTTGCTACTTTATCTTTAAGGTGCATGATCATGGATTCTGCTTTTTTCAAGCCGATACCATTAATAGAACTCAGCGCTTTTGTATCAGCCAGCATTATGGCCTGAAAAAATTGCTGTGGTGTCATACTTGCTAAAACGGCAAGACCAATTTTAGGACCGAGGCCCGAGCAGCTTATAATCAGACAAAAAGCAACTCTAGCAGCTTGGTGGGTAAACCCATACAATTGTGGGCCATTCTCTTGGTTCCAATGAAAATAGATAATAACCGAGGTTGACTGCCCGAGCGTAAAAATTTGCTCATCGGCAACCCAAGTGCCAAAGCCTATACCGCCAATGTCTATTACGATAAACCTTGGAGCAATTTCTTTAACAATACCAGTAAGTGAAGTAATCATCTAGTTCCTAAAGTACAGTTTTGCTATAGTACTATAGCAGTTTGCAATAGGAAGTCACGAATTGGGCAGTCTTTGTCAGATGTAATCCCGAGTCGCGCACCTGACGTTACTATTGACAAAAGTGATAGCTCTGCTAGATTGAAACAATAACTTGCGGGAATAGCTCAGCTGGTAGAGCGTTGCCTTGCCAAGGCAAAGGTCGCGGGTTCGAATCCCGTTTCCCGCTCCAAAAATAAACTCTATCGCTTACGCTCTTCACCATTTTACACTGAAAAATTATTATCGAGCAATTTGGTAAAAAAGCCAAACCATGCTTACATAAAGGTTATTATAATGAAATCTATCGTGGAAGAAGCTTCATCCATCATAAAAGCAATCGAAAAAGGCTGGCAACAAGCGGGGCATCCTAAGGAATTCTCTATTAAAGTTTTTGAAGAACCTCAAAAAAATTTTATAGGCATGACTGTTCGTTCAGCAAAAATTGGTATTTTTTTCGATGAAGTAGCAGCTTTAAAACCTGAGTCTCCGGCACAAAAACCGATAAGACAGCAACAACCAAAACCAACAAGACAGCAGCCTGCTGCTCCCGTTGCCAGAAAAAAACCGGTAGCACCTGAAAAAGAGCACGTGCAAAAAGAACCCGCGGCTAAAGCTAGACCCGCTATGCCAACAATTCAGCCTGAGGCTGAGCCAAAACAACCCCAGACAATTTGGTCTGAGCCTATGGCACAGGATGTGCAAGATTGGCTGAAAGAGTCATTAGCATTCATTAGCGTACGACCGCTGCCATTTTCAACAGATATTCAGCATTTTTATTTTAAAATTCACTTTGATAAACCAATTTTTGAGGATCGGGCTCGAGAGAAGCAATTGTTTTCGAGCTTGGCTACATTGCTACTTCAAATGCTTAAAAATAAATATAAACGCCCTTTAAAAGGGTACAAAATTATTTTAACAACTAAGACTGATAATGCTACTAGCTCGTGATGACGAACCAATAATCGCTCAGTGTACCCCAGCAGGACCTGGAGCTATTGCACTCTTAAGAATTTCTGGGGTGCAGATTCGCTCTCTGCTAGAGCCCATTGTTCGACTCGCATCAGGTAAAAAAATAGCCTCATTGGCATCACATACAGTTCATTACGGTTCAATTCTTGATAGCAGTGGCTGCAGCATTGACAATGTTCTATTCATCATTATGGATGGCCCAAGGACCTTCACTGGGCAAGATGTAGTGGAAATTACCTGCCACAATAATCCTTTTTTGATTGATGCTATTATTACCCAAGTAATTAAGCAAGGGGCACGCCTAGCACAAGAAGGTGAATTTACCAAGCGGGCATATTTGAATGGTAAAATTGATTTAGTTCAAGCTGAGGCTGTCAACGAGCTTATTCATGCAAACACACAATTAGCACTCAAGCAATCCCTAGCACAGCTTGAAGGAAGCTTTTCCCATTGGATTGGCCAGCTAGAAAAAGAATTAATCCGTGCTTTTGCATGGTGCCAAGCAAGTTTTGAATTTCTTGACGATGAGGCAGAGTTTGGGCAAGAAATAAAACAGCATATCGAGTTTATTATAAGAGAAATTGAAAAACTTAAAAAAACATTTACCATGCAGCAACAGATTAGACAAGGGATAAGAATAGCATTCATTGGCTCAGTTAATGCGGGTAAATCTTCTGCTTTTAATGCATTACTCAACCAGCCAAGATCCATTGTCACTGCTATTGCTGGTACTACAAGAGATGTTGTTGAAGCTGGTATGTATAAAAATGGCAATTATTGGACCCTTATCGATACGGCTGGGCTACGACAAACGGATAATATAATCGAACAAGAAGGTATTAGGCGTTCTTTTCAAGAAGCGCAAAAAGCTGATATCATCATTCTGGTTTTCGATGGTTCCCGATTATTAACCCCAGAAGAACAAGCCATATATCAAGAAATTGTGCAAAAGTATTCTGCAAAAACAATTGTCCTACATAATAAAGCTGATCTTCCATTATGCATTGAGCACCCTCTTAGCGGCTCTGCCAACATCAAATTTTCAAGCGTTGAGCATACAACGTGCGATCCGCTTGAGCAATTGATTGAGGAAAAAATCAATCAACTAATGTGCACCATAGAGTCACCATTTTTACTCAATACTCGTCAATATACCCTGATGATATCGCTTGAAAATAAGCTCAATGACATACTGCAGATGTTTGACACATCAATACAATTTGAGCTCTTGGCTTATCACTTGCATGATGCCTTAGAAGTTACGAGTGAACTATCGGGAAAGACTGCCAGTGAAGCTGGACTCGATGCCGTTTTTAAAGAATTTTGTGTTGGCAAATAAAAAGGGCCCTCAAGATTGGGGCCCTAAAAATTAACTACTAGCTTACGCTTCTTGGGTTTTTTCCTCTGGTGCATAAGCATAGATTACATCACGGCGATTTGGCGCTTGCGCTTCGCGATCGCCATCTCGTGGTACTTCGGGAAACTCACAGCCACAACCGACGGTACGAATTGCCTCGGTAGTAATACCATGCTTGGCAAAATAATGCTTAATACTTTGGGCACGTTTTTCTGAAAGCATAAGATTATATTCGCTAGAACCTGCTGAATTACACGCATGTCCTTCAATTACAAGGCCGTATCCTTTAGCAACAAGATCTTTTGCAATAGCAAGATTATATGCAAGAGCAGACTCTTGATCTTCACGAATAGCAAATTGATCAAAATCAAAGTAGATTTTTTTAAAGCCATATTGAACGCTATCTTTATAGCGATCAGGAGCATTCTGCTCATGTGCACGAACCAAGGCTACGTCTTCACCGGTACGACTACATTCTTGCGGTATGGTGCTATTAAACGGATTCTCTTCGTCTTCTAAAACAAAGGCGCCGATTTCTTCATCGCGCATTAGAGGTGCTGCAGATTCTGTATAAACTGACACTCCAGCAGAAGGTGCTGGCATTAATGTGGGAGCATTGCCCATGGAAACTGTTTTGGAACGATTACATGCTGGCATGAGGGCTAATAAAAGACACAGAGAAAAAAAATGTTTATTCACATTTCCTCCAACTTGGAAAATAACGATGAAATAATAATTAAGCAGCATTGTACTACAATTTTAAACTATTTTCCACATTAAATTTAACATTAGGCTATAGAATATGCTATAGTAAATAGCAAGATAATATCACAAATTTACTAAACAGAAGAAAAAAAATGAAAAAAATATTAATTAACGAAAATCCTTGGCAAACAAGAATTGCCATTACTAGAGATGGTGAGCTTCAGAATATTTATTTCTGGTCACACACAAGCGAAAATTTAGAACGCTCGTTTTTTAAGGGAGTAATAACAAAAATACTCCCTGGTATACAAACAGCATTCGTTGACATAGGGCACGACAGAGCAGGATTTTTACACATATCTGAAATTGACCGTGAGCTTGCTATTCAAAAAATAGCAGTAACTGGCCAACTTGAGGGGCTGGAAGAAGAAGATCGTCCACGCCCACAAGAAACAATAACCAGGCAGCAGCTTGACATCAGCAAAATTCTCAAAGAAGGTGAAGCAATATTAGTCCAAGTAAGCAAAGAGCCTGTTTATGAAAAAGGGGCCAAGCTTACTACCTGCTTTACGCTTCCGGGCAGATTTTTAGTTTTGATGCCAAATATTCCACGGATTGGTATTTCTAAAAAAATTGAATCGAGAGAAGAAAGACAGCGATTAAGAGATTTGTTGCAGGAAAACTTACCTCAAGGAATGGGTGCAATAATTCGTACGACCTCAGAATCACAAGGTCCGCGTGAGATTTTGCAAGATCTCGATTATTTAGTCAATACATGGCATCTTATCCAGCAAAAATACCTCGAATCAGCTCCTAGAGAAAAGATATACGAAGACATTGATCTTTCACTACAAGCAGTAAGAGATCATCTTGATCATGACGTCGATGAAGTTATAAGCGATAGTGTTGAAAACCAGCACGCCATTTATAAGTTCGTGAAAACTATAGCACCCGAACAAGCTTTCAAAATTAAGCTTTATGAAGGGCCACCCAGTTTGTTTGAAAAATTTGACATCGAAAACCAAATTGAACAAGCCCTTAACCGGAAAGTACATCTACGATCTGGTGGGTCGATAGTAATAGAAACAACCGAGGCCATGACCGTTATTGATGTCAATACTGGTCGTTATATTGGGCAAAGCAACCTAGAAGATACTATTTTTAAGACAAATATCGAAGCTGCTGAAGCTATAACTAGGCAATTGCGATTACGCAACATTGGTGGACTTATTGTTATAGATTTCATTGATATGACCAATAATTCAAATCGCCAAAAGCTCTACCGCTTTTTTGAAAAAACTCTGAAGGAACGAGATAAATTTCAATCGGTTGTACTCAAAGTTTCTGAATTTGGCCTCGTTCAAATGACACGTAAGCGATCGGGCAAAACGCTTATTCAGCAACTTACAAATCAGTGTCCTACTTGTCGGGGTATTGGCTTTATCAAATCATTGCCAGATGAATCTTATTCTATTTTGCGCAGGCTTAAGCAAGAATTGGCAGTCAGAAAAGCAACGGGTAATATTACTGTTTCTATACATCCGAATATTTTTCATTATATTACCAGTACCGAGTATAACTCGATTCTTTATCTTGAGAAAACCTATAAATGCAAAATTACTTTCTTAAGCTCAGAGCAATGCTCGTTGAGCGCTTTTGAGATCTCGCCAACATAAAAGAATGGCCTTGAAGTGGCCATTCTCTAATGAAGTTTTTTTATCGTTTTTTCTCAGGAGCCAATAATTCCCTAACAACGCTCACAATAACCAAAAGATGAGCAATAGCTACCTGGCTCACAATCATTGTCTTCATTGCAACGATTATTGCCTCTCATTTTATCGGGGTCACTGGCGTTACTGGTAGGTAATTGTTCCAAAAAACTACAAGCTGCTTGCATTCTTTCATTAAGCGCCAACATACTGATCATCAAGAGGCCAGCAAAAACCAGCCCTCCTGGTTTATTTTTCATATAACTCATACATTTCCTTTCTGACTTATTATTATCTACATTCAGGTATTGTATAAGTATATATAAATAATAATCATAATTGCAATAAAATGAATTCCCTCTTTGGTTCTTATGACACACAAGCTGCTAATGCTCCACTTGCCCGCTGTATGTCATTTGCCGTGACAATGACCTCTCTGCCAACACGCTGAATGATGTTATCATATCTTTTAGCAAGCTTATCAGCTAGATCTTTGAGCTGTTTTTGCTGAGCTTGCGATAACTTTAAGTTAAGGGTCGTTGGAGCTTGTGCATAAGCGTCTATTGCTTGTATGCCAAGCCCTTTAACCTTTTTCATAGCGGCATCAATTGCTTGATTAACCGGCGCATCTTTGCTCGCAACAGATGGCCCCTCATCAGGAGTGATAATGGCATTAAACTCAGCCATATCTGCTAATGGAACTCTCTCTTTTCGATAATAGGGTTCATCATCGGTGGTCGCGTTTTTAAAAATAGCTCCTAGCCAAGTATCAGAGTATTTATTTGCTAATTTTGCCGAAATTTTGCGCAATTTTGACTTAATAAGGTTCCAGCCATGCTTGCCAACATCAGTTATATGCAAGCCATGTGACTCTGGCTTAATGAAAATAAGCGACTCAGCTTGATTTACCTTGCCAAAGAGTATATGGGATGCGGTACCAGGTTTTTTTGGCGTCGCTTTTTCAGCTTGTGCCGCTTGTTTCAATTCTTCAGCTGATGGCTCACCTTCATCAATTTCAGGTACATCTATCTCTTCGAGTTTCACATCACCTTCTTTTTTTGCTTCATTGAGCTCTTGTTCTTTTTTTCGCTCAATAGCTGGATCTGGTGGTAAAACAAGGAGTGGATTTGTTAAATCAATACCATAATGGGTGTACGTTGGGTCTTTGACAAGCTTGGTCTTCGATTTACCAAGACCAAAAAAGGTTCTTTTTGTTTGTCCAACGGTAAACCCTTTAGCTATATAATAGTCATTAAAGTGGGTAGAGCGACGTGGATATGCTTTTTTTAAGCTAAACGTAACTTCTTTAGTAAGGTTTTTCGCACCATAAACTCTCTTTACATAATCAAGCAAAAAATTATAGATACCAAACCCTGGATCTTCAAGAACAAACGTTCCCGATGCAAATCCCTGGCCCTTATTGAGCGCAATTGCAAATAAATACCAGAGCAAATCAGTTATAGAAGATAGATACTCTGCTGTTGTACCGGTTTGTATAGCTGCTTTATTGCCACCGGTTGCTAGAATCTGAGCATCACGGGCACCTCGGGCTATTCTTGCTAGTTGCTCTTGGCTTGGTTTATAGGTAGGATATTGCCTAATGAAGCTGTCAATAGCTTTTTTACAAGCACTCGATAATAGTTCTTTCGGCTCCACATTTTTTTTGCTCTTCTGAGCAAAAGCAGAGCTGGTGCCTAACAACATCAAGCACATGAGTAAGCCTAATGAATTTTTGTAATGTAAGATAAGCATGTTGTCCCTCGTTTATTATTTTAACAATAATTTTTCGTTAATAGTAATAAAATATTAATAAAATTAGACATAAAAAGTCAATTGTTTTATTTTAATTTATGAGCAAAAAGTGACGTCACCTATTTTTTGTGCTACAATGCTAAAAAATAACCTCAGGAAAGGACTAGTGTGTCAGATAACACCCATTCGATTCTTGCTCAATATCCTGAGTATGAAGCTACTATTGGTATAGAAGTTCATGTACAATTGATCACCAATAGCAAGATTTTCTGCTCAAGCCCAAATGAAGTAGGCGATGAACCCAACAGTAATATATGTCCTGTATGTTCTGGGCAACCAGGGGTCTTACCCGTACTCAACCAAGAGGTTATTCGTTGTGCTGTTAAAGCTGGCATTGCAACCCATTGTTCTATAGCTCCTATCTCTGAGTTTTCCCGAAAACATTACTTCTATCCTGATCTTCCGAAGAATTACCAAATTACACAACAGGATTATCCTATTTGTCTCGAGGGATATGTTCCTATTACGTTGGAAAATGGTGAAATAAAAAAGATTAGACTGATCAGAATACACATAGAGGAAGATGCGGGTAAAAATATACATGCAGGATTGAGCAATGAAAGCTTTGTCGATTTAAACAGAGCGGGAACACCCTTGCTTGAAATAGTCAGCTATCCAGATATAGCCAATGCACATGAAGCTCGAGAGTATTTAAAAAATTTGCGCCTCCTCGTCCAATATCTTGATATTTGCACCGGAAATATGGAAGAAGGTGCTTTCAGAGCAGATACCAATATCTCAGTACGCAAGAAGGGAGCTGCAAACTATGGCACCAAATGCGAGCTGAAGAATATCAATTCGTTTAAATTCATTTCAGATGCTATCGAATACGAAATTGAACGCCAAATAACGCTCCTAGAAACAGGTCAGAGGGTTAAGCAAGAAACTCGACTCTGGGACACAAAAGAGCGAAAAACGATACTGATGCGCAGCAAGGAAGAAGCAGCAGACTACCGTTATTTTAGAGATCCCGATTTACCAATCATTAAAGTCGAGCAGAACTTTTTCGATGAAATTAAAGCAAAAATGCCCGAGTTGCCACATGAAAAGCTTGAGCGCTTAATAGCTCAAGGCCTTACTCCTTATGAAGCTGAAATATTAGTCAGCGACAGGGACTTAGGAGCCTATTATGAGAAAGCTGCGCGGTTAACCTCGAGCAAGCAGTTAATCAATTGGGTATTAAGAGAGCTTATGGCCTTGGTCAAAGAGCAAAAAATAACTATCGCTCAAAGCAGAGTTACCCCAGAAAAACTGGCTCAATTAGTAGAGTTGCAAGCTAAGCAGGTAATAAATAATAGGGCTGCGCAAGAAGTATTTCAGATCATGGCGCTTACTGGCCAAGAACCTCTAGTGATTGTCAAAGAAAAGCGCCTTGAGCAACTACAAGATACTCAAGAAATTGAAAAGATTATCAAAGATATTATTGCTGCAAATCCTCAACACGTTGCCGAGTACAAAGCAGGTAAAGAAAAGCTCTTTGGCTTTTTCGTGGGTCAAGCTATGCAAAAGACCAAAGGAAACGCTAATCCTCAGGTAATTAATGAGCTCTTAAAGAAATATCTAAGTTAAGCGATTTTTAAAGTTTTTATTGCTTTTAGAATTTATTTTGTTATATAGTAAATACTATAACCTAGTAATACTAAGTAACAAAGGAGTAATTCTATGAAAAAGTTAGCATTTTTAGTGATAAGTCTTGCGACATTTTTTGCTGCCAATGCATTAAATCAGCCCTATGCTTGCTGTATAAGTGTAGGCAGTGACATCACTGACTGCAATCGATTTGAATCTAAAGCAGAATGTAATGCAAAGTGCCCTGGCATCTGTACACCCGTCGCATTTAACGATCCGGTAGATACCTCAAGCGGCGTTCACGTTAGCCTGTCACCAGAAGAACGGCAAGCGTACCGTAAGTTGTTAAGACTGCCTAACAAATAATAACCTATTTTTCAGTTGCCACAATTTTTAAGCCATAATCAATAAGCTTACTATTGCTAACTGGGGTTGGAGCCATCATCATCGGATCAGCCCCACTTTGTGTTTTAGGGAAGGCAATTACATCACGTATAGAATGGCAATGCATTAGAAGCATAACTAAACGGTCTACGCCAAGAGCTATACCACCATGGGGAGGAAAACCAAGCTCCTGTGCTTCTAAGAGAAAGCCAAAATGGTCTTCCATGGTTTTTTTATCAAATCCCAAAAGCTCAAATATCTTGCGTTGAACCTCAGGATTATGAATTCGGATAGAACCACCACCAAGTTCAATGCCATTAAATATTACGTCATAAGCCCTTGCCTTCATAGCCGCAGGCTCTTGCTTTTGCCAACCTTCCTGAGGGGAGGTAAAGGGATGATTTACGGAACTCCACGTTGTCGTTTTTTCATCATACTCAAATAAGGGAAAATCGGTAACCCAATGGAGCTTAACCAAATTAGGGTTAATTAAGCCCAAGCTATGACCTAAAGCAAGACGAAGTTTACCCAATTGGGTCCAAGCTTCCCGATAGGGAGCAGCTATTAAAAACACGGCGTCCTCATAAGAAAGACTTGGTATATGACGAATAAGCCTTTGAAAGAAATCGGCAGGAAGAAATTTAGCTATTGGCGACTCAACTGCACCATCTTCTTTAAAGCGAATCCATATAAGTCCTTTAGCACCATTTTTAAGCGCTGTTGCTACCCAATGATCAAGCTCTGATCGGCTAAATTGGTGCTTTTTTATCTGCAAAACACCAACTTTGCCTTGTTTATCAAGAATATTTTTAAGAAGTGCTAGCTGAGTATCGTCAAAAACATCCGTAACATCATGAATAGGGAGTGAAAATCGTATGTCAGGCTTATCAGAACCATAGGTGTGAAAAGCTTCATGGTAGGTCATGCGCTGTAGCGGAAGCTGAATATCAACATTTTCAGCCTGTTTAAAAATATGTTTGAGCAAACGTTCAATAATGTCTTGAATTATACCTTCGTTGACGAAAGACATCTCAAGATCAAGCTGGGTAAATTCTGGTTGCCGGTCAGCGCGTAAATCCTCATCTCTGAAACATCGGGCAATTTGAAAGTACCGCTCTAATCCAGCGGCCATGAGTAATTGCTTATACAATTGAGGTGACTGAGGAAGCGCATAAAACGATCCTTTATGCATCCGTGAGGGCACTAAAAACTCTCTTGCACCCTCACCAGTGTTTTTGGTAAGCAATGGAGTCTCAATTTCGTAAAAACCTTCTGCAGATAAAAATTCACGCATGGCAAAAATGATCTTATGCCGCATAGCAAGCCGCTTCAGCATTTCTGGTCGCCTGAGATCCAAGTATCGATATTTTAATCGCAGCTCTTCATCCACCGAGCCAGCATCTTCTATTGAAAATGGCAAGGCCTTTGCTTTGTTTAAAATTGTTATGTTTAGAGCTTGCAGCTCAAAAGATCCCGTGGGAATTTCAAGGTTAATCGTGCTTGCTGAACGCTGAACAACGTTACCAGAAACAGTCAGTACAAACTCAGATCGCAATTCTTGGGCTGTATGATGTGCTTGAGCGGAAATATCGCGATTAAAAACTATTTGCATGATACCCGTGCGATCACGTAGATCTATAAATATCAGGCCCCCATGATCTCGCCGCTTTTGAACCCAGCCTGCAAGAGTAATTGTTTTATCTAAAAATTCGGCCGTCACTAAACCACAGCCCGTCGTACGCTCAAAATCCATCATCGTAATTTTCCTTAGCAATAGCAAAAGACTTCTTCTTGAAGCTATCCTATCATTAATTAGCAAAAATGTCATCTGCTCATGGAGCAAAAATGGGGTCAAAATTTTATTCTTAAGAGCATATAATTATAAAAACATTAAGCAATCTATTGTATTTTATTTATATAATTAGGTAGGATTAGACCAGAAGGTGATTTGTAGATTGTCAGGACGTGTACATTAATTTTTAACACAGGGGGAGTTGTAATGAAGCTCAATAAACTAATGCTAAGCCTACTTTTTATCAGTGCGGCAGTTCCAGCAGCCTATGCAGTTTGGCCATTTAGCAAAAAAGAAAAAAGTGTCACTGAAACAAAAGTAACACCAACGGTATACCCAGCAGCTGTTAGTAAAACCCAAACAACAGAGGTAAAAACTACCTCGGGCAAAAGCTGGAGAAATTTGTGGGGGCTACTAAAGCCACGTAGCAAGTAAAAATAAGGGGCTGCTTTAAAAACAGCCCTTTTTTTGATAACAGCGGCAGATCGCTTACCAACCTCGCTTGCGCTTTTGCCCACTAAGCTCTCGATCGAGCAATTTCTTAAAGTCTCCATAGAGCTGGCTCGCTTGATAAATTACTACTTCTTTATCATCATACTGTTTTCTAATAAGCGCACATATCAATGGGCTAATGGGCGCCCATTCTGCTTGCTCAACTACAGAGCCATCCTCTATGTTTTCTTCTTGCACTAGCTTCTTCTTTTTTAATGGCTGCCAAACCTTTAGCCCTTGCTTACCTCCAGAGCAAATATAGGTGCTATCAGGAGAAGACGAGATAACGAGGTGGTATTGATCTGCACTCACATCAATCCAATCATCTATACAGATACCGGAAAGATTATAGACCTTAAACGAACCATCGCGCAGCAATACTGAGAATCTTTGCATATCCTTAGAGCAAGTAAGATCTACTATTTCTTGGCTTTCAGGAATTGTGATCATAATTTTTTCGGGGTCAAGAGCGCTCACTATCTTAATTGTACTATGAGTCGGCACTCGAGTTGCAACACTTAAGTTCGTAAATTTATTTTCAACAAGCGCTAAATAATTTCCACTTGAAGACCAACTCATGTCGGTTAAGCAATCACTAGTACAGAGTATTTTTTCATTATCACTTGCCAGATTCCAGAGACTAATTTTACCAGGAGGCGATACATTCATTGACTGGGTTAATCGATCAAAATACATTTCTTGCGCATACGAGACACATTCCTCACCGTTAGGATGCCAAGCGAGCAGCTTTATAGGCATATCTGTTTTAAAAGTTTTTATATGGTGAAAATTCTGATCAAGTATTTCAATAGTGCCATCAAGCAAGCCCAAGGCTGTACACCCATTGCTTGACCATGCAAAGTCACATATAATATCATTGGCTTGATGACAGTGAACTACCAATCCTGAATTACTATCCCACACGTAAAGATTTTTTGCTGTATCATCTGCATAAAAATGATCACAAAATCCCGCTATATAGCGCTGGTCGGCAGACCATTGTATTGATTGGATAGCTTTTTTGTCCTTTAATTCAAGGCGTTTTGGGTATCCTATAGGCTCTTCCATAGCATGAAGGGTATTAGATGACATGCAAAGCAGGCTATTTATTAGTAGCCAAGTAGTAGTTTTAAATTTCACGGTTAACGCCTTTTTTTATGATAGTTAATAAAATAATTTGTCGATTACACTTTCTATTCTAATTAACATTAAAAATTTGTCAAGGCATTAGTATAAAAAAAGCTTGCGCTGTTAAACGCAAGCTATACCTTCTTAAGGTAAATAAGACCTAGTTAGTTATTATTCAGCCCAATGCTTGGAGCGAACCCATGGAAAACCATAAGCACTCAAGATCGTATTAACTGTTGCTGCAGGCAGCTCTTGCCTCTCTACTTCTTCATGAATTGCAGCTGTAATTCTTTCCTTTTCTCTTTCGCTTCCTGCTTGACTATATGCATGCGCCAATTGGTTGAGCCTAAAAAGAGCTCTATTGAATACTCTCTCTTGTGCAGCTCTTTCTGCTGGATGTAATGTTATTCTGTGTTTAAGAGTCAGCTCTCCTTTAACTGGGTACCCAAGCTCACGCTTTCTCTTAGCTTCTGGTCGCTCTGCTGCCAAAACTGCTTCTTCCTCTTCCTCCATACAATAGTTAATGCCCACTGAGGTCATTGCTAATAGCAAGGCTAATAATTTCAATTTCATAAGAAATCTCCTTTTTTAAATATAGCTTATTATAATTCTATTTTGATTTTACTTTACCAATAAGCAAAAAGTCAACAATTATTAGTTTTTAAGCACTAGCGCGGCTTAAGCAAAATTTTAACCAATAATAATTACGAGAGAAAAGCATTGCTATTGTCACCTGTGCTAAATGACTAGAACTTATACTCGAGCCCAAGGTTAATGAACCAGGCAATGTCATGTCCCAATATTGGCGCTCGTTCTATCATCGACCGTTCTTCAGAAGAAAGGTCATGATTTGCAAGTAGATCAAAGAATTTTTTCTGGTCTCTATTAAGAGGAATCCCCTCTATATCCCTGAAGTGCTTTCCTGGTACAAAAAGACCCCCAACGCTAAAAAATCTCAAATCTGGTAATAATTCAATTTCTGCAAAGAGGTTGGCTTCAAAGCCCAAAAAGGTGTCTGCGAATTGCATTGGCTTTTTATCCTTAAGCAAGTTTGTAGGCACTTCTTGCCAATATGCTAGAATGTTCGGGTTTATATTCCACTTGTTATGACTGTCTGGCAACTTAAATTGCGACCCTACCCCGACAAACATTAAATCAGTAAATCGAGCTACCATAGATGGAAAAGGATCTACTACTTCTTCTGTAGGAAAAGAAAGTACTCGGGGAACTTTTCCTTGACCACTTAGTAAAAATGCACTTTTAACTCGGGTTCCTGAGTAAAGCTCCAGAAGACTTATGAACCCTTCATAAGTAAATTCCGATCTATTTTCTAAGATATTTTCTAAATCTTTATGAGGATTTTCACCTCCTGAAGCATAGCCGAAAGCTGCATTAACTTTAAGCATTGGATTGCATAGGTAATACCCTATATCAAAGACAAACATTGCACCATTGTATTTTACTTTATATGGATCACTAAACCGATGCTTATCATTGACAAGGGTTCCAAAAGAATTCGAGCCAATAATTTTTTTATTTTGTAGCTGGCATTGGGGAGACTTATTGATGATTTCCTGATTTTCTTCTATTTTTAATGCTTGAGCTGATTTACCAGTTTTAGGATCGATCTGGCTCACTCGGCTATTAACAATAGCTGCAAAGCCATCACGATTTTGCTCAATAATAATGTTTCGGTCAAGCCCGCGAACAAGCTGTCTGCCAAAATTAAAAGCAGTATCAAACCCAAAATCAAGGTCGCCCAGCTCAAATTCCCCTGCCATCCCAGCTGTTGCTAATTTACTGCTTGCATCTCCAACAAATTCAATCTTTTGTTCACGTTGATCATTGAATAACAGGTAAGGCTCAAGCAACATAGAGTATTTTTCATTGCGCAATGCTGGCGTCCACCTTAAACGAGCTGCAGTGACATAATTAATGATACCAAATCCCCGCTCAGCTCTAAAACGTCGTCCAATTTGTTGTGCCCGGATCTTAGCATTGGTTTGATCAAAGCTTCCCGTTTTATTATCCCAAATACCAGCATAAAGGTCATACACCAAACGCTCTTTTACAATTTCACCCCAAAATTTGAATCCGAAGGCATATTGATCAATGGCATTTTCCGCATAATAGCCAAGCAAATCAGGTCCAACCCCGTAGGCTGAGCCTAAAGAAATACCTCGGCCGAGCTCAAAAGGAAATGCTCCGAGCGTAAAAGTGTGAAAATTATGAAAGGGAAAACATGGTATCATATCATTAACTGAAATCTGCATCCACAGTTCTCGAAGCCATATGATATGACGAGGTATTCCGTGACGATGGCCTAAAGATGTCGTATCAAGTCTTCGTAACTCGCTCTCAGTGGTCAGCGAAATTGATTCAGGATCGCCCCAAGCACCTCTATTGCGCAAATCCATTTTAAACATAACAACATCATAATCATGACTAGCTTTACCAAAATGATACTCGCCCACCAAGTCAATTGTGTGCTTGAAATATGCTACCTGATCAGTTCTGTTACGACTGTTTAACAAGCGTAAGTTTTTGCCATAGAAAAATTCTGGCCTAAACCGTGTAGAAAATCTATATTCACTATCTCCTGAGACCCAGATTAAAGGTACTTTTACCGGCGGCTCTTTTTCTCTGACAAATTTTGAAAGGCCTATTTTTTCAGCTTCTTCTTGTAGTGCTTCTTCTTCGGAAAGCATTTCTGGATTTCTAACAAAAGGAGAAAACTGGTTTTCAGTAAGCTCTTTTTCCATGTTAACAAGTGGCGATGATTGAGCATATTTTTGCTCTTGTAAAATAGCTGTTTCTTCCTGAACAACAGGCGCATCTTCAAGCCGCGAGAAATCATTAGCAATAACTAATTTTTCTCCTGCAAGCCCTTGAGCAGATAATTGGGTACCTATCGCTATTCCTAATAGCAGTATGCCGTTGCGTAAACCAATAGGCCAATTCATGCGTCTCCTTAACAATCTTTACTTTTATGTAGGCTGGTCGTGCGTAAGTTTTTAAAAAATAAAAAACTTAGCTCTGGCAACGGTGGGTAACGATAATTTTAATAATAGAGTGTATTTTAGCAAAACAATTAATTTAAAGCAAAAATATTTAGCAGATGCCTATTAGCCCCTTAGAATTGAATTTCAGAGTCAAAAATTTAAGAGCATAGGAATGAATACCAAAAATTATACTGCTCAATTCGGCTAGCATAGCCAACAAAGATTTGGTAAAGTTTATTTTGAATAATTGTATCAATGCTTATGTTTTCAATATGTAGCACAGAATAGATAGTTCGATTGCCAGTCAAACAACAATAGGATAAGGTTTCTCATGCCAAAAAAACAACTACTATTAGGCGCTCATATGTCCATAGCTGGGGGCGTAGAAAAAGCTATATATCGGGGGTCTTCGATAGGTTGCACAGCTATTCAGCTGTTTACTGAAAGCAACAGAAGATGGTCATTCAAAAGATTTGAGCAACATCAAATTGAATTGTTCAAGCAAGCTGAAAAAGAAACGGGCTTAACCCATGTTATGGCTCACGCAAGCTATTTGATAAATATGGGCTCAACCAGCAAAGCAACACTTGAAAAATCAGCGCATGCATTACTTGAAGAGCTTAATCGCTGTGAGCAACTGGCAATACCTTATTTGGTGTTGCATCCTGGATCTGGATTAACACCAGCAGCCGATTGTTTAAAACAGGTTGCTCAAAATGTTGAAGCTGTTCTAAAGCATCATACTGGTTCGACAATGATTTTATTTGAAAATATGGCTGGACAAGGCACATCTATTGGCCATACCTTTGAGCAGCTAGCTTTTTTGAGAAAATCAATTAAGGATAAGCGAATAGGCTTTTGCTTTGACACTTGTCATGGCTGGGCTGCTGGCTATGATTTCTCAACCGAAAAATCATATGATTCCATGTGGCAATCATTTGATAAAGTTGTTGGCCTTAAGCATCTTAAGGCAATTCATGTTAACAACTCTCAAAAAGGTCTTGGTTCACGGGTCGATCGACACGAAGATATTGATAAGGGAACAATTCCACTAGAAGCTTTTCGTCTACTCTTTAATGATCCAGCATTTTTTAGCATTCCCAAAGTTCTAGAAACGCCAAGTGGAAAAGAGCATGAAACTGGGCTTGCAAATTATTTACGCAACATGAATGTATTAAGGGATCTTTTGACAACAAAAACCAGAGAAGTCCTGAATATATAAGACCGTAATAGTTAAAGACCCTAAGCGGTGCTAGGAAGGGATTGTAGTATAATAAAGCTCCGAGTCTCTAACTATTACTTTCTTACAAGCAGTGCTCCGTAACCGTTATTACTTTTACAACTAACAAGGGAAGGAGGAGAAAGTTGGTAAAAATTTCAATAACTTACTTATGAAGCTCTCTAATTTTCTTCCAAAACAAAAAAAAAACAATTCATTTTAATACTCAAAAATAGCAACAACCAAAAACTCCGTATTTACGCTATTTTTTACAGATGATTTGTCGCTTGTTCTATGGAACAACGCAACAATAAACGACTAAAAAGGGAATATTTTTGACCATTTTTGGGAATTTTTACCAATTATGACCCAATACCATCCAATTAAAAACAAGAAGCTACATACCATAAGAGAAAAAAAATTAAGAAAATCCATTATGGCAGATAACGCTATTGCCAAAAGTATAAGGGAAAGCAATGCTACATAAATCAAGATGTAGGTGGTTTTCCATCCGTTATCACGTAAATACATAGAAAAATGATCGGGGCTTCCCTGGTAGATAGCAATACCTTTATACAGGCGAATAATAATAAGGGTGCCAACCTCCAAAAAAGGAATAAAAAGAATAATTACTGGAGCCAGATAACCGGTCGCGCTATACAAACCCCAGGGTAACATAAAGGGGATAGTGGCTAAAAAACCACCAATAAACAATGAACCTGCATCTCCTAGATAAATCTTTGCAAGAGGCTTGTTGAACCAAAAAAAGGCAACCAAAGCTCCTAAAAACGATGATAAAAGGAGAGCTACCGTGCTGTTTTGAAAAAAAAGAGCACAGAGTAAAAATGAAAAGGATGCCATAATTGCTAGAGTAATTGAAAGTCCATCCATGACATCAACCAGATTAAATGCATTAATAACCGAGAGCATCCAAAAAAAAGATATCAATACATTGGGCAAATAAGAAAAAAATAACGTCTTAAGATGAACACCTGCTTTTAAAAAACAGAAAGTAGCTACTATTTGCCCAATAAGCTTTTGATAAGGCTCCATAACAATACAATCGTCAATAAGTCCTACAAAAAGCAACAGCGTTGAGCCAATGAGAAACAAGAAAAGCTGATTTTCAAAAGGAAATGTTAAACAAAGCGAAATAATAAAGCCCAAATATACCGCCAAGCCACCCAAATAAGGAGTTGATACTACGTGCTTTTTGAGTTTACCATCAGGGGTATCCATAAGATTTAATTTCTTTGCCACCTTGATCATTAACGGAACAAGATACATCGTCATTAAGAAGGCAGTAAGGAAACTAAAAATGAGATGGAATCCCTGAGTATTACTCGGGAACTTCATTAAAGCATTCGACCCTATCATCGACTTCCCAGGCATCAAAACCATCAACTAAAAAAGCGCACTCAAACCCGGCATGGACTTCTTTCACCGCTTTACGATCTCTCTGAAGACTTTTGATAGCACCTTCGCCAACTTTTTGTTTACCGCGCCATATTACTACCTTACCATCCCTGGTAAAGCGCCCTGACTTAACCTGGGCTCCAGCAATAACACCAAGATCTTTAATATCAAATACTTTTAAGACAATAGCTTCGCCTATTTTTTTTCTAACAAGCTTTATTGGTTTTGCAGCCTGTGCAAGCATTTCTAGATCTTCCAAAAGCTTATAAATGATATCAAAGTGCTTTATAATAACCCCGTGTTTCTGTGCTAAAGAAATTGAGCTCGATTCGGTTTTAACGTGTAGTCCATATATGGTAGCATGGGTATTAGCAGCAAGCATAATATCGCTATCTGTTACCATGCCAATTGCTGCATGAATGATGTTAAACTCTTTTGGGGACTTTGCTGAAACTTTTGCTATAGCAACCAAAAGTGCTTCCTTTGAAGAAGCATTGTCAGTTTTTATGATAATATTCAACGCGCCTTGTTCAGCAGATTTGGTCATCGCACTTCCAGGCCTTGTTTCTTCAGGTGGCTGATTCTTTTTCAGCATGCTCTGTGCAACTACTTCAAAAGGGTCTCCAGTATGCGGAAGTACTGAAAATCCTGCAACTTGAACCGGTATCGAAGGCCCGACTTTTGTAACACGGTTGCCAAACGAATCAACAAGCGAACTGACTTTGCCCCAAACCGTACCTGCCATGAAATAATCGCCTACATGAAGCTCACCTTGCTGACAGAGTATAGTCGCAACTGGCCCACGTCCTTTTTCTAGTTTTGACTCAAGCACATAGCCACGTGCTGGCACCGATAAGCTGGCGGTAAGTTCCATAAGTTGGGCTTGTAAAGAGACAACCTCTAGCAATTCATCAACCCCTTGGCCAAACTTTGCTGAAATCGGGACACAAACAGTCTGACCTCCCCATTCTTCTGGAGCTAAGTCATGTTGTGCTAATTGCCTTTTTACTGTCTCTATTTGAACCGGAGTTGCTTTATCAATTTTATTAATTGCTACAATAATGGGAATTTGAGCCGCTTTTGCGTGCTTAATGGCCTCAATAGTTTGAGGCATAACACCATCATCAGCAGCGATTACTAGAATTGCTATATCTGCGACTTTAATACCTCGGGCTCGCATCATTGAAAATGCTTCATGGCCAGGTGTATCGAGGAAAACAATTCCCCCATGAGGGGTGCTTACCTGATAAGCACCTAAATGTTGTGTTATGCCACCCTTTTCTTTAGCAGCTACTCGAGTTTTTCTTATAAAATCCAGTAAGGTTGTTTTACCATGATCAACATGACCAATCACTACCACAATGGGTTGGCGTTCAACCATATCGGCAGTCTGACTTACCGGCCGTTTTGGCACTTGTGCTTGCGCAACAACCTGCTTTTTTTCTACAACTTTAAGCTCATAGAGTTGAGCAAGTTGAGCCACTACTTTTTCCGGCAAAATTTTATTTTTGGCAGCAGCAATACCTTGCTTAAGGAGCGTTAAAATTACTTCGCTTACTGGTTTTCGAGCTATCGCTGCTATATCAGAAACGGTCATTGGTGCTATTACAATAGCATTTCCCGTTGCTGCACTTGGTTCTTCTTTAGCTTCCTTTTTTGGTTCCGGCAATGCTACTTCGGCCTCTTTGCTAACTATTGGCTTTTCTGGTGCTTTTATTGAAACTTCTTCAACTTTTGGAGCTTCTAGCTTTTGCTTAACTGCAATTTCGGGCTTTGACTCTTTTAGTTTGCTAACCTCTTTGGAAACTTTTTCAACCTTCTTTTCAGGAATCTTTGCTGAAGCCTTGGCTTTAGAAACAGGCTCTTTAGCAGGTTTGATAGCCGAACCCGGAGAAAGCTTTTTTTCAATAATTGCTATAGCTTGAGGCGGAACAGCAGCAGCGTGGCTGGTAATATCAAATCCCTCATCGTGTAAAAGCTTTAAAAGCTCTTTATTGGATATACCAAATTTTTTAGATAATTCATATACACGATTTGCCATTAGTTATCCATTCTCTTGATTGCGCTCAACGTCATTATCTTCTGAAATGTCAGATTCAAAATCGTTTTCATCTGGTTCACTTTTTACTAGATGAATGTTGATGCCGGTTAATTGAGAAGCCAGGGCTATGTTTTGACCTCCCTTGCCTATAGCAATAGATCGCTGATCCTCATCTAGCCACACTTGCGCATTTTTATTATCAGTAAGCTCAACCCTACTAATTTTGGCGGGCTTTAATGAATCTTTAATAAGTTCCTCAAGCGAGCGACTTAAGCCAATAACATCGATTTTTTCAGCACCCAATTCTCTTAAAATCGGTTGTACTCGAGCACCACCAACCCCAACACAAGTACCTACAGGGTCAATATTTTTATCATTTGAGATAACAATAACTTTGGACTTATAGCCAGGAGCTCGAACTATTTTTTTTATTTCTACTAATTTTTCAAACACTTCAGGGATCTCTAGCTCAAACAGCTTTTTCACAAAATCAGGGGAAACTCGATCAAGGATAAGCTGGTTTTCATTTTGTGGCTCGGGTAAAACTTCTTTTAACAATGCTCGCAAATGGTACCCAACTATACATTTATCGGTAGGAATTGTTAGCGATTTAGGCAGGAATGCAAGGGTGTCCCCTATCTTTACCGTAATGCCACTTCTTTCACATTTATGAATAACACCATGGACAACTGATCCTTCTTTTGATGCAAATTCTTTGTAAACTGCAGCAGCCTCAATTGAACGAATTTTTTGAGCAATTACTTGTTTTGCCTTAAGAATTTCAATTCGCCCAATAGGCTTATCAAAGGGGACTCCAATAGTGTCACCAATTTCAACATTCTCTTTTATAGAGCGCGCTTTGCGCAAGGTAATTTCAGTATCGTCATCGCTAACAGCATTGACCACTGTCTTTTGGACAAGAACTTCAATTTCATCTGTTTTTTTATTGTAGATTACGTCGAGATTTAAGGTGGGATATTTTTTTTTATAAGCAGCAAGCATACCTTCGCACATTACACCACTCAGTACGCTTCTATCTAACCCCTTCTCTTCAACGAGTTCATCCATTACTTGCGATAGTTTCACATTTTTCCTTGAAAATTGATCTAAATATAGAAGTGCTTATACACTAAGTATAGCATAAGTTATAAAAAAAGGAAGTCCACCCAAGTTATTGCCTTTTGGTTAGAAAGCCCACATTGTTACAAATAGGACAACCACCTACTACTAGTTATATATTATATATTAAATATAGTAGTAGTAGATGAGGCTAAAAATTGTGGATAACTCAGTTTTTTTAGCTTCATTTAGTGCTATAGATCACACTATCGCTAGATGTAAAAAATTGTGGATAACTTGTGAATAGAATGTGGATAACTTGTGGATAACTTTTTTATCGTGCTCAAAAGATTCGCTGGCGGAGGCCATTCAACTGGGCTAGCTGGCCATGCTCATTTAATAGTCCTTTTCGAATACCCAAGCTCGGTTATACACATACTTTTTAGTACTTATCCACAAGTTATCCACAAGTTATCCACAATGAGATTTTTGCTTTGGTTTCAGTTTGAATAAAAGGACTTTTTTGTGTCAAAGTGAAAAGCTGTCGAATTTAAAAGCGAAATGGAATTTGTTTTGTCCTATTTAATTTCAGTTGGGCTTTTCAACTTATCAAGTGTAGCAACGACGAGCTCGAAATCTTGTAACCATAAAGGTCCCTGGTTTTGGTTACGTAAAATATAGGCAGGATGATAGGTTGGAATAACCGTAATCCCATCTTTGTTGAGTAATGTTCCACGTATTTTTGTTATTTGATATACTTTGTTAAAAAGCGATTGCACAGCAAATGATCCGAGGGTGCAAATGACCAAGGGTCTTACAATTTTAATTTGGTTGAACAAAAATAAATCCATGCAGGTGGTTGCTTCAATCGGAGTTGGAAGCCTATTATCCGGTGGGCGACATTTGACAATATTGGTTATAAAAACATCAGCTCGGTTAATAGCTACACGAGCAAAGACCTTATTGAGCAATTGACCCGATCTACCTACAAATGGTAGGCCTTGCTCATCTTCATCTTTTCCTGGACCTTCACCAATGAACATAAGTTGTGCATCCGGGTTTCCTGCACCAAAAACGACATTTTTTCTTCCAAGAAAGCCAAGGGGACATTCTAAGCATTTACGATATGGTTCATAGAGCTTGTCAAGCAGTTGTTGCTTAAATGTTTTTGGATCCATTGCTTGTTGTAATCTCCGGGTCTAATTCCTCACAGCTTACTAGGGCGAAATTCTTTCAACTCAGCAGTTTTCTCGGCAGTTTCCCTGAATTCTGCTGAAAGCCTAATCTTCTTTTATCTAGTTTACTACAATTTATGCCACTACGCTAAAACATATTTTTCCAAAAATTGAAGCCATTTGGATTTTTGTTTTCGGTAGGATGAGTGAATTTGATATTCAGGAAAATAGATCGAAAGGCCTTGTGCACGGGATAAGTTCTTACCCGCGGTATTTGCAATTATAGCTTTTGCAAGAAGCTTTTTGCCTTCGGTAAGAAGAGCAGTTAGATCTCTCTTAAAATTTGCAGTTGCTTTTGTTGTACCTAATTCACATTTATGGACATTTTGCAGTAGTTTATCATACAAATCACCCATGTCCTTGTAAGTAGGTTCATCAAATTGAGTACAATTCCGTTTGTCTTTGCTTATTTTTATAGCATTTTTTACTGTTTTGTTTTTTTGCTTTGCAAGTCCATTGATAAGGATCGTGGCTAGGTCTTCTAGGTTTTTTTCAAGAGCATCAATCTGTGAAAGATCAATGGCAGATTGGGTAAAATCATGAGTTATTCTACTGTAGGTTTTGTGGAATGAAGTTACAATGTTCTTTGCAAATGAGACATTATCCGGGGCGCCTTGAGCATAAGGCGCTAATACGGCTGAATAATCCCATCCCGTTCCAAGTTCTACCTCTTGCGAACCCACCATGATATCTGCATAATCCTTTACGATGCTTGCTACATTAATATCTGACATCATACAAGCATCAAAACCAATGATATTTAACTTTTGTCCCTTAAGAAGATCATGAACAATAGTATGCAAAGCACCCTTTAACTTTTCGTTAGTTAAATAATTTCCTGTAGTATCATCAAAGCAAATTCCTCTCATATTTTCTCTTACCTCATTGTTTTTGTTAATGTAGTCAAAAAAACCTATACTCCGATCAAGTTCAGCAAGCTTCGTTTCTGAATTGTAGCGAAAAAGTTGTGATGGATTGACTATTTTTCTAAAGGTAGCCCCTGAAAAAATTGTAGGTTCTATTGGTCCAGTGCCATGGTTCCACAGCACAAGATCAAATTCATTTGCTTGAGGGAAAGTTTTTATGCATAAAGAGCAAAAATCAATGAGCGTTTGAGGATCACCACTATCAACAGAGGCGTCATCGCCAATTTGGGTCACTTTATTTTTGCCAATTAATAAATTTTTACTAATTTTTTCTTGGCCTGGTCGATGCATATTGAGGTGAAACATGATTATTACATTTTCATTAGATCCTGGATTTTGCATTTGCTTAATGTTTCTACCTGCAAAAGGAAATAAATCATTATCAGCTGCACCAAGGACCATGAATAGCTTTACTTTTTTTTGTTGAGGCATTTCAATGGTGCTAAAGGCAGTGCCAAAAAATAAAAATAGATAGCGATAGCGAACGATATACCCAAACATAGATGTCTCCCCCGAAAGTGTACAATAATAGTTGGCTAATCCTATTCTAGGGTAAGTGTCGTCTTCAATTCAATAGTTTTGCAGTTCACTCTTCTTAAGCTTGAGCTCAGAAAACCAAGCAAGAGCAAAAGCCAGAAGAAAACTTAGCTGAAAATCTAAAGCGAGAAGATGAAATGGGTTGTAAATCAGGAGCAAAAAACAAGTAATAGTAAGAATATGGATAGCTGAAGCAGCTCTATAATTCAAAACACAGGCTTTATACAGAAAAAAGGTAACGAATGCTCTTATGAAAGAAATACTCGACCAAGTTAAGAGGTAATACATGCTTATGACAATCAGTAAAAAAATCTGCTTAAGGATAAAATGACAGGGAATACATCCTAGAAATAAGCTCAACATAAGTACGATAAGTACTACATGAAGACCCGATCTTGCTAAATAATGAGCTATACCCCAATAAGTACAACTTTCCTTGATGTAATCAAAATGTTTGTTTTGACTACACCGTGAGCCAAGAAATAGAGAAAAAAAGAGGGTTCTTGTGGCTCCCGTTAATTTCTTCCGCAAACTTTCGGCAATCCTTTTGCTTACAGTGTCGATAAAGCGAAATAAAGAGTACTTGGGTTTGTAAATCAGTGAGCAATTAAGGTGTGGCAGGAAAAGTGTGCACGTGATACCTTCTTTGAGCGAATAAAAATTGGATCGTTCAGTCATGCATTTCTTGATTGTTATAGTTTTAAGCTGAATGATGTCATCAACTTCGAGTTTTGCATCTTGCATGGTATAAAATTTAAGAACAGAACCAGCAAACATGGCAGCAGGAATTCGATCTATTTCAAGGGATTGTAATTTGATCGTTAAGCACCACTTAAAACGGTTTCCATAAACCTGTTCATAAGCTAGTACTTTTGCTCTGCAGTCGATGATTTTATCAGCTAATTGGTGATTAAACCGGTAATAATTTTCGCTTAGATGATGATATCTCATGGCGCCCACAAAAAAAGAAATGCCAATGAAACTATAAAGCTGAAGATGTTTCACTGAAATAGAATTACGCCATAATAAACAGACAAGAACAAACCAGACCATAAGCCCTAGAGTGCCTGTTGTTATAGGACTGATTTTATTGCAATACCAAACTATGCCAAGCATGAGTGCCATGGTGCCCCAAAATAGCCAATGGATGGAAATAGGAATGAAATCGAGTATTTTTTTATAAATAGTGCTGAAACTGACCATATTCTCAGCGTAGACTAATTGGCTGACACGTCAAAAGCCTGGTTCATGTTTCAACTACGTTGCGGTTTGCTGCTCTGCTAATATTGAGTTACACTTTGTCTAAAGAGATTAAAAAATTGTTAATTGCATCAAGGTTAAGGGCAGCATGAGCGTACGAGTTAGCAAAAAGGTATTATCGAATGGGCTTACGATATTAGCACTACCCAGGCATTTTATCCCAAAAGTATCTACACAATTATGGTACAATGTGGGATCGAAAGATGAAAAAAGTGGTGAAAAGGGGATCGCTCACCTCATTGAGCATATGATTTTCAAGGGCACACAAAAACTATCTGAGAGTGATATAAATCTCATAACACATAAGCTCTCTGGCTATTGCAATGCTTTTACCTCCTATGATTATACAGGCTATTTGTTTGATTTACCGGCACAAAACTGGCAGAAAGTTTTACCTATAATGGCCGACTGCATGCAGAATTGCACTTTTAAGCAAGAGTTTTTAAACTCTGAATTGCAAGCTGTTATTCAAGAGCTTAAAATGTACAAAGACGATTACCTATCAAGTGTAATAGAAGTTCTTTCTTCAGCCATCTTTTCTGATCATCCTTATCATCATCCGATTATTGGCTATAAACAAGATCTATGGAACCTCGAGCGCGGCGTTCTAATTAATTTTTATCGACGCCATTATGTACCAAATAATGCAACGCTTGTTGTTGTTGGCGATGTTCAAGTAGAAGAAGTGTTTGAGCTTGCTGAACATGCATTTGGGTCAATAGTGCCTGATAGAAGTTATAAAAAAGATCATTTCTACCATGGCCAAGACTTACGCTCAATAACAGTGAACATTTACCGCGATGTTCAACAACCAGCGATAGTGATCGCATGGGTAGTTCCTGGTGTTGGCATGCAAAAGGATTATTTAATAGAGCTTATAGCTTGGCTTCTAGGCTCAGGAAGAGGATCTCGGCTTCATCGCAAGTTAGTCGATGAATTGCAATTAGCAACAGAAATAGAAGCCTTTAGTTATGACCTGTTTGAATATGCTCTTTTCTTTTTATATGTACAACCGAAAAAATTAGGCGACTTAGATAGTATACTGGCTATTGTTCAATCAGAAATTAACGATCTTGCAATGCAAGGACCTTCAGAATATGAGCTTATTCGTGCAATTAAAAAAACTGAAGTCGATTACTTAGCGTTGCTTGAAAATAACCAAAAGCAGGCATATACGATAGGTAAATATTTCTTAGCAACCGGCAATGAGCAAATTTTGCTTAGCTATCTTCAATACCCAAAGCAAAATTTGGCAGAAGAAATTAAGCAGCTGATAGCAACTTATTTGCGGTCATCGGTGATGCATCAAGGACGGGTTTTGCCTATAGCAAGTTCTGAAAAGGTTTATTGGTCATTGTTGCAAGATCTTTCTGATCAAGAAGACTCAAAGATTCTTGCAGGAAAGACGCGGCATCTTCCAGTGGAAGAAGGTCAACAAGTGTTTGAAATTCAAGCATCACCACCAAAACAATTTGAATTTCCTATTTCCCATAGCTTTGAGCTTGCTAATGGTTTAAGAGTTTTACATTACCATAACCCGGACATTGCCAAAATCGATCTTGTTATAGATTTTGATACAAAGTACTTTTATGACCCGGAGCACTTGCAAGGTCTCTCATCCTTTGTAGCCGATATGTTAGAAGAAGGAACACAGAAATATCCGACGAGTTCTTTTGCTGATATTTTAGAATCATTTGGTATGACTTTTACTAGCTCTGCTGGCTATCTTTCAATGAGCATGTTATCGGCAGATTTTGCCAGAGGTTTAGACTTGCTTTTAGAAGTGCTTACTCATGCAAGCTTTGACGAAGTAGCAATTGAAAAGGTTCGTGCTCAAAAAATAGCAGAGATTAAAAACTATTGGGATACCCCTGCCCAATTTGCAAGTCAGCTTATGCGCCAAGCCGTTTATGGTAAACAACATCCTTTCCATAAAGCAAAATTTGGTACAGAGCAAAGCATCAACTATATAACCAAACAAGATCTAGTTGCTTTTTATAAGAACTATAGCAATCCTCGTGCGGCTCGAATTGCCTTGGTAGGTGATATGAATAGCTCGGATTTTGACTTGCTGAGAACTAAGTTGCTCGTATGGCAAGGTGCAGTACCTGAAGAAATAATTTTTCCTGATCTTAAGCAAGTAGTTGCTCACGAAATTAATTATCCTATAGCTAGAGATCAGGTGGTGCTTTGCTATGCTGGTCTTTCAGTTAGCAGGCTACATCATGATTATGATAAATTACTGCTATTTGATCAAATCTTTACCGGTGGGGTATTGGGATCTATGAGCTCACGGCTGTTCGATCTGCGCGAAAGCACAGGACTATTTTACACTATAAGTGGTTCATTGCTCAACAAATCTACAAAAGAGCCCGGTATGATTGTTGTTAAGACGATTGTTTCAAATGATCGATTAACAGAAGCTGAAAATGCTATCGAAAAGGTTATTGATACTGCTATAGATATGGTAACCGAAGAAGAATTTATAGAAGCCAAACAAGCAATAATTAACTCATTAGTGGATAATTTTTCCTCAAATCATCATATAGCAACGGCACTTTTATATGTAGATAGTTATGAATTTCCTGATAATTATTTTTATCAAAGAGCAGATCAACTTGCAGCTATAACGATTAAAGATATGCAAAAGAGTGTTCGCTGTTGGCTTGGTACTGATAAGCTTGCAAAAATACGTATTGGAAGAGTTTAAACGAATTGAAATAGCATCTAAATAACTTTCTTACATATAAGTCGCTAGTTTTTTGAAATTCCAATGGATATCAGGGCTTGTAAAATCCGGTCGGGTGTGCCAAGTGAAGCCGAGTCAGATGCGGGTGCAAGATGCAGCAAACTGGGGAGAATTATATCCTGCAAAATTAAACAATTAATAACTAAGCATACTATGCAACAAAACACTTATAAAGAAAATTTCTTATTGCCATCGCCTAATCAGGATTTTAGTCATTATGTAAGCAATAATAGAGTAACATGCGAAGGTATAACTGCTTTTGCTCAAACAATCTACGATTATTACAAGCATCATGGTCGTATTTTTGCTTGGAGAAATATTCAGAATCCCTATTACGTTGTCGTATCAGAGATCATGCTGCAGCAAACTCAGACCCATCGAACCCGCGAAAAATATGAGCAATTTATCAGCACTTTTGTGACGGTGCAGTCTCTAGCAACGGCGAGCTTAAAGGATGTGCTTGCAGCTTGGCAGGGCTTGGGCTATAACCGACGTGCCCAATCATTGCATTTATTTGCTCAACGTGTAGTGGCAGAGTTCGGTGGAAGAATTCCCGATGATCCTTTAGTTTTGGTAACGTTTAAAGGCATTGGGCCTGCAACTGCTTCATCTATTTGTGCTTTTGCTTTTAACAAGCCAACGGTTTTTATTGAGACGAATATAAGAACCGTTTTTATTCATTGTTTTTTCAAAAATAAAGCAAAAGTAACCGATGCTGAGATTCTGCCATTAGTTGAGCAGACGCTTGATAGAAAGCAACCCTGCAGTTGGTATTACGCTCTTATGGATTATGGCGTTATGCTGAAGAAGCTCTATGGTAATCCTAATAAAAAAAGTGCTCACTATGCTGTCCAATCTAAATTTGAGGGTTCTAATAGGCAAATCCGGGGAGCGATTTTGAAGCTCTTGCTTGAGCATAATAGTCTTTCTTTGGACGCTCTCATCTTTTATTTGCAGAAAGAGCCGCAACGAGTTGCGACCATTGCCCAAGACTTGCTTGAAGAAAAGTTGATTGAATTCAAGAGCAACATGTTTAGCCTGCCTATGTAATGCTTCGATGGACATAATCAGCTTGCTCCTTAGTAAAGTTCTTGCTTCCGCTGATATGGTTTGACCTTCGACAGGCTCGGGATGTACCTCAGCTTTGCTTGGCTGACTACGAGCGGTTTTATTAGAAATACTAATTTAGTAATATGGAGATAATAAAGACAAACAGGTGCTCTTACAAAGCCTTGCGGTCCGATCGCTTTTGAGTGTATTCTAGGAAGTGATAGCTTTAAGTATAGACGAAATGGGGGTAGTTAATGCGGCTATACTTGATTTTTTGCATGCTTTTTTTACATTTTCATCAGATAATTTCTCAATTAGATGATTTAGCATGGGTAATTGTTCCAATTGCAGACGCTACCATTCGCCCACTACAACTGCTTGATTTTGCTAAAACAGCTAAGGAGCATTATTCTCAATTGCCCTTTTCTCGCGAGCAGGGAGAGTACTCATGCTTGCGCTCACATCAATTACTGTTCAATGAATTAGTTAAAATTAAGAAAGATCTGAAAGACGAAGTAGAGGTTGAAATTTTCAATGTGTTTTATCAGGAAGCTAATAATAAGCGCTTTCGCACATTTTGGTTGCTGAAAAACAATGTTAAACCACTGAAAGAACTAGTAGCATCCAATAAAGATATCTCTACCATTCCTCATCCGTATACTCGCGACAGAGAAAAGTCTTTAAAAAGGATCTTGACGCTTTCATGGCCCTGGCAAGATCCGGTCACCAAGAAAAGCTACTCGGCAGGAACAAGATTCGTTAGAGCAAGTAAATTGGATACGAAGGAAGCCTATGCAATATCCATTCTGGACCCATCTGATTTTAGCGTAAAATTGACTGCCATTCCACGTTATAATGCTGTCGTTGATTACCCTCTGGATAATGAAAGTTGTATGAGCTTGTTTGTTAATTTGCTAAAAAAATGGGCAAATCAGCCATCGCTTATCCCGTACGTTTGGGGTGGGTGCAGTTTTATGTGCACCTATTCTGATAATAATTTTTCATTGGTAGGTGCTGAAAGATTCGGCAAAAAAGTTAGTTATTGGACTAGACCTTATCTGCAAGCTCCGGTCAGTGGATTAGAGTGTTCTGCGTTGATTTTTCGAGTTGCTCAGATTTATGGCATGCCTTATTTTTATAAAAATACGACCACTATTATGCATAATTTAAAAGCATTGAGTGCCGCAGATATGCTTTGTCAAGGAGACATTATTTGGTATCCTGGTCATGTCCTTATCGTAAGCGATTTAGAACACAATAAAGTAATTGAATCTGTTGGGTATTTAACAGGCTTTGGCATTGTTCATGAAAAACCGTTGGAGCTTATTTTTAAAGGTATAGTTAGCTATCAAGATTTACTCAATGCTTATCGTAGTCATCGATCGCTTAAGCGTTTAGATATAACGGGTAAAGTAATACGCTCTATTGAAAATTTCTTGCTGTTGAATATGCGAAGCATTTGGAAATAGATTAAGAGCATGATAGACAATGGTTGCTATCATGCTCATTTTTTTTACTGAGAAACAATGCACATAGCCTTCTGAATCTTTTCAAGGTGCTTTTGCAAGTCTTTGTAGAGCGCAGTAAAGGCATCGATGGCTTCCTTATCGCCGGCACTTTGGGCGTCAGGTAAAGCATGCTTTTCAATGAACCAAATGTTTGCGCTTATCTCATGAATTAGTTTAATCTTATTATAGCTTGAATTATCGAGCATCATAGAAGAACCCTCGCGATAGTGAGTAATAACCTTTTTTATGATAGTGTGCTCTATAGCTCTAAGATTCGTCAACAGTTTACATGAAAATTAAGGAACGTATGAAGATCAGTCGCATAATCGGTAGAGAGATATATGATTCACGTGGCTGGCCAACGGTGCAATGTGAGCTGACGTTAGATAATGGCGAAACAATTATTTCAAGTGTGCCCTCGGGCAAGTCAGTAAGTTCCTTTGAGGCAGTAGAACTGCGTGATGGGGGAGATAGATTACGAGGCAAAGGAGTGCTGAAAGCTATAGAGAACCTAGAACAGTTAGCCCCTCTTTTTGTTGGAAGCGTTCCTCGAGGTGTAGACATGGACCTCAGGATTATAGAAGTCGATGGTACAGCCGATAAATCAAAGATTGGTGCTAATGCTAGTTTGGCTTTGAGTATGGCTTTATATAAAGCTGAAGCTGTGGTAGAAGGCCTTTCTCTTTTTGAACTTATTGCCTACGTCATGGACGCCGATACCGTCACCATGCCTTTTCCTATGATCAATGTGATTAACGGAGGAGCTCACGCAAGTAATGCCTTGCGTATTCAGGAATTTATGATTGTTCCCGTTGGAGCACCCAGTTTTAGGTCAGCTTTTGAAGCTGCTGTTTTGGTTTATCATGAATTGCACGATATTCTGCAAGAGCATAATAAGACTACCTGCGTAGGAGATGAAGGTGGCTTTGCATCCCAATTTACTGATGATCTGCAAGCCCTTGATATACTGGTAGAAGCTCTTGAAAGAGTTAATGGAAAGCATTCACATAGTTCCATCTTAGCGCTCGATGTTGCTGCATCTCAGTTTTACGATCCTGTTGACAAGCTCTATACTTGGGGTAACAAAAAGCTTACAAGTTCAGAACTTATTAGCTTTTATGAAACCCTTACTGAAAAATACCCAATTTATTCCATTGAAGATGGGTTGAGTGAAATGGATATCGATGGCTGGAAGCAGATGTATGCAAGATTAGAAAACAAAGTTCAGTTGGTCGGTGATGATTTATTTGCCACAAATATTCATCGCATTGCAGCAGCTGTTGATGAAAACATTGCTAACTCAGTTATTATTAAGCCAAACCAAGTTGGTACTATTACCGAAGCTTTGCAAGCTATTGAGCTCTGCAAGAGTGTTGGATTTTCAACTATAGTTTCTCATCGTTCAGGAGAAACGGAAGATACCTTTATTGCTGATCTAGCTGTTGGAGCGAGCGCAGGCCAAATTAAAGCTGGTGCCTGTTGTAGAGGTGAACGCCTTGCTAAATACAATAGATTACTCGCGATCGAAGATACCCTATCCTTTGCGTTGCTTGACAGCTGATAACGGATTTTCTTCGCAAGCCAATATCATTTTTACTTGGTCTGCTTGTTCAGCTTTTGGTCCAGATTCAGCAACAGGTAAAACGGGGCGACTTGCCGTTGGCCTCACTCTTCGATGCCCATGAAGACGGGGAGTTGGTGTTGCAACCTGCGGATGCTTGGCCCGGAGTTCTTCAAGATCAGGAGCATTACGGCTTCGCGATAAATACTCAGTAATAATGCCTTCACTTTCATTAACACGAGTAAATAAAAAACGTGTTACGGGGTCTCGGAAATTTTCAAATAAGAAATCATCTGAAACATCTTCCCTGCCAGCTCGGACTTTATCAACCGTATAGGCATTAAGCCCACCTCTGAGCTTAGGTTCAACTATGGTGGGTGCTATAAATACAGCAAGGTTAGTGTTTGTCCTTATTCTTGTCTTACCTTTGAAGAAATAGCCAAGAATTGGGATATCTCCTAAAATTGGTGTTTTGACGATGGTATCAACATTGTTCAATTCAGTTAAACCTCCTAAAATGAGGATCTGCCCACTATTAAGATTAGCATTGGTTCCAACGTAGCGAGTGATTCTATTACCTGTTGCTTGATTATTCGGGTTTGCGACGGGCACGGTAAACTCATTGATATCAATGCCGATTTCTAGCGAAAGTCTATCTAAGGAGCTAATGCGTGGCAAGACTTGCACTTGGACCGTTGCATTAACATCCACGATTGGCGTAGTAGGAACACTTCCAGCCCCCGTGTAAGGCGATCCTGCAAGCCGTCTTATAGTAGATATTGTTATTGTTCCCACTTTATTATTGAGAGTAACAATGTACGGATGGTTAATAACCCTGGCGTTTACCACCGTTTGCAAAATCTGAAGCAAGCCAAAAATGCCGGTACAAGGATCATTGAACGAAACCAAAAGTGAACCCGGAGTTATTGTGCTATCAACCCCCCCATTGTTGGCTGATAATTGTAGAAGATCAGAAGCAAGAGTTTCTGCAGTTACAGGTATGACCGTTCCTGTAGGACTTATCATCGATGCGATGTAATTGACACCAGTCGGGGAGTCACAGTTAATGGTATTGCGGCTATCTCCTGCAAGAGTTGTGGTATCATTTTCAGTTAAATCTACAATAAGTACTTCTATTATGACTATTGGTTGTGGCCTATCTAATTCTTCTATAAGTGCTTTTATTCTTACCCAATCATCGTGAAGTGCAGCAATAACTAAGCGATTGCCGCCAGAATAAACGGAACCAGATAGCCCACGTGCTTTTTCAGCTGTAGGATTAAGGAGATTTTCAGGTTTTTCGCTTACGATTTTTATAGACTTTTCTCCTTGGATAACCACATCTCTGAAAAATCTTTCAGGTCCGCTCGTTACAGAGGCAGGACCTCCTTTTGATTGCTCACCCCCAATACCTTGTCTGGTAACAATATTGCTGAGCGTTTTGGCAAATTCCTCGGCTTCTAAATATTGAAGATCATAAACATGTAAGATTGAATTACCCGATTCAGGCGCAACATCTATATAATCTTGCACGAAATCGTGGATGCGCAATACTATAGATTCACGACCCATGATAATAAGAGAATTAGTGCGTGGATCTGCTTGAATTACTGTCCCGCTTGGAAAATAAGTACTAGATTCGGCCTTTGGATCACTTCGCACAAAAGCTGGGCCCTTAGAATCAGCCCCTGAAGCAAGTCGCAAATCATCAAGAATTTTCTTGACATCACTAGCGCTGGCATAGACAAGCGGTATAACTTCAACAGTTTCCTTAAACCCAGAAGCATCAAGTTCACCGACGATGCGCATTACCGATGTTATCATATCTGCTCTATCGGTTATTATTATCGCATTCGATTTAGGTTCAGCAATAACTGATTCAGATGATGAGAGCATTTCCTTGAAGATTGCATCTAAAGACTTAAAAGTACTTTCCTCACCAATTTTTAGATTAGCAAAATAATAGATATAGCGAATTCTATCCGGAATATTGGGCAGCTGATCTGGAGGTACAATATACAGGGGCAACACTTCTCTAACAACTACTTTGTTATCATTTTTAACGACAACATAATGGTTTTCCCTAAAAGTTAACGAATATCCCAAAATTTCTAAAAAGGTTTTAAGCATGTTCCATGCCTGCGATAATGGCAGCTTATCTCCTTGCTCAGGCTTAAAAGTAATTGTCTGATCAGGTTTTATTGCCTTGGCGCCGGTAGGTAATATTACATTAACCCCCTTTTTTTCAGCCAAAAAATTAATGAGATCAAGTAGTGGTTTATCTGAAAACGAAAAAGGAACGAGAATTTCTGGTATTTGTGCTAGTTCTTCTTGCCCATTTTCTTCTTCAATAACAGGAACAACTGCTGAAGCATCAGATTGAGGCGGATGAGCGACACTAGCATTGGTAGTATTTGGCAGCTTTTTGTCAGGCTCTTGTTTGCTATTAGATAGTTCGAGTGTGCTAAAAGCATTTGCGTTGCTCGGATAAGCAATCTGTGGCTGATCGGGCAACTGCTTGTCATTGTCAACAGAATTAGAACTTTCCTTCATGATAGGCAACGTATCAGCCAAGGCTGACGTTGCTTGCTCGGCATTGCCCAAAAAGCTGAAACAAGATGTTAGCAATAAAAACCAGGTAAGACTAGCGATTTTAACGTTGCTCATGTTTATCATCTTTTCTCCATCGATTAATCTTACTACAGGTCTTTAGCTCGCATTCGAAATACAAACTCAAGCGAAGCTCAATGCACTATTATGTCGGTTGTGAAGCTAGTTCAATAGTTGCAATCTCAATGGTAACATTTAATTTTGGTTTATCTTTATTGACTTTATCGATTATCAATTTTTTTGCATATACTCGAGGGCTATCTTCAATTGCTGCTAAAATTTCTGTTACTTGCTGCATAGTAAGATTGTTAAAGCTTACCGTTAACGTTCGTTCTTTGGCTCCATCTTCCAATTGTTCGGTGGTGGGCTCTGCTAATGTTTCTTTTGCTTGGAAAGGTTTCAGTTTTAGCTTGCTTACCAGATTATTATAATAATCTACAATTTTAAAACCAGTGTCATTTGAAAGAATTTCATTTACCGCCAGTCTGTCACGTTCAAAAAGTTGATGTTCGGTCAATAGTTTTTGGGTTTCTAATCGCTGTTTCTTTAAGTCATTTAATTGATGATACCAATAGTTTACATTTCGTTGATGCCAGTAAATAAGCAATCCGCTCACTACTGCTAAAGCGCCCAAAAATCCAAAGAGATAGGTGTAAAATTCTTTATCTTCGAGATTTTTTATGAAATTTTTTAATTTTGTTAGAGCTTCCATGTAGTCGTGCCTCAATCAATTTAAAAAGATTAATGTGGCATCAAGGTTTATTAATTCTTAACCTGATGGGCCGTGATTTAAATTCTGGCACTTGCAATGGATCTTCCAAAGAAAAAAGTTCTGACGTAAGTTGTTCCTCAAATTTCCTTACGGCATTTAAATCTTTTACTTTTCCTGTAAGAATGATTTCGTTTTGATCCATTGTCAATGAGTTAAGGTCAAGATCGATATCTTTTCGGTTTATATGTCGACTTAATTCATAAAGATACTTTAAGAATGAAAACCGATTTTTATGCGACAGGGGTGACCATTTGTCTTGTGCTCTACGCAAACTTTCCATTGCTTCCTGATTAGCAGTTTTGAGTGTTTTTGCTTTTCCAGAGAGTGCAAAGGTGGTTTTCAGCTTGGCAAGAGCTTCACTTTGTGACACTGCATATGCTTTACGCAAGCCCCTTACTCTAATGAGACTAAAGGTCGTAAAGGCTATGAGAGTCGCTAATATAAGTGTTGCTATTGTTATAAGCTGCTTATTGAGAGTTCTTTCTTGTTCCTCATTGGCTAGTATTTGCTGTAAATTAAAATCTTTCGTAATGGGTGATGATAAGGCGGTTGCTAAACTAACTAGGAAGCTATTGGGTAGAGCTGTAACCTTGCTTTGGATTAAGCCATTGTGAATAATTTTTTTTGCTAATAAAATTTCGGTAGTTACATTCAGCTGCAGGCTAATAAATTCAGCAATACCAGGAACTTCCGATCCGGTTCCTGTTATGATAATTCGCTTAAGCTGTTCTTGCGATTTGCTGGTATACGACACAATAGTAAATTGCAGATCATGGACAAGTTCACCCATTGCTTGCTTTGCTATAGTGCTGTATTCAGCATTATCAGTTTCATCAAGTCCCACTCGTAAGAGCTGAGTGATGATCTCTGCTATTTCTTTCTTGATGGTAGATTGCATTTTTTTAGCTACTTGTATGAGACCCTTAGGAATTACTCGGATATACTTAAGCTGACCTTCAATAAGAATTGCTATACGGGTCGTATACAGTGCTAGATCGACAAGGCAGACAGTATCGGTATTATCTGCATAGCCTGGGATTGACTTGTACATGCCATAGAGCTCAAACATGTCCACAGTAATTTTGTTAACTTCTATTCCTGCAGCGCTAAAAAGTGCTGTATGTTCGTCTATATATTCTTTTTTAACAGCTGCGACCATCACATCAGAACGTTGTTCCTGAGTATATTCTTTTGTTATAATGACATCTATAACAGCGGAATCAAGCGTAAAAGGAAGCAAGGCTTCAACTTCAAATGGCGCCACCATTTTTATTTTTTTTAGTCCAATAAAGGGGAGGCTTAATTCTTTAAATATTACCAATGAGCTTGAAAGTGCGCTATAAATTGCATCATATTTGCCTAATTTTGGCAAAATAGAAATGAGCGCTTTTGTGACACGTTCTTCATGACTTGCATTACTATCGTTTTCTATTCTTTCTTCAATACACTTTTCAATTGTTCTCATGTGCCCGTGTGCCGTTATGATTGTAGCGTATAAATGAGTCCGTCCTATATCAAAACCCACAATGCGCTTTGGGAAAATATAATAGGTGCCTATGCTTTCAGGGATAAAGATATTTCTAATCATGCTTTCACACCTACAGCTTGCTTACGGGGCACTAAATCTACAATACTCTTTTTCTTGGAAGATTCAACAGTTGAAGTATCAACTATTGCTTTGGGAGCATCATTAAGGGCGATCAAGGGCCCTATGGCAACGCCAGTTCTGGCTGCCGCTTCAATTCGACGGCTTTCATCAAGGTATTTATCTTGCAAGTTAACAAAATGGTCAATTTTTGCTGATGTTTTATCTGTTGGTTCTTTGAAAAACCATCGAGTAAATGGATCACGTGGATCGGTAGCTTCTCTCATATCACGCAATAACTCTTTGCTATTATTTATTTTTGATTGGGTGAATGAGTCAGCCTGATCTTGTGAATGCGGACTAATAATCTCTGGCGAAACAAGAACTACCAAGGCATCGCGAGTAAATATTTTAGCCTTATTTTTGAAGAAATAGCCTATAATTGGTATGTCGCCTAAAATTGGCACTTTACTAACTGCATCGGTGACGCTATCGCGTATGAGGCCGCCTAACGCTAGTACCTCGCCATTGGCAAGTAATGTATTACTTATTATTTGTTTCCGTGTCGTGTCACCAAAAGAATCGGTGAATTGGTCGAGGTTAAATTGAATCTCAAGCCCGATAAGCCCATCATTATAACTAATTTGCGGTGTTAAGCTAATTTCTAAGTTGGCAGAAAGATCAACAAAGCCAGTAACATTACCGCCTACACCACTTACGATGGCGCTCGTTACACGCATCGTTTCACCAACTGATATAGTAGCTCTATATTTGTGCGTAGCTACAACAAAAGGGTTTGCAATAATCGTAGTTCTAGTGAATGATTGTAATACTCGCAAAATACCAAAAATCCCGAACATATCCTGACCAAGTGATACTAACGTATTACCCGCTGCAAGCCCTTGTGATAAAGAAAAAAGATTTCCCAGCAGACGAGTCGCCCCTGATCCAACATTGGAATTAGTAGTATTTTCAACTATGCCCGATCCTGTTCCTACACCATTAAAACCAAAGCCGCTTGTTTGAAAGCTTACATTAGGCCCGAATATATTAGGGCCACAGCAAGGGCTTCCGCCACAAACAGGATTGGTTGAACTAGTAAGGCCTTCGGGAAAACATGCCTTATTTCGCAATTGAGCTCCTAATTCCCTATCATCGGTAAGGTCGACATTCAAAACAAGGATCTTAATAGCAACTTGGGGTTGTTCGACATCCATCTTCTCTAAAATTTCAAGAATTTTTAAGTAATCGTCATAACTTGAATTGATAATGAGTCGATTGCCAGAAGTTTCAGGGGTTACTACGGTATCAACACGGAAATATTTTTCGCCTCCACGTACGCCACCATATTGAGCTGCGGTCTCATTAGCTTGAAACCTGATAACACTATTTAAAATAGCTGCTATGTCCATTGCTTTAAGATAGCGTAGCTGATGAATGTGTAAGGGAGAAAAAGGCAAATCAACTGCTTTATCTACAACTGATAGTACGAAATCTTCAAATCTCCTAATTCCCTCCCGTGTTCCAAGAACTATCAGAGAATTACTTCTTGGTTCGGCAATAACTCGCGTATTTCTCGTAAAATAAGCCGTTGTTTCTTGCTTGCGTGCTGGTCTGAATAAATAACCAGGTTGCTGCGGCTCACCAGTTTGAAGAAGCTGCTTGTATAATTCTGCCACTTTACCAGCATCAGCATGCTTCAGTTTTATAACGCTTAAAGTCTCAGGCATAGTAACATTATCAAGCTCAAGGATAATATTCAGTAAAGCTCGTATATTTGATGCACGATCAGTTATAATAAGTGCGCGCATTGGCTCTACGGCAAGTACAGGCCCTGAGGAAGTACTGCGCATAGCGTCTATAACGCTTTTGATAGTTGCTAGTTCAGCATTTTCAACAAAATAAACATACCTAATTTTGCTTTCGCTGTTTGGCACTAGACTAGGGTCAACACCAATAAATGTTGGCAAGGGTTCTTTATTAGCTGATGGTTTATTTTGATCGCCTACACTTACCATAATCCGATATGTACGGGGTTGATCAGTAGGAATAGCTGAAAAACCTGCCATTTCAAGGAAAGTTAACGCGGTTTCCCAAACTTGTTGCTTAGAAAGAGGCTCATGTGTTTTAAAAGAAATTTTATTTCCTGCAAGCTTGGGACCTGTTGCTGGTGAAAGATTGTCATTTAAAATAAACGTGATGTTGAATAGCTTTGCTAAATAGTTGATGAAAAAAATAAGGTCTGCATTTTCAAACTGGATATCAACCATTTCATGTTCATTGGGTCCTCGCCACGGTTCTAGGTAATCTCCAAGATAGATGATTCCCTCCTTTTTTTTTGCAATAGGAAAGACCATCTCTTCTGATTCTTGTTTGGGTGTACTTGTTATAGGTATTTTTTCTGCAGGCTCGATGGGCTCTTCATATTCTTCATTAACGATTTTTGAGGCCAACCTTGCTTGGGAAAGCTCAGGACTGGCTGCAGCTGGCAACGTTTCAGATCTACGGTTCAATGGAGCTTTAATAGATTCAATGATAGCTGGTTGTTCAATTATTGGTTCTCCTGCAACAACTTGGCCTTCAGCTGCATTATTTCTGCGTGCACGAGGCCTTGACCTGGTTGGCTGACGCTTAGCTGGTAAATGTAAGCCAGCAGGTGAGGTAACAAAATCCGATCCAGCAATTTCACCTGCTAGCATTATCGAGCAATACGCAATGCCAAGAAAGCAGACATACATGAGTATTTTGTTATTATTCATGGCTCTTTATCATTAGTTAACGTGGTATGTCTTGTAATACTGATTTTTTACTACCAATGGTTTTCATCGCCTGCTTGTCTCGTTTTTTTATAATTTGAACAGTTGCATTGAGAGCCTGAGCATCATTTTTAAGCTTTTCTTTTGCCTGCGGTATCATTTGCGCAAAGCTGTAATCTCCCTCTTTCTCATTGGATCGAACAAGGCGGTTTGAAGTGGCTGATACTTGTTCGATTCTTAATGGTTGTATGGTGTACATGAGTTGCATTTTCTTTTGTTTTCTTAAAAGATCGACAGCTATTGCGGCGTTATCTTTAAGCGATTGAATAGCCGCGTAAATTTCTACTCGGGCAACTGTTGTTGTTGGCTCGATGTCATTAATAGCGATAACGATGTCGCCCGTTTGAAAGCCAAGAGCACTGCCCAATGAATTTTTTTCTAACTTACCTATCCGGCATCCAACGCTTTGGCCATTACGAAACACTGTGGTAACATCGAGCATTTCAATAAAGCTAGCAAGATTTTTTACCTGTGAACCAAAAGCCCTAGTGTCAATTGCGTAGGTATTATAGGCTCGTTGTTGAACTACCATATCCCAATTGGTTATTTGTAGGGTCTCTATCTCTTTTTTAGCTTCTGCTTCGTTCATGAAAAGCGTTTCTTGTTGCCCATTTGAGCGTATAAAAATTACTTTATTTCTAAAAATTCGTAAAATATGAGCATCAGCAATTTTATCGCCGACCTTGTAGAGTTTTTCTTCCTTTGCAGCATCAGCTATAATTACCTGATTATCTGTTTCTTCGGTACTTGTTATTATCCCAGTAATAGTGATCTTGAGCGGTTCTAAAAAGCTCACGGCTGGAGGGGTAAGTGACACAAACGGTTTAGGTGTAGGGGGGGTAGGCGGTGTAGCTATTTCCAGGCCCGTAGATGGCTCTGACACATGTGGCGTATACGTTCCAAATAGATCATTTTCTTCATAGATAGTTCTCAAAAAGCCTTGATCGAATGGCTTTTTCACTTCTTCTTTCGTGCTCGCAACTGGTTGAATTCGTAGGGAAGGTTGGCTTGGTTTCTGCCATGAAGAGAAAAAGGCATACATACACACCGTGCAAAGAACAATAGCCAGAATGCTATTTAAAATCCAAAGTGGGCTTTTCATTGCTTTCCCTTTTACTCTACCAAATTACTTGACAATACTCTCTTCTTAATCTGATTTTGTCAAGATTGTTTTTGTGTATAGGAGCATCAAGGTGTAGCAATTTTTGACAAGATCGTGTTAATGATTGCATCGGGGGTTATTTGTTCTATTTCTGCTTCGTAATTGAGCAAAAGACGATGCCTCATGATTGGCAAAGCAACTGCTTTTACATCATCTGGGGTGACAAAATGACGTTTTTTTAGAAATGCGTGTGCCTTGCTTGCTCGGTGCAAAGAGAGTGTTGCTCGAGGTGAAACTCCATAGTTGATGTATTTCTTAAGCTCTGGTAAGCCAAACACTTCTGGTTCACGAGTTGCAAAAATAAGATTGGTTAAATAATCCACAATTTTTTCATCGCAATAAATCTGTTGCACAAGATGTTGAGCATCCAAAATTTGCTCTCGAGTAAGGACTTGGTCTATTGCATCAATAGCTTCATCAAGTGATAAAATTTTCTTTTCTTGTGTAATGGTGGGATAGCCTAAAAAAAGCTTAAACATAAAACGATCAACTTGTGCTTCAGGAAGGGTATAGGTGCCTTCTTGCTCTAGAGGATTTTGTGTAGCAAATACTAAAAAAGGCTCATCAAGAAGAAAGGTAGTAGATCCTATGGTTACTTGACGTTCTTGCATGGCTTCGAGTAAAGCTGATTGAACCTTGGCTGGTGCTCTGTTAATCTCGTCTGCCAAAATGCAATGGGCAAAAATTGGCCCTTTTTTAGTTTCAAAATCTTGAGTTTTGGCGTTATAAATTAAAGTTCCAAGCAAATCCGCTGGTAAAAGGTCTGGCGTGAATTGTATTCGCTTGAATGTGAGTCCTAAAGCTCGCGTTAGGGCTTTAATCATCGTGGTTTTGGCAACTCCAGGAACTCCCTCTAATAAGATATGACCTTTGCAGAGTATGCCCAATAGTATAAAAGTGATGGTATCAGTGTGGCCGATGATCGCTTTGCCTATTTCTGTTGCGAGCTTCTGAAAGCGGCTGCTTTCTTGTGAGATGTTGTCTATCATGCTTGTTCTTTCCTGGTCAGTTTTCTTATTATATTCAATCACAACTTTGCTCCATTTCAGTTACAATTGGTCCCCGTGCAAGCCCTCGAATAAACTGATAAATATACGGATTATCAGAATGCCAAATAGCGTTAGCATCACCAAAATAACGTATTTTCCCATCCTGCAAAAGAGCGATATTATCTACATATTTAAAGATTTCAATGTCATGTGAGATGATGACAGAAGTGATATTTAATTTTCTTTGCATATCATATATAAGTTCATGGACAATGCGTGTGGTAATTGGGTCCAATCCAGTAGTAGGCTCATCATAAAATATTATTGAGGGGTCAGTCACTAAAGTACGAGCAAGACCGACGCGCTTTCTCATACCACCTGATAATTCCGAGGGATACTTGTATAAGATGTCTTCGCCTAAATTTACCAATGCTAATTTTTCTTTTACCAAGCTAAGAATGGCATTGTTTTCTCTACCTTGCTCAAGAAGAGTCAAGCCCACATTTTCAAACACGGTAAGCGAATCAAGTAGTGCTGCAAATTGAAACACGTAACCACATTTTTTAAAAATTGTCCCCAATTCATTTTCTTTGAGCAGCGTTATATCAACCCCATCAATTATGATGTTACCTGATGTTGGTTTAATCAGTCCGATCATTTGCTTGAGTAATACCGATTTTCCTTCACCTGAGGGTCCGATTATGCATGTAGTCTTTCCCTTAGGTATGGTCAGATAAATGCCATCGCTTACCCATCGATCTTCGTCAAATTTTTTTTTAAGGTTAACAAGCTGGATCATGAAATACCAGTTTTAAATAAAAGTGAGCTTAGAAAATAATTAGCAATTAAAATAACGATTGAACCAGTGACAACACTGTTGGTTGTTGCTTTGCCAACGCCACGTGCCCCACCTGAGGCATAATAACCGTTATAGGTACCTACCAATGCTAAAATTAAACCAAAAACACTAGATTTAATTAAGCCTCCTATAATATCTGCTAAAGTAACATACGCTACTATACTTGCCATGTAGCTATCTGGAGTGCAAGCAATGACATAGATGCAATAAATATAACCACCTATCATGCCAAACAGCATTGAAAATATCGTCAAAAGAGGAACAACCAGTATGCTTGCGATAAGTCTGGGAACAATCAGATATTGATAAGGGTTAATACAAACTGTTTTTAGCGCATCTATTTGCTCAGTAATCTTCATGGTTCCTAGTTCGGCGGCCATGCTCGATCCTGATCGACCGGTAATCATAAGCGCAGTCATCACCGGGCCTAATTCACGGGTCATGCCCAGTGCAACAACAACACCTATAAAGTCTTGTGCGGCAAAGCGGCTTAAGCCTATATAGGTTTGCAAGGCTAATGCTAAGCCTATAGAAGTCCCGGTTAAAACGATAATGCTAAAAGAGCCAACGCCTATACGTTCCATTTGTACAATCACTTGCTTGACTTTAAGCTTTGTTGTAAAGAGTGTGGAAAAAGTAGTTGTGCAAAATAGGGTAAAGTTACCCAACACATTACAAAAGTTAATTACCGTTGTGCCTATAAAGTTAACAAAAGGCATCATGGTTAGGCCTGTAATGTTAAAGAGCTTGAAGTGCAAGCCAAAATTTACTATTCGATCTCGCCGAGTGTAGCCGGAGTAGCTGCTTCTTCGTTGGTTGCAACATCAGCCGATTTAGCAGGTTTTGCGTTCATCTTTGCTGGCTCTGACGTTTCTTTTTTGGTTGCCATCTCTTGAGCTAGAGCTGCTTGCGCTTGCTCTTGAGCTTGAGCTGCTGCTTTTTTTTCAATCGCTTGTAAATAACGTGATGTCGATGGCTTTTTCATTTTTGCAAGAACAAGAGATGCAATCATAAAGGTGATGCCTAATGTCCAGGTAATTTTTTGAAATAAGTCCTGACCTCCTGATCCACCGAATAAGAGCTGTGTTCCTCCCCCAAGGCTACCAAGTCCCATGCTGCTTTTACCTTTTTGTATTAAAATAAGTAAGATGAGAAAGAGGCACATAATGGTAAAAAGACCAATTAGTAATTCGTATAACATAACATCTCCCGGTAAATTACAATCTAAATAAGTACTACTCCTTTGCTAATAATACCGTATTTTTAAATTTTTGAAAATCGAGACTTGCTTTTCCGATAAGATAACCAGTAATAAGCGAATTATTTTTTACATTTTGTATTGTTTGCTCATTAATGCTGCCACCATAGAGAATGTCCAAAGTCAGCGAAGGATACTCATTTTTTTGAAACGTTAGCAACTCTTGGCAAATTTCATCTAGAGCATCAGCACTTGGGACTTTGTTGCTTCCTATAGCCCAAATAGGTTCATAAGCAACGTATAGATGTGCTGTTTTTTGCTTAATCAAATCAAGGCCTGCTGTGAGTTGTTTGATGAGCACTGCTAGGGTAATCCCATTTATCTGCTCTTGCTTAGTTTCACCTATACATAGAATTGGTTTAATTTCATGTTCTAACAATAGTTGTACCTTTTCAGCTATACGCTGATCAGTTTCTTGGTGATAGAATTTGCGTTCACTATGGCCCACAATGCAGTACGAGCAGCCTATCTCTTTTAAAGATAAACAAGAAACATCGCCAGTATAAGCTCCAGATTCTTTAAATGCACAATTTTGAGCGCCAATTTTTATATGACTTCTGTTTGCTAATGAAGCTATGGGTGCTAACGCGGTAAAGGTGGGGCATATGACAATGGTACACTGAGTGTCTTGGGCTAATTGGTTGAGTGAATCAAAATTTATGTAACACCATTCAATTGATTGAATGTGGGTTTTTTCCATTTTCCAGTTGGCAATGATAATGTTGCTCTTGGCCATACGTTTGATTCTATTAAAGCAATTGGTTGAGAGTCCTTTTAGAGTATAGGTAAAAATATCATTATTAGCAAAATCGAACTCTACAAGCCCAATGCTCTTTCATACGCATGTATTTGGCGACCTATTTCTCGTGCTGCTTGAAGATGTTTCATGCTATCTTCCCATTTTTGAGCTTGTGAATCTTCTATAGCTAGTTGCATCTCTTTTTGTCTTTCTGCTTCTAGTGTTCCTAACTGATCAAGTTCCTGTTGATGTTCAGCCATAGCAGCTGATTGGATATATTGTTGCATTGCGCTAACAGAACCTCTATGGGCTAACGAAAAGAAAGCTATGAATACCAATGTTCTAAAAAATTTCATACAAACCTCTCTTTTTATTTATTATATTTGATACTATTTAAATTATACAGTAAAATAATTCAATTTGTCAATACAAGAGATGGTCCATGTTCAGCTATATGATAATGATAATCTAGACGAGCAAATGGCTTCCACTGCAGTTTTAATTAACGAAGGCAATACCTGAAAATGAAATGTTTTATAGAAATTTCTTTTTTTCTTCTCAATTTTCCTGTATATCTTGTCATATATCAGGAAGTTCTTGCTAATTGAACAGATTTCTGTATCTTAAATATAATGTTTAACCTACAACTATACATAACGAGTTACCTATGGCATTTAGTGTTAAATCTAAAAAAAGTGGTAAGACTTATTTCTTACATTCCAAAGATGTTACGCTCAAGAACGGACGCAAGCAAACTATTTTCTACTTTGCTGGTACCGAAAGCAAAGGGACGCTGAACGCGTTACCTGCTGGGTATGAAGTAATAGAGAATGCACGTACTGGCTTGCCAATGTTACGTAAAGCGAAAAAATAACAATAAGTACGAATATGCTGGCTTTTGCATGGGAAACTCTGTCCGGGTCAGCATATTCTTATTATTAGAAACTCTTTGCGTACTCTTACGTCTAACGATCAGTTATTTCAGATAACCCATTCCATAGCTCGATTTGGGTGAGCATTTCATGTGGCGTTCTTGCCAAAAAGTCGGGATTATGTTCCTGAAGGAAGCGTTGAGAATTAAATCCCCAGCTTACGGATACAATTTTTATACCGCTTTTATGAGCCGCCTCAATATCCCGAACTTCATCTCCGATATATAGTGCATTCATCTTTTCAATTTCAAATGCATGTAAAAATCGATCTATTACTTTGTATTTGCCAAAAATGCTTGAGCCAGCATAGACAGTATCAAAGCAATAGATGCTATTTTTTTCAAGGAATTTCTGCACATTTTCTTTCGAGTTTGAAGTAATAATGTGCATGTTAAAGCCAAGATCTTTAAGCTTATCGAGGATGGGCACAATGCCTTTAAAGGGCTTTACATATTCAACATGTTTGCTCATTTCTGTCTTGATTCGCCTAACCAAGCAAGGCAGTCGGAATAGAGAAATATTAAAGTCCTGAAGTATCGTTCTAATCGGTTTTTCTTCAAGCATCTGAGCGGTAAGATTAGCATCTTTGTAGCCAAGCTCTTGCGCGAGCTTATTAACTAAAGCGATGAGTGCATCTCTAGAATCAGCAATAGTGCCATCAAAATCGAAAATTAGGGTTTTTGTTGCAGGATCAAGTGATCTTGAACTATTACTCTTTGTATCGCTCATAATGCGCAGCTCTCCTTCTTTATTTAATGGTAATTACTGCACCTTGCACTGTTGCTGTTATTACTTTTGATTCTGGGTGTTTTAAGATATATTGTGAAACTGGCACTCCTAAATAATGCTGAATAGCTCTCTTTAAGGGGCGAGCTCCAAATTCCTTTTCATAACCGAGCTCTGCTAGCTTTTCCATAACATCTTCTTTAACAATAAGCTTAGTATGCTTTTCACTTAATCGACGAACAAGCTGATCAATTTGTAAGGTAACTATTCTCATAATATCTTTGTGGGTCAGAGAATTAAAGAAAATGATGGCATCTATTCTGTTTAAAAACTCAGGCCTAAAATGTTGCCTTAACAAGCGATTAATAGCTTCTTTTATTTCTGGAGTAATTTCCTTTGCTTGTAAAATAAGATCTGAACCAATATTTGAGGTCATAATAATGACGCAATTTTTAAACGATACTGTTCGCCCTTGCCCATCGGTTAAATGCCCTTCATCAAGAATTTGTAAAAAGATATTAAAAACATCAGGATGAGCTTTTTCAATTCATCAAATAATACTACACTATAAGGATGCCTGCGTACTTGTTCAGTAAATTGCCCGCCTTCTTCATAACCAACATAGCCAGGAGGTGAGCCAATTAATCGAGCGACAGCATGTTTTTCCATATATTCAGACATATCAATTCGTACGAGCCTTTTTGGATCATTAAAAAGAAAATCAGCCAGGGTTTTAGCAACTTCAGTTTTACCAACCCGGTTGGGCCTAAAAAGAGAAAGATCCCGATAGGCTTATTGGGATCTGTCAACCCAGTCGATGCATCTGAATAGCATGAGTGATTTCCTCTATTGCTTCATCTTGACCAATAACTCGTTTTTTAAGTATTTCTTCCATATGCAAGAGTTTTTCCGTTTCAGTTGCCTGAAGTTTTTCCGCAGGAATGCCGGTCCAGCGAGAAAGTACGTGTGCGATATCATGCTCATCAACTTCTTCTTTAATCAAGGTCGTTTTAAGCGATGTAAGTTTTACTTGTTCTTTTTCAAGCTCTTGTTGAAGCTTTACCAGCTTCCCATATTTAATTTCAGAAGCTTTTGCAAAATCACCTTCTCGCTCTGCCTGTGCAAATCGATTTTGCCCTTGCTCAATTTTTTCTTTGAGCTTATTTAGCTTTTTCAAGTGGTGCTTTTTCAGCTTTCCATTGGTTGAGCAGCAATTGTATATTCTTCTTTTAGCTGTGGCTAGCTCTTTTTCAAGTTCTGCAGGCGCTTTTTGAGAAACTTCCTCTTTTTCTTTTTCTAGAGCGACTTTTTCAATCTCAAGTTGCCTAATTTTTCGTTCAAATTGATCGAGCTCTTCTGGCTGGGAATCGATTGACATTCTCACCATTGCCGCGGCCTCATCAATAAATCGATAGCTTTATCGGGTAAGAATCTATCAGGAATATATTTTAGCCGAGAGAACTACTGCATCGACAAGAGCTTGGTCTTTAATTCGAATGCCATGATGTAATTCATATTTTTCTTTTAATCCGCGCAAAATTGAAATTGCATCTTCAATGGAAGGCTCTTCAACGAGAACCTTTTGGAATCGTCGTTCAAGAGCAGCATCTTTTTCGATATATTTTTTATATTCTTTCAAGGTAGTTGCACCAATAGCAATGAAGAGTGCCACGTGCTAATGCTGGCTTAAATAAATTTGATGCATCCATCCCGCCACCGCTAGCACCAGCGCCGACAAGCATATGCAGCTCATCGATAAACAAGATGATGGTGTCTTGGCTTTCTTCAACTTCCTTGAGTACTCCTTTAAGTCGTTCTTCAAATTCACCTTGGTATTTAGCGCCAGCAATCAGAAGACCTAAATCAAGAGAATAGATGATGTGATTTTTAAGGCTTTCAGGAACATCATTATTAACAATCCTTTGGGCAATGCCTTCAACTATTGCAGTTTTACCAACGCCAGGTTCACCAATAAGCACCGGATTATTTTTAGTCCGTCGTGAGAGAATTTGAATGACGCGTCTGATTTCTTCGTGGCGGCCAATAACAGGATCAAGCTTTCCTAGGCGTGCTCGCTCGGTAATATTTTGGCAATATTTTTCAAGAATTTGATATTGCTTTTCGGCATTTTTATCTTGCACTTTTTTACCCTTGCGTAATGTTTGCATATGAGCTAGAACGGACTGTTTAGTAACTCCGGCATTTTTGAAAAATTGCTCAAGGCTTGTAGGTAGAGTCCTAGTTTCTACGAAACTTAGTATAAAATGTTCTAAGGATATATAGCTATCGCCAAGCTTATCTGCTTCCTTCTGACAAGTGTTTAAAAAATCTTGAAAGCTGCTGTCAATGGTTAATTGTCCACCTTCTACTTTTGGCATGCGATCAAGCTCGTCTTCTATCAACTTTTTTAAAGCTGCTAGGTTTACCTGCAACACGTTAAAAAAAGCAAGGCAAAATTCATTTTCAAGCGCTGCGTACAGAAGATGAATTGGTTGCAATGAGGGGCTTTTTCTTTCTTGTGCAATGATGGCTGCTTTATTTATGAGCTCTTGAGCCGAGTTTGTGAAATTATCGAATGTCATGCTTCACCATATTAAGTTATGGGTTTTGTAAACGCAAAATGCCAAGCTTTTGCATACCTTTTCTACGGCCTATTTTTGTGATAGAATAAGCCTAAAGTAAAAAAAATGATAGGATATCAGATAATGAAACGATTGCCTATAGGGATACATAATTTTCAAGAATTGATTGATGAAAATTATTATTATGTTGATAAAACTCTTTTAATAAAAGAGCTTTTGGAAGCACCTGGCAAAGTTGTATTAATCCCACGTGCAAGAAGGTTTGGCAAAACGCTTAATCTTTCAATGCTCCAGTATTTTTTTGAAAAATCAACAATTGACCATAGTTACTTAGTTCATGACAAATTGGTCTGGCAATATCCAGAAATTCAGGGCTTTTCTGGCCAATATCCGGTTATCTTTTTAACGTTTAACAAGCTCGAGCAAGAATTCTCCCATCTTCTGTAAGTGGGAGATGAATTGCGCTAATTTTTCATTATGGTATATTTGGTAGGGATACAACAGATAATGGGAATAAGCATTAGCTCAAATAATCAATCAGTATGCAAGTTGCATTATCGCTAGATAAGATGGCCAGAAAGATGGGATTATATAATAAAGCATATAAATACCGATTATTACCAAATAAAGAGCAAGAAAAGATGTTTGCAAAAACGTTTGGTTGCACAAGATTTATTTGGAATAAAATGTTGAGTGATGCGATTGATTCCTATCAAGAAACGGGAAAAATTGATTATAGTACTCCTGCGAGCTACAAAGAAGAATATCCATGGTTATCAGAAGTTGATAGTCTTGCTTTAGCTAATGTTCAAATCAATCTTCAAAAAGGCTACAAAGCTTTTTTTGCCAAAAGAGCTCGTCACCCACGACTTAAAAGTAGAAAAGATACAAGACAAAGTTATACAACAAATAACCAAAAAGCATCGAATGCTATTCGAATTCAGCATAATTTTATTCGCTTGCCAAAAGTAGGCAAAGTAAAATTTATACAACACAGGGGAGTTAAAATCAGGAGAAATAATAAAAACATGTACTATTTCCCGTTCAGCTTCGGGTAACTATTATATAAGTATAACTGTTGAGGGCGAAAGAACGATAAAACCAGTAAACATTAGAAAAGAAAAAGTTATAGGTTTAGATTTTTCAATGACTGATCTTTACGTTAGTTCATGGGGTGAGAAAGCCAATTACCCTAGACACTATCGATGTGCAGAAAAAAAATTACAGAAGCTGGGTCAGTCAGTTAGTAGCAAAAGCAAAGGTAGTAAGAATCGACAAAAAGTACGTCTTCGATTAGCACGACATCATGAATATGTGGCTAATTCACGACTTGATTTTTTGCACAAGATAACCCATAAATTAGCCAATTGCTTCGATGCTATCATCATTGAAGACTTAAATATGCATGATATGAGTCAAGCACTTAATTTTGGCAAATCGGTATCCGACAATGGATGGGGTAAGTTTGTTAGCTTACTAGAATACAAGTTAGAAGATAGAGGAAAGCCGCTTATCAAAATTGATAAATGGTTTCCTTCTTCTAAAACGTGCTCTAATTGCAATGCTATTAAAGAAAATCTAAATCTTTCCGATAGAATATACAATTGTTCGCATTGCTTTTATATCCAAGATCGTGATATCAATGCTGCTCTCAATATTCGAACCGCCGGAATGGCGGGGATAGCTTGGCCAATATCCCGAGATTACTCGGCAGTTCCCAAGAAGCCGCCACTTCTTTAAGTGGTCGGTAATTCACAAAAGTTCTCGGCGTGCGTCGTGAAACATTGGATTCTGCAGCAAATAAAGCTCTTGAGCAAATTAAAGAAAAAAAATACGCTCAAGAATTACGTGCTCAAGGCATTTCTAAAATAACAGCGTTGGGTATAGCATTTAAAGGCAAAAAATACTCGTAAAGTCAGAAGATCTTCAGCAACTGCAAATGTTAATCTGCGTGCGTAAACGTTATGATGTCAGCCTCTTGAGTTACCAATATCTTATCAGGACTTGGTGCGGTATATCGCTTTAGAGTGTTGGCGAGCTAATTACGATCTGCATGAGTAAAGTTTTTGCTACGCAGTATTTTATGGTATGAAATAGCAAAGTGATGGGCATAATCTCGCAAGGCTAAAAGAAGTTGGCCAAGGGGTGTCTGATTGTGCAGCTTCATGCCCTCAACAGGAAGAGTTTCTGCAAATAGTGTTTCCTCTCTTTTTGCCAAGCTTATGCACGGCGTGTTCTTCGTGATAGCAAGGCTAGTGATAGCGCTAAGCTGGCCCTTTCCACCATCTATGAGTACAACATCTGGCAGGTTTTTGGGGTCTTTATAGCGTCGAGATACAATTTCTTGTAATGCAGCATAATCATTTTGTTCTTGGAGCGATTTGATTTTAAAGCGTCTGAAATTGTTTTTATCAGGTATACCATGGGTAAAGCGTACGCATGAGCCAACTAAATAACTACTTTGAAAATGTGATATATCAAAGCAATCGATCGAAGCAGGCTTTTTTTCTAGATGCAAAAGAATTTGCAATTCTTCAAGTGCTTGTCCCGGTTTTTCGATCTTATACTTGGTATCAAGAGTTACAAGGGCAACATCTTTAGCATATGAGGTTTCTGAAAATCGCGTACTCAGTGTAGTGAAAATAACCTCTAAGGTAGCAAGATACTTATAAAGATTTTTCGATATTTCAAATTCCATCTGCTCATTATGTAGCTTGATTTGCTTATTAAGCAATGTTTTGCATGCTTCATAATTGCCTTCTAAAAGTTGCTGAGCAAGAAGTATTCGCGTTTTATATGCTTCTTTATTAAAAGTTGACATGCAGTTACCAGCACATCGTTGCAAATGGTAGTTTAAACAGCCATTTTCTATGTTTGTTGAGCATAGTCTTAGCTTGAAGGTTCGAACCAGGTACTCGTAGGTAGATCGAGCTTTTTGCTTTTGCAAAAAGGGGCCAAAATAATATCCCTTCTCTTTTTTGGTGCGTACAATCTTTAATACAGGCAGGTCCTGTTCTGTTATTAAAAGATACACAAAAGGGTTGCCGCTCTTGAGCAAAACATTATACTTGGGCTTATATTTTTGAATAAGCTGAACCTCCAACAAGAGAGCTTCAATCTCACTTTTGGTAATAATATAATCGATCGAAGTATGTTCTTTAATAAGCTCTTGTACTTTCCAATCGGTATTTTGCTTAGAAAAATAGGAACTCACTCGTTTATATAAGCATTTGGCTTTGCCTATATAAATAAGAGCATTTTCTTTATTTTTAAATACATAAATACCAGGAAGCTGAGGAAGAGCTTCTAGAATTTTTTTGCTCATACGGTAGACCTTGTGTATAATACCCCTGGGTTTTGAATTATTGCATATACAATAACTCTATAATTGACTATGACTTGTTTGTAGTATACTCCTAGTAGCAAGTATAGCATAAAATAAGTTTTTTAATAGATAGAATAAATTAATAAATAAAAGAGCAAATAGTATTATTGGTAGTCCGGGGTTAATTTACGAGTTATCTAAAAAAGGGTATAGTTAGTACATGCAGTATTATTTTACACACGGAGCTTTCATGTTTTCACATCTTAGGGTATTTTTGGCCATTTGCGTTTCTCTTATCTTTCTCTGGACGGCCTATACCAGTTATTCCTACTTTTTTTCAGCAACTGGCCCTACAATAGAGATTTTTGGTCTTGAGCCAAATAATGCTTATGCAGGCGAGGTTCAGTGCATTGTTAAGGGATCTGATGCATACAAAGTAGGTGATATTGCTATCTGGCTTGATGGAAAACCCTTAGTTCCTAAATGCCGTATTAACAAAAAATTGTTTGAATCTCCTTTTAGTATACCTACAAAAACACTTGCTAATGGAAAACACGTTCTTCGAGTTGACGTCCAAAATGGGGCTTACAAAAAACTAAAAGAAAGCAAAGAAGTTCCGTTTACTGTTGATAATATGCCATTGCAGGCTGCATTTGTTAAGAATGAATCCGATTCCAGAGTTTTTCAGGGTCGCACATTACACATTCAATTTCAAGTAAATAAAGAAGTTAAGCAAGCATATGCAGCAACATTATCAAAATCTTATCCATGCTTTCCTGAATCGAAAAATTCATTAATATATGAATGTGTAATTCCGATTGAGTGTGAAGAAACCCCTAATGAATATCTTCTTTCTATCGAACTGATAGATCATGTTGGCAATATACTTACATTAGAAAATAAATTTCAGGTAATTCTTTTCCCTTTCCGACGACAAAGCTTGAAGCTTGATCCAGAAAAAATTAAACAGGAAAATGAGACTGGGTTATCAGAAAAAGAGCTTGAGCAGGAGATAGAAGAATTAACCCAAAAGTCACCGTCGCAAAAATTATGGCAGGGGACCTTTTACACGCCAACTGAAATAAAAGATCAAAAGCAGATTACCACACCCTTTGGAGTTATCAGGACAACACAAGAGCGTGGGCTTCGAGCTCATAAAGCTATTGATGTTTATAATACGCCAAAAAGTGTTGTTTGGGCACCACAAGATGGCATTGTCGTTCTTAAAAATCGCTATGCCCATAGCGGTAATACCATTGTTATTGATCACGGCTATGGCATTTTATCACTGTTTTTTCATTTAGATTCTTTTGCGAACATCGACGTCGGTGATAAAATTAAAAGAGGCAATCCTATAGGTACTCTTGGTAAAACCGGGTATGCTACGGGCTATCATCTGCATTGGGAGATGCGTATAAATAACGTAGCTATTGATCCTATGCAGTGGACTAAACAAGATTTTTGAAGACTTGCTTTTTGGATTAACAATTTGCTACGGTGCTTTGATCTGTTGAATAAAGCATTAAAGGCAATGATATGATCCTCAGTTTTACTTTTATTGTTTTTAAAGATTGTCTCTATGTAATGCTCATGCGTTGTTCCCTTTGGAAGTTATATAGCATAACAATACTGTTAGCTTTTGGGATGAGTATGAGTTGGTGGTTTTTTGCCTATAAGCCATTGATCGATGTAATTCATAAGTGTAAGCTGGAAATTATGCAATTAAGAACTCGTACAACTAGCTTGGACGATTGTAATGCCGTTTCAGGAAAACAGGAAAATTTGACTCGTTGTAATAAGCGAAAACTACATCACCATAGCTTGGTTGATATCATGAATGTTCTCGATGAAAATGCTATAATAATCGATCAGTGTACACACAAAAAAGATAAGGGCAATGGTCAGCCCAATAAGTTTATTCTTACCTTACAAGGACATTTTTATGATTTTATGCATCTCTTTGAGCAGCTTCAATCTGAATATCCAAGCATAACTTTTAGCAGTTATGAATGTAAAAAAATTAACGAGCAGCTACTATCATGCACATGTACTATTCTTTTAGATGTCGAAAATGGATTATAGGGTTACTAGTCACCCTATCTGCGACTAATGTATTGGCTAAAACTATTGCACGAAATTTTTTTTGTTATGCTCAAGCTACCAATTCAATTCAATGCATCGCTATAGGTTCATTACATGCAAGCAATGAAAAATTTGCTTTGATGAAGAATAATAATGGCATAAAAAAAGTTTGCGTTGGTGATGTTTATGCAGGAAAAAGAATAATCGGCATAACTGAAACAGCGGTTAAATTAAGCTCCGAGCAAAATGGTGAGCAAATAATAAGTTTACAACAAAGGCCCTTCAACTTAAAAAAGCTGAAGGGTTAGGGGGTGAACAATACATAAAATAGTATTGCTCGTTTAGGGACATTATAAAGCTCCGTTAATTTTCATTGCAGATGATCGTAACAACCTCTTTTGCCCTTGTCAAGTTCTTCCTTAGGTAAATTTCTGTTTTTGCTGTTTCTCGGACAAAAAGGTACAGTTAGAAGAAACATAGGAACCCTGTTCGCTTAAGAAAAATCATGCAACGTATCTTTTTTTTGGTTATTATTTTGGGAGTACTACCCACTTGCAGGCATAAGAGGATGCACCAAACTGAGCCATTCTGTTCGGTTAAGGTTGATGATAGCAAGAGTTCACCGCCAGAGGCCGCATTAGCCTATTATCTTATTGAGGTGGAGGATATTGAATGTGAGCTTTGTGCCCAAGCTGTTGAACAAATAATGGGCTCAATTGCAGGGGTCATAGAAGTGTCCTGTGGTCAAAGTAAGCGGAATGATTATAGCCAATGTCAATTTTATGTAATAGCCGAAGCTGAAGTATGCTTGGAGGAAGAAAAAGTAAACACTATGCTCCTTCATGAGGGATTTACCTTGAAGAAAATAACGCGTCTTGATAATGCGTCGCAATAAGTTTGCTAGATAGCTGAAATAGGTGCTTAATCAAGCTTAAGCAAAAATTAGCTAGTCCTCTATACCTTCAACAAAGTGTTTAATCGGGAGATAGCGATCTCTATTAGCAAGAAAATCGGTCGATTGAGCCGAATCTTGTATTTTTCCTTCATGCATAAGATAGATTCTACAATTCAGGTGCTCAATGAGATGAGTGTCATGTGATGCCACTAAAACAATGTAACCTTCATTTGCAAGCTCTTGAATGTTTCGCGCAACAGCATTGGTTAAGATTGGATCAAGAGCTGAAGTGGGCTCATCAAGGCAAACCACTTGTGGCTTTAAAGCAAGGGTTCGTGCAATAGCAAGCCGCTGTTTTTGGCCCCCCGATAGATCAGTTACTCGCGCCTGAGCCTTATCTTTCAGCCCATACTTTTCAAGTAGCGCCCTTGCTTGAAGATGTGCCTTTTCAGGGGTATAGCCCAGCGCTCTTTCTAAAGCGAAGGTAATATTTCGCTCAACGGACATATGATCAAAAAGATTAAACTGCTGAAAAACCATTCCTACTGCGTGAGTTCCGTTAACATGATAAAAACTTAGAGGCCCGCAGTTAAGGATTATGCTGCCACTATCATAGGATGTAAGGTTGTTTAAAATACGTAAAAGAGTAGATTTTCCCACACCGGAAGCTCCTAGTAAGAGCGCAATTTCTCCTTGCCGGACTGAAAGCGAAACAGTATCTAGAATCTTTTTTTGATAAAAGGTTTTTGTAAGTGTGCTAATTACGAGCATAATTTTTTAAGTATTTTTCGAGGTTGTGAACAGCCACTGAGAGCGTGCTTGTCATGATTAAATACATAAGAGCGACAGCGGTATACGCTGACAGAGCATCATAGGTCTGATTTTTGATAATAGTTCCTTCCATGTATAGCTCGGTGACGCCGATAATAGAAGCTAAGCTTGAGTCTTTAATGAGGGTAACCAACTCATTACCCAATGCGGGAATTACCACACGCAAGGCTTGCGGTAAAATAATAAAGCGGTAAAGATCTACTTTGCTTATACCCAGCGTTTGAGCAGCCTCTATCTGACCTAGTGGTACGCAGGAGATGCCAGACCGAATTATTTGACTTAAGTAGGCGCTGCTATTAAGTCCAATAGCGATTACGGCTATAGCAAATTTTGATAACGGTATTCCGAGTTGCAAAACAAGAATGTACAGGAACATAATCTGTATGAGCATGGGCGTTCCACGTATGATTGTAACGTATATGCCCACCAACGTCGACAATAACCGCGACTTGCTTAGCTGGGCAATCCCCAGTAGTGTGCCACCAATAAATCCTATAAAGGCAGCACCAAGCGCAATAGCAAAAGAAATAAGAGCTCCATGGGCAAGTTGAGGCAATGCATTCTTTATAACCAGAAGGTCTATCATGCAATTTGCCATTCAACTTTAAGTGCATCAATAAAGCCTTCAGTTTTCATCTCATCTAATGCTTGCTGAATTTTTGGTAGCAATTCAGGGTACTTCTTGGATATTGCCAATGCATTGTCTTCATCGGTTTCATCAAGAGTATAAAACGAAAATCTATCCGCTTGTTTTTTATCAAGTATTGGCTTGAGCGTATTTGCAGCAGTTACAAAAGCGAAACCGCCACCACTTTCTAATGAAGCAAAAGCTTCAGCTATGGTGGTTAACCTCGTCAGTTCAATGTCTTTGATTTTACTCATAAAGGCATCTGCAGTATAACCCGTATTGACTATCACTTCTTTGCCCTTTAAGTCCTCGAGGCTTGTAACTGGATTGCTGGCTAATGTTACAACAACCAAAGGATTTTCTGTCAGATAGGGCTTTGTAAAGAGAACACTTTTTGCTCGTTCGGGCGTTGGAGTCATACCTGCAGCAATAACATGAATGTGGCCCATTTGCAATTCTGGCAAGAGCATTTCAAAACGCATATCCTCAATAATAGGAGTCAAATTAATTCGTTTAGCAACTTCCTTGACAACGGCAATATCAAAGCCGCGAATTTCATTATTAATATCCCTAAATGCAAAAGGAGGAAAATCAGCACTTGTTCCAACAATGAGGGTGTGTGAAATATCGGGCTCGCTGGATTTTTTAGCGCGGTTGAACCAAAATATGACACAACAAGTTGCAATAGCTAAGAGTAATGGTATAAATGTTTTCTTCATCAAACTCCCGAATGGATCGCTCTTAAATGTTAATCAGAATACTTAAAGGCAAACTTTTCTTCAATGAGTATAATTCACCATTTACCATAAGGCAAATTGGAAGATTTAATCCTCTTTGTACGGCTCTTTACCTTGGCCCGAAGCTTTTGCTCTTATCTTTTCTAGCTCTTGTTCATAGAGAGCGCTGCGGCTTCTTTTTCTTTTTTGCTTCTCTTCACCAGCTCTTTGTGAGTTGAATAATGCTGCATAACCTTTTGCATTTTTCTTATTTATTCTCCCGAGCATTGGCTGTTGATTGTCAACTGCTAAAAATTGATCATATTGACGACGGCGTGCTTTTATCTCTCTTTCAAGTGCATTACAAGCCCGTTGTTTTTCTTCTCGCCTTTTCAACGATTCTTCATCATCCGCTTGAAATTCTTCGGTTGTTTCAAAATCTTCGGTGGTATTGTCTGATTGGTTTGCTCTGTTAATGCTTTTTTTTCTTAACCGAAATCCAATATAGCCTAAAATTAACCCGATTACCATTATTCTCATTGAGGCAGATGACGCTATTCTGCTAAAAAAAGTGCTTGTTTCTTTTGTTGAAGTTTCGCTAACGATATTAGTCGTAGGTTGATGCGAGATATCTATTGCCATTGATTCAGGTATTGCTATCAATAGACATAGTAATACCAATAATAACTTTTTCATAATTTCCATTATAAAAATCTGGTTCCATCGCGAGCATTGTTTAAGCCACCGCCTTTAACACATGACTCTTGAAAATATAGTGAATAAATAATTCTTGGGTCAAGAAATTTTGATAAAGCGAGCAAGCCAGACTTGCTTGTTCGCTTTACGCGTTTGCATATTTATAAGCGATAAAAGGTTTTAGTCAAGATTGCTATATTCAAAGTTATCATAATAACTTGTCGAAGAAGGTTCTTGAATTGGCTCTACTTGATGCTGAGCAGGTTTTTGCTCATCGACATTCTCCGTTCGAGCTTTTGAAGTGTCATTGGCAAACCGATGAAACAGGTCAGCTTTCGGATCTGCATGAACAGCTGCCGCAATCGTCACGGTTGGTACTTCTTCAACATCGTCAGCAGCCTTTTTTGTCGGATTGAGATTTTCTCTTTTTGCTTTTTCAGGTTGCTTTGCTTTCAGGAGTTTTGAGCATATATATAAGCAAAGAGAACCCAAGCTTAGAAAACCGACAGTTTTTAAAAAGTGGGCATTGTTAAGCGTGAAATGGGAGAGCAAACCGTTACGGTACTGCTTATCGTTCTCGCCTGCGTGTGCCTGAAAAGCCATAGTTGCTATTAGCATTAAGCATAAGCTTTTTATAAAGACTTTGTTCATAATAAATTTCCTAAGTATACCTATAATTGTACTAGATTTTTCTTGTCACAGGTAAACTATAAATGTTCTATCTAAAATAGCAAAAGCTCATGTTCAAGTGAAGCTAGCTTATTTTTGCATTAAGCTCGGCGCATTGTTTCCGAGTTTTGTCTCTTTTTACGAAGGTTATAGAGCCATTGTCTGTTTTAATAGTGGAGCTATGCTGGGCGTTTTCAACGTCAATGTCACCTTGTGCGGTCACTACTTCTAATGAACCCTTTATGTCTTTTAAACCAATATTTCCTTCGCTTATGGTAATGGCTACATCATTTTGTGCTTGATCAACAATAATATCACTCTTGCCTGCTTTTATGTAGACTTGGCCTTGTATAGTATTGGTCATAATATCGCCTTCACAAAGGTCTATTGCAACTGAAGAACCGGCATTTCTTATTTCTATATCGCTTTTTTGAGCCTGAATCGTTATAGGTCCTTTAACTGCATTAGCTGTGATATCGCCCTTTTCAAGCACAATGTTTAAGCCCCCAGTGCTATTGTGTACTGCCACAGTCGAGCAAGAGGCCTTAATAGCTATTAAATTTTGCATATTCTTAACCGTTACTTCTCCATTATTAGATTTTATAATAATGGCTATGTTGCGTGGAACCTTGATGTGGTAGTTTACTTCTATTCCTTTCAATGCAGAAGTTCCATAAAACCATGATAAAGGAAACCGAGAGCTTGCTGAAGAAGCGATAGAGGTTTTGATAAACGCTTTTTGCTTGCCTGAGCCTTTAAGTATTCTAATCTGTGATAGTTTTGCTTCAGGTCCCCGCTTAATAATTTTAACGGATATTTTATCTTGATCCCATCCTTCGATTTTTGTTTTTCCTTGAGGATTAATTATCTTCAGGCCTAAGCCAGGGGCGATAGTGTACTCAAAGTTGCTTAACTCCTCTTTGATGAGCGTTTTGCCAAAAGAAAATGCTTGCGCTAAAGGCATATAAAGCGCGATCGCAATACAATAGTGACTCAAGTTTTTCATGTGATAGCTTTCTCTGGATAAAGCATAAAGCAGAAAAGTTCTACTTAGAAATTAGAATTATCGGATTGAGATATTGCGAAATATCTACTTATTTCGCGTATTGGATTTTTTCAATTGAGATTATATCAGAGAGTCATCTATAAAGCAAAAGTGCCAACTTTAATAAAAATCTTGAATTTAGATGATTTTATTTTGTATACTTATTTTATATACAAATATAATAATAAAAAGAAAGGTATAACTATGAACTTAAGAAATATGATTTATGTATCACTCTTACTGTGTGGTTCTAGCGTAATTCAAGCCGGGATACTCGAAAAATTTGGATTAAGCCGAACGCAGCCTGAGCGGAAAACTATGACAACTCCTGTAGCAAAGCCAGCGATGGAAGAGCAAAAACCCTTCGAGTTTAAAGAAGGTAAAAGAAACCCTACGCTACAAGAAAAAGTTTTTGAGCCACGCCATAATCCTCATGAGAAAGTGTTCGAGCCAAGACACACGTCAGATGTTGAAGGTGCGAAATATTTTTAAGCCCCATTGGATCATGGTTTGTCAAACCCCTATTTAACGGTTTAGCATAATTGCTTAATGCCTTAATACTTCGAGGAAAGGATTTATAATGAAAACTAAAACTATAATTTCTCTAGCAGTTTTGCTTTTTGGTTTTTCAGCAGTTCAAGCTGTCGGTGAAGTCAAAGAGTTTAGCGGAGTATGGAAAAAAGTGGAAGGAGCTCCTGTGCCCTGGACGGAATTAAAAGAGTATCCTGAAGGTTTACCTGCAGATATCAGCACCAATAAAGAAGAAGCCCAGAAATTGCTGGCTACCGCTATTGTAGATAATGATATACCATACATAAAGGAATTGCTTGATAAGCATGAGGGACTTGCAAACCAAGAGTTGGCGCGACCTTATTATCCAGGTAGATTGTCTGGAAGCGGTAAAGTGACCCCATTAGCGCTGGCAGTTGAGGCAAAATCTTGGCCTGAAGTGATAGCAGTTCTTATTGAACGTGGTGCAAAATAAGATCAGAAAAGCTCTTGTATAAGTTCTTTAGCAGGCTTGAGCGGTAGGGACATAACTGCCCGATAGAAATGCTCGTCATATTCACGAGTTTGAATAACAACCGGCATAGCTATGGCATGCCCAACAAGTAACGCTTGCTTCTTAGTTTCAAGGGTTGCAAGAATAATTTTAAGCTGTGTTGCCGCATTCACGCCGGTCAACACAGCTTGAATGTCTTTTTCATCATTTAATTGAGCAATAATTTTCGTTCCAATCTGCGAAAGAACTTCGGGGTCTATGCCAGAGGGACGTTGGTCAACCACGAGCAAAGAAACATAATATTTGCGCATTTCTCGGGCAATCGTACCGAAGATCGTTTGTTTGGCGGTTTGCACATTTAAAAACTTATGAGCTTCTTCAATGGTGATCATGAGCTTTTTCGGTTCATCAGCTTTCGATTGACTTGCCTAAAAATTTTTCAGTTTTTTGAATGTAAAGTGTGTGAATTCTTCTGGTAATAATATTAGCAACCAGCAGATAGCAAAAAGTTGAGGTAAAATTGCCAAATTCGATAATTATGGAAATACCACGATCTATATATTCCATCATTCTATCAACCACATCTGTTTGCACCTGAGTTCTTGTACAAATAAAAGGCAATCTTTCAACACTTTTAAGCTTTCGAAATAGTGCTGCTATCGATTCTGGATGTGCACCAACTTCTTGAGCGAATTCTTTAAGCCTATCGCCTTGCGCTAAAAATACTTCAAGCCAATCTTTCTTATATTTTGCAGCTATAAGATAGGCGGCTTCATAAGCAGTGGTGTGAAGGTTGAGTTCCGCTTGCAAGGATATAATGTCTTCAACAGCTATGGCTTGATAAGAGATGGTCAACTCAACATCTGGCATGCCACCGCGTCTGCGAGTTGAAGCCGGATCAAGTGAAAAAATAACTATCTTTTCAGGGAAAAGTGTCTTTAAGCCTTTAACAAATGAATCGTTCTTGTCTTCTTTGCGTGCCTGTAAGCCATATTCACTATGCATATCAAAAATAAGATTTACTGCTTTATTTTGGGCGATCAATCCTGCTAAGTACTAAGCGCGTTATGAATGTTTTTCCAGTGCCTGTTTTGCCAAAAATACCATTACTTCGTTCGGTGAGTTTTTCTAGATCTAAGCAGATGGGAGCATCCATATCAAGTGGAAAACCGACATGAAAGTATTTCTTCGATGCATCTCGCTCATCACCAAAAATAAAGGCTATGTCACTTTTAGTGGCTTCATAGACATATGAAAAATGTGCAGGAATAGTTTTCACCGGTCCTCTTTTATTCGTGTTGCTGAGCGCAAGCATGGGTCGTAGCATTGCTGTGGCATAAATATCTTTTGTTCGTAATGCTTGTTTGAGCAATGTTTCATTTTCAGAGGGAGGAAAAAGCAAAATATCTGGATGGCTAATTTCTAATTTAAGATCTGTTATCAATGAAAAAAAGCGTTGTGCAATGCCGGCAATCGACACGAATTTGCCTGTTTTTAGCTGTTCAAGATCAGCATGGGGGCTAATACGCATTACAAATCCCTCGCCCAGCGACCCAGAAACTATGTAGCCAAGGGACTCACTCATGTGTTATCACAATGGTAACTTGATTTCGATCTACTTGCACAATACCACTTTCAAGTCTTTGCAGGCGAAAGGTGCCATCGGCAAAGCCCATTGTTATTTCTTGCTTTTGTGCAAGAACTGCTATTAAAGGCGCATGTCCCTGTTGAATAATAAAATTGCCGCCACTAGTATATACCTCAAGCCAATCAATGGCAATTGTTTCAGAGCTTGTTGGGCTTATGAGTGTCAATTGCATAATCAGACCTCATCACGCAATTGCTTAGCTTTTGCAAAGACTTCTTCAAGTGTACCTACCATATAAAATGCTTGCTCGGGTAATTCATCGCATTCGCCATTAACAATGCGTTCAAAATCGTTTACTGTTTTCTCTTTTGGTACATATTTTCCTGGAATGCCTGTTGCAAATTCTGCCGTATATAATGGTTGCGTGAGAAATTTTTGAATTCGTTTTGCGCGATTTACCAATTCTTTATCTTCTTCAGAAAGCTCATCTAAACCCAGAATAGCAATAATATCTTGTAGTTCTTTATAGCGTTGTAAAATTTTTTGAACTTTACGGGCAATGCTATAATGCTTTTGGCCGACGATATCAGCAGAAAGGCCCTTTGAGGTTGATTCAAGTGGATCGATAGCAGGATAAAGTCCTAGTTCAACTAGCTTTCGTGAAAGTACCGTGCTTGCATCAAGATGAATAAAGGTAGTAGCTGGTGCCGGATCGGTAATATCGTCAGCAGGAACATACACCGCTTGAATTGAAGTAATAGAGCCATTGATAGTGCTGGTTATCCGTTCTTGAAAAGCGCCCATTTCTGAAGCAAGTGTAGGTTGATAACCGACAGCAGAAGGCATACGGCCAAGTATTGCTGAAACTTCCGACCCTGCTTGCACAAACCTAAAAATATTATCAACAAATAACAACACATCTTTTTTTTCTTCGTCTCTAAAATATTCGGCCATAGTAAGTCCCGTTAGACCGACGCGTAAGGCGAGCTCCAGGCATTTCACCCATTTGACCAAAAACTAAGACTGCTTTATCAAGTACGTTAAAACGCTTCATATCAAGCCAAAGTTCATTACCTTCTCGTGTCCGTTCGCCAACACCAGTAAATACTGAAACCCCCTTATGCTCGATGGCAATATTGCGAATAAGCTCAGTAACAATAACGGTTTTACCAACGCCGGCACCACCAAAAAGACCAATTTTTGATCCTTTCAGGTATGGGCACATAAGATCGATAACCTTAATGCCGGTTTCTTGGATATCATTTTCTATTCGTTGTTCGATAAAGGGGGGAGCTTCACGATAAATAGGCCATTTTATTGTTTCAGGCAGTGGACCTTCCTCGTCGATAGTTCTTCCTAAAACATCAAAAACTCGACCAAGAACAACATCGCCCACAGGGACCATGATGGGAGAGCCAGTATCTTCAACGGAAAGGCCTCGGCTTATACCGAAAATACTTTCAAGAGCAATACAGCGCACAACACCGTCGCCAAGCTGTTGAGCTACTTCAATACTTGCTGTTCTTTCTTGGTTAGCATTATTTGCAGGAAGCCTAATCAGAAGCTCATTGAATATTTTTGGCGTAGCTTCTTGTGAAAATTCAACGTCGATTACGGTGCCAGTTACACGTAGGATCGTACCGACATTAGGAAACGTTTTTATTGGTTTTTTTTGCTTTTCTTTTTCTGTCTTATTCATTTTTGACCTTCTGAGCGGTAAAACTATAGCAACACCTCTATAATAGAGAACTAGCAAAAAAGCTCAACAAGTGAAAAGATCTTCCTTTCAATTACCCCGGAAATTTATAGAAATTATTGCATCTGATGCAAGGGTTATTTTACCATGGATGAAATTATATTGTAGTCAGATGAAGTTAAAAAGGATCGGTTATGCTTAAAAAAATTCTTCTGTTTTTGTTAATACTTTGTATGCCGGGAGTAACCGAACCTACTTGTACTATTTGCACACTGACGGCGACACAAACAGTGACTAATCCTTCGCTTGTAAATCCCTATCAAGTGGCAATTTCACCGACCGGCAATTGCATAGCACTTGCGAGCAATGGTAATGCCGTTATTGCAAGCATTGCTTTAAATGACACATGTATGCTGGGTAGTGGTATGTTTGCTCCTGATGGTTCAGGGCAGTCATCGGGCACAACTTCAGTGGCTTTTTCTCCCGATGGAACATGCATAGCTGTTACTAATAATGTAAGTAATACTGTGTCCATGTTTAGTGTTAGTCATTTATGTATGTTGGTTCAGATAGGATCCGCGGTTAGCACAGGCGGAACAGGAGCGGGCTCTGTCGCATTTTCCCCAGATGGCACCTGTCTTGCTGTTGCTAATTTTGATAGCAGTAATGTTCAAATGTTTAGTGTTTCCAACTGTGGCTTAACCGCTGTGGGAACGCCGGTGGCTACTGGGCTTCCTAACCCTAATGATGTAGCTTTTTCGCCAGGCGGCGGTTGCCTTGCAACAGCTAATTATAATATGAGCGGTGTAGGAAGTAGTATTTCAATGTTTAGCGTCTCATCATGTGGGTTGACATATATTGCGGATTTTTCAAGGCTAAGGGATAATGCCTTTGCCTTGGCGTTTTCACCTACTAATAATTGTTTGGCTCTTGCTTATGCAAACCAGCCGGATGGTTATGTTGGTATGTACCAGTTAGACCCTACGACTTGTAAGCTAAGTTTTATTTCAGAATATGAAACTGGAGGTAATGCCTGCACATCAGTAGCTTTTTCTCCTAGTGGTCTTTGTCTTGCTGCTACTAATCAACTTTCTAATAATATTACTATGTTTGAGGTTGATTCAACTTGCCATTTAAACGCCATTGATCTGCCAATTACTTCAGGTGGGCAAGCTTTTTCTGCATCCTTTTCGCCAAGCGGTGACTGTTTAGCGGTAGGGAATTTATTTAATAGCGGTGGTGGCGGTAGTGGCAGTATTACGATGTTTACCGCTAGTAGCCAAGATCCTCTTGCCAGTCTAGCCGCCTCATCAACGAGTATTTGTCCAGGACATTCATCGACACTTACGGCAACCGTGACAGGTGGTATTGAGCCGTTTACCTATGTATTTCCTGATGGCACTGTAGGGCCTACTGATGATAGAACTGTCACTCATGTGGTAACGCCTGCAATGACCACAGCGTATGATGTCGTTGTTACTGATGGCAATAGCTGTGTTTCCACCTCAAATACAGTTACAATAACGGTTAATCCTAATCCCACGGTTAGTCTTGCAGCTAGCCCACCGCTTGTTTGTTTTGGTAATTCTTCAACGTTAACGGCAACGGTTACAACTGCTTCAGCCGATTATACGTATACATTTTCTGACGGTTTTGTCGTCGGGCCAACCCCTGATGCAAGCGTCATGCACACGGTAACTCCGAGTGCAACTGAAAATTATACGGTTACGGTAACGGATGGTAATGGATGTGTTGGTGCATCTAATATAAGTACAGTAACGGTTGATAATCCATTGGCTTCTTTATCAGCAAGTCCACCACTTGTTTGTGTTGGTAACTCATCGACGTTAACAGCGACGGTAGCAGGGGGAACTGCTCCTTATGTCTATCTCTTCTCGGATGGTTTTTCAGAGACTACATCTGCTACAAGTGTTATGCATGCGGTAACCCCGAGTGTAACTACTAATTATACAGTTACTATTACCGATGCCAATGGTTGTGCTTCCACATCAGGGATCAGCACGGTGACTGTCGACAATCCATTGGCTACTTTATCTGCTAGCCCAACTGTTATTTGTGCCGGTAATTCATCGACATTAACTGCATCAATAGTGGGGGGAACTGCACCTTATACCTACGTTTTTTCTGATGGCTTTACCTCAGGACCGACTCCGAGCACAAGTATCGCTTACGTGGTAAGCCCGAGTGCAACGACAAATTATACCGTAACAATAACAGACGCCAATGGTTGCATAGCTACTTCTAGCGAGACTACCGTAACTTTAGATATTCTTTCAGTAGCAATAACACCAGCATTTCAAGGTGTCATTAAGGGCAGCACTATTACACTCACCGCTATGCCCTCTGCGGGTATTTCACCATTTTCTTTTGCTTGGCAAACACCCGGACGTGGTGCCTTCTCGGGACAATCAATTTCACTACCCAATGCAACTATCAGTGATATTGGCACTTACATGCTTACGATGACTGATAGCAATGGTTGTCAGGCAAGCAACTCAGCAAAAGTAGTTATAACGCCGTCAGGTAACGGGTCAAAACCTACCCAACCATTAGTATTAATATCCAATACGTCGAGCGCGACAATTACTGGAACTGGAACTCCAGGTAGCACCATTAGTATATTTGTCACAGATCCTTTTGTAGGAACAACAGTTGTTGATAGTGCTGGCAATTTTAGCTTCACGTTGCCACCACTGCCAAATGGCCGTTATACCGTTACGCTGAGTAGTACTTTTGATGGCCTAACCGTTTCGAGTAGTTTTACATTAATAATTAGAGCAAACCAAAGTACATTAAGCAGTCTCATAACTGCTAAATATAATTGTTCTACTTAATGGAAGGAAAAGGAGTTATTCGATGAACAAAAATCACTCTAACCGGTTCAAAAACAAAAGGAAGAAATGATGAATGCTTTAAATAAATGGCTATTTACTCTTTTAGTAGCATTGAGTCAATCAAGCGTATTAGTTGCGGGAAGCAACTGTGGATCGCTTAAAAATAACTCTTGTGGTAATAGTAGCTGTGACCAATCGTACAGCTGTTGCAGCTTTAGCAACAATTCGTGCGGAAATAACAGTTGTAAAAATAGCTCTAGTAATAGCTGCAGGCAATCATGTAGTAGCGGGTGCAGCTTTAGCAACAATTCATGTGGAAATTCAAGCGATTGCTTCGGGCATAGTAGGACGATCTTTGTGCCACGACAGCTAACAACAAATGCAATGCTTGAATTAGCCCTAAACAACTATGCAATTTACCATAACGTTACCTGTCCAGAAGATGAGCCAATGTTCTTCTTTCAACCGAGCTATTTTCACTTTAGCTCAAGAAAGCCAGAGAAGTTAGCTCGCAATTTTTTAAAAGACAATAAGTGTTCTCTAACAATTGCTGAAGATGGCACTGGAGATGTGGGCTCCTTATGGCTTGATCTAATATCTGCTCCAGGATCAAGCTACAGATCAACATTTAAAGTTTCTCCAAGAAGAAAAGTTGATGGAGGTTATTTCAATTTCTTCGCCGATCTTGATAGATGGATTTGTGGTGTTTGGGCGAGTCTCTCATTTGCAGCTGCTCGTGTTGCCCACACAATGTGCCCAAGAGAAAGGCAACTTGATGGCCCAGGAACGCTTTCAGAAAATGGACTTGTTATAAGCAATGCGATAATTGCTTTAAATAATCCAGAATGGGTTGCAGGTAGATTTAGTTCTTGTACTCTGCGAAGGACAAATGTCGATGATGTCCAGTTTAAGCTTGGTTACAATTATTATTTCTGCACAACTGATCATATTGGCGCGTATTTTGTAGCGACAGCTCCAACATCAAAACGTTTGAGCTCACCGTTTATTTTTGCTCCAAGCATAGGAAGCAGGCATCCACATGTAGGGTTTGGTATTAATACTGACTTCATGGTTTGGGACTGCTGCAATCATGTCTTCAATTGGATGAATGATTTTAAATACCTCTATGGTTTGCAAAAAAAACAATGTCGCTTATTTGATTTATGTGCCAATGGAGATTGGTCACCCTATCTGCAAGTAGTTACTCCAAGTGAACCATCCAATTCAATGCCTGGCGTAAACTTCTTCAATACACCTGTTCGCGTAAAGCCTAGGAGCTTGATCGAATATTGGACAGCATTGCATTATAACTACTGCGATTGGAATCTTGAAGTTGGCTACAACCTTTGGTGGCGTCAGCAAGAGAGAGTATGCCCTTGCAAAGAACGAAGCTTATGTGTAGGCATTTATGATATGGTAGGCGATTGTCATGGAAATCCTGTTTCAGCAAGCACTGCAAATATTACCCAGTCAGTTACTGGTTCTAATATTGCTCCAAGTGATCCAACATTTGTTACCTTGACCACCAGTGACTTTGATTTCCGTTCAGGCGCTGCGCCTAAGGGTTTAAGCAACACCATCTACGGAGCTGCATCCTATAACCCAATATTGTGTGGTATGCCATTCATGGTAGGGTTTGGTGGATCATATGAGTTTGCTCATAGATTAGGAAGTATCGAACAATGGGGTGTGTTTGTAAAATTGAGCGCGGGTTATTAAAGAATATGCTTAAAAATGCATAACCCCGTGAACCTTGCATTAAGCAAATAAACAGAAACTTCTATGCCCGCTCGCGGTTGAGTAACATCTAACCGCGAGCGGTTTTTACTGAGAATTTCTGCAGTTGGCCTTGATGGAGCTTTGCTCGTTGTTCAAGTTGTTCAAGAGTAAGTAAGCCTTCCTTGGCATCCATATACGTAAGCACGGATGAACTATTAAGCACGCCATATAGTATTGCTTGCTCGATGGATTTACCAAGAGCCAAGCAGCCAACAAAGCACGAGCCAAAGGCATCTCCTGCTCCTACAGTGCTTACTAGTTGGGTAGCAATAGCAGGGTGAAAATAGATGACATCCTTTATTGCTACGTAGACTCCCTCAGCGCTGTTAGTTAGAACAACTATTGAAGGTCCAAGGTCGAGAATCATCTTAAAATATGATTCTACGCCTATAGTGATATCATTATGGATCATGAAATTGCTAAAAAGTTGTGGCAAATGAGCAGTACTATCATTCCTCTGGCTTGCCGTTTCGGATGAACCAGGAGAAACTTTCTTAACTGAAATAGCTTGTCTTGCTAATAATGAAGTTTGTGCGGCAATGTGTGAATTTTCCCTACATCCATTGGCTTGAGCGGGATGGGCATGATTTAACAATGAGACCATGAATTTTTGAGCTTCAACGTGATTAAGAATAAGTATATCAATGGAAGAAAGTGATTTATGCAAGAAAAGTGCATGCTTAGTAATCTGATCTAAACCAGGGTTGCAGGAAACTGTTACTTTATTTTTTTTAGCTTCTTGACATAGGGATGGTAAAAATTCATTTGATTTACCTGCAAGTGAGGTTATATAAAGGTAGTTGATTCGAGTAAGCACAGATAACGGTAAATCCTTGTTTGTCAGCTGTGTTTGGGTGCCTCTATAGACAAGAGCTGTGTAATCTTTGGCTGGTGTTGGAATAATAAATGAAATAGCAGTGCTTATGGTATCATGTTGAGTAATAACTTGGGTATTTATATGCTCGCGGTTTAATTGCTCGAAGATAAATTGGCCGGGCTTGTCGGTGCCAATTTTACAGAAAATAGCAACATCGAGCCCTAAGCGCTTAAAGCTGAAAGCGCTGTTGGTAGCCCCGCCACCGGTGGCGTAATGCAGTTTCTGTACATCAATTTTAATACCTTGCTCAAGTAAAATATATGATTTTTTTTGTTTTTTACGAAGAAGATGCAGGGTCTCTGCATCTTCATACAAAATAAATATGTCTTGTGTAGCACTACCAATGGTGAGAATTTTGTTCATAAATCCTTTTTGGTTATCGGCATTAAAACGTGATTTAAGACTTCATTGGCGTGGCTAACCCAGATTACATCGATGCCTTGCGTTATCTCTTCGCAGCCAACAAGATCGCCCTTATTCTGTTGCGGTAATATAACATGAGGTACACGATGACGCTTGGCTGCTAAAATTTTTTCCTTAACCCCCCCAATCGGCATTACATTGCCACGAAGATTTAGCTCACCGGTCATAGCATATTCAGCATTTATAGGACGTTGAGTAAGTGCTGATAAAATTGATGATAAAAGCGTAACTCCTGCTGAAGGACCATCCTTGGGAATAGCTCCTGCTGGAACGTGAATATGAACATCGTAGCGTGCAAAGACGTTGGCATCAATGCCAAACTCTTTGGCATGAGATCTTGCATAGCTTAGAGCTGCTTGAGCTGATTCTTTCATAACGTTACCAAGCTGACCTGTTAAAATAAGTTTACCTCTGCCGGGCATAATGACCGTCTCAATTTTAATTATTTCACCACCATAGACCGTCCAGGCAAGGCCATTTGAAATGCCTATATGATGTTCTTGTTCTATATCCTCTTCTCTGAATTTACGTGGTCCTAAATATTTTTCAAGGTTTTTCTGTGTAAAGCACACGAGCTTTTGCTCTTCTACATACAGACGAGCTGCTTTAGAACAGAGCTTCTTAATTAAGCGCTCAAGCTCTCGCACACCTGCTTCTTTGGTATAATTAACTATGAGGTCGTCAAGTATATCGCTTGAGAATTCAACTGCATGATGATTCGTAAGCCCTGCTTCAAAAATCGCCTTTTGCACAAGGTGTGTTTGTGCAATATTAATTTTTTCTTCTAAGGTATACCCGCTTAATTGAATGATCTCCATACGGTCTTTAAGAGGTTCAGACAGACCTTCTAAAGTATTGGCAGTTGCTATAAAAATTACTTTCGATAAATCAAATGGTATGCCGAGATAGTTATCATAAAACGCTTTATTCTGTTGTGGGTCGAGTATTTCAAGCATTGCCGCTGAAGGATCCCCTCTAAAATCTGATCCAATTTTATCAAGTTCGTCGATAATAATTACTGGATTGCTTGATCCTGCTTTTCTAATGCCCTGAATGAAGCGGCCTGGCATAGCTCCAACGTACGTTCTTCGATGACCGCGAATTTCTGCTTCATCTTTAACGCCACCTAAAGATACTCTGAAATAATTTCTGCCCAGGCTGCGAGCAATAGATTTACCTAAAGAAGTTTTCCCCGTTCCTGGAGGCCCCATAAAGCATAAAATCGGCGTATAGCCATCGGTTTTTAATTGCCGTATAGAGATAAAATCGAGTATCCTCTCCTTTATTTCTTTAAGGCCAAAGTGCTCTTCATTGAGTATTTGCTTAGCTCGTTCAATATCAAGATTATCTGTCGTATGAATATTCCAAGGCAGTGCTAATACCCATTCCAGATGATTGCGAGTAACTGAAGCTTCCATAGAATCTGGAGCTGTTTTCTCAAGGCGGTTAAGATGTCTAGTAATTTCTGTATGAACTTCTTCTGCCAGCGATAACTCTGCTAATTTGGTGCGCATACGATCAATATCATCGGTATCGTCTTCACCTAGCTCTTTCTTGATGGCTTTTAATTGCTCACGTAAGTAAAACTCTTTTTGAGATTTGTTCATCGACTCTCGGGCTCGATTTTTAATATTTTCTTGCATCTCACTTACTTCGAGTTCCTTAGAAAGTTGCTTGTAAATTCCTTCTAAAAAATCTTTTTGACTTTTGCTTTCAAGCAATTCTTGAGCTTGATCAACACGCAAATTGAGATGGGAGAGAATAAAATCTGCTATTTTTTCAGGATCATTCATTTTTGATAAAATGATGTGAAAATCAGGGCTCAATGCATGGCCAGCGGTTGATATCTTTTCGGCGATATCTTTAAGGTTTTTAACTTGAGCTGTTAATTCTGTGCTTTCCGACTCTTGGTCAAATACGATTGGTTCAATAGTTGCTTTTAAAACATCATCATCAGCTAGTATGTTATGGACAACAGCTTTCGCTATACCTTGAACTAAGATTTTAATACCCCCCTCTGGTATTTTTATCAAGCGCATAATCGAAGCTATTGTTCCTATTTGATATAGATCTTTTGTACGAATTGCTCCTTGATGGCTATCAGATTGTTTTTTTGAAGCAAGCAAAAGCACCATTTTAGATTCTTCTTGCAAAGCTTTGTTAATACCGCTTATAATTCGCTCATCAAGCACTAAAAGTGGAACGATCATATTAGGAAATACCACAACATCCATAGTTGGTACGACAGGTATCGTATCAGGTATGGTATCATGGATTGATTTGTTTACGGCTTTCATTACACCCCCCCTGTAATAATTATGTACGATCCCTTTACTCTGATTCTATCTAAGGTCAGTTCTTAAACACAATATTTAAACTTTGAAAAATTGGGTAACATGTGCTGATAATGTTGAGTCAGCAGCTCTTTGTTATTATTTTTTTAAAAATAAACTATTGACTTATTGAATAATTAAATTTTATATTAATAATATATTTATCAATTTTAAAAAAAGGAAATTGTTATGAAAAAGCTCATTATGTATATATCAATGGCAAGTATTTCAGGAATGATGAACGCAATGTTGCCGTTAAAAACAGCTGAGGAGCAACAAGCAATTGATCAGCGCAAAACTGCCTTTGAAACTCATTTCATATCCTACCTTAAAAACCGCAATGACGCGCGACTTAAGGAGCTTATTTATGATTACCCTAATCTTCTGACAACCAATCTGCTTTTGTTAGCAGCAGAAGCTGGGCGAGGTGATATTTTCGAGATTCTTCTAACCAGACCTGGTATGTTCGTAGAGGACAGCAATATCAAGCCAATTCTTATTGCAGCAGTTAATGGCCTTATTTCCACCAGAAAGCCTGCTTTAAGAGAAGGATATTTGCATATTATTCATCTATTGTTCAGAGATACAAGAAATAGTCGCTTATTAAAAAGAATAGAGGCCGATCCTTATGTTGCTGTAAGTGATGCAGAGGTTGCGCAGATTTTTGAAAAGCTTCTTGAGGCCAATAAAAAAAGGCAGCGATCAGAATTTAAATCTGCTATTAAGCTATTTAGGCGGCATGGTGCTGAAGGTAAATAGTTCGCATTAATCCTTAAGAGGCTTACCATGACTTGACAATCTTTTAGTTTTTAAGCTAAAATATAATTATGAGTCAAACAATAGACATTCAGATCTATCAAACAGATATGGGCAGAGAACCATTTAATATATGGTTTAACAAGTTGGAAAAAACAACAAAAGCCGTTATTGATGCAAGATTTGAAAGAATAAAAATAGGAAATTTGGGCGACTGTACTCCATTAAAGCATGGCTTATGGGAATTTAGGATTGATTATGGTCCAGGATATCGAATCTACTTTGGAAAGATAAGTAATCAAATTATATTACTTATTAATGCAGGCGATAAAGGTAATCAAGGCAGAGATATAGAGAAAGCAAAAAAATATTGGCTTGATTACAAGGAGAAGAAGCTATGAAAAAATCAGTAAGTTACCAAGATCAGTTAATAAAAAGATTGAAGGACCCCGAATATAGTCTAGCTTATTTAAATGAATGTCTTAATGATGAAGATCCTAGAATATTTTTAAATGGACTTAGGAATGTTATTGAAGCCCAATGTGGAGGTTTAGCCGAAGCATCAAAAAAGACGAGATTAAACAAAGAAAATCTTTATCGTATGTTATCAGATCAAGGCAACCCTCAAATAATAAGCATATACAAACTTTTACACTGTATTGGGTGGAAGTTACAGGTTCAACCAGATCATAATGCTAATAAAATTTGCTGAAGATGCATTGACATCTGTAAGCAAACACAAAGCCATGTGCCGAATTCTAGAGCAACTCCAGCACATCTAAGTCGCATTCTTTTGAATAATATTAAATAAGCTCTATGGTTTCAAGATCATCACTTTGAGCGGCATTCATTAAAAGCTGTGCTCGTAGAAATTCATTTAAATTAGCTCCAGCTTCAAGCAGAAGCTTCAGAATTTGAGAATAAGGCCTTTTTTTTGCTCAGTAAGCAGTGCATATAATGATGTTGCGCCTACCGGGTTTTCGCCAACATAAAGCAGCAGATTTGGATCTGCATCATTAGCAAGCAATAATTCTAGCCATACCTTTATCTTAGGGCGATTCGCGCTATAGCAATGAAGTAAAAACACTGTTGCGATCATTTAAGATAATAAACAACTGGCTGTAAAGCCCTTATCCTTAGTATTTTTTATGCTTGGTATTGTTTCTTCTAAAGTAGCTTTAAGATCAAGAGCAACTTGGAAGACTTGCTGTTGATAATAATCGAAAAATAAAATGCTGTTGTTATCTTGAGTAATAGTAAATTCATCAAAATTAATCTTTATTTCGGTATCAATTGATTTAGCCAATTCAGCCGTTTGTAGCGTTTTAATATTTTCGCCGGTACAAGCATTCATGATCGATAAGCTGACTAGATTGAAATCTCGTTCATTGCCAAGCCAATTAGTCAATCCTTCTGGTACAAAGAACAATTGATTGCCTTTACTAATGATTTTAGCTGCATTACACATGTTTATTTTAGAGGAGTATAAGCATATTTTCTTTACAACATCGAAAATGCGTAGTTGTCCTTTAACACCTATTTCTTCGTCATCGATTAGTATTAAATATCTTCCATTAGCAGTCAAAGCTATATTATGCAAATATCTTCTAATATCTGGGCTTAAGATTTTATTGTATTGAATATTTTCACCATAAGGATCAAGCTGCCAAATGGTGCAAGTATTTTCCGAACCAATTACTATAGTTTCTCCATTATGAGAAACTTCAATTTCAGTAATTTCAGCTGTATGGGCATCGATAAAACTATAATTATTAGGGTTTTGCATTTCGATGATTTTTACTTTTCCATCTGTTAATCCATAAAAAAGATATTTTCCATCTGCCGAAATCATATAAGACCTTATATTATCATCAGCAGTTGTTTCAAAAATAAGTTCTTGGTTGGCCAAATTCGATATTCTCATAAGTTTGCTGTCAAAAAAATATGTTGCCATAAAATTACCGGCAAAACACACACGCCCTGTTTCTGCAATACTTTGTTTATCCACTTTACCTAGATATCTGTCAGATTGAAGCTCATAGACTTCAAGTTCTTTAGTTAAATTATCATGCTCTTGATTAGATGGCGGAACAATGTAGTTGTTTCCATGAATAAAGACTGCTTTAGTATGTTCAAGAGGTATTTGCTTACATGAATAAGGTATTGTTTTCCAAGCAAATGCACTTTCGTAACGGGCTAGTGCTAGCGGAATTTCAGCAGCAAGCTCGACAGGTAATATTTCTGATTTGAACCAGGTAAGTCCATTGCCAGTCTCAAGCATTGTCTTTACGTGTAGAGCTATATTTTTTAATATGATTTCTTTGAGAGCCATCACATTACTTGCTTTTTTTCTTGTGCTCTGATCAGGCTCCATTGTTCTAATGGTTGAGAAAGCTAATAGAATAATTAAGAGCCAATTTAATTTCATATCCAACCTTTATTTTACAAACACAATTTTAATTTATACTATGATTTAGTATATTTCATTTTCTAAAAATAACAAATGCATGAATAAGCCCAATAATTTTGCATTTATCACTACTTCGTCTTGCTGTATGTGGTTTAAGAATAACTACACAATCAGCTAATAACCTAAGAAAGGATGTTGCATATGGGCTTACTTAATCTACTGGCCATCACCCTTGCTAAAGGTCCACTTGCACAGAAGGCCGATTCTCGCTACAGTTAAGATAAACCCAATAAGGCCCGTTTAGCTGCATGGATATTACTATGGCTTTACATTCTCAAGCTTCTTTAGGCTTTGACCGGCTTTACAAGACTTTTAATCAAGGAACCGATTCCATAGCCGTTCTTAGTGATATGAGCATACTCTTTGAACAAAATAAAAAATATGCACTAACAGGCATCTCCGGAGCTGGCAAATCGACTATTATTCACCTTCTTGCCGGGCTGGATTCACCAACTAAAGGTTCAGTGTACTTTAATAATAATGCTTTGAGCTCATTTACTCAGGAAAAAAAACAGCAATTTTTAAATGAATCGGTTGGCCTCATTTTTCAGTCACCATACTTGCTTAAAGAGCTTAGTGTGCTTGAAAATGTTATGATAAAAAGTCTTATAAGTGCGGGTGGTCAAACAGATACTACGAAAGCAAAAGATCTATTGTCATTGGTAGGACTAGCAGATAAGTCGAATGCTCAAGTAATGGATTTATCAGGTGGAGAACAGCAAAGAATTGCCATTGCTCGGGCTATCTATTCTGAACCCGCATTTTTGCTTGCAGATGAGCCGACTGCTCATCTAGATGAAAAAAATCGTGATATTGTTCTTCAAGCTTTGCTTAATTGCCAAAAGCAATGGAGCATGGGGCTGATTGTTGCCTCTCATGATCCGAAAGTTTGGCAAGTAATGGATTACGCATATGAGATTGTTGATAAAAAACTATGCAGATTTACAATAAGCCGCTCTGCCTAAGTTTGCTCATACTAACATTCTTCATCGAAGTATTTCTCGCGGTTGTGGCGAAAGTCTTGATCCAGGATGTCGAGCAGCTCAAGGGCACAAGCTGGCGATAGAGGTTCCAAATGGAAGTTGCACTCAGTAAAAAATCTATTTTGAAAAAAACTGCTCAAGTTGCAAGTTCAACAATGATGAGTAAGTGTCTGGCTGTCATAAGAACTTATTATGAAGTTCGTTATTTTGGAGCCGGGGCTATTTCAGATGCTTATTTTACAGCGTATCGATTGCCAAATTTCTTGCGAAAAGTATTTGCAGAAGGTGGTTTGGCACCTGTAGTTGTTCCGAATTTGATACAAAGTATACAGACAAAGGGAACTTTGCAAGCGAGTAAGCTTATGACGCTTATCTTATTGTTTGTTGAAGTTATAATTTTTAGCGTCTGTATGCTGGTTCTTGTTTTTGCAGAAAAGTTAATATTGCTTACTGCTCCGGGTTTTGCTAGTAAGCCTCTTGAACTTGCTACTGCTGTTCCGCTCGTTCGCGTGCTGATATTTTTTGTGCTTTTTGTTTCCAGCAGTGCCTTGCTTGCTGCTGCAATGCAAGCAAAAAATCATTTCTTTATCCCCTCATGGGGTCCGCTCTTGCTTAATTGTGTTTATTTAATGGGTCTTTTTGTGGGGCTGACTTTTAACATGCCAATTTTTTATTTTGCTTTTTTTGTGCTAGCTGGAGGTGTGCTCTTATTGCTAGTGCATCTGCATAAATACTTGAAATTGGGTTTCAGCTTTGCCCTTCCTGATAAAGAAACTTGGACACAGTTTGGTGTTATAATGGTCAAGTTTTTGCCCTGTTTGTTTACCATGAGCACCATGGAAATAAATTTGTTTGTTGATAATATATTGACCTCATATTTGCCTGCTGGGTCCTTAACACTTTTAACGTACGCTTGCGGTTTTTTAAGGATCCCTCTGGGATGTCTTGGTGTTGCATTTTCTACTATTTTACTATCTCACTTTTCAAGCATAAGTATTCATCAGCCAAAACGCTTAAGCTTTTACCTGTTGGAGTCAACAAAATTTATCTTATGGCTGACCCTTCCGGCAACACTTCTAATGAGCTTTTTTTCTCATAATTTTTTTTCAATTATGTTTCATGATAAGTTTACCTTAAGCCAGATTGCTCAAGCTTCTCTGTTGTTAAACGTTTTGCTTATGGGGCTCTTTTTCTTATCTCTTAATAAAATTTATGTGAATATTTACTATTCATTGCACCAAACGGTTTTGCCGGCAGTTATTACCGGGGTTGGTACTTTTTGTACTACAATGTTAAATTTCATCCTTCTTCGTTTTTATGGCATCGCAGGTTTAGCACTTGCTATGGTAATTGGTGGGCTTATTCAAACAATGTTATTTGCCTATTTTTTGCGTAGAAAATTTGCTTTTAAATTGTATATAGCTTACATAAGCAAGTTTGCTTTACGTGCATGTGCACAATTGTTGGTAATTGGTGCAATCTTTTATGTTGTATATCGCCTGTGCTTACTCGCTTTTCACTATTGTCTTGGCTCATATGCTCACTTCTTTATTCACAGTTTTGGCTTTTTGCTATGGATTGCTCTGTTATCGGTTGCTATGTGCGGCGTATTGTTTATGACCCGTAAGACCTTTAAGATAAAGATCTATTTTTTAGATTAATCCAAAAATATACACGGGTCTTAATGGTGGACTGATGTCAATAAGCTTGCTATGTTGAAGCTTATTGAAGAGCAAAGTGTTATTGTGGGGTTGTGTATGAAAATAGAAAATTCAGCGGGCGTAGTGGTTTTTATCGAGAAACTTGTTGCTGGTGAAATGAAGCGTCTTTATCTAATCTTGCATTATCGCAAAGGCCATTGGGATTTGCCAAAAGGAAAGCTTGAAGACAAAGAAACAAAGCTTGAGGCTGCCGTGAGAGAACTCAAAGAAGAGACGGGGCTTGAAGCATATGTTTACCCAGATTTTGAGCACTCTCTATCGTATTTCTTTAAAGATAATAATGGCGAGTTAATTCATAAGACCGTGACATTTTTTGTTGGCAAAGCACATAGCGAAAATGTCATCCTTTCTCCCGAGCATCTCTTTTACAAATGGGTTCTTTTAAGAGATGCCCTTAAAGAAGTTACCTACCTGAATGCCCGGCAAATTTTGAGTATGGCTGATCAGTATGTAAGTTCGCTAGAGCAACCAAGGAACTAGGACCACACTACCTGTTGCTTATAACATGCTGTCGGTTTACAATGGTAGGCAAGTAATTTTTAAGGAGAGTCATTATGAAAAAGTATTTGGTAGTATGCATGTTGATCTCAATCAGTTCTTCTTGTTTGTTATCGGTAGTAGATGAAATTGGCATAATCATCGAACTGTTACAACCAGATAAGCTAAAGCAAATTTTTTCACATAATTTAGTATTAAAAAAAATTGATAAAGAAAAATATATTGGTCAAATTAACAACAAGATAGAACAGCTAAAAATTGATGAAGCCAGGCCATCAAATCATTATCTACACAACAACTATCCGCTTAGAACCGTCTGTAAGTTGCTTGGAGCTTCTGCAGGGTTTGGCTGCCTATTTTGGGCTGTAAGCAATACTAGATTAAAAGATAATACAGATGAACAAGAAGCTCTAAGCACAATTGCAATATTAGTCGGATTTGGGCTTTCAACCTACCTCTTAGGTTCTGCCGGTCGCGATGCTTCTAAGATTCCATGGGCTAGACGGTTCGATTCAGCATTTAAAAAAGCATACTTTATTAAAGCATTGCTAGAAGAGGTAGACGGAGTTTGAACTAATAGCAATAGAGTTTTTTCTGCTGATGTTAGGTAAATAAGGAATTAGTTATAGGAGGTGTATGTGATGAAAAAATTATTAGCACTAGTTGTTTTGATTTCAACTAGCTCCCCGTGTATCTTCTCGGTCGTGGATGAAATTGGTCAATGCATCGAACTGTTACAACCCGAGAAGCTAAAGCAAATTTTTTCTCATAACGTAGTGTTAAAAACTATTGATAAACAAAAATATCTTGATCAAATTAACAGTAAGATAGAGCAGCTGAAAAGTGCTAGAGAGAAAACAGAAATAATTGATCCTATTCGCATTAAGCAAGCGAAATATCGATATAGAGGTTTCTTAAAGTACCTTGGAGGCACATTAGTTGCCTGTGTAGGCTTGAGCAGCTTAATCTGTGTTGTTCGGGATACTATTCCATTTCATCAGAAGTTAGATGAAACGAGCTTGTTAAGTATATGTGCTTCATCTCTTGCGATGGCAACTGGAGTGTATTTTGTCGCAACTGGTTTGAGTGTCATGCGCAAAATTGAAATGTTGGAGCAGCATTTCAATTCAACATTTAAAAAAGCATATTTTGTTAAAGCATTGTTGGAAGATGTGCAAGCAGTTTGAAGTAATAGGCAATTGAGGGTAATTAAAAATTGTTCTATAAAAGGGACTTATGATGAAAAAATTGTTAGCACTAGTCGTTTTGATTTCAACTAGCTCCCCGTGTACCTTATCGGTGGTAGATGAAATTGGCCAATGCATCGAACACTTACAACCTGAAAAGCTAAAGCAAATTTTATCGTATAACTTAGTGTTGAAAAATGTTGATAAACAAAAGTATCTTGATCAAATTAACAATCAAATAGAGCAACTGAAAACGGCTAAAGAAAAAAAAAGAAAGTGCCTCAGATTAAAATCATACAATCGAAATATTTAACTAGGGCGACATTAAAGCTTATATATGGCAGCGCAGGACTCATTGTAGGATTTTCGAGCTTAATAGCTTTTTTAGAAGCGCCAACAGAGGGCAATACACTGTGGGCTAAGAGTGGCATCAGCCTAAGGACGTTAAGCATTTATGCCTCAATATTTGGTATTGTAACTGGATCGTACTTTATCGCAACAGGTGCTGACGATCGTTTTATGCAGTATGAAATGCTGGAAAAGCACTTCAATTCAGCATTCAAAAAAACATATTTTATTAAAGCATTGCTAGAAGATGTACAAGCAGTTTGAAGTAATAGCCATAGAGATTTTTCTGTTGCTATCAGGTAAATTAGGAATTAGTTATAGAAGGGATATGTAATGAAAAAATTGTTGGCATTAGTTGTTTTGATTTCAATCAGCTTTTCGTGTATGTTCTCGGTGGTAGATGAAATCAGCCAATGCATCGAACTCTTACAACCCGAAAAGCTAAAGCAAATTTTTTCACATCATTTAGTGTTAAAAAATGTTGATAAACAAAAATATCTTGATCAAATTAACAATAAGATAGAGCAGTTGAAAATAGCTAGGGAAAAGTCAGAGATAATTGATCCTATTCGTATTAAGCAAACGAAATATGGAAAGCTTCGCAATTTAAAGGTTATAGCTGGAAGCTTTGGAGTCTGCGTTGGGCTTATCAGCTTAATAGCTCTTCTTCGGGATAATGTGCCATATCCAGGCTTTACGGCATTCATAGGTATGCAAACGGCATCCTTTGCTATTGGAACCGGAATTGGTCATTTAATGGTTGGTAGTGCCGAGGGCCGGAAGATTGGAATGCTGGAAAAGCATTTCAATTCAGTATTTAAAAAAGCATATTTTGTTAAAGCATTGTTAGAAGAAGTGGTGGCAGTTTAAAATAATTGCCAATAAATAGGGGTTTTTTCTCATGAAATTAAAGCTGTATTTCAGCCTAGCGATTATTCTATGCTCAAGTAATAATCCAACCTATGGACGAACTGCGCAAGTTCGAAAGGAGAGCCTTTCGTTTATGGATAAAACTGATCCAATAACAATCTTTGTCCATGGAACTCTCTTTCCTGTGCTCTCAGCACTGGTACATAAAGTCGATTGCCCATTGGGGCTTACCTTGGCAAAAGAGCATCAAAATAGTTATGTGCTTGGCCGTATTGGCTATATCTTAGACAAGGTGGACCCACAACAATTTCCTCTTGAAGCAACCTATTTATATGGTTGGTCAGGAAAGCTGAGTTATCGTGCGCGTGAGCAAGAAGCAGAAACCCTTTATAATAGTCTGCGTGGCTGCAAAGGCCCCATCACCCTGATTGGACATAGCCATGGATGTAATCTTATTCTAAATCTTGCTAAAGTCGTCAAAAAAAATAAGGACACTGAGCTTACTATAGATAAGATTGTGCTTTTGGCCCCACCAGTTCAAGCTGCTACCTCAAAATATATTAAATCGCCATTGTTTAAACGGATTATATCGCTCTATTCGTCAGGTGATTGGACACAAGTTATTGATCCACAAGGACTTCGTAAAAAAAAGAAGAGCAAAAAAAAGCACGATGGGCCCTTTTTCTCTCAGCGTCGTTTTGCGGCTTGCAAAAATCTTGTTCAAGCACAAATATTTTTAGATGACAAACACCCTTGGCATATGGACTTTGTGTTACCAAAATTCGTTGACCACTTACCGGCTATAGTAAAAATGCTTGATAATGTAGTCGGTACAATTGATGTTACTGTGCCAGAATTAGTATGCAAGATAAATATAGCTAAATCTAAGAACAAATTAGAATTGAATGTCGAAAAACATGATAAAGATAAGAAAAAAATCCCTGTTTACGCTGAACAATTTCCAATTAGCTAGTTTGTTATGTTATTGTACCCTAGTATCCACTTGTGCTGTAGGAAATTCTTACAGCAAAGAGCCTATTACGATCTTCATTCATGGGACACTGCCTATCATAGCTTCTCTAGTTCACAGGTTTGATTGTCCTTTGGGGTTAACGCTTGTAAAAACAAGCGGATTTCTGTTTTTTCTTCAGAGAATTGCTCATGCCTTGCATCAGGCGTGCCCAGGAGAATTTCCGCTGACGTCTTTTTATTTTTTTGGCTGGTCGGGAAAATTGGACTTTCAAGCACGCAAGCAAGAAGCTGTTAGGTTGTATGACGAATTAAAGAAGCTTGATGGTGCTATTACCATCATAGCACATAGCCATGGAGGCAATGTTGCTTTACACCTGGCGGAAGTTGCTCAGGAACGCAACGACACTAACTTTCAAATTGATAGACTAGTACTCTTAGCAACCCCTGTGCAAGAAGCAACAGCAGGCTTTGCCGCTTCGCCACTGTTTAAAAAAGTAATTGCTTGTTATTCTGCAACCGATGCGACACAAGTTCTTGATCCACAAGGTTGCTACTCATCTGCTTATAAAAATAGGAAAGGTGATAAAAAGTTACCGCTGTTTTCAAGAAGAACATTCGAACCTATTGCTGGGGTTCGTCAAGCACGGATTTTGCTAGACAAGCATGATCCCTGGCATATTGATTTTATTCGCTCAAAGTTCATAACCAAATTACCAGATGTCCTGAAGCTCATAGAATATGATATTCACGATTACCAAGCTCGAAAAGCTTTGTTTGATGATGATGAAATCTTGACTATCGAAATTCCCAAAAATGGCAAACCCTATAGAACCTTTAAAAGCGAAATAACAACTGCAAAGCAGTGGGTAGACAGCTTTTTTGGCTGGTTTGAATATATCTTCCTGTTTAGGTTTATTGGCAAAAGAATAAAATAGAAAAGAAATTGGTTGCGGGGGCTGGATTTGAACCAGCGACCTTTGGGTTATGAGCCCAACGAGCTACCAGGCTGCTCTACCCCGCGATGAATTTTCAAATTGAACAAAAAAAATCAATTTCATAGTCTAAATTATAGGCTCTTTTCAAGAATTGTCAAATTTTGTCGATTATTCAGTTTATCATTTTCTTTTTTTGCGAGCGTTTTTGCAGCCGCTGTTTTCTGACAGCCTGTATTTACATTGTCCAAACATGAATCTTTTGTGATTTAAATGTTACAATTTCGTTTGAGATCTTTTCTTGCCAAGTTTTTTCTGTTTTACGGTCAAAGATAATCAAATGTGCCTCGTTTGGTTTGTATACATCAGCATAATCTGAAGTTTGCTCAAGGCCTTTTGCTAGAGTATCTTCGCTATACCTAATTTTCATTTCGATGACAAATTTTTGCTTTTTCCATAGTATAACAAGATCAACCCTTTTTCTTCCAAGGGCATACTCTCGCAGTATAGTGCCTCCACCATTAATGATTCTTTGTAGAAAAGCCATGAGAAGAAGATGGGGCATCGATTCACGATATTCAGGCAAGGCTTGTGAATGTTCTCGAAAAAACTGAGTAAAAGCTTCAAGAAGCTTACTCATGTTTAAATTGCCGTCGTTATCGATATACCAAGCGCTTTTAGTTGATATTGCTTCCTGCAAAGTAGCGGTAATGGTGCGAGGAATAATCTCTTGATAGATTGGATTAGCAATAGCAAATTCTTTAGGTTTAATAATACCCAAGTCGCGTACATATTGAACATCATCAGTATTGAAGGTGATTTCATCTTTACCACTTATGATTGCATCTATAATCACCCTTACCCGAGGGTCATTCAGTTTATCAAATAATGAATCGATGTGAGTGTCTCGACGAATGATTAATTGCTCTTTTGCTTTGGCTATTACCTCTTTGGTAATACTATCTTTCCTATTGATAATATCGCGAAAACATGCTTGATAGGCAAGAGCATTAACTAACCATGGTTGACCTTGGGTTAGATAATAAGCATACTCTATTGCTTCATTAGTAAATAACTGTGCTGTATATTCGGTATGCTGAAGATAGAGATCCTTTACTTGATTTGGAGTAAAATTAGAAAGAGTTAATGATTCTGCCTTGATGTTAAATGGGCTGCTAGTAGAAACATAGGTGCCGTGTTCTTTTGTCCAAACTTTGTAATCTCTGACATCCCTTAGCCCAATTAAGCAAATCGACTGTGGAAAGTGATCAGGTCTTTGGGCAAAACCAGATCTAATTTGGCGAAGTACTGATAAAAGTGAATCACCAATAAGAGAATCTATTTCATCAATAAAGAGCACAATTTTTTTTTGTGATGTTTCAGCCCATAGTTGAAGAGCTTCTAGCAAGAAGTCCCCTGTAATCGGTGTTTGTTTAAGCATTTTATCAAATAATGAAATGAGAGACTGGTTGTCTTTATGCTCTTGTTCTATTCTTGTTTTAATAATATTGACAATGGTAATAAGAGCTTTTTCGATATTATCTCGCATAGCCTGGGCAGGTTCAATATTAATGTAAAGAGCATTATAACTACTATCCCCATTTAAATGGACCACAAATTCGTTAATAGCTGTCGTTTTTCCGCTTTGTCGAGGAGCATGAAGAATAAAATATTCTCTTTTAGCTATTAATGAGTCGAGCAAGTTCCAATCAAGCCTTTTAGGAATAAAATAATGAACTTCTGGATCAATAGGCCCTGCGATGCAAAACCATTTTTTGTCGGCATTTTTTTTTATCACGTTAAGATGCTTTCACTAAAAAAGTGAAAAAAAGTAATTTGAATTAGTATACCACATTGCACAAGTTTTCATAAGGAAGCGTTACAAAGGAGATAACATTGCTAATAATTGAATTAATCAATCCATTCAAAACCAAATTTTATCTTCCCCCATCCTGCTCGTCATTTCTAATAAAGCTAAGAAAGATGTTTTGTTCCTACGACTCATGGCAAAGCTTCAAAGAATCATTTAGGCCTTAGTTGCTTTTATTCATTATTTTGATAGTATATAAAATATATAATTTAAATTATTATTAATTTATAAAAAAGTAAGGAATAATTAATGAACAAGCTCTTTATAGTACTTATGTTAGGCGGAATGGTGATACCAAATCTATCTGGTATGGAAGTTACTTCTGATACTTGTGACTCTGCGGGTTCGATCCAAACTGCTGAATCGTTATTACCATTGGATAGTTTTCCAGACGAAATTTTGATTCATATTTTTTCATTTATACCCGCGGCTGAAAGTATGCAAGAAATATTTGCTGAGTTAGCTAACCTAGCTCTTATCAATAAAGCATTTGCATCTTTAGTCAACGATGAAGCACTCATTAAAGAATTGGCGAAAATATATGTACAAAAATCTAAAGAACTAGCTCGTAAAGAATTCATTGCGGCAGCCGCCGCGGGAAATTATAAAGTAGTGCGGGCATTACTTATGGGTGGTATAGCTAAGTGTCGAAATAAAGCTTTTATATCTGTAGCTTTGATGCAAGCGATTAGTCATAACCAGCCAAAGATTGTTACGTTTTTGATAACGCATGACGTTCCTGTTGATCTTGATCTAGTAGATGGCCTTACTCCGTTGATCTACGCTGCTCAGTATAATCGCTCAAGTATAGTGAGTATTCTTTTAAAGTATGGTGCTGATGTTCATGCTAAAACAAAAACGTCAGGAGAAACTGCTTTATTGGCGGCAGCGCGTTTTGCCCATGGGAGTTCAAAAAAGGTTATGAAGATACTTCTAGACAATGGTGCTGATAGTAATGCCGCGGATAAATATGGAAGGACGGCATTTATCGCTACGGCAATTTTTAATAAGCCAAAAGATGCATGCTTTCTTATCAGCAGAGACATTAATCCAAATCTTCAAGATAATAACGGTTATACCGCTTTGATGTTTGCTGCAGAAAAACGTTTGGAACAATTTATTAACGATATTTGGTATTTAAAAGATCGATCATATATTAATTGTACCTTACGCAATAACGCGGGTGAAACAGCATACATCCTTGCTTTAAATGCTTATAATCGTGAGGTGGCGCCAGAAGATCAATGGGGTGATAGCTTGGTAAACAAGATAAAAATTCGTGAAGATCGGCAAAATGGCCGCAGTGGATGCTTGCTATCTTAAGTTGTTAGCATAGTTACCTAGCAATCTTCGTTGTAGTAGTGTGCTTTACGTGTACTATTAACTATTATTTAGAGAATTAAGTAAATATACAAAAAAGAAAGAAATAAAAATGAATAAAATTTTTGCATTGGTATTGTTAAGCATTGGGTTGTTAGCTCAAACGATGCAATGCATGGACGAAAGTCCACGCAAGATGCAAAGACTTGATGTAGAAGATATATCTCACTTTCAAAGTTTGCCACCTGAGATTAAGTGCCTCATTATATCTTTTATCCCTAAAGCAACAAGCATTAAGGAAATTTATGCTGCTTTGGCAAGGCTATCTCTCGTAAATCGAGAAGGCGCATTATTAGCTTCAGACCCTGTATTATTAAGGTCTATTTTTAAACGTTATATTGAGCTCAATCATGAAGAAGCAATGAGTAGCTATCTGCAGGCAGCGGTCAATGATGATCCTGCACAAGAAAAAGCTAGCGAAAAAATACTTGCAGCATTAGTTGATGCTCATATTACCGTTAATTTAAAAGATGCTTATGCTTATTCACAGCTCTTTAAATCAGCACTTACTGGTAATTGCCGCTTAATTCAAGTTTTAATTGATGCTAAGATTGATCTTAATTTCGAAAATGCTTGTGGGGCAACAGCTTTAATGCTAGCCTCATCCATCGGGCAAAAAGAAGTTGTGCGACTTCTTCTTGATAATGGTGCCGACTATAAAAAGGAAGAAGGCGCTGAGAATATAAGCCTTGTTGGTGGTTACTGGACTGCTATACGATTCGCTGCTGCTTGTGGACAATCAGACATAGTTGAACTTTTTCTTGAAAAAGACAATTCTTTTTATGTTGACAAAGCGCTCAGAGAAGCGATTACGGCACAACGACCATTCAATCCTGAAACAGTAAAGATACTTTTAGAAAAGGCTGATAGAAGCGTACTGTTGGTCGCTCTTTCAGAGTTAAGCCTGATCACTAGTGCACCAGAAGAAATAGCTAAACAGTTGTTGAACTATGTCCGAGGCCAGCGACAAGACATTCTGCTTTAAGTGCTTTTTGATAAAATATCTTTTAGCTGCATTAACTTAAATTCTTCAAAAAATAGCAAATTCATGACAGGATCACTACCGCAATAGCGGTGGTTCTCGTGTGCGTAAGGGACAAAAGTACCCGGGGCTGACTTATTTCTAGGCCAAGCTTGTCCCAAGCAACGCTTAAAATGGCTGCGCCGGAAGTGGTACTGCTAACTTCGATTAATGGGGCGAGCTTATTGAAAGAAAGTGAAGTACAGGCAGAGGGGCCTAATGCTTTAAAAAGAGCTTCTTTAGCGGCAAAGCGAGCGGCAAACCGCTCAGCACTTTTAGCCGGATTGCTTAAGCAATAGCTCAGTTCTTTGGCTGTGAAAATTTTGACAAGCTGTGCAGCTTTGTAGAGATGCCAGTGTCGAAAGCGTTCTATTTCTATGGCATCAATGCCGATGCCCTTTATGGATGTATTAACCATGTAAACTATTCTTCTGAATATGTTGATCAAGTGAACGATAAAAAAGAGCTTCTTTAAGGTGAGTTGCCTGAATAATCTCACTGCCTTCAAGGTCAGCTATAGTTCGAGCAATTTTCAATAATTTATGATAGCTTCTCATAGTCAAAAAAAGCTTATCAAAGGCTTTTTTAGCCAAATCAGCTGCTTCGTTGGATACCATGCAAAAGATATCTATTGCCGAAGGAGTCATATAAGCATTCCAGCTATTTTCAGTGCCAAATCTTTTTCGTTGTATAGCTACCGCTTTTTCAATCGCAGTATAGAGGCTTGCTGAACTAGCATTGTGTGTTTGTGTTGATTGAAGTAATGTTTCGTAGTCAAGTGAAGGCACAGCAACTTGTAAATCGATACGATCAAGTAATGGCCTTGACAGTTTGGCTATATATTTAGCAATGCTCTGTGGACTACAGCTGCATGATCTTTTTCTATCTCCCAAAAAGCCACAAGGGCAGGGGTTAAGCGCCGCAACAAGCAAAAAGCATGCTGGATAGGTAACAGTGTGTTGTGCTCGTGCAATAGAAACTTCATGATGCTCAAGAGGTTGACGAAGTACCTCAAGCGTATCGCGCTTAAATTCGGTTAACTCATCTAAAAAAAGAATGCCATTGTGAGCCAAGCTAATTTCTCCAGGTTGAGGAAATGAGCCTCCTCCTACAAGCTCTGCTTGAGATATAGTGTGGTGTGGGCTTCTAAAAGGACGTTGGGTAACCAGGGGTTGATTACCTAATTTTCCGGTTATAGAATAAATTTTGCTTGTTTGCAAAACTTCCATAAATGACATCACAGGCATAATAGAGGGCAGCCTTTTTGCAAGCATAGTTTTACCTGAGCCTGGTGAACCAATAAATAAGATATTATGTCTTCCGGCTGCAGCTATTTGCAAAGCTCGTTTGGCAGCATATTGCCCTTTAACCTGATCAAAGTCTAATGGGTCAGCAGAAATCTTGCTAAAAGTAGCATAATCAATCGCCGTTGGTTTGATTTGCTTTTCGTGACGCAAGTAGGCTATCAGCTCGTTAAGGTCTTTAATGCCAATTACTTCTACATTTTTAATAAGAGCGGCTTCTGCAGCATTCTCCTGAGATACTACTAACCGAGTTTTTTGAAGTTTTTGGGCATCAAATGCTATGGGTAGAACACCCTTAACAGCCTTGATGCTACCATCAAGAGACAATTCTCCCAAAAAAATTGTCTCTTGCAATACTTTTTTTTCTATGGATAAAATCCCCGCGGCTTGAAGTATGCCTAGAGCTATGGGTAAATCAAACTGAGTACCTTCTTTTTTCAAATCGGCTGGTGCCAAGTTAACGGTAATTTTTCGCTCAGGTAGTCGTATGCCACAGTTTTTAAGGGCAGCTTGAACTCGTTGCCTGCTTTCTTTGATAGCAGTGTCAGCGAGCCCGACGATAAAAAATTGCAGCAGGCCCAGAGAAAGATCAACCTCTACTTCAACTAGATAAGTGTCAATTCCTATGGTGGTTGCTGAGAAAATTTTCGTATGCATGACTATCACTTTGTTTATGAATTATTACTGTTGCTTACGTCTTCACATATACCATATATTCACTTATTTTGGAAATGCCTTATATTTAAGGTAAATAGCATGTACCTTATAAAACTTTTGCTTAGTAAGCTTTAACAAGGATTCAAAAAAATGATAATAAAATGGCATCTCTATCGCTTTCTGTTACTCAGCATAAGCATTGGGTATAGCTCAATGCTTGGCGTTGAAGTTGTTTCTGGCAACATAGATTCTGAAACTTCCAGCTTTAATTTTACTATTGGTCCGCACGCGTTTTATCAAATACAGGGTAGGTTTTTCACCGGAGCTACCAAAGCAATTGCAGGAAATACTTTTGCGCTTTCAGCAGCTTTTCGATCAGAAAACAAATTTAGGCCATTAGCCCCTGAAAAAGTCGTTCTCAACAATGCTGCTGATCAGGATAACCCTCTGTTCGGCGCTGGTATTTACAAATTAGCTTCTTACGGAGCTCAGCTACTTGCGCTCAAAAAAGGTGATCCAGCATCATTATATCTCATTGATGACCTGACTAACCATCCAAAGGTGACTATGCTCTCGGCACATGACATTGCTGATGCCAATGGAAGCACCGCTTCAAACATTATAGCATTAGTAGCTCAAACGAACCCACTGCCTGACAACCACCTTCTAGGGGCTGAGCAAGGAATAGGAGCATTTTTAGCAGTTGCCAATGCTGCAGGCGGCTTTGATGGTAATGGTTCAGGGATCGCCTATGCTCGAACAGTCAGGATGATTTTGGAAGAAAACCCGGAAACTAAGGAGCAAAAAACCGAGGTAAAGCTAAGCATATATGATGCTCAAACGGGCACTCAGGATGGCAATAGAGCTGTTTCTATCAACCTCGATCTAACGAGCCTTGGCATCAATGGACCGCTTGCTTCTATTGAAAACAATGTTGATTTGCATTGGGATCCATTTCTTGAGCGGTTGTATGTTGCTTTAAGTGTACAATCGAGTAGCATGCCTACTAGTGGAGCTCGGGCGATCTTGGTAGGTTCAGTTTCTAATGGCAAAATAGTCTTTCAACCAATCGCTGCCAATGGTGCTTTCAATGCTGGTGACTCAATTGTTGGAACCCTCAGTAGTGATGCATCGGTATTGATTCACAAAGTAAGGACGTTGCAAACCACTACCCATTTGCGATACTTAGTTGTACTTGGTGGCAATGGAGACTCTATGGCGACTCAAAGCGAAGTGTTTGCGATGCCTTTAGTTGATTTACCTGGTTCTATAGCTCATGGTACCTTAGCAAACGTTACGAGTATTCCCGTAGATGATTTTGTTGATAGAGAACCTTTCAGAATCAAAACCTTTAGATTTATTGACGCTGCTTCTCAGCCAAATGATCTTTTTACGAGCTCATCTCTTGCAGCTCGAGTTGGTGGCAATGGTCTGTTACCAGGGGCCATACAAGACATGGTAGTTGGTAAAGATTGTATATTTGTTTCAGCACTGTTGAACGGTAATAATCAGCAAGCGGGCATTTTTTATTCTCAGGCATTATTCGATACACATGGTAGAATCAAAGCATGGACGGATTGGCAAAGAGCAGGAATTGTTGGAAGCTTGCTTGGATTTGCCTTTGATTACACTACCGGCAATTTTTGGTCTTTGCCTACGAAAGATGGTCTTACTACGAATACTGTTGCTAGAACACAATGGGGCTCAAAAGATGCATTGACTGACTTGACATCAACAACATTCAAGTGCAAAAAAGGCGGTGTTCAAGGGCTCTTTGATTTCCCCTATACTACGACGAGTTTTTCGACAAGTATTGGCTCACGGATTTCTCTTATTGTTATGACTGGCTTTAATAAAGTGCTCATAGTGCAAAGCGGCACCGATACCAATGGCTTGTTTGGACCAGTCAATTCTTTTGCTGGTCAAATATTTTCAAATAATGGTGGAAGTTTAACAGGATTTGCGCCAGGTGCTAACGCTCTTCGTTTATCTGGAGGTGCTTTAGCTGATATAGGGCCGATAATTGCTGCCGAAATCGTAACAGATGGTAATCAGGCTTGGCTTGTCGTGGGTGGTTCAGGCGGGCTTGCTGTTTTAGCAGAGCCTGATGGAAGCGGGTGGAACGCTCAACTAGGTTTAGGCAAAGGCTTTAGTGGCCTGACATCAACTATGCAATTTAAGCGGATAAGGAGCTTTTGCAATGTGCGAAAGCTTATAAGTAATGGCAGCCAGCTCTTTATTCTAACCCCGTCCAAACTAGCGCGTATTACTTTGACTAATACTGGCATTGACCGAGGAACATTCAGCTCGATAACGCTTGGGCGAGCCAGAGATTTAGTTGGTGCACATGGATCGTTTGCCGATGTGATTGTTTCCGGGCCATTAGGACTTATTGCCACAAGCAGGGGCCTTTATATGTCAGGAACAAACGTCGACATAAGAACTTCGCAAACAACTCAAGGGGCCAATTGGCAATTATTAACATTGCCAGAAGTTGCCGGTTCACTTTGTAATGTCGGCCCAATAAGTAAACTGTATGCTATAAGCCCCACTGGTATTGAAAAAGAAGTATTTCAGAAGAGTAACGCTCAATCAATTGCAGGAAATCTACTTGTACTCAATTCGTATATTGGGTATCATCAAGCACAAGTATATCGTTTGAACCTTGATCTTGACAGTGATGTCATTACAACTGAAACGATAACACTGTTTCGCGATCTTTTTGTAAAAAACCGCAGAACCTTTTTTACCAGCTTTGGTAGTTATCGCAGTTCCATAGCTACTGATGGAGCAATTTTTCTCGCAGCAAATAGTCGGTATGGTAAGGGTCAGCCACTGGTATTTATTCTTGCATCCTCACTTAAAAGCGGACAAATAGAAAGTGGACGAACAGGACACGAGCTATCTCTTGAAATTAAGGACTTTACATCAGTTGGTCAACTAGTGCGAAGATCGGCTTCTGGAAATTGGTTAATTCATGGTGATTTTGGTATTCGAGTTAATGCATAAAAAGTAAGGTTATCATGATATACGCCCAACGATTAACAAAAGTAACAGCATTATTCTTAATTTTATCAATGCTTATTGTTTTGCACTGTAAAGCTTTTATTGCGCCCATTAACATCTTTAGGCCAACTGATAAATTTTTGATTCCCCCGAAATGGCCTTGTACTTGGCTACAACCGCAAATTAGTTATGAAGGAACGACCAAGGTGCGCGGTTTTCAGGATGACGATGAAGACGACAATAAGCGTTTTGACCAAAGAAAAGTCAATGTGTTGCAATTATGGCAATGCGATCAGGATGCTCTAGCCATGCTTAAAGGATCAGATCCTTCATCAGCTTTGGGTCAGCTGAGCCAACGCTTTACTATTGATGATGACAATGGTAATCATGGCATTTTTGTGCCCTGTGGTGATTTTAAAGTTCCTGTGAACCTCATGTTTGCTACTCGTTTTCACTTTAATTATGATGCATCGCTTGGATTTTTTTTGCCATACTATGTAATGGAATTATCAAACGTCCGGTTTAGACAAAAAACAAATAACACTACCTTTGAAGATATTCTTGGGCAAGACTTATTAAAGATAGCCAGTAAGTTAGCATGTCTGGATCTTAATGGTTGGAGGCGCCAGGGTATTGGCGATCTTCTTATCCAAGGTCGCTGGGCAAGAGATTTTCCTCAAGCTAAGCCACTTCTTACCAACGTTTGCCCTGAGCTCCGGCTTGGTCTTAATTTTCCTACCGGTAAAAAACAAGACGAAGACAAACTCATAGCATTTCCCTTTGGAACCGATGGGGCATGGGCTGTACAGATAGCAGGCGGCCTTAATTTAACCTTTAGTTGCTATCTTCGTGGTGGCTTAGATGTGGAATTTGTCTATCTTTTTGGCAATACAAGGTTGCGCCGTATTAAAACAGATCCAGCTCAAACGGACCTTTTGTTTCCCATTAAAGTTCCGGCTTTTAAGGAGTTTGGGCTTGTCCAGCAATATAATCTCTACATCAAGACTGGTAATTTCTTGCCTTATACGTCTTTTAGACTTGATTACCAACATTTAAAGCATAATGAAGATAGGCTTTTCGTTTGTAGTGATAAATTTGACCCTGTTGTTATTGATAGTGCTCAAAGATTACAAGACTGGACAACTAATAGCTTTATTTTTAGCCTTGATTATGATCCATCATCCTCATGTTGGGACAGTTGTTTTAAGCCTTTTGTTACTGTATGGTACAAGCTTGGATTTGTTGGAAAGCGGGCATTGTTGGCAAATACTGCCGGTATATCGCTAAGTCTTAGTTTTTGATAGTCTTCGTCAATTTGCGAGCATTTAAAGCGTACCCAGGACAATTCTCCAGGTCTAACACACTCCATTCTTGGATTGTTTTGAGTCTATCTTCGTCTTGTTCTGCGGCAATGTATGCCGCTCTCAAGCGCTGATTTTCTTCATGAGTTGCTTTTTTCATGGCTTTTACAAATTTGCTCAATTAATTCTTAGCATTTTTTTTTACTGCAAAAAAGCCTATACTAGGTATACCAATTAAATAGTAACCTTGGCTGGAGAAATTATGCAAAAAAGATTACTACGAATTATTACTTATGTGCTTTTGCTCAGTCTGTTGTGCATTAAGCCAATTATCCCATTGCCAATGTTTAAGCAGGTAAAAGATTTTATTACTGAAAAGCCAGCATTTTCGATAACGATAAGCTGCCTATTAGCTTTAGCGTTTGTAATCTACAAATTTCGTCCTAAAGTGGCGGTTCAAGATTTCAGATCAGACAGAGCCGGAGAGAATGAATGGTCTAATTATGATGATTTTGACCGATTTCGTGCACGTTATGAGCAAGCTGGAAGTCAATCTTTTAGAACAAACAACGGTTGTTTAAGTGAAGAATATAAGGCTGCCTACCGATTATTAGGAATTAATGAAAATGCTAGTTGCTGGGAAATATTAGGTCTATCAACAGGAGCTACTCAATCAAAAATAGATAAAGCATGGAAAAACCTCTGTAAGAGATGGCATCCTGATCGAGCTACATTCAATAAAATCTCTCCTGAAATGGCAACACTGGTTATGCAGATAATCAATGAAGCTCATGATAAATGTTTGAGGAAAAATCAGCCTGATGAGGGTGTGCAAGGATGTGCTCAGCAATAAAGCTAATCACCCGCATTAGCAATCTCTAGTTCATATGAGATTGCATCGGCTTGGCCCTTTTGTAGCTGAACTAAAGCAACTTTAGCAAAATTTTTTTGCTCCGAAAGTTTACGAATAAAAGCAAACAGTGCTATTGCTGATTTTGCATTGCCTTTGATCGTTATTTTTTTTAGGCCATAAGCAAAGGAAGTCACGAGCAGCTCATCAGGTACTAAGTCTGCCATTAAGACAAAAAAGTCATTAGGATGGTAAGTTCTTTTTATCGAGGTATGAGAATCTTTCAAAGTTGGAATTTGCACATTGTTTTCTTTTAGTAGGCCGGTTAAGGCCGCTGCTTGGAGTTTGATCTTGTCGTACGTTTTCTTCTTTTTCAGTTGTAGGTAGCAAAAGGTAATGCTTAAGCTTGCAATAAGAAAGAAAGACACAAAGAGCCAACGATTGAGTGCCTGGTGTTTATGGTACTGTAATGGATTGATAAAATTACCTGGTTTCATAAGGTTTTTCTTGCATAGCAAAGGCTAATGGCAGTAAGCAAATCTTGTTCCTCAATGTCGATGCTCTTATCTACTTTGATTGGTCGCAAATATACTGCATCTTGTACCTGTTTGTATAGCAAAGAAAACCAAGCAGTTTTCTGAGAATCAAAAGGTATTACTACTTCTTTATTACCGTATGCATGCAGTAAGGAGTAATAAGCGCTTGCTCGGCTTGTGATTAATTCAAGGTTAAGTCCACTACTTATGGCAATAAGTTGATATTGCGCGATAATCGGATACCCAAGAGCTGCTACATATACGTAAGATTTTTGCTGATGGTGGCATTCAAGTTCCTGCCAGCAATAGTTTTGTAATGAAAGCTCAAGCTCGGTAGTTACCTTTTCAGTAATTTTTTCGATGATGCTTGCACCATGCAAGCTGATGCGAGCTTTTGCTTTAGTTAATCGATATTTTGCAACAAACGTATCGATATACGTCTTCAATGTTGTTCCATTATAAATGGCAAGTTGGTTAACTTCATGATCAAGCACAAAAGTCTCATGAGCCTTTGCCTGGATGCAATCGATAGAATGATCTAGAGCTGTTAAAGTGAGTTTAGTATCCGTTATATCTATGGCAATAGTTTCCTGATTTTTATGCCATAATCTTCGCAGCAGATTGAAACGTGTAGTTTTCAATTCCATGTTCTTAACCTGCTACCACCACACGATCACAGCCATTAAGATCTTTGAGGATACTAACATCTTTAAAGCCATTTACTTTACAGAATTCTTTGGCGCGTTCTGTTTGGCGTGGATCCATTTCTATAACAAGCTGTGGAATGTTTGCCTTACTAGTATCTGGTAGCATTGTCAGCCAAGCAGGAGCTTGCTCTATAATTGCATTAATAATAGCCATGCCATCATCAGATGCAATAAGAGCATGAGGATCTTCCCAAAGCCTTACTGTTGGATCGAGCGTTTTCCATTGAGTTTCCGTAACATAGGGCGGGTTGCTGACAATAAGGTCAAATCTAAGGTTTTGCGGTATTTGCTCAAATAAGTTTGAATGAAAAAAAGTTATGTTGGAAATGCCATTACTCTTAGCATTTTCTTCAGCCAGCGCTATGGCTTGGGGATTATCATCGCCTGCATACACATTCGCATTTTTGAAAGCTTGCGCTAACGAAAGCCCTATGCAACCGGAGCCGGTACACAAATCAAGAATAGTAAGCCTGTGAACGCCAGCCAGCTTTTCAATAAGCCAGTTACACCAATACTCGGTTTCAACCCTTGGGATAAGAATAGGCGGCTTACTAGTCAACGTAAGATTTAAAAAAGGTATTTCACCTATACTATATGCAATGGGCATATGTTGATTAATAATCTTTGTCATCACCTCATTAAGAACTTGTTCTTGTTCAGCTGTTAACATAAGTGTACCACCATGAGCGATAAGATAAGCATGCGTTTTTTTGGTGACCCACTGCAAAATCCATAGGGCATTAGCATTAGCTGCACGCTCAGAGCCGTAGATGGGCACTAAGTTATGAGTTAGTTGTAAGAGTACATAAGCAATAGTTTTTTTATTCATGAAAACTAGATATAGCAATTTACCTGGTAAAAGTATAGTAGTCTGGAAATAGGCTCCGGGCAAGAGGAAGCTAAGCAATATGAATGCTTATCACGTTGATTAAGTAAGGTATTGATTCTGCCAAATATATTTGGTATACCCTTAAAAGATATCTGAGGAGGAAATGTGCCTGTAAGTGGAAAAGATATGGCTAAATTATTTCAAAAAGCTGGGTATGATATTGTGTCTGGTGGAAAAGACAGTCATATCAAGCTTAAGAAAAAAGGATCGCCAACTATAATTATTCTTAACCACAAAGAGCCAAGAACGGGCACAGAGCATGCTCTGAAAAAAATGTTAGAAGCAAATAAATAGGAGATGGTTAACATGAGATATCATTTTAAAATTCACAAGGAAGTGATAGGTTATTCTGCGCAATGTATTGAATTACCTGGCTGTATTACCCAAGGTGATACAATGCAAGAGCTACAAAAAAATATGCGTGATGCTTTAAATCTTTACATTGAAGAACCTGAAGATTCGAAAGATTTAGCTGCTTTACCTAAATTATCTATAAGACGCTCGCGCAATATTATTAAAGTTCCGGTAGACCCACAAATTGCATTTGCTTTTCTGTTGAGGTCTGCCAGAATCAAGCATGGATTGACTCAACAAGAAGTAGCAAAAAGAATGGGCTTTAGGCGATTGTATAGTTATCAACGGCTAGAGGCTGCCAAAGTTAATCCGGGACTAAAGATGCTTTATAAGATTAAACAGGTATTTCCCGACTTTTCTATTGATTATGCCTTAAGTGTGAATTGAGTTTTTAGTATATTCTTTTATAGTAGAGAGCTAAGCTCATCGGTTTGGCTACTGCTTAAGGTTGCTAAAAACTCTGTATTGTTGTCTGTTAAAAGAAGTTTTGGGTTAAAGCTAGCAAGAAGAATTTTATTGTCTGGGTCTAAATACGAAAGCTGATCAGTAGTGAGCCCGTGTGCAAACTCATCAAAATTTTCATAAGCACTAGCAGGAAATGAGTTATGCAGGTAAACAAATAAGCTTGCTACCTGTTCGCTGGTTAAGCAATCCAGAAAAGGTATTTCATCAAACAGAATCCTAGCATCAATTTGTGCTTGCAGCAGGATATATGGGGCGGAAAGTTTCCTTTTTTGATTTTGGGTAAGTGTTGAAACAAAATCCTTAAAGCTCTTTTGTAAGGTTGGCGTTATTTGAGTAGTTACTGATTCATCATTATTATCTGTAACACAAAGTGGTGCTAGTCGAGTAGCAATATTAAATGCCCGATGTAAAAGAATTTGATCGAATGACTCCGGTATGCTTAGCATGCCATACAGTTTAGCGGCAATAACTGAGAAAAGCCCAATCATGGCACAAGCAAAAGCACCTTGAGGAGCCGACTGGCAGAGCGTATCTGGATAAAGGGCGTTCATGCTTAGACCTGCTAAACCGGCAACAGCAATGCCAAGGAAAAACCCCTTGCATTGATGTAATATATGAGCAGGTATACTGGTAAAGAGTTGAGCAAGTTTGGTTTTCCAAGAAGATCTGCCAAATGCCGCTTCTTTAAGTATTTCAAGTACCTCAGGATTCTCGTTGAAAAAATCTATAGCTTCCTTTATCTGCTCATCGGGCACAACGTCGCTGACATCGATTTTGCCATCGGTTATGACAATTCTGTCCAATGCTCCCTGTGCTTGATTGAGAATATTTTGAGCACTACCCACAGAACTTTTTGCTTTATCAAGGAGCTTTTCAGCATCAACAGATCGCAGCATTGCTAGACAATTACTGCCCATGAAAACTAATGCTAAAAACACCAAGCGGCTATAGGTAATATAATACATAGCTACGCCCTCCATCTTGATACCAATAAGAAGATGCTTTAGAATTGTAAAGCATCTTCTTATTGATTTGTTTATGTTGGTATTACTGGTTGAAGAGCGCTTCAAATTGATCGCCCATTAAATGAGAAAGATCTTGGTTAGCGCGAATTTTTGTCATAATTTCCTTATCTGCCAAAAGACTTTGAATAAAGCCTTTTTCAAATCGTGGAATAAGTTTAGGAGCATAGACTGCCAAGAATAATTTTGTTCGCTTTTTTAATGTCTGTAAGTGCTTGTCTTTCAACAAGTCAATAAGTTTTGTAAAACCTTTATGGGCTTTTTCTTTAGCTGAGTTATCTAATACATCAGAAAGAGCCATATCTTGTTCTTCGTTTAACTCATACAAGAAACTTAATTCTTTTAAAAGCTTTTTAGGCTTTTTCATAAAGCGCCTAAGGTTTACTAGAAATGCTTTTTGAGCTGGCGTTACACTATTTCTAAAGTTGCTAATTGCTTTCGCAATAGGCGTTATTTCTTGCCGTTTGAACATTTCTTGATCAGCTTTTTCTTTACCTTTATCTTTGCTCGTCTTTTCTGTTTCATCGAGCACTTCATCAATTAAGGCTTCGGCTTTTTCTTTAGCGATATTATAGCCTGCTTCTTTGATGGTAGGGGTTACACCTAATTTCTGCCACAAAACATACGTAAGGTAGGTAAAAAAGGCAGCTCCTAGTAGCGATGCAACTGTATTTGGTGAGTGTTTTTCAAAATCAGGAATAAGCGCATGAGTTACTAAGTAAAGTGCAATGAGCATGCATGCGGCCATGCCGCCGCCTTTTAATTGTTCTTTTTCAAGGCGTTGAGGATCTTGCAGTGCTGTATCGGTAAATTGCTCAAGAGCTTCTGGTCTTATGCCGGTTAATCTTGCCAATTCATCATGGTTGATTGCTTCTTTTACATATTTTTTATCGCCAGCTATAAGCGCTGCTAATGCTTGGCGTGCATTAACAACTTTTTCTATACCTCTTTCAAATTTTCCTTCCATGGCAAAAGCGGAAAAAGTAGCTAAAGCAGAAATAAGTAATCCCAAGGATACTATTGGTAAACGTTTCATAAAAAACCTCCGATTGTGCTTGATTGCACAACTAATGTAATTTAAATTTAACACTATTGCTATTTAGTAAATTATATTTTAACTGTATACCATATTCGTTTTTTGTCAAAGGGGGCTTGTGGCTTGGAAGTTTGGGGCTAATTAGGCATGAGGTTCTTGAAGAAGATTTGCAACATATTCTTGCGGATCAAATAAAGCTAACTGATCTGGTTTTTCGCCAAAAGAAATAAAGGCTATGGGGATGTTAAGTTCTTGTGTTATGGAAAATACGATGCCTCCTTTGCCAGTTCCATCCATTTTAGTAAGAACTATGCCATCAACTTGAGTACTTTCATTAAATATCTTGGCTTGCTCGAAGGAATTTTGGCCGAGCATAGCGTCAACGGTCAGTAGTGTGGAAATTTTTTTGTCTGGTAATTGCCGTTCTATGATCTGCTTAATTTTTTTAAGTTCCTTCATAAGGTTTACTTTTGTCTGCAGGCGGCCGGCGGTATCAATAATAAGAGCATCATAGTTGCCCCCTTTAAAGCGTTCACAACCTGAAAATACTACCGATGCGGGATCTTGATGTTCTTTACCCGTGACTACATCACTTGAGAGCTTACTTGCCCAGGATTGTAGCTGTTCAGTTGCTGCTGCTCTAAAAGTATCGGCTGCAACAAAGAGGACATTGAGTTGCTTTGCTTTAAGCCAGGCTCCTAATTTAGCGGCAAAGGTAGTCTTTCCGCTGCCATTAATGCCAACCAAGAGATAAACATCGGCTTTAGGATCGTAGGATCGATTAGCAAGCAAAGCTACTAATTGTTTTGCCAATGCTGCTTCAAGCTCAACCCCTTGGCTAATGGCACCTTGTTGAACGGACTTTTTAAGGTTATTGATTATGATCCGAGTTGTGTGAATACCAGTATCAGCGCTAATGAGTATCTTTTCTAACTCTGTCAGAGACTCCATATCAATATGACTGCGCGAAAAGAGTGCTCGTGCTTTATCAGTGAATTGCTGATAAATGGTGCTGAATGCTTTCTTGATAAAGCCAAACATAGATAATTAACTCCTTTGATAGTGCTATGAGCGCATTTTAATTATACATCGTGCTCGCTGCAAAAAGAGCTTAAGGCGCCTATAGTCATTAGCCGTCAGTAAGGAAAATGTCTCAATAAATTTGTCTAAAAGTACTTGCGTTACTAGCTCAAGATCAGATAGCTGCTTAAGCAAAGAGAGCAATAGTTCATCGAGCGATCCAACCTGATGAGCAGAGCTAAATAATAAATGAAGATATTGCTCATTAGAAAAAAATTGAAGAAGCTGGCTCCTGGTCGCATGAGCTATAAAAGTGTGAATTTTAGGAGGTTCGGGTGCTAATTGATAGAGCACACGATTATCTTCTAGGTATCCTATGCTTAGGCAGCAGAAGGTAGTCCGCAGGAATTGAAATATTTGCGGTTGTTCTCTTTTTAGCTCTTCTTCCGTTTTTTGATAAGCAAATGTTGTACGATGAGGATCTGCTGAACCAGTTCTGATATCATACACAAGTCCAAACAAGAGCCGATCCGCGGCTCTTATAGCAACTAATGACCCAAAAGCTGGAAAATCATCCCATTGCCAACTCTGCGCACGCCACATTGGCAATGAGCTTTCTATTACTTCTGCAAAACAATCTGCTCTAGACATTACAAACCCATGCATTGGAAGTTGTTTTTTTTGCTTTCTCTAAATAGTATAGTTGCTACAATGATAATTGCTAGTTGGAGCTTTTTGATTCGAATTTGAAATCCCATTTTTGCAATTGGTTATCACCCTTGGCTGAGCGGAAGCTAAATGTTGCAATGAATACATTTGACAACTTATAAAAAATTTAATAAAATTATAAAATAAATTAAAGCCAAAAATAAATTAAAAACTTATTGGAAGAGCAAATATGAGCAAAAAAATACTAATCCTAATTTTAGCTTCGATCCCAGGTCTTTCTCAAGCAATGGAGCAGCAAAAAAGAAAGCGAACTGTGCAACGCCAAGCAATATCGCTCCAAGAAGATACAAGATATCTTGCAAGAAAAACGGCTCGGCTCCAAACCGATGAAGTGCCAGAAAGCACGTTGAAAGTTCTTGAAAATGGAACGATGCCGTACATCTTAGATTTTGTAGCAACGGGTGAAAAACCGATCGCATCATTAAAGCATTTGTTTAGCTTAAAATTAACTAATAAAGCTATGCAAAATGCCGTAATAGAACTATGCCACCAAAGCTCATTTTTTGACCGAATAGCCGCACAAATAGCAACCGGTAATGAACAGCATGGTGAAATTCTCACACGGGCAATCAGGCATAATCAAAAATTAGCAAAAGCATTAATCACTGCAAATGTAGATGTTAAGGCCTATAACAATGCCAAGCTTGAAAATGCTCTTATATCTGCAGCGAATGTAGGCAATCTTGAGATTATTGACATGCTCATTAAAAAAGCTGCTCATTGCGATATAGAAGCAAGCATGCGTGCTCTATTTTACGCGATGAGGCGCCACCATACGATCATTGTGCAAAAATTGCTAGCCCAAGGGATTGTGGAAGCTCCTGCAGCCAGCTCAATAGATCGTTTGCTATTATCAGCAGTAATTTTGGCAGAGGCAGATACAGCTCAAGCTCTCTTAAAGCAAGGTGCTCATGCAACGGTCTTTGATAAATTCCGTCATAGCGCACTCCATTATGCCTGTGCTAATGGTGATCATGCTATGGTTCAATTACTCCTAGATTATGCAGCAGAGGTAAATTGGCAGAATGAACTTGGCGCTGCTCCTTTGTTTTTTGCAGCTGAATTAGGTCAAGCAAAGTTAGTAAAACAGTTTCTTGCTGCTCATGCTAATGTCGCATTAAGCCATAATGAAGGCTTTACCCCTTTGTCTGTAGCGGCTGAACAAGGACAGGTAAAAATCGTCAAATTGCTCTTAGATGCTTATGCTGATATAAACAGTCAAGATAACTATGGCCAGACAGCTTTAATGAGAGCTTGTCAAAATGGCCATACCCGAGTTATTCACCGACTTCTTTCCGAGCAGTCATTAGTTGTTGATGCTGCAGATAAGATGGGCAAGACAGCCCTCTTTCATGCAATGCAAGAAGGTAATGAAGAAGCTATTCAGTTGTTGCTTGATAATGGAGGCTCCTATGTTAATCATAAAGATCACGCAAATGAAACACCATTAATAATTGCGGCACGCCTCGGGCTCACCCGAGCTGTAGAAAAATTACTTAATGCTGGAGCCAAAGTTGATATGCAAAATATTCAGGGTGCTACCGCCTTATACCTTGCGACTTCTAATGGTCATACAGCGATTGTCGAATTACTTCTTAATGCTTATGCCGATAGAAACATCCGCGATGATAGGGGGTTGGCTCCTTTAATGATAGCAAAGCGGCAGGGTAATACGGAAATTATCCAACTTCTTCAACAGTAATGCAAGAAGTAAGATATAGCATCCTTATCAGGCAAACAAAAGCTTTTGACTTTAATCGAAATTTAGGGCATAGTAGTGAATAAATGGATATAATCCTGATTTCTTCTGGCATATCTGCCACATTTAATGACAAGATACATGACCCCGGATATCCATAGCTTATGGAGTCAATGGTAGCATCTAGTCAAAAGCGTAGACAGAGCAGCTTTTAATTTTTTTTAGTAACAACAAAGTAAATAAGGAATTAGCCATGGCAACGAGTAAATCTGGTGGCTCTACGTCGAATGGTCGCGATAGTGCAAGTAAGCGACTGGGCGTGAAATTATATGATGGTCAAGAAGTACAAGGTGGCGAAATTATCGTTCGTCAGCGAGGAACGCAATTCCATCCTGGAAAAAATGTTGGATTAGGCACTGATTACACAATCTTTGCTGTAGCTCCGGGCTTTATTAAATTTCATTATGGACTTAAAGGCCGTAAATACGTTTCAGTTATTTCTCGCTAAAGAGATCTGACTAGGTTAAGCTTGATCGCTGGGCTTATGCTGAGCATATCCTTGCTTGTTCGGATGTAGCTTTCATAATTTCAGAGAAAAGCATGTCGACAAAAATCGAATAATGAAGTAGCTTACCATCAATGCAAGTTGATTCGGTCCTTACTAAGAGTAACAAATGCCACAATTGCTAAGAACAAGCGGAGAGTAAACATGATAGATTTTTTGAAGTATCGTTGGTTTGCAACTGCATTTTCAGTTTTAATGTTCTCTTTATTTATTGGCACCTATGCTTATAAATATGCAACGCGAGGCGCAACATTTAACTTTAATGTCGAGTTTACCGGTGGCATTCAGGTATTCTTCTCTTTTAGCAAGCCTGTCACGGGAGAGCAAATTAGTTCAGCTCTTGAGCATAAAGGTTGGGAACGGCCAGTATTACGAGAATTTTCGCCCACTGAATATGTCGTTCGTGTGAAAAAAGAAGCTGCTGACGTGCAAGGTGAGGCTGAAAAGATGCGTGACGCTTTGGTCCAAGTTTTAGGGGATAAGCAGATAACAATTAAGGCAACCGATAGCTTAAGCGGTGATATGGGTGAGCGATTACGCACTAATTCTACCTATGCCGTTATTATAAGTCTTATTCTAATGCTGTTTTATATAGCTTTTCGATTCTGGTCTTTTGCTTACGCAACAGGAGCAGTAGTTTCGCTCTTTCATGATGCAATAGCAATTTTAACAATATTTTTATTATTTGATAAAGAAATCTCGATCAATGTCATTGGAGCAATATTAGCTGTATTAGGTTATTCTATTAACGATACTATTGTTATATACGCTCGTATTCGAGAAAATATCCAGCGATTGCCCACTACATCAATGTACGATATTATCAATATAAGTATTAATGAAACATTAAGCCGAACTGTGTTGACTACCTTTGCGACAACGTTAGTGGTAGCAGCACTCTTTATTTTTGGTGGTGAAACATTAAGAGATCTTTCCTTAGCACTGTTAATTGGTATTGTTTTTGGTATTTACTCAACTATTTACATAGCAACACCGGTTGTGCTATGGTTATATAAAGATACCAGAACAGTGCATCCATAAGATAATTTGAATTAAAGAATTAACCTGCCAAAAGGCGTGGTAGTTTCCTTTTAATAAGGCAACATTTCTTATCAATCAAAAGTTATAATTGTGTAGTTTACTATTCCATACGATAAACGTATAAATAAGCTATAGTCATACCCATTTTAAAGGAGATTTATGCATGAGAGATCAAGATTTACGCGAGTTAAGTCTTGCTGATCTGCAGCATCAAGCACGAAGGCTTGGTATTGTAGGCGCTAGTTTAATGTCAAAAGACGAATTAGTGAAAACAATTGTCACTATTGAACAACATCCTGACAAGGAATTAGAAGTAGAAGGAGTTCTTGAAAAATTGCCCGATGGTTTTGGGTTCTTGAGATCGGCTAAATATGACTATGTGTCAGGGCCTGATGATATTTATGTTTCACCATCTCAAATTAGGCGATTTAGTTTACGAACTGGTGATACTGTATCGGGAGTTATTCGCAAGCCAAAAGATGGTGAGAAATATTTTGCTTTATTGAAAGTTAATAAAGTTAATTTTGAGGATCCTGCGCTTTTGGCAGACCGTCCTTATTTTGATCGACTATCACCATTACATCCAAATAAAAAATTTAATCTAGAATTTGATCCCGCCTTTATTTCAACACGTATTATGGACCTCTTTACTCCCATTGGTAAAGGTCAGCGAGGCCTGATTGTAGCTCCTCCGAAAGCGGGTAAGACATTATTGCTCAAGGAAATAGCTCAAACTATTGTTGGCAATCATCCGGAAGTGTTTCTGATCGTTCTTTTGATCGATGAGCGCCCTGAAGAAGTTGCAGATATGCGACGTATTATAAAAGGGAAACATGCAGAAGTAATTAGTTCTACTTTCGATGAGTCTGCTGAACGCCACGTGCAAGTTGCTGAGTTAGTATTGGAAAAGGCTAAGCGTCTTGTTGAGATGGGTAAAGATGTAGTAATTTTGCTGGATGCAATTACTCGTCTTGCTCGAGCTTATAACACCATTGCTCCTTCATCGGGGAAAATCTTAACTGGTGGTATTGATGCCAATGCTCTTCAGCGACCAAAACGCTTCTTTGGGGCTGCCAGAAATACTGAGGAAGGTGGATCTCTTTCTATTATTGCTACAGCACTTATAGAAACAGGCTCGCGCATGGACGAGGTCATTTACGAAGAATTTAAAGGTACCGGTAATATGGAAATGCATATGAGTCGGAAACTGGCCAATCGTCGAACCTTTCCTGCATTTGATCTATTAATGTCTGGTACTCGTCGTGAAGAGCTCTTATTAACTGAAACTGAGCTTAATAAAGTATGGGTTTTGCGCAAGTTTCTCGCTACAATGAATACTATTGAGGGTATGGAGTTTCTTATAGATAAAATAAAGAAATTCAAAACCAATGAAGAGTTTCTGGAATCTATGCATAAAAAGAATGGCATATCCAATTAGCAATGCTAACCAATATCCAGGGTAATATCGGACCATTCACCCTTTTGAGCTTTATAATGAGCAACAAAAGCAATCATTGCGGCGTTATCGGTGCAATAGGGAATGCTTGGGAAGAAGAAGGGCAAATTTGAGCGAGTACAAACTGTTTGCAGTCGTTGTCTTATGTAATCATTGCATGCCACCCCACCTACAAATGCTACGGCATTAACTCGGTTGTGTTTTAAGGCTAACATTATTTTTTGCACGAATATATCAGCTATACATACTAAGAGTGAACTTGCTACTTGACGTTTAAGTAATTCATCATGAGCTCGTAAGAATTGTTTAGTAGATAGCTCATATGCCTCGCGCTTGACAAGATCGTATAAGACGGCTGTTTTGAGTCCGGAAAAGCTAAAATTAAGACTACCCTGCGTTGAACGAGGATAGTTAAAAAAATCTTGAAAATCGACTTCTTTGGCAAGTTGTTCAATAATGGGACCTCCGGGATATCCCAAATGCAATAGCTTAGCAACTTTATCAAAGGCCTCGCCAGCAGCATCATCAAGCGTTTGTCCCAAAAGCTCAAATGAGCCATAATCGTGCACAAGATAGAGAGCGGTATGACCTCCAGAAGCACTCAAACATAGAAAAGGAAAGGGTATTTTTCGCTCTATGCAAGCAGAAAAAATATGACCTTCTAAGTGATTAATTCCTATTATTTTTTTATGGTTAGCCCAAGCCAGAGCTTTTGCAAAGCAAACGCCAATAAGCAAAGAACCGGGAAGTCCTGGCTTATTTGTAACAGCGATACAATCGATGTTAACCATAGTCATATGAGCTTGCCGTAGAGCATCAGATACTATCAAGGAAATCTTTTCCAAATGTGATCGGGAAGCCAGCTCTGGTACTACACCGCCAAACTGATTATGGAATGTCTGAGAAAATAAACAATTAGATAAAACACCTTTATCGCTAGAATAGACCGCCGCTGCTGTTTCATCGCATGAAGTTTCGATCGCCAATATAAGCATAATACTATGGTGTTCTAATAGGGATGACCATTGAACCAAACGAGTCATCTTTTATTTGTTTTATTTCTTTCTCATGTGCTCTATGAGTGGCATTGAGGTCAATAGAAGCGAGTACCGATTTGTCCGCTACTCTTTCAAGAGCCTGTTGAGAAATAGTAGATTTCAGCACTATTTTAGGCAGATTGCTAATATTAATTTTGCTAAATTTTTCAGCCGACTCATGAGCCTTAGCGGCGCTTTTAAGTTCACTAATATACTCAGGATACATAAGTAAGATAATAGCATCGTCAGGTATGCGGGCTGGTATATTCTTTGTTTCTTCTTCCTTACTTTGCCATACGGGAAATTCTTGTGTGTCGTCTTGTGTAAGATAGAACAGTCTGCATGGAGCATTATTGGCAACAGTGAGACTTATTTGCTCACTAGGCAAAGCTGTTTGCAATGCTAATCGCAATTTTTCGATCTCGTCTTGTAAAACTCCATATCTTCGTTTAAACCGTAGGACATATTCTTTGGGAGAAATTTCCAAAACGGTTAATTCTTGCCATCCAGAGGCTTGAAGAGCCGTGCTCATTTGTCCTTCGCTGGTGGGCTTAGTGAAAGAGACAAGAATTTGAATATCATTCGGGTCTTGTATATGCTGGAAATAGTGTATAGTATTCCTACTTGTTTTTGGTTGCGGCACGTGTTCAGGCTGGGTAATGAAAAGAGTAAACCGAGAACATTGCTTGTTTTCGGTGATGATGCAAAAGTCATCCTTGAATTCTAACGGGGCTCCTTTATAATACCCATATAAGCGAGGTATTTCTTTTACAGAGCAGGGAAATTGAACACTCAAAAGATAGGAGTATAATTCCGATGTTTGTTCAGGTCTCAGTTCCGCTTGTACTCCGGTTTCAGATATACTTGTTTGGCAGTGCAAGCCTATAACCAAGCAGCTTACAAGCAAAATGCCATGGTAAAAATTTTTCATATGCAGCCCCTTTAACCAATTATGTAAAATAGCCTATACTTATTGATGCTTAAAACTACTATAGCTTAAAATAGGTTGTTTTTCAAAATAGTAAATTATCAAAACCAGAGAGCTCATGATGAAAGAATATATAAAGAAATTTCTCTATAAACTAGTACTTGCTGAACAATCAGCTAAAAAGCTTACGGCTTCTTTTGCCTTGGGTGTTTATTTGGCCTTTTCACCCTTTATCGGGTTGCAAACATGGCTAGTTTTTCCTCTTTGCTGGTTACTTAGGCTTAATATAACTGTTTCGCTTGCTACGCTATACGTAGTGAGTAATCCGGTTACTATGATACCGATTATTATAAGTGGTTATATGTTTGGTGAGTGGCTTTTGGTAAAATGTTTACATATTACGTTCTTAACACACAGCCCAGCATGGGTTAGTACTTTTCTTGATTTTTTAGCTCGTCATGTTTTTGACCTGAAAAAGCACTTAGGCCTTAGCATTTGCTTTTGGTGTTATGTAGTAGGAGCTAATATTTTAGCTCTACTTGTTAGTTCCGTTTCTTATCTGCTTATGAAACCAGTTTTCAGCAAATTAATTACCCAATTATGTAAAAAAGATAAAGATTTTTATGAAGATCATTGCCCAAAATAAAAAGGCTTTTCACGATTACACTATACTTGAAACGCTTGAAGCAGGACTGGTACTCACTGGCGATGAGGTTAAATCCTTACGCGCTGGACACGCGTCATTAACCGGGGCTTTTGCCACTGTTCATCAAGGAGAACTAAATCTAATAAATCTCAACATCAGTCCTTATTCGCATGCTTATGCAAAGAGTGATGAATATTCCAGGAGAACGCGTAAGCTTTTGCTTCATAAACGTGAAATTCTTCGCCTGATTGGTGATATAGCAAGAAAGGGCATAACCATCGTGCCCCTTAAGCTCTATTTTAACGCTCGAGGCAAAATAAAAGTTGAGCTTGGCGTAGCAAAGCATAAAAAAGCCCATGCAATTAAGTCTGAGCTTAAAGAGCGGGATATTGCTCGTCAAACAAGGCGTGAGCTAAAAGATGTCTACAAATATAACTAAGCTATGGTATACTTGCATCATTATTACATCTTAAACCTTAGGAGTCCTTATGGTCTTATCTAAGCATAGTCATACTATACTTGCTGTGGCACTAATCTGTGTATTAAATAATTGTAATCGTGATAATAAGCAAGAAATTGCTCAAAACCCCAATACGAAAGCTCCTATGGCATTCATTACTCTACCGTCAGGTTTAAAATACGAAGTTTTACATCATGGATCAGAAAAAACACCTAATCCTGGGCAAAAGGTTACGGTGCATTATACCGGTTGGCTTGATGAAGGCAATGGTGTACCTGGCAAAAAATTTGATAGCAGTGTCGACCGCAAACAGCCATTTACCTTTCATGTTGGTAAGGGCTTAGTGATCAAGGGTTGGGATGAGATGGTCTTAAGCATGGCCATTGGTGAAAAAAGGCGCGTTATTATACCGCCTTCATTAGCGTATGGTGCTCGTGGATATCCGCCTGATATTCCAGCTAATGCTACGCTTATTTTCGATATTGAGCTTTTAAGCATAGATTGAGCAAGTATTAGACTTGTATACCATTTTCAAAACACCGCTCGTGGTGAGCGTAGTCGAACCATATGAGCGGAAGATAGGCCTAGCTTGAATCAATCGATTAATTCAATCATTAGCTAATGTTAATTCGCTTATTAAGCATAATGTCTTGGGTTAGCGACTTTGTCAACTTAAGTTTGATCAAATTAGGTGATATTTACATGTCCTTATCGGGGGTTTTTTGATCAGAATAAACACAAAAAATTATAAGGAAGGCTCTCGGCCGAGAGCCTTGTAAATTTTGGTAAATGCTGTTTAAAATACTTTTTTAAGTTCTAGTTTTAACCAGCCATTTAATTTGGAGAAGGCTTCAGCTACTATTCGTATAAAGGCGCTGTATTCAGGACCTTTAAGTTGGAGTGCCAACTTCATTTTTTCATCATAAGCCTTTTTTATTTGAGCTAGTGATGCATCTTGATTTACCCCTAATATTTGATATGGCGTCGCCCCTGGCTCTACTCCAAGGAGGTTGTAAGCGTTTTCTTCAGCTGCTGATGTAGAAATACTAATTATTGAAGTTCCCAAGCCATAGCCTTCGCTGCGTTCAGATTCTTTGGCTTCTTTTTCTAAAAGTACTATTGGTCTATATTTAACTTCAAAGGTAACGCCAAATGAAGAACTAGGTTGGATATGCACAATTGCATCATTTGCCTGCGCTTGGATTGCAATATCGCCAATGGGAATAACTGCTGCTGTTGCGTCAAGAGATCCTTCATATTTTGCGGAGATGTTCGGTGTATCAATGGGATTTGTAATAGTACGCATTTCAGCAGGTTGTAAAGAAAATCTATCTTTGCTGTTAGAAGTTGCAGGAATCATCCTAAGGGTATGTTGCGTATCATTGTGCAAAACTACCTCAGTTTTTGATTTGCTAGGTTCAGATTCAGGTGCCTCCATGGCTTGAGTTCCATTAGCTACTGCAAAAAGCATTATGAGCAAGCTCATTGATATTGTTTTCATAAAATTATCCTTTCTATAATTTTTTTTAAATAATTTTTAAATTATATTCTATTCATAATTATTAGTTTAAACAATTACAAGATAAAAAGCAAGATATTAACTGTTTTTTGCTTTAGACATTATGCTTAATAAGCAAATTAACACTGCTAATAATTGAATTAACCGACTTATTCAAGCTAAAATTTTAGGTTCGCTCATGGTTTGACTACGATTTCCTTCGCCCGGACTAGGCCCACGACGTGTCCGTCGAAGCAAGGAGCAATTTTGAGATACATTTTGATTTATTTCGTATAAGGTCTTTTATGGAGTGCATCAAAAATTTGCAAGTTATGAAGAGGGTGGAGTTATAATAGCTTGAAAATCTCTATAGTCTATGGGGCTTATAATATCATTAACCTTGGAGCTTCTAAGCTGAAAGCCCTTAAGCTCTAATAATTTTTTTAGGCTTTCAATATGATAACCACCTGCAATTACGAATTTCATTTTTGCTGTGTTTGAAGTAAGCTTTTGCAAAATGGATAATTCAAATATAGGATTATACATCTCACGGACAAACTTCTGTAGTTTGTGTCGATTGCTTTCTAATGATCGCCGATTAGATTTAAGGATACCTCCAATTAGCTTGCCGCCAATATAATGCTTCCATTTATAAATATCCTGTGGCACATTCGTATTAAATAGACGGAGAGAAGAATCAAGAATAGTTTCACTACTATCAACGTCTTTTAGCTTAAGTTCTTCCAAAAGTTTTTCTCGTTTACGATCCATTCTTTTGATATATTGATCATAAATCCCTTGTTCAGAAAAATGTTCTTCATCTTGTTGGGCTTGAATCATTGAGTAATGCTTATTGAGTTCATCTAAAAGATCTTCATAGGTGACCGTTTTTAGATTAACACTATTACCATCCAGAGAATATTCGAAATTAGTAAAACGGTTTGGGTCTTTATGGGGGTGAAGAATCCAGCTAGCTGCAACTCCATTTACTCGTATTTCTATATTTTGACATTGAGCAGATGTTAACTGCCATTCTTGGCATCCGCGTGATAAGTGGGATAAAACGGTGGGGCTACTTTCTGTTTGATCATAAGACTCCTCAATAAAAATATCGATTTTTTCGAGGTTAGATTCGGGTTTTTCTTGCTCTCTCACATTTAAAACGCTTAAGAGCCAGAGTAGCTGATAGCAATCGTCGGCTGTTTGAGAATGTCTATCGCCCAATAAATAGATGAGTTCTCCATTTGTGTTACTGAAAATATGCATCTGGTAAATAAGCGCGTCTATATAAGAGCTTAATGATAGCAATACCGCAACTATTGGAAAGATACGCATTGGTCACTCAATTGTTTGGTTAATAGGAAATACTATAGCTTTATAATTATAGCTTAAAAACACGATATTTCAAATGGGAGCTTTGCCAATAGCTAACAGGTACAATCTAATATACAGAAATTTTTCTAACTCTTTTTATTTGAATTTATAGCATCAGCATTCATAGCTAATCTTCGAATTTTAGAATTGTTTAGCACAATTTTAGCCCTAAACCAATGTTAACTTTCAACTAATACTTTTGATTGCACCGAAGGCATTATGGAAATATTGTCGTTTTCTTGAGTTATGATAATCTGTGGGGGTGCTTTTTCTTGATCTGTTAGCTCAGCCCATCTAACTAAGAGGCACATTAAATTTTCTTTTGAAGTCTTAAAATAGCTTCGGTTATCAGAATAATCCACAGAGGTATAACGGATAAGAATTTGGTCTCGTATGTTGTCGAGCGAAAAAAGATTGCCACTAATGCCTTTTATCTTGCTTGTTTTCCCTTTAGGCACTGCACTTTTAAGCCATGAATAGATAAATTCAGCACTGCCGCAAGCTCGTATTTCAGTTGCCAGAAAATCCGCTAAAATGCTCAAATGCTTATTATTTGAACTTATTACGTCATAAAATCCGTAATTATCCCGCACAATTAAAGCAGTACTTTTTTGCATTTTTATCATGAGCTTCTTTTTAAAAGTTGTCCATGTTTGATTTCGTCCCATACAGGATAAGCGCTTTTAACTTTACACGATGTCAAATTAACTATCATTTCTATAGTTATTCCGTCTTTAGTTAAGCCTCTAACCTTTTGATCACCTCTTGTAGGATATTTTGTAAAATTAACATTTTCTAAAGCTTCATAAATTTTTGCAATAACTTTTTCAGGAGTGTAATCTTTGGGGAAAAAAGTAGACTCTTTCGATACCCCTTTATGCTCAAACGAGGCATGATAAGCTCCATCAGGACCATCTTTTATTTGCAAGAATTTAACTTTGCCACTACGTTCTATTCCTCCACGAAAATCATGATGAAAGCCATCTATCTTTCCCTTTTTGCTTATTATAGGTGAGAAAATATGATCGAGGTCGCACTTAACTGGCTTTGAAAGATTGCATGAGAAAGTTCTTTGATTTTTTTCTAGGCTACAAATATTGGTTAAGGTTTTTTTAACATCTTTCTTTTTACTGAATAATGAGCAATAGTGACCTAGACGTTGTCCAAATGCTTGAGGTGACAGTCCAGCGCTTTTTGTGCCATCATAGCAAGCTTAATAGCGACCGGTGTTTTTAAAGCGATCTTATAAAGTTTGCCATATCGCTTTTGTGACTTTAAGGCTTTGCCGTATTTTGATTTCCAAAATAATTTAATAGCTTTTTCATCATCTTCATCCTTAGGATCTTTTGGACCTTTTTTTGACTTATTTATCTTATCAAGGGCTGCTGCTTGCCTACGTTTTTCTTTAGATTCGCTTTTGATTTTTTCATAGTCTGAGGCTGCTTGACTTTGCTTATCATCTTGAGCTGGTGCAGCTTGCTGTGCTTTATCATTACCATCGACAGTATCACGTACAGCATCTTTTTTTTGTTCTTCTGCTGCTGTCGGTTGGGGTTCTTCTTGACAAGCTGCAGCGGCACCTTGACCCTTTGCTTGTGGTAAAAGATTTTTTTGCTGCAAGAATTCTCGAATTAGTTCTTTCTGGCTTTCAGTAAGTTTTTCTTCTTTGGCAATAGTTCTTGGTTTTATTGGGTGTTCGGCTCTTTGACGAGCTACAAACTCAGCTATCCTTTTGTCTTCAATTGGCTTATATATTTTTTTTACCGCTAATTTAGCTTTGCGTTCAGAATCAGACAAAGCTCGGGCAGGATTTTTTTTAACAATTGATTGAACGACGCTATCACAATCATAGACAAGAGCATTTTTATCTTTCGTTACTGATTGTTTTTTGATTCCAGAAGAAGCACCTTCAGTTTCTTCTGCTAACTCAAAAACCGGTTGAGATGAGGCAGAGCCAAATGCGGTGGCACTTCTTTCAAGACATTCGCTATTTTGAAAATTATTAAGCGTAACAGCTTGATCAACTTTCTTAATCCTTTCACCGGTAGCTCCAGCATAAAATTCTGAAGCAAAACGAGAGATGTCATTTTTGCCAGATATTTTAAAATTGTTTCCATTGAGAATGTTGCGCATACCAGGGACATTAAACTTAACTGCGCGCTTGAGGTAACTTTTATATTCAGCTGAATCGTTAGCGATATTTCTAAAGAAAGTATCAATGAGCAGACAAGCTTTGTGTTCATCCTTTGTTGTTAAATTTCTGGGTTTTAAGGCCCCTTGTTCGGTAAAATGAAATGCATTAATAGCTTTAACTAATTCGTTATAATGCACACCAATACTTCCAGGAAGTTGTATTTGGTTAATCTTTAGAAGAGCAGCTTGTCGGGTTTCTTCAGATGAAGTATGTGCTTGTAAAAGCAGAATAATAGCATAATTAACTGCTTGCTTATATCCTTCTTTGAGCAAATGATCATTATTAAGTGCGTGATCTAATTCTTTTTGAGCTGAGCCTTCACGCCAAACCCGATTTAAAGCCTTGCTGCAAGATTTTAGCACTATAGGCAATAGCTTAAATGAGAGTATAGCTATAGTTACTGCCATGTTGGCAGCCTTGACAAATCGTTGATCGTTTGAGTGACGTTCAAATTCAAGGTTTCTTAGTTGATGATCGGCAATTGTATTGTAGGGATTATACGAGGGGCTAACATTGGAAGACAACTCGCCGATGGCACTTCTGGCTTTACTTGGCGACCATGAAAAACTGTTATCTTCGGTGGATCGTGCAAATGATTGAAAGGTTTCGCTTCCTCTAAGAATAAACGCTCGTTTTAAAGTATCTGAGGATATGCTCCCAGTGGCTGTGTCCTGACGGTGAGATGATCTTTGAAATGCTTCTTGAGATTTGCTTACGGCTACTATTTTGGCCAATAAATCATCACGGCATTCCCTGTGCTTTCTTGATAATGAGCCATACACCTTATCACACATATCGATAACGTGCTTTCCAGCTTGGGCAGACACGATATGGCTTGGATCATAGGGGATATCGGGATTAATTAATGCGTTAACTTCAGAACAGTCTTGTTCTTTATGCACTTGATCGGCAATAAACGCATTTAATGCTTCACTTACTTTTGCAGATTCCTTAACATCACCCCCAAAAATCAAAATTTCTGCGATAATAGCGACTGCAACTGAAACTGATGTTACGACAGCTTCAGTGGCGGCCATTGCTACAAACATCGGATGGATAGGCGAAATGGATAAGCTAAAAATTATCGCTATAGCTAAAATTTTCTGAAAGATTTTTTTTGAATTATTGCCCATATGGTCTAATCATAGCTAATTGTCGAGTGTTAGAGTTGCTTAGCACAATTCTAGTCGCGAGCCCAATTCATGTCAATTTTGAGCTAACATCTTTAATTGAATCTATAGCTAACAGCTAATTTGAATTTATCGATTTTATTAAGCAAAAATTTTAATTCCGCTCATATGGTTCGACTACGCTCACCACGAGCGGTTGCTATGCTCACTACGAAGCGTTTTTTGAAATATATTTAAGTAAGTGACCATACCTTTTAAAGCAATTGCTTGTTTTTAGCTCATTTCTCGAGAAATCGCTCTTAATGACAGTTTTTGAGTTATTGAGCCTACAACCTATTATTTCAAGGAGATAGCAAGGCTTCCCCTTGATAATGGTAGTAATCTTAATAGCCAACTAATGAATTTTCTTCGGAGCAAGCTTCTGAGCACATCAAACCCGCTCGTGGTGAGTGAAGCATAGCGTAGTTGAACCATATGAGCGGAAAGAAATTCAGTAAGTTACAAGAGACAAACTCGGAAAAATTGAAGGCTGTTGCTTCAAACATTTTTGACTATATAGTTGAAAATACAAAATGTTCTTGTAAGCCTGAGGGAAAAAATCATGTATAAAATGGTGAAAAGTCTGGCAATCCTATTGGTTATTTTTAGCTTGTTTGAGCTTCCTCTTTATGCAAAACGTAACCGATTTCATGATAGACATTCAAAAAATAGCAAAAAAAGTTCTGGCGGTCATATTAGCGAAAAAGCAAAGGCTAAATTGAAAAAAATGGTAGAGAAGAACAGAGTTGAACATAAAAAAAGGATAGAGGATGAATATAAAGTTCTTAGTGAGCGAACAATCGGCTTACACAAAGAATCCAATAGCTTTTATCTGAAGGGAAGGCGACTTGGGCTTCTAGCTCTTAAATGTGCCTATTTCAGCGCTTGTGATGTTACTGGTTTGGAAAAAGTGCTCAAATCAGAGTCTGAGCAGCTTGAACAAGAGCTAAAAGAATTTATTGCTAAGTTCAAAGCAGGCAGACACCATGACATATCATCGACGATGGTAACATTAGGAATGCTTAGTGTATATGCTAATAATGCCTTAAGCAAATCTCTAAAAGAAGTAGGATGTCCAGCCAATCGGATAGAACAAGTTAAAGCCTCTGGATTTGCTGAATTTTCCGTAGGTGGTGGTATGTTGATTGTATTGGCAGGCGATTAACTTGACAAATGAAGATGAATGGGGTAAAATAGTTACATATAGAAAATAAATAGAATATTTTCTTAAGTTCTTTGAAAGTTCCGGGGGCGTAATGGCTTCGACGTGATATGAGAAGCATAAAGAGCATGTCGAGCTTTAACTAAGTGCTCGTAAAATAAATAGTTAAAGAATAAGTGCAAACTTATCAAATGAGGGCCATAACATGGCCCCAGTTGCTTTTGCTTAAATAGCTCAAGCATCTTGTTAGTTGAATATGTCTATGGATTGAGCTAACTCGTATTACCCAGTATAGAATGTCAAGCAAGGTTCATTTGGTATGTAGCTTGAATAATCACAAACCAAACGTATGCAAAAGCACTTGTCTTTAAGAGCTTTGTGTATGTATCAATAAAGACTAAACATGTAGCGCTTTATGGTGATTGTGTTGCGGACATGGGTTCGACTCCCATCGCCTCCACCAAATACATTGCCAGCTATTCTAAGTGAGCTTAGATGTAGCTGGCTTTAAAAATTCAAGAACATGAGACCGAAAGCTAGTTTTCTGTGCGACTGAGCAAATCAGTGATCTTACGAGCACCAGTTCTAGTTGCTGTAATAAGTTCGCTAATTTCTGCTGCTAGCTTTTTATATTCATCAGTATTCTCAAGTTTAGCCGCTTTTAGACGTGCTAAACGAAGCTGTTTTTCAAATAATCTCTGTCTTATGTCTACCAATTCATTTTCTGCTTGTGATACTTCTGTCTTTAATTTTTTCCTTGGTGATGGTTCTATATCAGACTTTTGCATAGCAATTATGCTATTGGCCACTATGAGCAGACTAATTATATATTTTTTCATTGTATTGTCCTTTCGTGCTTAAGGTTTAGGGTCCCCAGTAAAAGACTAACAAATAATTTTCAGATTAGTCAATAAACTTGCTTATATAAATTAAATATAAAAAATTTGAATCAAGATTAAGTAAATGCCAAAATTGTTGATTTTTGCCCATGCGCTATCGTACCGTAAAATTATAGAACGATGCGGGAGTATAAAAAAGAAGGGGAGTGGGGGTGGAGTTATCCAGTGGGTCTCGTGCTCCCGCACGATCTTTTTCTCCTACAATTTCTTTTATCTTGTCTGAACATTGAATACCAATTGACGCTAAGTCATAAAAATTGTACGTTTAAGAGCAAATTTATCGTTTTGTTCAAGAAAGGTTGTTACCATGGCTCTTAAACTAGCAAAATATCTTTTAATTTCATGCATTTCAGCGACAGCTTTAGCCTCCCAGGCTCCAAAGCCAGTATCCACTGCTGGTAGCAAAGCAACAGCGCCTAAAATTGCGATTTTTGATCTTAGACGCGTTTTACCTATGGATAATAGTGCTGATTTATCAAAAGCATCACACGAATGGCGTGACTTTATTAATGAACTTAAAGAAAAATTTGTTCCTCTTGAAAAAGAGATGGAAACTCTGGCTGAGAATCTTAAAAAAGTTAAAGCAGAATTTGAGTCGTTACAGCAAAGTCGTATAGCTTCAAAAGAAGCTTTGGAAAATAAGGCAGAAATAGGCATGGCCTTAGATCAACAATTGCGCATGAAGGCAATGGAACGTGAGCAATTAGTAACCAAAGAATTTGGAGATAAACAAAATGTTCTTATGCCAAAAATAACGGCCATTGTTGAAAAGATAGCAGCAGATCAAGCTTGGGATGGTATTGCTCATAAAGAGGTATTTATTGTTTCAGCTAAGCTTACTGATATTACCGACCAAGTATTAGGAATCCTTAATAAAAATTATGCTGCAGATTTGAAAAAACAGGAGCAAAAGGCTCAAGAGCAAAAAACTGAAAAAGAAAAATCCACTCCACCAGTTAAAGCATAAATTTCGTGATTGAACCACCAAGGGCTATTCTAGGATTAGGTAATCCAGGACCGGCTTATAAGCATAATCGACACACTATTGGTTTTGTAATAGTCGATGCTCTTGGTGCTCGTCATAATGCCAGTTGGCATGAGCGCGATGATATGCTCATTGCTAAAATTACCATTCATGCAACACCGGTTATACTCATTAAGCCGCAGGCATTTATGAATAATTCGGGCAATGTTATTCCCTACGTAACAAAACAAGGCATTGAGCCCAAGAATATCTTAGTTGTTCATGATGAACTCGAGCTTCCTTTTGGCGATGTTGCCCTTAAGTTTGGAGGTAGTGCCAAAGGGCATAATGGCTTAAAATCTATTATACAAGTTATTGGCGACCAATTTTCTCGATTAAGATTTGGTATTGGAAGACCAGACCGACGCGAAGATGTTCCCAATTACGTTTTGCAAAATTTTAATGAAGATCCTCAACAGCTTGAAAAGCTTGTAGATCAAGCCGTTGAACTTATTGAAAGCTTATACAGCTGAATTACTTCACTTCAATCCAAGTTGTTTTTTTATCCACAGCTTAATGTTGCCAGAAAGATCTGGAGCCAATTTCAACACACTGCCTTGCAAAGATGTTGTTCCGCCGCCACCTTGAAGTCCTTGCTCTTTAAGCCATGAAGCAAAGCTCTTTAAGTTCAGGCGATTTATGTATTGTGGATCTAGCATTACTAAAAAATTGGTTCGTTCCTCTTGGGGATAAGCAAAGAAATAGAACCCAGGCTTTATTCGATTTAAAGCCGTTGCCATGTCTTTAAGTTCTTCTTGCGAGGAATCACTAAATACCTTAAAAAGAAATGGCTGACCATCAACCTGTTCTACTTGTTCTAGCAAGCTTGGTAGTTGGAGCTTGTTCAATTGTTTTTTTAGGTCTTTAATCAATGCTTGCGCTTCTTTATACTGTTCTTTGTGCCGTGCGACTGCATCTGAGACTTCGCTTTGGGTTACCTTAAATTCTTGACTTAGATGTTTAACGGTTGTAAACGTTTCTTGAAAAAGTCGCAAAGCCGCAGGTCCGGTCAAAGCAACTACGCGCCGATTACCTGCCGATAAAGATGACACTTCAGTAATCTTAAATACACCAATATCACCAGTTGCTTGTACGTGAGTTCCACCACAAAGCTCAGCTGAAAATCCCGGTACTTCGACAACACGAACATTTTCAGGGTTATATTTTTCACCAAAAAATGCTATAACCCCTCGGCTAACAGCATCTTTATACGTTGTTTGTGTTGTTAGCACAGGAATATTTTCCATAATTTTCTTATTTACTAAGTCTTCAATAAGGATAACTTGTTCAGCAGTGAGATTTTCATGATGAGTAAAATCAAAACGAAAATAATCAGGAGTAACAACAGATCCTGATTGCTTAACGGTTTTTCCGATAATCATCATGAGCGCTGCTTGCAATAAGTGAGTTGCAGTATGATTTTTCATGGAATTGATACGTGTAGGGGTATCAACAGCAAGGGTAATGGTATCTCCAATATGCAAGTCAATAGGTGCTTCAATAAGCACAGCAATAGCATTGCCTATTTTTTCCAATCCAAGCAATTTAGCTTGCTTATCCTGTACTTTGATAAGCCCTTCATCACTTATCTGTCCGCCACATTCAACATAGAATGGTGAATGTGCTGTAACTACTTTGCACAGAGTGCCAGCTGAAACCTCTAGCATTTGGGTGTTATCCACCACCAATGCAGTTATAGTTGTTAACGTAGTATGCTCGTCATAGCCGGTAAAGAGCGTGCTTATTGTTTCATCGAGTATGCATGCAGTTTGTTGTGTTAACTTTTTGCCAGACTGCTTTCGCTGTTGTTCCATTTCATTTTCAAATTCTTTGGTATCAACGGTAAAGCCTCGTTCATGGGCTATTACTTTCGTCAGTTCCAGGGGAAATCCATAGGTGTCGTAGAGCTTAAAAGCTTGGCTGCCGGAAATTGTCTTAGTTTGCCTATTTTCAGTAAAATACTTTTCTAAAATCTGTTGGCCATTGACTAAATTATGGGAGAATTTTTCAACTTCACTTCTCAGTAGAGCAATAATAGAGGTAGCATTTGTTTTAAGCTCAGGGTAAAGTGGGCTCATCAATTCTATTAATGCTGGTGCAATTTCAGGGAAAATATTTTTCTCAGCAGATAGTTTTTGTGCAAAAAGGGCTGCTCGACGAATAATTTTGCGCAAGACATAACCCCGCCCATCATTTGCCGGCGTGCACCCATCAGCAATAGCAAAACAAGAAGAACGTATGTGATCAGCTAGAACTCTGAATGCTGCTTGTATTTCCGGAGAAGCTGATTTATAAGAAATAGCAGTTAACTGTTCAATCCGGCTTAGTAAAGGTGCAAAAAGATCAATTTCGAACACTGAATCTTTCTTTTGAACAACAGCACATAAACGTTCAAGACCCATGCCCGTGTCGACTCCTTTTTGGAGAAGCGGTTTATCGGTACCATCGAGTTGCCTATCAAATTGCATAAATACTAAATTCCAAATTTCTAAAAAGCGATCACAATGGCATCCCGGTGCACACTCTGCACCATTACAACCAAAGGTAAGTCCGCGATCAATATAAATTTCAGTGCATGGCCCACAAGGGCCAGTATCACCCATCTGCCAAAAATTATCAGCCGCTCCAAGTCGTACAATTCGCTCTGTGGGCAACCCTATTGTTTCGTGCCAAATATCATATGCTTCATCATCAAGGTAATAGACACTAGCATATAATTTATCTGCTCGCAGGCCTATTTCCTTAGTAAGAAAATCCCAAGCAAAGCGGATTGCTTCATTTTTAAAATAATCTCCAAATGAGAAATTACCCATCATTTCAAAAAAGGTAAGATGTCGTTTGGTAAAGCCAACATTTTCAAGATCGTTATGCTTACCACCGGCACGAATACATTTTTGGATTGTTACTGCCCGCGTATAGCTGCGCTTTTCTTTTCCTAGAAAAACATCTTTAAATTGATTCATCCCAGCATTAGTAAATAAAAGCGTAGGATCTTGAGCAGGGATCAAAGAAGAACTAGCTACATGAGTGTGTCCGCGCTCGACAAAGAAATCGAAAAATTTTTTCCTGATAGTGCCTGAATCCATGGTGTTACCCCTGACCTAAATGGGAGATTGCTCTATGAAACTAATACTAGCATATACTGGACTATCAAGCAAAAGAGCTAAAATCTGAAAGCATGTTTTTCAGGACTATCTTGAGTTTTTAAAAAAGCCAAAGCGTAGGTCATTACCTCAGGCGGCTATGAACTGATAACATTGTTTACCTAAATTGAGTACGGTGGCAGAGGGAGGCCGGCCGAGTGCCTCCCTCTTTGACTTGTTATTTAAGCGGGTGAAATTGTAATTGCACTAACTGCTATGGTTCCGGGCCACCTCCCTCTTAAAAGCCTAGCATTTTAGAAGCCTGGCCTAAAGGGCGGGTTAAAGCAAGGTTAGCTTCTTTATAGAAAAAGAGGCTAACTTGCTTTAAATTTAGGTCTTAATTAAGACGTAATTAGAAGGGTTGCACTGACTGGTGTAGCTCCAAATCCTCCTGGGGTAATTGAATTGTCAGTACTGGTACCAGCGATTTGAACAGTAATGACGTCACTAGCATTAAGCACAACAAGGAAACTATGAGATAACGTTGATGCAGCTGTTCCAATTATGCTGCCTATTGCGCTTAAAATCACACTCGATTGACTTCCAAGGATCTCAGTAGCAGTAGTGATATTAAAAACTCTTGCCGACATTGTAGTGTTTAAATCCGAAGAAGATGTAACTGTTGTTGTTAATGAATAAGAAATACGGTATGTCCCAGGTGCCGGAGAAGTAAATCGACTATTTGTACCATCAATAGTCCAGCCATCAGAAACATCAAGTGCAGTAAAGGTAACATCTTGAAAGGTATTTGCAGCAGCTATTGGTTGAGTATCAGTTGAATGAGCAAAAGCAAAATCAAAGATACGACCAGTTGCCCCAGTAACTCCTGTAACTCCAGTTGGTCCGCGAACTCCAGTAGGTCCAGTAACTCCTGTAACTCCAGGCACTCCGCTGACTCCAGTAACTCCAGCAGCTCCCGTTAAGCCAGAGGCTCCGGTAGCACCGGCAACTCCACTGACTCCAGTAGCTCCGGTAACTCCTGTAACCCCGCTGATTCCAATAGCTCCTGTTGGACCTGTACAACATGGGCCAGTAGCTCCCGTTAAGCCTGTGGGACCACTAATCCCAGTAACTCCGCTAACTCCTGTAACCCCGCTAAAACCAGTAGCACCAGTTGAGCCAGTGGCTCCAATAGGTCCAGTAACACCACTAGCTCCTGTGGCTCCGCTAATTCCAGTAACTCCACTAACTCCTGTTGCCCCACTAATTCCCGTAGCACCACTAATACCAGTAGCACCCGTTAAGCCAGTGGCTCCAATAGGTCCAGTAACACCACTAGCTCCTGTGGCTCCGCTAATTCCAGTAACTCCACTAACTCCTGTTGCCCCACTAATTCCCGTAGCACCACTAATACCAGTAGCACCCGTTAAGCCAGTGGCTCCAATAGGTCCAGTAACACCACTAGCTCCTGTGGCTCCGCTAATTCCAGTAACTCCACTAACTCCTGTTGCCCCACTAATTCCCGTAGCACCACTAATACCAGTAGCACCCGTTAAGCCAGTGGCTCCAATAGGTCCAGTAACACCACTAGCTCCTGTGGCTCCGCTAATTCCAGTAACTCCACTAACTCCTGTTGCCCCACTAATTCCCGTAGCACCACTAATACCAGTAGCACCCGTTAAGCCTGTGGCTCCTGTAGGTCCAGTAACACCACTAGCTCCTGTGGCTCCGCTAATTCCAGTAACTCCACTAACTCCTGTTGCCCCACTAATTCCCGTAGCACCACTAATACCAGTAGCACCCGTTAAGCCAGAGGCCCCAGTAGCACCAGTAACTCCACTAGCTCCAGTGGCTCCACTAATTCCAGTAACTCCACTAATTCCCGTAGCACCACTAATTCCCGTAGCACCACTAATTCCCGTAGCACCACTAATACCAGTAGCACCCGTTAAGCCAGAGGCCCCAGTAGCACCAGTAACTCCACTAGCTCCAGTGGCTCCACTAATTCCAGTAACTCCGCTAACTCCCGTAGCACCACTAATTCCTGTAGCACCACTAATTCCTGTAGCGCCCGTTAAGCCAGAGGCCCCAGTAGCACCAGTAACTCCACTAGCTCCTGTGATTCCACTAACTCCCGTAGCACCACTAATACCAGTAGCACCACTAATTCCCGTAGCACCACTAATACCAGTAGCGCCCGTTAAGCCAGAGGCCCCAGTAGCACCAGTAACTCCACTAGCTCCTGTGGCTCCACTAATTCCTGTAACTCCACTAACTCCAGTGGCCCCACTGATTCCTGTAGCACCACTAAAACCGGTAGCACCGGTTGAGCCTGTGACTCCTGTAGGTCCAGTAACCCCACTAGCTCCTGTGGCACCACTAATTCCAGTAACTCCACTAACTCCCGTTGCTCCACTAATTCCTGTAGCACCACTAAAACCAGTAGCTCCAGTAATGCCTCCGGTTACACCGGTTGCACCCGTGGAGCCAGGGTCCCCTTTAGCGCCAGTTGCGCCTGTAGCTCCAAAAGTTTTGATACCATTTATTGTGCCGCCTACACATAAGTTCCCAGCTATTTTGGCATTGCCACATATTGTGGCATTTTGACAGACCTTTAGTTGAGAAAGCTTAAGAAATCGCTCTTTAAGTAGTTTACAGATAATTTTAGAATGCCCTTTTTTTCGGGTAAGATAAATCGCCGCTTTGTTACTATCTAAATTTTCCTGATATTCTTTTAAAATTGCTATTGCTAATTTGCTCTCATTGCTATTGGGTTGGGTTTTCCAAAAGCTAATGACATTGGGATTGAGAAGTCTTGCAAGTTCCAATGATATGGCTGATTTGGGCGTTGTAATAAATGAACGACATTCTTGTGTTAAATGATTACTATCTTGAGTTTTTAAAAAAGCCAATGTGTAGGTCATTACCTCAGGCGGTAAATAGGCAAAGTTTTTCTCAGGATCTGAATATATTATCTGCATTAGTTCTTGTTCGAGTTCAGAATCAACATATGCTATTTCATCCTCGTTAAGAACATCTTGAATGTTAGCTAAGCTGTCAAAAGTTGGGCACAAGCCAAAAGACAATAAGGTAAATAAATAAAAGGTAATCATGAGAAATCCATTCTTTAAAGAAGCTTCAAAATTCTCCAAATTCAAAGTCAATCTATACATTTCTATTAGCTTTTGCAAGTGTTCAAAAAAAAATAATGAAAATTGCTTAAGCAAGACCTAAACTGACTATGCACCATGCATAAAGATGCATTGGATGAATTTAAATCTTCAAAAAGCGACAGTCCAAATAGCTCATGGATAATTTTGCTTGCTCAAACTAAAAAAGGCTATATATTCAGGTAAAAAAACTGAAGCAAAAAATTGGAGAGGTACGTTGTGTCCTATAAAAGCCCCATTTTTACCTATTTTTTTCTGCTATTATTTTCTAGCTTAACACTCTATTGCCAAACAGCCGATGTCATTATATTTACCTATAATCGCCCTTTGCAGCTCAAGGCCTATTTAGAATCTTTTTTCAAGCACGTTGTGGGATACGGTAAAATAACCGTTATTGCCCGTCTTGAAGACGATTTTGAGAAAACATATAGCGAAATTTTCAATGAATATCCTGCTTGTACCCTAGTAAGACAATCAAAACAAAATCCACGCAGTGACTTTAAAACTCTCACCCTTAAAGCTCTAGCTGAATCAAGCTATTTTATGTTTGCTGTTGATGATATAGTAATAACTGATTACATCGACCTTAGTCGTTGTATAGAGTTACTTGAGAAAACGAGCGCTTATGGTTTTTACTTCCGTTTAGGGAAAAATATCACTGCATGTTGCATGCAAAAACTACAAACTGGAAGACCTGAGCTGATGGCTATTGAGCCCGATGTTTATCGTTGGCAATTCAAGACAGGGTGCGGGGATTGGAATTATCCCAATAGCGTTGATATGGTACTCATGAGAAAAAGTGACCATTATGCTCTTTTTGAACAAATTGACTTTAATACACCCAATAACTTTGAAGCTTATTGGTCTACATATGCTGACTCAAATAACTTTGGGCTTTGCTTTGAGTATTCCAAAATAGTTAATTTGCTAATAAATGAGGTTCAGGATAGCTGGCAAGCGAGCCCTATCGGAAAAGGATATAGCATACATGAATTGCTGCAACTTTATCAAAAAGGGTTAAAGCTTGATATTAGTAAGCTATACAAAATTCGAAATAACGATCCTCATGTAGAAAACTATGAGCCTATCTTTATAGACTCACGTTGTTAGGTCCACTATTTTGATCGAATAAAAACTTGGTTTTATCTCAGCTTATGCTGCAACCATTAGCTTGGAATCAATATTAGGGTTAAAAAAGTGAACTGCAGCAGAAATATTAGAATAAGTATAAATAAACTTATCACATAATGCCATTAAACATACCTCAATTAAAATGTCACACCCACCTTTAGCAGGATGCTTGCGTGGAGTAATATGCAACGGTTTATTGCTTACTGACCTTTTGCATTCGTAGCATATGACAGTGCCTCTTAGGTGCTGCTTTGCATAGTTAAGTAATGCATATTCATCGGAAGCAACAAGATATTGGTAACCTTCATACTTATTTGCTTCTTCTATAATTTTCATTGGTTCAACCGGACTAACTTCCTGACATTTATCAGTTCCTCTTAAATGAATAGCTATAGTTTTCTTGCCCACCATCTGCTCTTTAAAAAATGTATCAATTTTTTCTTGAAGAGCAGGTTTAATTTTAATATATTTTTTTATCAATTCATGTGCAAAAAATCTATTTTCTAGCATGGTGTGCTGGGTAAATGATATGTAATGGCCCATATCATCGGGCTGAAATGAATATATTCGATTAATTACATCATTTTCTTGATATGTTTCTTGCGACAGCGGTTCAAAATAATATTCCCAAACGTTAAAGCTTCCATTATAGCCATCAGGCTGATAGTAGATAGATGTTTTGTCCCAATAGGCGACAGGAATCTTGTTATTTCTTTCGCACCAAACAAGATGGTTCAACAAAATGCAAAAATTAGAAAAAAATCCCGAATCGAAACAACCGATAATGTGCTTTTCTTGGGTTATTGCTTGATGGCAACTAAGTACGATGCAGACAATAAGAAACGATTTTTTTAACCTGGTATTGCAAACTTTATTGTGCAAACCGGAGTGAATTAATTTCTCCATAACAGTTCCTGTTCTGTTAAAGGAGTATATTTTTCTTTATTTAAAATATAGTCATTGATTGTTTTTTGCAGCTCAAAATCAACCCTATGGTCACTAATGGGGTTTAGGTCATTATAAACGTAGAGTACTTTATCAACGCATTTATGCCTATATCCAGCCATTTCAATCATTGGAAAAAGTATTGCAGCATCGTAAGCCATTTTTAAGAATTCTCCGTGCCATGTCAGATCTTCTTTTTTTATCTTCTTAAATAAACCTGCATAAAATGTTCTGAGGTGGCCCATGCCGGTATTAGTATCAGTGCCTCGAAATCTATTTTGCATTATTATATTTTGAGCAAAGGGAAGCACCCAATGAGCTGTTTGCCCCATGGACAAATATTTAAAATTGCCATAGGTCATGAGTATGTCGTGTTGGCAATAGATTTGATCGAGGTATGTTAAGACATCATTGCCATCTAGTTGATCATCGCCATCAACAAGCACAATAATCTCATTATCTGTGCAGGTATGGATAGCATCATAGAGATTTTGAGCGGCAAGTTTTCTTGTGATGTTTTCTATGTAGGTGATCTTCGACTCCAGCTTGTGCTCTGTACTATAGTTTTTAACTAATGTTCCTGTTTGATCAGAAGAACAATCATTAATGTAGATAATCCGGTAGGCTGGATAATGTTGAAATGCTATAGAATCAAGATTTGCTTTACAAAATCTTTCATTATTATATGAAGCTACTACAATTACAAATTTATTTTTGCTTATTCCTTGCACGGTTACCATGCATAATAATGAAGCAATAAGAATATAGGCGGATTTCATTTTTGAACCTCTGTTATTTGCTTGTATGTTTAATATATTGCAAATAATACTCTTTATTACTCAAGTCCCCTCGTGAACTATAGATATGAGTCTTATCACAAATATAACCGGGATGCCAAGTAATATATAAAGGTCTTGGTTTGCCGTCAATCATAAGATCCATAGGTTTTTCTTGCGTATAATCTTGTTTTAAAATAGTAAGATGCTTAGTATATGCCAGCACTGTCAAAACCATTTGGTCATGACGGGCGGTTCCAAATCCTTGCGGAGTCGATCCGTCATCAGCAAAGTTGCTGAGGTCTTTTGCTAACTCATAAGCGGGTAGGGCAAAAATATCTTTACAGCTCATCGTAGCGCCGAATACGTTTCCCATGACTGCTTCTTGATCCAAGATCCAAGAATTTTCAATAGAATTTAGATTAAATTTTTTAACAAGATGTTGTGTTGTTTGCCAGCGCACAGGGTGAAGATAAGATCCGTGTTCATATTCATTGCCGATTGTTCCTAAAAAATACCCATGTTGCTTAATGTATTCAAAAAGGTCGGTTAATGGCTTTAACACCGTTGTGCCTGCATCGAGCCATAACACATAAGGAAATAGGTCGAGCGCTTGTTTAAAAGCCACAGGCTTCCAAGCATACCAACCTGGAACTGTCTTGCCTCTAGGTGATACTTGCATAGGTTTTAGTATGTCTGGATGAACTTTTTCAACTTCAAACACTTCTACTTTTTCTATAGTATTCAATTCTTGGATTTGATTTTCTGTTAATCCAATGTTGAAGACAGCAATCTTTCCAAGATTGCTGCCATGCACCCGAGAAATACTTCCAATAAGATTTAATAATGGCTCATAATAATTACTATCAGCAGCAGTTGCAAAATAAGCAATGGTTGTTGCTTCGATTGCCGTTGGTATCTCTTGACTATTGCTGGGTTCATAAGACTGAGGAACTTGCTCACCGTGATTGGCTTTGGTTTGCTTAACATCAATGTTGTCATGTGTGCTATCAGTATATAAGTAAAAATAATAAGGTTCATCAATCACTGCTTCCGTCTTTAGAAGCTTCGAATTAGCTATTGCCATTGCCCAATGCTTGTCTTCTCCAAAGTTGGCCTCAGGAAATAAAAATTGGCAAGCAATAGAACGCCTTATCGGATTTAAATGATTGGGAGGTCTCACAAAATATTGACCTTGCATATCATACTCATAGCGGGTGTTAAACTCTAATGAATGAACAAATTTTTGTGGGTTTGTTCCATTAGTACTCATTATTCCAACAAGTTTTACGCAATCGGGATCGGTTTGTAATGCTTTATAAATCATCTCAATATACTGTTCATGGATGTCATCATCGTCATCTAAAAAGCAGACATATTTGCCATTACTTTGCTCTATAAGCTGATTTCGCTTATAACCAACCTTATGTTCTCGATTATCTTTAAATAGAAGAATTTCAATTTCGTTTTGCAATCCGCAATCCTTGATTTGTTTTTGCAATTTATCATGCAATTTTGCAAACTGGGCTTCTCGTTCATCAAGAGTGCAAATAAGTATGCTCCAGAGCTTAGGGGTTGATTTGATAATATCATGGGGTTCTAAAAAGAACTGTGCCTCACGACGCTGATTAAAGAGTGCGCGATCATATTCCTTATATCGTTCGTTTTTGATATAAAGATCATCGACTATTCCTGCTGACCAAACAGGATGGTTGTGTCTCATGAGTATTTGATTTGTGTAGGCTTCTTTTTTTAATATTTTAGAGATAAGCGTAAGCTCTTCATTGCAAAAGAAGGATCGATATGAAGGATGGTACATATAACCAAATCGATCATAAAATTTTTTACCTACTATGGGTAATGTATTACATTCAGATCCAACATAGCCATCATGAAAGTGTAAAACTCCATCACCATCGGGAAAATGCTTGTTCATTTGGTCTACTATAACCGCATCAAAATTATCTATCAGAGGTTCCATATCATCTGATGCCAGTACAATAATGTCAAAATTATGGGCTTGGATATTTGCATTGCAGGCTTCTACTTTGCTTTTATTATTACTGAAAGTTACGGTAAGATAGGGGTATCTCTTCAACTGTTTAATAACCTTATCATTGTGCATGGTGAAATCATTGCTATCGCAGCTAATTAAAAATTGATAAGGAATTTTTCCTGAAAGCTTTTGGTAGCATTTATCGAGCATTGCAAAGAATTGTTGGGGGCGTTCCCTTGTTGGAATTTTAATAAGCAGCTTAGGCTTATCAGGCTTGTTCCAAAGAGGGCCATAGGCTCGACAGATAAGATCATTTTCTTTATTTTTTTTAAAAACCCTGGGAGTATCTTGTGCATTTGATAAACCATCAAAATTCATATAGAACAAACCGCTCATTTCATGAATTTTTTTAAACAATGCTCCTTTGCTAGCAGCTCTATTCCACATTTCTAAATCGCCAGCAATGTAATAATCGGGTCTAAAAAAACCTACTTTATGATGCATGCTTTTACGCCACATAGGTTGTGGCCCAGGAAGGCATTTGAACAATGCCTCAGGAGAAAATTCGGGTGGTTCTACTACCCATTTATAGTTATTATTGGCAAAAGTTTCATTTGGTTGATAGGTAATAAAGTGATTTGAATATACCAAATCTATAGCGGGGTGTTGTTCTAAATAATTTGCATGAGTTTCAATGATTGATGGGTTTCGGCGATCATCAAGATTTGCATTAGTAATGAGATCTCCTGAGGCCATCTTAATTGCTTTATTCCAGACTTTATAGAGCCCTGGGTCTTTAGCTAACCTTTTGTATATGATATTAGGATATTTAGCCATATATTCTTTAATAATGGGCTCTTCATTATCAGGTGAATTGGCATTTATCAGAATTAATTCGCATTGATGGAAAATTGTCTGAGCGGTAATATCTTCCAAGAATCCCTTGATGAATTCATCACCTTTAAAAACAGAGGTAATGATAGAAACTCGGGGTTTTTGTGCGCTTGCAGCGCAGGCGAGTGAAATACATAATAAACTTGTTAACCAAGTACATAACTTCATAGATTGTTGCTCCCTTTTTTACGACTCTCTTTGACCTTTTTGTAGCCCCAGCCCCTTTTAAGGCACAGTATCTGGGGCTACTTTTACACATATAATTATACCATCACAAACCTTAATAAACTTGCAGTATTTAAAGTTACTATCTATTACCCTAATTTATTAAGCTGCGGCTGCTATTGGTGCTTCTTCAAACCTAAAGGGGCCGTGCTCTTTACCGCGAAAGTTCATTTCACGCTGCAATTCCAGATAAATAGCCAAGTTTTTGTAATACTGTGGTTCATCAGGCGTTTGGGCAAGTACTTTTTTGGTAGCAAGCTCTCCGAGTTTATACTCTCCGACATAATAAGCTGATTTACTTATTATCTCGAACCGTTCATAATCATATACATTTTTCTCAATGTCGAGGAAGTCATTTTTAGGGTAGGGCAAAACAAGAGCGCGTGATCCATACAAGAAGCAAAGTGCTTGCTTACCCAACCTCCAGTGAATTTGAGCCAATTTTGTTAATGGTTCTGCTCGATGTGGCCATAGAGCATGGGCATAAAGCAATTCCTTGATTGCTTCGTTATAACGATTTTCATCAGGACTAGTTGCTTGAGGTTGAGCAATTTTTTCTTTAAATTCTGCAAGGGCTTCTTCAGCGCACCCAATTCTATAACTCGTCAAGAAGTTTTCCTCTGGCCAACCTATTAATGCTTTCCGCTTTCTATAATACTTGAGCGATTCTTCCATATGAGCAATTGCTTTTTCTAGATCTCCTTCAGCAGCAAATATGTGTGCGATACAACTTTCAGTTTGTCCAGCATAGAAGGCTGAACGGGAATTATTAGGATCTTTTTCTAGCTCTTTTTTAAGAATTTCAATATCCCTAAAAAAGCGTGCACTCGTTTTTGCTCTGCCTCGCTCAGTTGATCCTAATTCAAAATAAATGGTTTCAGGCACTTTTCCATTGCCTACCTGCGTAGGCCCTTCATGCACACCACCGGCAAACCTTACTTTATTTGCACAACGAAACAATCGTTGCGTGCAAAAATCTTGCCAATTATTGCAAATACGAACTGCATAGCATGGATTGTAGGCCGTAGAATCTGCTTCCTTTTGACAAAATGTTATAAGATCTTCGGCATTATGCATATACCACTCAGCATCAGGCATAAGCATAAATGTTGCATTGGGAAATTTTTCTTCAGCTAATTCCAAGGCCCGGTTTCTTGAAGTTGAAAAATCAATGAATGGCTCCTGCGCTATATAGCTACGCTCTAATTTTTTCTCTTTAAAATATTCTTGTGCTCGCTCAACAGTCTTATCTGTCGAACCTGTATCGAAAATAAAAAAATCTTTTATTCCTCCCTTTGCATAGGAATCTATGGTAGGAACAATCACATGATCTTCATTTTTTACCATAAGCACAACTACTAACAATGGATCATGGAGTGCCTTTGGTAATTTTTTGCTTTCAGCTGTAATTGCTTGAGGCGATTGAGTTGGCTTTCTCGTGGTCGCAGCTTGTTGTTTGGCATCACCTACTTGAGGCGATTGGATCACCTTTGGCTTTCTTGTGCTTGCAGCTACCTGCTGTTTAACATCATTAGCCATTAGGCAAGGATAAGTGAATATGTTAATGGCAAGTAAAAACTTTAGTAGTATAACTTTTTTATCCATGATATCTCTCTCGCTTTTTAGACAGTTAAAATTCGCACATACCGTATCGCGTTTTTTAACCTTTGACAAGCGATTTTTAAAACATCCTGCATTTGACCATGGTTTAACAAGGTAAGTTTTTTTGCGAAAGCTTGCAAAAATTGAAAGAACTTTATAGCTTGACTTTAAATTTGAACTTTTTAGAGAGTAGGGTTCGACATGAATGCATTTTATTTGTTTAGTCTGTTCTGTTTTGGAATATTTCCCATTTCTGGTAATACCCCGGCAAAACCTGAGGTTGCTGCTAAAAGAAGCTATGCTTTTGGCGAAGAAGAAGCTTACAGTCATCGGGCCGTAGAAAAAGAAATTCTTGAAATAATTGCTGCTAACTTGGAAATAGAATATGCATATCTTCCACCCGACGTTAGTGGCTACCTTATTTCTTTTTTAAAAGCACAAGATAGCAATCATTTAAGCGAAGATTGCTGTTCATTTCTTGCAAAACCTGGATCAGCCATTTCTTTGGAGCTTATAAAAAGCCTCAATCCTTGTATCATTGCTTTTTGGAAAAATCTACCTGAATGCGATGAAAAAAAGCTAGCCTTAGCAGTTTTAACAGAATACCAACAAGAGCTAGATAACAACAAAGCCACCGTTTTTATCACTAGAAAAAAAGGGCATTCTAAGATTATGTGCAGTCTTTTAAGAGAACGAATTCTTAAACTGCAAAAACTCAAAGTCTGTCAAAATGCCACTATATGTGGAAATTTATGTGTGAATGGCACAATTAATGGAGTAAAAATACCCGGCACTTTTGGAGCAACCGGAGCGACGGGAGCTACAGGCGCTCCGGGAGCAACTGGCCCTAAGGGTGATCCAGGAATTACTGGTCTAACTGGCGATCCTGGGGTAACCGGTGCCACTGGTTTAACCGGCTCAACGGGTAATACCGGTGTAACCGGCAGTACCGGAGCCACCGGTCCTGCAGGAGCAACTGGAGCAACCGGGCCTACTGGCCCCACGGGCGCTACTGGAATTACAGGTGTAAGTGGAGTAACCGGCCCTACCGGTCCTATGGGTGTAACAGGTCCTACTGGTATTACTGGATCCACAGGTCCTACTGGTGCCACCGGTCCTTCAGGGATAACAGGTCCTACTGGTTCTACTGGGTCAACAGGTTCTACTGGCGCAACAGGGCCCACAGGTCAAACTGGGTCTACGGGTTCAACTGGTGCAAATGGTTCAACTGGCGCTACCGGAGCCACTGGTGCTAGTATAACTGGTTCTACTGGGCCAACTGGTGCAACTGGACTTACAGGGTCAACTGGTGCAACTGGACTTGCAGGGTCAACCGGTGCAACTGGGCTTACAGGGTCAAGCGTAACAGGTGCGACCGGACGCACGGGAATTACCGGCGCTACGGGCACGATGGGAATTACCGGCGCTACTGGCTCAATGGGAACTACTGGAGCTACGGGAGCAATGGGAACTACTGGGGCTAAGGGAGCAACTGGACCTACTGGAGCTTCTGGCCTAACCGGCTCAACGGGCTCTAATGGTATAACGGGATCTACGGGCGCTACTGGCGCTTCTGGTGCAACGGGTCCGACTGGGATTACTGGACTCTCAGGTCCGACCGGGGCTACTGGTCTTACGGGAATAGCGGGGCCTACAGGAGCTTCTGGCATAACTGGATTAATAGGGGCAACCGGTGCAACGGGACCTGCTGGTGCAACTGGATCAACGGGACCTACTGGGGCAAATGGTGCAACCGGCTCTACAGGTCTGATAAGTGCAAGTGGGATAACAGGTCTGACAGGTGCGATCGGAACTACTGGTAGTACGGGGCCGATTGGTTCGACAGGAGTGACAGGCCCTCAGGGTGCTACTGGATCTACAGGTATTACTGGATCTACTGGTGCTACTGGATCTACGGGTGCTGCTGGATCTACGGGTACTACTGGAATTTGTGTTACTGGGGCAACGGGAGTGACTGGTGTAACGGGAGCAACTGGTGCAAGTATTAATTATCTTTTTGCTTTTGATACGACAACTCAGGCAGCACCTAATACTTATGCAACTGTTACTTTTAACACAATTGCACTTCAAAATGGATGGACGTATAATACTGGGACAAAGGCTTTTATCTGCCCAGCAACCGGCATATATCGTATTTCCTATACAATCGAGCCCGAAGCCACTTCTGCTGGCGGTAGCGCAATAACAGCTCAAGTTCTTATCCAGCCTTCAACCCCCATTGCTGGGAGCTTAGCCAATAACAGCTTAGAAATTATGGATGAGGTAAGAATTTTGAGCCATACATTCCTAGCTTCACTTACCGTTGGCCAAGCAATTAGCCTTCAAATAATATCTATATCCGGTACTACTGCATCCATAATTCCGCCAACATTGGGTGGCACTGTACCGAGTGCAACAATTGCTATTTCGTTAGGTTAATGAGTGTGATTAGGCAAAAAAATTTAGACCATTGCGTATATCTTTTTACTTGGCTAGCAAAAGGTATACGCACCTTAGTCGGTTCGCCTTCTTATAGGATGATAGCGAGCAGGTTAAAGCATAAATCTCAGATCTTTCAAGTATTTGATATAATAACCATGAGACAAAGATTTTTTTTATTAACGATAAAAGCGTAACAGTGAATACTTGCAAAACATAGTAAAAGTCTATAGGTTGATTCAAAATTTGAACTTTTAAGAGAGTAGGTTCACCATGAAAGCACTATATTTATTTATTCCAATGTATTTTTTTGGTCAGCAGTCTATCTTTGCAGAACCGACACGTGTAAATATAAACATCCATGATTTTGCTAATACTGACGACATTGAAAATCAAATTTTTCAGATTAGAAATGAAATATTACAAGCAATTTCTCTTAATCCTTATCTAGATTATGCTTATCTGCCAGCGGAAGTTATGAACTATGTTCTCTCATTTTTGAAAGCTCACGATCATGTTCATTTTACTAAAGAATGTGAATTATTTGTTGCTAATCCTTGTAGTGCCATTTCTTTGGAACTCATAAAATCTATCAATCCTTGCGTAATCGAATATTGGCAACAATTACCAGATAGCGTTGAAAGAACGGTGGCTTTAGCAATTGTCAATGAATATCAAAAAAATTTGGAAAATAATAAAGCTACTATTCATGTGGCTAGAAAGAAGGGCCGTTCTAACATTGTTTGTGCATTGCTCAAGGAACGAGCTCTTAAATTAGCTCACCTTAAAGTTTGTCAAAATGCTACAATTTGTGGAAATTTAACTGTTGGTGGTACAATAAACGGCATAAAAATACCTGCTGGGCTCAAGGGGGCTACAGGTGTCACAGGAAACCCTGGCACTTCTGGAGCAAAAGGTCCAATGGGTGATCCTGGCATTACGGGGGCAACTGGCTTGACTGGAACTACTGGACTAAGTGTTACCGGAACAGCTGGACAACCTGGTAATGCGGGAGCTATTGGTGCTACCGGATTCACTGGATCGACTGGCGCTAGCACAACCGGATTTGCTGGTTCTATTGGTTCAACTGGTGCTACTGGCATTACTGGAGCCGCGGGCCAAACTGGTTTATTAGGTTCAACAGGCACAGCCACAACTGGACAAACCGGCGCGACAGGGATATCAGGAAACACTGGTATAACAGGCAGCACTGGTTCAATGGGTAACACAGGTGCTTCTGGCGCTACCGGTGCCGCCGGCTCTACAGGTACCACTGGAATTAAGGGAACTACTGGAACTACAGGTGCTACAGGTTCTACTGGTGTCACTGGGATTACAGGCGCTTCCGGAGTTACTGGAACTGCAGGCGCCAATGGTGCAACCGGATTAACCGGTGCCACAAGCTCTCCTGGCACTACTGGTCTGTCAGGCGCTACTGGGGCAACTGGTGCTACTGGCTCAACAGGTACAACTGGAGATACTGGCACTACCGGGGCTACTGGTTCTACCTCGGTTACTGGTTCTACTGGAATAACTGGTGCTACTAGCTCTACTGGTTCCATCGGTATTACTGGCAGTACTGGAGTAACTGGGCCTACCGGTCCAACGGGGGTTAGTGGTTCTACTGGATTTGCTGGCAGTACTGGTGCTACAGGGAGTACAGGAGCCATGGGTTCTAAAGGGGCTACAGGAGTCACGGGTTCTACAGGAGCTACGGGAGCTGTGGGTTCTACAGGGGCTAGAGGAGCTACTGGTTCTATCGGAGTTAAAGGTGCTACCGGCAGTTTTGGTGCTACTGGCTCTACTGGAGTTATCGGTTCAACGGGAACTACAGGCGCAACTGGTCCTAATGGAATTACGGGTGCTACCGGTGTTACAGGCCCTATGGGCGCTACGGGATTAACCGGTTATATGGGTGCTACCGGAATCACTGGCCCAGCCGGCGTTACTGGTAAAATCGGCATTACCGGTACAATCGGCGTTACTGGTATAACCGGCGTTACTGGTCCAGCAACGACCGGAGTTACTGGAGCTACAGGAGAGACTGGTGCTGTGGGTCCACTTAGGGGTATTGATTATGAATTTGCTTATAGCACTATGACCCAGCCGGTAATGACTGCCTGTATGGTTTGTACTTTGGTATTGTTTAGTCCTACGAGCGTCCCTGGAAATGGATGGACATACGCTGCTGGTCTATTTACTTGTCCGGCAACCGGGGTCTATCGAATCACGTATTCCATCATAACAGTTAATACTAGTCCTACTATTGGACTTAATGTTGTTGCAAGAATGTTCTTAAACGGCACTAGCACTATAATTCCAGGCAGCGACAGCTATCGCAGCTCTCAGGCCGGATTTACCGATGATTTTTCACATACCTTCCTCGCAGCACTTAATGCAGGCGATACGATTAGTCTTTATGCAAGAGCTACGGGTACGACAATAAATATCGAGATCCCCGGTATATTTGGCGGAACTGTGCCCTGTGCTACTATGACTATTTCACTGGTTTAAGCAATGTCTTATGCATTATTTTTTTGGTTGTGCTTTTACACCCTGCATCAAGGTTAAAAAGCATTAGAATTTTGCTGAAGTTTATAGACTATTTGATTGCGCGCAATTTTAGCGACTCTAAATTGCGCGCTGAAATTATGGATCTGTGAGCTTAACCAGCCCATTGGTAAAGCGGTGAATCATTTGACAAAGTTCCAAAATGAGCTGCAGACACTTCTAGCATCTGCTAATTGGATGAAGGTAAGATAAGTGGTATACTTGCATACTTATAACTTTTCTTTCATACTAAAACTCGAACAGCTTAAAAAAAAGAAATAATTCGATAGAAATTGAAAAACAAAATGAATAGAAAAATGCACATTGTATCGCTAGTGCTGTCCTTATCAGTCTGCTCAGTTGATACCTCTTTATCGAAAACACCAATAGGTCATTCTAGTAAAAATCAGGATCATATCAATACCCCGACAAAGAAGAAAAGAGTGCTTATCTTTACCAGCGCTGGTGGAGGAGGCCATATGTCGGCCTCAAATGCAATAAAAGAATATCTCAGGAGTGATTATGAAATCAAAGTGGTAAATCTTATCGATAAGGTTTTGATGCCCATCGATCCGGTAAGAAAGATTACCTTTAATAAATATACTAGTGAAGATTCATATAACTATTGCTTAAAAAATGGTTGGATTAGCTTTTTAAATACTACCATTCCATGGGGTACCTGGACCTCAAATATGAAGCATAAAGCAACAGAATTTTTAATAGATCAGTATATTGAGCAGTTAAAAATAAAACCAGATATTGTCATATCGGTGATCCCTGTCTTTAATGGTTCTTTGCTGGCGGTAGCACAAAAATATAAAATTCCGGCCTTAATCGTAACTGCTGACCTTGATGGTATAAATTATATTAATGGCATTACAAAACCTATCTATGATAGGTTTTATTATTGTATCCCTTTTGATGATAAAGATATTCGTAAACGCATTAAGCCAGCAAGAATTCGTCACAGCCAGATAAAAGTTAGTGGCTTTCCAGTCCGCCCAGATTTTATAGGCAAAAAGAATCTACTAGCTATAAAAAAAGAATTTAAAATAGCTCTCAATAAGCCAGTAGTAATGTTACTTATGGGCGCGGCGGGCTCAAATTCTACCTATAAGTATCTAAAAGCAATGACTAACACAAATTTATCAATGCATGTTATAGTATGCTTGGGACGAAATGAACAATTACGAGCTAGAATTGAAGAGCTTGTATTGCCGCAAACTATTACGCTGTCTATTGTTGGTTTTACCGATCAAATTTCAGACCTTATGGCTGTTTCTAATGTGCTTATTACCAAGCCTGGGCCGACTACCATGTGTGAAGCAGTACAAATGAAATTGCCCATGATTATCGATGGGACTAAAAATATTTTATATTGGGAGAGTATGAATCTTAAGTTTATTAAGAAGCAAAAATTTGGTGATGTGCTCACTAGCTATAGCCATCTAGAAAAGATTTTAAGCAAATACATACTTGATCAAACTTATGCATCGAGCATTAAGCGTCGTATGAAAAAGTTCAACAAAGAATCATTTGCTCATAATATACAGGAATTTGTAGCGGAGTTACTTGATAAGCCAACACTATCAAGAGCAAACTCCTGACCACCGACGTAGCTTATGAAATCCACTCGTGGTGAGCGAGTGCAAGAGTTTTACTATGCAGCAAATTTGAGGTGATTAATCTAAGAGATTAAAGAAAGCTCTGATACCTTACTTTAAAAAGAGCTGCAAGCCTTTGAGCAGTATTTTTGCCAATAGGTCGTTTACCATGTTCCATAGCAGATATATTATTTTGTGAAATGCCGACCAATCTGCCAAGGTCTGTTTGTGTATATCCTTCACGTAGCCGAAGTCCTTTTAGATAAAGACCTTGCCCAGAATGTGTTTCTAGTAGATCTTTAAATACTTTATGCCAAGATGAAGCGTTTGGCTTAATTTTTTTTGTTTCTTTAATATGTCATTCGCCTGCCAGTACAAGTTATCTCTCTTATAATTTGACAAGGTACTTTTTTGACTTATTTAAATTATATATCAAATTTCGAGATAAATAAGGAATATCGTAAAAAAACTAACAATTGTGTTCTTCTTGCTGCCCAAATGCTTTAACAAGCTGTTCATAAATTTTCTTAAGATCAAAAGAGATTTGCTTTGTATCAGCAAGGGCTGCTAGAAAATTAGTGTCACCGAGCCAACGAGGAAGTATATGTACGTGAATATGATCTGATATGCTACCACCTGCTGCCTTGCCTTGATTGGTTCCCATATTGATCCCAGTGCACCCTAATGAATCTTGAATTATGGTAATGGTTTGAGATATGACTTCCATAAGTTCTGATCGGATCTCAGATGTAAGATCAGCAAAGTTAGCAACATGTTTATAGGGTAAAATCATGCTGTGTCCAGCATTATAGGGATATAAATTGAGCATAACGGCACAATGAGTATATCGCTTGATAATATAGTTCTTCTTGTCTTGATTTTCGCTAAATTGCTTGCAAAAGACACACAATTTATCTGGTTGGCTTGTAATTTCTGATTGGCTCAGGTAGTTACTTCTCCAGGGAGCATATATTTTTTTCATCGACCAAAACCCTTATATTCGAAAATCACAAGCTGTTATCTTTGCATTAATCACAACAAGCATATAAAACTTCGTGAAAAAATGAAGCACCCTTTTGTCTTTTGATTCAAGTTTTTGTACGCTGAAAATAAAAATCTTGCAATTATTAATTATAATTTGGAGTTACTATGTCAAAATTAGCAATCATTCTCTTATTTTCGACCATGCTCCAAGCGATGGACTTTTCGAGTGATCCACGCGAGCTTCATTATCAACAACAACTCTTCATGGCATTGCAGGCATCCATGCGCATGGAGCAAGAAAGAATTCAAAAACAAGCTCAGCAGCTTGATAAGGAGGAAAGTGAAACTGCTTCTTCTGCGCAAATTGAAGCAGATGCTCTACTTGCTAAGCAATTACAACAAGCTGAGAAAAAAGCAAAAGACTTGCCAAGTAATAAGAGCCATAAGCAACCAAATGGGCGCATAAGGCATATAAAAAAAAGTAATCCCTTACCTAAAATCCGCTATACATCAGACACTCTTGTACCTAGAAAGAGGTTTTTCCAATACATTATGGGAATGTCAGAAGAAAAAGTTATTCACTTGTGGCAGCATGATAAGTCAGCCTATAATGCCTTGATGAAGAATGCTATTGTTGCCTATGGGCAAGCTGATGGTACCGTGGGCTTTAAGCTCAGGCGTAAAGACGGAAAATTCTTTAATGCGGGATCTTTTCAAGAGCTTTCCATCGGGCAATTGCGTGAGTGGCAAAGGAGTATGGAAAAACCGGGTGGAGGCACTTTCAATGTTGTAGTGGGCTATAATACTAATGCAGATTCATGGTTTCACCAGTACGTTGAAGTCGGAGTACTTCAAGCTGATCCACGCAATAGAGATGCAGTTTTTCAAGTGGCATCCAATTTCAGTGCTCTTGAACCAGTGAGCAATGTTGATTATCCAGAAGGTGGCGTAACTAAATATATATATGATATGACACAAGGGCCAATCGCATCGCTTAGCGCAGCACCGGGCGTTATTTTACGAATGTACACTCCTTTTTTTAACCCACAGAAACATCCTGCTTCTTGGCGACAAACACAAGATCATCAAGTTAATCTTCTTGACCAAGTGCCACAGCTTCCTATCGTCAATGGTTATGTAGATTTCACTGGCGATAATGCTGATTATTTATCCTATACAATAACTGAGCAGGATAAGCTGGCTCTTAAAGTTGGCTTCCATGGAAACATACAGGTAGTAAGCGGATACTTAAAAGATAAGAACACTGTTGTCAAGCAAACTGATCCGAATCAACTGGTGAATCAGGTATTTACCGCTGCCATAGATTTTGGCTACCTTAATAGTCATCTAAAGCATGAGCGCGCAGCGATAGAAAAAGCATGCATTTTATTAGATACTGCCTATGAAGGTACGATCAAAGCAGTTGCGTATAAGGGTAAAAAGAAACTGTTCTTGACGTTAATTGGCGGCGGGGTATTTGATAACAATCTCCTCTGGATTGCCAAAGCTATTGAAAAGAATATCGAGTTTATTAAAGATGCTGGCCTTGACGTTACCCTTATTCTCTACAACCATCACGAGTTTGGCGATTTTCACAAACGCTTATACCAAATGACGGCAGTTACTGGGGGGATATATCGTGAATATAAAGACGATGGCATGTATGAATTGACATAAACTAGGTGCTGTGGGTTCGTAATTTTTTGCTGGCGGATTTGCTTGCTTGTCCATAGGCAAGTTTTAAAATAAAGGCTATGTTCATTTTGTAGGTTGTCAGTGGGCTGGGGCCCAATAGTGAAATCGTCTCATAGTCTTTACTAAATGGCTTTATCGGGGCTTTGTATTGCTCAAGGTTAATTTCTTGTTTTTGCCAAAAGCTTGCAAGAGTGGTCGAAACAGCTATTGATTTACCTAAGAGCTCATGTGCTCCACCCTCTAGGACCCGTTTAATGCGTAACTGTTCAATAAGCACACCTTTATCGCAGCCGCGTAGGCTTAAAAGAAGAAGAGGATCTTTGTCCAAGATCTCGGTCATAGCATAGAAAACGGCAACAGTATGTTTGCAAATGCTGTAATAATCAGGACAGGAACAACGCACATTCATGTCTTGATGCAGCATGGGAAATAATGAAATACTTGTTCCGGTGAAATACTGCTCAATGCAGGGCATAAGTGAGTCTTCAAGCATTTGGGTAGCTAATGGCAAATTTGCAGCTATGCGTGTAATGATAGTATCCCATTCTTGCAATGAGCCCGTTTTAAATTTGATGAGCAGCTTGTAAGGCTTTTTACCTGAACCTTGTACGCTTGCTTCTATTCTGCCTAAGCTTGTAGTTAAGGAAAGAACTTGTTGACGTCGCGCATATGAAATTCCTCTATCTAAACGGCTAGAATCGGTCCAACTTGCAATAGTTTCTAACCAACGCTTTGACCACCACGTTTTATCTGAGTACTGTTTGCCTTTGCCGCAAGCAACGTCGATCTTGTTTTTACTGACTGGCTTTTTATTAAAATCCCAAAAACTCATGTCATTAATCTCCTTGGTCCACAACATTACCAGCAGCGAGCGTAAACAGTTCGGCAAGTTCTTGTGTTGACATTTCAGTAATCCAACCTTCACCTTGTGTTATTACAAAATCAGCTAAGCGTTTTTTCTTTTCAATAAGCTGGTCAATGCGGTCTTCAATAGTGCCAGCACAAATAAACTTATGTACATGAACGATTTTTGTTTGACCTATTCGAAATGCTCTATCAGTCGCTTGGTTTTCGACAGCAGGATTCCACCATCGATCGTAGTGAATAACATGATTAGCTTGAGTTAGATTAAGTCCAATGCCACCAGCCTTTAATGATAGCACAAAAAGAGAAGGTCCATCTTTGCTTTGAAAGCTATCTATCATGCTATCACGAGAATGTTTTGGCGTGCCTCCATGTAAATAGAGAACTTCAGTCTTACATGCTTCTTTCAAATAGTTTGCAAGCAGTTCCCCCATAGAGCTAAATTGGGTAAAAATAAGTACTTTTTCTTGCGCTGAAAGAATAGATGACAAGAGTTCTTCTAAATACTTAAGTTTACCTGATCTATTGTTTAATGCGCTAAAACTTTTGGTAAAGAGTACTGGATGATTGCATATCTGTTTAAATTTTAAAATTGCAGAAAGTATAAGACCTTTGCGCTGAATGCCTTTGGCACTGCTAATATGAGTGAGCATTTCTTGTACGGTGTTTTGATAAAGCGACGCTTGTTCTTTAGTGAGCGGGCAAAACACTTTTGTTTCAATTTTGTCAGGTAGGTCTTGAATAATATTCCTATCAGTTTTTAAGCGGCGCAACACAAATGGCTGAATAATTTTTTTGAGTATTTCAGCTTGTTCTTTGTTATTATACCGTTCAATTGGTACGCCAAAGCGCGAGCGAAATGATTTTTCCGAACCTAAATAGCCCGTGTTGAGAAAGTCCATGATCGACCACAGTTCTGCAAGTCTATTTTCCACGGGGGTCCCAGTGAGCGCAGTTTTAAATCTACCAGATAATTGCTTTATTGCTTGGGCCTGCTTAGCGCTCGCATTTTTAATATGCTGAGCCTCATCAATAATGATAGAATTCCAGGTGTACGTGCGCAATAGAGCAATATCCTTAGCTGCTATGGCGTAGCTTGTAAGTATAAGATCATATTGTACGATGCATTTTTTAAATATCTCTTCTTGCAGGGTCCTGCTTGTGCCATAATGGACAAAAACTTTCAAGTTGGGAGCAAATCGTTGAATCTCTTTTTGCCAATTGCCAAGGACCGACATAGGGCATATCAAGAGGTTCGGTTCTGTTTCTTGGGAATCTTTTTGACGCAGTAACAGTACAATAATCTGGATTGTTTTACCCAAGCCCATATCATCGGCAAGACAAGCCCCAAGCCCCTTGCCTTTTAAAAAATGAAGCCAGGAAAAGCCACGTTGTTGATAAGGGCGTAAACTACCAATAAAATCTTTTGGTGTTTCTAAAAGTGGTATTTCTTGCGATTGCATAAGCGAGTCTAAAAAATTTTGTACGTTGGAATCAATTTCTATGGTGCTTATTGCTGTGAAGGATTTTTCTTCAAACTGATGCATGTCATTGCCAAGCACAATGCGTAATGCTTGTCCAACATTCAGTTCTTTCTTTTCTTTGCTTTTTCTTAGCTGGGTAATCGACGCGATTTCATGCTGCTCAACCTCAATCCACTGGCCTCGCAATTTTATCATGGGAGCTGCTGAAGAAGCTACCAGTTCAGCTAATTCTTCTTCGGATAATTTTTCTTGTCCTAGTGATAATGTCCAATCATAATGCAAAAGAGATCCTAACGACATGAGGCTATCTGTTGCTTTAGTGCCTTGCTTGATTTGTAATGTAACTTCTAAGCGCTTTCTCTGTTTATAACACCAAGCAGGTAATTGTGCATCAAACCCGAATGTATCTAAAATTGGTACTATCGCTTGGAGGAAAAAGTATGCTTTTTCTGTTGATAGCTCCATCATGCTTGGGTTTGATTGATTAAGTGCTTGTCCAAGCTCTGGATAATATGAGGCAAGCTGACGAAGTTGGGCTAAAAATGTTGCTTGGAAATTGCCATAGATTCGCTTTAAAAAACTAAGATTATACCTTTCGGGATGCCAAATCTCAGAGGCTAACAAGGTGAGGCTTTTATTATCAGACGCTTGCAGGTAGAATTGTAAGGTCCAAGGGCCATCTTTGCTTGAAGGCTCAGTAAGTCGAAAACCGGGGCGAAAAGACCGTTTTCTTTTTGAAGGTAGCTTTACGTCAAGCCACTTAGAAAGCTTTGTCGCTTGCACCCCATCATATGCTGTAGAAAGCTGTATAGCAGAAGTTTCATCTTGCTGTGTTCTTATGAGGGCTTGTAGACATTGCTTGATGAGTTTATTTTTTGTATGAGCAATAATGGTCGTAAGTCTCTTTGTGCTTGCATTGTTTTTTACGAATGCATGGATCATTTCTTCAAGAAAACTCGAGATCAAATCTATTACTTGTGTGTCTGTGTCAGCATGAGACCAGCAAATAGCGGGCATAGTCTTGACAAGTGCAATCATATGTTCATTGTCAATAGCATCTAACAAAGGAGTCCATCTAATTTGAGCGTTAGTCTTGTCAATTTTCTTTAGCACTGGAATAAAAGACTGATTATTAACCAATGTTAGCGCTAAGCCTACAATATGAGCCCAATAGTGAAGTGATTCACCAAGAATCATATCGCGCTGTTTTTGCTTAGTAAGCTCCACTAAAAGTTCTAAGGCCTCATAAGGATTAATGGCCAAAGCGCTAATTTTCCAGTGAGCAAATCTAGTCTCTGTTGATGCATTAGTTCCTATCAAAGCAGTAGTTGACAATAATGGTGCACTACTGCTTGATGGTAATTCAAGGGTAATATCACTGTCTGAAATTGCGCTGCTAGAAATGATTGTGCTTGGAGCTATTATTTCTCTTATACGTACTGTAGGTAGAGAAAATGGGTGAAATTCTTCAAAAATGGTTTGCTTGGATAATTGATCATAGACTTCTTTGTCTTCCCCCCAAAGATACAAATGCTTTGTTTCACGTTTCCAAACAGCATGTAGTATCATATTTTCCAGTGGTAAGACGTGGCCCTGATGATAAATTTTTGCCTAATTTGCCTAATTTGATATTACAATGTCAGACATTTGTCCTTGTGTCAATTGCCCAAAGTTCAACCGTTAATTATTTTGATTAATCCGCAGAACCCGAGTTTCCCACGTACCACCGCGATTAAGTTGTACAGTTCTCCAACCATAACCATGCTTTAACCCTGCATCAGACGCTCGTGTGCATTCGATCACGGTTATGAGATTCGGATCTCTTGAAGGTCGAGGATCAACAACAATAACAGCATGTCCCGTTTTAGTACTATAGAGCCCGTTAGGTCTTTGCCGAAATACAATAACATCACCAGCTTTAAGCGCATCTCTATCGCTGATTGGTATAAACGCTTTCGTTAACGCAGCTAATTTTGCACTGCCACTAAACTCATGAGTTATACGATCTATTTCTTGACGGGTTAATGGTCTACTTCTGCCAACGCCGACATAGCGGTATGATACCCGTTGCTCTTTAATCATAACATCATGGACTATCTCTAAATCCCGTGACTTGAAGCGATGGCAAGCAAGCCAAGGAATATCCTCTCGCAATTGTCTAACAATTTGGCTTACAAATCCTGTACAGTCACCAAAGCACATAGGTAGATTCCTCGTTGTTCTATGTGGCTCAAAAGTGAGTGGTAAATCATCGATAACCTGATTAACCAAGGTGGCATTATCTGCATAGAGAACGTAGCTATTGGCGGGGGCGTAAAAAACACCATCAACAAAAAGATGTGTTTGGCTTAACAGTTGTTCTATTAACCGGTCATCATAGCTAGAAGTTCGGTAAAAGCCACTAAGGTTTTGCGCTAGAGCCTGAAAACTTTCACAGCATCCTTGTTGCATGAGAGCGGTATAAAAAAGAGCTGCACGAAGGACTACCATGTCTCCACCATGATAGGTGGTAATATCGGCAATAGTGCCTGTGCAGATTTCTGGATATTGTATGATGAAAGCGATAGTTCTTTTTAAAACCTGATGCTTAGTCAGCCGCTTGATTTGATCCCTAAATCCTCCGGTAGAAACGTGTAATTGATCGAGTCTTTGAGACACTTTTTCAAATCGTACAAGATCTTGCTTAATTGCTTGTATTACAGAGTTTGCATCTATTGATCCATTTCTATGATGCTTAACATACTTGGCTAGAAGAATTGGATCCTGAATGTTAGCAAGATCAGCAGCTTCAATTATTGCATATCCGAGGTCTAGTATGGGATTACCTCTGGTTTGTGCGATAAATGCCGAGATTTTTTCATGAGAAAGGGCGCCGTCAACGTTTGGGCCAAATGTTCCATGGCCAATGTGAACAATGTTTTCATGGTGTCTTACAGCATCGCTCGTGCTTGCTCGTTGTCTTACCTGAGTTCGTTCAAAATTAGCCTCAGGTTCTATTGTACGAAGGATGAAGGTAGCAATTTCAGTATCTTCAATAGATACTTTATAAGCGCATTTGTTAGTAAATTGGGAATAAACTTCCTCAGAACTTGTTGGCTTAATTTCTACCAAAAGGCCTTCACCTAATGCTCCTTTGATTTGATCACTATAGGCAAACAGCTCTTCATTTCTGGACTGATCAAGCTTTGCGGTAAACCAATAGCCCTTAAATTTGCACTTAGATTTTGAGAGCAGTGATTTAATGATTACTTTGTGAATAGGTTTGCTCAAAGAATTGAGGATAGGCCATTGAATATGAGCTTCTTGATGAGAATCTGGAGCTTCCATGGCTGCCATTGGCATAACACCAATTGCCGAAATTGTGAGGCTTATAACAAGAAGTTTGAAAAATCTAAGAAACTTTTTCATGATTTCCTCCATCTAAAAAATAAAATACATATAAAATAAATTTATAAAATATAAAAATTCTAATTGATATTTGTATTTATAATTATAACTTAGGTAGTAGCTTTTGTCAAATGATCGATGGATTAGGGATTTTCGTCAGAAAATAGGCAATCCCAAGACAAACTCAACGATAATTATTCTATAAGAAGCTTAATTATTTCTTTATGATTTCCTTCAGCAGCTAAGACTAGCGCTGTTTTGCCCGTTCCATTTTTTAAGCTCTTATTAGCGCCTTTCTCAAGAAGAAGTCTAGCAATTGCTGGGTTGTTGTTTTTACTAGCAAACATTAATGGAGTAAAGCCATAATTATTTTGAGCATTAATACTAGCACCACATTGAAGAAGATGCTGTACTATTTCAGGTATACCTCTCTCTGAACAAGCAAACATTAATGCAGTATTTGAATCCCTATCTAGCGCATTAACATCAGCACCCTTGTTTATTAGCAATGCAATGATTTCAAGATAATTAGGATGATAACATGCATGCAACGTAGTTGGTATTACAGCACTCATCAAAACACTATTGCCTTGACGATCTGTAGCATTAACATCAGCACCATGTGCAAGGAGTAGTTCAATTATTCTTTTATAACGCAAAAGTGTTCTAGGGCCTGGCACGCCATAATGTTGAAGGCTTTCCTTGGCAAATCTCTTTAAAACGATGTTACCAGATGCATCTTCTGTATTAACATTTGCCCCGTGATCAATGAGAAGCTCAACCACCCCACTGTAGGCAGTATCCCCCATAATCATCAACACAGTATTGCCATTGGTATCTTTAGCATTAACATCAGCACCATGCTCAATAAAGAGACGAGCTATCTTCTTATGCATCTTTTTCTCTGAACCTGTTTGTGCAATATGCATTAATGGCGTCCAACCGCGATTATCTTTGGCATTAACATCAGCATTTCTAGCTAATAGTAACTTTATTATTTCCTCGCCTTGGGCCAGGCTTGTTTTTCTTTCTTTTTCATCTTTATTATAGATTGATAGCCAATGTTCGGTTGCCGCTATTAAAGGGGTGCGACCCAAGATAGTTTTGGTATTTACTTGTGCTCCGTTGTCAATGAGAACTTTTGTTATTTCAAAATGACGACGCTCAATGGCGGCCATGAGAGCAGTAAAATTATTTTTAGCGTTAACGTCAGCCTCTTTTTGCACCTTGACATCGGCTCCTTTACCAATAAGGAGATTTACCAATGCTAAATCTCCCTTACCGCTCGCAAATATCAAAGCCGTATCATTAAGTTTACTTTTTGCATTAACATCAGCCCCATTTCCGATAAGAATTTCTGCTAATCTTGTGTGACCTTTTTCTGCTGCTTCCATCAAGGGAGTTTTACCTATGCTATCTTTAGCATTAACGTCAGCACCTCGTTCAAGCAGAAACTCAATAATTGATGCATGTCCATTTCTAGCTGCTAAGGCTAAAGCAGTCCAGCCATTATAATTCAAATGATTTACGTCGGCATGCTTGGCTACTAAAAACTTGACGACTTTTTTATGACCAAATTCAGCAGCATATTTTAGCGCGGTGTTCTGATAATTGGTTGGCTGATCAACAACAGCGCCACTTTTAAGAAGCAGCTTTACCATTTTTTTGTTTCCACTTTCAGCGGCGATCATTAAAGCCGTTTTACCTTCTGCATCTCGGGTTTTAGCATTAATATCAGCTCCATGATGGATAAGCTGCTCAGCGATAGCTATATCATTATTGTTTACAGCCAGCATGAGAGCAGTAAAGCCTAAATTAGTATAGGCATCAGGACTGACTCTTTTGCTAAGCAATGCCTCCACTTGTTGTTTTTTCCTTAAGAGTACAGCTGATAATAATCGTGTACCTTTTGCTTCTTCTAGGGCGCCAGATTGCAGAAGTTTTTTCACTATTTTTTTCCGTTTATGTTTTGAAGCATTGAGTAAAGCTTCAGTAGCTCTATAATAACCAGAATGGGCGCCAGTTTCTAAAAGAGCATCTACCAAAGGAATATCATTTGAATTACTTGATTTGATCAATAGCTTTTCAGCATCATCACGATGCAAATTCTTTGCGATGACCTTTTTAAGAAAACGTGAAGGGAAAATGATCGATTGCAATTCTTTGTCTACGCTCTCAAGTTTTTTTAAGAACCTCATTGAAGTCCCATCCTTAATAGCAAAATATAGAATTTGCTCCTTAATTTCATGCGGCAAATCGTACCATGTTAATTGAAGATTTTCATTGAACGATGATTTGCTGCGTTCTTGATTAAGCGAGTGGGAGGATATAAATGGCATTAAGCTGCTTGTACGATTGTTTGCTCGCGATCCAGTAACTTTCTTCATTGCATCTAGTTCTGTAGCCATTAACACCAATAAAGTGATCAAATTTATTATTTTCATAAAATCCTACTATCTATGAGTGGTTATTTTTTATAGCCTTCATCAGTTTTGGTTAAGCAATAAAGCGCCTCTTTGCTTGCGTGCAGTAAGTGTGCTAGCATGATTCAGTGCGTGAGCCCGCCAAAAGGTCAATGATAAAATAATCAAAAGTGGCTCAATAGGCAACCGAAGACGAGCATAGCCAAAGCCACCGGTCATACCCATGGTTCCTGCAATAATGAGTCCTGCGGTTAACCAAAGGTATAACATTGATCGTTTTTCATGATCTAATGTAGGTACTGGTGAAGTTGAGTTAATTGCTAAAGGTCTTATAATAAACATCCAAGCCCCTGCTAAAAGGCCAATCCAGAGAAATAAAGTAAAAACAAATTCGAACCAACAAATAAAACGAGCAAAAGTTGGCATCGGTTGCTTATACATGCAAGCAAAAGTCTTTTCACCTAAATATTCGATTAACGGATCAGTTTTATGGGTATTGGCGGACATAGAAGTCAGTTGGCAACTGTAAAGATCAAACATAGTTTTCATTACTTGAACAAGCCAATCGTACAAAAAATACCCAGGATAAGCAATGATCCATGGCAGAGCTGCTTTAATGCTTGTAAGTTCGGTACACACAATTTTAGAGCTGCCTGCATTATAGGCTTGTACGATTGCTTCTCTGGCTTCTACGCCGCCTAAATATCCTAATAGCTGATGGCTTTTTTCTAATGGGATCTGTTCAACCCGAGCTCGGATTTTGGGCGCAGAAAACAACGTGAGATAGGGCCCGAGCAAAGGACAGAAAAACCAGTTATCTGTTAAGGTGTGATTACGAATATACCATGGAGCAATACTGCCGAAAAATAGCAAGGCAAAGAGCATACAAGCTAAAAAACGATCTTTTACGCTTGTTTTCAAGCATGCATATAAAAAGAGAACAATAATCGCTATAAATTGCCCCATTGGTCGCATCCATGTGTAACCAGCAAGTAGTAATCCTGCCATGCTACAGTACAAAATCCATGAACGCTCTTGCATGAGCATGCTTTTAAATAAGCACACAAGAAAGCCCACAAAGAAAAGCTGAGCAAGGCCATCAGTTAGCAAATACGTACTTGCTAATACAAACCCAATGTGAAAGACTCCTATCCAGGCACTTGCCCATGCGATTGCCAGCGAACTAGTAAGCGCTAGAGCTAAAAAAAAGAGCAATAAAGGTAAAAACGAACAAAGTACTATTTGCGCGAAAATTGCCATTTTTTGTGCATAGCTATGAGCTGAAAATTGAAAGCTTGGTTGGCCGAAAAAGTAATAGAAGGGGGCTAAAAAAGCCGGATATCCTGGGGTTCGCCAAAAAATTGGTTGCTTACTATCAGGCCGGAACATGCCAATACCTGATGATATGCCCAGTGCACTAATGTGATAATCCATGCTATCTGGTTGACAATAGCGTTCGTTATGTTGGACATAAAAGTAAAAGGCGCTTAAGCGAACCAAAAATGCGATGCAAACTAAAATAATAAGATTTCGATTACTGGGTCTTGCTTGGTGCGTTCTGTGAATCATCAATAACCTGGAATGTTGTGGGTTAAAGTAAACATTATAATCAACTCATACTATAAAATCGATACGTTGAAAACAAAAAAAAGGAAAATTTCTTGTTAAAATTTTTATTATAGATCATTGATTAACATTGGCGTAATTTCATACAATCGTACATGACTTTGTGGTAATGTAACCATGCAAAAAGCAAAAAGCTCGAGTAAATTAATTGAGCAAACAACACATAATAAAGTCATTTAGGAGAGAAATGAAAAAAGCACTTATTGTATTATTAATCCCCTGGATATTCGCAAGCCTCTATGCGCCAGTTATTTTAAATATTAGTGTTCCAAAATCAGGAACTTGGATGCTTAGCAAAGCAGTTGGGCTAATAGCCAATAAGCAAGCTTTCATATTTCCTATAGCTTTAAAAGATGCTAGCCGATATTATCAACTATCTCTTTCTGAACTCGAGCAAGGTCTTGATGAGAATATAATAAGAAATTCTCATTTGATTTTTAAGCCTGAATACGAAGCTTTTTTTCAAAATAAGAACGTTAAAATATTTTTTATACTACGTGATCCAAGAGACCAGCTTGTCTCACAAGCTTTTTATATGCTTAAAAACGGTAGTTATGACGGCTCCACTTTTGACAAATTACTATTTGCTCTTATTGGTGACGATGCAGAAAGCCCAGTATTTGGCACATATCATTTTCAAGATATACCTCTTTCCTATCAATTATCGAAAAAATATATTTCACATGTAAAACGCTTTTATGAAGCCTTTTTACCTTGGCTAGCAAGCTCAATCTGCTATACCACAACATTTGAAAAGCTAGTGGGTGCTGCGGGTGGAGGAACAGATAGAGCGCAACTGCAAGAATTGCAAAATATAGCAAAACATCTGGAGATTTCGCTTACTGAGGAACAAATGCAAGTTATTGGCTGGAAAATATTTGGTGGAAGCCTAACGTTTAGAGAAGGCAAAATTGGTTCATGGAAAAAATATTTTACAGAAGAACATAAAAGAGCATTCAAGGCAGTCGCCGGAGACCTGCTTATTGCACTAGGTTATGAGAAGGATTTACATTGGTAAGTTAATTTTAGCCCTTCGCTCTTGTATTCAAGCATGCATAGAAAAAAGAACAATAATTGCTATAAATTGGCCCATTGGTGCACTTCCGGGTAGCAAGAAATAATGGTATTGCTGCTAGAATACGAAAATCATGAATCCAGTTGCATGAGCATAGTTTTAATTAAGCACAAGACAGCAAAAAGGACAATTTCTTGTTAAAGCTCTTTTTCACTTATACGAAACTATTGATTAACAGTCGAATAATATCATACAATCGTAGATGATTTTGTGGTAATGTGGCCATAAAAAAGCAAAATGTGGGGTAATTGACTTTGAGCAAGCAACAAAATGGTAATGCGGTCATTTAGAGGGAAAAACATGAAAAAAGTACTTATTGTTTTTTTGACACACTTGATATTCACCAATCTCTATGCGCCAGCTATTTTAAATATTAGTATTCCAAAGGCAGGGACTTATTTGCTCAAGAAAACAACTGAGTTAATAACTGGTAGAGCGGGTTACATATTTCCTATTACTGAGGCTACTAAATATTATCAGTTACCTCTTTTTGAGCTTAAGCAAGGTCTTGAGGACGATCTAATAAGAATATCACATTTAATTTTTAAGCCGGAGTATGAGGCTCTTTTGCAGAATAACAATATTAAGGTCTTATTCATAATACGAGATCCGAGAGATCAACTCGTTGCCCAAACTTTCGCGAAGCTTAAGAGCCCTCAACACGGCCGCTTTGCTTTCGATAGTTTATTATCTGCTCTCATAGGTGATAATGCAGAAAGCCCAGTGTTTGGTGCATATCATTTTCAAGATATACCACTTCCTTCATTATCATCGCAAAAATATATTTCACATGTAAAACGCTTTTATGAAGCCTTTTTGCCTTGGCAAGCAAGCTCAGTATGCTATACCACTAGATTTGAAAGTCTTGTTGGTTCTCAAGGAGGAGGAACAAATCTTGCACAGCAACAAGAGGTAAGCAATATGGCAAAACATCTTGAAATTTCACTTACTCAGGATCAAATAAAAGCCATTAGCTCGAAGATCTTTGGCGGAACTACGACCTTTAGAGAAGGCAAAATTGGTTCATGGAAAAAATATTTTAAAGAAGAACATAAAAGAGCATTCAAGGCTGTTGCAGGAGATTTACTTATAGCACTCGGTTACGAACAGGATTTACATTGGTGAGTCATCTTTTGAATGGTTGCTAATGGACTCTTATCTAATTTTCTTGCTAAAGTCGCTGTATATGCTATTTTTGTGTCATGTGAAATAGTAAAGACGCAAAGGATCTGGCTTATAGTGCTTATTGCCGGACTTAGTTCAAAGTAAAAGAGTAGGGTAATGTGCGATATTTGCTTAGTGGATGCCACTGGAGATTTAATTGATGGAAATTTCTACGTTGCTATTTTAGCTGGTGGCAGTGGTAAGCGTCTATGGCCTTTAAGCAGACAAAATGTGCCAAAGCAATTTATATCGCTTGATGGAAATAAAACATTACTTGAAAACACGATAGAACGAGTTTTGCCGCTCGTTGAACCCAAAAATCTATTGATAGTAACGACAAAAATGCATGAAGAGCGCGTACAAAAGCTTGTTGATTCTACTGGCTATCGAATTCTAACTGAACCATCTAGCAGAAATACCGCAGCCGCAGTTTTATTTACCGTTATGAAGCTACTTGAAGAAAATCATGAAGCTACTATTTGTTTTGTTCCTTCCGATCACTCTATACAAAATAATCAAAGTTTTACTTCCCTACTTGCTTATGCTTCACGATGTGCAGACCAATATAACAAGATTATCATGCTAGGTGTTAAGCCAACATTTGCATCAACAGGGTACGGCTATATCAACGTTGTTTCAAAAATCAGCCAGCAATTGTGTGAAATCCAAAGCTTTCATGAAAAGCCCAATGCCAAAGTTGCACAAGAATATATCCACAGTGAAACTATGCTGTGGAATACTGGCATACTATGTGCAAAAGCAAAAGTGTTATTAGCAGAGTTTAATAAGCATGCTCCGAATATTGTTCAAGCCATGGAAAGTTTTTTTGACGGTGCATGTATTTACGAGGAAATACCTTGCATCTCTATTGATAAAGCTTTGCTAGAAAAGACCGATACATTGGCTGTGGTTCCTGCTTGCTTTGCTTGGTCTGATATAGGCAGCTTAGAAGCATTTATCGCTGCCAGTTGCATAATTGGTGGTAATGCAAGTAAAATAGTACATTACAATTCCTATGACAATGTTGTTAAAGCTACCAATAAATTAGTGGTGCTTAAGAATGTACAAGGTTTATGTATTATAGAAACTGATGATGTGTTGTTTATAACGCAGCGCATCGATGAGCATGGTGATGTAATCGATTATTTAAAAAACAGCGGGCATGAGCATTATTTATAACAAGTAAAAACGTAAAAAAATGACTATTAATCGACATGCAAAAATATATATAGCAGGCCATAGCGGCTTAGTAGGCACGGCATTAAGTGCTCAGCTTATTAGTGAAAGTTTTACCAATATTATTACCTGTAGTTATCATGAGTTAGATTTACGTAATCAGCAAGACGTGAATTCATTTTTTAAGCAAGAGCAACCTGACTATGTTTTTTTATTAGCTGCTCGTGTCGGAGGTATTCAAGGCAATCTGGAATATCCCGCCGAATTTTTATATGATAATCTCATGATAACTTCTAATGTTATTAATGCAGCTTATAAAACTGGCGTTCAAAAGCTCCTCTACATGGGTTCATCATGTATTTACCCCAGAGACTGTTCTCAACCAATAAAGGAAGAATATTTGCTTACCGGACCGTTGGAGAAAACGAATGAACCATACGCGCTTGCAAAAATAGCGGGCCTTAAGTTGTGCCAAAGCTATAACCAACAGTACGATACTCGCTTTATCTCATGTATGCCGACTAATGTATATGGTATTAATGATACCTTTGATAGTGCTCATGGTCATGTAATACCGAGCTTAATTGCAAAATTCTGTCAAGCGCAAAGAGAAAATAAATCTGAAGTTATTTGTTGGGGTACCGGAAGTGCAAGGAGAGAATTCATACATGCAAGGGACCTTGCTAAAGCGCTTGTTTATCTTATGGACTTCCACGAAGATTATGGTGAAAATGGTTGGATTAATATTGGAACTGGTGCTGATAGTGCCATTGTAGATCTTGTATATCTAATTCGCGATCTGGTAGGTTTTAAAGGCGACATAGTTTTTGATTCTACAAAGCCTGATGGTACACCACAGAAGTTGCTTAATAGCGAACGCATTCACAGCCTTGGCTGGCGATCAAGTATTTCTTTACAAGAAGGACTAAAAGAAGTAATAGAATGGTATAAGCAACTGTCAAAACGGCGAAAAAAAGGAGAAGAACATGATAATTTATAAACATTTGTTTTTATTTTTAATAGTATGTGTAATGCCCATGAATACATTTGTACAAGCGATTTCAAAAGCACCTCTACCTCGAGCTCTTATTACGGGTATAACAGGACAAGATGGTTCCTATTTGGCAGAATTCTTGCTTGAAAAAGGTTATGAAGTTCATGGTCTCAAGCGACGTTCATCAAGTTTGAATACCCAAAGAATTGACCATATTTATCGCGATAGACATGAGCAAGGATGGGGGAAGTTTGTTCTTCATTATGGCGATCTTACCGATGCCAGTACATTAGAAAGATTAATACGACAAATTCAGCCCGATGAGGTTTATAATTTGGCAGCTCAAAGCCATGTATTGGTCTCTTTTGACCTTCCGGAATATACTTTTCAAGCGGGAGCTGTAGGGGTGATTAATCTTTTAGAAGCAATTAGAAATGCAGGATTAGCAAATAAAACGAAAGTTTACCAGGCTTCTAGCAGTGAAATGTTTGGCAAAGTACTGGAAATTCCTCAAACAGAAAAAACCCCTTTTTATCCACGTTCTCCTTATGCAGTAGCAAAAGTAGCCGCGTATTGGTCCGTGGTTAATTATCGGGAAGCATATGGTATATTTGCTTGTAATGGGATTCTTTTTAACCATGAATCGCCAAGAAGAGGGGAAACATTTGTAACGCGCAAAGTTACCCGTGCCATTGCCAATATTAAGTATGGTCTTCAAGAGATTTTATACCTTGGCAATTTAGATGCAAAGCGTGATTGGGGGTATGCTAAAGATTACGTAGAAGCCATGTGGCTTATGCTTCAACAAGCAAAGCCCGATGACTATGTTGTAGCAACGGGTCAGACGCGTTCTGTAAGAGATTTTGTTGAAGCTGCCTTTAAAGAAATAGGCATCGACCTAGAGTGGCATGGTGCAGGTGTTAATGAAAAAGGAATAGATAAGAATACGAATAAAGTTCTAGTAGCCGTTGATGAACGATATTTTAGACCAACAGAAGTAGATCTATTGCTTGGTGATTCGACCAAAGCTCAAAAAGTGCTTAATTGGAAACCTAAAACCAGCTTTACTGAACTCGTAAAAATAATGGTAGAAGAAGATTGCAAAGCAGCTAGCCTAGAAAGCTTAAAACAAAAACACCTTAATCAATTGAAAACGGGCTCATGAGATATACTTATCAATTCTCACGAACATACGTGAGGCTAGTAATAGTAAGTTGTTTATCTTTCTTGCTCGTTGCACGGTATGTGTTTACTAACAAAGCAACTACGCAATTGCCAATACTAGCTGCAGACCTTGGTCAATTACATGTTAGCTTCGATGATTCAATGCAAATTGACAAGTACAGGAGCGTGCTATCTAGTCACTGGGGCCCTGAGATGATAGCGTTTTTTCAGCAATTGTATGAAAAAAATAACTTTCTGCAGGTCATAGCAGAAAAGCAAACAAAAATTCCTAAGATCATTCATCAGATCTGGCTTGGTAGCCCATTTCCTGAAAAGTATAAAAAATTTCAAGAAAGTTGGAAAAAGCATCACCCAAATTGGGTTTATAGGCTATGGACTGATAAAGACATCCCAGCCTTTAAGCTACAAAACCAGCGACTTTATGATAAAGCAACCAATTATGGTGAAAAATCAGATATTTTGCGGTATGAAATTCTTTATCGCTATGGTGGTCTTTATATAGATACTGATTTCGAATGCTTGCATCCACTAGATATTTTACATCACTGTTACGATTTTTATATAGGCATTCAGCCCTTAGATACCAACATTGTGCAACTTGGTATTGGTCTTATTGGCGTGGTGCCAAAGCATGGTTTATTAAAAAAAGCGATAGAGAGCTTACCCAAACATGCTCATATTCCGCAAATTATTGCCAAGACTGGTCCTTTATTTTTTACTAAGCTTTTTTTTGAAAATAGCCTACAAGTGCCGGGGCTCACCATTGCCTTACCATCTACTTACTTTTACCCCTGCGGCTATACTCAAGATCCTAAAAAGGCTGCACTTTGGCAAAGACCCGAGTCGTTTGCTATTCATCATTGGGAGGGTAGTTGGCTTAAAAAAGAAGCTTTTGAACAAAGGTGACGTATGTACTATAGCTACGTTGTAATGCTATTTCTTATGCTTATTCCTTTCTTTTGTGAAAGCAAGCAGCACACGAGTAAAAAAGCTGTCAAGGTTGTAGTTGTTATCCCTTCCTATAATAATGAGCAATGGTATAAGAAAAATCTTGATTCAGTTGTTAAGCAAGACTATTCACACCTTGAGATTATTTATGTAAATGATTGCTCAAACGATAAAACGGGTGAATTGGTAGATGACTACGTGCGTAGTAATAACTTGGAGCATAAAGTAAAAGTGATTCATAATGCTCATCGATGCGGAGCTCTTTCTAATCTTTATTCAGTTATACATACGGTAGCTGATAACAAAATAATTGTTTGTGTCGATGGTGATGATGAGCTAGTGACTAATCAAGCGCTTAACCGCATTGCAAGGGAATATCAAGATGATACTATTTGGCTTACTTATGGACAGTATTATAGTTATCCATCAAAGATTGTCGGAGTTTGCAGACCAATTTTAGAGTACATTTATACCAGAAATGCTTTCAGGAGCTATAAATTTGTGGCTTCACATGTACGGACTTTTTATGCAGGATTATTTAAAAAAATAAAAAAAGAAGATTTGCTATGGCGTGGTAATTTTTACCCAATGGCCTGGGATCTGGCCATAATGTTGCCTATGCTTGAGATGGCGTCAAAGAAACACTTTAAGTTTATTCCAGATATATTATATAAGTATAACCAAGCCAATCCCATAAATGACTACAAAGTAAATTGCAACTTCTTGCTTGACCTGGAAAAACAGATTCGAGCTAAAAAGAAATATAAGCCCCTTTCATCTCTCACTTTTACTAAATAACGATTGATTGTGTATGCATTGTAATATTCGGTCAATTATTGCTTGCAAACTAGCAATTCATTTGGTTATAGTAGCGTAGGCCAACAGATTGAAAGAAAAAGCGAGAAGATTATGAAGATTATACGTTATATAGCACTGCTAACAGCGATACTTTTTTTACATGAATCTGTTTGCAAACAGCCAGTAGAATTTGTAATAGTTATACCATCATATAATAACGCACAATGGTACAAAAGCAATTTAGATTCGGTACTTTGCCAAAAGTACGATCATTTTGAAGTAATTTATATTGACGATTGTTCATGCGATTCAACGGGAAAGCTAGTTGATTTTTATGTACGTAATCATAGTTTAAAGGATAAGGTACACATAGTGCACAATAAACGGCGCATTGGTGCATTGGGAAATCTATATAAAGCAATACATACGATTGCTGATCATAAGGTTGTGGTAACTGTTGATGGTGATGATCAACTTGCTCATCCCTTAGTTTTAGAAAATTTAGCAAAAGAGTATGCACCGGGTACTATTGTTATGACCTATGGTGATTATGTTTGTAAGCCAGTTCCAGATAAAAGTTTCTGCGCTCCATTTCCAATGCATGTTATTGAACACAATAATTTTCGAAGTTACCAATGGGTTAGTTCACATCTTCGCACTTTTTATGCAGGGCTTTTTAAAAAAATAAAAAAAGAAGATTTGTTATGGAAAAATCAATTTTATCCAATGACTTGGGATCTTGCTATGATGCTTCCTATGCTAGAAATGGCTTCCAAGAATCATTTCAAATATATCAGTGAAATCCTCTACATTTATAATAACGCTAATCCTTTAAATGATCATAAAGTGAATAAAGAGCTAGTTCAACGGCTTGAGAGCCAAATTCGCTCAAAACCACGCTATGAGCCGCTCGATAGATTTGATTTTCTAGAAGTTCCGGAGTAATATTTGATCTTGCTATGAAAGAAAAAAGCCCTATTGGACAACTACTTATTTGTTTTGCGTTAAGCTTGCTAGTGGCTACTGCATTAGCATCGCCATCTTTACAGACGGACGTGATTGTTTTTAGTTATAATAGGCCACTCCAGCTTAATGCTTTTTTAGAATCGCTTTACCTTTATGTAACCGGCTTTTCTGAGATAACGGTTATTTATGCAGCAGATACTAAGTATGAATCAAGTTATCGTAATCTTGCTCAATCATACAAGAAAGTTCTCTTTAGTAAACAAGCTCTCAGAGGACCTTCCGGTGATTTTAAGCAGTTAACCACTAAAGCTTTAAAAAGCTCATTATCCACTTACATTATATTTGCGGTCGATGACCTAATTTTTACCGATTATGTGAATTTATCTGAATGCACATTAATGCTTGAGAATACTAACGCCTACGCTTTTTATCTGCGCTTGGGAAAAAATATAACTCACTGCTTTACTCTCAATACATTTACCGGGTTACCTGAATTTACCGTTGTGGCTAATGGAATCTATAGTTGGCAGTTTAAAACAGGAAAAGGAGATTGGTGTTACCGACATAGTCTTGATGGTACTATTTTTTTAAAAAGCTCCATAGACTCTTATCTTACAAACATAAACTATCACTCGCCAAATACCCTTGAGGGCCAATGGTCAGCATATATAAATATGAATGGCTATGGCCTTTGTTACGCGAAATCGAAAATCGTAAATCTAGTTCTTAACTTAGTGCAAAAAGATTATATGAATCCAGATATAGCTTTGCAGTATGAAAATAAGCGCTATTATCATCCTGCTTATTTGCTCAAAAAATATAATCAAGGATTTAAAATTGATATAACGCAACTCCACAGAATTGCTAATAAAGCGCCCCACATTGGAGATTATCAACCAAAATTTATTCGTTTGTAAAAAAATTGTTATTCCGTAAGGCATTCCTATGCGCGTTCAAATAATGTTTATTTTGTTAAGTCTATGCTTTTCAGCCAAAACGGCCAACATTGCTATTCTCTCATGGCACGGCTATATCTCTGAAGAAGAATTTTTTAAAGACCCAGTAAATACTGCTTTTCCAAAACTAAAAGAATTGATTAGAAAAGAGGGCCATACTTGCACTATTGCCAAAAGCATAGACGAATTTGAATCTGCCGATCATATCATATTGTTTAATATTCAGCTTCCGCTATTGCGCCAAATAATGGCCAGGTATCCACATAAGAATCGCCTACTCTTTCTCTGGGAGCCCCCTGTAATTGATCTCAATAATTATGAAAAAAAGTATCATCGATATTTTTCTCGCATTTTTACCTGGGATGATGATTTAATCAAGAAAAACCCCGAACAGTATTATAAGTTTTATTATATAATAGACGATCTTGCAGCTAATACTTCCAGTTTGCCGTTTGAAAACAGAAAATTTTGTACGTTAATAGCTGCAGACAAAAGCTCGGGGCACCCAAAGGAAATCTATAGCGAAAGAAAAAAAACGATTACATTTTTTGAAAAATATCATCCCGCTCATTTTGAATTTTATGGAAGACTTTGGCCACACAGTGTTTATAGGACGTATCGAGGAGAAATTGAAAATAAGCTAGGATGCTTGAAAAACTACAAATTCTGCATCTGTTATGAAAATATGCGCGATGTGAAGGGGTACATAACAGAAAAAATTTTTGATTGTTTTAAGGCCGGCTGTATACCGATTTATTGGGGTGCTGAAAATATAACAGACGTTATTCCCAAAAATTGTTTCATCGACCGAAGAGACTTCACAACTCATGCAGATCTCTATGCTTTTCTTAAATCTCTAACACAAAAGCAACTTATGCGCTATAGCACAAATATGCAACGTTACTGCAAAAGCAAGCGAGCTGCACCTTTTTCAGTTGTGTACTTTGCGCAAACACTTTTATATGCTTGCGGGCTTAAAGATTAGCACGTAATAAAATATGCTATTGGGACTTTAGCTGGCAGTGCTTCGTGATGTTGTACAGGATGATTCGGGTGAATAGTCATAAAAATAAAAAGGTTTTTTAATAACGACTTCTTTCTTTAGCAAACCTGATGCAGCTATATTCATTGACCAGGTAACATCTTCACCGCTATTGATTTCAGGAAATTTAAAATGTTTTGCAATATCTCTTTTGATTGGCGTTAAATGGTTTGGTGGTCGGTAATAAATGTCATCTTTTACGAACCACTCCTTATAGATGATCGAATGAATGAGTGGCTTAGCATCAAGACCATTTCTTGTCATTGTGGCAGTTAAACCGACACAATCAGGCCTTTTTAAAAGTTTTTTATAAATTTTCCTTATGTAATTAGGATGAATTGCATCGTCATCATCGACTGAAACAACATAATCTCCTTGAGCCTGATCAAGTAAAACATTGCGTTTATAGCCAACAGAATGTTCCCGATTATCAAGAAAGAAACGAATCTCTATTTTGCCCTGCAATTTATTAGCTCGTATCTGCTTTCTTAAGATTGTTGTTATTTTATTGAAAGATTGCTTTCTTTCCTCTAAGGTACAAATCAGAATACTTAAGATTGGCTTTTGGATTCCGCTAGCATAGAGGTGGCTTAGTATTAACGCTATAAATATAGCTTTTATTTGCATTTTTTCCCTCATAGATCAAACTTGCTTGCTTGTCTTTGTTCAAAAATAGCTTTATCTACTGAATCGTAGGATTCATTCTTTTTGTATAAATCATCCCAAGATACAGTTCCATGGTGTGGATGCTGGTGCTCAATAATGGTGATATTAAAAATGACTTCTTTTTTTAACATGCGAGAGACTAGGGTAAGTTCTTGATCACAATAGAGGGACTTATAGATAGGATTATAAATATAACCAAATCGCTGGTAAAACTTTTTACCAATAATAGGCATGGTGTTAAGGAAGTTACTGGCATATCCATCAAAAAAGTTCAATACTCCGTCAAATTCAGGAAAATAGTGAAGCATGTTGTCAACGATGGTCTTATCATAACCTCTAGCGATAGGCAGCATATCATCACTAGTAACCACTACGATGTCCCAAGCTGGTACTTGTGCTAAACCATTATTGTAAGCTTCAACTTTGGTTGTATTATTGTCAAAATGTACAACTAGATTTCTATATTTTTTTAGGCGGCTTTTTACCACATCATTATTCATGCTTGCATCATCAGTATCGCATGTAATTAAAAAGGTATAATCTATTTTTTTTGAAAGCTTCTTATAATAGACATCAAGCATTTTAAAAAATTGAGCTGGCCGAGAACGAGTTGGAATTTTTATGAGCAAATGGGGCTTAGAGATAACATTGCTATCCATGTTTAGTAACAGCATTATTATTAACAATTTGATTTTCATGATTGACATCATTAGCTTGACCATCCTTAGCTTCTCTTTAAATCTGTTTCTATGTAATAGCCAATTTTAACGAGTAATGCAAGAGTTATTTGACAGCTACCTTTTTTGCTATATTCTCTTGCATGTAAAACATTAAGGAGATGGAGATGAGCAATAGATCAGCGATTTGTATTTTGCTAGCGGCCACTTTTTTTTCAATATACGCTAAGCCCAATGTTCCAAAATTAGCACATTTGTATAAGGTCGATTTTAAAAAGAGCATGAGCAAAAATGAAAATTATGATCCTCTCTTTGCAGAGAAATCAACCGATTGGCAATTGCTTGAAACCTTGTACAACGATTATTGCAATACTTTAACCATAAGCCAAAAGCCTCGGATTCCAAAAATAATACATATTATTTGGCTTGGAAGTCGTTTGCCTTTACGTTGCAGAAAGCTCCTAGAATCATGGAAAATGAAACACCCTGATTGGCAAATAAGAATTTGGACAGATAAAGATGTTAAGCCCTTTGAGCTCAAGAACCAGCCTTTCTACGATATGGCAGTAAATTGGGGTGAAAAGTCAGACATTTTTCGATATGAAATACTCTATAGGTATGGCGGCCTCTATATTGATACTGATTTTAAGTGCTTAAATAGGTCATTCGACATTTTTCATCATACGTGTGATTTCTATACTGGTATAGCCTACAATAAAACTGCGCTATTATATAATGGTCTTATTGGCTGTGCTCCAGGACATCCTATTATGAAAGCATGTATTGACACTATGAAATTCTGGGGCGAACCAAATAATTTTGAAACGATTATGCAAAGAACAGGTCCAGACTTCTTTACCCGAACTTTTTTTAATGAGATTTCAAAATGCCCCAAAAATAGTGTTGTCGCTTTTCCAACGGCTTACTTTTATCCATTGCCTGGGAAAAAAAGACAATTTGCCCAATATGAGCACTTTGTTAAGCGTTTTATTCAGCCAGAATCTTACGCCATTCATTATTTTGCCGCAAGTTGGGCTCATTAGAAACATACGGCAAGCTTCTTCATAGAATTACTTTATCAAGAAATTGCGATAAATGACATCATGATATTCAAACCTGCCCAGAACGCTTCTTTATCATTCTTCCCTTTTTTAGCAAATGTAGGTAAAAATTATTTGCTTTACGAATACTATATACTTGCCTATCGTGGTTAGCAAAAGATTCGTTTTTTGCATATAAAGAATCCCAGCTTGCAGTGTTCCATGCTGGATGGTTGTGCCGGATAATTACTTCAGGGCATTTCAATTCTTTGTGCAACATTTGAGATATATCCATTAATTCATTATCACAAAAGAGGGAAATGTAAGAAGGATTGTAAATGTAACCAAATTTTCTATAAAACCTCCGACCTATAATCGGCAAGGTATTGAGCCCGTGTCCATGGCCATCATTAAAATTTAGCACGCCATCAAAACGCGGAAAGCCAGCTTTCATTTTTTCTATAATAATTTCATCGTAGCCAGCTTTTATCGGTTCCATGTCGTCACTGGTAACCAGAACGATAGCCCAGTCGCGAGGGGCTAATTTCATGTCAGCATTATAGGCTTGCACTTTACTCCGGTTCTTACTGAAATTAAATGTTAAATGCTTGTATGATTGCAACTGCTTGATCGCTTTGGGATTATTCATGGCAGCGTCATCAGAATCGCAGCTAATTAAAAAATGATAACGATTTTTGCCCGAGAGTTTTGCGTAATAAAGATTAAGCATAGCAAAGAATTGCGTTGGCCTTGATCGGGTGGGTATTTTTATGAGTAATAATGGACTCTCGCTGGCTTGAATTTGGTTAATCGATAAACTTGCTAATAGTATTATTCGTAAGTGTATGCTTATTTTCATTTTCATTGCCCCTAAATGATTCCCTTAAGATTGTTAAAATAAATATAGCTAGATTAAGCCAGCAAATTCAATAATTTAGCTTTCTAATTTATTGCTGATTATTACCATATTAGGAATTTAGATTTTCCAGATCTTGAAATTAACCTCCAGCTTCAACTAAATTTAAACATAGAGGTGGGGCCAGGTAATTAAGGGGGATATATTATGAAATCACAAAATGCATTTTTTATTTTTTTATTTTGCCTATTGAGTAATTACTTGGTCAGAGCAGAAAATAAACACGTGATAGGTTGTAGCGAAGCCGGCTTCTTTTCTAATTTCTTCCATGTACTAAATCACCTTGCTTGGTGTGAAAAAAACAAAAAAACACCAGTTATATATTGGGATGAACTGTCCTTATATTATCAGAGAACAGGCTACCACGGAATGTATAACGTTTGGGAATACTTTTTTGAGCCCGTTTCTCATTTAGGTTATCAGTCAGGTGAAACAATGCATAGGGACTTCACTGCTCCTGATGGCACCGGAATTGAATATACGTCATTTCATAGGATTGATTTAAAGACCTATAAATATTGGGCATATGATTTAATATCAAAATATATTCGGCTAAAACCATCAATTAAGAAAAAAGTGGATGATTTTTATAAAAACAATATGGAGAATAGGAAAACTATAGCGATTCACTTAAGAGGAACAGATAAATTTAAAGAAGTTGCACCTGTATCTCTGGATAAAATTATAGCGCAGGCGAATCAATATACTGGCTTTCAGTATTTAGTTGCATCTGATGAGCAGGCTATGCTGGATTTTGCAAAAAAAAACTTGCAAGGCCCAGTAATATTTTATCGATGCAAAAGATCAAACAGCAATAATGCTTTACATACTACCCCTAGACCCCATCCGGCTCATGGCGGACGCGATGTACTCATTGAGGTGCTTTTAATGGCTTTATGTGATAAATTTATATACACGAGTTCAAATGTTTCAACGGCGGTACATTTTTTTAATCCCAATATAGATTCATATCTATTATCAAATTAGAAATGCTTTAGTCAGAGAGTCGTTTTTGAGATAGATGAATCTACTATATGCCATTGTATCTGCCAGTTGAGCTGATTCAGCCCAATAAATCTTGAAAGTCCCACGAGCGAAGCTAGTGGGGTTACTTTTTTCAAATTAAATCGGCATGCGGTCTGGCATATCCTGGCCCAGGATATTATTTTTTACTTTTAAATATATAAAAATAATAAGGCTCATCAATTATTTCCTCATGTTTCAAAAGCTTTGATCGGACTAATCCCATAGAGTAAGAATGATCTTCTCCGACATAAACTTCGGGGAACCCTACCTTTAGAGCTATAGACCGCCTTACTGGATTCAAGTGATTAGGTGGTCTATAATAAACATTATCTTTTTCAAACCATTCCTTATAAGCAAGAGAATGTATAAAATACTTAGGATTTTCCCCATCGGTTGTTATGATGCCTTTTAAGCTCACACAATCCGGATTTTTTGTTAGTTTATCATATATCATTTTAATGTAGTTTTCGTGAACATCATCATCATCGTCAACATAAGAAACGTATTTTCCTTTGCTTGCCTTAAGAAGCGCATTTCTTTTATAGCCAACGCTATTTTGTCGGTCATCGCTAAATGCTAAAATTTCTATTTTGTCTTTTAAATTGTTTTTGCTAATCTGCTTTTTTAATTTGCTGTAGATTCTTTTAAAAGTTGCTTTTCTTTCTTCCAACGTACAAATTAGAATACTCCACATTTTGGGCGTTTTGACAGTTTCTGGTTGTATTGCGTTTATGGTGAAGAAGTTACTACAGTGAGCTAAAAAAGCTAGCAAAGTTATCAATTTAAATAGCTTCATCTTTTCCCTTAATCAAATTTTATAAAGGTGCAGTTTCTCGAATCGAAAGTATCATGCTTACCTGTATTCCATCAGTACAATAGTTAAGAATAGTACCCTTTTATTTTATTATAGGAATAGCCATAAAGCAATGTCAACAAACCTTAGTTCCATCAGCCATTCTTGCTACATTAGAAGAACAGAACCAGTGCGTAAGAAGAATAGTGCGTATTTTTCAATTTTTCTCAACTGTAATCAACTTGGGTAAAGCTCAAATAATTGATTAAGGTGGTGTGTATGTATCAATTGTTGAGTTCTATTTCAGTGATTGATTATGCTCATGTCTATAATAAAAATTTTCTAATGAATTATTCTAATTTCAAGAATGTATTGAGGATTTACAGGAGGAATGATGAAAGTTTGTAAAATTGCGACTGCATGGGCTCTTCTATGTTATTTTACCATGCAATCTCTAGAGCAAAAAAAATTCGTGGTTTTGATTCCTTCATATAATAATGAACAATTTTACAAAGCAAATCTTGATTCGATTGTTTTTCAAAATTACCCTGAATATCGAATCATTTATTGTAATGATTATTCTACAGACCAAACAGCTCAATTGGTAAAAAAATACATCACGGATAATAAACTTGAATCAAAAATTACGTATAGAGAAAATGATACCAGATTGTTTGCACTCCTCAACATCTATACTGCAATATATACTTGCGCTGATGATGAAATTATTGTCCTTATTGATGGCGATGATACATTAGACAATAGCAAAGTTTTATCGTATCTTAACAAGCTTTATTCCGAAAATGACATATTAATGACATATGGGAATTTTAGATATTCATCTACAGGAAAAACCGCTAGTTGGGCAAAAGCTTATGATTCGCGCACAATAGAGAAAAATGCATTTCGAGAAGATACAAAAACCGGTATTGCACACCTTCGAACTTTTTATGCGGGTCTCTTTAAGAAAATAAAAGAAGAAGATTTAAAATTCAATAGCGAATTTCTAAAGAGTGCCTCTGATGTTGCTATTCTTTATCCCATGATTGAAATGGCGGGTAAACGTCATAAATGCATTGATAAAGTATTGTATTGTTATAACGACCTAAATCCAATTAATGACCATAAAGTTAATCACGCTCTCCAACGAAAGATGAGTGCCTACATTATGAGCAAACCAAAGTATAAACCATTGCTAGATATTGAGTTATCTTGGAAGAAAGTTAATCATGTTAATTGAAAAGCGTGGCTTAATTGATATTTACATACCCTTGGTACCTCCAACTATTGAGTTCTATTTCCTTAATGACTATGTTCATATAGGTAATCGAAAATATATAGGAGGAATTAAGCTCAGCAATAAATCTTTACTACTATTAGTTAGGCCTAAACATCTTTTATAGTGTGTTGTTGCTTGTTTAACAATTTACAAAATTGTGGGCTTTAGTATTGAACGTCATGAAGTTATTTTACAAAAATTGGGATGAGACGAATCAAAAGGGTTCTAAATGAAGGTTAAGAATTTTTTTTTAGTTTTTATAACAATTTTTAGCATAAAAAATGTCGCATTTAGCAATGTCTCAAAGCATGTAATAGGTTATCCCGGTAAGGAATATGGATTTTTTGCTGCTCTAATGAATGTGCTTAATGATTTAGCATGGAGTGAAAAAAATCATAAGATTCCAGTTGTGTATTGGGATGAAACAACTGTATATTATCAGCCGGAAGGATTTAATGGAAGTAAAAATGTTTGGGAATATTACTTTGAGCCCGTTTCAACCGAATCCTTCAAGCAAGGTGATGATGTGATAAGTACAGCACATCTCGATGGATATACCGATTTTTATAAAACAGAACCACACCACTTCCTTAATAAAGAGCAGAGGAAATTAGCACACCGTTTTCTTGTTAAATATATCAAAATTAAGGCACCAATTGAAGCAAAAATTAATGATTTTTGTAATAAATACATGAAAGGAAAAAGAACTATCGGTATCCATTTACGAGGAACTGATAAATATAAAGAAATAAAGCCAGTTAATCTAGAATTAATTTTTGCTGAAGCTAATAAATATCAGTGCGACCAATATCTGATTGCTACAGATGAGCAAATATTGCTCGATAAAGCAATATCTTTATTGAATAAACCGGTTATTTATTATAATAGCTATCGCTCAACTGATGGACAGCCTCTTCATTTTAGTAATTATCCTCACAAGGCACAGCTTGGTGAAGAAATATTAATCGAGGCTAAATTGCTATCAGTTTGTGATCGATTTATCCATACTCGTTCAAATGTTGCAAAAGGTGTTTTGTATTTTAATCCCAGCTTAGAACATACCTTAATGTTATAAAAAGTGACAAACTTCATTTTGTGCAGACTGCAAGAATCTTGTCGGAGAGAGGAAGGATTTAGATAATAATGTTGAGGTGAGCTGTGCTAACTTATCCATTTAAAAGATCTTCTGGTCAGTCAATAATTGTAGACAATTTTCTATATACCGGAACATCTTTTGTTTTTTTAACGATTGTTAAAACCGGCTCAAGCGTTTCAGTATTTCTGATAACTTTTCTTGACAAAAGAAGATGGCTGTTAACTATAATGATATTAGTATTTTTCTAGAGCAATAGTATTGAAGGTCTCATCTATTGTTTCTAAGAATATAAATGAGCAAGAAGCTAAAAATACAATGAAGATCATTAGGTAGGAGCTTATAATGCAAATTTCTTACAATATCTATAGAGCAATGCATGCGAACAAATATATTTTTTTTACATTGCTATACTGCATTTATATTGGTTGTCTATTTGGAAATAGTGAACTAGTACTTGAGTTCCATAAAGATTATGGTCCACTTTCTCTGAACTTCTTAGATACCTTGCAAAAAACATTCGGTGCAAAGTGCTTTATTGAAACTGGGACTTATTTCGGAAATACCACTGCTAATGCTGCGCAGAAGTTTGAAAAGGTATATACTGTTGAGCTTTCGCAAGACCTTTATCAAAAAGTCATTGAAAAATTCAAGCATGTGCATAATGTACACTTTTATCAAGGAGCATCAGAAACATTTTTAGCAATGCAGCTATCGCAGATACCAGAAAGTGATATTTCTATTGTTTTCCTGGATGCCCATTATTCGGGAGCTAATACTGCAAAAGCCGATAGCAATACAGCGATTAACAAAGAGCTACTGGCAATTCTTAATTCAAATAGAAAGCCTGTTATACTTATCGACGATCTTAGATATTTTCAATCAAATGAAGTTGCTCAACGCGAATTTGATCGAAACCCCGGTAATAGTGCCGTTTTTGATTATCCAACCATAGATGCAGTAAAAGACATAATAAGAAGCATAAGCTCTGATTACACATTTTTAGTATTTAACGATATGATTCTCGCATACCCTCAAACGCTATTTCCAGCAATCAAGCCTTCTCTAGTTCTTCAAGGCTTAACAACAAGTAGGCTATTTAATCCTCAAAAAGCAACTCAGAAGGATTATTTTAAAGTTTTACAAGCTGAATCAGTCATCATGAAAGCGAAGGCTAAAGAAAAAGAATCGATAAAAAACTTACTTAGAGAGAAAGAATATTTATGGCATCCAGAATCTTTTACCAATGAATACCGTTTGTGGAATGCGCTTATTTATATCGAAGATAAAAATTATGGTCAAGCCGAAAGATTACTAAAAGAAATTCATGACCGTGGATATAACAATTGGCGAATCTTATGGTATTTAGCTCTGGCAAGCTATCTAGATGGCAAGTTTGAACAAGCTGCCGTTTATGCAAGAAATATTGTCAATCAAATTTGCTCTTTCGATTTGCCCGGAGGAAAGCAACTCTTAGAAGATGTTGGTTTATTTCGTGCTTAAAATGGGCAAGATAAAATTCTCCCTGCTTTTGTGCTTTTTAAAAGCACCAAATTTGTACAGGGCAACTTGATTGACTGCGCTCATACGGGTATCAAAATTTCTTAGCAAGAGTGCTTTAACTCGGAAATTATATAGTATTTACAAAAAGGGTGGTGATGAAGTTACTTAAAATTATGGTTGCATGGGTCTTCTCATGTTATTTTACAACACAATCTCTAGAGCCAAAAAAATTTGTATTTGTGATTCCTTCATATAATAATGAAAAATTTTACAAAGAAAACCTGGATTCTATTATTTCCCAAAATTATTCTGAATATCGCATTATCTATTGTAATGATTCTTCTACTGATCAAACAGCTCAGCTGGTAAAAAAATACATTGCGGCTAATAAACTTGAACCAAAATTTACTTATAGAGAAAATGATTTTAGATTATTTGCACTCCAGAATATCTATACCATGGTACATACTTGCGCTGATGATGAAATTATTGTCCTTATTGATGGTGACGATAGATTAGACAATACCGAAGTTTTATCGTATCTTAACAAGCTTTATTCCGAAAATGACATACTAATGACGTATGGAAATTTTAGATATGCGTCGACTGGTCAAACTACCAGTTGGGTAAAGGCTTATGATTCGCATACAATAGAGCAAAATACATTTCGAGAAGATACAACAACCGGTATTGGCCATCTTCGAACTTTTTATGCGGGATTATTTAAGAAAATAAAAGAAGAGGATTTAAAGCTAAATAACGAATTTCTAAAAAGTGCCTATGATGTAGCCATTCTTTACCCCATGATTGAAATGGCAGGTAAACGTCATAAATGCATTGGTAAAGTATTGTATATCTATAACGACTTAAACCCGATTAATAACCACAAAATCAATCATGACCTTCAAAAAAGCATGGCTTCATATATTATGAGCAAACCAAAGTATAGACCATTTTTAGACGGTGAGGGAAGCCCAATCTTATGGACCATTGCACTGTGATGTCTGCTTACCTTTCGAGGTTGGAATTAATCGCCAATAGAATTGATATGCTGCTTAAGGGTTATTATGTTTTAATCACTTGATTTTAATAAACCAAAATAACAACGAATCAAAAAAAGGAAGAAACTGTGAAGTATGTGTTGATAATGATTCTTTTTGCTGCTTTAACGTTGTCAGCGATTGCAAGAGATAGCACCTGCCAAAGTCAGCCTCACACAAGGCAAGACAAATTCCTCAATGAAAAATTCTTTCACTTTAGAAAAAATGGTGTATTTGTTGATATAGGCGCACATGATGGCTGTTCTTACAGTAATACCTACTATTTCGAAAAAGAGCTTAACTGGACTGGTATTTGTTTTGAACCATTACCTGAAGCTTTTGAAAAACTAAAAAAAAATAGAAATTGCATTTGTGTAAATGCTTGTGTTTCCGACGTTGATGGGGAGGTTCAATTCTTACAAGTTGAAGATATTGTACCGCATGGTGCCTATCCTGGATATAACCATAACATGCTTAGTGGCATGTTGCATACGTATGATCCACGTCATTTGCAACGATTGACAACTGAATTAGGAAATGCCGGAGGAACTTACAAAATTATTACCAGGCCTTCCCGAATACTTGGTAATGTCTTAAAAGAACATAGTATAAAAAAGATAGACTATCTTTCTTTAGACACTGAAGGTGGGGAACTTCTTATCTTAAAAACTATTAATTATGATGAAATAGATATCTATGCCATCACCGTTGAAAATAATTATAATGACCCGGAAGTAAGAGTATTTTTAGAATCAAAAAATTTTCTCTTTATAACTCATTTGGGCCAAGATGAAGTTTATATTCATGCTAAAAGTTTAGATAAAGTTAATTGAAAGTGAAAGTGTTACGGCTTAAAAGCTGTGGCTTGGCGGTATTAGGGATCAAAGTTTATGTAGCACGGCTAGTTATTAAGTGTTGCAAGTGAAATTTCAAAAATTTGTTTTTTGTTTCCTGAAAGGAACTGGAATGATAATATGTTACTAAACAGTAAAAACGTTATAATTTTTTTGCTATTGGGTTTTCACAGTACAAGCCTTGCTTCAGACCAACAAAAATTTGTAATCGGAGTGCAAAAACCTTGGGTTTTTTCGCTAGTTTCTTTTCTACAATTCATAATGTACAAGCATGTACTGACAATAATCTAATACCGGTAGTATTATGGGATAGTCAATGTCTTTACTATCAGCCTGAAGGCTATAATAATAGCCTCAATGCTTGGGAGTATTATTTTGAACCCGTTTCTCATCTTAACTATCAATCAGGTGATCCAGTGAGTCGCGTTCATCTTTTACCTGCTAAAAATAATTCGATTTACCATGTATTTAATGTTGCTGATTACTCTACCCAGGGAGGGCCAGCAAGAAAGGCAATGAATGATCTTATTACTAAACACGTAAAATTAAAACCTCAGATAAATGATAAAGTAAATGAGTTTTATACAAAAAAAATGGAAGGAAAGAAAACAATTGGCATTCATTTGAGGGGTACGGATAAGCATAAGGAAGTAAGACCAACACCACCAATGGAAATTTTAACGAAAGCTAATGAGTATAAGGATTATCAATATTTTGTGGCAACGGATGAACAAGCTTTGCTAGAGCTTGCCAAAAAAGTCCTTAATGGGCCGGTAATATATTATGATTCTTTAAGATCGGCTGACAATAAACCTATACATTTCGGATCTATCAATAAGGCAAAAGCAGGTGAGGATGTTCTTATTGAAGCTTTATTATTGGCTAAATGTGACCAGTTTATTCACACCCATTCAAATGTTTCAATTGCCGTACTTTGCTTTAATCCTAACTTAAAAAGTATTTTTTTTGCTCCTAATAGATCAAGGATTATTGATGACTTTTATGCTTAAACCGAAACAAGGATATTTAAATAAAAATGCAAAAAGAGACGGGTATATTTTAAAATGGAAAGGAGAACCATGCAAAAAATGGGCACTGTTTTTCTCATGTTTTTAGCAACCTTATGCTCCACTCAACTGCAAGGCGATGGCGAATTGTTATGGCTTGGCTATGGATCAAGCGAGCCTCCTCGTACTCAAGGTCTGCAGGGTCAAATAACCAAAGAATTAATACAACAATTTTTACCTGCCAATCCAGTAATTGTTGAGGCTGGGGTATACAATGGATTAGACACTTTTGCAATGGCAACAATGTGGCCTACTTCAACTATCCATGGATTTGAGCCAATTCCTACTCTTTTGGCAGAAGCGAAGAAAAATTGTCTTGGACTTTCAAACGTTCATCTCTACCCATTAGCTTTGAGCAATAAAAATGGATGGGCTACTTTTTATGTAAGTAGTGGTGCTTCAAATGCATCAAGTTCATTGCTGCCTCCTGCTTTACATTTGGCGCATGTTCCTACCGTTTCGTTTAATAAGACTATTGACGTAGAAACTATAACGCTAGATGATTGGGCTAAAAAGTACAATATAGATAAAGTTGATTTTCTTTGGCTTGATATGCAGTGTTTTGAGATGCAGATGCTTAAAGCATCTACTACTATTTTAAAAACAGTTAAGGTAATAATGACTGAGGTTAATCTTGTTGAACTTTACCAAGGATGCATGCTTTATGTGCCCTTTAAAGAATGGCTTGAAAGTGAGGGATTTGAAGTGGTAAAAGAAGATCTTCCACTTAATGCTTGGGGTGACGTTTTGTTTGTGCGAAAGCAATAGAGAACTTTGCTGAAATTTCAGAAGAATTACGCACGCATGAGCTTTGCTAAACCGAGGCTCATGCATTTTTCTAAGGCAATACTCTAAAATTTGAATGTTCTTATCACGGCCCGCTTATCAGCCTCTCAAAAGTTCATTTTTCTTTAAAATCATATTCAAGCGTTCATTGAACTCACTTTAATTAAGAACATAGCTTAATTGAGTATTTTATTTGATACATATGCAACTATTGAGTTCTCTTTTTGAAATTGATTATGCTTATATACGTAATCCAATAGGTCAAGATGAAATTTATATTGATGCTAAAAGTTTAGATAAAGTTAGTTGAAAGTGAAAGCGCAATGGCTTAAAAGCTGTGACTTAGCGCATTAGTGATCAAAGTTTAGTTAGCTGGCTAGTTATTAAGGGGTCGCACGTGAAATTTCAAAAAATTGTTTATATTTTGTTGGTAAGCTTATTAGCTAGTAATTATTCAGCTCATGCAAATAAGCACGTTATAGGCTGTCAGCATCCTGCCGGCTTTTTTTCTATTTTTTGTCAGGTATTGAACCATTTGGGCTGGTGTGAAAGAAATAATAAAACTCCTGTCGTTTATTGGGATGCTTTCTGTTTGTATTATCAAGCTCAAGGATATCAGGGGACCCATAACGCTTGGGAATATTATTTTGAACCTGTTTCTAACTTAAATTATCAATGGGGTGAATTAATTAATAGACAGTATTTTGCACCCGATGGAACAGGAATAGAATGGCGATCTTATAATACATATATACTTACGTATAAAAATTGGGCACATGATTTAATAAAAAAATATATTAAAATTAAACCATATATTAACGTACTTGTTGATGATTTTTACAAAAAAAATATGGCTGGTAAAAAAACAATAGCAATTCATTTAAGGGGAACTGATAGATTTACAGAAGTTAGACCAGTACCGGTAAATGTTATAATAGCCGAAGCTAACAAATATAAGGGCTATCAATATCTTGTTGCCAGTGATGAGAATGCTCTTTTAGATTATGCGAAACAGTCTCTTGAGGGAAATGTGATCTATTATAAGTGTAAGAGATCTAACAGCAATAAACCATTACATGCATTACCACGTAAGAATCCGGCATTGGGCGGAAGAGATGTTCTGGTTGAAGTTCTATTAATGTCGATGTGTGATAAGTTTATCTGCACGAGCTCAAACGTTTCTGCCGCTGTGCATTTTTTTAACCCAAGTATAGATTCAACCCTCTTGTCAAATTAAAGAGTTGCGAGCATGAGCTAAAATTGTACTTAGACTGTGAATTAGGCTAAGCCTAGAGCTTGAAATACCTGAAGCCACTCCTTATCAGACCACCAGACTTTAAGGTTTTCAAGATTAGGGTTAAAAACGGGGAACAAGTATTCGGTCATATAAAAACTTTTGACCCTCTGTATGTTCCAGTTTGAGCGTAAATCAGCGTAATTATGCAATATTATTAAGGTGAAATTTAACTTGTTGGCAAATTTTGCACTCACACGTTGCACAAAATTTCTTGCTTCTTCTGGAGTGGTGTGCGTTCTAAAGAATAAAATTTCCTTGCCAGAAAGTAGAACTTCTTGAAAACGCTTAATTCTTCGGTCATATTTTTGTTTTACTATAGGTAAGGCATCGCTAAAATTAGCCAAAATTTCACCCAGGTCAGATATTTCTGCGTCGTCTGAAGCTTGCCGGGTAACGCTATTAGGAAAATCATGAATAAAATTGATGTTATAATAAGTATTTTTTACGAAAACTCCTTGAGGAACTAAATAGTCTTTATAGAGAAAGTTGCTGAAATCATTTTCTAATATTCGTAAAAGTCCGTCGATATCAAAAGTTTGATTCCAATCAAAAGGGAAGGCTTCAAATCTAAGATTATGATTACGTAATTGTTGAGTACCTTCACAATCAATGCCTAAGCTTATGCAGACAATCGAGTTCCTATCATAAGCATTAATCATGCTATTCATTAAATAAATGAATAACAATATTTTATTCATAAATGTCGCCTCTTTTTTGAAACAAAACTAAACCAATAGCTTTTTTACATCAGGATTTTCAGCAAACATTAGCTAAGTTTTAAGAAAATTCTAAGAAACATTAGCTAGCTTATCTTATTTTGTCAATATATCAAAAACATGAATACGTTTGGCTTTAAGCTGATTATGTCGATTGTCTAAAAAGGTGAGCTAGTATAGATTTGATAAAGAAAATCTTTAAGTGCGAAAAACTTTGTGTTATAAAAATAAAAACACAAAACCATGAAGGATGATCTCATATGTATTTTTCAGGAATCTCAAACTAGGAAAGAATCACGTGTAGGAATTGACTTGGCTTAGAAGTGCTTGGTCAAATTATATCACTTTAATGTTGCCAAAGGGTTGTTTAAGAGCATTAATTAAGCTAGATTTGGAGTTATAATATGTTACTAACTATTAAAAAAGGTATATTTTTTTTGCTATTGGGTTTGCACAGTACAAGCTCTGCTTCGGATGGACAAAAATTTGTAATCGGAGTGCAGAAAACTTGGGGGTTTTTTGCTGATTTCTTTTCTACCATTCATAACGTACAGGCATGTACTGAAAATAATCTAATACCGGTAGTATTATGGGATAGCGAATGCCTTTACTATCAGCCGCAAGGCTATAATAATAGCTTCAATGCTTGGGAGTATTACTTTGAACCCATTTCTTCGCTTTCGTATCAACCAGGTGATGCCATAAGCCGTGTACATTGTCTATCTGCTAAAAACAATTCCTTTTATAATGTGTTTTGCGTTGCTGATTACTCATGCCAGGGGCATGTAGAAAGAAAGGCGGCCAATGATCTCATTTGTAAACACGTAAAATTAAAACCTCACATACAGAATAAAGTAAATGAGTTTTACACAAAAAACATTGAAGGAAAAAAAACAATAGGCATTCATTTGCGAGGTACTGATAAGCATACGGAAATAAAACCAACTCCAGCAATGGAAATTTTAACGAAAGCTAATGAGTATAAGGATTATCAATATTTTGTGGCAACGGATGAACAAGCTCTGCTAGAGCTAGCCAAAAAAGTCCTTAATGGGCCGGTAATATATTATGATTCTTTGAGATCGGCTGACAATAATCCTATACATTTCGGATCTATCGATAAGGCAAAAGCAGGTGAAGAAGTTCTTATTGAAGTTTTATTATTGTCTAAATGTGATAAGTTTATTCACACGCATTCAAATGTTTCAATTGCTGTACTTTGCTTCAATCCTCAGTTAGAAAGTATTTTCTTTGCTCCATAAATTAACTGTCATTGAGTTCGTTTCGGACTAAACAAAAGTTTATCGCAGGGAAAACAATAATCCCTAAGTAGAAGGAAATTTTGATTTTTTTTAACAAGCTCGGACAAGAATTCTCCCATCTTCTGTAAGTTCTGTCATTACCCACATCTATTATTGTAAATAGTAGATGAATAAACTGTTTCTAAAAAGGCAAAAATGAAAGAGTGATGATGGACTTTCCACGTGCTAAACAATGAACAGAAAAGCAATGGCGGATGAGCATACTTGGCGATAGAGAAGAAATAAGCGAGCAACTAAACTTGCTGCAAGTTTATTAAACAAGGTCAGTGATCTCAACGTAATTGGTTTAAATAATTTTTTAACGTAGTTGCTGACGCTTGCAGTCTCAACTTTTCTTCATCATTAAAGGAAGGTATTAAGATATGCTCTATGCCTCCCTTACCCAAGACAGCTGGCATGCTCATGCAAAGACCAAACTCTTCAAGGTGACAAGAAACAGGTGTAACCCTTTTTGTATCAAAGATGATGTTCTGGCAATATGCTGATATGCATGCAGAGATGCCAAATGAAGTTGAGCCTTTACGCTCAATAATATCGTAAGCCTTTTGCTTTGCTTTATTTGCCATTTGCTCTAATTCTTTTTTATTCAAAGAAGGAAAATCTAACACTGGGATGCCCGCAATAGTTCCGCAAGAAAATGCCGGAAATTGGCTATCACCATGTTCGCCTAAAACATACAGGTGTATAGATTGTTGCGCAATGTTAATTTTTTGACTGATTAAAGCTCTTAGCCTTTGACTATCTAATAAAGTGCCTGAGCCAAAAATTTGATTTTTTGGTAATCCTGAAATTTGTTGTGCAACATACGTGAGAATATCTATAGGATTGGTAACTATAATTATTATTAATGCAGGATTCAATGGCCTCATGCCATTAATAACATTTTTTATAACATCATAATTTGTGTTCAAAAGATTTGTGCGGGATTGGCCAGGTTTTTGCGCCATTCCTGCCGTAATAATGGCAATGTCTGCTTGGCCGGCTTCTTGTAAGTTTGCCGTAGAAATTTCTGATGTATTTGAAAATGACAGAGCATCAGAAAGGTCATCGACTTCAGCTGAACACCTGGTAGCATTTATATCAATAAGAATTATTTTTGATACAATATTTTGTAGCATTAAAGTATAAGCTGTTGTTGATCCAACAGTTCCAGCTCCGACGATTGCTATTTTTGACTGTTTCATGGCACCTATTTTCCTAAGTTGTTTTTTTTATTAATGCTAAGACAATGTTGCTTACATAAGCAATAATTTCATCTGACTGCCGATACCAGATAAACATTTAGAAATGTTCTTGAATGGTTCTTGCTTTCATTTTTTTTTGGCATTACTGTAATGCCTATAACAGCTATTTGCTTTTTTTCGGCTTGTCCGTGATTACCTTGCAGCAATAGACATGATGCTTAATAAGGACTTGTGATGAATCTACTCAATCCGGGCGTTAGTGCAAAGCCCATCGATTATTGGCAGCAAAAACATCGCTATTACTATGGCTTGCTTAGTCAATTTTATCAATTTGCTATTCCTGCTGGATCACGTATAGTGCACATTGGTTGCAAAAATGGCTATCTTCTACAAGCGCTTTCAGCATCTATAGGTGTGGGAATAGACATCGATGAGCAAAGCTTGACGTTTGCACGTCAGCGTTACCCTCATTACAAATTCGTTTCTGATTTTGAATCATTTGCTTCTGCTGGCAAGTTTGATTATGTCATTATCTCAAGCATGATCATGGAAATTGAAGACATACAGGAACTTTTTGAGAAAATAAGAATTCTTTGTACGGCTGATACGAGACTGATTATCGATTGGTATTCTGCTTTATGGGAGCCAGCGCTTTGGATCGGCCAAAAGCTTGGCCTTAAAAGACCCACCATGTTTAAAAATTGGCTATCGAAAGCAGATATGCAAAACCTATTGCATTTGGCAGGCTATGAACAAATAACGCGAGGCAATTTTATTATGCTGCCCATGTACTTACCGGGTATTTCTTGGCTATTAAATAACGTTTTAAGCGCAATACCTTTGCTTGATCATTTATGTTTAGGCCAATGGGTTACAGCACGGCCGTTGCTAATAGCAAAAAAAGTCAAGCCAACAGTATCAGTTATTATCCCTTGCCGTAATGAAAAAGGGAACTTGGAGGCTGCAGTAAAAAGAATACCGCTAATGGGAGCAGCCACTGAACTTATTTTTGTTGAAGGACATTCAAAAGATGGCACATTGCAAGAGCTTGAGCGCTTGGTTGCAGCCAATCCTGAACGAAATATTACTTATTTTGTGCAAGATGGTATAGGAAAGGGTGATGCTGTTCGTAAAGGATTCGCTTGTGCAAAAGGAGATATTCTTATGATTCAGGATGCCGATTTAACAGCCCCACCTGAAGAATTGGTTAAGTTTTATAATGCATTAGTACAAGGCAAAGGTGAGTTTATCAACGGTTCACGCTTAGTATATGGCATGGAATCACAAGCAATGAGGTTCTTAAATCTTATTGCTAATCATTGCTTTGGGATACTTTTTTCCTGGCTTTTGGGTCAAAAAATAAAAGATACATTGTGTGGCACTAAAGTACTATTTAAGAGACATTACGATAAAATTGCGGCCAATCGAAGCTTCTTTGGTGACTTTGACCCCTTTGGTGATTTTGATTTGTTGTTTGGTGCAGCTAAGCAACAATTAAAAATAATTGATATGCCCGTGCAGTATAAAAATAGAACCTATGGCACTACACAAATAAGCAGATTTTATCACGGATTTCTTCTGTTAAAAATGAGCTTGATTGCTTTGCTTCGCTTTAAATTTAGGATCAAAAAATAACAAACGCGCGGAGCATCAACGCCTTAAAAATAATCAAAATAGATTACTATCCAAACAGCTTACTATCCCTTGAGCGCTTTGATCGAGTAGTAGCTTAATGATATTTTCTTTCCCTTTGAGGTTGCCATCAAAGTAGGCGTAATCAAGTGCAGTCATTCCTTTATTATCGGTAACATTAACGCTCGCTCCATTTTCGAGCAAAAATGTTACTAATTCTTCATTGCCTTTACTAGCACTCATCATTAAGGGAGTAATGCCATCTTCATTTTTAATGTCGAAACCCTTTATTCTTATAAGCAGCAATTTTGCAATGTTAGTATAGTCATGATTCATTGCATAGAATAATGCAGGTCGGAGGCTTGTTTGAGAACTTGGGTCTAGATAGTCAAGCAATATTTGTACTATTGATATTTTGTTAGTGCTAACGGCAATAACAAGTGAATTTTGACCGTGTGCATTTTTAGCCCGCCAATCAGCACCGGAATTCATAAGCAAAGTTGTTATGGCCTTATTCTTATGAGCAATGCTTATCATAAGTGGTGTATTTCCGCGATTATTAGGAAGGGTAATGTCGGCGCCTTTCCTGATGAGAAATTCAGCTATAGATGTATAATTTTTCCTAAGTGCACACACTAAGGGCGTGCAGCCTTTACGATTTTTTTTATTACAATCTGCTCCTTTATCAATGAGCAGTTCAACAATTTGCTGCTTGCCGCTTCTGATAGCATAATGTAAAGCAGTGCCATAAGTTTCAAGATTAAGGTATACTGAAAGTTTAAAGGGTTCATCGTCTTGAGCCAGATCGTCAAGAAGCAATTGAACTATTTCAATATCACCATTGTTACAAGCATACATGAGTGCCGTTGTATGCCAGTTACCTGCAATCGCAAAAGTGCGACAATTTTTCTTCAGTAGCCAGCGGACTCTTTCTGCTTCACCCTTTACCACGGCAAAAAGAAGCTGATTTGTACAGTTAGGTTCAGTTTCTTCTACTTGTAAGGCTCCAAATTGCAAAAAATAGCTTTCTCATTTTTTTTGTTGGCACCTAGTTGAAGTAAAATTTCTTTATTGGATCCTGGTGGACAACTGAGAATATTGACGCCTTTTTTTAATAGAGCTTTTGCTATGATCTTATCTCCATTAATAGCTGCCATTGTAAGGAGTTTGCATTTTCCAGCACAGCCCCCTTTATATAAACCAGTTATTATTAATTTGATAAGTTGCTTATTTGAAGCAAGTACTTTGCATTCTTCATCAACAAGCAAAAGATTCTTTACGTCTTTCAACGCTTTATAGGGATCTTGATTTTGTGCTACAAAACTAATAATCAGCTCTTTAAGTTCGGCTGGCATACCTTGCCAATCAGCTGTTGGTCCATCGAACTTTATGACTTTAGCTTCTGAAGGCTTTGGTTGATCGATAATTTCTTGCTTTCTTTTAATTCCGTGAGGTTCCATTGGCTCAATAGTTGCCCAAAAGATAATTAACGAACAAATTACCAAAAAGATTCTTTTCATAGTTGCCTTAGTTTATACATTTTTTATATTATTATAGAATTTAACATAAAAAAATAAAAAATGCGAATGCTATATGGAATAAACTATAGGGTATGGTAATGGTTTCTTACTACTCTCCTGGGCCACTTTTTGGTATAGTAATAATTATAGGACAGTGCAGTTAAAAAATAGATGACATGTGAGCAGCAGCTAGATTTACCGGAGAAAAAGCAAGAAAATTTTACTACACCGGGCTTGGACACTTATTTTAGGGCCATAAGAAGAGCGCCAAAAGAAATAAAGCAAGCACCAATAAAACTTTTAAGAGTAAATTGTTCGCCAAGCAATAGAACTGCAAAAATTAAAACAAAAACAATACTCAGTCTATCAAGAGCAGATGCTGCTGAAGCTGAACCATATTTGATTGCTGCAAAATTGAAAAGCCAAGAAAGAGCTCCTGCTATGCCAGAGAATGCAATAAGCATCAGGGATTTTCTATCGATAGTTGTTAATAGGTTTGCTTTGCCAAGTGAGAAAGAAAGTGTAACTAAGAAAAATGCCATAATGCAAGAACGGACGGTTGTTGCTAGTGTGTTGTCAATGTCTTTGAGCCCGAGCTTGGCAAAGATAGGCACGAGACCTGCGAAAACTGCTCCTAATAAAGCATATAGTATCCATAATTGCATGTTAATTCTCTTTAGCTGTAGATGTGGCCAAAAGCTTATTGAACAGCTCTATGCTACTATAACCGCCAAAAAACGTCAAAAATCTTGTTTCTGCAAAAGAATACTATCGATTTTATCAACAATAGCTGTGCAGTCCTGTTGCTTGTAACCACGAGAAGTAATTGCGGGGGTTCCTATGCGTATGCCGCTGGTGATCCAAGGTGATGTAAGATCATATGGTATGCAGCTCCTGCTGACGCTAATGCCTGCCTGCCCAAGTAGTTCTTCGGCCAGCTTTCCCGTGATATTTTTTGATGATAAGTCGATGATAAAAAGATGGTTGTCAGTACCGCCTGACACAATTCTATAGCCAAGTTGGCTAAAGGCATCAGCCATATGAGCGGCATTGAGTACTACTTGTTTTTGATATTCCTTAAACTCTGGTTGCAAAGCTAAGGAAAAGGTCACTGCTTTTGCCGCTATACTATGCATGTGGGGTCCGCCTTGAATACCGGGCATTACTGAACGGTCAATCACTTCAGCAAATTTTTGCTTGCACAGTATAAAGCCGCCGCGAGGTCCGCGTAATGTTTTGTGAGTTGTCCCGGTTATAAAGTCGGCATAGGGCGCAGGATTTGAGTGAAGGTGAGCGGCTACTAGACCTGCAATATGTGCAATGTCTACCATCAAATAGGCATTAACAGATTGAGCTATAGCGCTAAATTGCTCGAAATCAATAAAACGGGAGTAAGCTGATGCTCCTGCAATGATGAGTCTCGGCTTATGGGTATATGCAAGTTTTTCAATTTCCTCATAATCCAGAAGTTCAGTGACTTTGTCTACGCCATAATGAATTATGTGGTAAAGTTTGCCAGAAAAATTAGCTGCATGCCCATGCGTTAAATGCCCACCGGCAGCTAAATTCATACTCAAAATAGTATCTCCTGGCTTGAGGATGGCATTGTATACCGCCATATTAGCAGAAGATCCTGAATGTGGCTGAACGTTTGCATGTTCAACCTCAAAAAGCTCCTTGCACCGCACAATTGCTTCTTGTTCTATAAGGTCGACGAATGCGCATCCAGCATAATACCTTTTTCCCGGATAGCCTTCAGCATACTTATTAGTCAAGACTGAACTCATGACTTCCAGTATTGCATCATCGGTATAGTTTTCAGATGCGATTAGGTTAATATCTGATTTTTGGCGGTTCTTTTCTTGTTCAATTAATGCGTATATAAGAGGATCAATAATTGCTAAACGAGCCATACTTACTTCTTCTAAATGGGTATTGTTTATTCTATTATCATTAGTATAACAATTTCTTGAACATTAGCCAATGAGCCCGCCCGCATAGATTTCGCATTAGAAGTACGCCGACCTTTTGCGGTAATTAATCTTTGCCATAAACTATACATGAGGTATAATAACATAAAAATACGGAGTATATTTCTTCTTAGAAAAGGATAATCTTGTGGTTTTAGCTGGTGATTTGCGTCGTGGTACTAAAATTTTGTTCAAGGGTGAACCTTATAGTGTGGTTGAATTCCAGCATGTAAAGCCCGGAAAGGGTGGAGCTTACATGCGCACTAAAATGAAAAATCTTATAAGCGGTTTAGTTCATGAAGAAACATTTAGAGCTGAAGAAAAGCTAGAAGTTCCGAACTTATCATATCGAGATATGCTCTATGTTTATAAAGATGATGGTTTGTATCAATTTATCGATCAAGAGAGTTATGATCAAATAGCTCTTGACAAAGAACAGCTTGGTGATGTTATCGATTTTTTAAAAGAGCAAACTATTTACACCGTTCTTTATTTCGGTGATAAACCTATAGCGGTCAATCCTCCTCTCTTTTTAGAGCTTGCGGTTGTAGAAACGCCGCCGGGTGTCCGGGGTGATACTGCACAAGGGGGGGGCACTAAGCCCGCTAAGTTGGAATCGGGGCTCGTATTGCAAGTACCGTTATTTGTCGACGAAGGCGACCTGATTAAAGTAGATACACGGGACGCAAAATATATAGAGCGTGTCGGAAAGAAAAAATAGTTATTAACTACATTAGGTGCCATGACTGATACAATACAAAAATGCGATGATTTATCGTTAGGAGATCAACGCTCATTAGTCTTTCATCTTTTGTATGCTGCCGATGCTTTTGAATATCAAGTCTCTCTTGAATCCATTGCCGATAATTTTGGCAAGGGTTTTGATATAATCATCCCTGAGCAAAGTCAAGTTTTCATCACCGCTGCTTCAATCATCGAAGAAAGAGAAAAGCTTGATGCGATGCTATTGCCATTGCTTGCCAATTGGCGATTTGAACGGTTAGGTGTTTGTACACGCCTTATTTTGCGGATCGGCACCTGGGAGCTTTTACACACCTCTACCGACTCGAGTGTTGTTATTAACGAAGCCATAGAACTTGCTAAATGTTTTGCTGAAAAAGATGCGTATAAGTTTATTAATGGCATTTTAGACGGTTTTGTTAAGCAGCTGCAGCGGCCATAGTTTTTCGACCTTTCTCGGGTTTTTCGCCAAGTTTGCTGCACCATTGGAAATAATCTTCAACTGAATCTTTAAACGCTTCCTGCAATTCAGCCAAATTCTTTCCCTGAAATGTTATAGCGTCTTTGCTTAATCCTATCACTTCTCCATGAAAAAGCTCAGATTTTAGGTCAATATCGTTTATTTTTCCCCAGTAACCTTTATATTTTAGTATCATTGTTTTACGTCTCCTTTCAACATTCGATAGTATGATATCACACTTTGATAACAAATAAAAACCATAAGAGATCGTTGCCTGTCATTTGTTAAATCAGCTACCATACTAGTAATAGAGACATTAGGGGGCATCGTGAAATGGTTTAAATCACTTTTTCTTGTGTATTGGGGACTATGTTGTTTTTATCTAGATGGCATCTATAAGCCAGCAACAATACGAGATATGTGTACTGTTGTTACCCACCATTTCAGGAGTTTTTCCTATCAGCCATCCTGGCTTACTGTTCTGAGTTCAGATAATACCAGTATTCTTGAAAGAAATTACCTAGACATGCTGGCATTAGAATACTGTAAGTTAACCCCGAATACTTATATTGCTCTTATCTGGCCCGTAACGCTTAAGCAAAAGAAGAATAAAGAAATAGAAGCTATTTTCAATCAATTTGGTACCATAGTATATAAAAAAAAAGTCGTAATAAAAAATCATGCTCCACACTTATTGCTAAGACACATCTATAAATCAGAATTATGGGGTCAATCATATAATAATCTTGCCCATATGATTGATAAAGAGCGCATTTGTTTTAGTCGTAAAGCAGAACAACATGTGGTGAAAGCCTATCTTTTGAGCATTGCTAATTTAAAAAAGGTGGTAGCATGTAAGCATGCCATACGAAAACTATTTCATCTAGGCTATAACTCAATTCACATTAATGATACACATCGCCAAACAATTAGCACGGCACAGTTGGTGTTTTGCCCCAATAGTGTTAATTTCTTAAACTCTTGTACAGGTCACCAAGGTAATAACTTTAAAAAATGTATGCAGGATTTCAAGTTGTGGCTTGAAAAGAATAGGCTGCATCGAAAAGAATTTTGTGTAGTTGGGCGTGCCATAAAGGCAGCATATGGCAAGCAAGATTGCTCAAAGCTTTTCTTTATACACAATGGGCACAATAGCAGTCGCCCACTGCACACCTCACCAACTCTTCAGCTCGGTACTTATAGCGGATCTTTACACGGTCTTACGAGCAAAGATATTATTCTCAATCCTGAAAATCATTTTTATTACAAAGGGATAAAGTTTATCAAGCCAGAACTTAATGTTGCAAAAGCATTCCGGGCTTTAGAGCTAGGCTTAACGCTCGGCGTCAGCTAACTGGCAGCTGCGTGGTTTTCGCAGCTTTACTATTATAAATCATAATTTTCTTTGAATCTAAAAATTTTGGCAGACCTGTTCTGTGTATGAGGTGGGTGTTGAAGTTGGCTCAGTGATCGAAACAACTTCGGGCTCATAACGTGGAGATCTGTTGCTGTAAAATCGAACACATGAGGTGTTGCCAAAGCAAAACTTTTTAAAATTCCCGAGTTTATAGCTAGCTAAATGTTCATGAATAAAAGGTATCCATTGGCCGATGATAGGACAATGGATGCCCGAGTGGCTTGGCTCTTCTCCGTCAACGATTAAACGTACGTTCGCAATTCGTTCATGTTGAGTAAATAGCCGTGAATATAATCCTAAAACCGGTTGAATTCTATCTTTAAGAGAAAAGAAATTATAAAAAAATTCAATCACATCCATATTAGGCATATACCATTTTATGTCGACAGGCACACCAAGTGCGTAAAATCGTTTAATTCGTTTTTGTTTACGATTCATTCCTAAGTGTTTGCTTGCAATGATGCCCACATTGGCTCCGTGGCTATGTGCAATAATATTAATTTCTGTATCATCAGAGTACCTAGAAATAACCCTCGCAAGCTCACGGCCTGCTTCATGCCGGCTATCGTGATTTGGTTTACCGCTCCAGGTGAAAGTAATCAGGTCGCTATTGAGTACTTCAATCGATTGAGCAAGGCGCTTATAAAAATCGCCTTCCGGACTATGCCATGCTTGGCGTACTGCCCAAGTTCCATGTATAAGAATATAAACAGGCTTACTTTCGCTCTTAGCAAAGCCTGCAAAAGCTATGCAGCCCAGGAATATATAATGTAAAAAATGCTTCATACCGTACCTTTTTTAACCAAAGTAGTAAAAAAAAGTAATAGCAAAAGCTACTCTTGCGCGTCAAGCATATCGATTAATAGTCTCTTAATTTCGTCGGGCCTGATTCTCCTTGTTGGCAATAGTAAATCTCCCGATCATCTGGATTGGACTCCGCTTTGCTCTGCTCACCACGAGCGGATTTGATAGCTATAATTTGAAGTACGCTGCTTGAGATTCCATTAATCTCTTTGGAAATTCTTCGCTAAACTGAGCAGCAAGAGGCAAAAGCAGGCTAACTGCTTATTTATCTGGACATTATTGACTGAGTCGGTGAAAATTCTGGAAAGAAGAACGCAAGCTCCGTTGCAACAGTTTCAGAACTATCTGATCCATGAGTAGCATTGAAGGTGTGCGAAGTGCCAAACATTTTGCGCAGTGTGCCAGGAGCAGCTTCTTCAGGATTCGTAGCTCCCATAAAATCTCGCCAGTCCTTGATCGCATTCTTTTTTTCAAGAGCCATAGCAATAATTGGACCTGAGGTCATAAAGGTTATTAGGTCATTAAAAAAAGGCTTTTCCCTGTGTATAGCATAGAATTTTTGTGCTTGGTCGCGGTTAAGTTGTACTTTTTTGAGCGCAGCAATTGCAAATGTATTGAGTTCAATAAGGTTAATAATCATACCTGTATCACCTGCTCGAACAGCATCTGGTTTAATCAAAGCAAGTGTTCTTTCATAAGATCCTGCTTTGTCAGACGAATTTAGTTCGATGGTAGTTACCTTAGTATGTTTGCGTATGGTAATCGTTAACCAGACAGCAAAAGCTGCAAAAATTGATAACCCAATAAAAAGTATTTGCTTGTTCATCTATATCCTTAATTCGTGATGCTCTTAACTTAAAAAAGCCATGAGCACACCATTAGGGGATGGCTTATGCCACCCCCCTATAGAGATTTATTATAGATCTGGAAAGAACAGCTTAATTTCTCGTTGAGCTGTTTCAGGTGCATCTGAGCCATGGGTAGCATTGCTGCTTAGCGATTTGCCAAACATCTTGCGCATAGTCCCAGGAGCTGCATTTGCTGGGTTAGTAGCGCCCATAAGATCTCGCCAATTTTTAATGGCATTTTCTTGCTCAAGCACTAACAATACGGATGGCCCTGAAATAACATAATCGACGAGCTCCTTGAAAAAGGGCTTATCCTTATGGATGTCATAGAATAGTTCAGCTTGCTGGCGCGATAGCTGCCTCTTTTCCATTCGTACAATAGAAAACTTATTGAGTTCAATAAGTTGGATAATAGCACCTGATACTTTAGCAGTAAAAGCATCAGGTTTAATAATCGCTAGAGTTCTCTCAATCATCCTTATTCAACTTTCGTAATGCTATTCTTCGTTCTTTTTATCTTCCTGTTGGCGAGCAGCATGTTTTTCGAGCTCAATTTGAAGCTGAGATTTTGCCTTGGTGCTCGTTTGAGGGGCTTGTTCAGCACGTTTCTCTTTCTTAAATTCAGCACCCTTCTCTTTTTCAGCTTGAGGTTTTTTAGTTGGGCGAACTTTTGGCTCTGGAGCAGGTATTTCCGCATCAAGTTTTAAGGTCAATCCAAGCTTATGTTCCTCTTGGCTTACCTTAATTACTTTGAAGGTTGCTTTTTGACCAACTTTAAGTATATCTTCTACTTTTTCGACGTTATTGCCTGAAAGCTCCGATATATGGACGAGCCCTTCAATGCCGGTTGGCAACTTTATGAATGCACCAAAATTAGTAATCTTGGACACTTCGCCTTCAATAATACTGCCAATAGGATATGTTTTCTCGATTTCTTCCCACGGATTTGGCGTTAGTTGCTTTATTCCTAAAGAAATCTTTTTATTTTGCTTGTTTATGCCAATGATTACGGCTTCGACCTCATCACCTTTTTTATAGCGATCAGCTGGATGTTCTATATGCTCAGTCCAAGAAAAATCTGATATATGAACAAGGCCATCAATACCAGGTGCTAATTGAATGAATACGCCGAACTCAGTAACGTTACTTACTTTGCCCTGAATCTTTTGTCCAATCTGATATTGCTCGCTAATAGTATCCCATGGATTCTTTTCCAATTGCTTGATACTCAATGACATACGTCGATTTTCTTTATCAAGAGAAACTACTATGACTTCTATAGTGTCACCAACCTTAAAATGCTTATGAAGATCGGTTATACGGTCAGTCCACGATATTTCAGATATATGAACAAGTCCTTCAACTCCTGGTTGTATTTCTACAAAAAGACCATAATCAGTGATGCTAGAAATAACGCCCTTGATGCGAGAACCAACCTGAATTGAAGCATCAAGACCATCCCATGGATTATGAGAAAGTTGCTTCATGCCAAGCGAGATTTTTTCATTTACTTTATCAAATGAGAGAACTTTTACCGTAATAGTATCGCCAATTCTTACCAGTTCACTTGGATGAGCAATACGTCCCCAAGTCATATCAGTAATATGCAGCAATCCATCAACGCCACCTATGTCTATAAACACCCCATAATTAGTAATGTTTTTGACGGTACCTTGAATAATTTGGCCTGCTTGCAGGGATTCAAGTACTTTCTTTCGGATTTCAGCGCGTTGTTCATTGAGATATTTACGACGAGAGATAATCACATTACCGCGTTTTTGGTTAATTTTTATAATGCTTGCCGTAATTGACTGGCCAACAAAATTATCAAAGTCAGTTACTCGTTGAATATCTACTTGTGAGCCAGGTAAAAATGCTGGAATACCGATATCTACGCTCAAGCCACCCTTAACTTTATGAGTAACAATACCTTCTACTGGCTTATTATCATCATAAAGTTTCATGATGGTATCCCATGCTTTCATCGCTTTAGCTTTTTCATATGAAAGCATAACGTTACCATGAACGTTTTCTAACTCATCAAGTATGACTTCAATTTCTGACCCAGGAACCAATTTTTTTAGCTCATGCTCAGTAAATTCGTAAGACGGAATCAAACCATCGGATTTATAATTAATATCAACTAAAACACCATCGGAGCTTGCCTTTAAGACAGTTCCTTTGATAATATTGCCAGGCTTGAAACGATCCAAGGTGCCTTCGTACAGCGCAGCAAGTTCGCCTTTTTGTTCCTCATTTAATTGAAATGATTCATCATTCCAAACTGATTCAGCGGTTCGAAATTGTTCTGGTTTTATAAGTTCTTTAGACATGTACAGTGCTCCTTAAAACTTTGATGCTGGCGAAATGAAATTAAGGATTTTTCTTAAAATCGCAGCATGAAAGGGAGGGTTAGAGTGTTTAAACAAATTACCAAGGTGTTCTGAATGCGCCGCTCAAGTATCCTTTAACTGCGCTCTAGGTGTGTTTTCCTGCTTTGCTTTATACATAATGCAAAATGGTACGACACATGAGCAGCATGAGTTGGGTGTAAACATAACCAATTTATTTTACCATATAATTAAAAAATTGGCAAATAGAGGCGAAATTATGAGGATTATTAGGATTATGTCTACCGATTTTAGCGATGCCAGAAGTTACTCGGTTCTGGTCGACATCTTTGAGGCGGATCACTGCTGTGTAGTTGCTAAGTGAAAGTAATTATAATGCACCAAAGGTTTTTAATTTGCAACAAAGATTTTTTTTGCTATACTTTTAACTAGTAAATTCAAATTTTTTCTTCTTAAGCAAGCATTCTTCTCCTTTATGCATTTTGCTGCGTAGCAATATTTTAATTGCTATTCTTTCAACAACAACTTATGACGGATACATGTAACAATGACGAAATCGACACCCGAAACATTTAAAGATCTCAATCTAGATGCTCAGATTCAGCAGGCCCTGGATAGTATAGGGTTTACCGAGCCAACTGAAATTCAAAGTAAAGCCATTCCTCTTCTGCTTTCTGCCAATAAAATAGATTTTCATGGCCAGGCTCAAACAGGAACAGGAAAAACCCTTGCTTTTGGCATACCCTTGTTGCATAGGATTGACGCAAATAACCGAACTCCTCAATCGCTTATCGTAGCTCCCACGCGTGAATTGGCAGTTCAAATACGTGATAGTATAGCGCAAATTGCTCACCGCATGAATATTAAAATTGAAGTTATCTATGGTGGTGTTTCCATGGAGGAGCAAATACGAAATTTAAAAAGAGGTGTTCATATTATCGTAGGCACGCCCGGCAGATTAAACGATCACTTGCGACGCAAAACTCTTTCAGTAGGCACGATTAAAACATTGGTTTTGGATGAAGCTGATATTATGCTTGATATGGGTTTTAAAGAGGAAGTTGATGAAATTTTAACTTATGCACCAAAAGATCGAGAAATTTGGCTTTTTTCAGCTACGGTCAAATCGGGTATCAGCGATCTTATGGCTAATCATATGAATGAGCCTGTTTCAGTACGAGTGAGTAAAAAACAGGTAGCTACCACGAGTACTAAGCAATACTTCTGCATTATTCCTTCTCGTTCTCGCTTGCATGCGCTTTGTCGTTTTATAGAAAGTACTACCGATTTTTATGGTTTCATATTCTGCCAAACAAAAATTCTCACTAGTGACGTTGCTGAACAGCTTATAAAGCGTGGTTATAAAGTTGGCGCTCTGCATGGTGATATGGGCCAAGCTCAAAGAAATGCGGTGATCAAAAAATTTAAGCAACGAGAATTAACGATATTGGTAGCAACTGATGTTGCGGCTCGCGGCATTGATATTGCAAACTTGTCGCATGTCATTAACTATTCTGTGCCCGACGACCATGACAGTTATATCCATCGTATTGGGCGTACTGGCCGTGCAGGCAAAGAAGGTGTTGCTATTACTTTTATTAATAAAATGGATATTCGTATTTTGCAACATATTCAGCGTAAGTTTAACATCACTATAGCACCTATAGAAGTGCCATCTCGGGAGCTTATATTACAAGCGCGTTTAGCTGAAGCTTCTACCTATGTTAGCTCTATCGACCAGTTGCCAATCAAAGACACGGCTGAGCAAAAGCAGTTTCGCATGCTTACTGATAGTCTATCAGAGAGTCAACTAAGAACAACGGTAATGCATCTTTTAAGTGATAAGTTTATTGGGACACTGGACGTTGATGAGGTGGTATTTACACCTGCAAGTAAAGCAATGATGATGACTGATCAAGTGCAGGAACTCTTTATTAACATTGGCACCGATGATGGCATAACCAAAGATGATATTGTTTCGTGTTTGATAAAAACTGGTTGCATTACTAACGAGCAGATCCTGAAAGTACGTGCTATTAAAAGACGTACTTTCATTGAAGTTCCTACCGAATGTGCAACAGCAGTGCTTGACGCTCTACGCGATAAATCATTAGCTGGTCGCAGATTGCGTGCTAGTTTAATAAGTGCTGAAGAGCGCGAAAGAAATAAGTCATATTACCGTGAGCAACGACCACGTTATTAAACATTAAGCACGAAAGTAAGCTTAAGGCTTTGTTAAAGCGTACCAGCGATCAAATAATAGCTTTGCGACTTCTCTATGCTCATTGACCACTGCTTCAGTTAGAGCCGTTCCGAAGTCATCCATTTCGGTCATAAGATCAGCAAGAGTAGCAGATTGGACAAGTAGTTGAGCGGCTTCTATGCGGTCATATTGTGCTGCTCTATGTAAAGCATGTGTATCACCTAGCGTAATACTAGGATCTTTCTTCATTGCGGCAGGTAAATGCTTTAAAAGACGTCTTAACGCTTGTACATTGTCGTCCTTGAGAGCTGCTCCTTCTAAGGCATAGGCGATTGTTTGTGGAGCAGACTTTTTAAGCAATAATTTTGTTATTTTTTTATTGTCTTTTGCTATTGCAGCATCCAATGCCGACAAATTTCCACCACCATCATCTATGCCATCGACCAGAGCTCTATTATTAAGGTATTTATTTTGTTCTTCATTTTCTAAAAGAAGCGCTGCTATTTCATTATGGGCATGCTTAATTGCCTTTATTAAAAATGTGCATCGCTCGGTAGTTTGCGATTGCTCAAGCTTAGGTGCATGCTTTAGGAAAAGTTTTACAATGTCTATATTACCGTCTTTAATTGCTTTCATTAAAAAAGGATATTTAAATGGTCCTCTTACTTTACGACTTACACAAAGAAGCTCTGGACAATGATCAATCAGTGCTCTAACGAGATCCATCTTATTATTGACATATGCTTTTTGGAGTAGCTCTTGAGCGACTTCTTTGTTTTGGCAAATATGCGGAGCAATATCGGTTAATAGTTCTTTTGATGTCGATAAAGAAACGAGCAAATCGTTAAATTCATGTGAAACAAGACGTAAACCTTCAAGCGTTTTTAGCCCTTGAGATGGAATCTTGAACAAGTAGTTGCAAAATATAATACTTAAGCTCAGCTGGTAACTCATCTGACCATACGCTAAAATCAGACTCACTTTCAGTTTTTGCCAATTTTTGTGCTTGTGGGCTATTTTCTGGATTCTTTCTCTTCATGCCATAAGCATTTAGGGTTATCAAGCTTACTGCACTAAGCACTATGAGTAATGTTTTCATTAGTCTCTCCATTGTTCTGATGTATCTATTTATATTTGTATTTTAGCAATTTTACAAATAAAGTCAATAAAAAATAATATAATTGGCAATATTAATTGGATATTATAAATCATTATCCTTTCCAAATAAGCACTGCTTGCACCGGAGTAAAGTTTTAGCTTCCGCTCATATGGTTCGATCCTTCGACAAGCTCTGGATGTACTTCAGCTTCGCTTCGCTCACCACGAGCGGAAAGGTGAGAATTGAGCTTGAATAAGTCTGGTAATTCAATCCTGGGGCAATGTCAATTCGCTTATTATGCTAATGTCTATTGTGGTGAAGTCTAGTTAAGGGAATCAAAAATGATCTGGCTCCAATGTTCCATACTTGGGTAATACTCGGCGCACTCATCGAGCGTAAGAAGTTGGCCGCTTTTCAGTTCAGACTTTACCTTGATGTTAGCCGAATCGCCCATGAGTAAAAATACAAAGCCCAGATGTACCTGTCCTACAGCGTTACTATCATCATTTAAGATGCCAAGAGGGGTTACCGTATAATTGCCATGATAGCTCACTTCTTCTTCAAATTCACGCCGGGCCCAATCGATAACAGAATTGCTCTCCATATCTTCTTGGCGGATATGACCTCCAATGCCCAGTGAATACTTGCTCTTTAGCCGCTGTTCACTTGCTTTTGCCTGGCGTTGCATAAGAAAGTAGGTGTCATTGTGTGTAAAGATCAGATAGGGAATAATTTGTTTATAGGCAGGATCAGTTTCCATAGCCGAGCGCGGCAGAAACTCTTTTTCTTTTTGAATGAGCTCAAGGTAATGATCGCAGCCTCCCTCTTCTAGCCCTTGCCAGGCATCATCGGGAAATAATGTAGTGCGTTTGACCACTAAGATCAGTTCGTCTTGTAAATCGGTTATTGGTTGCTTAATGGCAGGCTTAATTACAGGTGGGTTGTTCATGAGTCTTATCCGAAATAAAGTTTAGGTTTTACTAACTATTCTCCTATATTGTATTACTTTTTTTTGGTAAGATCTATGGCATCACCATTAACGTAAAAGGTATTGTATGGTTCGATTATTTTGTGTTACCGTCTATGTTTTTAATTATAGCGCAGACAAATGCCTGATGCTCTATCATCGTAAGTTGCAAAAAATGCTACCACCTGGTGGTAAAGTTGATCCAAATGAGATCCCCGATGTTACTGCAGTGCGTGAATGCTTTGAGGAAACTGGTGCCAATGTAGAACTCATTGGTGAGAGAGCTCCTGTGTCGGGCGGGCTTATGCGCCCCTATGGCATGCAATTAAACACTATTATTCCTGAACAACGAGAGCACATTGATTTCATTTATCTTGCACTGGCAAACGATGCTGAGCCACTGCTATTAAATGAAAGAGAAGCAGAAAACGTACAGTGGTTTAGTGTCGAACAAATTTTACAACCTGATTTTGATACCTTTGTTTCAGTCAAGACATGGACAGAAAAACTATCAACAAAAGCTAAAGAGATACTTCAAAGGTACTCATAGGTCGATTTTGTCTATTTTGCTAAATCAAAAGTTTGTAATAATTCTTACCATAGGCTAATAGGTTATAATTTGTGCAGATTGATAATCTGATTCGCAATTTGCAGAACTGTGGTATTTACATACTAATAAAAAGAGCATTAACTCATTGAGTAATGCAGCTTCATTCGATTTCCAGTTAATCTGCTATTGACAAAAATGTTTAATATATAGTACAATATTTTTATGATTAAGTTCTACAACAGCTACTACATAGTTGACCGTACACCAGAATATGACAGCTGGCTAAAGGATGAAAATCTAAAAATCTCAGCTTCAAGTTGATCAGCGTATATTAAAAATAGCTACTTTTGGTTATTTTGGAACACACAAGCGCCTTAATGATCTGATTTGGGAATTAAAGTGGTTATGTGGAAGAATAGTTTATTATGCATATCTAGCTGAATTAAACATAATTTTATTACTTGGAGGAAATAAGAATGGCCAAAGCCAAGACATTACAAGAGCAGAAAATGTTCTTAAAAAATATATCAAAAATAAAACTTAATCCTGAAGCAATAAAAGAATTACGTCCATATGATCCTTATGAAAGGATCTTAAATGAAGATTTTATTGGAAGAGCCATTATGGAGTGCCTTATGAACAATGATCCAGCAGGGGTAATAGAGATTATTGGTATTCACTTAGAGGCTAAAAATATCGTAAGAGCCGCACGAAATGCAAACATATCTCGCTCTACTCTTTACCATACGTTAAAAAGCAAAAATCCAACACTAAAAACCTTAGCTAAAATAATGCATGCTAGCCAATCGGAGGCAAAAAAGTAATTTTTGGACCATGCTAGTAACATATTCCAATAAGTAAACCCGAATCTGGCGGTAAAGCAGAAGTATTGAGCTGGAGAAGCATGATAGAAAGTGGGATGAAAAATTAACATGAGTTTTTTGATAAACAAAGTAAAAACTAAATCCCTTTCAGTATTTATAGCAGCCAGCTTATTGGTCACCCCGTTGACACGTTGCGAAAGTACATCTTGGGTTAAAAAGTTAAAGAATAATCTTCCAGATCGTGAGGTTTGTTTTTCTTATATAGGGATTGTTTGCCTTGGTGCACTTGTAGGTGCAATGATAGCTTGGAAAAAAGAGCAAGAGAGAAAAGACAAATTATCCGAAGAAAATCATGCCCGGTTTCAGGAAGAACTCAGGCAACAGCAACCTGAATGGGATAAGTTCCGCCAATGGGCAGAGACTTTGGGAAATGGGCAGGGGCTTAATGCCCAGGCACCAAATCAGCCACCTCCAATTGATCAGCAAGATACTGAAAATTAATGTGCGCGGGCTTGTAATTTTGCTTGGTGCATAAACCATTTGCTTAGAATCCAAAGATCCATAAACTAGTACAATAAAACTTGATGGTTACCTTTAGCGAGTTATGTCATGAACAAAGCAAGAATATCATTCCTTTCAATTCTTATAGCAAGCGGATTATTTGTAACGCCAATTACCTATGGTAGTACACCTTCTTGCGGGACTACAGATTCTTGGGATAAGGTAAAAAAGCTATTGTTGTCCAAGCCCGCTTTAGTAGCTATCGGCTGCGTTTTCTTTTATGGGGTTTACAAGCTAGAACAGTCCCTTTGCCTGAGAAGAAATAAGCAAAAAGAAGAAGATCTAAGGTTAAGAAGGAATCGTGAGAGAGAGTCTGCTGATCGATTAAGAGCGAGTGAGGAACAAGCAAAAGCTTTTTCAGAAATGGATGAATTGATTGAGGAGCTATTGACGCCAGGTCATCGTGCTGAAGATAGTGAAACTAAATATCATAATTTATCCGCTCGTTCAGCTTTAATTCGTCAAAGAAGTTGCGATTTATCGGATAGAATGTAGGGGGCTGATGCATGAATTCAGCAGTCCGCTTGAATGTCCAGAGCATTGAAAGTAATTGGACAAAGCACTACCTTAACGAGTATTAACCCCCGAGATTTGCGGTCGCAATTTCAATTGTTTCATAAACCATTTGCTTTGAATCCAAAGATCCATAAACTAGTACAATAAAAACTTAATGGTTGTCTTTAGCGAGTGACTTATGAACAAAGCAAGAATAATATTCCTATCAATTTTTATAGCTACCAGCCTAGGTATAACACCAATTGCCATCGGTAATACATCTTCTTGGGATAAGGTAAAAAAAACACTCCTATCCAAGCCCGGTTTAGCAGCAATAGGAAGCGCTCTATTTTTCGGTATCTATGTAATAGGGAATAAAATTGAGGAACGAAACAAAAAGAAACTAGAAGAAGAGCAGCGTTTGCATGAGGAAAACGAAAAAAAAGGGCAGAAGATCAACGCTTATTTGCAGAATATGCAGCACGGGTTGAAGAAGAAGGCAGAAGGCTTGAGCAACAAAGGCTAGAGCGTCAACGTCAACGAGTGGAAGACTCGATGGGAGGAATTTGCCCAAAGATTGACTCCGATGACGTTGCCAAAAAAAAGGCACAAAAAAAAGCAAATTTAACTGAGGCCAGAAAAAAATTGGCAGCTAATGGCAATCGAAGTGGAAATGATACCGTTGATGAGATAGCCGAAAAAAAGAAAAAGCGGAAAAGAAATTTGAATGAAGCTCAAGGTACTTTTTCAAAATGGGCTGCTGATATTGACTATAAGAGAAAAAATCAATAACGGTCATTAATCGAAAAGAGTAAGTAATTCATAGACGTTGTAAAAGCGAGTAATAGAACAAGAGCTTTCAGCCTTTTGATTTTTTGCCAAGAAAAGTCGCTTAATACCAAATTTTTCTGCTTCACTTATATGAATGGCAATATGATTCACCGGCTTAATTTGACCTGTTAAGCTGATCTCGCCAAGCGCTATAGACTTTTCTGGTAAAGGCTTTTGGAAAAAACTAGAAAGCAGAGCGAGAGCGACACCCAAATCAGCATTACTACCTTTAATCTTAAAACCACCACTTACTTTAAAAAAGAGATCTTGGGCGCTAATTTTAATTTGTAGATACTTTTCTAAAATGGCGGCTATCAAAACTACTTGGGTGGCATCAATGCCAGCAATCACTCTTTGTGGCATGCCAAACTTAGACATAAGAACGAGTGCTTGCAGTTCAATGAGTAGTGGCCGAGAACCTTCAATGTAGCTCACGAGGGTTGATCCAGGTGAATATGATATTTCTTCTAATAGCTGCTGATTAATGTTTGGCATCTCTTGCATGCCTTGCTCCTCCATATGAAAAAAGCCAAGTTCATGAACAGTACCAAAGCGATTTTTAACTGAGCGTAAAATACGCGTTTGCCATTTGTCTTCACCCTGCAGATAGAAGACTGCATCAACCATATGTTCAAGTGTTTTAGGGCCGGCAATTATACCCTCTTTTGTTATATGCCCGCTGATTAAAATTGCAATGTTATGTTCTTTAGCCAATCTCATTAATTTAAATGCCGCTTCTTTAAGCTGGCCAATGCTTCCGGGAATAGCTTGAGCTTCATGTGAATAGCAGTTTTGGATAGAGTCTAGAATAAGAAGGGCCGGTTTATGAGCTTGGGCTGTGGCTATAATTTCATCAAGATTAGCTTGATCTGAAAATAATAGGCCACTGCTTATGCAATTAAGACGTTGAGCACGTAATTTAACTTGCTCCAAAGACTCTTCCGATGAGAAATAAAACACCGAATAGCGCTCTGAGAGCTTATAACCAATTTGTAGAAGCAGTGTTGACTTTCCTATGCCGGGGTCGCCGGTAAGAATGAGAAAGCTGCCAGGTACTATGCCTCCACCGGTAATTCTATCCCATTCTTTGATGGTTGATATCATCCGTTCAATTGGACGGATAGAAACTGTTGCTAGATCCACCATAGCAAGAGCAGATGCATTATTTTTAACCTCAGAAAGCGGGGTTGAGCGCGTGAGCTCTATGCTATTCCAAGCTTTGCATTCAGGGCAGCAGCCTAGCCACTTGATTGTTTCATGGGAGCAGTTCGTGCACGTATATGTTTTATGTTGTTTAGCCATGCCTATAAAGCGACAGTATGACAGTTTCTGCAGCGAGCCTGATAATGTTCTTGAGCCCCGACCATGATGATTGGATCGCTAAATTTAGCGGGATTACAGTTAATTAGGCGCTGAGTAAAATGAGCATCACGGCCACATTGTACGCAGACAGCATCTAATTTTATGACACTATCAGCCAATGCTAATAAGCTAGGAAGAGGACCAAAGGGCATGCCACGAAAATCCAAATCTAAGCCGGCGACTATAACGCGCTTTCCCATATCAATCAGACTGCAGACCACCATGATTATTTCTTGAGGGAAAAATTGAACTTCATCGATACCAATTACATCGATTTCATCGGTAACGAATAACATTATTTCTTCTGGGCTATTGAGTGCAAAAGCTTTCAGTTTATTGCCATTGTGTGCCTGAAGGTAATCGAGGCTTGTTCTATCATCAAGCTTATGCTTAAAAGCGCACGTTCTCAGCTTGCCGAATTCTGCTCTGGTTAAGCGCCTTATTAGTTCATCAGACTTACCTGAAAACATAGGCCCGCAAATTACTTCTAGTCGCCCTTGTAATACAGCATGTTTCATTTTTGCCTCCAGCCCCAGTTTGTAGAATAATGGAAGAAACCTTAGGTAACTATAGCAAAAAACCAACATGTTGTCTGGCTCAAAAACCACTTTTTCTTTTTGAACGTGTTGCTAGTTAATAGGAGGTATAACATCAGTAATTAGGCCCGCACGAAAAGCGCGTGAGCAAACTTGCGCTGAAACTATTGCACGTTTGATATGTTCCCCTTTAGGAGTGATATACACTTCTCGCTCTTCAAGGTTCCACAGCAGCAATTGTTCTTGCGCCAAATCTTTGTTTATGATTTCATAACACTCTTCGTTAAGTTCGGCTCCTGCCAGTGGTAAAAAGTCATCAGTAAAACGACAGATAAGTGTCCAAAATTGCTTGTCCAAAGCGTCCGTGGTAATGATGTTATGCTTAGCTAATTCTTCAAGGGCTAAGCTTATGGCTTTTATGGAACCCCAAATTGCTTCCTGATCTTTAGGGTTCCATATCAGACGGCTAAGGGTTGTTTGCAGAAAATCAGCACATGAGATTTGTAGGTCTCTAATAGAAATATCTTTATCAGCAAATTCCCGTTTCACTTGGCTAGTAGAATCCTTTATAGTTTGTGCCAGCGTAGCGATAGCATTCTTGGGATCTTCTTTTAAGCTATTAAAATCTTTGAGAATAAAATTGTAGAGAGAGTTTTCAATAGCGCTCAATTTAGCTAATTCCTGCTCTTCCGTTTTTACAAAATAAGGAATAATCAGTCTTGGTAACTGCTCTAAAAATGCTAAGAGTGAAAAAGCATTAATATAAGGAGTTGATTTAGATTTTTGTTCAAAGAGATCAATAATAGATCGACAATAGGTGCGGGGTGATTCGCTCTCTTGGGCAAAACTTAACAAAGGCGCGACATGATATGAAAAATTGAGTGCCAAGAACTTTTGAGCATAGAGCCCATTATTGTATGTGTGCTTTAAAAAGCACTTTATACTTGATCTTGTATAGCTGACTGGCTTCCAGAAAATGGCTAGCCGATCGGTAGAATATTGATTCTCATAAACAAATCCAGTATGGTTATCTCTAGATTGAATAAAGGTATGCACAAAAAATAACATACTCATTATTACGCGAACGTGATACATAAAGCTCCTTTTTTTTACCAGTGTACAACGTAGAAGAAAATGGTAGCATGAAATACGGGACTTGATCAAGCAGGGAAAAATTCAGGGGAAAACCAAAGGAAGAGCAAGTGGCCTTATACTTTTATCGAGCCTTGGCAAAAGAGGGAAAAAAGGTAAGTGGCTACCTCGATGCAGCCAATGCACCAGCAGTAAGAGAACAGCTTACGCGTATGGGTCTTTACCCAACTTCTATAGAGCAGGCTACGGGTCAGGCGCAGGCACCTTGGTATAAACGACTATTTCAAAAAAAAGTAAGTTTAAAAGATAAAATATTTTTTACCAAACAGCTCGCAGTACTTTTACGAGCGGGTATTCCTCTTGTGCAATCTCTTGATTTGTTAAGCGAACAAACTGAAGGAAGCCTCCAGCAGGTCGTTATCATTTTGCGTGATAATATTAAAGAAGGAAAATCTTTGGCAGATGGCCTGCAAAAGTATCCTAAAATTTTTGATAATATCTATATACAACTCGTTCGTGCAGGCGAAGCAAGCGGGAAACTCGAAGTTATTCTTGAGCGCCTTAATGATTATCTGCTGCGTCGTCAGGAAATAACCAAGAAGGTTAAGGGTGCTCTTCGATATCCGATGATACAATTGACCGTTATCATCATCGTTGTTATTGGGCTGCTTACGGGGCTGGTACCCACCATTTCAGAAACATTTCTTAAGCAAAAAATTGCGTTGCCATTGGCAACTCGCTTATTAATTGCCCTGTCAAACTTTATCTTGAATCATTATATTCTGCTGGCAAGCATAATTGTAGTGATTACCAGCCTTTTTTTATTGTGGCGCTCAAGTGCCAGCGGAAGTTATATGCTTGATAAAATAAAGCTAAAATTACCCATTATAGGTTATTTTACTCGCATGAGCACAGTAGTACAATTCAGTAGAACCTTAGGAATGCTTATTGAAGGAGGGGTGAATTTAGCAGAGGCATTACATATAGTTGTTAACATTGTTGATAATCAGGTTTTAGCGCAAACGCTTAAGGTTGCTTATGAGAATATCATCAAGCAAGGGAATATAGCACAGTATCTCAAGCAAACGGGAATTTTTCCCCCAATGGCTATATATCTGATTAATACTGGTGAGCAAAGTGGCCAATTAGACGCAATGCTATTGGCAGTAGCTCAAAACTATGAAGCTGATTTAAAAGAATATGCAGATAATTTGTCATCACTGTTAGGTCCTATTATGCTTGTCATTATGGCTCTTATTGTTGGTTTTGTTGTAATCGCAATAATTAAGCCGGTGCAGCAGATGGGTGATATTGCTAGTCTGATGGCTGGCAGATAGTAAACAAAGGAGAAACCATGAATAAAGTTGGATTTAGTTTAATAGAAATAGTCGTAGCAATAATGATTATTGGCGTTATGATGGTAGGTGCTTTTAGTGCCTTTAAATATATTGGAAAAGCTAAAGTAACAAAAACACAAGCTAAGCTGAGCAATCTAAGGTCAGCTATTGAATTTTACAAAACATCCACAAACCTTTTGCCAACCAAAATAGAAGATCTTCTAGTCAAACCAGCAAATGTAAAAGGTTGGACAGGCAAATTTGTTAATGATGAGGATGAGCTCAAAGACGCTTGGGGGAATGACTTTGTCTATAAAGTTAATCCAAAAGGCTCTGCACACCCTTACGAACTTTATTCAAATGGACCACAAGGTGAGGAAGGTGCTGAAAGTGAAGCCATAAGCATTTGGGAAATTCAATAAGCCTATGCGTCGCTTATCGATCAATGAACAAGGTTTTTCGTTGATAGAGCTCATTGTTGCTCTATTAATTATAGGTATTATAATAACGGTTGGCATCCCCCGGTTAAACCGAGTGGGTGCCACTGTGATGGATAACTTTTTGGTTCGCTTGAATACCCTTGTATTAGATGCTGCTCAGCGAGCGGTAAGTGAGAACACCACCTATAAAGTGTTGATTAATTTTAAGTCGCGGCCTCCTCGCATTGAGATACGCCCTATGCAACCAGCAGAAAAGATGGTGAATTCTATGGAAATACCTTCGACTATCCAAATAGATGAGCTGTATATTAATCGCAAGGTTGAGCCTGGTAGAGATGAAGCATGGTTTTTTATAACGCCTGAAGGGCTTAGTCAAGAAGTAATCATGAACGTTATTGATCGACAAGCCAAAGAAAGCTCGCCTCAACTTGGTGATTATGGTTTAGTATTAAATCCTTTTACTCGACAATTTAAGCTCTATGATAGATTTCAAAGGCCGTAAACGCCAAAAAAAACAATCTGTTGATGGATTTAGTCTTATCGAAGTTATAATTGCCCTTTTAATTATGGGATTATCTATAGGAACAATTTTCAGATTTCAAAGTCAGCTTATGATTGGAACTATGCAATCTCACGGCTTTTTTGAGCGATTGCCTACTATAAAAAATATGTTTGCACGAGCTCAAGAGAATACATGGTATGAGTCACCGGTTCCTATTGTCGTAAAAGATGAGCCAACGGATACGCAACTTACTTATGAAGTTAAAAAACTTGCAACAGGATCATTAGCAGCACTACCCAACTTAATGCTTGAGCAGGTCCATGCTGAATGGCCTGGCTATTTAGCACCCAGAACAGCTGAGTTAATAACCTTTCGCTTTAATTTACCGCCAGTAGCACCAGCATGAAGAGTACAAAAAACCTACTTCCAGGATTTAGCCTCATAGAAATTATCGTTGCTCTTCTAATAGGGTCCATGCTCATAGTAAGCTTATACCAGGTGCTCATGCAAACCTATAAGGCCGTAGGAATAATGAATCGGGTTATTGACGTTGATATGCCGTTGGTTCCTATGTATAATCAACTTGAACGGGATCTACTTGGCATGGTTGTACCACCCATGGCTCAGGAATCAAAAAATGAAAAGCAAACAGACAAGCCAGAAGGTAAAAAGACTTTCTCAGCTTTTAATAGTTCTGGACGAAACAAGTCATTAGCTCTCTCATTTATTACCACCGGAGGTTTTAAATCAGTTGATAGCACTGGCTCAATCTTGCCAGCACCTTATGTAAAGCGTGTCTTTTATAGTATAGAACCAGATAAAGACCAGCCGGACCTTTTTGTGTTATGGTATGGCCAAAGTGAAAATCTTGATATACAAGCAAAGCCCTCTCAGAAATATGAACTGGCTTGGCAGATAAAGGAACTGCAGGTAATAACACGTGTTTATGAGCCACCCGCTGCTGATGAAAAACAGCCATCTGGGCCTGGCAAGCTTATTACGCTTGATGAGTTTAATGCACAAGAAGTTCTAGAAAAATATAAAACATCGATACCAGCTTTTGTCGAAATTAAGGGAATATTAGCCAATGCTCAAGGAACTCATAGTCAGCAATTTACTGCTCTATTTGCTCTTGCGCAATACCCCGAATATAAACTGCCTGCCAAACCAAGCCCAGCCACAGCCAAAAATCTAGCGTACCAAAAAGCAGAATCAGCCGCCAATGGAAGTCCTCCTTTGAAAGTTGTGTCAGGAATAACACCTGCTAAGCTAAAAGGAGGTTAGCATGGAACATAAACCAGGCTACGTGCTCGTAGTAACGCTTATGATTATCTCGTTAGCTATAGCAATACTCACGACCATTATGCATCGCACCTTTCTTTTTCAAGATACCATGCGTTTTGAACGGCAACGACAGCATGCAAGGTTGCTCGCTTTAGGTGGTATTCAAGTAGCTCTTGCGCAAATTGCCCTGATCATACCTGCAGAAAAAAAAGAAGAACCATCAAAAAATGGAAGCAAAGCCAATGATCAATCTGCCGCGAAAATCTCACAACAGAACTCAGGCGGTTCGCAAAAGAAACTAACTCCGCAACAAGAATGGTTATTGAAGTTGCTTGTGGTGATTAATAAATGGCAACGTTTTACGCTTAAGGCTGAGCAAGAAGGCATAGACGGCAATCTTGAGCTCTATATTTCATGTGAACAGGGTAAGATACCTCTTAATGCTTTGACAACTCAAGAAGCTCCGCAAGCGCAAAAGCCTAAAGCTGCTGCAGAACGACGAACGCCAACGCCAAATGGTGCACCTGAAAAACAGCCTGGCAAGCCAGCAGCGCCAAAAAAATCTCTTGGTCAAGTTGTATCTGAGCTGGTGCAAAAGCTTTGGCCGGTCAACATTCAAGAAGTTATTAATGCAACCACAAAAACACTCGGGCGGCCTCTGATTGATCCGACTGAACTTCTCAGCCAAGAGAGCATGAAGAAATTAGGCAATACTATTTTCATAAGCCCAGCACAAGCCGATAAAGCCCCTGCCAAAGCACTCTATCTTATGGACCTTTTTACCGTTGATGCTCCATCAGGCAAGCTCAACCCGTGGCTATTATCCAACTCAGTATGTTTCTTGCTCGGCTTTAATGCCCCAGGTACTAGTGGGGGAGAAAAACCAACCGCCATGAAAGACCAAGTGAAATTTTTACAGCCAGTAATGATTTGGAATCCTGCTGCTTGGAATAAAATATTAGCCCCCGTTTACGGAAAGAGTTCACCAGAGATCAATATTGTTATTGGTCAAAAATTTTCATCTCAATTTGAAGCAAACGCCTTTTCTGTGATATCCTATGGACAAGTAGGCGATGTAACCCAAAAAGTCTGTGGTATACTAGAAAAGACTACAACGCCACAAGGCTTATCTCCAAAAAGTATGACTTTTAAGCTAAAAAAGCTTTATTGGCTTTGATCAACACAAGGGATCACGTTGCATATTAAGACCGAGACAATTGTTGGCCTTTTTATTATCGCTGCTCTAGGTGCATTTTTTTATATGACCTTACAGATAGGAATATTTAGGCTTGATACAAATAACTACACTCCCTATAAAGCCTGCTTTAAGGATATTTCTGGCTTGTGTCAAAAATCTGAAGTAAGAATTGCAGGAGTAAAAGTTGGCTGGATCGATACCATAGAATTAATTAACGATGGCAGCATAGTTTGTCTAACGCTCCAACTTCTTAAGCAATATACCTTGTACCAAAACGCTCAAGCGCTTGTTCGCCAAGAAGGGATGTTAGGCAATAAATATGTAGAAATTGTTCCAGGAGATCCACTATTGCCTGCTTTGCCAATCGGCACTACCCTCAAGCAGGTAGATAATGATTTTTCTTCTGATGATATGCTCCATTCTTTACGAAGCTTTGGGCAAGCCGCCCAACATGTTGTTGCGACAGCAGAAATGTTACAAAATTTGCTTGTTCGCAATGAAGAACACATTACAAGCGTATTAGTTGACATGAAAACTATATTAGCAGAAGTTAAAGACCGGCTACCTTCATTTTCAGCTTTAGGAACCGATTTCTTGCCCCAGCTAGCCGATACTACATCAAGGGTTGCTCATGCTATCGAGCTTTCAGCAGACTCATTGCAATCTGTTACGAAAGAAGCATACAGCAGTTTACAATCTATTAATGCTATAGCACAAAAGATTAATGGTGGACAAGGTCTCATTGGTAAAGTAATCAACGAAGAAACTGCTTATACCGACGTTACCGCTGCCTTGCGAGGCTTGCGCACCGCTTTTGATAAAGTTGACCGAGTTGCAATACTCGTGGATAGCCATAGTGAATCGATGCAAAATCTAGCCGAAGAGCGTTTCAGTTTCAGGGATACCAAAGGATTTGCTAATGTGCGCATTCATCCTGCACCCGATTATTTTTATCTGCTTGGTCTATCTTTCTCCCAAAAAGGTTACATTTGGCGTAAAGCTAATCAATATCGCTATTTCGATGAAAAACAGAATGAGATCTTACCTACTGAGCTTCGTAAAGAAGGTCAGCTTTTTGATTTAGTTGCCCGGAAAGAAGTTACAAAAGAATACCGTGATTCATTCCAGCCTAATCTGCAAATTGGTAAAATATTCAATAATGTTGCCCTACGCGTAGGCATATTCGAAGGTTCTTTTGGTTGCGCTGTCGATTATTTCATCCCCTTTGCTAACGACAGCTTAAAGTGGGTTTCAACCTTTGAAGCCTACGATTTCAGAGGTCGCAATAGGCTCTTCAATGACACTCGACCACACTTTAAATGGCTTAATCGCCTCTTTGTTACCCCTAATCTCTACTTTACTTTTGGCGCCGATGACTTTGCAAGCATACGCAATAAGACCGCCTTCTTCGGCGGCGGCCTACGTTTTGCCGATGACGATTTAAAGTATGCTCTGGCTTATTTACCATTTGGTGGCTGTTTTTAGGGAAGGAATTAGGGGTTAAGGGACCTCGTCCCTTAACAATCCCTCGGAATGTTTTTCCTGCTCGCAGATTGTTTTCTTGCCAAAAACCAGGAACTCTAGACTAAGAAAAAGTACTTCAAAACCGCTCCTGGTGAGCGGAGCGAAGCGGAGTCGAATCCATATGAGCGGATACAAAAAATTGTACCTGGGATTAGCCCCGGGGATTCAAAAGGGGCGAGGCCCCTTTTGAGCTCACTTTCTTTTTAGTGCTAAAAGAGGGCCCGAACTTTCTTGTGCTTGGTTGACCTTAACATCTGCAAGCCATGATAAAAAAGTGCTGCGAATGTAGGCAAGTCGATTAAGCCGACCGGGAATCTTCTTGACCAGGGTTTTATCGAGGAAAAAGATTCTTCTTATATAGAAATGGTCGATTGCTTTTGCAATAGTTTTATATCTTTGAAGATACTTTCGTTCTTGTTCTGTATCTTTCATGAATTTTGTGAAAGGGCTCACAAAATCAGTTGGATCGTCAGTAGTAGTATATGTTTGTTGAACATAACTGAGCAGCTGCTGAGCTAAAATATGTTGAGGTATTTGGTAGAGATCCTCAACGCTCTTTCCTTTTTCCCACAAAGACCAACAGCTTTCCTTGTTCAGCTGGTATTTAAGGTAAAGAAGATAGCTATGTAATGCCACATAACTGCCACCAAGAAAATAAAAGCAAGATGCTTTTTTATTATTGGCTATATAACTAAGCAATGATGAAAAACCATATTTAACTTTTTCTTTTCCAGAAGTAAACCATTTTTTATAATCTTCAAAAGCTGATGGCATCATCCCTTCAACTGAAGTGTTCTGCGTGTTGTCGTTTATTTGTAAATTGATAGTAAAAGACCCCTGAAAATCTTCAGGTAAACTTGGCATTGAATAGTTTTGCGTAGCAGCTTCGACTTGTGCAGCTATTTTTGGATCTACATCAGGTACATGCTGCTTAAATATGTTAAAAAAATCGCGAGCGTAAAGCTGATTAGGTAGGAGCATCAGTGAAAGAGAAAAAAATATACAATGATACCAAAAATGCTTCGACATGATAACCATCCCCCCAAAAATTCTTTAGCACGTTGATGAACAACCATGCTATAAAATTAGCAAATAATGCATGGTGAAAACAATCTTTGGTCCTCAATGCGTGTAAAACCTGGTAATTTTGAGATGGGCAAGCTAGACTTGAGATAAAATAATCAAAAATCTTTCACAATAGCTCATGGCGGGGGAAAGCAAAGTTGAAGGATTGAACCATAATCTACATGCCGTCATGCCATTAGCCCTTAGCTATGGAAGTTTTTAAGCGCGCAGGGATGAGCGTAAGATTAGACAAAATGAGGATTAGCTATGAGCTTGAGAAAGCCGGAATATAATGTGCTTGAATTAATCGTAGATAGGTGGTCGCCACGAGCAATGTCAGGTGAAGAAATAAGCCACGATGAGCTCATGTCACTTTTTGAAGCAGCACGTTGGGCACCATCATCCTATAATAATCAACCATGGCGCTTTATATATGGATTGAAAAATACACCAGAGTGGGACACCCTGTTTAATTTGCTTGTTCCAGGGAATCAAGTGTGGGCAAAAAATGCTGCTGCTTTAATTGTTGCCACCTCCCATAAAAATTTTGAGTTTAACAATAAGCCATCACGCACTCATGTGCTTGATACGGGAGCTGCAACCCAAAACTTAGCATTGCAAGGCTATAGTATGAATCTTGTGGTCCACGGCATGGAAGGTTTTGACTACGATAAAGCTCGCATTCAATTGGCTGTCCCACATGATTATACCGTTGAAGCCATGTATGCAATAGGCCGCCATGGCGATAAGTCATTGTTGCCTGACACGCTGCAAGAAAGAGAGTTTCCCTCAAATCGTAAGACTGTAGAAGAAATTACTTTTCAAGGTACTTTTGGCAATCAACCCCTGAAGCTAATGTCAAAGAAATAGAATCGGCTCAGTTTTGAAATGAGTAGCACTAGGTCTTTGACAAAATTACTGAAATATTTAGATTACTTACAGGACGAAAAAATTCCCATCGTGGCTGAAATAACTAGAGGATTATTATGAAAAGAGTTGCATTTCTATTAATGTTTGTAACCAGCGGTCTTGCTGGGGAACCAAAAACAGGGATGGTTGATTTTGTAATAGCTCAATCAGATCCTACCTTACTCCGTTCGTTGCTCGCCGCTAAAAGTGGTATAACTGCTCAAGAAAGAGCAGGGTACTTGCATGATGCTCAAGAGAGAAGAGAAGTTGCTGAACAGCACTTGGATGCCAAGCGATTTTCAATCAAAGACATTCTGCGCATGGGAGTAAGTATACCTTCGCTCTCTATAGCTCAAGGAGCAATAGGTCTTTCGATAGCTTGCGCATACTTGGCGGTCACCGACAATCCTCCAATAGCTACTGTGTCGCTTGCTGCTGTATTAGTGAGTATTGTTTTCGGTTACTATGGCTATCATCAGATGAAAGATGGGCTAACAAAAGCCGATCGAGTAAAGAATGTTGATAATGCTTTGGCTGTTGAAAATCTGATTCATGAAATCAAGCCGGTTGAATAGGCTATAACATATTTTTATAATTTAGGGTTACCATGAAAATAAAAAAAGTTTTTTTTGTAAGCTTGCTGGTAATAAATTCACTTTGCTCGTATCCGGACAAAGTTGAAAATGCCATTAATGCTTTCGATACGCAGCCGCTGCTTTGGTATTGTCAACCTGCAGTGAAAATCGACGCCGCTGACAAAGAGCGATATTTGAAATTAAGCCAAGAAAAAATCGAGCAAGCAGAAATGGAATTACGTCCTCGCTTTAGCCGTAGTGATAAAGCTAGAATTGCATTAGGAGGCGTTGCAGCGACTTTAACTAGTGTTGCATTAGGTGGTACAGCGTTATTATGCTATTGGCTCAATTATTATGATGATTATGATGAAGACGACAAAGCAGTGTGCTTAATATGTGGCATTCCATCGGTTTTATCATTACCACTTCTAGCATATGTTGCTGGCAGCGAATTAAGTAAAGGTTTTACTAAATATGATCGTACTCAAAAGCTGAATAAAGCTCATGCTGTTCAAGCTTTGGTTAAGCACATGAATTCAATTAAATTGAAATAAATGAAAGGAAAAATTATGAAAAAAGTACTAGTCCTAGCTTCCCTGTTAGTGGCATCTAATGCGCTTAACGCTTGGAGTGAGGTTATTGAAGAATCGGTAAAAAAGAGTGATACAAAAAAGTTCCGCAACGCTCTTAGTGAGGGCTTAACACTTACTAAGGAAGATAAAATTCGGTATCTTAAAATGGCACGTGAAGAGACAGATAGCGCTTTGTTTAATATTAATCAACAAGGACTTGGCTCTGCAGGACGTTTAGCAGTTGGCATTCCTACTATGCTATTGGGATTTGGTACGTCTATAAGTGGACTTTTATTAATCGCTGGCAAGGGTGCTTTTGACGCTCAGATCTTATCCAAGATAAACCCTAATTCCGAAGATAGTAAGATTTTAGGTGCTACTAGTACCATTATGGGAGTAATGGGCAAGCTTGGCGTATGTCTGGGTGCAATTGCTAGCTATGTTGGTATTGATCAAATCGTCAAAGTTATTACTCATCATGATGCAAAAGCTAAATATGATAAAGCCCTTGCAGTTGAAGCCATGCTCAGGCGCATCAAAGCCGATAAAAAAGCATAATATATTCTATAAGACTCCATAGGGAACATCCCTATGGAGTCATTCCTACGAAATCTCCATGACACTTGACCAAAAAAAAGAACTTTTCCAGCAATTTGCTAGTTATATGTCATCTTCAAGAGCTAAAAAGATTGAACAAGTGGCACATAACCGGACTCGTAGCATAACCGTTATTTTAGAAGATATTTATCAAAGTCACAACATAAGCGCCTCATTACGTTCATGTGATTGCTTTGGTATTCAGGACGTTCATATTATTGAGCAAAGACATTTTTACTCAATAAATGAAGCTATTTCTAAAGGGGCAAATAAATGGCTAGACGTGTATCGCTATAATGATGCTACAGGCAATAATACTGAAAAATGTTTTTCGCAATTGAAAAGCCAAGGATATACCTTGGTTGCTGCAACGCCACATGAACATGGTTATATGATAGGTACCTTGCCAATTGATAAAAAACTCGCAATACTATTTGGAACGGAAGAATCAGGATTAAGCTCATATGCTTCCAATAATGCTGATCTTTTTGTTAAAATTCCGATGGTCGGGTTTACTGAAAGTTTCAATATTTCGGTCAGCGTTGCTTTATGTCTTTACGAAATCACCAAGCGAATGCGCGATGCTGGAAATTGTTGGAAATTATCTGAAGATGACATTATCGACTTACAACTTGACTGGTTAGGGCGTTCAACCAACCGGTCACAACAAATTAAAGCATTGCTGGCAAAATAAGAGAAAAAGGAGTTCCATGGTAAGTAATCGGCGAATACAGATTGTAATGTTAGTTTCTCTGGTATTGTACAACATAACGGATCTTGTTGCTTTTTCTCGAAATTCAAAAATAGCATTAGCTTCCAGTATTGGTCTTATAACGGTAGGAGGTGCCTGTTTATATGGCTATTACAAGCAGAAGAAAGTGGCTGATTGTAAAGTACGAGTTGAAGAGGCCTACAGTTCCTTAAAAGAGAATTATGCTGAGCAACTTACTATTATTGCCCAAGCAAATGGGGTGATGACTACTGCAACACTTGATAAGTTAGCTGAATCGTTAAAAACTACCTATATTCACGATTATCTTACTTCACTCTCGGCAGTTATTAAAAATTTGAAAGCCGATTTGCATTGTATTGCAGGAAGCTCTGAGGCAATAAAACAGCAGGAGCTTATAGATCGTATTCAAAAATTCCTTGCTAAGTTGATAGTGCTAGAGAGCTCTTTAACTCTGGAACAGCATTATTTTCTTAAGCACTCCTACTCTGATCGCCAATGTATTGGCTTAGCTTACAAGCGCATACAGGAGATTAAGGAGTCTTATGGTATGGTCTTAGATATGATCGATATTGGCCAGCATCCTGACCAACTGCTTGAGCCACAACTTGCTCAGATCAGTAATGAGTTATTGGTTGTGTGTGGACAAAAAGACGATTTTATGGGCTGTCTGGCATGTATTTTAGAAAACGTTACTAAAGAACTTCATTTCATTACTACTCAAAGTACTCAGTGGCAAAAAGGTAGTTCATTGTGCTTATCAGCTGATGAGCTTAAGCCTCTCTATAGCCAATTGGCCGATCAGCTAAAACAATTATTAGCTATTTTTGATACTCATCGTACCTATTTTGCACTTAATTATTGGCATAAGCAGCTATTGAAAAAATATGGCAGTATTGATCAATATGAATCAATACATGAATTTGTTATAGAAACATTTCCTCACAGTTCAGTTACGTATCCCTATCTTCGCTGCGCGGATTCTCTGTTAGAAGACATAGGCCAATTGCGTAAAGCACTTGAGGAACTCAAAAATTTTGCTAGCTATGATGGATTGGCAAAATCAGCAAAAACACTGTTAGATAGAATGCTGAGCTTTACCAAAAAAGTCACCCAAAGTAATGAGTTCCAGCGGCAAAAAGAAGCCCATCAAGAGTCATTACAGGCTCAAGAGGCATTGGCTATACAACGTCAGTTAGTTGCAGTACAACAAGAGAACACTATTATGGAGCGGGAACGCTTACGCCAAAGCGAAGCCCATACAAAGGAATTGGAAAGAGCTCATGCATTGCAAGAAGAAAAACAGAAATTACAATTGCAAGAAAATGAATTAAAAGTAACAATACTTCGCGAATTTCAACCCCAGTCTGTGCTCTTGCAAGAATTGCGAGACCTTTTAAGAAAGATTCATGAATCACCACATGATCCTCTTGCTCTAGCCGATCTTAATCGCATTATCGATAGGTTGCGCTTTATTCATGAGCAATTTATGAGGGTGGGAGTTTCATTTGCAAAGCAATAACCTAAGCAGCAGTCTAAAATTCCAACCATTTGACTTGTAGATCAAACTTGCAATACTAAAAAGAGTACCATTATTCTTTAAGGCCCTCGATAAAGGGGGCTGTGGCAATACTATAAAATATAGTGTAGACTAAGATATGCAATTAGATACAAAATTTTTTAATATAAAAACATTATTGCGCTAAATAATTATAGAGGTTAGAGATATGAAAAAGAATGCTATAGCAATTGTATGTACTCTGCTAAGCGGTTCAATGCAGTCCATGGATTCGTTGTATCCTTTATTAGAGCATGCAGTAATTGAAAATCCTTATTATCTGTCGCCAACGCCGATGGAATTGCAGGATCAAGAATTTATGCAAGCTTGGACAGATAGTATTTTAGATCTTCAAGTACAAGAACTACAAGCAATTGAAGAAGACCAAGCCATGCAACAAGCGATTGCTGCAAGTTTATTACCGGAAGCGTTTGATGAAGAGCAACCACTTATACGCAGACGCAGGCCAAAAAATAAAACTGAACAAACAGAATCAAATGCTTCAATACCAGTCAGGGCAATCACTGAGGATGAAAAGGCTGTCGAAACTGCAACCATACCTAGAAGTAACACTCGTAAGCCGATTCTAATTCATCCAAATACTTGCTATGTCATACGCGACGATGAGCCTATTGGTAATGCTCAAACATTTGATGCTATTGTTGAGCAAATTCAAAGTATCTTAGAAGCGGATGGCCCAAACGAAAACCTAAGTATTCGATTAACCTCGATGAATGCTATCAATAAGCAAATTAATAAATCAATAGCAAAACAAGTAGGAGCTTTAGCATATATAGGGCCGGATGTTATTTGTTCTGACATACAAGATGGCCATTTTATCGAAACTCACTACGTACGTAATAGAGTAGCTATTAAAGATAATTTTATGGTGTCACAGGGGGCCTTGAGAAAAGAAATTAAATCATTTGTGCGAGGCTTGTTGGCCGATGATATTCTTAGTACATGGTTGCAAGTCAACCGCAAATGGCTTGGTCATGGTTATTATATCTCAGCTGATACTTTGGCAACTCTTAACGCCTATACTCAAATGGTTGAGCATCTCTGTCTTATACTTTATTCAAACCAGAACAAAGAACAAAAGGCTCGTGATCTTGCTCAGCTTAAAGCATCATTTACGGCTTTAGTAACCGATATACCTCAAGGAGTATTACTTGAGCAATTATATGATAATTTTTTAGAAACAGTAACTAATTAACGGAGTTTTACTTATGGAAAGAAAGAAATTACTATCACTAGTTCTTGTTCTTTTACTTTCATCAGCTTTCAAAAATCAGGCTATGGAATTAACTGAAGAAGAACAATTGTTAATAGCTTTAGAAGAAAGTAAGGCTAGCGATCAAATGAATCAACATGCTTCTGGCACAGCTCGCTTGTGTATAGACGGCGAAGAATTGTATGATTTTGCAGCTGAGGGTAAGACCTTAGATGAGGTAGATCAACAATTGGCCCAAGCAGTAAAAGCAAGCTTAGAAACATACCAGGCTAAGCAAGGCAAAACTCAACTAGCCAATGATGAAGCATTTGCTCGTGAATTACAAGCACAATTGGAAAAGGGTGATGCTGGCAATCCAGAACCGGCCGTGCAAAACCTTTCCGAGGAAGAGCAATTTGCTCTAGCGGTTGAAGAAAGCGAGCTTGAAGCTGTAAAGGCCTTAAGCGAGCAAGAAGATGAGGGCACATTGCAATTAAGACGCAGAGGAGCACAGCAAAAGTCTTCTAGCAATAGCCGTCAAATGCAAGCTCAAATCATTGCAGCCGAAGCTAGGCATAAAGCTTTAGAGGCAAGAATGGGTGAGCTAGCTCAAGAAAAGGAAAAGAGAGATAAAGGGCGGACTCTTGCTGCTGAAAAAAAAGCTCGTGAAGGGGCTGAGCCTTTAAGAAAATACTTAAACGTATTAAGCGATAACCTGCTTTATGTAGCTAGAACTGATATGCCTGACTACCATGAATGCTATTTATATGATTCTTGTGTTAAAGAAATAAGAGAAGCTTTGCTTGGAAGAAGAGGTAATGCCGACCTCAGTCTTCGATTAATGATTGTTGGTGCAATAATGGCCCAGATCGAGGAAGCTATTGCTAAGCAACTTATTGTTAAACAAACTGGTGAAGAAGATGGTTTTGATATTGTAATTCAAGGCGTCATGAAGAAGGCTGATGATAAAGTTTCTCGTGATGGGGCTATCAGAACTATAATTAACCTTCATATGGAAGATAGCTACGTACGTAACACAGCATCGTTGCATCATCAGGCTGTTTACGCAACTCATAAAGATGAGCTTAAAAAGCTTATGCAAACATTCTTAGCACCAGAAGTACTTAATCATTTCATACGAGTTGAAAAGCAATACTTTGGATCAAAGTATTATATAGAAAAAGATGATCTGCTTAAAGTGGCAAATCAATATCTACGATTGGTCGAACGTGTTGTACGACTTATTCTTCTTAAGGACAATTCAAGACTTTCTGAACTGAAAGAAGCATCCGCTAAGCTTCAAAAAATTGTTGCGGCTTTTCAGGAAAATGACACTATCTCTCAAGCAATTAAGAAGCTATTAGCACATCAGTCTTAATAGCACGAAAATACTCGCGCCCTAGTACTTCAAGGTACTAGGGCCTTTTTTTTAGATCATGAAGCTTTTTTAGCAAATAAGCTTCTTTAGCGCTCATGAGTCGGTAGTCACTATCATTGATATGATCGTAGCCAAGCAGATGACAAAATCCGTGAACAAGAATAATTCGCAACCATTGTTCAAAGGGAAGGCCAAGAGCAATACTCTCTTTTTGAACATAAGAAGGAGCTATAATCAGATCTCCTACATTTTTGTCATCAGGTTCTCTTGCGATAATCCGATCACCTGCTTTGAGCTCTGGGTGATAAGCAAATGAGAGTATATCAGTTGATGCATCTTTATTTCTGTACTGCTTATTATATAAGCGCATTGTACTATTTGAGGTAAACCAAATGCCAATGTCAAAATCACTGTAGCGTAGAAGATTAAGCAATTGTTGTACCTCTTGCTCAATGCCTTGGATATTAAGTGGTATTTTTCTTTGGGTATTTTTGATAGTAACCATAGCTGGCTTACCCTGAGTGCCTAGGAGTGCCTGCTGAATCGGCGGGGGTTGTTTGCGTCTCATTCAATTTGTGCGCTATAACAACGGCGAACCAATTATTTTCTCGTTCTTCAAGTGATGGCACCTGACTGCTCGTTGTACAAAAGTCGATAGCTTCAGCTTTGGTTATCCCCTTAATCAATGATTCTTGCCCCTGTAATATTCCGTTTATACTGACATCAGAGCTACAAATAGTAAGTTTGCTGAGCACTGTTTTTAGTGAAAGCTGCTGTTCACTTTTTAGCTTTCGCACTTGATCAACAATAGCTAGTACTTGTTCGATAACGTGAGTACTGATTTCAAAGGTGTATGATTTTTGAATATCGCTTAAACGTATTCTATGAATTGAATTAACCTGAAGATGGTTTTGATAGATAAGCCCATAAATCGTTTCAGTAATATGAGGTACAAAAGGTGCGTAAAGTTGTAGAATGCGCAAGCCCGTATGCCAGAGTGTCCATAGAGTCGCTTCTAATTGGCGATGTGAATATTGACTCTCATTAATCAGCTGATCTTTAATGAGCTCAAGGTAGTTATCACAAAAATCGTGCCAAAAGAAATCTTCTATAGCAGCCAAGGCGAGGCTAAACTCGTTAACCTCGAAATATTTTGTATAAGTTCTGTAGCAAACCGTTATCTTATGAAGAAGCCATTCATTAAGTGCGCCTAAATCAGCAGGAATCGTATCTTTTGGTTTATAGTGCTCAAGAGATGGGTAAGCAAACCTAAAAGCGTTCCATAGCTTAATCAAGAGCTTTTGGCCTATTTTAACTTGATTTTCTGAGAATGCTATGTCGTGGCCCAGGGTGCCAGAGGCAGTCCAATAGCGCAAAGCATCGGCTGGGTAAACGCTTAAAAGAGTTTCTGGAGCTAAAGGGCTGTTTCCTTGTGATTTTGAAATTTTCTCTTTCTCCGTACTCAGCACATGACCCGAAATAACAATATTTTTCCAAGGTATAGACTTTTGGTGCATCCAGGTTTTGACAATGGTATAGAAAGCCCAAGTACGAATAATGTCATGGGCTTGCGGACGCATGCTCATGGGAATAAAGTCATCTTGAACACCTTCTGCAAAGACATTACTATTCTTTTTACGCATACTCAAACAGATGTAAGGGGTTAACGATGACGTGTTCCATGTGTCCATAACGTCGGTATCGGGCAATAGCTGGCTATTGCCACAAGCTGAACAGATCCTCTTGTGCGTTGTTTCCTGAGGGTCAATAGGTAAATCTTCAGTATTGGCAAGAACTATAGTACCACAATTTGAACAATGCCAAGCAGGAAAAGGGATGCCATAAAAGCGTTGCCTTGATAGGCACCAATCCCAATTAAGATTTTCAACCCAATTTCTATAGCGTGCTTTCATAAACGATGGATACCAGTTAATGGTATCAGCAAGTGTTAGAAATTGCTGCTTAAAGGGTAACAAACGTAAAAACCATTGTGGTAATACCAAATATTCTATTTCTTTTTTACATCGCTCATGGATATTTACCGTATGGGTGATTGCTACTTGCTTGACGATAATATCCTTCTCTTGCAGGAGCGCTATAACTGCTTCGCGAGCAGCATGTACACGCAATCCGGCAAGAGGTCCAGTCTGAGCATTCCATTTGCCATCCAGGCCAATAGAAGGACGATAGGGCAGATTATATTTTTTAAACCAGGCAATATCGGTTTTATCACCAAAAGTACTTGCCATAACAAGCCCTGTTCCTTTAGCAGGATCAACTGCACTATCTTCTAGAATAGGAATAGTCTGATTAAAGATTGGCACAATAGCTGTACGCCCTTTTAGATGCTTATAGCGACTATCATCGGGATGATAAAAAAGAGCATTTACCGATGGTAATAGCTCTGGGCGTGTTGTGGCGATGATCAGGGACTGGTTATCAGCTGTTTTGAAGATAATATCAATAAATTGAGCTGCTTTTTGAGCATCATCAAGTTCTGCTTGAGCTACTGTTGTTCGGCACGTAGTGCAGTAAAGTGCAGGTTCATCTTTACGGTAAACATATCCTTTTCGGTAGAGTTCTATAAACGATTCTTGAGATATTTTTCTTGAGCGCTCATCAATAGTAGAATAAGAAAGCGACCAATCTACTGAGAGTCCTATGTGTTGCCAGAGCTTCTCAAATTGCTTTTCTACCTCGTAAGTTTCTTTAAGGCATAACTCGATAAAAGCAGATCGAGTCATGCTATGCGCATTAAGATTGTTTTTCTTTTCAACAAAACGCTCAGTGGGTAGCCCATTATCATCAAAACCAAAAGGATAAAATACGCTAAAACCGCTCATGCGCTTATAACGCGCTATAATATCGGTTTGGGTATAAGAAAATAGATGTCCTATATGCAGAGAGCCAGAGACTGTAGGCGGCGGGGTGTCGATACTGTACAGTGGACCAGAGTTCTGCTCCGCTGAATAGACCTTTTCCCGTTGCCAAAGCTCTTGAGCCCGGGCCTCTGCTTGCTGATGTTCGTACTTTTTATCCATAATCCCAGAATGCTTATAATTATTTGTGCCGATACAATGATTGAATTACTAATATTTACTATTATTTTACTTTGTAATTAAGCAATGGTCAAATTGCCAGGTAAATTCTTAAGTTTTGTGCTTAAATTTTGTCTCAAGGCTTAAAAGGTGGGCAGTTGTTGTCGCCAACAAAATCATTAACATAAGTATGATAGTCTAAACAATTTTGATAGGAAACAACATGAATAGAAAAATGTATCTGCTTATAAGTACTTTTGTATTTTTGGCAATAAGTGGACAAGAGCCGTATGCATTTCCCAAGCTAATAGATGCAATAGGAAATCTAAATCATTTAAATGTTGAGAGAATACTGGGTCAGGCTGTCTTTTCTAAAGATGAGCTTATATGTTTATTTAACCATGCCCAATATATGGTTGCAACCACAGAAAGAAAGCTTCACGCATCTTGCTTAAACTTTCATTTGGGTATGCCTGCGGAGCTCTGCTTCAAAAATAAATTCCGATATAAGTTACAACAGATTTTTTCTGGTTGTTTTTGGTCGGCAGCGGCCTGTACAATAGCTTGTGAGCTTTATCATAAAGCAACAAGCAAAAAAAGTTTCGACTGGTTCGTAGGCAGATTACTCGGACTAACTGGAGCAGGGGCAATTGGATTAATTACTATGTATGAAAGCACTTTTGGGCCTGATTGGTTGAGCGCGTTCAAAAAAGCAGAGTATATAAAGAAGCTTATCCAAGATGCGCTCAAAAAAAAGCTTGAAGAATTTCCGGCTTATCCAGAAGTTTCTTACGTCCTCTCACTTCTTGAAAGGCAGGATACAGCAGATTTGTTTTTAAAAACTGAAAGCTAACAAAATAAGCGAAATTGCAAGCGACTTTATGCTTAATTGCTTGTATAGTTGATTTTTAATTAAAAATTTTCTTGCTTTAACCTGGAGGAGTGTGCTAATCTTAAAATATGAAACGGATTAGCACACATTATCACAGGAAAGTGGTAAAAAATGTTCTCAAGGGATTTAAAGAAAGAACTTAAAGCTTATGCGAAATTCCCTGTCATAGCTCTTTTGGGCCCCAGGCAATCGGGTAAAACTACATTGGCAAGAGAGACTTTTGCCAAGCATACGTATATTAGTTTTGAGCATGAGCCTACTCGAACACATGCTCAGCAGGATCCAGAGGGATTTTTGAAATTATATGAAAATAAGCATGGTATTATTATAGACGAATTTCAGTATGTCCCGAATATAACCTCTTATATTCAGTTGGCTGTCGATGAGAATAGAAGACGTGGTTACTTTGTGCTCACAGGATCTCAAAATTTTCTTGCCAATAAAGCAATTACTCAATCGCTAGCCGGACGAGTGGGTATTTTGGTTTTGATGCCTCTTTCTATTCATGAACTGAAAAAGAACAAGCTACTATCAAAACAAGATGACATGCGGTTAGTTGATAAAGCTATTTTTATGGGAGGGTATCCACGAGTTTATGATGAAAATATTGATCCTAGTAGGTTTTACCCCTCGTACATACAAACTTATATCGAGCGGGATGTCAGACAATTAGACAAGGTGGGTGATCTAAAAGATTTTCAACGATTTATACAAATTTGTGCAGGACGAAACGGTCAACTTTTGAATGTCGAAGGTCTTGCAAGTGAATGTAGTATCTCATTTCATACAGCTCGGTCATGGCTCTCAATTCTTGAAGCAAGCTATATTATCTTTCTCTTGGAGCCTCATTATAAAAATTTTAATAAGCGCTTGACGAAATCACCCAAGCTTTACTTTTTTGATACAGGGCTTGTTTGCTCATTATTGCGTATAGTCGACATTAACACTTTGCCAATGCATCCATTGCGAGGGCATTTATTTGAGTGCTTGATTATTGCTGATTTGTATAAGCAATACTGTAACCTTGGTATAAGACCATCACTCTATTTTTGGCGTGATAAAAATGGACGGCATGAACTTGACTGTATTATTGATGAAGGTATCAATTTGTATCCAATTGAGATTAAGTCGGGATTAACAGTAATCTCCGATTTTTTTAAGACTTTGAATTATTGGAATGAGCTTGCTGGAATAGATTCACCACATGGTTATATTATCTATGGAGGTACGCTTACGCAAGCTCGTAGGCAAGGAAATATTGTCGGATGGCAAGCGGCAGGAAATCTTGTGAAAACTATTGTAAAGAAGTGATTTGCTCTTTGATGGCTGAACTATAAGCCTTACTATGCGAAAAAACGAAATAGTTGTATTTTGATAACATCCAGGTAATCTTAGTATACATCATCTAATTGTTACCTAAAAGGGGGATATCATGGCCAATAAAAATAGAGTTTTTGTTGCATGTGTTGTTAATCTACTATGTATAGCAAGATTGAGCGCCATACATGAAACCAGAGAAAAGCATTTAAAGGCAATAGAGACAGCAATAACCGCTAAAAATGCTGATCAATTACGCGTATTATTAGCACATATACATTTAAGCAAGGAAGAAATCAAAGCACTTTTAAATCTCACGCATAATGCTTGGGCAGGAGTAGATGAGAGTAAAGCTTCTCGATTTTCTAATGAAAAAATGAGCAATATTGTAGCCGGAGGAATTTTTTCAATCTTGGGTTGCTGTTTGACGATCGATGTGTCTAAACACTTTAATGAGATAATTGACCAGCTTTTTGAAAGAGATTTAGAAAGAAGAAAAAATAAGCAATCATTGCATAAGAGTTGCTTCTATTTAGCAGGCAAAAGCCTCTTGTTAATCGGTGTTGGCAAATTAGCTGGCCATTATTTTGCTGAAGGGTTATCGCGGGAAGAGCCCGTGATAACTTCCCAAAAGCTATGCAAGATAGAAAAGCTTTTGCAAGATTTAAAAAAGGAGAATGGCGCTGAATCACTAGCACAAGCAACTAAGACGGCGACTGCTTAACCTGTCACTTATTTGTGGTTCATGGTGTCACGTAATCGACCTAGGTTCTTAAGAGCACGTTCAGCAGCGAATTTATAATAGGTCTTGGGATTACTAACAAGGAAAGTTTCAAGAATTTTTTTAGCTTGATCCGGTAAGCCGAGCCGTTCTAAGCAGCCAGCTTTAGCCAAAATAACCTCGGGCATACTTTGATGTTCTTCTTCTAATCCTTGGAGTACCGCGAATGCTTCCTTGTACTGTTTAAGCTTTGCATAAGTATCAGACAAATTGAGTAATAGTTTAATATCTTTCGATACTTTGGTAAGTTCTTGATATACCAGTAAAGCAGGCTCAAATTGGTTACTCAAAAAGTAACTGTTAGCAAGATTAAATGCGGTGAGATATTCCTTTGGGTTGCAGGTTAGTGATTGCTTATAAGCGCTTATTGCTTCATCGTATTTTTCTAAAATCATGCAACTATCACCAAACATACTAAAGCCAAATGCATTATCAAGATCCGCTTGCATGCAAGCTGTTTTAAATGCTTGATAGGATTCCTGATATCGATGATTTTCTCGAAGCAATCTTCCTTTGTTTACATATGCTTTACCGTAATTAGGTCGTAGTTGTAGTGCTTTTTCGATGCATTCGAGGGCTTGGGCGTATTCTTGTTTTTCTAATAATGCATTGCTCATATTGAGATAAACTTCTGGTTGATGAGGATTAAGCGCAAGGCTCTTATGAGCATAAGAAATGGCTTTATCAAAATCGTTCAATCCATAATAACAAACAGCAAGGTTGTTATAGGGATCAGGATAATTGCTATCAAGTTCAATTGCTTGCTCATAATACGGGATTGCTGCTTGAAATTCGCCCCGCTGGGCAAGCGCAGCAGCATAATTATTGTGTGCGCGTGCTCTTTTTGGAGCATGTTGCCTAACATTAAACCAGAACGCTTCATTGGATGACCAGACCTGATTACGAGTATAGGTGGCGTAGCCTAATAAGCTGGAAAAAATAAGTAGCATGCTATAAAAGTTAATCTGTCCAAAAGCATAGGCTGAATTTTTCTTTAGTAATTCCACATAGTTAACTAGAAAGGCAAGACCAACTGAAAGCATAAAGAAGATGCCAATACTTGCTAGGTACGTTTTGTAATCAGCAAGCAATTCAGATGAAGGCATAATGCTTGATCGTGGTAATATCACTATCAAAAACCAGAAAGCACCAAAACTAATGACATCAAAAGAGCATTTTTGTAGGCGACGAAAAATAACAACTGCTAGGTTGAGCACTATAACCAGCGGCGCTAAACAATCTAATGAAAAAAAACTTGTAACCAGCTTCCAGTCGTAATCAGCGCTTATAGAGAAAGGCCAAAAAAATATCCACACATAATGTACAATTACTTTAAATTGAGAAATAAGGAAATGTAGTGGAGCTATACTCTCAGATGGATGTTGGGTAATAACATTACCAATATTATTGCGCGCAACTAATTTCAGGCCAAGTAAATCTTTAAAGAAAGCTGGCTTGAGAAAATAAACATAGATGCCAATGATAACTGCACTGAAGATGCAATGAAAAAGCATACGTGAGGCAATTGCTTTGCGTGAGCCTTGTGCTACAAAAAACCAATCAACAAGAAACAGCAAAGCTGGAGAAACAATAGCTATTTCTTTAGTGCCGCAGGAAAAAATTCCAATAAGAAAAAGGCTTATCATGCCGATAGTTTTTGCGACAGGAGAACGGCTTGAGCAATACAGTAAAAATGTTAGTACCAAAGCTATAATACTAAAGCCGGCTAGACCTTCTAGTTGGCCTTGAATGACGTAGGAAACTGTTTGTGTTTGTACAGGATGAAGAGCGAAAAGAAGAGCAGTGCTAAAAGAAATGAGCCATGCATATTGCTGAATAAATGGTTGTTTATCCAATCTGCGTAAAGCAACAAAAAGCGCATAAAAAAGAAGTATGCTGCTTGCCAAATGAACAAGCACATTCGCCAGCCGGTACACAAAGGGTTCAAATTTATTTATTTTGTAGTACAGCGTATTAAGCCAACTTGAGACCCATCTGGGTCCAGTGAAAAAAAGATCTTTTAGAGTATTGTGGCGGATAGAAAAACATTTATAAATATTATAGTAGTCGTCAAATTGGAAGCTATAATGAAGTGAGGGTATATAAGCTGCCAAAGTAACAAGCATTAGGTATAATGGAGGAAAAACCCACTGATACCAAGCATAAGCTAGGGGTCTTATTTTCTGGTCATGCCTAGATTGATAATTCCCTTGATAAACCGAGGCTTTTGATGTCATAATAATCTCCGGTAATGAGCATTCTGCAGCCTTGCTAGACAAGGTAAAAACAAATATGAAGTAGAGCACTCGATCATGCAAGTATGTCTTTACTACTAAGCAATAGTACCCCAACTCCACCTTTTGTAAATGCTTCATCCATTTGACCATTAGGCAAATATTTTTTACACTTAGTACAGGACATTAAATCAAAACTGCTCGTCCTAAGAAGCAATGGTAATGCAAGTGGATGACTGAGTTTGAGCGAATGCGCATTGAGTAGCTCAAAGAGAAGCTCCAGCACAAAATAATATGAGCAGCCTTCAAACGTTATGGTTTACGATACTTATGATTAATTTATCTAATGCTGAGTGGATAGTCACTCTTGCTTTATTTGTTTGTGTTTATTTGCTATCAGTTACTATTATAGGTTATGTGCAAGCTTGGGTAGTTACTAAATTAGGTGATTCAACGCCGGAAACGGCTGGATTTTTAACGCTGAACCCCCTTGTACACATTAATGCCTTCGGGTTCATACTGCTTTTATTGGTACATTTAGGTTGGGGCAAGCCAGTGCCCATTAACCCATCAAATATTCAGGGGCGATGGCGTTTTGCCCGGGTCTTGTTTGCTTTCATGTGCGGCACCTTGCTTAGCATAGTGATGGCGTTATTAGTCTTAGTTTTGGCAGTTTTACTCTATGGTACTGCACCTACCATAAGCTTATTGGCAAAGATATTTTCATCAGATAATGTATTGCTTCGAAGTTCAACGATGATCTACTCTGAATATTCATCCCTCTCGATCCTATTTGGACTTTTTTTGTTGGCGTTCGTATTCTTTAACGTTTTTATGGCTGTTTTTGACTTGATCTTTAATTTCTTTAGATTCGCTTTTGCTTGGGGAGTCGAGAAAGACTATAAATATATTGAGTATTCTGAGTATATAACTATTTTAGCGCCCATGCTTATCATTTTTTTCTTTGCGGATCGTTTGCGCTATTGTTTGCTACTTTTTATTATCTGGGCTGCATGCAAAATTGCATTGATTTTCGGAGGGGTGTAAGTGAATATGAGCGAGAATCAGAATCGTATTTTTGAACAAATAAAGGCTGGCACGGAAAGTATTATTCCTCAAGAAGAATTGCATAAGAAATTAGCAAAAAAAAGGCCGTTAAAGGTAAAGTTAGGAGCAGATCCAACTTCGCCAGATCTTCACATAGGGCATGCTGTGCCATTATTAAAATTAAGGCAATTTCAGGACTTAGGCCATGAGGTAATTTTTCTTATTGGCGATTTTACCGCTCGAATTGGCGACCCCACGGAAAAATCAAAAACAAGACCCATGCTTACTGATGAGCAGATTGCATATAATACTAAGACTTATTTTAAGCAAGTTAGCAAAATAATAGATCCTGAAAAAGTTACCATCTGCTACAATTCAACATGGCTTGGTAAAGTAACAAGTGCAGAGTTTGTAAAGTTATGTGCTCAAGTTACTCTTGCGCGATTAATTGAGCGAGATGATTTTAAGAACCGGATAACTGAGCAGCAGCCTATAGGATTTCATGAGCTATTGTATCCATTATTGCAAGGATATGATTCAGTAGCTCTTGAGGCTGATATTGAGCTTGGTGGTACGGATCAAACATTCAATCTCCTTATGGGGCGTCATTTGCAAGAGCATTATGGTCAAGAACCTCAAGTTATTATAACGCTGCCTCTGCTAGAAGGGCTTGATGGTGTTGCGAAGATGTCAAAATCACTTGGCAATGCTATTGGCCTTAATGAACCAGCAGATCAGGCTTTTGGCAAGTTGATGTCAATATCTGATACGCTTATGTGGCGGTATTATGCTGTATTGCTCCACAAAACTGATGAGCAACTACGTGCTATGCAGGATGCTATTGCTGCCGGCAGCGCACACCCTATGGCATTAAAGAAAGAGCTTGCCTATGCCGTTATTGCACGATTTTGGGGTGAGCTAGAAGCGGTTCAAGCACAGAACATTTTTGAAAACTTATTTCAAAAGAAAGATTTGTCGCACGCTGAAGCAATAGATGCAAGCCGGTACCTTAATACCTCCGTTTGGATTATCGATTTTTTAAAGTTTCTGGGCGTTGTTAGTTCCTCTGAAGCTCGTAGGCTGATTGAGGCAGGCGCAGTTGCCATTGACAACAACAAAATAACTGATGCCAAAGCGCAGATCATGGTTGCTTCTGGCTTGGTAATAAAAATTGGTAAGCACCGTTTTTATAGAATCAAATAGTCTGGCTCTGCCTTTGTTCAACTTTACTTTTTTAAATGCACCGTGAATAGGCTCAGAAGCATCGATTAGCTTATCAAGCCCGCTCGTGGTGACCGAACCAAAGCGGAGTCGAATCCATATGAGTGGGTTTGAAGAAATTCCTTGACGCTTTCCATATGTGCTAAAAATTGATCAGGGTTGCTTTCGAAGTCTTCATTGGCATCAAGTACCAGAGTCGGTATGTCTTTTAATTCGGGTAACATTACTTTGTGAATCAATAAATTTTCATGGCATTCATGAATCTGCTGAATATACTCAAAGCTTATTGTTTTTTCAGCATCACGATCCCGTTTTTTGATGCGCTCGTAGGTTACTTCTGGGTCGACACGTAAATAGATAAAGCCTTGAGGTAGCGTACATGAACGTAGCACAAAATTATTAAAAAGCTGAAGGTAGAGTTTCCATTCTAGGGTGGTTAAAAAAGAAGACTTATAGCTATTGTACGCAAAGCAATAGCCAGAATATAAAGAACGTTCGATTATTTTCGAGGATCCTTGTTCATGCATCTGTTCTTGTAGTCGGCTCAACATGGTATTTATTTCCATAGTATAAGCCCATCGTTGTGGCATTTGGTAAAAGTTATGCAACAATGATTTGCTACCATGTTCTTGTTGCCACTGTTGTAGCGGCTCGAAGCTAACATCAATAGTAGGTAGATGCTCTATGAGCAATCGTAGAAAAGTAGATTTACCGACGCCTATATTTCCTTCAAGAAGAAACATGTTACAATTCCTTTACGCAGTGATCTTTATCAGTATGTTCTTTTTTTATTACTACAGTATCATGATGGCTGCTTACAATAATTCGCTTAATATCATGATTAATCCTAGTTGCTACTTCATTACCTATCGTACCTGCCTTCTGGGCACAATCAAGCAAGGTTGTGCCATCACTCGCACTAATAATGGTTACTTCATCATTAATAACTGTTTCTGGGATATGAGTTATATCTATAGCAGTTAAATTCATGCTAATGATGCCAATGATGCAAGCATTTTTTTGGTGCACTATGACTGTACCCTGATTTGATAGTGCTCGCGATAGCCCATCCCAATAGCCTATAGGAAGAAGAGCAATCCGCATAGGTTGCTCTGCTTGAAAACTGTTATTGTAGCCCACATAAGAGCCGGCAGCTATAGTTTTTATTTGTAAGATATGGGTTTTCCAGCTCATAATGGGCTTAATAGTGAACGTCGGATGAAGCAAGCGTACCCGTTCCTGATAATCAAGCGATTTATTAATACCATATAAGGCTGCCCCCACCCGCATTAAGGTATAGTTCCTTTTTGGCAATAAGGCCAAGCTGCTTGATGAAAGCGCATGAGTGCAAGAAATGGTTATGCCCGCATCTTGTAATTGATCAAGAAGATTATCAAATTGTTCAAGCTGGTGGTAGCTAAAGCTCATATCACTATGTGCAGTATTTCCTAAATGAGTGAAAATGCCGTAAACAATTATTCCAGGCAATTGCTGCAAAGCTTGAATAAACTGAATAGCATTGCTTGTGCTTATGCCAAGCCGGGACATACCCGTATCTATTTTAACGTGGACATAAGCTTTCCTGCCTAAACGTTGTGCGGCTGTGTTGAGCGAATAAGCAGTTGCATAGTCATAGATACAGCACTGGATATTTTTGCTAATGGCAGCTTCATAATCATCATCAAGGTAAGAAAGAGCAATAATTGGTTTAGTAGGCACATAAGATCGGAGCATCACAGCTTCCTGTAGTCCAGCAGTACAAAGCCATTCTATTGATGGCTCTTGGTTTGCCAGCCAGCCTATTTCTTGGATGCCATGGCCATAGGCATTACTTTTTACCACCAATGCAAGCTGCGTATCGCCAATTGCTTGTTTGATTTGTGCTGTATTGTGGGTAAATGCTTCATGGCTAATTTCGATCCAAGTTCGCATATCATTTACTAACTCACTTAAAAAATTTAATTATGTAAGAAAGGCTGAGTTTTTCTCAGCCTTTCTTACGCATTTTTACTTATAACAAGTTGCTTGTTATTTATCAAGATTTTGACCAGTGAGAGTTTGCTCAATGGCATGGCTTCCTGTTGTAACTGGTATCTTAACTTGAGTTTTTTTCGGTAACACAAGGGTTAATACATTATCTTTCACTAATGCTTTTACTTTAGCTGCTGTTTCCTTGTTAATTTCAACAAGGCTAGGCAAGCATTGCATGGTAATTGACGACGTATAACTGCGTAGCTGCATCTTTTGCTTTGGTGTCGATTTTTCTAAAGCTTTTGCATCAGCTGAATCTGTGACTTTTTCACTTTGGATGCTTGCGCTTTTAATTATTTTAAGCGTTGAACGATCAACGACAAGCTCAATTTTGCCATGCTTAACTGGCAACGTTACAATAAGAGCTTTGCCTTCTAGATGTACATCAACATCCTTTTGATTAATTACCTCTGGGGCCATTTTATCACCCTCTTGGTGCTCAAAAGCAAGGGTGATAACAACGCTTGTATCATCCTGGGAGATATCTGTTTTTACCCTTGGAAATACGATGCGCTCCATCTGATGTTCTTGTGCAATATTTTGGATATCTTTCATGTATGCTTTATGCAAATCTTGCATTCTTATACTGTGCTCACGCATTAAGTCCATATGCTCATGCCAGCTATCAAGTTCATGCCATAGGTCGTCAAAATAATAACCATGGCGGTATAATGCGTGCGTTTGAGCGGTATATAGTGCGCTTCCAGCAATAAAAAGAGAAAGAAGTCCAAATTTTAGTCTAGTACAATTATGTTCCATAACATGCCTCCGTACATAAGTATGGTTAAAGTGACACATAACTCATTACATAGGTAGTTAACCATAAATTTAAAAATTTTGCAAGTGGATTATGATATATTTGTTTCATATAAGATTTTTTGCTCTCGTAAGTGTCTTAGTAAGGTATTTTGTGTTGATTTTTTATAGCGCATTTGAGTAAATTGCTGTGTGCGTTACTGGGTTTAATTCATTTATTGGGGGCTAAAGCTACAGCAAGATACTATGCAACAGTGGCAAAGATTGCGGATCAGGCTCTGGAGCAAGTTTGAGCTGATTAAGTATCTTCCCTGCGTATAAAATCAATGAGCCGTTTAATTGCCATGCTAGCGGTGACATAGCCTAATGCGCAAGCTACAGCTACCATTGTCAAAAATTGTTCGGATTTACGTTTTGAAGAAATTTCATTCGCACCATATCGAAGAAGCTGCCCGATTATTTTATCATTGTTTCTTTCACGAGCAATTGTTAGAGCTGTTCTCCCGTCATCGGCCTGCGCATTAACATCTGCCTCGCGTTCGAAAAGATAGGTAACCAAATCATCCTCTCCTCTTTCAACAGCAATCATTAAAGGTGTTATGCCTTTTACACTTGCATTGGGATTAGCCTTATTATTAAGAAGAAGCTTTGTTGCTTCTTTGCGTCCATTTAATGATGCACAAAAGAGAGCTGTTAGTCCTTCTGTAGCTTCTATTTGAACGTCAGCGTGATAATCAAGAAGAAGTTGAAGTATTAGTGCATCTCCTTTGACAGCCGCGAACATAATGGCGGTTAAACCTTCATTATTTTGAACATTAACGGAGGCTCCTTTTTCCAGAAGAACCCGCACAGTATCAATTGTGCCTAAATTAATGGCACGCATCAAAGCTGTATTGCCACTTTTGTCTGTGGTATTGACATCAGCCTTGTATCCAAGCAGTAGTTTCACAATCCCTTTTTTTTGATGAGCAGCAGCAATTAAGGCAGTAGTGCCTTTATTGTTTTGAGCATTAACATTAGCATTGTTATCAAGAAGCAGTTGCACTATTTTGCTATTTCCTTTTTGAGCTGCTCGTATGAGAGCTGTTGTTCCTTCGTCGTCAATCAAATTAACGTCGGCACCCCTTGCAAGTAAGAGTTGGACTATTTCTATAGAACCATTTGAAATACTTACCATAAGACTTGTTAGTCCGTCCTTATCCTTGGCGTTAACATCGGCACCCTTATCAAGAAGAAGTTCTACTAACTCTATGTGTCCTTGGGCGGTAGCTAACAATAACGCTGAAGAGTTATTGTGAAGTTTGATATTAACATTATTAAATCCAGCACCAATGAGTGCTTCTAAAGCTTTTTTATTATTATTCGCAACTGCTTTGAAAAATTGTTTTTCTGCCTTTGATTTATCTTTAATGTAGTCAGTGATGTCAGCGCCCCATGCTATAAGCAATGCAACTGCATCATCATGACCTTTGCTCTCAGCAAGGGTGAGGGCGGTATGTGGGCGAAACATCTTTCCTATAATTGGAACGGTGCTTTGCATATCAATTATATTAGCATCAATACCTGCATTGAGGAATGCTTGGATATAATTTATGTTACCTTTTCGAATCATATGCAGAAATAGCTGCTTTGCATTATCTGGTTGATCTTGAATAAATTGCGTAATGAAATGTTTCAAAAGCCTCGGATCTTCGAGTAACCTTCTGGACTCTTTGTTGAACCCCCGAAGTTTGAAAAAATCTTTGTAATTGCTTATCTGAGAAAAAATTCCAAATTTAAGCTCTTCAGGTAATGCTTGCCAACTTTTAGGTGTTTGTCCACTTAATTGTTCTAAAAGAAACTTGAGAGAACCTTCATCATCAGGCCAATCTGAATTTTGCCGGCCCGACAGGCGTTGCCCAAACTCCTGCTGCTGTAATATAGAAGCTAGCTCTTCATCAGCTTTTATTAATGGATCCTGATTTGCTTGCCATGCTTCTTCCTCTGCTGGTGTTAGCTCCATCGGACTCATTGTGCTAATTGTTATAAAAAGCATCAAAAATATTTTTGTTTTCATGCATGTCCCTAGAAATTAATGACAGGTTTATGAATAGTGAAATAGACGATAGCTCAATCTGGTTATGATTAAAACCTGATCGTTCAACTTTCAGAAAGAATAATTGAAATGAACATAGTTTGCAAATTAAAATGACTATAGATAGAGTGATATAATTATCCTAGGAATTTGATCCATTCTTCTTCTGTGATATACTCAATCTATGCAATAGTGCCAATTATTAGGATTTAGATTAATTTTTTTGGTGCTATCATACTCTTTTTATTTTTTAAAAATCCGAATCTGGGCTCAAAAAGGCATCAAATGATAAAAATAGAAAAAAAAGATAAGCCAAAGCAAAAGCTCCAAGAGCTTATTTTTGGCATTCACCCGATTGTTGAGCTACTCAAAGCTAAGCGTCGCAAATTATTTACTCTCTATACTACTCGTCCTACGCCGAAATCTTGGGAAGAGATTGTCCCTTATCTTACCAAAGACATTCAGATTCAGTATGTTACTCGTGATGTGCTGCACCGATTAGCGGGTACTACTGATCATCAAGGAGTTGTAGGGTGGGCATCACCATTTGTTATTCGCAAGAAATTCTTTGAGCCGTCAAAAAGTCCATTTTTGATCATGCTTGATGGCATTCAAGATCCACGCAATATGGGTGCTATTATTCGCTCTAGTTATTGTACGGGTGTTAATGGCATAATCATAACTAAGAAAAATAGTGTACCATTAACGCCGACGGTGCTTAAAGCAGCAGCTGGTCTGGCTGAGCACATCGATATCTATGAAGCTGTGACAGCACAAGCTGCCATTGTTGAACTTAAAAAAGCTGCTTACTCACTTTATTTTGCAACATTACAAGGTAAAGATGCGACAACCTATAGCTTTGCTCAGCCACTATGCGTAGTTATTGGTAATGAAGCAACCGGTGTTGAGCGTAAGCTTCTGTCTTCGGGAGAGCAGATAACCCTGCCGCAAAGAAATAAAGACATCTCGTACAATGCTTCAGTTGCTGCTGGGATATTGCTATTCATAATTGGCCATCAACTAAAAATAATCTAAACTATTGCTTCTTGAGGCCTATGCCAAGTTTGCTTGCTTTTTAGGTCGATTCGGTTAGCACTACATGCTTACTGGCGGCAGTAGTCTTTGTTATCTTGAGGGCCTGTAGTAAAGTGAGCTCGACCATCCTTATGATCATTCAGGGTTTTATTATCAGTATTTGCTCCTGCCCTCAACGAGCATTTCAACAATTTTGTGTGTCTCTTTTTAAGAAGCATTAGAAAAAGCTGTTTTGGCATAGCCAAGCTTTCACATTTTCTAAAGTATTGACTTATTGAGACCATTCTCGATATGAACAAACAAGGAAGAATCTTTGCCAAAAAGTTAGAGGAAGTATGACGCTTATAAGATTCAGCTATTATGGAGCAGGTACGGTAAGCATTCTTGGCGCACTTATTGCGTTTTTATATGGTTTATGGAGTTTACTTCAGCCCCTGAAAATAAGCACTCGTTATGACGCGCTTATTTTGCCATTGGTTCAAGAAGAACTGAATGAGGTATTGGTGAGCAAAACCAATCAAATTTGGTCCTATGGTGCTCATGGTTTGCTACATGAACTTAAGCAGCAATTTCCCTTATTAAAATCACTAGCTCTTTCGTATAAGAGTAGTCAGGTGGTTCAGGTAGAACTCAGATCAGCTGAGCCAATTTTGCTTATTCAAGATGCTGTGCATGAAGATTGCTATGTTCTTACAAGGCAGGGAGTAATTTCTGGCAAACTATACAACCTGAATGTGCTGCCAAAAAAAAATAGCTTACACGTTGTTAATGCAGATTTCATAACAGAAATCTCAAGCCCTTTTTTTTATGATTGTGTCTGCAAATTTGAGGATAAGCTTTTTCAGGACTATGACATTACTTGGTATAGCCAACACGAAATTATCTTGAAGGCAAAAAACAATGATCAGTTACTTATTGTAGCTGATATTACGAGCGTCCATGACCAAGGTCGTCTTGCTTTTGCTCAAAAGATGTATGAACAAGAATACCCAGAATTGCAAAAAAATGTACCGATTGGATCAGCTAAAGCGGCAGTCAGTAATATGACGTCGCGCAAAAAGGTTGGTCAGGTAACGGTAAAAATGGATATCCGCTTACAGGATTTTATGGTTCGAACGCGCCTGAGGGGAGGTGGCTTATGAAAGCACAGATACCAGGTGACAATCTTATTGTTGCGCTCGATATTGGTACAACGAAAATATGTGTCCTTGTCGCTCAAAGAGGCATAGGCAATAGTATCACCATTCTTGGCATTGGCAAGGCTCAGTCTCATGGGGTTGCTCGCGGAGTAATTGTTGATATTGGCCAAGCTGTTCAAGCTATTAAACTTGCTGTTAAAGAAGCTGAATTGATGGCTGAATGTAAAATTGAGTCTGTATATATTGGTGTTTCAGGATCTCATATACAATCGATCAATTCCCAAGGAATGATACCCATAAAAGGAGGGCGTATACGCCCGCATGACCTACTTTCTGTCATAGCAGCTTCCAAAGCAATCATCATACCTGAAGGTCAACAAATTTTACACGTATTACCTCAATATTACACGATCGATTCTCAGCATAGAGTGATGGACCCGATAGGCATGTACGGAGTGCGATTAGAGGTTCAAACGCACATAATTACGGGCGCATTAGCTGCTGTACAAAATTTGGTTCGCTGTTGCCAAATGGCTGGCGTTAGAGTGATTGATGTGATCTTGGAGCCATTGGCTTCTGCATTTGCTGTGTTAAGCCAAGACGAACGGGAATTAGGTGTAGCTATGCTTGACATCGGCGGTGGGACATCAGATTTTGCTATCTACCAATACAATGCTATAGCACATACAAAAGTAATTCCTGTCGCCGGTAACCATGTAACCCATGATATAGCGTTATGTCTTCGAACTACGCTCAAAGATGCCGAGCGGGTAAAGCTTGAATTTGGCAGATCATGCATGATTTCTCCGGCAAAAGAGCAAGAATTTTCTGCTGAAATGGTACATGGTGCAGAGCATCGTGCTATAAAAGAGCGGGAACTCATTGCGGTTATTCAGCCGCGCATAGAGGAGCTTATGCTCATGGTAAGAAAAGAGATAACAAAAAATAGTTTTGCCACGAGTATTCCAGCAGGTTTAGTGCTTACCGGAGGTGGATCGTTGCTTCAAGGTATAAAAGAAAGTGCTGAAGCAATAGTTCAGGTTCCTGTAAGAGTAGGAAAGCCACAGCTTGTGGTTATCTTTAAAGAATTACTAGAAAATCCGATATATGCAACAAGCTATGGTCTTTTGTTGTACGTTATTAAACAAAATAAAAAGGGTGCTATGGACTATCTGGCGGGTCCCTTAATTAGCCGCATTTTTGGACGCATGAAATCATGGATGATTGATTTTTTCTAAACAAAGGAGAGAAAATGATAGAGTTTGAGTCGGGAACTCAGCTAACTAGTATGCCAACAATCTGCATTAAAGTGCTTGGCGTAGGTGGTGCTGGCAGTAATATGGTAAATACTATGATTCAAAGTGGCATAATTAATGGTGCCGACTACAATAGTATTGAGTTTATTGTTGCCAATACTGATGCACAATCATTACGTATATCTCGAGCACCAGTGAATATTCAGCTCGGCGTAAAATCGACTAAAGGTTTAGGAGCAGGTGCAAACCCAGAACTTGGCAGGCGTGCTGCAGAAGAAGATATTGAAAAAATTATTGAAGCCGTAAGAGATGCCGATGTTGTATTTCTCCTAGGCGGACTAGGTGGAGGAACTGGGTCCGGAGCGCTTCCTGTTATTGCAAAAGCACTCAGAGACCAGGATATTCTTTCCATTGGTGCATTTACCAAGCCATTTACCTTCGAAGGTAAACGCCGGCTGAAAGTAGCACAAGAATCACTTGATTTGCTTGAGCAAATTATTGATACCCTGATCGTTATTCCTAATCAAAATTTAATCGATCTTGTCGATAAAAAAGTTTCACTGATGAATGCTTTTGGCATGATTAATGACATTTTGAATCAGCTTATTAAGGCTATTGGAGATATCATCATACGGCCTGGGCATATTAACGTAGATTTTGCTGATGTTAAAACTATTATGAAACAAAAAGGTTATTCGGTCATAAGCACTGGTAAAGCTGCAGGTGAAAATCGCGCATTAGATGCTGCAATGCTGGCTATTTCTTCTTCTATGCTTGACAATGCCCAAATTGCTGGTGCTCGCTATGTTTTATTAAATATAAGCGGTAATAGCACCTTGGGATTGCATGAAGTAAGTACTGCGGCATCGGTGATTTACGAACAAGCTCATGAAGATGCAACTATTATTGTGGGTACCGCCTTTGATGAAAAGCTCGAAAAAGATCTTATGGTAACGGTTATTGCCAGTGGTTTTGCTAAACAGGGCGCTTCCGTAGATTATATGTACGCTCTCAAGTCAAATGAAGCAGAAAAATCACCGAAAAAAGATGTAATGCTTGAAGTTTTGAGCAGCACGGTGACCAGTGTACCAGTTCATGCTAATGATGAAAAAACTGATCTTGATTATACAAATTTAGATATCCCGGCCGTTATACGTCGCATGGGTCAACAACAAAGACAGTAAGATTACCAAGACCAAAATTGATACAAAGAAAAGCTCAAAGTGAAAAAAGAGTAACTTTGAGCTTTTCTTTTTCCATTTGTGGTATATTACGTGCTAGATTCTATTTTTTCATAGTAAAGGTTTAGCATGAACAAGGTAGGTAGCCGGAAAATCAGTCTTTTTTTCCTTTTAGGACTAGTAGATCTCACTGGCTTTATATGCTCAATGGAAGCAGATTCAGGATTTGAAGAAACATTTGAAGCAGATCAAACCGAAAGAGTAAACCAGCATTTAGTTCAGGCAAAAGCTGGTCTGCATACTATACTCAAAACTATTAAAAGCAACATTGAGCGATTAGAGCAATTTGGTGATAATCAGAGAGAGTTGGATCAATTAAGAAAAAAGCTAACCGAATTTGAAAAAATTGCAAAAGAGTATCAAGACATAATTATTGATAAAGATAAGCTTTGGGATGCTCTCAGTCGAATTAATCATGGCGAGCATAATGATGAGCAAGCTGAAGCCGAAAAAGCAGAAATAATAACAGCTCTGCTGGTGTGTCAGGAATTAGCTGAATCGCATGAAATGGAATTGATCAATTTAGCATATGCTGAGGAAAATAGACCTTTCTGTGTGCCATCATACTTACATACTGACTTGCATTTTAAGCCCATGGAGCAATCATCTCTTTTGGCTGTACCCAAAGTCTGTTGCACTTATCGTCAAGGCAATATCTTGCAGCTTGCCGTATTAGATCAAAGGAATATTAATGGGGGCGGTGCGGCAAGTTGTGGTTATCATGCTTTTAAAAATTGTGCTGTTATTTCACGGTTGCTCCTAAGTGAGCCCGAACAACAACTTAAGATAGTGCAAGAGTTGACATGTGAAGACCTTGTTGCGCAAACGTTTGGCTCAATAACTTCGAGTTGGAGGCATGCGGCGATTATCGAAAAAAGAAAGAGAATAATTATTAACTTTATGGATATTCGTTTACAAAAAGTAATTTCAGCAAAATGCCGGCAATTGCACGCTAAGCTTGAAGATCGCACCAAACCATTAGAGTGTGTCACTGATCATAAAACGTGCTGCTTAAATCAAAAGTGTAAAAAATATCATGGAAGTTGTTGTCGAAATTTGCATGCCATGTGTACCGCCAAAAATGAAGATTTTTGTAATAAACTCTTATCAAAGTGCTTACCCTTACAATTTAAGAGAAGCGCTGTTGTATCTGCTGTCTATGATGATTTTGCATCCCAAATAGATGTAGACAAAGTTGATGCATGTCTTATTGAAGGAAAAAAAATAATCAAAAAGTATAAGCACATGTTTAAAGCTGAGCAAACAAAAGATTATTACGAAACATTGAAGCGACATAATTGTGATTATCTTGATCCTGAAGAAATCATAAGAAAATTTGAAAAATCGATTAGTAGACTTACGTTTCTAATTACCAAAGATGCTATCATGGTAATTACTCCCGAGAAGAAACGGGGAAAAGAACAAGAACTAACGTTGCAGAGTGATTGGTTAGATTCAGTCGAGATGGCAGTTTTTTTACATCATGAACGCAAGAATGGCAATTTGTTCAAAGGATTAGAAAATGTACCACTACTGGTTGTTGAACCTAATGATGATAATCATTTTGAATCAGCTTTTTTTAACAAGAACTACATTGCCAAAGCAAAAAAGCTTTTTTTTGATAATGCAGAATTGACTAAGCTTATACTGACATATCAATTAATGGCAGATCGAGCAAATGAATTGGAAGAACCCGATCCTGTGGGTTGCCTGCTTCGAAGGTTAGCAGAAAATCTGATAGAGCCAAAATTTGATCTATCAGTCTACTCTCAACAGATACATACATTACCTGACTATTTTCATAACCTTGATCTTATAAAACTTGCGGTATTAATCAGGGATGAAACTACTCATTTTATCTGTCCTATTATTTTACAACTATCGGGACATTGGATTGCTGTTGTTGTTAACAAAGTAGAAAAAACTGATCATTGCCGATCAAAAGTGGAATACATAATTGCCAATTCAACAAATCGTTCTTGTATTAATAACGATCGAGTTACAATGCTTATTAATTTCCTAGAGGGCAAGGAGCCAGAAACTAGCGATTCTTGTATTCTTTTTTAAAGCCTCAGAATCCCATTTTTGTGCAAGCCCATGCTTTATGTTTACAGTACTAGCAAAAAAAGATAAAAGATCATTGAAGAAAAAAGTAAATTTGGGCTTTTCTAATTTGTTTCAATCTGTGGTATATTGATTACCTAACTTATCATATTTTTCAAATTAAAGGTTTAGCATGAACAAGGTATGTAATCAAAAAATTAATCTTTTTTTACTGTTAGTATTCATAAGTATGAGTGGGCTCATTTGCTCAATGGAACATGGATCTGGGGATGAAGCTCCTTCAAGTCAACAGACAGCTAGGGGATCCCGAGATAAAGGTAAAGAACGGCTACGCAATGGTGAGCGGCCAGAGCAAGAATCCGGTTCTAGCGATTATCAAAGGGCTGGTGAGCATTCTATTGCGAGCAAAGCTTCTCCAAATGCAACGCTTGAATTTCTGGATAATGAAATTAAAAGATTAGAAAAGAGTGGCAATAGTGGTGAAGAAAAAGGAATGCTAGCATCGCTAAAAATTAAAAAAGCAGAATTTCAGGCTTTTGAAAAAGCATATAACACCATTAACATCCAAGTTGCTAAACTACGGAGTATTTTGGCAGAGCTTCGTAACAATCCTGAAAATGACGAGGCTGCTGTTCAGCTTCAAGTATTGCTTATAGAGGTTGGCATTGTCATAGATGAGCAAACTGAAATTGACACTTCAGCCCTGAGGGAAATTATAGATATTTTTGATACTGAAGCTTCAATACTTGAAGAAAAAATGGCTTATTTAGCTGACTCTAAAGAAGAAGAGGTTGTGTCTGTGCCAACATTTGCACGCGAATTGCGCTTTCAAAAACAATCATCAATCCTTACAGTCCCTTCTAGCTATCGTATAGCGCAGCAAAATAATTGCTTACAGCTTGCCGTTTTAAAGCAAGGAGAAAGCACTGGTGGAGCAGCAAGTTGCGGATATCAAGCTTATAAAAATTGTGCTGTTATAGCTCGATTGTTGTTAAGTTCTCCTGAACAACAAAGCCAGCTTTTACATGAACTTACTAGTTTAAGCTTAGTTAAGAATACTTTCGGCTCTTTAACCGCACCGTGGCGTAGTGCAGCTATTCTCGTAAAAAAAAGAGAAGAGATTAAAAGATTTATGAACGAAATTTTAGATAGATTAATTAATCAGACATATACCGAATTAGTAGGCATTGGGCCTGATCAAAGTCATGTCTTAAGCGAATTAAAATTAGTTCGGGCTAATGTTGTCACCTTTCTAGTTAGCCGGTCGCTCCAGATAAAATTAGATCAGGTTGATCCATGTATTATTGATGGCGAAAGCCTTGTATATGCATTTCAAGCAGTTTTAGAACAAAAAAGTCAAAATGGTATTGACTATGTTGAGCTCATTCGCCCACTTGAACCAATCATCAAGAACCTTGTCTTTGAAATTACCAAGAATGCTATTCATGAACGCGCTACTGGGAGTAGTCAGGGGCTTTCTCATGACCAAGGAGAATGGTTACACTCTGATGAGATGAGAGCATTTATAGAAAATGAATGCTTTGCATCCGACAGCTTATTCAAAGGAATTGAGCACGTGCCTGTGCTCGTTGTTGAAGAAGGAAGGAGCTCAGGCCTTGAAACTGCTTTTCTTCAAATTAACGAAGGTGGTACCATTCTGGAACAAGCGAAAAAGTTGTTCTTCGATAATGACGCGCTGACTCATCTGATTATGGGTTATCAAAGAGAAATTCAGCATAAAAATGAGCTTGATCATTTGCTTGTGAAGTTAGCAACAAAAGAGCAAGAACGAGATTTTAGTGCATGGGATAATGAGCTCGGAAGAAATGGCGAGGCGGGACCAAGTATGGCGTTTACCCGCGAATTAAATGAACATTTTAATAATTTGGATCTCATAAAATTAGCTGTTTTAACTCGTGACGAGACCACTCATTTTATATGCCCTTTAATCATTCGCTTGCCTGGTCATTGGATTAGTGTTGTTGTTAACAAGGTAGGAAAGAACAGGCAGTATATTATTGCCGATTCGATTAATAGCTCGCGTATTTATAACGACCGAATTAGAATGCTTATTGATTTCTTAGAAGGTAAGGAACCTCAAGCGGGCGCTTCCTGCAACCTAATATGAGGTTGGATGTCCTCTTACTTTGAGCATTTTAGGAGTACGTATGCTTTTGCATGAGGAACCATTATTTGCTATTGGTTTTCAGGATCGGCTTTTTGCGCAAAAGCGAGACGTTTATTTTGCTGACATAAGCCAAGAAGAGCTTTTTAAGAACAAAGCAATTGTAGATGCAAAAAATCATTTTGGTTTTCAAGCAATAATACTTTGTCGCCAAGTTCACGGCAATCAGGGTTATGTTGTTACTAATGAAAATTATTCCTCATTTCTCCGGCAGCGGTACCTTGGAGACTATTTGATAACTTCGATGCCCGGTATTGCTTTAGCAGTGTATGCTGCCGATTGTCTTCCTATTGTCTTTTATGACAGCATACATAATACTTTAGGGATTTGCCATGCTGGTTGGCAGGGCTCAGTGAGAGCTGTAGCTTTATGCACAGTGCAAGCTATGCAAAGAGAATTTGGTACACAGCTTGATAATCTAAAAATTTTTTTGGGTCCAGCGGCAGGCAGTTGTTGTTATGAGGTTACTCCTGATTTTCAAAAGCATCTTGAACCTTTTTCTTATGCTTGCTCAGCAGTTAGGCAGCGAGATAAGCAATTATTTTTTGATGTGGCACTATTTAATAAACTGCAGCTTGAGGAATATGGTATACCAGGCTATGCTTTCAATGCTTTCTATAATGCGTGCACCATTCATGAAGACCGATTTTGCTCATACAGACGTGAAGGCATGCAAGCTTCTAGACAATTAAGCATAGCAGTACTAAAAATAAACTAATGACTAAAAAAGGAATATGTGCTATAATAAGCTGTATTTACAGAAAGAGAATACATTTGCTCTAGGGGCTATAGCCCCTAGAAGTGCTAAAAAAGATTACCTATAAGGGATGAGAAATGATTGCGGGAGTATTAGCAAAACTTTTTGGTAGCAATAACGCTCGGCAACTGAAGCGTATGCAACCACTGGTTAATCACATTAACGAATTAGAATCTGGTATAAAAAATTTAACAGATGAGCAATTGACTGCCAAGACCTATGAATTTAAAGAGCAATTTGCTCAAGGGCGATCACTTGAAGATATTTTACCTGAGGCATTTGCTGTTGTTCGTGAAACTGCTCATAGAAAGTTAGAACAGCGCCACTATGACGTGCAGCTTATTGGTGGCATTGTATTACATCATGGAAAAATTGCTGAAATGAAGACTGGTGAAGGTAAAACTCTTACTGCCACATTACCTCTCTATCTAAATGCTTTAGCCGGTAAAGGTGCGCACCTAGTTACGGTAAACGATTATCTTGCCAGGCGGGATGCTGAATGGATGAGTCCCGTGTACAATCATCTTGGCTTAACAGTGGGAACAATACAAAATTCACTCAATGATATTGAACGCAAAAAAATATATCAGTCCGATATAATTTATGCCACCAATAATGAACTTGGTTTTGATTATTTACGAGATAATATGAAATTCAGGCTTGAAGATTATGTGCAAAGAGAGCTTTCATATGCAATTGTTGATGAAGTGGACTCAATCTTAATCGATGAAGCTCGAACTCCATTAATTATTTCAGGAGCTTCAGATGAAAGTAGTAGATTATATGCTGATGCAAATAGAGCAATCTATGGCTTGGTGAAGACTGTCGATTATGAAGTTGATGAAAAAGCTCGATCGGTACAACTTACAGAATCAGGTAATGATAAAGTTGAAAGCTTTTTTGGTGTTTCGAATCTCTATGACATAGATCAGATTAAACTGTTTCATCATATTAATCAGGCATTAAAAGCTCATGCGCTCTTTAAGCGGGATGTTGATTACGTTGTTAAAGATGATGAAGTTTTGATTGTTGATGAATTTACCGGACGTATTTTGCCAGGTAGGCGCTATAGCGATGGATTGCATCAAGCTCTTGAAGCAAAAGAAGGGGTTAAGATTGAACGTGAGACCCAAACACTTGCTTCTATTACCTTGCAAAATCTTTTTAGACTCTATAAAAAACTAGCTGGTATGACCGGTACGGCTGTAACTGAAGCTGAAGAATTCCATAAAATTTATAAGCTTGATGTAATTACTATTCCCACTAATCAGCCAATGATTCGTGATGACAAGGCAGATCTTATATTTTTATCAAAAAATGCAAAATATAAGGCAATTGTGCAAGATGTTAAAGAGCGGTATAAAAAAGGCCAGCCGGTTTTAATTGGTACTATTGCTATTGAAACATCAGAACTATTAAGTAGTATTTTGACAGCTAATGGTATTCCTCATGAAGTATTAAACGCCAAGAATCATGCACGAGAGGCCGAAATTGTTGCTCATGCTGGTGAACAGGGACGGGTAACTATTGCTACCAATATGGCAGGCCGGGGTACTGATATTAAGTTAACACCAGAATCAGTGCAGGCTGGTGGGTTGTATATTTTGGGTACAGAACGACATGAAAGCCGACGGATTGATAACCAGTTACGAGGAAGGTCGGGCCGACAAGGTGATCCTGGCGAATCACGCTTTTACATTTCATTAGAAGATGACCTCATTCGAATTTTTGCTGGTGAGAGCATCAAAAAAAATATGAAGCGGATTGGTATGACCGAAGATGAAACAATAGAATCTCCTTTTATTTCAAAAACAATCGAAAATTCGCAAGAGAAAGTTGAAAAGCATAACTTTGAGATTCGTCGTCATTTACTTGAGTATGATGATGTGCTCAATCAACAACGTAATGTTGTCTATCGAATTCGAAGAGAAATTTTAGAAGGAACTGAAACTATTGGTGATTTAGTCAGAGATATGATAACTCGGGCTGTTAATGACGCTGTAGCCTACCATGCAGCAACCCGCTTAGTCAGTGAGCCAGAAGCTGAGGAAATTATTAGCCTCATTTCGCAAATGACAGCGATAGATAAAAAAGAGTTTAAAGCTAAAGGATTTGCTCAGATAAGAGATCAGACGATTTAAAGAATGCTCTCCATACGTATTTAATAAATCGATATGATCACGACATTGCTCAAGACAAATCGGGAAAAATTCAAGAAGCTCATAAATGGGTTATGTTAGAAACGATTGATCAATCATGGAAGCAGCATATGCTTAATTTAGATCATCTGAAAGAAGGCATAGGTTTGCGCAGTTGGGGTCAAAAAAATCCACTTATTGAATATAAGCGTGAAGCGTTTGCGATGTTTGAAGATATGATTAGGGGCGTGCGAGCAGAGATCGTTCATCATATATTCCATCTTAATGTTGAGCATTTCAACCGTCATGAGCTTGAAAGAAAACGTGAACGTGAACTTGATCAGCTACAATTTACCAGTGCTGATTCTCCAACGGCTAATGCATCTGAGAATGCTAATAATAATCCCCATGCTGTTCAAGTTGACAAGATTGGTCGCAATGAAGATTGTCCTTGCGGATCTGGCAAAAAATATAAAAAATGCTGCGGGTAACACTCTTTAAAAAAGTCAAAACAGTCGCTCATGTGCTTTCGAACCATATGAGCGGCAATTAGCCAATGTTAATCTGTTTATGCTGCAAGTTGAATAAATGAGCTGTCGAAATAATAGTTTCTATTGATGAATGCTCTGGCCGCCATCCAAGGATGCTTTCGGCTTTAGCTATACTACCTACAAGAATTGCAGGGTCTCCGCTACGTATTGCTACAAAAGAGCGATTAATAGGTAGCGCAGTTATTTTCTCAGTAATGTTTATGAGTTCAAGCAATGAATGGCCGGTGCTGCTTGCAATATTAAAACGCTCGTGACCCGAATTGTTCTGATGTGCAAGAAATGTAAGAGCGGCTAAGTGAGCGCGAGCAATATCTTGTATGTGAACATAATCCCTGATTGCAGTCCCATCGGGTGTGCTGTGATTATTTCCATTAATAGTAAACGTTTTATTAGTATAAGCAGATTCTAACAATGCTGGTATGCAGTGTGTTTCGGGCACGTGCTGTTCACCTAGATTGTATTCAAGCCAAGAACCTGCTGCGTTAAAATATCTCAATGAAATAGCACATAGTCCATAGGCCTTGGCATAATCATCAAGTATTTGCTCGATTATGAGTTTGGTCTTACCATAAGGACTTATTGGATGTGTATCATGTTCTTCGTAAATCGGGGCCCTGTTTAGCTTACCATACACTGCAGCACTTGAAGAAAAGATAAAGCGTACGATGTTATATTTTTTCATGACATCAAGAAGCTTGAGCGTCTTTACTACATTATTTTCATAAAAATGATCTGGTTGTCCAATAGATTCATGAACCTGGATAAGAGCTGCGCAGTGTATAACAGTTTGTACATCATGTTGGTGACAGAGTTGATCCAGTAACTGTTCATCTGCGAAATCTCCTTGGATGCCTATAAGGTAATTGGCCTTGTGTGCTTCCTTTGCTAGGTGACCGTGCAAGGGTTGCCTATCGATGCTAATAACTTTGTAGCCTTGTGTAATAAGTAAAAGGCTGATGGCAGATCCTATATATCCAGCACCACCGGTTATTATAATTGCTTTATCGCTTGCATAAGACATTAGTAAATCTCGTGAGTTTATGATTAGACTGCTTTTAATAGCTAGTTTACCGAAGCTGGTTGTAGTTGCAAAAAAAACCTGCACTACTTAGATAAAGCAGTGCAGGTTTTGTAATTAGAGCATCATCGAGATTAGCGAGGTTGTTCCTTAGAAAGTACAGATAAATTTACCCCAAATCATCCAGCGGTTTAATGCTGTGTTCACTGCTGATATTTCGTATGAACCACCAATAGCAGCAATGGTAGGACATGTTTCACACCATTTACAGCCCAATGATCCATAGACTGTATTGGTATATACAGCAGGATGAGCAGCTGATTCTAGATCAAAATCGCACTCTTTTATTTGTTGGTAATCTGGATAAATAATGTCAGCACATGGAACATTATCACGGATGGTTCGAGCAAAGGTTGTATTGCCAAGGCCTAAGACGCCTTTGAGTCCAGCTTTTGAGCAACAACAATCGATTTCCACTTTTTCTGCTTGACGGGCAAAGATGTTAAGACCACCTTCTGCCAACCAACTTCCACAGTTGGTATCATATTGTAGCTGTAAAGCTGACGTTATGTCCGTAGAGAAACGTGGATGAACACGAACGCGACGTGTAAACTCATTAATGCCTGATGTACCTGCATTTGTTCTTTCTTCCGGCGGAGTTAGCAGATTGTCAGCGGCAGCTGCATCATCACGAGTTGCATATGTTTCCATATAGCGGCCCCATGGTTTTCCAATGAGATCAAATGAACGGGTTTGATGGTTGCTAAAGAGGTAACGGTTGTTTATGTCAATTTTGGAAGATAATATCCAGCATTGACCGCCCCAAATATCAAACCAAATGGCATTACCAAACATTGCTCCCCAGTGTTTGTTATTACCAATAACGGCTTCAAATACATATTCACCCTTTGGTCTATTACCAGTTGGGAAAATAGCACCAACCCAGGTATTAAACAGAGAATGAGGCGTGCTTATGGTATCAAATCCAAATTTTAATTCGATATCGCCCAAACCGGCTCTTGAGTTTTCTCTATTATTATCAATTTTTCCATAGCGCCAGTTAGATTGTCTGAATGCTTCTGTCATGCTTCCAACGCGCGGGCTATTGTCAAGGCCAATGGCAGATAATGCGCCACCACCATCATCAAGTATCTGCTCGGTTACGCAGACACGATTTTTTACCTGCATAATAGGAGTTGAGATTTCAGCCCAAAGGCCGGTAGAACCGTTTGCTTTGGTGCATAGGCGTTGTTTATAGGCAAGACCTACACCAAAGAACTTGTGTCGAGGCTTGATACAAAAGTTACTTCTAAAGGTGCCTAAATTTGTTTCAATATTAAAATGACGTGCTTCTACATCATTTCCTCGATCACCATCAACGCTGAAAACGCCCGTGCCAGGGAATTCACTTACGCGGATGCAGCAACCGTCACTGCAAGTAGGGGGTAAAAAGAATTTAGCTAAATCACTTGAATTGGTCGATCGGCCGCCAAAAGGTACTACTTCTAAAGCACCATACGAACCATTGCAGCAGTTATCTAATAAATCATTTCTCCAAAATGATACCCGTTCAGGGGATGCTGTACGGAAAACAGGAATCACGGAAAAGAACGTATGACTTCTGACGAACGAATGATCCGAAACGTCACGAGCCTGTATGCCGCCTATTGCGGCTCCGGCCATAACGCAGGTCATTTGTATGATTTTTTTCATAACTACTCCTTTTTTGAGTGGTATAACATAACATTACTTGCATCAATTTTTAGCATCTTTTTGCCTAATGAGTCAATTATTTTGTATCTAATAAATTTTTTGCTCACTTTTTCTTGCAAAATTTTTCGATGTAGTGGAAAATAATACTAAGTATTTACTATGCTCATAAAATTGATCTAATAATGCTTTTTAAAATTTTTTACTTTATCCTAGCTAACAAAAAAGTTACTTACAAGCAATTATTAAGGAAAGTGATGACCGATACTACAACAACAATTGAATCTCTTAAGCAAAAAATTAAAAAATTTGTAGAAGAACGAGATTGGCAACAATTTCATAACCCAAAAAGCATGAGCATGCATATAACAGGAGAAGCTGCTGAACTCATGGAACTGTTTACGTGGTTAAGCGAATCGCAATCGTATCAGATTATTGAAGTCAAAAGAGAAGCAATTGAGCAAGAGGTCGCTGATATTGCATTTGCACTGCTTAATTTTTGCCACAGGAGTGGTATTGATTTAAGCCAGGCATTTGAAAAAAAGATGATAGTAAATGCCAAAAAATACCCGATAGAAAAAGCACGAGGAAAGAATACCAAATATACTGAATTATAAGAATTATTTGAGCACTCGTATGAGATTCTTCCTCTTGACTATGTTTATCCCATGGGTTTAATGAGCTAAAAAATTATATTGTAGCTAGAGCTTATTATTGCGTTGTAGTGTTTGTTAGTGCGCTTTTGCTTCTTGTGCCCGTGTTAGCATCTCGAGAATTCTTTGACCTTTGGCTTCGGTTTCTTCATTGGTTAATAATTTTCTCGCCAATGAAAAAGCGGTATTTCCAAATCTATCTTTGATATCAGGATTGGCTCCGCTGGCAAGCAGTATTTTTACGATTTCAGGCTCCGGAAAAAGAGAATAGCCAACTGCATTCATCAAAGGAGTGCGGCCAATAGTATCTTGATCGTTAATTTTGGCGCCATGCTCAAGCAATAGCTTTATCTTTGCCTCACCAGCTATTGTAGTCGCCTCATGCAAAGGGGTAGTTCCTGAAGAGTCCTTGGCATTAGTATTTGCTCCCTTTTGAAGTAAAAGATTAACCGCTGCGACACTACTCCAGCGAATAGCTTGTTGCAGTGCTGATACCCCATGAGTATCTTGAGTATTAACATCAACACCTTGTTCAATCAAAAATTCTGCAACTGGTAACCGTTCTTCATTTTTAATTGCCTTGAGAAAAGCTGCTTGAATCCATTGTGTGACTCGAGAATCAGCTCTTAGAAAAGATCTCACAACCTCTTTATTCTTAGCTTCAATGGCTTGATCAAAAAGGGAATATGCCTTTTGAGGATTGTCATGAATAAACTTTTTTAAAAAAACAGGCAAAACCCATTTATCCATAAGTAAATTGTTGATACTACTATTGGTTAATGCCAGTTGTGCGTAGTTGGTATAGGTACCGATTTGAGGTATAGAGGCGAGAATCATTACTTTAATTTCGTCAGGTAGATTTTCCCAATCTATGTATTGCTTAAGTTCGGGGGCTGGATTTTCAGGCGATTTTTCCATTGCTTTCATGAAGTTTGTTATCAGGAAGCATGACAAAGAAAAGATGATCAATTTTTTCGTTTTCATAATTTTGTCCCTTATGATTTTTATTATAGTTATATTAGTATTATAGCAAAATAGAGCAACATAATCAATGATTGAGGTTTCGACTAATAGATAAAACTTTTGTAAACTTATATAAGTAAAACGGAACTCTTGTTAAGGTTAAAACTGAAGCTTATGCAACTCCCGCTTATGGTGGCTGAGCGTCAAGGCTACTATGACATAGTTGCTCTTCTGTTAGAAAGTGGGGCTGATGCAAGCATCAAAGGCTATGATGGTAAAGCTGCTATAGATATTGCTCGTGACTCGGGTCAGCAAGATATAGCTGTACTTTTGTACTTTCCCTGGACAAGCACAATAAGGCATAATAACATACTAGGAACAACACAAAATATATCATTACGAAGTAGGCCCATGATTAATCGCATTAAAGGTACTCAAGACTTACTTGATCTAACGCTTTTTAACTATTTGCTCGATTCTGCAAAAAAGCATTTTGCTACGTACAATTTTACGCAGATTTCAACACCAATATTAGAGCCAACAGAGCTTTTTAAACGAAGCCTTGGTCTTGAAACTGATGTTGTAACTAAAGAGATGTATACCGTCAATACGGGTCCAGATGAAGAAGCTATTTGCTTGCGGCCTGAAGCTACTGCTTCAACGGTGCGTGCTTTTATCAATAACGGTATACAAGTAACACCATGGAAGGTTTTTTCCTACGGCCCAATGTTCAGGCACGAGCGCCCACAAAAGGGCAGATATCGTGAATTTAATCAGATCAACTTAGAAATTATAGGCAGTGCTTCAATTTCGCAGGATGCCCAGCTGATTACCATGCTAGAGCGCTTTTTCCATGAATCGCTTAAGCTCGATTCATATGCATTACTTATCAATTTTTTAGGATGCAAGCAAGACAGGGATCTCTTTAAAAAATCAGTTGCTACTTTTTTACATACTATCACTGAGCAACTATGTACACATTGCCAGGTAAGGAAAGAAAAAAATATTTTGCGCGTTTTTGATTGCAAAAACACGGATTGCCAGGCACTCTATCAAAAAGCTCCCATAATTACCGATTCGTTATGCCCAGCTTGTCAGCTAGAGTGGCAACAATTGAAAGATCAATTAGAGCAACTTTCAGTATCCTACTCTCATAATCCATTACTTGTTCGAGGTCTGGATTATTACGATAAAACCGTTTTTGAATTTGTTAGTACCCACTTAGGGTCGCAAAATGCATTTTGCGGGGGAGGAAGGTACAATGAATTGGTAAAGCTCCTAGGATCGAATCAAGATCAACCCTCTATTGGAGCAGCTCTTGGCGTGGAGCGCCTACTACTTATGATCGAGGCTATAGGAGAAAAGTTGCTTTTACCCCAACGTCCTTTGCTCTATCTTATTCTGCCACTTTCTCAAGAACAGCATTCGCTTGCTCTACTTATTGCCGATGCTTTGCAATCTGAGGGCCATTGTGTTGATGTTCTTCTAGAAAACAATTCCCTGAAAAGCATGCTTAGGGCTGCTAATCGCATGGCTGCCCGTTATGCATTAATTATTGGCGAGGAAGAGCAAAAAGAGCATCAAATTAAGGTTAAAGATATGCTTACAGGTGAAGAGGAGCGGGTTGCACAGAGCAAGCTAATCTCTTATTTCAAAAAATAACGTTTTTTCTGTGATGTTTCTAGCTCTCTTTTGATGAATTTTTTTACTTGATAAACTGCTTCTATCTGCTCATATGGATTCGACTGCGCTCCGATCCGCTCACCACGAGCGGTGAGCTAAATATATTAAAGATACTACTTTGGCAAGGTTCATTGTTGGATGGTGAATTGTTCACCAGCTCATTACTCGAGCAAGGTAATGGCGTAGTGGATAAACTATAAAAACAGCAAAAAGTATGCTATCTAAGCGATCAAGTAATCCTCCATGACCAGGTAATAAAGTGCCAGTATCTTTTAAGCAGGCGCGTCTCTTTAGAATTGATTCAAATAAATCGCCTAATAGTGCCAATGAACAAAGAACAAAAGTAAAACAGCACGTAAAGAACCAGCTGGCTCGATGTAAAACAAGGCTGTTAAAAGCTACCGTGCTTATAGAGCCTCCGATAAAACCTTCCCACGTTTTTCCAGGGCTGACACTTGGCCAAAGCTTATGTTTGCCAAAGACTTTGCCTACTGAGTAGGAAGCTATGTCATGGCAAGCCACACTGCTAAATAAAAAGAGTGTTACGCATGGCTCAACGTCTTTGCGAAGCAATACAAGTATAATCATGGGCAACAGTGGATAAAAAGGCATAATAACCCAAAATGCGAGTGATCTAGAGGAAAATAACTTTGGCCATTCGGCCGCAAGTATATACAAACAAACGCATATTATAGCTAATGAAAATAACCAAAAAGGAGCATAAACAATGATTATCCAAGTAAGAACTACCAAGGGAACAGAAGTAAAAATTCTTTTTGTCAGTTCCGACATTCTGCTAATCCTTGCGATTAATCTTTGAGAAAACTTAATTTTTTTACTACACTAATAAACTAGTGTAGCAAACAGACAAAAATTAGTAAGAAGCAACCAATTTTTGCCGTGATAGAGAAAAAATACCTCGGTAACACTAGAAACATCGAACTGAGACTAGAGACAAGCGTTTGCTACATGAGAAAAGAAGAGTAATACCCGAGTAATGAAGGCGAAGAACATGAAAAATAAATGTATAGGCCTAGTGATTATGTATTGTATGATGATAATAACTCATCTTACTGGGATGCTTGAAAATGAGTCATCTGGTTCTCAAGCTGCTGAAGGAGCCGGGGCTAAAACGAGACCACTTGTGCATTTAGTACGGTATAAGCCTAGAGGGTTTGAAAATAAAAGACCACCAAGTCCAAAGCGTGGAGGATCTGGAGTGAAAAATCAAGGCTCTGGTAGCAGCAAAATTGAAGGGCAACAAGATGTGAATATCTTCTTCGGCTCTGAGCGAGATAGAAACTTTGAAGAAGATGCATTAGAAAGAAAGAATAAAGAAGATTGGCCGATCAAGCCAGTTAGCGGGGCTTCCAGCTTGAAAAAAGTGTCTGCTCCTGAGGCTTTAGCTAGAAGCGAGGTTCCAAGTAATGAATATAATCAAGGCGATAGACATGAGGTCAATAATGCTGAAAGAAAACGTGAAGAACCGGAAGACCATCAACATTTTGACATGCAGGGAACCAGTATAGGAAGTCAGTTTGCAAAATGGCTCATTGGCATTGGGGCAGTTTCAAGCTTGATCATTTATTTTGTCGTTGATGCGAAAAAAAGAAAAGCCCAGGCGTAAATTATTTTACTCGAAAGTTTATTATGAAGTTTATTATGATTCTTTCTCTTTCTAGCTTATGTCTTGTAACGCTTAAGGCCATGAATGAATTCGAAGAGCAGCAAGATTATCAACCTCCTTTAGCTGGCCAGGTAGACAAATCATGGATTTTTGCTAGCAATGATGTTCCCGAAGAACCTAGTCAACAATGGACCGATCCTGATCTTAGACATGAAAATTCACCATCACAAAAAGGGCAACTTATACATGATGCAGTAAAAGACGGGTCTTTGACTTTTTTAAAAGCTCAGTTGATGATTCCACCAACAACTGAAGAAATAAATTGGGTTAATGAGCAGGGATATACCTCCCTTCATGTGGCAATACGCGAAGCTGAACGAAATAAATTTAAACTAGTAAAAAGACTGCTTAATGCAGGAGCTCTTGTTAATGCCAGGACGGGCAATGACGATGGATATACAGCCCTGCATATTGCAATACGCGAGCAAAATAAAATAGATAAACTAAAAATAGTGGAAAAATTACTTACGAAAGGAGCCGATATTAACGCTAGAACTTATTATGGTGAAACTCCTCTTGATCTTGCCACAAGGCAAAATAACCAATCACTCATTGATTTATTGGAAAAAACATTTTCAGACCTAGGCCCCGAGACCACCCATGAAGATTTCCATCATTTGCCGAAAAATGACAAACCTGTGCCAAAATTGAGATTTGGCGGTTTTGCTCTTGGTTTGAAAAAATGGTTCTTATTAGGTGGTGTCATAGTGGTTGGCGGATTCTTACTCAAAAGAACGATGTTCAACACCGCTGGGCGACCAGAGTCGAATGCTTAACATTGTTCTTTGGTAAATGCATTTTCGATATAGTGCATTGTATAGTTATTGACGTCGCCCTCAAGTAGAGCGACGTCAAATCGATAAATCATGTTTGTTATATGCTGCTGAGCTATATACCATAAGGCAGCTTTGATAATTTTTCTTTGTTTAGAAGGAGCAATGAGCTGTGATAAATAGAAATAAGCTTGTTGGCGTATTTTAACTTCAACAAATATGAGCAAGTCACCCTTGCCGGCAATAATATCAATTTCCCCATATTTCACGGCGTAGTTTTTTTCATAAATTTGGTAGCCTGCCTGCTCAAGCCACTGTGCAGCTAGCTCTTCACCTTTTTTACCGAATAATAAGTGTGATCTACTCATTGTAAAATTCTTGCATCCGCTCATATAGATTCGACTGCGCTGCGCTTCGCTCACCACGAGCGGTTTTGATTAGCTGTAGATTCAGGCGTCCTTCAGGGCATTTTGATTAAAAGAGCTACCAACTTAGAATATCCAAGCTTTCTTCAAACTTTGTGCCAAGCTTAGCTTATGCATTGGAAATTTGTCAGTGAGTTCTTGTTCTTTTTGGCTTACCACTTCAGGCTTGTTTGCAGCTTGAGCAAGGGTGATTTCTAAACTGATTATGTCAGGTTCAAGATTTTTTGCATGTGGCAATAGTTTTTCTTTAACGTACGCAAGTCGACTTTGTGCAGACAGCAAAGGAGCTTCTTTCTGCATGTAAGCAAACTTACCTAAATATGAGTTAATAATATGTACTTCACTCTGCACAAGCTTTTGGTAACATGCATCATTCATTTTCTTTACTTGATCAACATAGTCTTTTGTGCGAGCATCAAGTTCAGTTGCATGTTCATGCTTTTTTATGAAATTTTGTGCGAGTTCTAAGGTGGCATGAGTTTTTGTTTGATCTCTATCAGCTGAGAGAAGGTCATTAAAATGAGCTTTAACGGCTATGTAGGAAGCATGGGTGGCTTGAGCAGTGCCAGGATAAAGCACCTGATAATCAGCGGCATGCTTTTGTGCTTTTTCATAGTGCCCTATTTTCAAAAAATATTCGGCTAACTCAAGGGTTACTTTACGAAGCTCCTCTTGGTCGCCACCGGTGGCTATCATTCTTTGGGCAGCTCGCATGGATAAATCTTCATACTGGTAATGATCATAATATTTTTTTGCTTGGAGTGCTTGGGCGAAGGTCATTTCAGGAATTTGCTTGGTTATCGGCAATTCTGGGGTTGGTTGCCCTGGCACTTCTAGTGGAATTGGTTTATGATTACAAGAGGTTAACAAGAGCATTGTTAATAATGCCAAGATTGAGTAAGTTTTAATAAACATTAGTTGTATCCATTTACAAGTAAAACAGTCATTGTTTACTAAAGTAGCATACGGTTGCTGATCAAGCAAGTAGGTAGCAAAACCGGGGCAACAAATAGAACTAACTATGGAGTTGATGACATGATAAGAAAAAGTTTTAATGAAGTATTAGTTGACCTTCATCTGCTTACGCAACAGCAAGTTGGCTTATTTGTTGATCAAGCTGAAAAAGAAGGGCGTACCCTGGAGCAATACTTACGTGATACTAAAGCACTTTCAGATGAAGATCTAGCCCGAGCTTATGCAGTTCAGTTTGGATTAGAATATATTGATATGATTACCGAAAAAATGGCAGATCCCGATTTATTAGCCAAAATACCTCTTAAATTTTTGAGAGAGCATGCTATTGCTCCTATTCTCTTTCAAGATCGTACCACGCTTGTTACTTCAAACCCTTCAGATTTTCAACCGCTTGATGAGCTTAACTTACTCTTAGGTGGCGACACCCAAGTTATTGTTTCTACCCGTGGCGCGATTATTGATGCTATTAATAGATACTATCCCCTTGAAGGCACTAAGCAAATGATTGAAGAATTGGAGGAGGAAAAAGCTATAGATGAGGCCATGGTTTTGGGTGCAATCCATGAAGAAGACATTCTTGGTATGGCAAATGAAGCACCTATTATTAAATTAGTAAATCATATTTTATATCAAGCAATTAAACGTGATGCATCCGATATTCATATTGAGCCGTTTGAAAAAGAGATACGGGTTCGTTATCGAATTGATGGTGTGATGTATCCTGCTTTTATGCCACCAAAGCGAGCACAAGCTGCTTTGAGTTCGCGCATTAAGATTATGTCAAATTTAAATATAGCTGAAAAGCGCATACCCCAAGATGGCCGTATTCAAATTAAAGTTGCTGATAAAGCAGTTGACATTCGGGTTTCGGTATTGCCAGTAACTTTTGGAGAACGGATTGTTATGCGTTTATTAGACAAAACAAAAACATTACCATCCCTTGAGAAACTTGGCTTTAGTGAGCGCGATTATAAAATCATCCAACGGGCTATTGCGCAGCCTAATGGTATTTTGCTCATAACCGGGCCTACTGGCTCTGGTAAAACATCTACGCTTTACGCAATCTTAAACACCTTAAATACTCCCGAAGTCAATATTGTTACCGTAGAAGATCCAGTTGAATATCAAATGGCAGGAATTGGGCAAGTACAAGTAAAAGAAAAGATTGGCCTCACATTTGCTGCAGCATTGCGTTCAATTTTGCGTCAGGATCCTGATATAGTCATGATAGGTGAAACCCGAGACCAAGAAACGGCGCAAATTGCTATTCAATCGGCGCTCACTGGTCACTTAGTATTAAGCACCTTACATACCAATAGTGCCGCTGCCACTATTACCCGTTTAATTGACATGGGCATTGAGCCTTTTTTAATTGCTTCAACGGTATCGGCAGTTATGGCTCAACGGTTGGTTCGAATGCTATGTGAGAATTGTAAAAAGGCATATAAACCAACGGAGGAAATTCTTCGTCGGCTACATATTGATCCAAAAAAAGCAGAAAAAATCACCTTTTATGAACCAGTTGGTTGTGAAGTATGCTTAAATACTGGCTATAAAGGTCGTTTGGCAATTTTTGAAATCATGGTTATGACGCCGGCTATTGCTCACCTGACTATGGAACGTGCTGATACTGCGCTCATTCAGCAACAGGCAATTAAAGATGGTATGACGCTCTTAATAGATGATGGGGTGCGTAAAGTTGAGCAAGGGCTTACATCGATTGAGGAAGTGCTTTCAGTAGCCTCAACCCAAGAAGGTATAGCTGGGTGATAAAGCAAGGCATTGTGCTCATTGAGTTTGCAGTTGTCATTGCCCTGCTTATTTGCATTGCTTTTTTAAGCATGGGTATGATTGCTTTGACTAATCACGCTTATGTTCGAGCAGAACTTGAAAAATTTTCTGCTTGTGTGCACTATCTACAACGAAAAGCCCAACTTGAGAAAAAACAGATCATCTTGCACATCGATACACAAAAGAATCGGTATTATGGTAGCGGGATAATGCATAGTCTGTCCAGAGGTGTTATGTTTGGCATTCAGCTGCAGGTTAAGGGTCCTCCAGCGACTGAGCAAGCATTACTCGCACAAGCAGTTACTTTTAAAGAACAAAAGATTTTTTTTTATCCTGATGGTACACTAAGTGCAGGTTCAATTTACTTTACCGACACCAAAAAATCATGTTTATTTGCGCTGACCTGCGCCGTAGCTCAGGTGTCATATATACGTACATATAGGTTTGATAAAAAATGGCTCTTGCTTTCATAAGCTTGCCACTACTATAACACGGGTCTCATGGAATTTATGTATCCAAGCATGCATATAAAGGGCTATGCTCATACGGCTTTGAGTACGGTTCTTGCTTTATTGTGTGGCATATTCATAGCAATTGCTTTTTTACAGCAAGACCCTTGGTTTAAAGGGATAGTAGAAGAATATGTACAACGGGAGATAAGCAATATTATTAAAACTCAATTCTCATGTAAGGTGGAAGAAATTAATTTCTTTACCGGTCAGATGTTGATTACTCAAGCTACTTCTTGTGCAGCTCAAGAACAACCTCAGTGGTCATTTGCTTGTCCAAAAATGACGTTGACCATTTCATTAATAAGTCTCGTCAGTAGTGGTTTTTTCCAGGCAACGCTAGAATTTTACCAGCCGATTATTGAGTCAACGGTTGAGGGTGCTACAATCGCCATTACCGAACCACTGAGCTTATTGATCGATTCACCGATTACCTTGCCAATTTTTCTGAGTTCTTGCACCATAAGACAGGCGCGATTAGATCTATTGGATAAACGGCATGATGCATATGCAAGATTTCTATTTGCAAGTGATACTTTTTATAAGCAAGGTGCTATTAAGACGAACGTTTTGTGTAGTGATGGGGTGTTATGCTTACGTGAAAAAGATTATAGCCAATATATAGCAGGTAATGTAGCAGTAGAGGTTCCTTTATTAACGGATAAACCATGGACATGGCATGCATTCCTTTCGATGACTGTTCCTCAGCTGCCAACTGCTACCAACCGCTGTACATTGCTTGGGAACTATAAGAACGGTATAGCTGCTTTTCAATTGTCCAATGCAGATAAGACACTACAAATTCAAGCAACAGATATTACGCATAACCAAACCAGTGTGCAAGGAGATGTTGCTCTGGAATCAACATTGCAGATGCTAACGTGGGCTCTTGCAAATGGCGATTCTTTTGACAAGGGTAAGCTTCGAGCTAATGGTCATGTAATGGTAAACGAAAAGCAAGACTTCGACTATGCTGGTTTGCTTACTATGCAAGAATTGCAGATTGGCACCTACTCTTTTGATGAAATAGCATTACAGTGCAAAGGAACAGCTAGAACAATGCAGGGAGAGCTGACTTTAACGGCAAGCCCGGGAGCACAGCTGCGTGGTTCTTGTGACTGGGATGGGCAAAAAATTACGACGGCTTTAAAGGGTAATCTATTGAGCACTCTTATTAAGCAGGTTGGTCTTCAGGAAGTGCAAACAGAAGGTACTCTGGGCACAGAAACAACTTTTACCGATGATGGTTGCATAACCAAGCTTATCTTGCAAAATGCTCATATTCGATTATCTTCCATGCACAATAGTATACATGATGCACAAGGCACAATTGAAGTTGATTTCAAACGAGGTGTGGTGAATTTCAATGACAGCACAATCATGCTTTCAAAAGGGCTCATTGGAACACTTGCCAGTACGATTCAGTTGCAACCATCCGGTCAATTATCATCTGCTCATGTTCCTCTAAAATTTAGCAGTTGCCTAGTATCATGGCAAAAAGAGTTTTTCGGTTTGGTATCAGGTCTGCTAACTGGTACCTATGCACATAATAGTGGCTCGACCATTATTGGCCAATTAATCATAGATAAATCACATCTTCGTAGCAATCTTTTTTCAGGGCAAGTGCAAAAAGATATGGTTAATGCCACGTTAAGCTCACTTATGCTTTATAAAACTAATAGTTCATTGGATATCCATGTTATTACGCGATCACCCTTAAAGGTATCTACCCCATTTTTAAAGGCAAAAGCTCGCATTGATCTTACGCTTGGCGGAACAATTCATCAACCTGAGCTATCAGGTAGTATTGAACTACAAGAAGGTGCATTACTTTTTCCTTATAAGCCTTTGTATATAACTTCTGCAAAGATGGATATCGTACCCCAAGAACTTGATGATCCCAGTATTGATTTAACTGCAAAAAATAAAATTAAAAAATTTGCTATTACTATGCAAGTGCGAGGTACATTGCGCAATCCTGTCATTAGCTTCGAATCAAGCCCAGCTTTAGAAGAAGAACAAATCATTACCCTCTTATTAGCAGGAACAGAGGAAGGTTCGTTATGTTTGGTAATGCCCTCGGTGATTATGCAAGGCCTTGGAAAATTACTTTTTGAGCCCTCTGAAAGCACCTTTAGTTGGCAAAATTATTTAATGACAATCCTAAAACCGCTTAAAAATATTCGCTTTACTCAGGCTAATCAAGACATGAATGGTAGAAGTTTAAAAGGAGGTATAGAAATAGATGTGACCGATCGCTTACATGCTTCTATTCAAAATAATCTTACTCTCAGTGAAGATACACAGCTTGAATTAGAATATGCTCTATCAGATGACATAAGTATTCGTGGTACTAAGGATGAGCGCGGCATTATTGCCGGTGAAGTTGAAATGCGCTGGAAATTTTAAAAAAAGGAAAGCATGACACTAAAATTACTGTTCCAACGTATTGTTCTTATAGGAGCGTTTTGTCTGGTTACAAGCATTTTTGCTTGTACGGCATACATGATCTATAGACAACAAGACCCAGAAGTTCGCCTTGAATCTTTTTTACTTGATGAGCACAAGCAAATCCACCGAGCATTATTTTCACCAGATGACACGGTGAAAAATGTTCTTATAGAGCTGATAAATGCTGAGAAAAGAAAAATACAATGTGCTATCTATATGCTTACTGATAAAGAGATTGCACAAGCTTTTATACAGGCTCATAAACGGGGAATTGCTTTAGAATTCGTTGTTGATCGCTGTTATGGCAGTGATAAGTTTACTAAGATCTCTGAGCTTGCCAATCATCAGATTCCAATTTGGGTATATCAAGTTTCTGCTCCTGAAAATCAAACAGCACTTATGCATGATAAATTTTGCATTTTCAGTGACAATATTGCGCATAAATCGTTGCTGTGGACTGGTTCTTATAATTTTACCCGACGAGCAAATACCAGTAATCAGGAAAATGTGATAATTCTTGATGACGCCAGTATTATTGAGCAATTTAGCAATCAATTTGCTGTATTAAAGAAGCGCAGCTTAGCAATAAGTGGTATTACTGAACAATATGGAAAAGATAGAAATGAAGAAAAAAGCGAACCGTGGTGGTATTCACTCCAGACCTTTTTACTAGGCGGGAAATAGTTGCTTCACTACTACAACCCCTTCCTAGCAGTAAAGATGCTATTAGCTTTTTTAAAAAAAGCAAGCATTTTTTTAATTTTCCAATAAGCCTATAGAATCGCCTTTTCTAGCTATTATACCAATAAAAATAGCGAATTTGCTAGGTATTCTAACCTCTTGTGAAAAGCTGTAATGATGATAAGTTGTTAGCGATAAGTGAAAAAAAGAAAAAATCTTAATTTTGGTAGGATTGCAATGAAAAAAATTCTATTAGGGCTGTTTTTTGCTTGTTGTTTAGAAAAAAGCGAAGGGCTAATGGCAGGCGAGGATATTGATATTGAAGCCGGATATTTTCAAAAAAATGGATCTGAGGCGCAAGATATTTGCGATAGAGCGCTCTATGAAGCTCAAGAACCAAATTCACAAGCCCCATTGAGCTCGCAAGTGCCCAAGAGCTTTATATTCGATCTAAACGGTAGTGGAAATTACCCGGTTCCTGATCGGTATAGTAGAACCAGCGGGAAAAAAGAAGCAACACATGCACCAGAAAATCTTAAAAAAAATAACAAAGAACTTGACGAACAAGCTTCTAACATTTTTAACTATATAGGTTGGGGTTTTGTAGGAATAGGATTACTTGGGATTTTGTATACATTAATGAGCACGCAAGTTGATAAATCTGACCTAATAACAAGAATTATTGAACAATGAGAATTACCAAAAAGCTGCTTATGTCCGCTATAGCAGCTGCTATCTATATGCCCTTTATTTTTCCTATGAAATTAGGCAACTCAGGCGTAGCTCAAGAGGAATTAAAACAAAGCGCTAGCGAAGCTTTTTTTTCTAAGATGTCATCACCTTTTAAGCGGACAGTAGATTCCTTTAAGCAGGGTGCAAGCAAACTAGAAGAAGGCTTTCAAAGTATTAAGCAGGGGACAAGCTATGTGCTGGATGAGGTAAAAAAAGACTTTAAGCAAAACTTTGGTAATCAAGAAGAAGAACCGTCGCCAATGGTAGATTATTCTAATGAGCAATTGCGCCAAGAATCCGATAGTAGTGAAATTGATGATGACCAAGATCGGGAAAGCGGTAATGAAAGCGATTCAGATGACCTCATCGATAGAGCTCAAGAATCCAAACCAAATTTAGGACCAACTCTTAGTGCTGATAAGAAGGACTTTATTGCCTATTTTGGCGGAAGCATTATAGGCATTGGTCTAGTTATTGTTGCTTATAAAATAGTACATAGCTATGTCGCACTAGCCATTCGCAATAAGCGAACGGCATAAATTAACTTACAGAATTGCCCGCTCACCCCCGAGCAGTTTTAGCTACTAGGCATTGGCTTCCAAAGAGATCAAATATCGTCGTTTAAGATAGCATTTCTATATCGTTGCATGAGTTGTATCATATGGTGCAGATTGTGAAGGCTGGCAAGCATTAGGCCAGTTGCTTCCCTTGCCTTGAAAAGATGGTGTAGGAAGGCAAGAGTATAATGCGTACACGTAAAACAGGCACACTGGCTGTCGATTGGTTTAAAGCACTGCTTGTATTTTGCTTGCAAAATTTTAATAGCACCTTGCTGTGAAAAGAGCAAGCCATGCCTTGCACATCTTGTAGGATGGGAACTATCAAAGGTATCAATACCAAGCTTAATGCAAGCATCAATCGATTCAATGTCACCTATGCCTAACAGATGATTTGGTTTATCGGCTGGTACATACGGCATGAGTCTTCTAAGCATAGTAAGCATCTCCTGACGATCTTTACCTATACTACCACCAATAGCAAAGCCATCAAATGGAAGGCTTGTTAAATATTCACAGCTCAACTTGCGCAGATCTGCATCGATGCCTCCATGGATGACTGCGTAGATAGCTTGATTTTTTTTATTTTTCAAATGTTCTTTGAGCGAGCGTTCTTCCCAGCGATGAGTACGATGAAGCGAGCGCTTAAGTGTATCGTGATCAATATGGTAAGGTGGAAGTTCATCAAAGGGAATAATAATATCTGCACCCAATGCTTTTTGGGTTTGGATTGACGATTCTGGTGTAAGCATCAGCAGGCTACCATCACGATATGAACGGAAAAGTACACCTTCTTCGCTTATTTTTATTACAGCTTCGGTATGCTTCTTAATGCCTTTGCTTTTAAGTTCTTCTTTTACTCCCCCATATGCCAGACTAAAAACTTGAAAGCCGCCAGAGTCAGTGATAATGGGGGCGTTTCTGTTTATGAATGCATGTAAACCTCCAGCTAGTTCAATCGTATCTACTCCTGGATGAACAAGTAAGTGATAGGTATTGCAAAACATAAGCTCTAAACCGGCTTTTGTTGCTGTTACTGGATCAATAGCTTTAAGGGTGCCGTTGGTGCCGACAGCAACAAAACTAGGGGTGTGAATAATCCCGTGCGGAGTGCATATCTTGCCAACGCGGGCTCGAGATTTTTTTGAGGTATGCTCAATGGTAAAATGGAAGTAGTTCATGCTTGTCGTCTGATAAGTTTTGAAAGCGATAAAAATGGCGCTGCTAGAGCTATAACAATAAGCTTTATGATATAGCTGAATACTATAATTTGAGCTATGGTTGAAAGCGAGCTAAAGCTTTCATTAATACCAAATAGTCCTAATAAGCTAAAAAGAAGAGTATCAAGAAATTGGGTTATTGCAGTTGATGTATAATTTCGCAAAACAAAATGCCGATGGTTGAATTTCTTAAAAAAATACGCATAGAGTCGTACATCAATGTGCTGCACGAGTAAATAAACAACGAGCGATGCTACAATGATGCGTGGCATAGGTACTAATAGTAATTCAAAAGCTACATGAGTTACATCACTTGATGAAGGCAGATAAGCTAGGTGCAAGACTGCTATAATCCCATAAAAAATGGTTGAAAAAAAGCTTATCCAAATTGCCCGGAGGGCTTGGACTGGGCCAAAAAACTCTTGTACAAGATTGAGCGCTAGTGTTATCCCGACAGCTAATGCGTCGGAAGCAGTTGCTGTGAGGCCAAACAATATAATTTCTTTAGTTACAAAGAGGTTAACTAAAACCGCTTGTACGCATATAAGGCTGATTAATGCTTCTTTTCCTAAGCGTAATGCTATAAGTTCACTACTACTTACAACAAAGATATAGGCAAGGAAGATTGTTTCGTTTATCATGCCACAACGTTAATATGATGATTTTTTTGATGAGACAGTGGAGGAGAGAGAGGGATTCGAACCCTCGATCCCGATCACTCGAGATAACGGTTTTCAAGACCGTCGCTTTCGACCACTCAGCCATCTCTCCAATGCTACACTTAGTGTAGTTTTTTTTGACTGGCAAAGCAAGTTAATGCTTTACTGCCGTGATTAAGTTACCTATTCCGGTCAATATGCGACCAATGTCGACGCTCAAAATCTTATAGCTAAAAAAGTCTTTTTCTTGCAAATGGGGAACTATATTTTTGAGGAAAGCAGCGGTATACGGCTTCTTTAATGAGAAATAATGCTTCGGCTTTTGAGCTTTCTTCTAATCGATCCTTTTTGTAGTGTTTATACAGCGTATCAAATGCTTCTTTGAGCGAGCTTGGCGTATGTTTGTTGTTGTCATGCCAATCTTCAATAAATGTTTCAAGTGCCTGATGTTCATAGTGCTTAACCATCAGATGATAGAGCAGTGCATTGGTCATCAGAGCAGATGCACCTGCAGTAAGTCCTGAAATACTACGAAGAACCAGATTGCCGCACCCCGGAAAATAGGTAGTTATACCAGCTTCTGCTAGCTTATAGCCACCAAAGCCAGTTAAGCCCGCGGTTGACCAGCGTAGTCCTCGCGGTAAAAATGATTGAGCTTGTTGCTTTGGTTTGATTATAAAAGTGTGCTCTATAAAGTGCCAGGGACTTTCATGCAATCCATGAACGTTATTTGCTGAGGCTAAAAAATTGGTGATACTTGCTAGCCCTAACATAGAAAGAGCCAAACGCTTACTCAGATTAGATATCATACGATCACCTTATTAACTTAGTGTAAACATACATGCTTAATAACCTTAAGATAACAGATATTTTTTGGGTGGCAATCGCCCTTTGCATGCTACTATTTTCTGGTTAACAAGATTCATTTTATGCACAATAATTCAAAAAATATATCAAACGCTTTGGATGGGGGCTAAGGTTGGTGCGCCTAAGAGGAGTCGAACCTCTAACCTTCAGATCCGTAGTCTGACGCTCTATCCAGTTGAGCTATAGGCGCGGAATTTTCAATAAACTGGTGGAGAGAGAGGGATTCGAACCCTCGCGCCCTGTTACCGAGACTCTTGCTTAGCAGGCAAGCGCTTTAGACCACTCAGCCATCTCTCCTTATAGTATATGCAGAAATAAATTCTTTACAGCACTGTTAGCACGCAATACTTTAAGTATACTAATACTTCAGTATACATCAAAATCCCTATAAGTGAAGTTCTGCTTAAGCCTCTTTACCTGCTAGCACCATAAAAGGATCGATATGTCATTAACAATTGAACTGAAGGTAGTACCCTCATCGGGTACGTCTAAAATTATCATGGACAAATCAGGTACGTTGAAATGTTACGTGAAAGCTCCTGCTCAAGACGGTAAAGCTAATCAAGAGCTTATTCGTATGCTGGCTGATAAACTCGATATTGGGCGAGCGGTTATCAGCATCGTGCATGGTCTGACGAGCCGCAGAAAAAAAATAAAAATAGAGCTTCCATTGACGCTGCAAGATGTCATGCATAAGCTGGGCATTGAAGTTCAGCAAGTTATTTTATGAGTATTAGCAATGGCTTACTACAAGTGGGTGGGGGTTGACCTAAAAGGTAAAACATGCTCTGGTGTCCTTTTTGCACAACATCCTCAAGAGGTTAATGCCCTTTTATTCAAGCGTGATGTTGGGCTTATGATAGCAAAAGCTATAAAGAGACCATTCTTGTTCGCTTCAACTCGCAATGCTTTTAAAATGAAAACCATTAGTTATCTTGCCCATTTGTTACAAGCAGAGATTAGACTATACCAAGCATTATCCATTATTACTGCCACTACGGGCAACCATTACTTTAAGGTAGTTTTGGAAGATATTATTAAGAGTATAGGGCAAGGACGGAGCTTAAATGAAGCGTTAGCAGATCATGATTCCATTTTTGATAAAATTACTATAACCGTTGTTTGCGTGGGTCAAGAAGCAGGAAAGCTTGCTCATGTATTAGGCATGTTAGTGCACCATTTTGAGATGATACAGTCATTAAAAAACAAGCTAAGAATGTCGTTAGTTATTCCTGGGGTAACGTGTTGCTTTTTTTTCATTCTATCAACAGTAATTTTTCTTTTCATTATTCCTCGATTTGCATTCTTTTTTGAATCTTTCAGCGAACCGCTGCCAGCCACAACTCGATTTATACTCGCCTGTAGTCGGTGGGCGTGGACCGGGTATGCTTTATGTGCGCTCATAATCTGCAACTTGTTATTCGCGGCTCTTTGTGCGTACGCCAAAAGTAGATGGGGCAAAAAAAAGCTTGATGCTTTGCTGTTGAAAGTGCCTATTCTTTCATCGCTGGTAATAGATTTAGCTCGAGCACATTTTTTTCAAATGCTTGGCTTACTTTTACAAAGTGGTGTGCATGTAACACAAGCGCTTGCTGTGGCTCGAGAAAGTATTAAAAATCATAAGATCAATCAAGCCATTGAGCACGTTATGCGTGATATAATAGCGGGCAAATCATTGAGTATTGCATTACACGAGCATCCTTTTTTTATATCAGCAGAACTCGAGGCTCTTATTACCGTTGGTGAAGCGACAGGGGATCTTGGGCATCTTATAAAAAAAGCTGGTGAACTCTGCCAAGAGCGGGTCTATGAAAGATTGCACCAATACGTGCTCATTGTACAACCGCTTTTATTGGTTATCTTGGGCGTTGTCATTATGGGGGTACTCTTTGCTTTATACGTGCCTATTTTTACTCTTTCAAGACTGTTTTAAGCCGATGTCCGTTTTTCAGAAGGCTTATCTTTTCACGTTTTTCTGCAGATGGGAAAGCTATTCCTTTTAGTGCTTACGTTTTTCATGCTTCGATAAATCGTTTCTTGTTTTAGCGGCATGTTGACATAATGGGCATTTGAAAGGCTTTTCATCGGAATGCTTGAATGTTTCATGTGATTTTAGATTGCTTGCAGTTTTAGCAGCATAATCGCAGATTGTGCATTTAAAAGGTTTTGTATCAGAATGCTTTTTCCTTTCATGCATTTTGAGGTCGCTTGTAGTCTTACCGGCATAGGTGCATGTTGAGCACTTGAATGGTTTTGCATCAGAATGCTTGCGTTTTTCATGCTTTCTTAAATCGGCATTTGTTTGAGCGACATGATCGCAATTCAAGCATTTAAAAGGTTTAGCATCAGAATGTTTGAATTTTTCATGTGATTTTAGATTGCTTGTAGTTTTAGCAACATAATCGCATTGGGTACATTTGTATCGAAGTAAATCATCTTGCCTAGTGTGCTTAATTGGTAAGGATAGGTCTTGGAGAAAATGCTCTTGTCCCTGCTCAAGTTTTTCTTGTGATATCTTACAAACTTTTTCAGCAGGTAGAGGAGCCTCTATTCTTTTGCGCTTAGCTGCATGAGGTTTGTTTGTAGATATATTTTGGCCTTGCATAAGTTCTTCTGGCGATATACCAATAGCAAAAGATTGAGAATCTTGTTTAGGCAAATAAGATTTCAAAAAAATATATCCTGATAAACGAGCGTTGCCAGAATCACTGATTGCAGGCAATTTGTAAAATAAGGATGACAAAGGATCAAAGCAATCTTGATCGCCGGTGTTATTCGGGTGACTAAAGCTCAAATCTGTTTCGCCTGCCTGTGCATAACTTGGATTGTCATGAGATATTCCATCATAGACATCGCTAGATAGTGATGACCAAAGGTCTTCCTCGCTAATAGCGTTCTCGGCTGATTGTGGCTGTTCCATGCCATGAAGGGAAGAAATAAAACAGGTAATAAGAACAAGCTTTAAGTAAACTTGATATAAGGACATATATGCCTTCTTAATCTTTATTGACATTTTTATTTTTAATTTATGCCGAAATTGAATAAATGTCAAACTTCCTAATGCCTATTGGCGCACAGACCTTGTTAATTGGAAAAATTACATTAATTTTAGATAATTGCGCCACAGCTTTAAAACTGTGGCGCTTAATCATGATCTAATGAGTGCGCTTTGCGTTATAGAGATATAAACGACGCAGCAGTCACGTAAGGCTGGAAAATTCTTATAAAGATAGACACTGTTTGCATGCTTCAATACAGTCATCACAAGCTTTTGCACACGAGCAGGTATCGATACACTCAGTAATGCTTGTACTACAATTCTTAGAACAATTCTGACAAGCCTTTATGCAATTTCGGCATTTCTCGACACAGTTTTTTACTTTAGCAATTGCCGCTTGGTCTTTGGCTTGCTTTAAGTAATCTTCGCATTGTTTAATACACTCCTGGCAAGCTTTGATACATGCATCACACGATTCACAACATTTTTTGTAATCAGTGCTACATTGAGCCAAAGTCTCTAGTTCTATCTTCTTGCAAATATCTCTACATTCAATACATTTTTTAATGCAGGCATTACATGCATCCATCATTTTTTTATCTTGCATTTTTATCTCCTTTTTACGATTGTTAAAAACCATATAACTCTTGTTATTGATATCACAAATCTTGCACAAAAATAAACAAAAAAGATTACCTATTAGTTGGCTCAACAGTCGGTAATCTTTGCAGTACAAAGCAAGATTTTATTTGTGCTCCATAGAGGTGAAGCCTAAGATGTCTTTAAACCAAAATTGACCAATTCTGGCTTTTTGCTAAGATTAAACCCAGACAAAGATGAGTTGTAAGGCCGGGGTGGCGAAATTGGCAGACGCACGGGACTCAAAATCCCGCGGTGGCAACACCGTGTCGGTTCAAGTCCGACCCCCGGCACCAAATTATCATCTTTTTTGCTGGTTACCTACGGTGGTCAAGTAGTGCAGAAGATTTTCTTGCCTTCCAGTGAAGCAACAAGATGTATAAATAGTGGCCCTTCTGAGAGGGCTAGCCGAGTAAGACGTTAGTTTTTCGGATTATACTTGAGAAAATTATGGACAGCGCAGATTGTATTTTCTGTAAAATCATTAATCGAGAATTACCGGGTGATATCGTTTTTGAAACCAAGGATATACTTGTTATCAAAGATAAATTTCCTAAAGCACCCCTTCATTATCTCATTATGCCAAAACAGCACATCAAGGATATTAGTTCATTAAAACCTGAAAATTATTGTTTGGCCTCCCGCATGATGGAGGTGGCTCAAACATTATCACAGGAAATCCCTGAAGCGGCTAGCTTTAAGTTTGTTATTAACAACGGCTATCAGGCAGGGCAGCGGATCTTTCACCTTCATGCCCATTTTGTAGCAGGAACAGGACTCGGAGAGCTTTAGGGAGCTAAGCTTCAAGAGCACTTCTGGATAAATTGAAAAAAATGAAAAAATATTGACTTTTATATATTATATCTGTAATTATGAAAGATATAACATCTTCTGCGTAAAATGCGCCGCTCTCTCTTAACTGTAGAGCGGCGTTGTTATTGACTAATAAGTTTTTTCACTATCAATGCAGCAAAAGGAGAAAAAGGTTTCTTCAAAATTTTCACTAAATTCTGGGCGTCCACCTGGTAGATCGAGTAACCCGGCATAGGGACCACGTGATTTGTGTATGAGGAGAATTTGATTATTGGTAGTGATAATGGCATAAATGCCAATATGAGTTTTGAACTGCATAATGATTGGTTAGGTTAAGGTAAATATCATGACTCGTCTAGTGTAGCTAAAGACTCAGGATACAACAAGCAACAGGCCCAACATAAGTTGGGCCTGTTGGCAAGAATTACTATGTTACTAGTTTCTTACATACAACGAGCTGGACCGCAAGCTGTTTGTTGAGCGTCACATGGACACTCATAAACTACGGTGTCAGGTACTTCTTCAAACCAAACTGTATCAGCTACTGGTTTGCAGATTCTTTCAGGTTCTTGAGGTATTACTAAAGGTGCTACGTCTCTAAATTCAATGATATCAGGGTTCTTTACACAACGTCTGATTGGCGCATTTTTGATACGTCTTTCAATTGCTGGAACCTCGATAGTTTTGAAGCAACGTGGTATTGCTGAATTTCCGCAAGCAGGTGCACAAGATGGTGCACAACTTGGAGCACAAACAGGACCACATACTGGACCACAAGCACTATTATTAGTTGGGCTGCTATAGCGGCCACGGCCAAAAAGTCTTGCTTCAGCATCACCGACTATGGTTAACCCTGCGAGAGTTATTGCTGCTAGTAACATCTTCTTCATAAGATCTCCTTATTAAGGTTTATATGGTTGTTTTTGTACTTGTAAGCTTACACACTTATTATGTCATATTAAAAATTAAAAAAGCAACTATTGCTTAAAAAAATTTTCAATTTGTTAAAAGATTTTTTTAAATACCAGGTTAATTTTGGATTAAAGGAGCGGTAAAAAAAACTTGCCTTTTTTAGCGAGATTCGCAATGCTGGTTAAAAAACAAACCATTACAAAAGAATAATTAGTATGAATCTTATCCTGAAAAAGATAGTGCAACCTCATTGGTATCTTACCAGCGCAATTGTTTTTGCCTTCATGTTGGCAATAGGCCTGCGTAAACCCTTAGCAGAATTTTCTGTGCTTGATCCTATTCCAGTGATTAAAAAATATGATTCGGTAGAAAAATTCTCTCCAGTGCAGACTGGGTTGCTTATAAAGAACTTTGGTAAATTTGATGTCCAGAAAGATATGTTCTCAGTAGATGCAAGTGTTTGGTTCTTGTTTGACCCAAAAAAGATAAAGCAAGAAACGATAGGGGCATTTAGCTTTGAAACGGCAGAGGTTTTGCAAACTTCGCCTCCACAGTATATCAAGGTGGATGAAAAAACAATGGCTTGGTACGAGGTTCGTGTTAAATTTTCTACTAATCTTGATTATCATCTTTTTCCAGTGGATGACCATTACATTTCTCTCGTGCTTTATAACAAGTCTTTAATAAATGAAGGCGGTATATACCAGGCTAATAGTAAAGATTTTCAATATGAACAAAGTTTGCATCCCCAAGGATGGCAAATAGTTAATAAGATTGTTCAAGCAGGGTATGGTCAACAGGTTATTCATGTTGATGATGCCTCATACACCGTGAATGTTCCAAGAGCTTCCTTTACCCTATCATGTTCCAGAATAGGGGTACGGCACTTGATGATTATAATGCTGCCTCTTTTCCTGATTTATTGTATTGCGCTTATATCTTTTTTACTTAATGTCGAAACGCAACAAGAAAAAATCATTGAAATCATTAGTGGGTCCCTTGCGGGCTTGATCGGTTATCGTTTTGTTCTTGAAAGTATGTCACCGAGTACTGATTATTTTATGATTTCTGACTATATTTACTTAATTTTCTTAACGGCCCTTTTTGTTCTCTTTTTGATTGCATTATTGCAACCCTATATTCCCCATTGGCTTCGAGGGCTTCTCATATTATTATTACACCTTGGGGTAGCATTACTTTGGTATTACTATTTTAACATGTGGCTTATTCCATAACTCTGAGCAATAAGTATTGTCGTTTGCACGTATATATCTCCGGTAAAAAACTAAGCATTAGCTCGATTAACTCCTACCAGCCGAAAATATTTTTTGTGAAGCTATCAAGCAGTTCAATCTGGACAAAATAATTTAGTTTTATTTCTGCTGAGTCTTGGAGCAGACATTCATCGAAAAAACAATGCAGGAGAAAAGCCGATCGACATAGCACGAAGAGAGGGCAATCAAGACATAGGAAAGATGTTGATTAGCGCTTTGATTAAGGAAAGAATAAAGCAGCAGGTGTTAATGGAAGCGGCGCGAAGCTTAGCAGAAAAAGCGGGAACCGAGCTTCCTGAAGAAATGCTTGAGCACATTGCGGCATTCAAGCAGTGACAATAAATAGGTCAGATATGTTACTAATGGCAATTGATATCTAGGACACTTGTCTATGTAAGAAGATTCGTGCAAAATTCTTCTAATTTCTCAGCGTAAGTATGCTTGTATTTCAGCCAATGGCATGCATGCTGAGAGTTAGGAATCCACCAGGAGCGAGCTTGGGGCGTTTCTTTGAAAAGCTCAAAAACTTCAATAAAAGGGGCATACGTATCATCAAGCGAATGAATATAGAGCACGGGGATTGTTAGATCACGCATTTTGCCATGCAGTTGGGTGTGTGAGTCGTTTTCAACGATTTTGCAGTAAAAGAAAAGCTTGAGCAGTTTACTCAATCCTTTAATGAGCGTGCGGTTAACCGGATTTTTGACTTTCTTTACCTCCTCTTGAATGGCAGTTACGCATACATTGCTGACTTTGGCCCAGCCGCTATCAAACACGAGGCCTTTGATGTTAAACTCCTGGGCTTGGTCTGCAAGTTTTATCAGGGCGTGAGCTGCGTGGAATGCGCCAGAACAAGTTCCATGAATTATTATCGGAGCAGTTGACTGAGTATGAGCGAACTTTATAGCACCAATCATATCATTATAATCATCTTTACCATAGTGCCCAAGCTTAAGTAGCTTGGATAATCCTTGGCTTTTGCCATGACCCCGGGCATTAAACAATAAAATGTTATATTTCTTATCAAGAAGCTTAACAAAGCTAGCAAGCCCCTCTAATTTTCCTGGGAAAAAACCACCAGTTAAGATTATAGTAGCTGGAGCATTTTCAACGCTTCGATATAAGCCATTTAATTGAAGACCATCTTCGGAGGTAAAATGGACCTCTTTAAATCCCTTGCGTTGGACAAGTATTCTTCGCACGAGAGCTCGCTTTGTTAAAAAACGTGTGTTGAAGAACTTTGAGCGCTCCCAGCTATATTTTTTACCATTTAGCGGCATTGTTCCATTTGAAAAAAACAGAAGAATGCTGATGATTTTAGAAAATTTGCTTATCATACATGCTCTTACAAGTACCTTAAAAAGTTGTTAACTTATGTTGGCCTACTTTTCAGGATACCATTTTTCTAAAACACATAAACAGCCCTCACTTTACTTTTTGTAGCCCTGCTTTAAAGTTATAGTACCGTATCAAAACTTTTTTTGAAAGTTGTTAATGCCATTGCTAAGGCTTATAGTAGCTCTACTATTATCATGTTTTTCAACTGCTGTCATGAGCTATCTTTCCATGGCTATACCAATAGGACCGTGGATTGAAACAACTCTTGTGCTTTGTGCAATGATTATCTTTGGTCTATTTTCACGGACTTTTTCCGCACAAACCCAAACTGCTAATTTAGGATTAGCAACAGCTGCCGGTGCTATTGGGGGTATTTTAGCAACGGGTATCGGATTTTCTTTTCCAATGTTGTATTTTGTTGACCCTCAGACATTCAATAGTTGGTTGGCTTCTCCATTTTATTTTTCCTGTGTGGTAACGTCACTGGCATTAGCAGCGGGTAGCTTTGGGCTTGCCGTAGCAGGTTTATTTGAAGAGGAACTTATCGTCAAGCAGCAAATGCCCTTTCCTATTGGTGAGCTTGTTTACAAAATGATTGCATTGCAAAATCAGGTAAAAAACGCCATGTTGCTTGCTATTGGTTTTATAACTACGACCTTATTGCTCTATACACAGGCACTATCAGGTGTCGTTCGCACAATACCTGTGCTATCTCATGCGAAAAGTTTTTTTTTCTTTACCTTACCAGCAATTATTCTGCGAACTGATCTCCTTCCTATGTTTTGGGCGGTGGGTTTTGTAACGGGTCATGTTATTGCAATTCCTTTAGTTATTGGATTTTTAGCAAAAATCTTTTGTTTAGAACCATTATACGTGTTGTACAGGTATGGGTTTGCTTGGTTAACTGGTAGACTTTTAACCATCACGGTTGACGAGTTTTCTATAGCCTTTTGTAGTGGTATTGTTGTTTATGGGGTTGCTTTAAGCTTCATTGGTTTGCTAAAAACTATGCATAGTGGCTGTAAAAATCTGCTTGAGAGCCCAGTACAAGTTGATATTCGCTCACGATTACAATGTGTGTTGGAAGAAATCAATTGGAAAAGCATTATTCCAACGCTCATTGTTACCATTGCTTTTTTCTCATACTTTAAATTTTCATTGCTTGCACAACTGTATCTTATCTTCTTTACTTTTTTATGGACCTATCAGGTATTAGTGATTGCTGGAAAAATAGGACTGGCGCCATTAGGGCGGTTTGCAACCTTTGTTATGGTGCCCGGTATGTTTCTTTTTAATTTAACTCTAGTGCAAATAACCATGGTAGCCGCCTTTGTAGAAATAGCGGTAGGTGTGGCTAGTGATGTCCTTTTTGGTAGAAAAATGGCCAACCTGGCTTCAATTGAGCATAAGCAGATAGTTGCTTATCAATTGCTCGGATTGATAGTTAGTTCAGCGTTGGTTGGTATTGTTTTTTGGCTTTTGATTTCCTGTGTAGGAATAGGACCTTATGGCGAGCTGCCGGTTAATAAAGCATATACAAGAGCTTTACTCATAAGCATCAATAGTTTTGATATTCCAGCATTAGCAATGGGAATAGTTTTTGGCTATCTCTTGAAATTTACCAAGGTCAATCCAACGTTGATACTCGGAGGCATTCTCATGCCTCCACAGTATTCGCTTATGCTTATTCTTGGTGGTCTTTCAACATATTTGGTAAAAGATAGAGAAAAAATCTATCCTTTATGCTCCGGTATGTTTGCAGCTAACTCTTTATGGATGCTGCTAAAGACCTTTCTATCTTTATAAATCGATACAGTGGCTATTAAGATTTAACCCCCGCGCTTAGACTTCTGCTGCTCTGCTTCTGCTATTTTTTTAGCAATTGCTTCTGTTGCCATCGCTTGAGGAGTTATACCAGCCTTGTTGCTCAATCTTGGATTGGCACCATATTTTACTAAGCTATATATGGCAGTTAACAGCCAGTCATGCCCATCTCCTGCGCTTTCTTTAGCTTTTAAGATAGCATAATGAAGCGCCGTATTGCCATTTGCATCTTGTGCATCAAGATCAGGGTGAGCTCTTTTTAAACTTGTGCCTAAAATATATAAGAAACTCGTCATATCACCTTTTTGTAGAGCATGCATAAGTGGCGTATAGGAAGCCTCACCAGCTCTTTGCTTAAGACTTTCATCAGGAAATACCTCTAAAATTGATTTTACTTCATTCCATTGATTATTGTCCATGGCATCAAAGATATCATGCGGCTTAAACAAATAAGTTGTTTCAACAGTTCTTGTTGGTTTTTCCATGCTTTCAATGGCAAGACAAGCAAAAATTATCATGGTTAACACTATCAGTTGTTTTTTCATTATAATTCCTTTGATTTTATTATTCTGAAAATTATTTTAGTTATTTATACTACTAAATCACCGTAGTTAATTCCACTATATCAAAATATGATTTATAATTGCAATATTTTGTATAAAATATATCTATTGCTAAAGCTAGAAAATTGACAGATATTAAGCATATTGAATTGATAAAAGGTGCAATAATTTTTTCATGAGCACCTGAGCGATTATTTTGTTTGTGCTTGTACTAAGTATGCTTCAATGAAGTTTATGATGTCGCCATCGAGCACGAGCTCGGGTTGTTGAGACTCAAGATCAGTTCTATGGTCTTTAACCAACTTATAAGGGTGTAAAATATAGGAACGAATTTGGGATCCCCATTCAATTTTTTTCTTTTCAACAGCTGCTTCTTTGGCTTTTTTTTCCTCATTTTCTTTTTGAACGAGTTTAGCCATGAGCATTTTCATCGCTGTTTCTTTATTTTGTAATTGGGATCGCTCATTTTGACATTGGACGACAATATTGGTAGGTATATGGGTAATGCGTACTGCTGAATCGGTTTTATTAACATGCTGGCCGCCAGCTCCGCCAGCTCGAAAGGTATCTATGCGAAGATCTTTAGGATCTATAGTGATTTGTGTGGCTGCTACTTCTGGTGTGACCGTTACACCGGCAAAAGAGGTGTGTCGCCGTTTATTAGCATCATAGGGTGAAATTCGAACAAGACGATGGATCCCTTTCTCTCCTTTGCACAAGCCATAAGCGTTTTTGCCTTTGATAAACAGCGTTGCCGATTTAATACCAGCGGCTTCACCCGGCAGATAATCTACTATTTCTGCTTGCATTCCTTCTCGTTCACAAAAGCGCACATACATTCTTAGTAATATCTCTGCCCAGTCTTGGGATTCGGTGCCACCAGCGCCTGAGTTTATGCTCATAAAGCAGTTAGCCTGGTCTTGATCTTGGCTCAGAAGAAGATTGATCTTAAAGCGATGGACTAGTTTAGCCCAACGGAAAATATCTTCTCGGACGGTGTCTAATTCTTTGGGGTCATATTCAAAAAGATCGAGAAGTTCATCTAGCTCTGTGCGTAAACGCATAATTTCTTGATATTGGTCACGAGCGGTACGAATACGTTGTAATTCCTTAAGCACTTGTGTTTGCTCAGGGTTTTGCCAAAAATTTTCCTGATTGCTTAAAGCATGCAAGCGCTGATAATCGGCTTCTAAATGTGCATTTTCCCAATAAGAACGTATTACGTTAATATCAGGCTCCATGCTTTTAATTTTTTCTTTTAATTCATCAATGAGCATCGCCTAACCCTTTAGGCTTAAAGGAGAATGGTTTTTTACCATACTAGCACAGATAAGCAAATATACAAAATAGTCTGTTTCTTTTTTTGAATAATTTTTATTTTTTTTAAAGTATTGAAAAATGGTGTACCAATGTGGTAAAATTCAATTATAAACAATAAAAATAATAATTGGCTTGGAAGGAACACCTGTAATGAAACAACCAAACATGATAGAAGATCTGAGTAGCATATTAGCTAGAAAGAGGATTATTAAGCCGGATGATGTTCGACTTTTTAAATCGTCTTTTGCTAATCGTGAAGATATATCATTCGAGGACTTTCTTTTAGAGCAAGGCATAGTTACCAAAGAAGATTTATTGCTGGCTCTTTCAGAATATTATAATGTGCCAGCTCTTGACGTTGTAGGAGAATTTTTCTCCCACCGCTTGTTGCGCTTATTTCCTAAAGATGTATTGCTTGAGCATTTTATACTGCCCTTTCGCAGAGAGGGAGACATGCTCAGCGTAGTGACCGCAGAACCCGATGATCCTCATTTAAGGGTAATTCTTGGTCAATATATTTCCCATGATATTACTTTTATGGTTGGATTTGCTCAAGACATACGTGATGCTATAGAAGAGTTTTATGATGAGTCAATTACGTATCAACCTCACGACCTTGAAAATCAACTCATGGAGCGTAGCGCTCAGGAAGTGCATCCATCGGATCAGCTCTACGTAGAAGATCATCCTAATGAAGAAATTCCCATGATTGTCGAGCCAACAATAGATGACTATGAAAAATAGTCTTTGATTGCTAAGAAATCTTTTTTTTACTATCTACCAAGAAGATAAAATCACTTGGGATGAGCATTTAAATAGAAATAACTTCTATTATTCCTTACAAATATTTTTAGGCATTCCAAAACCGCTTGTACTGGGCGAAGCAAAAAGCGGGGCTATATCCTGAGCAAGGTCTAAGGATCAAACCCATATGAGCGGAATAATAAGCTATCAATCTCTGAAACTACTGGCAAATGACAGGCCCTGTTGACGTTCTGCCAGGTTGCTTTATAATTTAAATTAATTATAGCAATAAATTTAATAAATACTTATCTTTTAACTCCAGGGAATATAACATGTTTAGCAAATTATTCAGAGCAAGCCTGATGCTGTCTTTAGCAACCTTGAGTGTCCTGAGTTATTCAATGGAAGAAGGTTGTGGCGATGTGGATCAAGAAGCTGTTGCTGCTGAATTGGCTATTGATGTTGATCAAAGACAACATGGAAAAAAAGTTAAATCACTGCTAGAGCTTTGTGTTTCTTATCTTGCTAATCAAGTTGTTCTGAACGATGATAGCTCAAGCAAATTCAACTTAGCTTTGCTTAATGAAGATACAAGGCAATTATTACTTCGTGCAATAGAAGAAAACAATCCTCAAGGACTTTGGCTTTATGCCGTATGTATTTTAAGTAGTAATCCTGCAGAATTTCAAGAAACAGCAATAAGTGCTCATGCTACAGTGTCAAAAATAAATGATGGCACTACCCTCAAAATAACCGCTCTTCGAAATAGTGAAGATGTACGTGAACTTCACAGTGCTCAAAGAATTAAGCATTTTTGCATAAGTCCAGATAGTAGCTTGGTTGTGGTTGTTACTGTTGAAGGTATTCAGGTGTTTGATACCCGCTCGCTAAAGCCGCTAAGCACTGTTGACCCAAATAACATAGATATAGCAGCTATTAAAGGCATAAAAGTAAGTCCAAGCAATGACTATATAGCAATTTCCACTGATGACAAAATTCAACTTTGGGATAGTAAAACTGGCCTAAGAAAATCTGATTTTGATTGTTCTGGATTAACAGATAAGATTGAATTTGTTATTAGTCCTGATAGTAAGTTGATTGTGGCAATTGGCCTTTATCTAGAGGCAGCAGAAGATGAAAGCCCTTTGCTAGCATTTAATACTGACAGTGAAGATGTTCAAGTGATAGATTATAGCTCATTATTAGAAAGCACGGTAACAAAATTAGCAATGAGCCCAGATAGTTGCTTACTAGCATTTGCCTGTGAAAACGGATCGATTGCTCTTTATCATGTAGAAAACAAGCAATATAAACATGTCTTACCAGGTTTCAATTATGGCAATAGACTCTGTTCCAATGTTGTTCGAGCTCTTTTCTTAACTAAAACTAGCTTATTAGCAATCGAGGTCTATACTAATAAATTAAGCTGTTGGCAAACCGAATCTGGTAATCTGGTGGCAGAAGTTGACTTAGCTATTGATCCGAAAAATGGCATAATGGACTGTAATCATAAATACATGCTCTTGAAACAAGACTGGGGTCCTGATAGTGCATTTCAATTATATACTATAGTAGATGTTATCGATCATACTACTCTAGATGAAATGATACAGATAGTTCTCAAGCAAAAAAAAGAATGGCAATCACGGCAGAAGTTGCAAAATAATCTTAAACGCAAGCAGAATCAATCAATTCGTCATCATCAGGAACTTAAGAAAGAGCTGGATGAAATTAACGCAGATCTTGCTGAGTTGCGCGAAAATGATGCAGCTGGAGATAAATGTATTCTTTTTTAGTTATTATTGTGCTAGGTTAATCTGATGATTACTATTAAGCGAAAACCAGATTTTAAGCGACAGATGTATGAGCAACAAGCATGGGCTCAATCAGAGCTGGTTTGTGGCATTGATGAAGTTGGCCGCAGTTGTTTTGCCGGTCCTGTTGTGGCTGCAGCGGCAATATTAAGGCCTCACGCTAAACATAGGTTGCTTAAAGATTCAAAGTTATTGACGCCAGAAGAGCGAGCAATTGCCTTTAAATGGCTGGTTAAGAATAGCACTTTCGCAGTCGGTATCATGAACAACAGAATTATTGATACTATAAATATTTATCAAGCAACGCTTTGTGCGATGAAACGTGCTGTCTTGCAATTGTTAGCACAAGGAAAACAGAAACCTTCGCTCATATTGGTTGATGCTATGCCATTAAAGATTGAACCAATTGATATACCAGTAATTGCCTTTTGCCATGGAGAACAAAAATCAGCTTCTATAGCAGCAGCCTCGATTATCGCTAAAGTTACCCGTGATGCTCTGATGGAGCGTTTGGATCCTGTCTTTTCTGGCTATAGCTTTTTGAGTAATAAGGGATATGGTACAAAGGCTCATAGAGAAGGCATTAATCAATTGGGAACTTGCATCTTGCATCGCACTAGCTTTCTTAGCTATTTAGAAAGTGGTGTCGAAGATCACCAACTGGCTATTGATACTATGTTCAATGCAGAACAAGAACATTCGACGTAAAACCACTTAATAATCGTTTCAGAATATTTACCAGGTGCCACCACCGCCACCTCCTCCACCACCACCGGATGATCCACGACCTCCAGACCCAGAATAAGTACCTGGGGCTTGAACTTGAGTGTAACCAGCAGTCTGTAGGTTATAATTGAGGCTTGAGCTAAATTGGTTTGCACTGAAAAGGATGAAATTTGGGCTGCCGCTAAACCAAACTGGCTTATACTCAAGACCTTCTTGTTTCAAGCGATCGAAAATAGGTGCAAATTGAGATGCCCATTGATTCTCAACATTGAGAGCCATAGCGTATGGCAAGTATTTTTCAAAAAGTTCAGGATTTTTTGTTGGAGGTGTGCCAATAACTTTTAAGCGTTCTACCTCTGTTGTTTTTAAAAATAACTTAAATCCTTGGATTTGATCTATTAATTTTCGACCTTCGGGTGTATAGCCCTTAAGTAAAAAACTAAATAAACCCAGTAAGGTCGCAAAAATTGAGATAAAAACAAATAATAGCACGACATTGCTCTGCGAAATTAAGGCGGAAATAATCAGGGGTAGTAAGGCAAAAAAAGAAAGAACGCTTCCTAAGGTAATGTATTTTGAATTGTCTTTGAGGTATTGATAACCCAGTTGAGCATTAATGAGATAACGGGTTTGAGCTGTATCTAAAATATTCGCATTTGCTCTTGTTAATTCTATTTTATTTGATTTGCTAAAAAGAGTATTAAGAATAGTTTTATAAAGGGGCGATGTAGTGCTAGGGATAGAAGCTCTTTTAATAAGCGCATAGAGCTCAGACCAGGTCTTTTTTTTGTATTCGATTGTTAGCAATCCATGAACAGCCATATTTACTATTTCTGCAGCAAATGCTTTTGTATCGTATCTCATATACATCATAAAGCGCATAGCTCCAGGTAGCATGCCAGCAGGTGGCTCAAATAATGGAATAATGGTACCTGGTCTTTGACTGCGCCTTTCGCGAATCCAAGTCATGCAATAGTACAGCAAAACAATAATAAAACCAAAAAAGCTCAAGAGGATTTCAATATTGTCTTTAATCAAATACAAAAGTTTTGTAAGTATTGAAGGTTCGGGTATATAGCCTTTTGGCCAAGTTACTACAATAGTAAGTCCTTGCGCTGGCTCTAGGGTGCTCTTGGTAGTAAAATGAGCTACTCCCTGCAGATCAAGCGACGAGACAAAATTCTTCCCTCTAGCACCTGCGTAACCTGTATATCCTTCTAGATGGATATTTTTGATGTCTTTTTGAACAATATCGGGTAAAGCAAAAACAACCTTTGCATTAACCCTATCTATGGCAAAGGGCCATTGGTTACCTGTCACGTTCCAATAGAGTTCATCATGATCTTTAAAGAAGCCTATTTGTCGACTTGTCTTATACCAAATTGTATAGATATGGTTACCAGGAGAAACCATTGTATGAGGATCTCCGATATATAATGCTAGGTCATTTTCTCTCTTGCTAACGCGATAAGGTGTTTCTTTATTATCTTGTAAGACCTTAATAATCGAATAGGCGCGCATAGACCGACTGCCGAACGGCGTTTTATAGCCAATTGGCAATGTCCTTATCATGCCTCGCTTCTGGCTTTCAATGAATAGTGTTATTGTTTCCTGTACTAGTATTGAAGAGTCTTGATTAATAGTGATAGTACTATCAAACTCCAGAATTCGATCTATAGCCCAAACCGATTGTAGCCATAGCGAGTAAAGAATAATAATGCCTATTCTTTTTATAAGCATGAGATTTAAAACTTTACTTGCGGAGTTTCTCGCTCATGCGCTGCTGTGACTTCAAAGTAGGGTTCCAGGCTAAAGCCAGTAATGCTCGCAATAATATTTGAGGGAAACCGTTGCACAATGATGTTGTAGTTTCGAGCGGTACCATTATAATAGCGACGCGCAAGCTGTAGATCATCTTCAATATGACCTAGATCTTCTTGTAGGCGCAAAAAGTTTTGATTTGCCTTAAGTTCTGGATAATTTTCAACAACGGCAAAAAGCGATTTTAGTGCTTGTGTTAAGCCTGCTTCAGCAGCTGCTTTTTGCTCGACACCAGTAGCATGCATAGAAGCTGATCTCATTTTAGCAACATTTTCAAAAATCTCTTTTTCGTGAATGCTGTATCCGCGAACTGTTTCAACCAGATTAGGAATAAGGTCATTTCGCCTTTTCAGTTGTACATCAATACCACTCCAGGCTTCTTGAAGTAATGCTTTTAAGTGAACTAGGTTATTATATATCCCCGTAAACCTTAGTGCTATAAGTGTTAATGCTGCAATAAGGCTTATTAAAACGATGAGTCCAGTAGTCATTTTTAGCTCCTGAGGGTAAAGGGACCTGCCCGCGAAATTGTTGCATATTACTAGGTACTATGTTACCAAAGGAAAATCTAGAGCGCCAGAAATTCAATTTTTTACCTTCTTTCCACGAGCGAAGTAACAATGTTAGACATTGAGGTGAAATAACTTAAAACACACTTCAAAACCGCTCTGTCTTCGCTGAAAGCTACAACGGACAAGTCGTGGTGCTAGTCCTGGGTAGATCGAAGAGCAAAGTGCAAAGCAAAGCAGAGCTGAGGTACATCATAAGCCTGTCGAAGGATCGAACCATATGAGCGGAAATTCTAGAAGACAGTTCGGCGCGATTCTTTCTTTTGACTTTGCTTTTGCTTGCTTTCAAGCCGTGCTTTTTTTGCTGCCATTGAGGGTTTGGTTGGTTTTCTCTTTTTCTTTGGCTTGAGGCTTACTTGTATGAGCTTAATGAATTTTTCTTCAGCCTTCTTTCTATTGGCAAGCTGTGTTCTTTCCGAGCTTGCGGTAATTCTGAGTGTGCCTTGGCTGTCAAGCTTGCTTTTTAATGCTAGCAAAAGTCGTTCTTTGTCTTCAGGAGTTAGCAATAATGAAGAATGTATATTAAAAACCAGCTCAACTTTGGTTTCAACTTTATTTACGTTTTGACCACCTTTGCCGCCGCTGCGCGAGAAATGGAGCGTTGATTCTTCAAATAGACCCTGATAATTGGTAAATAGCATTAGGTATTGCCCAGTGGTAAAGATTCTCATATGTTCGCAGTTATAGCTGTTTCTTCTTGTACAATGAGCTTAGTGGTATTTGCAGCGGTAAGGCAAGTTTTGGTTAGCTTTCGTTTCTGAAATACGAGCTTGAAACAAGTAAAAAGTCTGGCCTAACTTGACATTTATGTAATTAACTATTAAAATAAATCCAAATTGATTATTATTATATTTTAGCAAAAGGATAATTGGATGACGAAGTTTTTATTAGCATTGTTTGCTATGAGTCTGGCAACGATGGATGCTTATGGTATGAAGCGAAAAAGTGCTGAAATAGAAAAAAAGCAACTAGCTCCGCTTGTACAAAAAAAGCAAAAATTGAGCAAGACTTTACTTATTGGGATCAATTGCCTCAAGAAATCAAGCAGCATGTACTTAATTTGTTGCTTACTCAGCAAGAGCCAAGAGCTGGACTCAAGCAAATGAAGGATCTCGAGCTTGTCAGTCAAGAATTTGGTGAGACGGTTAAAGGCTTGCGTGAATGCACACCATTGACCCGTCGCCTGGTAGCTCGAATTTTAAGAAGTGCATTTCCGACTCCTGGAAATATCGAGAGATTCGATGCTATGCGTGAAGATCTTAAGGTCCGTGAGCTTTTTGCTAAAGTCTGCCGCTCAAACGATACTGGCCTTGCACGAGCTTTTATTTCAAATGGGGCCCTGGCACTTAATCACCTGACAAATTTAGATAGATTATTGGAATCGGGACAACATAAGCGAAAAGAAATAGTAACTGCATTACTGCAAGCGGGAGTCTTGGTAGCTGACGATCCTCGTGGTCAGCAAATGCTTTCTGCGGTAGTTTCCGGAGAAAAAAAATTAGTTAAAAGGTTACTTAAGCTAGGTTATGATCCCAATGCGGTTACAAGCTTCGATCTTGATGATTACAGTGCTCTTAAGTTGGCAGTTAATAACAATGATTACTGTCTTGTAAAAAAGCTTCTTAATCACAATGCTCAGGTTGATCTGGGTTATGAAACGCCATTGATGTTTGCCTGCGAGCTTAACCATCATAAGATCGTTGAGCTTTTACTGCAATTTGGCGCAGATGTTAATTATGTAAATGAGGATAGGGGAAATCCAATAAGCTCTGCTTTTGGAAACATTAAAATAACTAATCTTCTTCTTGAGGCTGGTGCTAACATTGACGCTAAAGATATTGATTGTAAAACGTGTTTGATGTATGCCGCTGGACATGGCAATAAGAATCTTGTTGAATTTTATTTGAGTAAAGGTGCTGATGTTAATGCAACGGATTGCTCTGTTGATGAAAGTGATGCAAGCAAAACCGCCTTAACTATGGCTGCATGTATGGGCCATGCTGAAATTGTTGACCTTCTTCTTAAAAAGGGCTCAAATATTAATTTTCAAAGTACTTTAAGGCTTACGACAGCTTTAATAGAGGCTGCAATCTTTGGGCGTAAAGAAGTTGTTCAGCTTCTTCTTGTATCAGGTGCTAATTCCAAGGTAATAGATAGTGAGGGAAAAACTGCTTTAGCATATGCACAAGAGAATGGGCATGATGAAATAGCGGAACTTCTGTCGTCGGGATATGGCAAAGTCTGAGTAAGTTAAAGCATATACAGCTTGGAATTGCTTGAGCAACTAGGATTTGATGCCATACACCTATTTTATTAGACCTATATAAAGTATGCTTTTTTAAATTGGTTATTATTAAATTTTGGCAAAAAGGATAATTGATGAAAAAAATTTTATTAGCATTGTTTGCCATAAGCTTGACAACGGTTGATGCTCATGCGATGAAGCGAAAAAGAGCTGAAAAAAAAGACTTGGTAGAAATTGTTCAGGAAGTGGATACAAAAAAAGCAAAAGTCGATGAAGAATTTATCTGCTGGGATCGGTTACCTCAAGAAATCAAACAGCATGTACTTAATTTATTGCTTTCCGAGCAAGATCCTCTGGCTGCATTAAAGCAAATGAAAAACTTTGAGCTTGTTAGTCAAGAATTTGGTGAGATGGTCAAAGATTTGCGTGAGCATACAGCATTGACCCATCGTCTTGCGGCTCGAATCTTAAAACTCGCTGACAAAGAAGATGAAAGATTTAATAAAAATAAAGCGATTTATCTTTTTCAGAAAATATGTCGTTCTAGTGACTCTGCTCTTGCTCAAGCATTTATTCAAGAGGGAGTTCTTTCTTTTAATACGCTTACTAATATGGCTTCATTGTCGCTAGCAGCAAAGTATAAGCGAAAAGAAACGGTGAATGAATTGCTTCAAGCAGGAGTTTTACAGGCAACCAATCCTTGTGATCAGCAACTACTATCAGCTGTTATGGCTGGCAAAAAGCATTTGGTAAAACGGTTACTTAAAAGAGGTTACAGCCCAAATGCAAAGATAGTATCTGGAGTATCAGCACTTGAAATAGCCGTCCAAAATGGTGATCATTGTCTTGCAAAAAAGCTTATTAAGCACAAAGCTAACATTAATGGCGGAGTTCGGGGATGGACACCATTGATGACTGCTTGTCTTCAAGAAAATCAAGAAATGGTCACATTATTGCTGCTACTTGGTGCTGACATTCATGCAACAGATGATAATGGGAACTGTGCTATGTCCGAAGCTTTTGGTAACAAGATAATAACTAATCTTCTTCTTAAAGCTGGTTCGAGCATCGATGCTAAAAATATGGATGGTAATACTTGTTTAATGTGTGCTGCTCAAGTAGGCGATAGAGATCTGGTCGAATTTTATTTGAGCAAGGGTGCTGATGTTAATATGACAAATATTGATTCCAGAGGGAATGTATTTGGAACAGCCTTAACTCTTGCTGTTCGAAACGGACACACTAATATTGTAAAGCTCCTTCTTAATTCTGGAGCAGATATTCATTTCAGAAGTTCTTTAAGTCACTATGGCTATCAAGGTAGAACCGCTTTAATGACTGCTGCAAAAATTGGCCATAAAGAAGTTGTTCAAGTTCTTCTTGCTGCAGGTGCTAATCCTGAGGCAGTATATTGTGAGGGAAAAACTGCTTTAGCATATGCAGAAGAGAATGGGCATGATGAAATAGCTGAACTTTTATCAAAGCGTATGTCTGATTAATTCTTATTGCTACTAAAGCTCAGCATTATTTGTATCTGCAAATTTTGGTGCTAGCATAGAGGTACGCATATCGCTTTAAATTGGGACAATGTTACAAAGACTTCAAAGCAACCAAATTGCCAAAATAATTGCTCGGTGTTAATTTTTTTGTTTAGGTACATAGAGTGGAGAACAGTAAATGCTTGGTAAATTATTTGTAATCTCGGCTTCATCAGGCGTTGGTAAAACAAGCCTGGTACTTGCTCTGGTTGCTAAGCTTGAGCCTCACTATTCTATTAGTAGGCTTATCACGTATACCACAAGAAGGCCTCGCTCGAGCGACATCCACGGGCAAGATTATCATTTTATTACAGAACAAGAATTTCTTGAAAAAATAGAGCAAGGCTTTTTCATCGAGTGGAGTACCGCTTACGGTGCCTACTATGGATCGCCTAAGCATATTCTAGAAGAACTTGAAACTGGTAAATCAACGGTAGCAATCTTGGATTTTGATGGAGCAACGGCTATAAAGCAGTGGCATAGCCAATCTATCTTAATCTGGTTGTATCCCCCAACGCATGAAATAATAAAAGAGCGGTTGATTTCTCGTGACGAAGATACCCCCGAAGAAATCGCATTTCGCATGACATTGGCTGAAAAAGAAGCGTTGTTAGATGTGGTTGTTCGGGAAACTTTTAACCACCGTCTTATTAATGATAATTTCGAAAAAACATTGAATGAGCTTGAAGAGTTGCTTATTCATGAATTGCAGCAATAGCTCATTTGATCAAAGATGCATCATTTAGAAAGCATCCTTTTTGAGATTGACGAACAAGCCTTGAGAAATAACAAGCATTCAAAAGCATATTTTCAATTTGGAAAACACCAGCACCTAGCCTGATGTAGGTTTGCTACTTTTTAGGTATGCTTTATCGATAAAAGTATCTATAGCTTGGCTAAGTGATATGTTGCGCTTTTTTGCTTCCCTAGCAATGAGAAAATGTCTACTTGGTGTGGTGCGATAAGCAATATTACCTTTGTAGTCATTCTTGTTTGTAGGCTCTGGTATTTCTTCACCATCTTCTAAATACATTTCAAAAGCTCCTTGCATGGCTTCCTTTATAAGCTGCATTGCTTCTTCTATCGAAGGAGCGTCGGTACTGATTCCTGGTAGCTCGTTTACATGTACGATATATAATGTTTCCCCAGTTTCGTTAGTAGTCTCAATTGTATAAGTCCAGGGTAAGTTAAGATAATACTTAATGTCTTTTTTATAATTGTTTCTGTGTGTAACCATGTTCTATTAATACCTCCTGTAGCTCTTTGACCTGGTAAGCTAAAAGTTGATGCCTTTTTTTAATCGATAATGGGTCATATCCTAATTTTCTAAATATATGATGAGAAGAAGAAATTTTTAATCTATATCCCAAAATAAGCAACATTTTTTCAGCATCTTGGTAAGAAATTTGGCCGCCAGCAAAAATTTTTTGAATCAGCTTCTCTAATGTGGCCATTATTCCCCGTCTGCTTTTTTGATTCGGTTATTTTTAATAATGATATCAAAATAATATCAGAAAAGCAAATCGGTTTCTTAATTTTTTCGCTCGCAATTGAGATAAGAGCCGCGCGTTTAGCTGCTTTCTTTGATTATCGAAAAGCTTTGCCAAAAGAGCGTGAAGCAAAATAAACGGTAATTACAGCCAAAATAAGCATAAACATAAATATAGGCATTACATGAGCAAATGTTCCTGCAAATAATGAGCGAGTAGCTGATACGGTATGAGCAATCGGGTTAAAAAATGCTATTGTTTTTAACACTGGTGGTGCAAAGGTTAATGGCAACATAATGCCTGATAGCATGTAGAGCGGGATTAAAAAGAAGTTAATAACCGGAACAAGAGCATGCTCGCTTTTAAAAGCTAAGCCTAACATGTATGAGCATGAAGCAATCGACAACCCGACCAAAGCAATAAGGACAAGAGAAAGAGCTACACCCATAAGAGAAGCCTTCATACCAAGAAAACCGGCAATTACTAGAATAATAATAGCTTGTATGAGCATAAGAGCTATATCATGCAAAGCTCTGCCTAAAAGAAGAGCTAGCCTGCTTACTGGAGTTACTTGAAAACGCTCTACGATACCAGCTCGTAAGTCAGCAATAACACTAAAGCCTGCAAATGATGTGCCAAAAATACTTATCCAAACCATTAGGCCTGGTACAAAGCTTGCTAGACCCAGAGCATTACCTCGTGTAGGACTAATTATTGTGGCAAATAGTGGCCCAAACAGCAATAAGAAGCATAAAGGCTGAAATAAGCCAAATAATACTCTGACTGGATTTCGTAGTGTGGTAGAAATGTTTCGGCTAAACATGAGCCATGCATCGGTTATAAGTTTCTTCATGATAGGGTTCCTTCACAATTTTTAGGGAAATTGCCAGCAACTTGTAAAAAGACATCATCAAGGGTAGGCCTATCTAATGTTATAGATTGTAAGCTAATACCTGCGCTATCTAATAGCCTGATAATGTGAGGGAGCACTTCTGCTGCTAATTCGACTCGAAGTTTGATTTTTTCATGTTCGTGATGAATGTTTTGTATAAAAGGTTGTACATGCAATAACTCTTGAGCTTGTACAAGGTCACTACTAGACGATAATTCTAAGTTAATAACGTCACTTGTTATCTGTTGTTTGAGTTCTTTAGGTGTACCTTGGGTTACAATAACCCCTTTGTTAATGATGGCGAGATTATCGCATAAAATATTGGCTTCATCCAGGTAATGAGTGGTAAAAAAAATGGTAGTACCATGAGCCTGCAGTGAACGCATTTCTTGCCAAAGTTGAGCTCTGCTTTGTGGATCCAAGCCTAATGTCGGCTCATCTAAAAATAATAGTTTCGGTTTATGAATCATGCCTAAAGCAAGATCAACTCTTCGTCGTTGGCCCCCTGAATAGGTGATCGCAAGCCTATCAATAAATGAATCGAGGTCTAGATTTGTAATAAGTTTCTGGGATCGCTTAATTGCATCTGCTTTGCTCATGCCATATAAACGAGCTTGTAAGAGTAAATTTTCTCTTCCGGTACTATTAGTATCCAAGCCGCCGGTTTGGCTTACATAGCCTATATTTTCTCGTACTTTGTTTGGCTGCTTGATAAGATCATAGCCTGCGATAGTTGCTTTACCAGATGTTGGCTCTAACAATGTGGTGAGCATGCGCATGGTTGTGGTTTTGCCAGCTCCATTGGGGCCTAAAAAGCCAAATATCGTACCTTGCTGTACTGTTAAATCTATCGAGCGGACTGCATTGACGCTTTTAGTAGGGTCCTTGCCAAAGCTTTTACGAAGCCTTTCTGTTATTAAAATACTCATGTTTTGCTTTCGTTTTGGAGATACGGTAATTCATTATTTTGAATCTTTTTTTCGAATTCTTCCATCCATTGTGATGCAGATTTCATTTGAGCTGCTAATAAATTGAAATTTTCAATTATATGGGCTGGGCCTTCACTTTCTTTTAGACGTAGTGGAGCTAATAGTTCAATTGACTTGATAAAGCTTTTGAGTTGGTTTATTCGGTATTCTAAAGCTAAAAGCAACTCATCTTGGGGCATATAATTCATGAACGTAAGAGCAACCTGAAAAGGATCAATTGCTGGTTTAATTTCCCACCATTGTTTACGTAGCAGGTTTAAAAATTCTTTTTGACCCGCTGGTGTAATAGCATACACAATACGGGCAACTGCTGATTCTGGGTTCTTGTGTGTAACCGGTTCTAGTAAATGTTCTTTTGCTAATTGTTTAAGAGCGAAATAAATTGAGCCATAAGCAATGTTGGTCCATAACTCGGCGTTCCAAGACTCCAGCGTTTGACGAATCTCATAGCCGTGCATTGGCTCTTTTTTATACATCAATCCAAGAATTAATAATTTCATAACAGACATGGGGATACCTAGATATAATTTTTATACAATATTGTATAAAAATTATACTAATGATACAAGGAGCTGTCAACGGAGAAATAATCTAGTTTCTACAATAATCTTTAACCTATGCGACAGGATAAAAGTTTGCTATTATTTGATAGAATAACAAGCAAATAAGAAAATTATCCTTGTATAATGACTGTTTTGAAGTCGGTGAAAAGAAGGCCTGAGTGTGATAAAAAAAACATCGGTTACAAAAAAATTCTGTATAGCTGGGCCAGTCGATCCAGAAAGACATTATTTTATACCTAAGCGGCTTGATTGGGACCAATTAAGCACCCTCTTAGACGATAGACAATATTTTGTTCTTCATGCGCCACGTCAAAGCGGCAAAACAACCGCTATCGAAGAGTTTATACGGCATCTCAATGGTGACAGTAAGTATCAAGCTCTCTATGTAAATATTGAGCCTGCTCAAGCTATGCGGGATAATGTTGAAAAAGCACTTATGTCGATTGTTGACCTTATAAAAAACAAGTTAGCGTATGAGCATAAGAATAGCGAATTAATTGTTTCATTGTTAGATCAAATGATCAGGCAGCCAACTATAACTGCAAATCTTTTGTTTAATGCCTTACAAGCGTGGGCAGAAGCTTCGCCAAAGAAAATAGTGCTCTTTATTGATGAGATAGATTCTCTTGTGGGTGATTCACTTCTATCAGTTTTGCGTCAAATTAGAGCTGGCTTTACCCAAAGACCTGACCGCTTTCCACAATCTATTTGCTTAATAGGTCTAAGGGATGTCAGAGATTATAAAATCTGGACAAAAGAACATGGTATCTTTGTTTCTACCAGCAGTCCTTTTAATATAAAAGCAGAATCTTTGACACTTTCTAATTTTACTCATGAACAAGTAAAGCAATTATATCTTCAGCATACGCAGCAAACAGGTCAAGAGTTTACTGATGAAGCAATCGACTATGCTTATAATGTAACTCAAGGTCAGCCTTGGCTGGTTAATGCGGTTGCTTATCAAGCTTGCTATCGTGATGTTACTGATCGAGCCATAGTTATAACAAAAGAAATCGTAGCTCAAGCAAAAGAACAATTAATTATTCGCCGAGACACTCATATTGATTCATTATTTGATAAACTTAATGAGCCCCGTGTTCGTGGAATCATTGATGCAATCATAAGCGGCAAAGCTGAGCTTGCTTGTGTAAGTCCCGATGATGTTCAATATGTTCGTGATTTAGGAATTATTAAACCAAAAGAATTTGCTATTGCAAATCCAATGTATCAAGAAATTATTCCAAGGGTGCTCACTTCAATTGTGCAAGAAACTATACCCAATAAGATAGCTTGGTATCTTGATGACTCAGACAAATTACATATGAGTAAGCTTCTTGAAGCTTTTACTCAATTTTTCCGAGAAAATTCTCAAGCATGGGAATCTAGTATTTCCTATAACGAATCATTTCCGCATCTTCTGTTAATGGCCTTTCTACAAAGGATAATTAATGGGGGTGGCTCCATAATAAGAGAGTATGCGCTTGGCAAAAAAAGAGTTGATCTTTTAATACTGCGCCAAAAGCAGCGATTTGTTATCGAACTTAAAATCAAATATGGCGAAGACACTCTTGCACGAGGGCTTGAGCAAACTGCTCAGTATATGGACAGATCTAATGCTTATGAGGGCCATCTCATTATTTTCGATAGAGATACAACAAAAACCTGGGATGAAAAAATATCCAATGAAGTTGTCGAGTTCAAAGCACACAAGATTCATGTTTGGACCATGTAATATGATCTGAAGATTTGCAAACACAGTTGACTATGAAAGCGCTGATCTATACCGATAGTCGGTTTAGCTCTTATATTGAAGAGTTTGAGGCTGACAAGAGAACTTTCAGTTGTGAGTTTATCGTAGATTCACTTGTTTTTTATTAATTCCTTAATATAATATAATTACCATTGGAAAACAAAGAAAAAAACAAAAATAATCAAAGGAAATTATGAAAAAATTAATTCTAGCTCAAATTCTTGCAAGTATTGCTATAGCTCTTTGCTTGGCACAAGAGCCAGCAGAGAAAAACCGAAGAACTGATGCTGAAACATCTAATCCTTTTTCTTTAATGCCAGATGAGCTTCTACACCATATTTTTTTAATAGAAAAACCAGCAAGTATGAGAGAAATTTTTAACAGAGCGGCGCGCCTGTCTTTAGTTGACTCCCGATTTAAAGCGATTGGTGGCGATGTAGTTCTTTTTAATCATCTTGGCAATGAGTATGTTCGCGATAATAGACCTGCAGCAGAAGCTGAACTTTTTCAATCGGTCAAAATTGGTTGTAGGAAAATAGTTATCGCATTGCTTGATTTTGGCTTGGATCTAGAAAGCAAAAAGTCTTCCCTTAACTCATTGTTGCACCTAGCTGCAAAAAAAGGGCAACTAGAAATTGTTAGGTTATTGCTTGAAAAAGGTGCCGACATACATGCACGCAACAAGCGAGGCCATAGTCCTCTCTACTTTGCTTGTAGACGAGGAAATGATGAGATGATTAAACTTCTTGTTTCTGATGGTGCTAACTTTACTATTGATGAAATCACCGTTTGTCGGAATATGGCGTTCATTGAAAATATTGTTGCCAGTTTTGATCAAGCACAAAAAAGAGCATTGTATAGTTTGGCTGGAATGAAGAATAATAACGTTTTGTGTAGATATTTAACATCTATTGCTCGCAAGTAGTCACCATGGCCTAAGGGTCATAGCTTGTAAAAACCTCGCGTTGACCTGCATAAGTCTTCATGTAGATACATTTCAGTCACAAGCTCTGTGCTATAAGAATTGCATAATCTCTCGATTTCATATAGGTCGGTGCTCTTGTGCCGGCCTATAACAAAGATTATCGAGGCAGCTTTACCCTTCCGAGCAATGGGATGTTGGGTTTCTATGCCTTATGCAGTGAATATATTCGCTTGTAAGAAGTTCAAAAATGATATCTCTGGTATTAGGATTTATTAATAGTGCAGTGCTGCTTGCAAATAGCTAAATAAAAATCAATTGAATCTCGAAATGCTTTTTCCAGTTCCTCAACATTAGCTCCTTCGAAAGTAATGACATCTCTTAGCCCAATCACTTCTCCACAAAAAGCTTTTGCATCGTGATCATATTCAGCCCTTCCTCTATAACCTTTATAGTTCATCATATTTTATAGACCTCCGCACAATCGTAATCTTCTAATCTAGAGCTAATAATATCAAAATTTCGTTTGATGAGCTAGGCCCATCGTGATCATTTTTATGCTAAGAGCTCAAGGCATCATTAGGTAACAATGCCAACTGAAAAATAAATTTGACTTTACGAACCAACCGGCTATAATTATGTTTATATTTGTGAAAAATTTTTGATAGTATCGCAATTAAAAGCAAGTTTTTAGCAGAGATATATTTCATATATACTCAAAGCTCAAGACCTTTAAAATTGCAAAAGCGATGGCTGACTAGTTTTTTGATGGCAAATAGCTAGATTAACGCAGATCAAAAGGGAAAAGTTGACATAGTTTGCGTTAAAGGTATCCTAATGAGGATGATTTAGCAGCTTTATGTGATTGTGAGCGTCAAAAAGTCAAATTTGACTTTTTGCTCATACAAGCTAAACTTAATAGAAGTCGACTTATTCGCTAATTATTGCAAATAAGCGATAAAAAATTTGAAAATTAAGTTGACAAATAAGAATAATTAGAGTAGAGTATATGCTCTTGCTTGATAAAAATGTTGTCAACAGCTTAAAAAATTACTGAAAAATGTGTTCTTTGAAATACACAGAAATCCTAAAAAGCTTATGATCTTGTGATCAGACCCATACAAACAAACTTTTGTGATGGAGAGTTTGATCCTGGCTCAGAATAAACGCTGGCGGCGTGCTTAACACATGCAAGTCGAGCGAGAAAGGTCTTCGGGCTGAGTAAAGCGGCGAACGGGTGAGTAACGCGTAAGAATCTGCCTTTCAGTGAAGAATACCCTCGAGAAATCGAGGTTAATACTGCATACGTCCTTGAAAGGGAGAAAGATGGCCTCTTTGCTGTCGCTGAAAGATGAGCCTGCGTACTATTAGCTAGTTGGTAGGGTAAAGGCCTACCAAGGCGATGATGGTTAGCCGGCCTGAGAGGGTGTACGGCCACACTGGAACTTAGACACGGTCCAGACTCCTACGGGAGGCAGCAGTGAGGAATATTGCGCAATGGGCGAAAGCCTGACGCAGCGACGCCGCGTGGAGGATGAAGGTCTTCGGATTGTAAACTTCTGTTAAGTGGGAAGAAAAGCATAGCTCTAATACAGCTTGGAGATGACGGTACCATTAGAGAAAGCACCGGCTAACTTCGTGCCAGCAGCCGCGGTAATACGAAGGGTGCAAGCGTTATTCGGAATTATTGGGCGTAAAGGGTGCGTAGGCGGTATGTTAAGTCAACTGTTAAATCCCCCGGCCTAACTGGGGATCAGCGGTAGATACTGGCGTACTAGAGGGTGGAAGAGAGAAGTGGAATTCTTGGAGTAGCGGTAAAATGCGTAGATCTCAAGAGGAACACCGATGGCGAAGGCAGCTTCTTGGTCCATATCTGACGCTCATGCACGAAAGCGTGGGGAGCAAACAGGATTAGATACCCTGGTAGTCCACGCTGTAAACGATGATCACTAGACGTTAGTTCTGCTCTGCAGGATTAGTGTCGTAGCTAACGCGTTAAGTGATCCGCCTGGGGAGTACGGTCGCAAGATTAAAACTCAAAGGAATTGACGGGGGTCCGCACAAGCGGTGGAACATGTGGTTTAATTCGACACTACGCGAGGAACCTTACCTAGGTTTGACAT
>OY970169.1:480000-1417897 GCA_963706585.1 uncultured bacterium
TAGTCTTGCTAATTTTATAAATAATAGTGAGGAGCTTGACCAGGTTGTAGATAGGTTAATAGCCAAGGGCATCCTTTTAGAACAGGAACGAAAGGTCTTTATGCAGACGCTTGCTATAGCTATCACTGGCAATAATTATGATCCCAACATGGCGATCAATTATGAAATTCTCAAGGAGATGGCAATCAGCTCATGCCAGTTTATCAAAGAATTGCTAGCAAGACACACTCCATTAACTACAGACAGTTTCCTAAAAGTTGATTTTCTTGAGTCCCGTTAGCAGGTAATCACTACAAAAGAAGAGGTAAGCTCTATGCATGGTCATAAAAATATTATCTTTGACTTAGGTGGCGTTATCTTTGAATATAATAAAACAGCCATTATGGCTTCACGTAATAGTGAGCAAGAGAAGCCGTTAAAAGTTATTGAACCAGGGCTGCACATTCTTAAGCAATGTCACAAGCAAAAAGAGCGTTCACCAGAGTACAAGTTTTTCGTGTGCACCAATTGGGATGAGTATACCGTTGGGCTATTAAAACGAGACTATCCTGAAATCTTTTCTCTGTTCGATGGCATTGTCTTTTCATGCATAGCGCAAGCGCGTAAGCCTGACCCGGCGATTTTTCAGTACTTACTTGATACCTATGCTCTTAGTTCTCATGAATGCATTTTTTTAGATGATCAGGAAAAAAATACCAATGCTGCAGGACTATTGGGAATGACGGCTATTCTGGTTAATGATTTTGCAAAAGTCGAAGAAAGTCTTAGGCAATTAGGTGTTTTATAAAAATGACGCTCCAGGCTCAAAGCTTGCTTGGAAAATATCATTAGCCCGCTCGTGGTGAGCGAAGCATGTCCTGAGCACGGTCGAAGGGTCGAATCCATAGTGCAATTCTTGACAATTTCTATTTTATTGCTATGATATAAATAAAAAACAAAATAATATTATAATATTTCTATTGTAAAATTTATATTGAGAAGGCAAGAGTAATGAAGAAGATTTTGCGCGCATTATTAGTAATCTCTGTTTTGTACATACCTCATGCATGGGCAATGAGTAAACGCAAAGGTGATTCTCAGTCAGGGCAAGAAGCCAAAAAATCAAAAGCCGAACCTACAGCTTGGAGAGCCGGAGTCAAAGTAAATCCCAATTCCTCGGCATTGATCAACGCCGTTGCGCAGGGCAATAAAGAAATGGTACAGTTTCTTTTAGAAAATGGCGCAGAGGTATACTTTGATGTTATCTATGAAGCATTCCATCTAGATGATGATCTTACTATGGTGCAGCTACTTATTTCTAAGATATCAAAGCCAATACTTGTGCCTCAGCTAACCGCAAGCAACTACGGTTCACTATTAGGTTTGTTTGCGGCAATGAATGAAGTTGAAATGGCTGAAAGAGCTACAGAACAATGCATAGAACTAAATATCAATACTGATGAGTGCTCTTCGTCAAGGCCATTAATGATCGCGTCAATATTAGGTAATCTTGACGTTGTGCGAATGTTATTGAAATATGGTGCTACAGTGCAAAGCGACGACTTTATGGGCGGCACCAATGAATTAGAAGAAGCAATACGTCATAATCACCTTGAGGTGGCTAAAGAACTTATGGCTCACGGGGCAACCCTTTCCAGTGAAAATCGGGGAAAATTGGTAAAGTCAGCTATTGAAAAGGGTCATCAAGAAATGGCTAGAATTCTTCTTGAAAATGAACAGCTTAGTACTCTAAGCAGCCTTCTGTTGCAATAAATAACAAAGCAAATGACGCGAAATGCTTTCACGAAGGCATATTGAAAAAAAATTATCTAGAAGCAAAAATGGGGGAATAACGTTAAAGCCGCTCTATCAATTGCTTTCTGATGTGCCCATAAGCAATGTCCGGATTGTATTCATGTTTATGATTTCTTGATAAGAGAGGAAAGATGTCTTCGCGAAACTCTTTATTTTTTAGCTTTTCGTTCATATTTTCTAAAAAATCATCTTTAGAAATAGACTGATTATTTAAGTATTGCTTGAAGCATTGTAATATTTCGTCAGCATCTAAGTCTGAAATAAACATAAATGCTGTGTATAAGTCATATAGATCGCGGCCTTTTCGTCGTTGGTATAAAGCTCGGAGCTTAGTTGCAAGTAGTTCTTCTTTTTTATAAGAACGTATAGTCACAGTTCCAGGATGCCATGATGAATTGCTTGTGAAAGAATAATCCTGAAATCCAAGTACCGAGCCGTGCTCTCTGGTATTGATTTCAAATTTAAGTTTCATCATAATACCATCTTCATTTTTGATTTTATAATGTACGGCAAACCCACCTTCACCAAGCATTCTTTTTGGCTTGCCTAACCATGAGTCCATTACTTCTCGAAGTGGTCTAATTATATTACCAATCGGGCCGCCAGTAATTTGAACAAGGTCAATATCCTCCGAATATCGGGAGGGGGGATTGAAAATAAGTTTATTAAGTGCAGTGCCACCTCTAAATGCAACGGCCTCTCTCAAGTTTGGGTGGGCATAAAGTTCTATTAGGGCTCTGCTGATTATAAGGTCTTGTTCAATTTGTTTGGTATCTTGCCAGGGTATGCTTTTGCTTGCTTCTGATATATAACTTTTTGGTATCATGATATCTCCAAAGTATCATTTATAATTAGTTTCCAACTACTATTTTTGGGTCCTGTCTTTTTGTAAAAATCAGGTCGAAAAAGAATATACTGCTTCTTTCTATTTTTCAGGGTTCGATCAACAATTTCAGTAAGTCGCACACGACCAAGAAATTCAAGGATATATCCTAATCTCTGCAAAATTGAAGTATATCTTTCCTTTGAAACGACATGATGAAACCTTAAAAAATTAACTTCTTCAGCAAGGGTTTTTATTACCAATGCCACATTGCTCATGTATCCAGAAACAGTGTAAAATCGAACTAAGTCTACTATCGTCTGTTCACACGTCGATACTTTCATATGGCCAGTAGCGACGTTTATAACTGTTTTTGAGGACGATGAACAATCACTAGATACATGAAATTCTATTGATCCCCGCTCCAGATCTATTGTTTTAGTAGCTTTATTTGTAATCACCTGAAAAGTCATTGGCTGTTGGTCTGTTGCACCATACAGTGATGCTGCAGATAAAAGAGCAACGTAATAATCTTGCCCAAGATAATCCATTAAGGAATCAATGATTAAGTTGGGCGGCAAAGCCCCAAGATAATAGTACTCGGGTGGTATAATCATAAAAAAATTGCCAACAAGTCTTTTGACGACTTTCTTTTGGGAAAGACGATAAGCTTGGAAGCGAAACTGATTATCGCTTATTTTTAACAGATTGGTTGCGTCTTGCTTAGTAAAAAAATGTTTTCCCTCAGCAAGAAGGGTAGTTATGTAATCGCTCAAGTATTTCATTCTTTAATTGTTGCATTATTTGCAACAAATTGCAAGTAATATATTTTATTTTTATACATAACCAAAACCTATAATACTAGCCCTGAATGAAATTATCATTCAATTATTAACTAGGAAATTTGTCCAGTTGCACATTTTCTATATTAAAAATGTTGGTTATGTTGATTTGTGCATCATTTCTAAAAGAATAAAAAGATGAAAAAATAATCACATGAGACGGAAGAGCCTTTTTTTTGTTTATTAATAGAGGCTATACAGCTTTAGGCAGCATTTAGGGCAGAATAAGGACTTATTTCCTATTAAGCCCTTATTCTGATGCAATCTCTTGATTATTTTTTTGCTTCTTTAGCTTCGTTGAGCTTTGTAGTAGCTACTCCAGCACAAAGAATTAGCAATAGAGACTTTTAAGCAATTTTTTAATTCAACTATTAATAAATATAGTATATTATGATAGAAATAGTCAATAAACTAATTGATATTTGTAACAATAAATCAAGAGGTAAATCTAATTCAAGCAGTGCGTTGGCCAGAAAAAAGCTTTTGACTCGATCAATCGGCTCAGATCAGTCCATTACATGTTCGTAACTATCTTGGAAATACCGGATAATAAGTAAACTATAAAGCAATGCCCGATTAGGCAATGGTGTGCTCAATATATTCTTTCAATGCAACCGCATTATTATGTTCTTCGTCATGAGCAGCATACACGAGAGTAATTGGGTGATGCTTTGAAAGCGCCTTTAATTGAGCTATAATATCTGGGTGTTTATCAAAATCTTTTAGGTATTTTTTCTTAAAGTGCTCCCATTGTTCGGGCTCATGGCCAATAACGTTTTTTTGTCGATGTAATTCAGCAAAATACCGTTTTTTAAACTCTGGCCATTTTTTTGGATCATGCCCGAACCATTCACGCAGTTTAGTGCTAGGACTAATATCTTTAAGCCACAGATCTAGATGAGCTTCCTCTTTACTTACGCCCCGGGGCCATAAATGATCTACCAGAATCCTTATACCATCTTGTTTTGAAGCCTTGACATATGCTCGCTTTATCTGGATCATGATTATTCTCCCGTTTGCTTAAATAGCGTGATGCCAGCTAATTTCTTTGGTAACATAATCAATGCTAAAATTGGTCGTTTTTCGGTTAAATGATATGCCTACTAATATGATCTTTTTCTTCTTCTTCAAGTATTTTTCGTAATACTGTTTGTCTTCAATTTGCTTCAAGGCTTTTTCAGCAGATTGATTGAACTTGCATTCAATTATGTAGATATACTTATGAGCTATGATAGTAACATCAATCCTTCCTTTGTCTGTAACAGATTCTGATTGGAAATTCATACCAAGCAATTTGCCCATAAACTGAAACAGCGAATGGTAATATTTTTCTTGATCTATGTGCAATTGATAAGAGATATTAGCAAACAAGCTTCTTAGCTGATCACAGAAGCTCTCTATATCGTTTACTTCTAATGCTTGACGAATCTCGTAGATATAATTATCAATATCAGATTCGTTGATTTGAGCGAAAAGAGCCATAAGGTGTTTTTCAAACGAGACTTTTACTTCCTGATTGGGAAAGCCCAATGTATATCTAAGAGGAGTTTCAGTAAAATCCTTGATAGTAAGGTATCCTGTTTGAAAGAGAACCGGTATTGTAGGCACATTTTCGATATTAAAGGTACCTAAAGATTCTACCTTTACTGTTCCATTTACAATCTTATCAATAGATTTGTATTTGTGGCGTAATAGCTCTAGTAAAAAAGTTGGCGTTCCTGTTTCAAACCAATAATTTTTTAGCTGATTTTGGGAAAAATATAAAAGTAGTGAATAGGGGTTGTAAACTTTTATGTCTTTGGCAGAAAAACGATAACCATTATACCAGGCTCTAAGAGTTTCAAGAAGATGGGTGGTTGATGAATTTTTTTCTTGAGCGCTATGGTTAATATAATCTTTGAAATATAGTTCCAATTCGTCTTGTGTATAACCTAATAAGGTTGAATATCTTGATGAATCGGTAATATCGTTAAGATTATTAAGTCCGGAAAAAACAGAAGTTTTTGAAAATTTAGTTACTCCCGTTAAAAGAATGAATTTGATGTGCTTAGTCATTCCCTTAATAGTTGTGTAAAAGCTTTTTAATATTTCTTGTTGTTGTCGAGCAATTCGTAAATCATGTAAATGCGTTAGAATAGGATAATCGTACTCATCAATAAGGACCACAACTTTGTTAATTTCAGATAATTCAGTTACTAATAATCTAAGTTTTGTTTCTATCGTTGGGGCTGAGCTTACGTCTTTACCATATTCTTTTGCGATTTGTTCTAGAGTCCATGCAATACTCAGCTTTAACTCTTCGGGTGTAGCATTAGATGCTACAGAAAAATCGATATAGATTGTTAGATATGGTATCCAATCATAGTCGGTTTTAGCTATATCCAACTCGGTAAATAACTGTTTATTGCCTGAAAAAATTTCGTGTAAGGTCGATAGCAAAAGTGATTTACCAAAGCGACGTGGTCGTGATAGAAAATAATATGCGCCAGTAGTAATCATTGCGTGAATGTCTGCAGTTTTATCAACGTAGATATAATCATCATTGATTATAGTATCGAATGTTTGAATACCAATTGGTAGCTTTTTCATACTAAAAAACCCTTTGCTCAACTGCTTTGTATAAGCTTAAAATATTGTCACGTTAATAGCAATATATCTTTTGGACATAGATGTTATTTTTGGTTGATTGGTATACTCTAACTGACAGTCTGGAGCGGTTGATTTTAGTATAGTTATACATTATAATAATTTTTAATTAATAGTCATTAAAGAATTATTGAGGCTTATTCTAATGCATTTTAACAATTAAATTAAGGATTTGCGTGAAACCTATCATCAGAGCACCTTAGCCCTGAGTTTATATGCGATGGAAGATGAATCTGATGTGCTACAGCAAAAAATTGAGCAACATGCTTTCTCTGCCAATGCCTGTTATTACCCCCCAAGCATTATGATATACTAGACTTAATCGAAAAAATAGGCAAAACAACTACGAGTAATTAATGTTGAGATAAAGGAAAATTCATGATAAAAAAGCACATAGCTCTTTGTTTACAAATGGGTTTGATGATAACGATGAATGCCATGGAACCAGAAATCCCTGGCTCTATTGGTCAAGTACTTCCCACTAATAAACAGTGCGAAAGCCAAGAACGTTCCAAAGATACCGATCAAGAACTATCAGCAATTGAAGTATTAGCGATGGATAACTTTGCTTCATTACCAGAAGAGCTCATTCAACACATCTTCTTTTTTATTTCGAAGCCAGAAAGTATCACAGAGTTCTTTGGTACTATTGCCAAAGTAGCTTTAGTTGATAGCCAATGTAAAAGAATCATATTTGAAAAAAAATTCATCCAAAACATGCTTGAATTGTATTTCAAGACGCATCCAGAAAATACTAGGCAAAAAGAATTTGCTCATGCAATCGCCAAAGGCAATGTACCATTAGTAAAATTGCTTTTAGATTTAGACCAAATTGTCAACATCAATGTTAGCAACTTGCATAATCAAAGTACTGCATTAATGCTTGCATGCTATTATGGACATGCAGAAATAGTGGAGCTTCTTCTTGATAAAGAAGCAGACGTTAACGCGGTAAATCAATTTGGTTGTAATGCATTAATGGCTGCAAGTCACACAAATCATAGAGAGATAATTGCATTGCTTCTTGATCGAGGCGCCAATATCGATGCTGTAACACCCATGGGCTTAACCGCATTGCGAATAGCTATTATAGCTGGACATCTAGAGGTGATTGAGCTTCTTCTTGACCGACAAGCTACTATCGAGGCTGGAACATTTGCCGAGCATAAAGGGATACAGAAACTTCTTCAACATCGAGGTCAAGAAAAGGGAATAAGCAGCTATCAGGCTGATGACGGTGGAGATCGCGTGGCCGACGAGGTTACTGCGCTATTTTTACAGCAAATGTTCAAGCTTGATGATTTGAAATAAAGCACAGGCGATTAAGAGCCTGACGTTGATCAGGATCCATCAATGTCTTTCTCAATCTAACTATTGAACTATTGTTATTTTGCTTTTATAGTTGAATGTTATAGCTGGTTTTTAAATAGTTACTTGGGAAGGTGGGTGTCTGGTGAATAAAAGAACAATGTTCTATTTTATGCTAGTAGTTTTCTATGGATGGAATGCATCACAAGCTACTTTAGATAATGCTGGTTATGCTGAAATTAAAGAATTACTTAACAAATATCACCGACCTATTACTGTTTTAGAAATAGGGGTGGATTCTGTTTATTATGCTTTTGATATAGCAAAAGAGTATGATTGTACCAGCGTGATAATGTATGTCGATAAGTTGCATGATCACAAGCAGTATGCCAAAGTGCAGGATTTTGAAAATGTTGTTATTGTTAACCCACAAAACGTCACTCATGACATGCTGCAAACAGTTACTCGCTGTGAGCACTTTGATGTGGTAATAGTACATGGAGTGCCAGAACAATTAAAAAAAGACCATATATTAAGGCGTGGTTATCAAAGAACCCTTGACCTTATCATGAAATTGGGTGATTTCACCTTTATTCAAACAAAGGGACGCTCACGAAAAGTTGCGTCTTATTGTCAAAGTAATGGAAAAAACTTGGTACATGGGCTTAAAGGAACCTTGTATGGCTTTCAAACGCCAAAAAAAGGCCTCGATATTGCTCGTTGGAACTATAGACATTTACCAATGCAAGAAACACCTCGCTATCCAATTGACAGTAATTTTACCGAAAAAAAGTACTATAAAAATTTTGCAGAGCAAGGTATACCCTGGCTTAAGGGGATGAATTTAGTTACGTTTGTTATGCTTCGTGGATTATATCCGACTAATATGATGATAAGTCGACAAATTGAAGAAATGAAAAAAAGCAAACATAATGATGCAATTATTGGTAATATGATTGTCCAAGGTGGCAATACCGTTACCTTGATCGATGTGGGTGATCCGCGCTATAATGCTAATTTAGAACGTTTATTAAATGCTGCGCTGAGCGTTTTTAAAGGAAATGATTCAAGCAGGCTTAAAAATCCCCTACAGACCATGCTACAGTATCGAAATTTGGTATCAAAGAAAAAATAAGCAAAAAAGGCTCTTGTAGATGCTCAAGAACATTACTCTCGTAAGTCTCATGACATGCCTAATAAGTTCAGCCGCCGTTAGCAGCATGGAACCCGATGGATTAAAGAACTCGACAATAAAAATACAAACTGCTGATGGTCATCGATTTCGAGTTCCTGCAGAAATTTTAGGGTTTTCTAAAATTTGGAGAAATCTATTAGATAAGCCTGTTAATCTGGTTAAGGTGTTTGGAAATAAGCCGATGTTGTTAGAGAATGTTGATGTAACGGAGTTCATTTATATACGTACGCTTCTTGAAGAATTAGAAGAAAATGGCCGTGCGGATATCTCACGCTTTACGCTTGGCGAGCTTGCTATGGTTATTGCAAAAGCATATAAGCTTGAAATAAGCGTTCTTTTTAAGAATATGGCAGAGTTCTTTCTCAAAAAATTATTATTTAAGAATGCGAACAATTCGCTTGATGCCACCATCTTTTCAAAATTTAGATTTTCTGCTGAACTTGAACGATTGCTAGCTCAGCAATTGTTGTGCCTATCAGCTACGAACAATCAGCCATGCAAAAAGCAGGAATTCAAAACATCCATGCATCAAATTACCGTTTTTCGCTTTTTAGTTAATAATAGAACACTTGCATTAAGCTCTCTTAAAGATGGGCTTTGTGCCTTTGATGCGGTGACTGCCGAATTATTCAACCGGGATTTTGGTGAAGGTGATAATCGATCTCACTATGCTGGCAACGGCAAGATTGCACACATAAAGGGTTGTGTTTTGAAGATCGCGGATGTATTTACTAAAGATTTGCAGCTTACCTTCAAAGCAGAACAAGAAATACGTGACATACTTTTTAGCCCTGATTATAACTGGCTTGCTGTGTATATCGGGCATGAATGGGAAGATAAAATAGTTCTCTATGATTTACTAAAGTGCAAAGAAATAGCCACTATTACACCTGGGTTTCTAATTGACTCTTGCTTTACTGCCAACAGCAAGCAATTTGTAACAAGCGCCCTTTCCTGGGATGGTTCAGACTCCGATGACCAAGTGATTAAATCGGTCAAAGCTTGGAATTTGCTTGATACCAAGTGTCAACCAACATCGTTGCTATGTGAGAAAAGAGCCAGTGAAAACTTTTCTCTTTGTTTAAATGGCTATGGCAATACCGTAGTTATCACTAACACTTTTGCTCATACACTCTTTTTCTGGAATGCAAAAAATGGAAAATTGCGGCGCGAAATTGCTGTCGGTAACAAAATTAATGCATTACAGTTTAGCGCCAATGGAAAATATATGGCGATAGGCATTGGTAATGAAACGCAAATATATGACGAAGAAAAATTGCTTTGGACTGTTCCGGGTTCTATTGGATTGAACTCTGCTTCATCAGCTTTTAGTTCAGACAGCAAGCTGGTTGCTACTGCATGTGCTGATGGTTCAGTACCTGTATGGCACTTAAAGACTGGTAAAAAAATTATTGAGCTTGATGGCAATGAAAGTGAGAAGGTGAAAGTTTTATGCATCTGCTTCAGTGCGGATGCTAAACGACTAGCAGTTGCAACCGTAGCGTTGTTTGCTAATGATGATCCTTTGTCATTAACCGTGCGTTGTTGGGATCTTGATGACACAAGGCTTGATGCTTTACGCTCAAATAATTTAACACTTAAAAAAGCACTTACTTTAGCCCAGTGCACAAGTTCATAGTGTGGTGCCACCGTGCACAAAATACTAAGATGAGCCTAGTTTACTTTTCGGCGCCATCTCTATCTTTTATTTTATAGGAATTCTTTTATTTTTAATCTTATAGTATAATATTATATAAATTACAATAAAAATCAAATTAGCTTATTGAAATTTATAAAACAGATGCAATTAGACAGATTCTTTTAAAATAGGTATACTAAAAGTAATTACAAAAAATAATTATTTAATCGAGGTAAATAAGCGCTTATGATTCAAATAAAAGATCTTTCTCTGTCATTTAATGACCGTTGCATTTTTGATGCTATATCCTGCATAGTGCAACAAGACCAACGTATAGGACTTGTAGGCCGCAATGGATCTGGCAAGTCAACGTTGCTTAAAATTATAGCAGGCTATCTAAGTGCTGATGAAGGGACTATCAGCATAGAAAAGAATAAAAAAATAGCCTATATGCCTCAAGAAGTGACAATGACGAGCCAAAAGTCTGTCATTGAGGAAGCATTAAGTGTTTTTGATCACTATCTTAGCTTAGCCAAAGAAAAAGCCAACCTAGAAGAGTATTTGGCTTCTGGCCTTGATCATGATGGGTCCTCTCTTGATCGCTATTTGGCTTTACAAGAACAGCTAGAGGATTTTGATTATTCTGCCGTGCTTGCTCGAACACACAAAATTATGGATGGTCTTGGTTTTACAGCGACTATGCATGAGCAGCCTGTAGCTCAACTTTCAGTAGGTTGGAAAATGCGGCTTGTTCTTTGTAAGCTCTTGCTTCAGGATGCTGATTTTTACCTCTTTGACGAGCCAACAAACCATTTGGATATAGTAACCCAGGAGTGGTTTTTCGATTTCTTAAAGCAAAGCTCATTTGGCTTTTTGTTAGTTACCCATGATCGCTATTTTCTTGAGCGGGCATGCGACTACATATTAGAGCTTGAGCGAAGCAATGCAACCATGTATAGGGGTAATTTTTCTTCATATCTTGTACAAAAAGAAGAGCAAAAGCAAAGCAAAGAATCTGCCTATAACAGGCAACAAAGAGAAATCGAACGCAAGCAAGCAACAATAGAAAGATTTCGTGCTTCAGCCAGTAAAGCAAAAATGGCAAAAAGCATGGAAAAGCAGCTGGATAAGATGGAGCGTATTGAAATCGAGCCGCCTCTTGCTACCATTAGACTAAACTTTCCCACTCCAGTAAGGCCTGGGACTACCGTTCTTAAGGCTAGCAACATAAAGCAAAGTTTTGAGGGTCGTACCATTTTTAAAGATGTTCATTGTGAACTTCAACGTGGTGAAAAAGTTGCTATAGTAGCTCCCAATGGAACTGGTAAAACAACATTCTTTAACAGCATAACCGGCAAATACGTCGTTGAAACGGGCTCAGTCTCGTTTGGACATAACGTGCAATATGCCGTTTTTGAACAAGATCAACTCGAATCGCTTACGCCCTCGAATACTATCATTGAGGAAATTCTGAACGCATGCACCGACATTCAGCAAGGTGTTATTCGTTCTTTTTTGGGATCTTTCTTATTCACTGGGGATGATATTTATAAAAAAATTTCTGTTCTAAGTGGTGGTGAGCGTAATCGTGTTGCCATGGTTAAGGTGTTGTTGCAAAAAGCCAATTTTTTGCTCTTAGATGAACCTACTAATCACCTTGATTTATATGCAAAAGATGTTTTGCTTCAGGCATTACAACAATATGAAGGAACGATGCTTATCGTTTGTCATGATCATGATTTCCTTAATAAACTTGCAACCCGTATTATTGAGCTAACCCCTACTGGCATGCATAGTTATGCAGGTAATTACGAGTCCTACCTAGCTCATAAAAAATATACCAATCAACAAAATGCTCCTACCCCGAGTCGTGCAAAAGAACAAGCCCCTGCACAAGCACAACCTGCTGCCGTTAAAGAGGCTGCAAGTGTGCAGAAAGAGGTTGCCTCTTTGGAGGGTAAAATCGCTCATTTGGAAAAAGACATAGAGGCTATTAACCAGCGGTTTTTTTCGTATACGTACGGGACTCATGAATACGATGAAAATGCTCGCCAGTTAAAGGCTAAACAGGACGAATTAAAGACTTTTCTTAAGCGTTGGGAAGAATTGCAAGTGCAGGCTGAGGCAGTTATGGCAAAGGCCTGATGGTCCATGGCTCCATTGTTTTAGTCCATTTAGGCTATAGTAATGAGCAGCTTTGCGATTACAGTGCTTCGAGTATGAATGCTTCACTCATACATTATTCTTGAATAATTTATAATATTTGCTATTATTAAAAGATGATTAATGTTTTTGTTTTTTTTATAATATATAGAAAGAATTTATGAAAAAGAATATTTTGGTCTATTTTTTGCTCTTCTCAATTCTCAGCTTAAATCTAAAAGCTATGGAGAAAGCAATTGGATTATCAGGCTCTTTCCTTTGGCAACAAGTACCAGAAGAGCTTAAATCAAGAATCCTATCTTACGCAGCTTGGCAATCATTGCCAGAAGAACTTATTGTATACCTCTTTTCTTTTATACCTGAAGCCACAAGTATGAAAGAGATTTTTAACAAATTAGCCCAGTTATCGCTCGTAAATAGCAAATGTCAACAAATAGCAGGAGATCAGGCTTTGCTTAATGAATTGGCTAAAAGATATATTGAATTTCATCCGCAAGAAGCTCAAAGAGAATTTTTAGCTGACGTAGAGCATATTCTTCAAGATGATTCAGGAGAAAAAAACTATAAAATTGTACGTGCTCTTGCTCCTGGTATTAATGTTACGAGCCAAGTATTACTCAAAGCGGTTAAAGTAGGTAATAAAGATTTGGTAGAGCTTCTTGTGGAGAGTCAGGCTGACGTTAATCAGGAGTGTATTGGTCGTGCTTGGATAGACGAATCTCTAGATGGACATCTAAATTTAGTAGCGATTTGTATTGATTCAATCGATAGCAGTGATGGAGATACATATGGCTATATAGCTTTAATGGAAGCGTCTGCCAAAGGTCATAAAGAGATAGCAAAGCTTCTTATTGGTGCCGGTGCTGATAGTAATGCTGTAGATAGATTTGGCAATACGGCTTTGATGTACGCATGTATAAAAGGCCATCAAAGCATAATAGATCTTCTTATTGATAGTGGAGCAGATGTTAATGCCTTAAATAATTACGGAGCTACCGCATTGATGCAGGCATGTGCCAATGGTCATCAAGAGGCGGCAAGGCTTTTAATTGCAAAGGGTGCTCATGTTAATTCTTTTGGTAGTAATACACCTATGACATTGGCATGTGCCAGAGGTCATAAAGAAATAGCAACGCTTTTATTTGAAAGAGGTGCCGAAGTTAATGCTAAAACTACCTGTGGAGAAAGAGCTTTGATTGAGGCGACTACCAAAGGTTATAAAGAAATAGTACAACTTCTTCTCGATAATGGTGCTGATGTTAATGCCCCAGATAACGATGGCGCAACAGCTTTAATGAAGGCGTCTGACAATGGTCATAAGGACATAGCACAACTTCTTCTTGATTACCACGCTGATATTAATGCGGCAGATGCCCATGACGACACAGCTCTGACATTAGCGGCTTATGCCGGTTACAACGAAATAGTAAAGCTTCTTCTTGATAACAGAGCTGATGTTAATGCCACAGATAATTATGGTAATACAGCTTTGATGGGTGCACTGCAAAATGGCCATCAAGATATAGTGGATTTAATAAGAAGCCATATAGGACAATAAACCAAAATAGAAAATAAATAAGGGTTAAGACGTGAAAAAGATAGTGGTTTTTTTATTAGCTTGCTTAACAGCTAATATGCAATGCATGGAGCTGCCAATACAACAGCAACAAGAAATACATGAAAATGGATTAGGCAGTTTGAGTAAGTTACCAGATGAGCTTATCGTATATCTTTTTTCTTTTATACCTGAATGCACAAGTATGAAAGAGATTTATAAAGGATTAGCACATTTGGCGCTCGTAAATACTAAATTCACACAAATAGCAGATGATGCTCATTTGCTTAATGGTTTAGCTAAAAGATTTAGCGAATTTCATTCGCAAGAAAACTCTATACGTGTCATAATTGACATTATGAACGGCAGTAAAAAATATAATAGCATTGTAACTATTCTTACTTATGCCCTTACTGAAGAAACCAAAAATAAGGTGTTAATCCAATTGGCTGCCAGCGGATCTAAAGATTTGGTAGAGCTTCTTCTTAATAGTCGAGCTGATGTTAATGCTACCAATGATCTTGGCACCAATGCTTTAATTGAGGCATCTGCTAAAGGCAGGTTAGATATAGTAAAGCTTCTTCTTGAAAGAGGCGCCGATGTTAGTGCCGCGCATAATGCCGCTTTAATTCGTGCAACTGAAGCCAGCCACCTGGAAGTTATAAAGCTTCTTCTTGATAGTGGGGCGGACGTTAATGACGCATCTGGTAGTGATCATCACATGTCAGCTTATGTGCGTGCAGGTTTAATGTGCTCTTGTGGATATAATAATGCTAATATAGTACAGCTTTTTATTGAAAGAGGTGCAGACATGAATGCGATAGCGCGTTTCATGAGTCAAAAAAGCTCAAGCTGACCATCACTCTATAGCTCTCGCTTCTTAAGTACAGTGCGTACGTTACTATAGGAATTGGCATGATTCAACTGCTTTTATGATTGCTCGAATATCTGGGAATAAAGAAATAGTGGATTTGTTAAAAAGCCATAAAAAATAAATTACAAAATAACTAAGGAAAAAGACATGAAAAAGTTGCTGGCTTTATCGCTAGCTTGCTTAACAGCAAACGTACAATGCATGGAGCAGCCAGAGTTAACTGACATCCCATCAGAATTGGGAAGTTTTAGTAATTTACCTGATGAGCTTATGGTATACTTCTTTTCTTTTATGCCTAAAGGGGCTAGCATCAAAGAGATTTTTAATACATTAGCTGAGTTATCACTGGTAGATAGCAAATGTAAACGAATAGCAGATGATGCCTATTTGCTTAGGCAATTGGCTAAAAGGTTTATTACCCTACACGGTCAAGAAGCTGAAAAAGAATTTTTAGATGCTATAGAGCATATTGGTAAAGATGATTCGGCGAGTAAACACTATAAAATTATAGCTGCTCTTGCTTTGGTCTGGACATCACCAATCACGTAATACTGAAAGCAGTCAGGGCAGGCAATAAGGATTTGGTAGAGCTTCTTATTAATTGTGGTGCCGATGTTAATGTTTCGAATAATGATGCGGATCATGCCTTGTTAGTGGCATCTCTAGGCGATCAAGGGGATATAATATCATTCGAAATTTTTTTTGATAACAATGTTGACATTAGTGCTAGCGCTATGGATAAAAGTGGCTATACACCATTAATGGAAGCATCTACCAGGAGTCGTACTCAGATAGCAAGTCTTCTTATTGCCGCAGGTGCTAATGTTAATGCTGCTGATAGAATTGGTTATACGGCCTTGATGCATGCGGCTATAAAAGGGTATCAAGCTATAGTAAGGCTTCTTCTTGACAGCCGCGTCAATGTCAATGCTTCGAATAATTTTGGCTATACGGCTTTGATGCAAGCATCTAGCAATGGGCATCTTGAGGTGGCAAGGCTTTGTCTCGATGCAGGTGCTCATGTTAAGGCTAAAACTCATTATGGTGACACGGCTTTGACCCTTACCGCTGCAAGTGGTAGGTGTAATAAAGAGATGATAGAGCTTCTCATTAAAGCTGGTGCCGATGCTAATGCCAGCAATACAGGCGGCTCCACGCCTTTAATATTATCATCTTTTTTGGTGAGGCAGAAATAATAAAGCTTCTTCTTAAAGCGGGCGCTGATGTTAATATGGCAGATAATGGTGGATTTACCGCTTTGATGCAAGCATGCCGACATGGTAATAAAGAAATCGTAGAGCTTCTTCTTGAAGCTAGCGCCGACGTTAATGCCCGGAGTGATGTGACAGCTTTGATCGACGCAGCTCATTGGGGATATACAGAAATAATAGAGCTTCTTCTTAAATATGGGGCTGATGTTAATGCCCGAAATGATAATGGATGCACCGCTTTGATGAACGCAGTTCGTTTGGGGTACATTGAAATAATAAAGCTTCTTCTTGAGCATGGTGCTGATGTTAATGCGGTAAATAATAAAAGCAAAACAGCCTCAATGATTGCAGATAATAATGGTTATGAACATATAATCAATTTGTTAAAAACTAACCTCGAGCAATAAATCAAAAGTGATAGACCGTTGCTTTCTGTACTATTATTTCAATTAAGAAAAATGTCATGAAAAAAGGTTTCAAAGGATCTAGCTTATGATCCAATGACTGAATAATGTCGAGGCAGCTTATCATAGTTGAAAATCAGAAGTCCTAGAAACGTGAATATAAGGGCTATAAAGAAGCTCATAGAGAGCGATTCATTTAAGTAAAGCCACGCATAAAAGGCGACAAACAGAGGAACAGAAAATCCTGCAAGCGAAAGAAACGTTGCTTTATAATTCTTAAGCAAATGTGCATAGAGAGTCAGCGAAATTACATTGCCGATGACTACGGTATACAAAGTAAGCAAGATAAAGCTTTGTTTGCTTGAGATAACTATGGAGCTAAACGTGTCGGTAAAGCTAGAGATTCCCAGAGATAGCACACCGCTACCAAGCATGGTGATAGCATTTACCTGTAGTGGTGAATATTCATTTTTTTTGAGTAATGATTGCATAACAAGCCACCCATAACGAACGATAGCAACAGCAAGCAATGCTGCTAATGCCGGATATGAAATGAATTCAAATGCGTTTGTTGTTTGGATTTCATTATTGAAAAACAAAAGAATAAAAATTCCAAAAAAGCCCACTATAATACCAAGCCACTTTAAGAATGGTAATTTTTCTCGCCAAAGCACATACGCATAAAGAGCGGTAATAAAAGGATCAAGAGCTCCAAGTAACGCCGCATTAGCTGAAGACATGTGTTTAAGCGCGTACGCTTTCAAAATAGCGGGCAAAAAGGTGGTGCAGAGCATAATAAGCATGAAAACTGGTGCATCTTTTTTAAGAATACTCCAAGATAATCTCTGCTTCTGGATATACATAATGGCTACCAAAATAATGCCTGCCATAAGCATGCGAATCCCTACAAAAAAAAGAGGGGGCAGGCTATTAAGTAAAATTTTGTTAGCGGTGATAGCACTCGCTAATAAGGCATATACAAAAAATACTTGGAGCATAAAAACACCGTGCCGAAGGATTGCATTCAGAAATACCGATTCTTTACTACAAAGTATAGCTCAAATTTATTTTATTGACAATTTTATAATTTAATTACGGCAAAAAACCGATTTCTTGTTTTGGCTATGCTTTGCACACTACAATGAGTTTACGAGCTTGAGCCAGGGGAAACTGATGCTAAAAAAAACTATATTTAACATAAGCAAGGTAGTAATGTTGACAAGCATACTGCAGCCATCTGCTTATTGCCATGATTGGACGCTGTTGGTGTACATGGAAGTGGGGGATACCCTTGGTGAAGCGGCTCTTAAATCCCTTAATGAAATGATGCAAACAGGTTCAGGAGAAAGAGTAACAATTAAGGTTCAACTGCACACCATTGATAACCAGGCTTGGCGATATTGTGTAGAAAAAAATTGTCTCATTCTAGAGCAAACTATTGGGCTTGCTCATAATCCTGAAAAGGATCTTACCGACGCATTGTTCTGGGCCTTTGCTGATTGCAGCTCGACGTACACGATGGTTGTTCTTTATGGTCATGGCTTTGGTATTTTAGAGCCTCCATTAAACGCGGGGCGCAATACATGGAACCATGATTCAGGTCCCTTGCTCTTTGAATTGCTTGATGACCATCACCTAAATTCATCCCCTTTCGGCCATAGAGCAATTCTTCTGCAGAAAGATCGTTCCAATTTTCTTTCTAATGAGCAGCTTGCTAGGGCTTTAGAAAAACTTCATGCATTATTGGGTAAAAAAATAACTATTGTTGGTTTTGATGCATGTATGATGGCTATGATCGAAGTAGCATATGAAATTGAACCGCATGTACTGTACATGGTCGGTTCGCAAGAGTATGAGCATAAGGAGGGTTGGGATTATGGTTTTTTGAAAACAATGATTGAGGGAAAAGATCCTATAGCCTGCATGCAAGCTCTAGTCGTAACGTATGATCACTATTACAAACATCATGTTCCTAACAGTTGCTATATGCAATCAGCACTTGATTTAACAACCATGCAGCCGCTTGCTAATGCGATCGAGCGAATAGTTACTATTATTAAGAGTTGTCAGGTCCTCCAGGAAAAAACGTTTCTTGCCCAGTTGTATGGCACATTGCTCCACAAAACTCGCTTCTTCCATGTGCGCGTCTATCGAGACCTTTACTCTTTTTTTGATTCGTTGAAGCAGGCCTTGTTAGAATTGGATACTTTAGATACCCCAAAAGAAGTGCTTATGTTTGAGCTTGATCAAGCAATGAATGCGATTAAGCGGATGGTCATTGCTCATTGTATTGGCGCAAAGGCACAGCCAGCCTGGGGACTATCTATATATTTTCCGAGTAAGGTCATCGATCAATCGTATAGCAAGACCAAATTTGGCCAAGAAACTGGTTGGCTAGGTTTTTTGCAATGGCTACAAAATTTTACCAATGTGGCTATTGAGCCAGCTGAACTACTGATCTAACATCTGTGCAATCGACATATTGGGTAAAGGGGAATCGTAACTTGCCTTGGAGGTCCGAGGCATCTAAAAAATGACTTTCAATTAATAGGAGTCGCTTTTGATCGTCTCCATGCTGTTTTACCAAATTAATGTACTCTTGAGCAGGTTTTGCTATTTTAGGATCAATTGACGAAAGAATATCATGTACATTAGCGTAGTATTGATTTTCACATTCTCTTGAAGTGACCATGTTTTTATCTGGACCTATCACCTCAATCTTATTGCAAGCAACATATGCTCCGTAAGGAACCCTCAATTTAGTTAACAGTTCTGGCAGAGATGCAAACATTTGCTCTTTTATGAGTATTTTTGCTTTGGTAAATGCTTGCTGCCGCACTAAAGCTATATATTCCTCACAAAGCTTTAGAAGCTGGGGCGAAGCCCATGAACTAAGACTAAACAGTGTTGCTTGTACGTCTCGATAATACTGTCCTTCACACTGGTTGGGTGTTTTAAAAGAATATTCTCCACCAAGGAGTATGTTCATTGCTAATAAGCAAATGAGTAGCATTGTTTGCTTAAGTTTCATCGAGTGCCCTCCGTCGTGCTTTTTGTTAATTTCTATTATTAATAATAATTATACCTTATAAAATTCATTAAAATCAAGAATAGTCGACCATAAAACTCAGGTCAGAACCTGAGGCACTACCTCGCCTCTGGAAGCATACGAATATTTTAAGAGCCTGGACCAAAGAAATGACGTTATTACAACTGCAAAAAAGGCGATACCAGAGCTAAACTCACCGCCAGGATAAGCCACTACGCTTATCTGGCTGACAATCACTGCTAAAGAGGGAACAGCTGAAATAAGTGGTATCAAACTCATATCAAAAATAAGCGAGGTTCGATAAACAAGAGCATAGGAAAGAATGAGCAAACCGATAGCAAGAACCCAATAGTTTAAAGGAGCAAATGGGTAATAGGTTGCCGTTGCAATACTTACGGCTATAATTACCAAAAATGAGGCCCAGGAGAATTTCTTGCTTAATAAGAGTGTAACAAGCAATAAGAATATTGTCTGTTTAACATAGGATAAAAGAAAATGGGTTGTATAGCTTAACCATGGTATGAAGGCATTAGCTCCTACAAGCATTGGCCAAAGAGGCATAGTAGGCTCGCAGAAATAGCGTATCGCTGCCAATATAGCTGTATAGATCATACCTAAACTCAATCCGGTTACGATCCTTGACCTTTCAGCAAAAAGGGCTGAATTCTTTTGGTAGTAATAAGCATAGCCTGCAATTAAGCCTACCCAAACAGCATGAGCAATAATAGCGATAATAGTAGGCAATAGCCAAATAACTGATTGCCCATAGAACGGTTTGCTTGTATTGAAAAAGAAGATAGTTGAAGGCCAATCGTTAATTATCTTAAGGCCATGTAACATAATGGTTGCTATGCCAAACATAAGCAAAATGGGTAACTTCATGAAATTTTGCATGAATGCAGCTATACCTAAAAAAAGACCAATGGCTATTAAAATACTGCTCATAAATGATTGTAGCATTGTTATGATACTTGTTAGCTGATCTTCTCTTTGTTGCAAACGCTGCCAATCTTCGGGCAATTGCAATGAGCAGTGTGCATCGACTATTTCATTACCTGTCAACACTATTGAAATAACGGCTTGGGCCGATGAAGATGCAAGAACTCCTGAAACTTCAAAATCAAATGTCCAATCAAGCCGATGAGGTCGCTTAGCAAAAGAAACTCCTTTTTCAATAAGTTGAGGAGACTCAAGATGATAGGTATCGGCAATAAAGTTCAATGCCAATTCTTTGGCGTTCTCTTGCGATAGTTCCGGTGCATAACGAGATTCAGGCAAAATATGATGTACCCGATATACTGAGCCATCATATTTGACGTAAACCTGATATTCTTCTGCGCTTTCGATTAATTCTTTATCAAACTTTGCCAAACGGATAACCCAACCAGGTCCAGGTAGGTAATTACCGAGCAGTTGACTATAAACATGTTTGCCTTCTTTTTGCCAGACATATTCACCATGTTTATCTTTTGGATCAATTGTCTTTGTAAGAAACTGCCACTCATCAGTTATTAGTATGTTTCTATCTGCTAATAATTGCTTGGCATTAATTATTGCTTCATCTTTAGTTATGCGCAAGGTTGGTACATCAGGTTTAATGGTAGTTGTTGCATACCAGAAACCAAAACTCATCGCACATGCTAACATAAGCACATAGTTTCCACGAGAACTCAGAGAAATAGCACTTTCAGGATGTTCGTGCTTATTTTCATAGTAGGGAGTTTGTGCTAGAGGTTGCCATTGGTCGTTGTAATGGGTTGCATGTACCCATTCCTTTGTTAGTAGCCACTTAAACAAAACTATGCTAAGCGGTATAAGAATGCTTACTAAAGCAAAAAGGCTATGGATCATACTCCCAGGAGCCTTGGAAATAAAAAGTGGCAAGGCAAATAAAATAGCATCATAGATGCTGTGACAAAGAATACAAGGCAACAGGCCAAAGAAAAGATACACAAGGCCCCAAATGAGCGATGGAACGAGTAATTCTAAAAGACGAACATAGGAAGGAAAGCCCGGGTAATTTGCATGAGCAGCACCGAAAATGACTGCTTGCATGATAAAACCGATGCCAATGCCAAGCTTACGCTTGCCAAAATATTGACCAATAAGGGCCGATCCCGCTAAAGGAATTGCTCGAAATAGACATTCTTCCCAGACTCCTGCTTTTATTGATTTTGTGATAGCGCTTAGCCAGGGTATATAATCGTGTAAAATATCTGGATTAGTTAACATAGTCGCTGGAGACCACCAACCGAAGTACTTATTGCCAATGGTATAAAAGGCTATAACAAAAGCAAAGTCGAACGCTACGAGCAAGTAGCCTGCAATGGTTCTACCAAGGAGCTGATACGAGTGCAGCGCTGGCGATTGCCACAACTTCCAAAACTGTAGATGATTACCAAAAGCTTTTCGTGTTAATGCCTCTGCCGCTGCAAAGGTAAGTGTATACAGACATGCAGAAGAAAAGAAGCTAAGAGCGATGCTCAAGCAGGAGTTTATTAAATAATAATGCGCAGATTCTGCCGTATCGTATGAGCACCAAATCGATGAAAGCTCGCTGCAGGATCCTAAAGCTTGCAAAATCGCTATAAAAATACCCCCGACCAGGGCGGGCTTTATCAAGACCCAATTACGTTTATATAAGAAAAGTAGACCAATAAAACAACCAATAAATAGATAGAGCACATAGATAACAAACTGGGCAATAGTTGCTAGAGTATCATTGCCAGACCTCATTGATTGATAACGCCGAGTGAACGATTCAGGAATGTTCATAAATCTGCTTATCTTACTAATTTTATCACCACTTAATATAATTGCTAAGCGATAGTAAGCATCAGACTCTTGCTTATCAGATAGTTCGTACACAAAGGTATGATCAATGCGATCAGAGGGTTGTTTTTGTTCCGAGGATTCTAATAAATAATAGTCAGCTAAATCAATATGCCATTCATTTGTAAGAAAAAGTTCAACTTGTTCTCGTGCTTGTGCATGAGGAATATGAGCACCTTTTTTCCTCTCTGACACTATTTCCTCAAATCCGTACAGCTTGCCCTCGGAGGTGAATTTAATGAGTGTTTCATTAACATCGCCTTCTTTGAAGTGTCGTACGCACCAGCCATACGGCTGATACAATCCTTCTCTTATGATTTTTTGCCACACTTGCTTACCGCCAGCTTCAAGTTCAATATAGTTTTGAACATGATTATCACAGGTAAAATAGGCAGCTTGCTCATAATCCACAGGCCCTAGGCCATAACGTTTAGCAACTTCCTGAGCTTGCTCGAGCGCTTGTTCACGATTCATGGTAATGCTTAGATCTAACAATGGTATAGCTTGGGGAAAGTAGACGAAGCTAAAGCTTGCAGCAATACCTGCAGCAACTGAAAATGAAATCCAAAACCATGGACGATAAAAAATTGAGGCTTGAGCGGCCATCGTTCTCCCAAAATTGCTTGATAAAGCTGTTTGTCTCTGTAATGCTCTAGGGTATACTAGTGATTATATGTTGAAATAACAAAAAATCTACCGGGGTATGAAATGTCCACTGAATACGTTCTAATAGAAAGATCTTTAGCCTTACAAGGCACTAGTTCATTAACGGGCGCTAAGAATGCCGTTCTTGTAATCATGGCATCATTATTATTAACTTCAGGAAAATCGAAGCTTTTTAACGTCCCCTATTCTGATGATGTTTTGCAAATGATTTTGCTTTTGTCGGGATTAGGAGCTCATGTTCATTTTGATCAAGCTCAAAATACTTTAGAAATCGATACATCAAAGGTTAATAGTCATGAAGTAAATACTGAAATAATGAAAAAAATGCGAGCCTCAATACTTGCTCTCGGCCCTTTATTAGCTCGTTTTGGTTATGCAACGTTAGCCCTGCCTGGTGGCTGCGTCATAGGCTCCAGGCCTATCGACTTACATTTACGATCGTTTGAAAAAATGGGCATTACGTTTCAAGCAAATGGGCAGTTTTTACAAGCTACAGCAAAAAGCTTACAACCAGCCACTTGCATATTGGAATACCCAAGTGTGGGTGCGACAGAAAATATCTTAATGGCAGCAACGCTTACCAAGGGCACAACTCGCATCATTAACGCTGCTCTAGAACCAGAAGTATTCGATTTGATTGCCGTTCTTGCTAAAATGGGTGCTCGCATTGGTATTCAACCACCGGCCACGATAGAAATTCATGGGGTAGATCATTTGCAACCTATAGAACATGCCATTATTTTTGATCGCTTAGAGGCCGGTTCCTTGTTGATAGCGGCGGCAATTACCCAAGGTGAGATTGCTTTGCCGCAGGCACCTGCGCATTCTTTGCAGCTAGTACTACATAAGCTTGAAGAAATGGGTCACTCTATTAAAGTAGGTGATAACGGTGTTGGCGTATGGTTTAAAGCAACTTTATACCCAAGAGCAGTATCATTTAAAACGATGCCGTATCCAGGCTTTCCTACCGATTTACAGGCTCCGATGATGGCGGCTTTGTGCTTAGCTTCAGGAACTAGTGTTATCCATGAAACAGTATTTGAAAACCGTTTGTTGCATGTACGAGAATTACAAAAAATGGGAGCTCAAATTTCAATTGAGGGCTCGACTGCTACCATTAAAGGCGTTGACCAACTGTATGGGGCTCAAGTAATAGCTACTGATATTCGCGCTGCATGCGCGTTAGTTGTTGCAGGGCTTGCTGCGCAAGGGCAAACACTTATGACTGGTGCTCATCACCTCAAGAGAGGTTATCAGGGCATCGTTGATAAGCTCGCAAGCTTAGGGGGATCCGTAGCCATCAAGAGCAATGGTTAACGACCTAAATAACGCCTTGCTGTTGTCATCCCCGCGCATTAAACATTACGATGCTCGTATAAGCATCTTTGTAGGACATTTCCCATTTCACTTGAGTCAAACAGGTTTAATCTTTTTGCCAAATTAGCAGCAGTTTCTCCTTCATTATTGGGAATTTGCCACGATAATAAAGGGTAATCACATAATGCTAATAGGCTTGGTATGATAGAAGATGAATCAATGCCCAAGGCCCTGCATCTGCTGATTGAGAGAATCGCATCATGCAATGCCGTAAGACCGTCTTTACTTTTTGCATTAGGATCTATACCCAGTTTATTAAAAAGTTCCACCATTTTGGTTTCATAATAAAGAACGGCAAGTGCTAAAGGTAAGCAATCATTGGCAATTCCGTGAATGTTTAAACTGGGTTTGTTAGGGTTTACTCCACCTTTTACTAAGAATTCAATTAATTTTAGGTTACTTTTTTTAATAGCATTCCAAAATTCTTGATAGGCTTTATCTTCATGTTGTTTTACATATTCTTTAGCAATACTGGTAATAAATCTTTGGTCTTGTGCAATAGCATGAAATTCTCTATTAACTAGAGATAAGCGAGCAAGTTCTTTTAATACTGAAGCAAAGCTATCAGCAGTGGCAACATAAGAAAAAAGATGCACCTTAAGCTCGGGTGGTAACGATTGAAAAATATCTTGTTCACTTTCAGGTTGAGTTACTTTTTCTTGCTGCATAGCCGAGATTGAACTTGCAAGAAGTAGCAGTGATAAAATCTGAATTTTCATAGTAGTCTCCATTTATTATGTTTTAACTTTTTCTATTTAAGTGCTTATATGACTACATTGTTAAACTTTACGATGCTCGTATAGGCACTTTTGTAAAATTTTTCCTATTTTGCTTGAATCAAAAAAGTTAAAGCTTTTTGCCAAATCAGCAGCAGTTTTACCCGTTTTGTTGGGAATTTGCCACGATAATGAAGGATAATCACATAATGCTAATAGGCTTGGTGTGACTCTATCATCAAAGCCAAAGGCCCCAAACGTGCGGATATAGATAAGCACATTATGCAATACGGTATTGCCATCTTTATCTTTTGCATTGGGATTGGCACCTAATTTATTAAAAAGTTTTACTATTTTGGGCTTAGTGCCGATAACGGCAACTGATAAAGGTAAAGCACCATCAGCAAATTCGTCTATGTGTAAACTGAGTTTATTGGGGTTTACTCCACCTTTTACTAAGAGTTCAATTAATTTTTCGTTGCCTTTTTTAACAGAGGTCCAAAATTCCTGATAAGCTTTGTTTTCATTATGTTTTACATATTCTTTAGCAATACTGATATTAAATCTTTGGTCTTGTGCAATAGCACGAAATTCTTTATTAACAAGGGATAAACGAGCAAATTCTTTTAAAATTGAAGCAAGGCTATCAGCAGTTGCAACATAAGAAAAAAGGTGCACCTTAAGCTCAGGTGGTAATGATTGAAAAATATCGTGTTCACTTTCTTGCTGAATTACTTTTTCTTCAGGTTCCATAGCCAAAATTGAACTTGCAAGAAGTAGCAGGGATAAAATTTGAATTTTCATAGCAGTCTCCAGTTTTTTATTTTTCTATAAATACTTGTGTAATTTATTAATGTAAGCAATGCAAGGGCTGCAACGTATTGTTAAACCTTACGATGCTCGTACAGGCACTTTTGTAAGATTTTTCCTATTTTGCTTGAATCAAAAAGGTTAAAGCTTTTTGCCAAATCAGCAGCAGTTTTACCCGTTTTGTTGGGAATTTGCCACAATAATGAAGGGTAATCACATAATGCTAATAGGCTTGGCGCTAGATGTGATAGACTATCTCCGGTTCTTCCACCAGTGTTTCGGATATAAATAAGCACATTATGCAATACGGTATTGCCAGCTTTATCTTTTGCATTGGGATTAGCGCCTAATTTATTAAAAAGTTTTACTATTTCAGTTGCCCCTCGACTAGTGGCTTTTGCTAAAGGCAATATTCCTGGTTCTCCAAACCTACGCTTATTAGGATCAATCCCGCTATTAACTAAGAGTTCAATTAATTTTAGGTTACCTTTGTGAATTGCATTCCAAAATTCCTGATAAGCTTTGTCTTCATGATATTTTACATATTCTTTAGCAATGCTGGTAATAAATCTTGGATCTTGAGCAATGGCATGAAAGTCTTTATTAACTAAAGATAAGTGAGCAAGTTCTTTTAATACTGAACCCAAGCTATTAGCAGTTGCAACATAAGAAAAAAGATGCACCTTAAGCTCAGGTGGTAACGATTGAAAAATATCTTGTTCACTTTCAGCCTGAGTTACTTTTTCTTCAGGTTCCATAGCCAAGATTGAACTTGCAAGAAGTATCAGTGATAAAATCTGAATTTTCATAGTAGTTCTCCATTTTAATTTATTATATTTCTACTTTGTCTATCTAAGTGCTTATATAATTATATTAAAACATTACGATGCTCGTATAAGCACTTTTGTAGGACATTTCCAATTTCGCTTGAGTCAAATAGGTTTAATCTTTTTGCCAAATCAGCAGCAGTTTCTCCTTGGTTATTGGGAATTTGCCATGATAATGAAGGGTTATCACATAATGCTAAAATGCTTGGTATTTGTTTAGATAAGTCAGAGTTATGAATTTGTTTAATGAAGAAGGCATAGTTAAGCACAGAATGTAACCCAGTAGAACCAGTTTTATCTGTTGCATTAGGATTTGTGCCTAATTTATTAAACAGTTTTACTATTTCAGTTTTGCGACCATTCACTGCAAATGCTAGAGGCAAAGTGCCCGCGGATACGACGGTAATAGAACTACTGCTAGGTTTATCAGGATCAACTCCCCCATTGACTAAGAGTTCAATTAATTTTAGGTTACCTTTTTTTAAAGCGTTCCAAAATTCTTGATATGCTCTATCTTCATGATGTTTTACATATTCTTTAGCAATACTGGCAATAAATCTTGGATCTTGAGCAATAGCATGAAAGTCTCTATTAACTAGAGATAAGTGAGCAAGTTCTTTTAATACTGAAGCCAAGCTATCAGAAGTTGCAGCATAAGAAAAAAGATGCACCTTAAGCTCAGGTGGTAACGATTGAAAGATATCCTGTTCACTTTCAGGCTGGGTTACTTTTTCTTCAGGCTCCATAGCAAGCATTGAGCTTGCAAGAAGTAGTAGTGATAAAATCTTACTTTCCATTGAATTCTCCTTAAAATTTATTATTTTTAAAAACATGTACAACATTGCTATCTGGCAATTTTATCGGTTGCCTAATTATTACGATGCGCGTTTAGACATGCTTGAAGAATTTCGCCAACATCTTGTACGTGAAAAAGATTATTAGCCGTTGCAAATTTTTCAGCAGTGATACCTTGGTTATTATGAATTTTCCATGATAATCTTGGACTAGAACAAAGCTCCAACAAATTTGCTTTCATATGGGGTAGAACTATGCTCCAAGTTGTATGAATAGTTTTGATAAACTCAAGTATCTGATGTAATGCGGTGTTACCCTGAGCATCCTGGGCATTAGGATCTACTACAGTAAGCAATAACCGCACAACTTCTGCATTCTCTTGTTCTTTAGTGGTATGAGTACCTTGGGTGATGGCAAACGCTAAAGGTAAGCTTCGCTTGAAGAGTTGAGGATCAGAACTTGGTTTGTTAGGGTTAACGCCACCCTTTAACAAGAATTCGATTAACTTTACATTGTCTTTTTTAAGAGCATCCCAAAATTCTTGATAAGCATGTTGCTCATGATTTCTTACATACTCTGTTGCAATGCGTTTGATAAATTGTGGATCTTGCATAATACTGTGAAATTCACGATTTACCAAAGACAAACGAGCAAGCTCCTTAAGCAATGGCCCAACGCTGTCTGCCGTTGCCGCAAAGGAAAGAATATGGCTTGTGACTTCGGTTGGTAAGGATTGCCAACTTGATTGGTTGTCTGGTTGGGATTCTACAGATTTTTTCTCTTCCATGGCTACAAGTACTGAGCTAGCGAGCAAAAGTAATGACAAAATCTTAATCTTCATTGTTATTCTCCTTTAAATAGTTATTTAGTTGGCTTGTGCTACTTTGCATGTAGTTAAAATTTGATCGATATCAACATTTTCAAAAAGATCGCTGTTCATGGCTAGTTGTAGAGCAGTTTGACCAGCATTATTATAAATTTTCCAAGACAGGGTTGGCTCCTGGCATAGTTCCTGTAAAATGGCAATAACTTTATTAAGGGGCCTCTCTTTTAGATTATACAATAGGGCATGTAGTGCTGTATTGCCATAAGCACCTTTTGCATTAACGTCAGCCTTGTATTGTAATAAGAGCTTTACTATTGCTGGACTTCCATAGGCTGCGGCTAATGCAAGAGGTAATGTGCCAGCATTAAGGCCCGGCCCTTTTTGACCCTTAATATTCATATTGGGATCAATGCCGCCTTTTAATAGAGCTTCGAGCACTTTAAGCTTAGCTGCTTCTTTAAGCCCTGGATCTAGCAGAATATGCCAGAATTCTTGATAGGCTGCTTCTTTATGATTGTTAACATAGTTTTTGGTTAATGTATCAAGCAACCCTGGTCGGTTAGCAAGAGCATAAAACTGACTGTTTATCGCTGATACTTGAGCAAGTCGTTTAAGCATTTCAAGCATGCTGGGGGCCGGGATCACATAAGAAATGATATGATCTTTCAATTCGGGTGGCAAATCTTGTAGAAAACTTTCTGCAGCGACTTCGAGTTCAGGGCTCTTGGGGGTTTCCGGTTTTTGGGGTTGCATGCCAAACAAGCATCCAGAAATAGCAAAGGGAAATAAAATTCTAATTAGCATCATTTTTTTTCCTTATTTAATTATTTTACCTATTATAATTAATTATAGAAAAAATTCATGAGTAAAGTCAAAACTTTTGTTTAGAGACTGCTTGCTAATTCAGTAAGCTCCCGAGTAATAGCAGCTTGCCTGAGCTTATTATATTCAAGCTTCATCTCATTTAATAGATTTTCAGCATTACGGGTAGCTGAATCCATGGATAAAAACCGTGCTGCTTGTTCGGCAAGAAGCGATTCAAACAATAAGCTTTGCATGGTAACTGCTATGGTAAGTTGTTGAATCATATGATGAAGAGATTCTGGTGAATCTTCAAATAGATATTCGGTTTGAACAGAAGGAGCATTATCGGGTGTCCGTGCATATTCAGGGGTTGGTACGATTTGAGTTGCCTGAGGTTTTTGTATAAAAAAGGTTCTAGGATGATTGCTATAGATAATCACTTCTTTGAATCGCTGGTTATGGCCGAGAATGTATTGCGTGATATCTTGAGCAATGGTAACAAAATTTAATGAGCTAAACGTATTATACTGCTTTATCGGTTTTATCTTTATTGAACGCGCGTAATCGGTGGCATGCTTACCAATAGTGATCAGAGAAAATTGAGCTGCTCCATGTGCTCTTTGCTCTTCAAAAAATTTAAAGAGACGTATGTTAAAAGCTCCTGTAAGCCCTTTTTGTGAGCCTACTAGAATAAGCAATTGATCATTACCCCGCTCAACGGAATCAGCTGATAATGATGCTTGCACATTATGAGTAATAATGATGCTCAATCGATTGAATGCCTGTTTATAGGTTTCAAGCTCTTCTTTCTTTTGCCGTAAATGTGAATGAGTCGACATTGAGATCAATCGCATGGCATTAGTAATTTTTCTAATGGTTTCGATTGCTCTAATACGCTGGCGCATGGAGCTCAACTGTGCCATTTATACAAACCCTTAAAGTAGTAGTATGCTTTATGATAATAGTACGATATAGATTCTACTTCTAATTTGTGGCTACCGCAACAGACGAATAGTTTGAGTTGCTTTTTTGGTATTAAATGCAAATGGGGGCTATTGCCAGTGATACTTATTTTGGATGCTTATAACATTTTAAAACAGATAGCAAAAGCAACTACCATAAACGAGCAAGAGCGCCGAGCTTTTATTACCTTTATGGCTGATTATGCCGCTTTACGATCACATTCGGTTATACTAGTTTTTGATGATGGCCCATACGAGCGGCCAACAACAGTCCAAAAAGGTCAACTGAGTATTGTGTATTCTGGTAGGCATGACAGCGCCGATGATGTTATTAAGAAATATGTGCAAGAAATACCCGTAGGCCAAAAAGCGAATGTGCTTATTGTCTCATCTGATAGAGGGTTGTACTCTTTTGCCTCTCGTCAGGGTATCTACTCCATAGGATCGGTTGAATTTTATAGACTGGTAGCCGAACGACTTGCAAAAAAGGCATCGCCTCTAGTAAAATCACATGAGCAAGCTAGAAAATTGCATAAGCTCGAAAGCAATCCTGAGCTTGATTTGCTTATGCAAGAAGCCTCAAAGGCTATTATTGATAAAGATTTACTTGTTCGACAGAAAAGTGCTCAAAAAAATACTAATGTGCCTTCATTATCGAAGGGCGAGCGATTGGCCAGATCCGAAAAAAAGATGCTAAAAATTCTTAAAAAATTATAACGATAGTATGTGCCATGCTGATACAAAACACTATGCTTTATTCGCTTGATGAACTTGATAAGCCAGTAAACCTACTGTATGAGCTGTTGCCCAGGTGTGCTATTTTTACCTTTGAGGGCACTCTTGGGGCTGGCAAGACAACTCTCGTTCAAAATCTTTTGCATCGGTGTGGCATCCAGGGGGTAATAATAAGCCCAACATTTACCTATCTAGCTTCGTATAGTAATAGTGCAGGAGAAACTTTTTACCATTTTGATTTGTATCGCTTAAAAACTTTAAATGATTTTCTGCAAGCAGGTTTTGATGAGCTACTCTATCAGCCACAAAGTTGGGTCTTTATCGAATGGCCTGAAATAGTTTTGCCGATTATTACTAACAAAGCCTGTTACATTCAGCTTAATTATGATGAGGACCTTGGCAAACGCAGGATGAATTATGAGCTATCTCCTGATTTGATCAAGTAATATTTCGAAGATTTTTACATTAACTCTTGCATTTTATAGTATTTATTTGCTACTTTTATAAAATAAGGTAATTAATAATTATAAATACACTATTTAAATAAAGGAGATTGCTATGCAAAGAAATGAGAAAGAAATAGCAAAAGAAACACCTGAAGTAAAAACCTATAAAACCTATAAAGAATCAAAGCCTGGCTATGCTGCGCATGAAGCTAAAGATATGATATCTCAATTGCTTATGTGGGCTGTGCCACTTGTTCTAGTGGGCCTGCTTGGTTATTATTTATACCAAGCGTATTATAGTGCTCCTGCAGTAACTCATCATGCAGTTGAGACCGTTAAAACGGTTGCTGAACCGGTGAAAGCCGCAGCTGAAACCATGGCAACACCTGCCAAAGAGGCTGTTGCGTAAGCATTCTATAATAATTAAGCTAAATACATACGGTGTTCTATAAGCGAGCCTTACTAGAACACCTTTTTTAATCGAAAGGAATCATTATGTTTAAAAAATTGTTAGTACTTATAGTAATAGCATCTTCAATAGGAATTACGAGCTTCAGTAATGCGATGCAATCACCTGATAAAGCGAAGCTTGATGCTGATAAAGCTGCGAGAAAAGCCGAAAAAGCAGCCGGTAAAGCAAGGAAAGCGGAAGCAAAGGCTCGCAAGTACGAAAGTAAAGAAAAATGGCTTGAAGAAAAAACAAGATGGGCTGAAGAAAAGCGCCGTCTAGAACTTGAAAAAGCTCGAAGAGAAGAAGGAAAGAGAAGATACGCGGAAGCTAAAAAGCAGGGGTAATTCTTCGAATCGAGCCCAATAACACCAAGGCAATACCTTTGTAATTTGCAAAACTTTTTTAAGCACGATATACTTAAAGTTCAGGTAATTGATCAAGAGGATTGATTACCTGAACTTTTGGCGAGATTCCCGAGCGGCCAAAGGGGACGGACTGTAAATCCGTTGGCAATAGCCTTCGTAGGTTCGAATCCTACTCTCGCCACCAGAGCTTTGCTCATGAGGAGCTAAATAGGCTCAGTTATGAGTTAAATAGAAATTTTACGCGGGAATAGCTCAATTGGTAGAGCGGCAGCCTTCCAAGCTGTAGGTTGCGGGTTCGAGTCCCGTTTCCCGCTCCAGAAATGTAAGAAGCATGCTGGCGTAGCTCAGTTGGTAGAGCAACTGATTTGTAATCAGTAGGTCGCTGGTTCAAGTCCAGTCGCCAGCTCCACTATAAAAATGAGTAAATAGGCATCTAATACAAAGTGAGCTTGTCTTTTGCTTATTTTTCATTTATACTAATAAGTCGTATAAGGTTAATTATAGGCGTGTTTGCCCACGTAGCTCAGTTGGTAGAGCACTTCCTTGGTAAGGGAGAGGTCACCGGTTCAAATCCGGTTGTGGGCTCCAGTAATCTATCAGGATTATATTTAAAGATAGGTTATGATTATGGCAAAAAATCGAGTAACAACTCATTTAGCATGTGAAGCATGCAAAGAGCGTAATTATACGCAAGTTGTTGCTAAAAAGAGAACTATTGGTTCATTAAACTTAATAAGTTTTGTTCTCGTTGCCGCAAGCATAATGTGCATAAAGAGACAAAGTAAATGTATTGAAGGCCAGTAGCTCTAACGGTAGAGCGGCAGACTCCAAATCTGCGGGTTGGGGGTTCGAATCCCTCCTGGCCTGCCAATTAACGATAAAGGAAAAACATTGCAATACGCAATGGAGTAATGAAGGCAAATTATGCAGTTTCTTAAAGAAGTAAAAATTGAGCTTAACGCGGGTTGAATGGCCTAAAACTGATGAATTCATAGGTGCTACATTAGTAACACTTTTATTAGTTCTCTTTTTTACCATATATCTTGGTTTTGTTGATAGATGGTGCTATTAAATGGGTTATTTACAACAATTTATAGCTATGTAACAAATCGGAACATGGACTCATAATACATGAAACGATGGTATGTTGTCCAGGTATATGCTGGATATGAAGATATTGTAAAAACTGATTTAGAAAAGCGTATTGAAGAACAAAATCTTGCAAGAAAATTTTGGCGAAATTCTTATTCCTTCAGCCAAGATGAAGCAGTTTTTTGATACTGATGATGCTATAAAAGATCAGCAGCTTTTTCCTGGCTATATGCTTATTGAAATGGAAGCGATACCTCCGAAGCAATTCGATTAGTTGCAAGCACGCCTCGTATATCACGGTTTTTAGGTGGTAAAGAGCCAGTCGCCTCTTTCACAAAAAGAGATTGATCGTATTCTTGCTCAAATGAGAGGTGAAGTTGTTGTTTCAGCTGAAAAGCATGAATTTGAAGTTGGTAAAGAAGTTGAAATTAAAGAAGGTCCATTTGCTGGATTTATTGGCATTATTGATACAGTATAGATGAAGAAAATGAAAAACTTACGGTTATGGTAAGTATTTTCGGAAGAATGACACCGGTAGAATTAGGTTTTGATCAAATCAAACGATTAACATTGAGGTAGGATTAATCTATGGCAAAAGAAGTAAAAGCGAAAATTCGCTTACAAATACCGGGAGGCGCAGCAACGCCGGCACCACCAGTTGGTGCTGCTTTAGGTCAACAAGGGGTAAATATTATGGATTTTTGTAAGCAGTTTAATGCAAAAACTGCAGATAGAAAAGGCCAAACTGTTCCTGTGATTATCACAGTATATACGGACAAAACATTTGATTTTGTCATTAAAACACCGCCCACTACCGAATTAATTAAAAAAAAGATAAACCTTGCAAAAGGTTCATCTAAGCCTAAGTAATGAAAAAGTAGGACAATTTCAATGAAAGATATTGAAGAAATAGCAAAAATAAAAATGCCTGATCTTAAATGCGCTTGACTCTTGAGCAAGCAAAAAAAATTATTGCTGGTTCTGCTAGAAGTATGGGCGTTGAAGTAGTTGATTGAGTACGAAGGGCATATGTGTATGACAAATCATGGTAAAAAATATCGAACAAGCGCAAGAAAAAGTTGTACCTAAAGGCAAAGTATTTTCTTTTCATGATGGAGCTTAAAAAAGTTAAAGAACTTGCCTATGCTAAGTTTGATGAATCGGTTGATGTACATGTTAATGTTGGTATCGATCCATCAAAGGGTGACCAAGTAGTTCGTGGTTCGGTTATATTACCTCATGGTATAGGCAAAGCAAGTTAAAATTGCTGTCTTTGCAAAAGGTGATTATGCTGAGCAAGCTCGAAAAGCTGGAGCTGATTATGTTGGTGCTGAAGATCTTATTGAAAAAATCGAAGGCGGTTGGCTGGATTTTAACTATGCTGTTGCAACTCCAGATCTTATGGGCATGGTTGGTAAAGTTGCAAAAATATTAGGGCCTCGCGGCTTGGTTCCTAATAAGAAAACGGGAACAGTGACATTTGATGTAGCAGCAGTTGTTGCTGATCTTAAAAAGGGTCGACTTGTTTTTTAAAAATGATAAAAATGGCATTGTTCATTTTTCATTTGGTAGAGTTTCTTTTGATGCTGAAAAAATTAGTCAGAAAATTTGAATGCTTTTGTCCAAGCATTAGCAGGCATCTAAACCTCCTTCATCAAAAGGCAAGTTTATTAGAAAAGATAACGATTTCTTCAACTATGGGAGTTGGTATTCAGGTTAACCCAGATGAGCTCTCATAATTATTAAGAGGTATCCTATGAATCGTCAAGAAAAACAACACGTAATTGAGTCGATTAAAAGTGATTTTGAAAGAATGCTGCATCCTTTCTTGTTGGAGTACAAGGCATGACTGTTGCCGAAGTGCAAAAGTTGCGCAAGAACCTATTGCATAAAGGAGGGCAACTTAAAGTTGCAAAGAATACGCTTTTAAAAAGAGCGACTCATGATATGGCTGGATTATCAGAATTAGCACCCTATTTTAAGGACAATAGCAATTGTTTTTGCGGAGGACCAAAGCAACGGATATTGCAAAGCTTATTGCCCAAACTGCAAAAGAGAATGAGCAGCTAAAAATTATTGTTGGTGCTCTTAGATAAGAAAGTTATTAGCAAAGCTCAAGTTGAATCATTGGCTTCACTTCCTTCAAAAGAAGTGCTCTTGCTCAACTGTGTGGCACCTTAAAGGCTCCAATTGCAAGCTTGGCAAGCGTGTTAAATCAGTTTATTACAAGACTTGTATGGGTTCTTAAAAAAGTCGAAGAAAAGAAACAAGCGTAAGAAATAATTAGATTACCATTTAAGGTATGGAGAATGCCATGGCATCAAATGCAGAAAATTAATTAACCAAATTAGTAAAATGACCGTTTTTGAACTTGCTGAGCTTGTTAAAGCACTCGAAGAAAAATTTGGTGTTTCGGCAGCTATGCCAACAGCATGCTGCGCCAGCAGCCGCTGCTCCTGAAGCTGGTGCTAAGAAGAAGAAGAAAAGTCCGAATATAAAGTTGAACTTGATCGAAGGTGGTCCTGACAAAATCAAGACTATCAAAGCCCTTCGGCAAGTTACTACCCTTGGACTTACCGAAGCTAAAAATGCAGTAGAAGAAACTCCAACGGTTATAGCAGAAGCTGCATCAAAAGAGGATGCAAAAAAATGAAAGAAACTTTAGAAGCAGCTGGTGCAAAAGTTAAACTTTCATAATAGTGCTGCCCTATAAGTTGTTGACTCATACTACACCAACCCTTGGTGCAAACCTCGGGTTGGGGGTTTACTTATTAATAACTGTAAATAACTATTTAATAATCCCTCTGGTACAAGGAGCAGCTTAATGTCTAGCCTCCGTATAGGCAAAGGCTCTATTCGTCGATCTTTTGGTAAGATTAAAGACATTGTTCCGGTTCCTAACTTAATAGAGATTCAATCACGATCATTTAATGAATTTGCTCAGTTAGATTATTTGCCAGCTGAAAGGCAATTGATTGGTCTAGAAAAAGTTTTTAAAGATATTTTCCCTATCGATTATAATGATAGAATGTCGCTTGAATATGTAAGTTATGAGCTAGGAAATTGGGCATGTACATGTGGTAAACTAACTGGTATTGATAATCGCTATTCATGGAGTTGTTCCTCGTGTAAAAAATCTGATTGTTCTCGTTTAGCATGATGATCTTGACTTGTACATTTTGTCACAAAAATACTGCTCGCTATAAAACATGTTCTAATTGTTTAGCGCGAGTTACCGTTCAACTACCTATGACCTTAGATGAATGTCGTTCAAGTGGTCAAACATTTTCTATGCCCTTAAAGGTTAAGATTACAGCTTATTAGCTGGGATGTAGATGAAGCAGGCAAGAAAAGTTCTTCGTGATATTAAAGAACAAGATATTTTCTTTGCAGATGTTCCTGTTATGGCTGATCTCTATGAAGAGCATGGTCAATTTAAGTTAGGTAATTTAGGAACCTTCTTAATCAATGGTGTTGATCGTGTTATTGTAAGTCAGCTTCATCGATCTCCTGGTGTTGTATTTTCTCAAAGTAAAAAAGTCAAAGATGTTCGAGGAAAGCCTTATTATATAGCTCGTATTATTCCGATGCGTGGATCATGGATTGATTTTGAATTTGATAGCAATGATTATCTTGTATGTTCGTATTGATAAAAAGAAAAAGATTCTGGTAACTACATTTTTACAAGCATTAGGGGTGCCACGGGATCAAATTATTCCAATATTTTATCATTTTGATACCATTGTTGCTCGAAAAAGGTGAATTTTATCAAAAGCTTGATGATAACATTCTTAGGTATTCGTATTGAAAAAGGAATGCTTCCGATTATCAAGGATGAAGATTCTTTGTGGGTAAACGAGTCACTAAAGAGCTCATTGCTCGATTAAACAAAGCAGGCATTGATAGACTCTTACTACGCAAAAGCTAGCTTATTAAATCGTGTTTTTGGCAATGATGTTATTGATCCTGAAACAGGTGAAGTTATTGTTGAACAAGGCGCTATGTTCACCGAAGAGCACTATGAGCATGCTGAACAAATTCAACAATTTATCATTTAACATTATTAGCTTCATCTGGCTATGTATTTCAACCTACTATTGCTCTTACTTTGACGCAAGATCGATGTCTATACTGAAGAAGAAGCTCTAAAAGAAATTCATGCGAAAAGTATGGCCTGGTGATAGTTCTTCATTAAAAGAAGTTAAAGAACGACTTGAAAATCTCTTTTTTAATAGTCGTTTCTACGATCTTAACTAAAGTTGGTCGAATTCGCATGAATCGAAAACTAGGTCTTACAGGTAGATGAATGATAACCACTCTTACTAAAGAAGATATTATAGCAACTATTCAATATCTGGTTAATCTTCGTGAACGTGGTGAAGGTGAACTTGATGATATCGATCATTGGGTAATCGTCGTGTTCGTTTAGTTGGTGAATTACTTAATAATCAGATGTATCTTGGTTTATTGCGAATTGAACGAATTGTTCGTGAACGATTTAGAATGCAAGAAACTCATGGTGCATTAATGCCACAAGATTTCTTGAATGTAAAACCCTTAAGTGCAGTGTTGCGAGAATTTTTTGGAACTGGTCAATTATCGCAGTTTATGGATCAAACAAATCCATTGCTGAAATTGCTCATAAACGACGGCTTATCAGCTCTCGGGCCTGGTGGTGTTCTGAAAGATCGTGCAACCTATGAAATTCGTGACGTTCATACTTCTCACTATGGTCGAATTTGTCCGATTGAAACACCTGAAGGTCAAACCGTTGGTTTGATTTCTTCATTGGCAACCTATGCAATGGTCAATGATTTAGGATTTATTGAAACAGCATATCGTCCAGTTAATAGATGGCAAAATGCAAGATGAAGTAGTATTCTTAGATGCATTTGAAGAAGGCGATAAATATATTGCTCAAGCAGATGCTAGTTGATGCGAGTAAGCATAAAATTAGAAGTGATCAAGTATTTGCTCGACATGAAGGAAACTTTATGTATGTTGATACGGACAAGATTGATTATATTGATCTTTCTCCAAAGCAATTGGTTTCTGTTTCAACAGCATTGATTCCATTCTTAGAGCATGATGATGCAAGCGTGCGCTTATGGGTGCAAACATGCAACGTCAAGCGGTTCCGCTTATTAGAATGCAGGCTCCTATTGTAGGTACTGGCATGGAACAAGAAATTGCTAAAGCATCAGGTGCTGTGATTATTGCAAAACGTGCTGGTGTTGTTGAATATGTTTCATCTGAAAAAATTGTTGTTCGTGTTGATGAAGATGAATTTAGAAATATTGATGATTGGATTTCCAAGGTATTGATACTTATTATTTGCGTAAATTTCAACGTTCAAGTTATAGTACCTGGATTCATCAAACTCCTATTGTAAAGCGAGGAGATCGAGTTAAAGCAGGTGATATTCTTAACCAATGGTACTGCGATTCATAATGGTGAATTAGCCTTGGGTGCTAATTTATTGGTTGCATTTATGCCATGGCATGGTTACAACTTTGAGGATGCTATTGTTTTAAGTAAGCGATTAGTTGCTGAAGATATCTTAACTTCAGTGCATATTGATGAATATGTTGTTGATGCTCGAGATACAAAGCTTGGGCCTGAAGAAATTACCCGAGATATTCCAAACGTGAGTGAAACAGCACTTGCAGGTCTTGATGAAGATGGTATTGTTCGAATTGGTACACGTGTCAAACCTGGTGATATTCTTGTTGGTAAAGTAACGCTTAAAGGTGATATTCAATATTCTCCTGAAGAAAAACTATTACGTGCAATTTTTGGTGAAAAATCTCGAGAAGTACGAGATACATCATTGCGTGTACCGCCTGGAGTTGAAGGAACCGTTATTGATGTTAAAGATTTTCTCACGTAGTGGTGTGCGAAAAGATAAGCGCTATAAAGAAATGGTAGCTGCAAGAAACTGACAAGCATTGAAGCATGATTTTGATCATGCATATAGCTATTCTTGAGAAAATGATTGCTGAAAAAATTAGCTGAATGATTGCATGGTCAAGCAGCCATCAAGGTAAAGCAGCTAAGACATTGTTGACAAAGGTCGATTTGATAAGCAAAAACTTAGCTAGATCTGATCTTGCTGAATTATTGACATTAAAGCTGAACAGATAAAGAAATTAACGACAGAATTGAGCATCTTAAGAGATTCTTTTGAAAATCAAATGCGAATTTTAGCAGGACTAAAAGAAGAACGAATTAATAAGCTCAAAAAGGGTGATCCACTTCCATCAGGCGTTATCAAGATGGTTAAAGTCTATATTGCCATGAAACGAGCATGTATCAGTTGGTGATAAAATTGCTGGTCGACATGGAAATAAAGGTGTGGTTTCTATTATTGTTCCTCGTGAAGATATGCCGTACATGGATGATGGAACACCAGTTGATATTGTATTAAATCCGCTTGGTGTACCTTCTCGTATGAACGTTGGGCAAATTCTTAGAAACAATTCTTGGTTTTGCAGGTCAGCGAATTGGGCAACAAGCTTGAGGAGCTCTTGAAAACTAATGGTTATGCAAGAAAGTTAAAAAACATCTTAGTAGTTACTTATGGCAAAGAGTTGATTGAGTCATTATGAAACAGAGTATGGTAAAGAAGGCCTTATTGAACTTGCCACAAGAACTGCAAAAGAAGGTGTTTTCTTTAAAACACCAGTATTTGATGGTGCTGATTTGAAACTGATATTAAACCATTGTTGAAAGAGCTTGGATCTCCTGTAACTGGTGCATATAAATTGCGTGATGGACGAACTGGTGAATATTTTGATCAGCCAGTTACTGTTGGTACTATTTATATGATGAAACTGAACCATATGGTTGATGATAAATTGCATGCTCGTTCTGTTGGGCCATATTCACTTAGTTACACAACAACCATTGGGTGGTAAAGCACAGATGGGTGGTCAGCGATTTGGTGAAATGGAAGTATGGGCACTTAGAAGCACATGGAGCAGCATATACATTGCAAGAAATGCTTACCTACAAATCTGATGATGTGAGTGGTCGACATAAAGTGTATGAAGCATTGTGCGCGGTGAAGATGTTCCAGAACCAGGATTCCAGAATCATTTAATGTATTAATTAAAGAGCTACAAAGTTTAGGACTTGCAAGTAGATCTATTTAAGAGTGGCAAGGAGGAAGTCAGTGAGTAATCAAATACTAGAACGATTTAGAGAATATATTAATCTACTCAATTTAATGCGATTAAAATTGGACTTGCTTCTCCTGAAAAAATTACGATCTCTTTCGTATGGTGAAGTAAAGAAAATTGAAACGATTAACTATCGAACATTAAAGCCAGAACGAGATGGTCTTTTTTGTGCACGTATTTTCGGTCCAGTAAAGGATTGGGAATGTAATTGCGGTAAATATAAGCGCATGAAACATCGTGGTGTAACCTGTGAAAAATGTGGTGTTGAAGTTATTCAATCTCGTGTTCGTCGTGAACGAATGGGACATATTGAGCTTGTTGCTCCTGTTTGTCATATTTGGTATCTTAAAGGGTATTCCAAGTTATCTTAGGTCTGATTCTTGATATGCCTGTTAAAGATCTTGAGCGGTAATTTATTTTGATGCTTACATGGTTGTTAACCAAGGTAAATCTCCTTATCCACGCAAAACATTACTTAAGTACTGCTGAATATGAAAATTATCTTGATACTCATCCAGAAGATACTGAATTTTTTGCAGAAACAGGTGCAGAAGCAATTAAGCAAGTATTAAGTCATGATTGATTTGACATGTAGAAATTGCATAAACTTGAAGAAGAATATGCAAAAACAGCTTCGGTTGCTATCGCGTCATAAGATTAATGCGTCGTATCAAGGTGTTTACAGGCTTGATACAAGGTAATTTGCGTCCAGAATGGATGGTCTTGACTGTATTGCCGGTATTGCCACCTGATTTGCGTCCATTAGTTCCCTTAGAAGGTGGACGATTTGCAAGCTCTGATTTGAATGAATTATATCGTCGTGTGCTTAATAGAAATATTCGTTTGCAACGCTTAATTGAAATTGAAGCACCATCAGTTATTATTAAAAATGAAAAGCGAATGCTGCAAGAATCAGTTGATGCGCTTATTGATAATGGTCGTCGTGGTCAACCAGTACGAGGATCAAATCGACGTCCGCTTAAATCATTGAGTGAAATGTTACGTGGTAAGCAAGGTCGATTTAGACAAAACTTACTTGGTAAGCGTGTTGATTATTCAGGTCGATCGGTGATTGTTGTTGATCCTGAATTGCGTATGGATCAATGTGGATTACCAAAAATTATGGCTCTTGAATTATTTAAATCACACGTGTATGCAGGATTACTTGAACGTGAAATAGCACCTAATTTACGTGTTGCAAAACGAATGGTTGAAGAATCTGCACCAGAAGTATGGGATGTTCTAGAAGATAGTTGTAAAAGACTATCCAGTACTCTTAAACCGTGCACCTACATTGCATAGATTAGGTATTCAAGCATTTTATCCAATATTGGTTGATGGTAAAGCTATTAAGATTCATCCTCTTGTGTGTCAGGCATTTAACGCTGACTTTGATGGTGACCAGATGGCAGTTCATATTCCATTAAGTAACAATGCTCGAGAAGAATGCAGAAAATTTGATTTTATCAACAAAAATATTCTTTCTCCTTCTAATGGTAGTCCTGTTACTGTACCTATCGCAGGATATGGTTCTTGGATTGCATTATATGACCAAAGTCCGTCTGGAATGCAAAAGGTGAAGGAATTATTTTTGCAATACCGCAGGAAGTAGTAACTGCATACCAGTATGAGCAAGTTGATCTTCATGCTCGAATTAAAGTTCGTTTTGACGATGAGCACTTAGTTGAAACAACTGTAGGTCGTGTTATTCTTATATGAAGCATTACCAAAAGGTTCTGATTTTAATTGGGTCAATAAAGTTATGACAAAGAGTGATTTAACAAAGCTTGTTGAACAAGTTTATTATCGCTTTGGTAGCGAAGCAACCGTTAATTGTCTTGATAACATTAAAAAGCTTGGATTCTATAATTCTACCATGGCTGGTATTTCATTTCGCTATAGATAACTTAATTGTTCCAGAAAAAAAAGATGCGATTATTGAAAAAGCTGAAAAAGAAGTATCAAAAATTGAACAGCTCTACATGGATGGTGTTATTACCAATGGTGAGCGAAATAATAAAGTCATTAGTATTTGGTCTCATGCAACTGCATGATGTTGCTGCGACATGTGACAAAAGAGCTTGAAAAAGCAAGATACAAGAAGCATTCTTCAATGAAGATAAAGCAGTTTAAGCCATTTAATCCAATCTTTATGATGCTTGAATCGGAGCTCGTGGTTCCAAAGAACAAATTAAGCAGCTTGTTGGTATGAGTGGTCTTGATGGCAAAGCCATCGGGTGAAATTATGGAAACTCCTGTTAAAACTAACTTTAAGGAAGGTTTAAGTGTTTTTGAATACTTTATTTCAACCCATGGTGCTCGTAAAGGTCAGGCTGATACTGCATTGAAAACAGCAAACTCTGGTTATTTAACACGTCGATTTAGTTGATGTTGCGCAAGATGTTGTTATTACTATGCATGATTGTAAAACATTGGCTATGTAGAAGTTGAAGATTTAAAAGAATCTGGTGATATTCTCTATTCATTGGCTAACCGTGTCTATGGTCGAGTAGTTGCAGCAGATGTTAAAGATCCAATTACGGGAGAATTATTATTCAAACAAGGTGACGTTGTTAGTCGTGAAGATGTTAGAAGCGTATTAATGATTCTGCTGTTATCAAAGATTCCTATTCGTTCAGCTCTTGTTTGCCAGGCAAAGCGTGGTGTATGTGCAATATGTTATGGATATGATCTTATCAAAAGGTGAACTTGGTTGAAATTGGAACAACAGTTGGTATTATTGCAGCGCAATCGATTGGTGAACCGGGAACTCAGCTAACTATGAGAACATTCCACATCGGTGGTACTGCGAGTGTATGACTGAACAATCATCTATTCGTTGCAAAATATGAAGGTATAGTTGCAATTGCGATGGCATTCGTACGGTTAACAAACAGTGAAGGTCAAACAGTTGTTATGAGCCGAAAAGCAAGACTTGTAATTGTGCTCCTGATGGTCGTGAACTGCAACGTAATGATCTAGAATATGGCTCTAGTCTTCTGGTAAAAGATGGACAAAAAGTTAAAGTTGGTACTAAGTTGCTGAATGGGATCCTAATAATAAAGTGATTCTTAACTGAAAAAGCTGGTACGATTAACTATGTTGATCTTGATTGAAAATGTTACCGTTCAAGAGCGCTTTGATGAAGCAACCAATCGATCTAGCAAAGATGATCTTAGAACATAAAGGTGATAAATATCAGCCAGCAATTAGCATTGTTGATGAAAAGGGTGAAGAATTAGTTCAATATTATTTACCAACAGGTTCTTATCTTATCGTTGAAGATGATCAAAATGTTGAAGTTGGTGATATCTTGTTAAAATGCCACGAGAAGCATCAAGAACGAAGGATATTACCGGTGGTTTACCACGTATTGCAGAACTCTTTGAAGCACGTATGCCAAAAGATCCTGCAATTATTGCTGATATTGATGGTGAAGTAGTATTTGGTGGCATTACATCGTGGATTACGAAAAGTTATCTGTTGTTAATGGCGATGAAGTCATATGATTATTTGATTCCACGTGGCAAACAGTTAAACGTGGTTAATGGTGACAAGTAAGTGCAGGAGATCAGTTAACATCTGGTACTCCCGTACTTCATGATATCTTGCGTATTTTAGGTCCTGAAACTTTGCAACGATATTTGGTTAATCAGATTCAAGAAATTTATCGTTTACAAGGTATTGATATTAATGATCGGCATATAGAACTTATTGTACGTCAGATGCTGCGTAAAGTTCGTATTGTTGATCCAGGTGATACTGATTTCTTGATTGGGATCGTGTTGATCGTATTCACTTTAAAGACGGTCAATGCTGCCTTACAAGCTGAAGGTAAGAAAGTTGCTAGTTGCAAAACCAGTATTAATGGGAATTACGCTAGCATCCTTGGCACAGAAAGCTTTATTTCAGCAGCATCATTCCAAGAAACGACGCGAATTTTGGCTGAAGCTGCAATTTCAGGGCAAGTTGATCATCTTTATGGTTTGAAAGAAAATGTTATTATTGGTAAGCTTATTCCTGCAGGAACAGGAATTAAATCTTTCTAGGAAAAAATATCTTAGAAGCATGAAAAGCAAAGAACAAGTATAAATAGTATATTAAGGCGCGTAGCTCAGTGGTAGAGCATTGCTTTGACGTAGCAAGGGTCAGCGGTTCAATTCCGCTCGCGCCTACCAAAAAATACTAGAGGAGTTTTACATGGCATATTAACAAAAGTGGAAGTTATAAAAGAAGTACAACTAAATGAGTATGATACAGGCTCTATCGAAGTTCAAGTGGCTTTGCTAACGGAGCGAATTAACAAACTTAAAGAACATTTTAAGGTACATGCTAAGGATTTTGGTTCTAAACGAGGTTTACAGCTTTTAGTTGGTCAGCGTCGTCGTTTTCTAGATTATATTAACGAACACGATGAAGAAAAATATAAAAAGTTAATTGAGCACCTGGGCTACGTAAATAGCTAACAGAGGTGATTGGCATTATTCTGAGCAAATACTATATAGGTCAATATACATGGAAAAAAAATTTTACTTACCCGAATTTAATTATGAAGTAGTGACGGGTAAATATGCCGAACAAGCAGATGGTGCTATTTGGTTGCAACAAGGAGGAACTGTTGTTCTATCAACAGCCGTTTCTGCTCCTTCTAAAGAGTTTCCTGGGTTTTTACCATTAACCGTCGATTATCGCGAGCATTTTGCTGCTGCTGGAAAAATTCCCGGTGGTTATTATAAGCGAGAAGGCAAATTTAGTGATAAAGAAGTATTACATGAGCGTCTTATTGATCGCGCAATACGCCCGTTATTTCCTTCAAATTATTTTGATCAGCTCCAAATATTAGCAACGGTTTATTCAGTTGATAAAGACCATATACCGCAAATGCTGGCTTTGATTGCAACTCATTAGCCCTTACTATTTCAAAAATACCATTTTTAGGTCCTGTTGGTGCTGTAGAAGTTGGTCGAATTGATGGCAAATGGGTGTTCAATCCTACATATATCAAGACAGCTTACTTAGTGATGTAAAAATAACCGTTGCCGGTACCCATGAAGGCATTTGCATGGTAGAAGGGATGACACAGGAAATTTCTGAAGAAGAATTTAGTTGATGCACTCTTTCAAGCCCATGAAACCATTAAAGAAACAAGTTGCTTGGCAAAAAGAGATTCAGCAAGAAATTGGTCAACCTAAAGAAGAAATCGTTGATCCGTTTGATTGGGCTCTTTGGAATAATAACGCAGAAAATTTTTTAACCGATGAAGCTGTGGCTCCTTTATACACGAGCGATAAAGCCGAACGTAGCAAAGGCATGTCTACGTTAAAAGACAATTTTTTTAAAAAATATGAAAAAGAAGCTGAAGAAGCCACCATCTCACGCACATTCTTAACCTACGTATTTGACGAAGTACTCGAAAGTGCTCACCGAACACGCCTTTGCTGTTGGTAAGCGCGTAGATCAACGTAGTTTTGATACTATTCGAAAGATTTCGACAGAAGTTGGTCTTTTGCCATTCAATCATGGTTCGGCCCTTTTCAATCGAGGAGAAACACAAGCATTAGTCAGTGTAACCCTTGGTGGTGGTCAAGATGAGCAGCGCATTGAAGATATAATGGCTGACAGCTCTGAGAGTGCATTTATGCTCCACTATAATTTCCTACCATTTTCTGTCGGTGAAGTGCGAGCAATGCGTGGTCCGGGTCGACGTGAAATTGGTCATGGCTATTTAGCTGCCTCATCTGTCAAACCAATGTTGCCCTCAAGCGAATATTTCCCTTATACCATTCGTATTGTTGCCGACATGTTGGGATCTGATGGTTCAACTTCGATGGCTACCGTTTGTGGCTCGACCATGGCTCTCATGAATGCTGGTGTGCCGATTAAAAAGATGGTCAGCGGTATTGCTATGGGGCTTCTAGGAAGTGCTGATGGGCGCTTTCAGGTGCTCAGTGATATTGCTGGTATTGAAGATGCTTTTGGTCTTATGGACTTTAAGGTAGCCGGCACCGATGATGGTATTACTGCTATTCAAATGGATATTAAGTATAAAGATGGCTTGCCAAGAGAAATATTTGTAAAATCACTTGCTCAAGCACGTACAGGAAGGCTCCATATTTTAGCGGAAATGCGCAAAGTAATGACTGCGCCAAATCCAAAGCTTTCTGAACTTGTTCCTCAAATTGTGAGCTTTAAAGTACCAACCGATAAAATTGGTGCTATTATTGGCACAGGTGGTAAAGTTATTCGAGATATAATTGAAAAAACGGGAACTACCATTGATATTGAAGATGATGGTACCGTAAAAATTTTCGGTCATCCAGGTCCAAAACTAGATCAAGCAGTTCTTTGGGTTAAGATGCTTGGTGGTTTAATTGAACGAGGCATAGTTATCGAAGGGCGTATTAGAAAAATAGCTGATTTTGGTATCTTCGTTGAAGTTGCCCCTGGCCTCGATGGGCTTGTACATATTTCTAACATGCCGCGTCACCGACAAACAGACTTTATGAAAACCATGAAAGTTGATGAGGTTGTGACCGTTGAAATAGTTGATTATGAAGAATCTACAGGACGAATTCGTTTAAAGTTGATTGAGAAATAACATGGCTAATGACATTAAAAGAGCTGGGTCTAGAAAAAATGATCAATTGCGTGATTTGCGCGTAACATATGACATATTTAGTTATGCTGCTGGTTCTACCCTCTTTGAAATAGGAAATACTAAAGTGTTAACTGCTGTTACCCTACAGCAAGGAGTTCCTCATTTCTTACGTGGAAAAAAGACCGGGTGGCTCACCGCTGAATATTCTCTACTGCCAGCTTCAACACCCATAAGAACCGTGCGTGAAGTTACTGCCAATAAGCGCAGCGGTCGTACTATAGAAATTTCACGACTTATTGGCCGCGCTTTGCGGTCAGTCGTTGCTTTAGATAAGCTCGGTGAAAATACTATTTTTATTGATTGCGATATCTTGCAAGCAGATGGCGGCACTCGTACTTCGTGCATAACCGGCGCTTATTTAGCCCTGAAAGCCGCTATGGTGACCTGGATTGAAAAAGGTATTATAAGCAGCTCATGTCTCACTGATGAACTTGCTGCCATTTCCGTTGGTGTAACTCAAGATAGCGCACTCTTAGACTTAGACTTTATTGAAGACAGCGCCATCGAAGCAGATTTTAATTTCGTATTAACCCGCTCAGGTTCGATCGTCGAAATTCAAGGATCTGCTGAGAAATACCCGCTTTCCTGGCAACAATACGAAACTATGCGCTTGCTTGCTATCAAAGGCGTACAAGAACTTTTTACCTTCTTCGATGAGAATCAATATACTCTTTTAAAGATGGAATATATGCAACCGTTTTCCCTTGCTTCACGGTTTGCGCAATTTCTAGATTAATGCATACTAAGAAGTATGGATTTTATTACGTTTTTGCGCGAATTTGGCGCTAATACACATTTTTTACTACACTATTCTTCTATGTGCTTTCGAGCCGATCGTTATTCGGCTCTCTTCTTTTCTTATGTTTTTGAGTATGCAAAGCGCAAGCAATTGCTTAAGTGCTTCCTCGATACTGAGCGAGTAAGTGCACAAGAAGCCAAGATTACACTGGAGACCCTATTTTTAGGCCAGAAGGTATGGTATTGGCTTAACGATATAACCTCACTTGATGCCCAAGCCAAAAGCTCCTGGATCACCTACCTAGCCTCCTACACCGGGCCTCATACACTCAGCTTTTTTTTAAGTTCGCAAACCACCCTACCTGCCCACCCCAGTCTACTCATTATCGACGTACCCAGCACTATCACCGCCTCCGTATTTCAAGAAATGCTCAGTCTCTTTTATGCAGACTTTGGCCAAGAAATTTCCTTCATACGCAAGCTCTTTGCCGACCAAGAGCGCATCCCCCTAGACAGAGCCTTTTTGCTCATGCATTATCACTGCTGCTTGGGCAAAAAGAATGAGCAATTTTTTGATCAATGGCTACGCAAGCTCATTGTTGCTGACAAATCATTTTTTACCCTTAGCCAATACCTCTTTGCCCAACAACCACGCGCCTTTTACCCCTACTGGGCAGCTTGCAGCTCTGACTATCCTCCCGAATATTGGATCACTTTTTGGTCCGAACAAGTTTGGCAAGCCACTCTCTTCCTACAAAAAGCTCAAGTCTTTGGCATCGCCGAAGCTAAAAAAGCCACCAACCGCTTACCATTTACCTACATGAACAAAGACTGGCAGCTCTATAGTTATCCCTTTCTTGCTCAAGCTCACGCTTCCCTTTATGAGCTTGACTACAACCTCAAAAATGGCATCAGCTCATACGGCCTCGAGCTTTGGTATCATAAGTTCTTCTTAAAGAAATTTGCTGAGATTGCTTAGATATCCGCTGGAGTACATGGTAAAAAGTAAGAGCTAAGAAAAATAACTAAAAGGGGCGCGCCCCTTTTAAATCCCCACTCATTAACAATTTTTTGTTCGATTCTTTATCTAGTTGTCAGCAACAGCAAACAAGCTGACGCTTGCTTGCTATTTCAATACAAAATCCCCCTTGGGGCTTTTGTATTTAGTCTACTGCACCGTGTTTACGAAGAAGCCTTATGATATTTTCCAATGCTTGTTTAGCTGCTGTATCACCTATTCTGTCAGCATAATTGTATTTTCGAAGAGCTTCAGAGAGACATGTATCCCCAGTATCATCTCTTGCATTAACGTCAGCATCAGCTTCGATTAAACGTGCGACTATTTCCTCGTGGCCGTCTCGAGAAGCTATCATTAAAGGGGTGGTCCCATTAATATTCTGGGCGTGAACATAAGCTCCAAAGGTAAGTAATAGGTCTGCTACCGTATAAGCTCCTTTATATGCAGCCGCATGTAGGGGGGTTCTACCGGAATGAATAGCGGCATTAACATCCGCATTCATTTCGAGCAAAACCTTAGCTAACTCATAAAATCCAATTTTGGCTGCACAGAGTAATGGAGTTTCACCCCGGAAATCAGTTGAATTAACATTGTCACCATGCTCAATCAACAAGCGGGCTATAGCAGGTATATTTTCAGCGGTTGCTGTTTGACTGAAATTTGTTATTCGTAGTAAAGGTTTGTATTCACTATTGATGCCAGGATCAGCCTTATAACTAAGCAGAAGCTTAACCATAGCTAAATTACCATGTTTAACAGCAATATGTAATGCAGAAGTTTTAACAGACAGCTTATTAACGTTGACGCCACCATCAAGCAGAGCCTTTACTATCTTTTCATTATCATGCTCAACAGCATCGAAAAATTCTGCATAGGCGCTATCTGGATATAAACTTACAAATCTTCTGGCTGCTTCTTTGATCAAGACAGGAATCATAGCAACACTGGTAAAAGTGCTATCAACCAGAGCTAAATTGGCAATTTTGTTAAAGATCTCCTTCATGCTTGTAGCTTCTGGTATAAAGGAAAAGATATGCGCTCGTAGTTCTATGGGTAAATGGCTAAAAGGAGAATATTCAGTTGACGTTGGGTCAGATAGTTGCTCCATGGAATTGGTAATTGCTGATAGTAAGCTGCTTAATAAGATGATGCCTATGATTTTTTTCATTGTTTGATCTCGAGGTAAAATTAGTTTATTTTGGCATCTACAGCAAAATAGAGTACATGTTGTTTTAACTCATCGGGTAATTCTGCCCAATGAATGAATTGATTATTAGTTATAATCAATTGCGTTTCTTCTTTTTGCCCGTATAGTTCATCGGGAAGCATAGAAGTAAGTGTGCTTGATGATATTACCATGAATAATAATTGGAATTTCATGAACTAATTCTTTCAATAGCTGTAAAAAGCGATTTGCTTTATTCTAATCAATTATTGGTTCTTATTTGTTAATAGCATTGTTACCTAGTTGAGTTGGAGGATAACAGATTTGTATAAGTTAATGATCAGTATTACAATGTCCACACGTGAATTTCTTTTGAATCATGAGAAATTATTTCATTAGAGATCTTTTGATCCCATGGGCGATTACGATCATTATCAAAAATGAGTAGATGAGCCTCATGAGGCTTACAGAGATCGATATATTTAGCTAATTGTTCGAGCCCTTGCCTTAGCGTATCTTCTCCTCGCTTAATCTTGAGCTCTAGAATATAGGTGTATTTTTTTTTCCATTCAATATATAAATCTACCCGTTTTGTGCCTATTGCATATTCTCTTCGTATTGTGCCACCACCATTAATAACGCGCTGAAGGAAAGCCATAAGAAGAAGATGCGGAAAAGACTCTTTATAGACTGTCTTAGCGGTTTCAGCAGATGTATTACTAATGAGTACATCTGCATTTTCTCTAAAAAATTGTGTAAAAGCTAAAAGAAGCATTTGCATGTTTAGCATGCCTGAATGATCTACGTACCAGGCAGCTTGATTGGGAATTAGTTCTTGCATGACATGTGTTAAAGCACGTGGAATAACTTGTTGATAGATAGGATTAGCTATTTCCCAGCTATTTTCTTTAATAAGTCCCAAATCACGTACATATTGAATATCATCTGGATTGAAGAAAAGTTGATCAGAGCCGCTGATAATAGCGTCAATAATGGTGCTTACACGAGGTTCGTAAAGTTTATCTATAAGAGCATTAATATGGGTATCCATTCGTAGGATGAGCTGATCTTTAGCTCGCTCGATAACCTCTTTTGTAATTGTTTCTTGTCGATTCAAGATGTCTCTAAAGCAAGCTTGATAAGCAAGGGCATTAACTAACCACGGTTGCCCTTGGCTAAGCTCATAGGCGAGACATAGTGCACCTTCGGTAAAAGCCTGGCCTGTTTCTTGTGTATGTTGAAGATATAGTTCTGCGACTTGAGTCTGTGTGAAATCATTGAGTACTAAAGCATCAGCCACAATATTAAAGGGACTAAGCAAAACTCCTTTTTCTATTTCGTCAACTGATTGCAGTTTATAGTCTTGTAGGTTTCGCACTCCAATAAGGCATATTGACTGAGGAAACAGTTCGGGCCTTTTTGTGTATCCTGTCCGTAATTGCTTGAGAAGAGAAACAAGCGAATCTTCAACCAACCCGTCTATTTCATCAAAAAATAGCGCAAGCGGCTTTACATTACTTTGCGCCCAAAGATGGAGAAATCGATAAAGAGCATTTTCAGAGACAGGTCTTTCTTTTAAAGCATCACGAAGATAGGTAAGTGCTTCATTTTGGTCACCTAATTGATCGGTAATTTCTGTTTCAAGTTGCGAGAGTAACCAATAGAGGGCTCGTTCTATGTCATTTTTCGCTGTATGAGCAGGTTCAGTAGTAAGGTAAAGAGCTATACAGGTGCTGCCTTTATTAACGTGCTTGACATATTCAAGAATTGCGGAAGTTTTCCCACTCTGCCGTGGTGCGTGGAGGATAAAATAATGCATATCGTCGATTAAACTATCTAAATGCTTCCAGTTAAGCCGCTTAGGGATGAAGTAATGTAAGTTTGGCTTAATAGCACCAGCAATGCAAAATTTTTTCATGCGCACCAACGTTATGGTTAACTTTATCTCTATATTATTATAGCATAGGCAGCAATTAAAAGTAAGAGCTCAAGGTATATAGTAGCTTAAGAACTACATTCACTTTTTTATGGTAAAAAATATATTCACCTCCAGAATGAGCAGCTTTCCTTCTATTTGGGTTAATGTCCTCGGTTGAGATTCTCGGCGATTACCAAAGTGACTGTTACTCTAAATTTTTCTTGACAAAAATTTTATTTGATACAATATATACATATACTATATAATTATTTTCTAATATTACTTTAATTTGAGGATGAGACGATGAAAAAGAACTTAATGCTCGCCATATTGCTTCTATCGGGTTCTTTGCCAATTTTGTGCATGGATGCCCCTGATCGAATGGAGACTTGGGATGGAATGGATATCGATGAAACCAGCTTAACCACCTGGCAAGCAGCTTTATCGAGCTTGCCTGAAGAACTTAAGCTTTATATCTTGTCATTTATAGCAAATGCTGACAGCTTAGAGGCCGTATTTGCTGAATTAAAAAAGCTATCGCAGATAAATAGAGAATTTCACCGATTGGTTCATGATACAACATTCACTAGAGAAGTATTCTGGCACTTTATTTATGCTCATGAAAAACAAATAAGCCCTGACTTTTTTAAAATTATTGTGGGCTTAAAAGAACGATTGGCCACCAAGCAGGAAAATGCCTCACATGTGAGATATAAAGATGTGATGGGGCGGTTTCAGCATGAATTGTACAGCGCAATAGTTAAAGGGGATTATCGGACGGTTGTTAAATTAGTTGATGCATGTATTAACGTTGAACTGCGTCAGAATCTCTTTAGAGCGATAATTCAGGGGGATTTAAATGCAGTTAAAGGCTATGTAGAAGATGGCGTTAATGTCAATGCAAGGGTTGCTTCTCGAGATCTTCCTGCTGTACATGAGTTTTTAGTTGTAAAAAATAACCTCCTTAACGGGATTATTCAGTATACCCCATTGATGTTAGCTGTTGAAAGAGGGGATGTTAAACTGGTTGAGTTTCTTCTTGATCATGGCGTTAAAGTTGATGCAAAATGGGGAAGTTATACAGCTTTAACAATGGCGGATAAGATCATGGGAGATATACGACGGAAAGAAGTGGGGTTATTGTTTACCTATCCCTCTACTTGGAGAAAGCTGAATACTTATGAAGAAATTATGAAGCTTTTACTTAGCAAAGGCGCTAGTGTTGAGCGCTTGCATAAAATGCAATTGAAGAGAATCAAAATCTGGGGATAGTAATCTTTAAGTACAGTTGCTTACGCTCGTTAAAAGTTTTCTTGATAAAATTTTATTTAATATAAAATAAAAAATATAATTATTTAATAATATTATTTCAATTTAAGGAGTAAAAAGATGAAAAAGAATTTAATGCTTGTATTACTACTTCTATCGGGTTCATTGCCAATTTTGTGCATGGACGCACCCCAGGCAATGAAAGTAGATGAGTCAAGCTCAATGCAAGAGCAATCAGGGTTATCGGCCTTGCCTGCGGAACTTAAGCTTCATATCTTGTCATTTATAGCAGGTGCTGACAGCTTAACCAGACTGTTAAATAACTTAGCTATACTATCTCTCGTTAATAGCGAGTTTAATCAGCTTGCTCATGATGAGCTGTTCAGAAGGCAGGTTATAAAGATCTATCTTAATTCTCGAGGCGAGAAGCAACTCAGGCAAGACTTTTTTAAAGCAGCAATAGCTGGAAACTTGAGAGAAATTAAAGCTTTGGTTGAAGCCGGTATTAATATTAATATGCAAACAACTGAAGAGGATTTTTTAACGCCTGAGTTTTCATTTATTTTAGAATCCTCGTCCTCACCTAAAGAAATTGCAAAGCTTGCTCAGGAAGAGTTATATCATCGACTTACTCATAGGGCCCTCGGCTACACAGCGCTTTGCTTGGCGGCCGAGAAAGGCAATAAAGAAATAGTTGCATTTTTGCTTGATAATGGAGCTGATCATGCACTCAGGACGCGAATCCCTTCAAGTGATGCTTATACTTTGGCTTGCTATAGACGCTCACATGTAGAAGAGTTCGAGGTGGGGTTCTTTTTTACCTGGGAATCGACTAAGCAAAAAATAAGCGATTATAAAGAAATAGAAAAGCTGTTGGAACAGAAAGCCGTTGAAAGTGCTCTGTTAGAGGCAAGGGAAGCGGAAGAGCGTTTTAAACTTCAAGGCGCCAAAATGATGAATTTACTAAGACAGATGTACAGCACTAGAACATGAAATTATTCAAAGAACTCAGTCGAAGGGTTCAAGCATATAAGCAGAAGCTAAGATCGTTGATTGGTCATGTTAATTAACTCAATCATTTGTTAATGTTATTTGCTTATTGTGTATAAGGTCAATTTTTAAAAAGCAAAGAGGTGAACAGGTTTAAAGAATGTTTTGGTTTTGAAAAATTAAATTTTTGCTATACTAACAATAAATATAGTTTTAATAACTTTTCAATGGTAGGAGTCACTCCATGGAACATTCTCTAGTAAGCTCTGGTATGCTCTCTTTTCTGGTCACAGCAGCAATAACTCTAGGCATTACAGCAATTTTTACTTTTATTTTTAAAGCATTATACAAGCGGTGCCCATCAAATAAGATATTAGCCGTTTACGGAAAAACAAGAGGAAACAGTTTTGTTAAATGTTATCATGGTGGCGGCAAGCTTATCTGGCCATTGATTCAAGATTATGCGTTTATTGACCTTACACCTCGTACTATTCATATACCACTCAAAAGTGCTCTTTCTTTACAGAATATCCGGATTAACGTTCCAAGTACATTTACCATTGCAGTAGATGTATCAGAAGATTCTATGAATAATGCTGCTATACGGTTGTTGGGGCTATCAGCCCAAGATATCGAGCTTATGGCTGTTGAAATTATTACTGGACAGTTGCGCTTAACCGTAGCTTCACTTACCATTGAGCAGATTAACCAGGATAGAGAAAAATTTTTAGAAGCAATAAGGGCGCATATTGACCCTGAGCTTAAAAAAATAGGACTTTGCTTAATTAACGTTAATATTACTGATATTACCGATGAATCGCATTACATCGAAAGCATTGGTAAAAAAGCGGCCTCATTAGCAATAAATCAGGCTAAAATCGATGTTGCTGAAGCTGAAAAGCGCGGTGACATAGGTAAAGCTGAAGCTGAGAAAGAGCAACGTATTTCAGTCTCAACGTTCAACACTCAAGCTGTCGAAGGCGAAAACAAGGCCTTGGCAGATATGGCTTATTACAATGCTAGTCTTGCAGAAAAAAGTGCTGAAGCACAAATGCGTGGTAAAGTTGCTGAACAAAATTCCTACGCACAGATTCAACACGCAAAAGCCTTAGCTGAAACGAAGCGTCTGGAAGCGGAAATAATTATACCTAAAGAAATTGAAAAGAAAAAAATTACCATCGATGCTCAAGCATTAGCTGAGAAAATGAAGCAAGAAGCATTGGGTGAAGCTGAAGCAATACTTACCATTAAGAAAGCAGAAGCTGAGGGTATTGCCCAAGTATTAACCGCAAAAGCCCTTGGCTACACTCGTTTAATTGAAGCTTGTGGCAACGATGCACAAGCAGCTGCTAATATGCTCATGATTGAAAAGCTAGAGCAAATAGCGTCCCTTCAAGCAGAAGCTATTAAAAATATCAAGATTGATAAAATTACTGTTTGGGATAGTGGCTCTGGCGAAAAAGGCAGCTCAACAGCAAGCTTTGTAAGTAGCATGATTAAGTCATTGCCGGCTTTGCATGAAGTTGCGGCTATGGCCGGCATTAATTTGCCCGATTACTTAGGCCAGATTAAACCCGCGACTAAAGACCCAAAGCCAGAACCAAAAATCACCGAAAAAAGCAAAGAAATTGCTCTATGATCGTAGTTAGCATAAGTGCAACTATTTTTTTAGTGCTACAACTTTAAGAGAACAATATTCTCGTAGGCCATGTTTGCCATGTTCTCGACCTAAACCTGAATTTTTGTATCCGCCAAAGAGATCTTGGGCAATGTTATAATTTGCGCCATTAACGCTAATATTGCCCGTTTGCAGTTTGCTACAAATACGTTTTGCAAGTTCTTTATCTTGGGTATACAAGTAGCCTCCTAAGCCATAAGTGGTATCATTGGCCAATTTAATTGCCTCATCTTCTGATTCAAAGGGAACAACAGGCAATACGGGGCCAAAAACTTCCTCTTTCCATACCCGCATGTCAAAGGTAATATTCGTAAGAATGGTTGGCTCATAATAAGCACCAGATAGCGCTGACGGCCTTCTTCCTCCTGCTACAACCTTTGCTCCTTTTTCTAATGCATCCTTGACCTGGGCTTCCAAAGAAATAAGTTGTCGTTGGGCAACTAAAGGACCGATGTCGGTGTTTGGGTCTTCAGGATTACCAATTTTTTTGCTTGCTATTAAGGTTTTCAGTTGGTTAATTACTTCGTCAATGATGCTGCGATGAACAATAAGCCGCTTGAGCCCATCACAAGTCTGCCCGCTATTAAAATAACGATTTTCATACAAGGACTGTACGGTTTTTGTTAAGTCCGCATCTTTAAAAACAATACCGGGAGCTGATCCGCCAAGCTCTAAAATAGCGGGGATAAAGTTTTTTGCTGCCACCTGGTATAAATGTTTTCCTACACCCGTGCTTCCGGTAAAACACATAAGATCAATGTGGCTATTCATCAGATATTCACCGACGCTTGCTCCATCGCCATAGACTTCGTTAAAAACTCCATGAGGAAGATCTACTGAAGCAATTATCTCTTCAAGCAGTTTGCCAGTAAGCGGGCATTCTTCTGAATGCTTAAAAACGACGGTATTTCCTACTACCAAGTTTTGCATAACTGCCCATATAAAATTGACAAAAGGATAATTCCAGGGCGTGCTGATCCCTGCTACCCCTTTTGGTTCGGAAAAAAGATAATTAATTTCATCATTATTTTCAAAAAGTACTTCAGGTCCAAGCCATTGTTCGGCGAAATCAAGATAGCCTCTCATATACCGTAATCCTGAACCTATATCGATTTCGCGCCCGACAGAAATAGGCATCCCCATCTCACGAGCAGCTAATAAACCAATTTCATTTTTTCTTTTTTCAAATTCTTTATAGAGCTTTTCAAGTATGGTAATTCTTCCTTTCAAACCGAGCGATGACCACTCTGGTAATGCAGATCGAGCATTGGCAATTTTACTATCAATTTCAGCATGAGTTGAAGGTGCTATCCTGCCGACTTCTTCATAGTTTTTACCAGGGTTTAATGAGATTAGTTGTTGCGATTTCATCGTAATTTTCCTTCAGGCACTACTCTTTTGGTGGATGTTGCAAAATTGTAGACTGCTCTTTTTACTTATGAGTCATGATAGAACTTTTGTATCTGCTAAAGATCTTAGTCTCTTTGAAATGAAATTTTCAATGATTATGAAGTTGATTGTTGGATTTAGTGTTTTGGTACCAGCATTAATTATCGAAAGTTAAGTAATATTTTGATCATATATTCTAATTTTTGTAAGGTTACTTCACTTACTTTTCCTATACAGCTGCTAGCAATGCGATCTGTAGATAATGAACGTAATTGTTCAGCCATTAAATACGAAGGAATAATAAGACCACCTTCAGGTGGCAGAACTGGTATATGCAAGCGGATATTTCTATTTTTTGAAGTAAAAGGAACAACAATGATAACGCCAGCAAGTCCATCGTTAAACGAATTTGTTGATAGTACTAAACAAGGACGTACGTTAGCTTGCTCTCTGCCAGTGGTAGGATTAAGGTTGAAAACCCAAACTTCACCTCGACGTGGCTTTAAAAGCATTAAAAATCCTCAAGTTTATCGTTAATACTTTCCCATTCGGCTCGCTCTGCGAGTTCTTCTTTCCAAGCCTCAGGATTATTCCTTAATGCTTCATAGTCCTTGTTTACTTCAGCAAGAAAAAACTCACGAAAGAGCTTTTCAAGCGCCTGCTCAATGAGATCTTGCTTCGATGAACCGGTTGCTGTTTCTAGCTCATTGAGCTTCTCATAGTTATCGTGTGATATTCTAATTACTTTAGACATGGTATCTCCTTGTTAATTATACATAAGTAAGTATACACAAATATGTTACAATTTTGCAACTTATTTGTAACATATTGGGATTTTGGCTATTTATGACTATTTTTCAGTAAAAATTATTTATGATAAGCTACACGATTCTCAGGAGAGTTCATTCTGAAGACTTAAGAAACCAAGGGAAAATCTCTCAAGTTATGAATAATGATTCCTAGACTGCTTGTGGTGAGTCCAGTCAAGCGGAGGTACAATCTTGAGCCTGTTGCAGGACCCATAACCTGTTTACGTATGTCCGCAATTGGGTGAAAGCTTTTAGCCGTAGGTGATGAGCGGAAGTAAGTCAAGCTGCTAGGAATTAGATTGACCAGAGATTAATAATCATCAAGCTTGTCATTAACACTTTCCCACCTGAGCTCACTCTGACAATTCTTGTTTCCTAGCTAAAGAAAAAACTCCAGCTTAGGCGGCTGGAGTTTGCCGTTTTTATTTGTTGGCTGCTTCATTAATTAAGCGACGTATTTCCATGGCATTTGGCCCACGAGCCCAGGCTTGAATAGTGCCACCTCGAGTATCTCCACCTGCGTCTAAAAGTTTTTTAACGATAGCTTGATCGCCTCTTTCTGCCGCCACAATCAGAGGAGTTATATTTTTACTTTTAGTTGCAGCGTTCACATCAGCACCATTTTTAAGAAGATAATCTATAATATCTGGATGACGTCCAAATACGGCTAACATGAGAGGGGTTCTATTATCCTGGGTACCCTGATCGATCTTGGCCCCGTTTTCAACAAGAAGTTTTACGATTTCGTCATTCCCTGCTAAAGCTGCATTCGCCAGTGGCGTCACTTGATCAGTATCTCTTTCATTTGCTAATGAAGGCTTTAAGTTGATAAATGCTTTGATGGCTACATTGTTTCCTGTCTTGATAGCAGTAAAAAACTCGTGTTTGGCATCTGGATGAGTTTTCTCATAAGCCATTATTATCGCTTTCTTTGTTAGAGGATCACTAATGATGGCACTGAAGGTTTTATCTGTTAATTGCAAATGAGCAAGTTGCTTAGCAACATCGCTTATGTTACTAGCTTGCGCAGCATATTCTACAATCATTGTTTTGAGTTCTGCTGGTAAGGCTGCCAAGGTTCCAGCTTCAATATCTGGATGCGGCTGCTCCATAGATTTGACAGCAAATGGCAGTGCTATGAACAAAAAAAGTGATAAATACTGCATATTTTCTCCTTTTCAAAAGACCTTTAATAAATTTAATTTCAATTATTAAATAATTTTACCAGATTAAACACATGCAAGTCAATGATTAAATGCTGAAGAACTTGAGCATTCCTGAAGCTGGAACGTATTGGCTATAAACATTATGATTGGTCTTGGAGGCTTAGACCATGCTAGAGCTAATTCACTTAATTCTGCATGGCACAATCTTACTTTTAGAAGATTTGCCGATTATATGCAAACTGCTCAGTTTCAAAATGCTTTGGCTAAGCTTATAAAGCTAGCTCAAAGTAAACTATCTGAAGATGTAAGTCATGAACAATTGCAAAAGAACATAGGGATACTGTTTATAAGACGCCGCATTCTCCCAAGGTGCAAGTAGTACTTTTATTCAAGATGAAACGCAATTGGATTATTCAGAACATCGAGCTTTAGAGGGGGTTGGCCCTATCGGTAATCATGTGGGACGAGGTATTATGGTACACAGTACATTAGCTGTTGCTTATAATAACCTTGAACCGCTAATATTGGGCTTCGCGAATCAACGTGCATGGATTAGATAAAATATTTCATTCTACCAGCTAGTTTGAAATAGAGTGAGAATACGGTAAAATAAAGCAGTATTGTTTATGTTGAAAAAATTGAGAAAAAAATAGTCCAACCAAAAAGGTGCACTATTAATAAGGATATTTATGCATGTAAAGATGGTTGCAGCCTTAATAATTGCTATGTATCTAGGAAAATTATTGCCTATGGAATTGCCAGATACAATTACCGTGGTGAGCAGGGATGCACAAGAGTTCGTAATTAATAAAGATATTTTTTCGCTTTCTAACACGTTTCTGTTCCTGCTGGCTGGTGGTGCCCAAGAAACACTTTTCCATTTTCGTGAATTTAATTCGGATGAATTTGAGGAAGTGTTAGAATTAATGGCTACGATTGCTCATCTTCGGCAAAATGGTTCTAAGCGTTATGTTAAATTTCAAAAGGCAAAAGAAAAACTTTGGTTTTTGTCAACAAAATCGCTTGAAGAACTTGGCGGATTAATGGTGATTGCTAATTTCCTGGATATCGATTCGCTGCAGCAGCTTATAGCTTACTTCATTGCCTGGCAATTAGATCCAAGGCTCGGTGCAAAAGATATCAATGATGTTTTTGAAAAATTAAACATTTCCGAAAGTGAAAATCCTAAAAAATATATTACAAAAGAACTCGAGTTAAAACAGGTTAGTAAAAATCCCTTCCAAAAATCTGATAGATTATTATGCTGTAATCACGCATCGAGTACTAAAAGACAAGAAATTAGAGCAACCATACTTGGTGAAGGTGATTTTTCATGGCGCAAGTTGCCCGTGGAAGCGCAACTGCAAATGCTAGAAACGTATCTACTGTCTCAAACTAACCCAACGATGGCTGCCAAGGAGCTTTTAGAGCGTATCAGAACTGTAACTTTTACCGATTTACCAATTGAAGTTAAAGAGCAAATATTTCTTTATTTAATAAAGCGTGATGAAACTATATTTCAGCAATTTAAGCAACTTATTCTTTTAAGTCAAATCAACCGCCAAACTTGCACGTTACTTCACACACATTGCCAGGCGCTTAAACTAGATATTCCTCAACAAGTAGTTAAATCGAACAACCTGCAAGCTGAGATAACATTTTTAGAGCTGTTCAACTCGCCTTACATAAATATCGATGAAGTAAAAGCTTTCGTAACATCGGGAATCGATATTAACAAAAAAACTACTTTTGGTTATACAGCTTTGATGCTAGCATCTAGGTGGGACTATAACATTTTTAAAGAAATAGTAAAGCTTCTTCTTGCCAACGGTGCTGATGTTAATGCGCTAAGCAATGATGGTTATACAGCTTTGATGCTAGCATCTCGAGAGGGTCGCACTGAGATAGTGAAGCTACTTTTGGATAAGGGCGCTGAGGTTGATGCTAAAGATGGCCTAACAGCTTTGATGCTAGCATCTCAATCGGGTCGTACTGAGATAGTGAAGCTACTTTTGGATAAGGGTGCCAAGGTTAATGTTAATGCTAAAGATGGCCTAACAGTTTTGATGCATGCATCTCAATCGAGTCATACTGAGATAGTAAGGCTACTCTTGGATAAGGATGCTGAGGTTAATGCTAGAGATACTAGGGAGCAAACTGCTTTGATGCATGCATCAAACTATGGGCACCTAGAGATAGTAAAGCTTCTTCTTGCCAGCAGTGCTGATGTTAATGCTCGAAGAGATGATGGTTATACAGCTTTGATGCTAGCATCTCAAGAAGGTCGCACTGAGATAGTGAAGCTACTTTTGGATAGGGGTGCTAAGGTTAATGCTAAAGATATTTTTGGGCAAACTGCTTTGTCTTTGACATATAATAGCCAAGGCCGGGAAGAGATTATAGCGTTGCTCCTTGATAGTGGTGCTACACTTCGTTCTGGATAAGGGGTGCTGATGTTAGGGTGATAAGCAATGATGGCGATACAGCATTGATAATTGCTTCTCTGAAAGGCACAAAGAGGTAGAAAAGCTACTTGATAAATATGGATACTATTAACGAGAAACTGGTTGTGCAATAGAAAAGCGTCAGCTCAAGTCAACACATGCACTATTAGCATTATTGGGTATTTTAGGCATTATTGCTACTAAGCTTCTTGAAATAAAATTTCTTGCTCGCGAATATTCAAATGGCTTAGCGAAAAATCATATTCCATCAATCCTATTAAAAATTATTGCTTCTCGCTTTGAATTATCTCAAGAACACATAACTCTTAGCCAATTCTGGCATAGGGTTGCAGGATTGGCAGGCTTTAATGACGGTGATCCCGGCTGGCAAACATTAAGGGATGAGCGGAAGCAAGTTAAGCTACCGGGAATTAGATTGGTGAGATTAATAATCATCAAGCTTATCATTAATACTTTCCCACCGAGCTCGCTCTGCCAATTCTTGTTTCCAAGCCTGCGAATTATTACGTAATGCTTTATAATCACGATTCACGAAATAGATTTTCAAATGCTTGATCAATAAGAACTTGCTTTGATAAACCAGTAGCAGTTTGTAACTCATTCAGCTTATGATAGAATATGATTGGATACTCTAATTACTTTATACATAGTGTCTCCTTATTAATTAATAATAAGTATACACCAAAATTTTATGATTTAAGAGGACTGCATATTGCCTTTAAAGCTTTTGCTTAATTAGGCTTATGGGCATAGAAAGAGACTCATGACATTCTATACTAACCGATTTCTAAGTATGCAAACTAGTAACCATAAAGAGCTACCAATTTTTACCATTGGGCACTCTACTCGTCCCTTAGCTGATTTCATTGCTATCTTAAAGGCATATTGCATTCAAGAAGTCATTGATATTAGAACTATAGCTCGCTCAAGACATAATCCACAATTTAATGCTGAAGAACTTGAGCATTCCCTTAAACAGGAACTTATTGGCTATAAACATATGATTGGTCTTGGAGGCTTACGCCATACTAAAGCTGATTCACTTAATACTGCATGGCATAATCGTTCCTTTAGAGGATTTGCCGATTATATGCAAACTACTCAATTTCAAGACGCTTTGGCTGAGCTTATAAAGCTAGCTCAATTAAAACAGATTGTTATAATGTGTGCTGAAGCAGTACCCTGGCGCTGCCACAGATCCCTTATTGGTGATGCATTGCTTGCTCATAATATAGTAGTAAACGACATATTCAGTCTGCATCAATGTAAAGTTCATCAACTTACTCCTTGGGCAGTTGTGCATGAAAAACAAGTTACCTACCCCAAAAGCGCTTTAAAAAAAGCAAAGTCTGAGGCCTAATTCCCGCGCAGCTTGTTGGCACTATAAAAATTATTTTGGCTGCTCATCCCCCTTCGCTAAAAGCTATGGCGGACAGGTTATGGATTTGACTATGCTTCGCTTCGCCCACCACGAGCGGCTTTGAGATTTTTGAATTATTGATTTATATAAACTGTTATACTAAGAGCACTTGCTCTTGAAATGCCTAAAAATAAATTTTGCTCTGAATGCTCTCCAGAATAACCTTGCGTCATTCAGGTTATCACAATCCGCTGGTGGTGAGCGTAGTCGAACCATATGAGCTGTCCTATTGGACAATGCTATTATCTTCTACCTGATGAAGGCTTATATGCTTTAATCAGGGGACTTGGAAAACCAAGGGAAAAATATACTTGTTCTTTTTTTATATTCTTGAAATCGTGGGTTAGCTGAAAGTGCTTTCTCTGTCCAAGGAATGCCTGTTACAAAAAGTAAGAGTATGGTAATAGTAACCGGTGCGATGATGGTGACAAAGCTATAGGGAACTTGAAGAGCAATGACATAAATACTCCACCACATAACTACTTCACCAAAATAATTAGGGTGTCGGCTATAACGCCAAAGCCCTTGATCCATGATCTTGTCCTTGTTGGCCGGATTGCGCATAAAATTATAGAGTTGATAATCACTTACCGATTCGAACGTGAACCCGATAAACCATGTACAAATAGCAAGAAAATCAAGCCAATTGAGAGGAATAGAAAATGTTCTTGTGCTTATATTAACGAACACTATAGGGAAAGACATAATTAACAGCAATACTAATTGCAGAAAAAAAACATAGCCAAAACTTTTCATAAGCGACAAGAAACTGAGATCTAGATGCCATTTTGTAAAGCGTAGATCTTTGCCAGTATATCGAATAGCCAGATGAGTATTCATGCGCAAAGCCCACAACCAGATGAGCGAAGTTATTACTAGAGATCTTGGTGAGGCCGGGAAAATCGTAAGGAAAGCTAAAAGCGCACACACACTTCCCCAAGTAAAATTCGCTATGCTATTGTCCCGCTTGAAATAGGCAACTAATGCGGTGAAAACTAGGAAAAAGAAAAACAAACATAGAGAAAACCAAAAACCAAAGGTAAGGCCGTTAAAAATTATATCACTCATAATGAACCTTTGAAAGCATTGTGCAATATTATTAATTATGTAGCATAGAGGCAAAATACAAATCAAGGATAGAAGCAATGCGCTTTCAAAAGTGCAAGCAAATCATGAGCTAGATACGACTTTGAGTGCTAGACGCCTAGCTCCTTAAAGAACGCATCCGGATTTGGCTCGCGACCTAAGAAGGCAGTTATCAGCTCATAGGGATGTCTACTGCCACCTTTGCTTAAGACTGAGCTTATATATTTGCTACCAATGGTAGGATTTAGCAATCCCTCTTGCTTGATAGCGGTGAACATATCAACAGCAAACACCTTAGACCATAAATAACCGTAATACTTAGCTCCATAACTCGTAAGGTGACCAAATGACGCGTAAAAATGGTAATGCTCATCAAAAGCTACACGATCAATTGTTGAGGGATACAGTTTCTTTTCAAGGGCCATGACATCTTTTACTTGTCCCTCTTTAAAGCAATCAAGTGAAAGAAAGCTTAAGAAGATTTGGCGCTGTAAAAAATAGCCAATATCAAGATTTCTGAGCTCAAGAATTTTGGTAATGAGCTCTTTTGGCAATGGTTGTCCAGTTTTATAATGCTTACTTACTCGGGTTAAAATCTCTTCATCCCACATCCACTCTTCAAGCATTTGAGAAGGCATCTCGACGAAATCCCGTTTTACATTAGTTCCTGAGAAATAAGCTAGTTCGGTTGAACCTAAGATGCCATGCAATGCATGGCCAAATTCATGAAAAAAAGTAATGACATCATTTCTAAAAAGAAGCGCTGGTTTGTGCGCTGTTGGCCGAGGGAAGTTAACTATAACAATACCAACGGCGGGCCAAAAGTTGGTGGCATGAGAAATCGTGGGTATCACATCTATAAAGCAAGCATGTTTATATTTACTATCGCGCGGGAACATGTCTAGAAACAAAATTCCCAGAAGTTTAGTCTCTTTTAGTACTTTAATAGCTATAATTGTTGGATCCCAAGCATTGCTTACTGGTTGCTTTTCAAAGGTTAGCCCTAAAAATTCCTGATAAATAGCAAGCAATTGGTCGATGGTATGCTCAAGAGGAAAATATTCAGCAATAGCCATCTCATCGATCGAGAAAGATTGCTTTTTGTAGTGAGCTTTAATAAAAGCATAATCCCATGGCTTGACCATGCCGCTCTCGGTCAACGTTGCCGATCGAGGCATATCTTTTAGCATAGCCGTCATTTCAGTATCAGCCTTTTTCTTACAGCGAACTAACAATGAATTGAGGAATTTTTCTACCGTTTCTATGGTTGCTGCCGTTTGGTTTTCAAGATCATACTCGGTAAAGCTTGTGTACCCAAGTAAGCGAGCTAATGAATTGCGCAAGGCGATTATGCTATCGAGCTCTTGTTTGTTTGCGGGGTAGGCGCGGTTAACAAAAGCTGTCCATAAGGTACGACGAGTTGCTTCAACGGTGCAATACTGCAGAACCTGATCAACAGTAGGATAATCGGTTTCAAGAATAAAAAGTTCTAGCCCACTTTCTGTTTCTCGCTTTAGCTCTTTAATAAATTCTTCCGTTAATCCTTGAAGCGCATCTTTTTTCACCGTTATATGGCGATTATCAGTGGCTATGTTTCGATCAAAATCAAGCGCATGTTGACTAAGAGCTTTTTGAATGTCTTTAAGCTCTTGGTGGCTATGATTATCTAACTCTAAACCATTTCGCTTAAACGCTTTTTCCATTTCTTCAAGATAGTACACCTGTTCATTATTGAGCCGATCAAGCTTAGCTCGAGCCATAAATGCTTTAAAAGCTGCATAGAGCTTGCGATTTTGAGAGAACGTATCAATATAATAGTTATTAAGTTTAATCAAGCTGTGATGAGCTGCTTGTCGCATTGCTTTATCTGGGTGCACCATTTCAATAACATGCAATGCCGTCGAAGTGACACTAAAGGATGCGACAGCACTATCTATGGCGCGAGCGGTGTTATCAAAAGTTCTTGCAGAATCATCAATGGTGCAGATGGTTCCAATGTCTTGACCTGATTGCTGTATTGCTTTATTTGCGCGTTCATTTATCTGATCAACGGTACAAGGGAACAGTGCTAACGCTTCTTCAATTGAGTGTATTTTGGGTACCATACCTGTTCCTCTTAGCAAGACTAGTTGTCTTTCAACCTATAACACCTTTTTGGATAATTAAGCAATAGCGCAATGCAGTAAGATCTGCTAAAGGCTTCATAGTAATGGTATAATGGAATTCATCAAGGCGGCAAGCTGTTATTAGGCCAAGCCCAAAACCGCGAGGAAAAATAATACCTTCGCCGCTGGAAATAACCATGTCATCTATTTCAACTTTTTCTAAATGATTTACAAAGCTAAGCTCAGTGAAATCCAATTGATTACAGCCTTGGTGAATGCCTTGAACGCCTGTTTTGGAACAATAAGCGGGGATCTTGCAAAGCTTATCGGTAATTAAGCGTACTTTGCTATAGTAGGGGTAAACATCGCAAATGCGACCAATGAGACAGTTTTTAACGACAACTACCATATCGCAGGTAATCCCTTTATTGCTACCTGCATCAACTAAATAAAAATGCGCATTGTCATCAAAGTGCTTGAGCAAAATTTGAGCAGTTATTGCTTTCTCTTGAGTATACCGTTGAGCAAATTCACGCAGCTCTTTAGTTTCTTCATCATAATTCTTTATCTCTTGCTGTTCAATCGATTGAGCAACTAACTGTTCGTTTTTTTGCTTATATTCAGTAAGTAGTTGCTCGAGTTGCTTATGCGAATGCCAGTGAAGCCAAGCATTTTTTACGGGAGCAATGCAAGTTTGCTCTAGTACTAAGAAAGGATATGCTATTCTTGAAACAAGCGAATCTAAGAGTCCTGGCGTAAAAATGAATGCCCGATAGACACTGAAGGCAAAAAGAGTTAAGCAGCAACTTACATAGAATAATTTTCTTGCTCCAATAATCATACAACGTACATTAGCTTTCTTTTTTTATAGAAATCAAGCCAAGACGCGAGAGCTTCAAAATACACAAGCCACCCAGGCTTATGCCGCCTATCAGTATGAGCGGCTTTATGATGCTTGCGAGTGTTGTATGCCTGATTGTTGGTTTGATAGGGGTACTATTTTTTTTCCTGTTCGACTTTTTTGATTGAGGTGCGGGAGCTTCATCAGAAAAAAGCTGACGGCGTGCTGTAGGGGCAAAGCTAACCGATTTTCTCTTATCATTGCCATTTTTAAATTTACCTTTTCTTGTAGTGCAAAAGACTTTTGATCCTTGGGGAGTGAATTCAATACTTACGATGCTAATAGTGTGGTTTTCATAGGTACCCTTCACGACTGAGCCTTCATAAGCATAATTCCCGCTTTCCGTTGGGCATTTTTGCTTAAATCTATTGTCCCGTTGGATTTCTGCTAAGGTAAAGCTTTCAATATCAGTGCGCTCTTCCGATCCTAACGGGCTATCGGCATCCATCATGCAAGATAACCCAAAATACGCAATTGCAGATAAGAATAACAACGTTTTTTTCATAGGTTCCCTCCTTAGCATGTAGCTACAACCATTGTCAATATTAAGTCATTATATCAACAAAAATGCGAAAAGATAGAGCTTTCGAAGCTATACACAGAGAGCATAACATGATAAGCTAATGAAAAAGCAAAAAAGGTACTAGATAAAGAAATTATGACAGATTTAACAAAAAAGTTTTACGTAACTACACCAATTTACTATGTTACTGCCAAGCCACACCTGGGTTCATTGTATTCAACGCTCTTGGCTGATGTGGCTGCGCGGTGGTTTAAACTGCGCGGGCGAAATGTTTTTTTCTTAACAGGCACTGACGAGCACGGTCAAAAAGTTGCTGCAGCAGCTTTAAAAGCCGGTAAAGAACCAAAAGCATTTGTCGATAGTTTTATTGATGCGTTCAAAGACACCTGGCACAAGTTCCATATAGACTACACCAAATTTATACGTACAACCGATGAATACCATGTAAAAGGAGTACAGCTCTGGCTACAGCAATTGCAAGCAAGCGGTGATATTTATAAAGCTGTTTATAAGGGTTGGTATTGCACGCCATGTGAGACATTCATCACTGATAAAGAATTACCAACCGCTGCTTTAGGGTCGGATAATGCCAAAGAAGGTGGTATGCAGGCAATGCCAGTGTGTGGCTCTTGTGCCCGACCAACTGAATTTCTTGAAGAAGAGTCTTATTTTTTTAGACTTTCCGCCTATCAAGATCGGTTGCTAAAATTTTATGAGCAGAATCCCCATTTTATCGTTCCACCGGAAAGAAGGCATGAGGTAATAAACTTTGTGCAAAGTGGTCTTAGAGATTTGAGTATTTCTCGCACTACCATTACCTGGGGCATACCTTTTCCTGGTGACATCAAGCACGTTACCTATGTATGGGCAGATGCGCTGAATAATTACATAACAGGTGTAGGTTTTGGCGATTCAGCTAAAAGCAAAGAATTTAACTATTGGTGGCCGGCTGATTTACAGGTGATGGGCAAGGACATCGTTCGCTTTCATGCTATCTATTGGCCAGCATTTCTTATGGCATCTAAGCTTGCCTTACCTCAGTGCTTACTTGTGCATGGATGGCTGAAAGTTAATAATCAAAAAATGTCTAAATCATTTGGCAACGTTGTAGACCCGCAAGATCTTTTAGCCATCTATGGAGCCGATGTCGTACGATATTATTTAGTTCGCTATATGGCTATTACCCACGATGCTGAATTTAGCACAGCTGATTTAGAGCAACGAGTAAGTGCTGATCTTGCCAATGATCTAGGTAACTTATTAAATAGGTTGGTAATGCTTGCCCATAAATTTTCTATCTATGAAGCGCATCCACCTGATGAATGGAATGGCAAGGAAAAAGAGCTACAAGAACATTTTTACGTGATGTTGCAAGCTTTTATCAAAGATATGGAATCTTATTATTTTTATAAAGCATATGGGCACTTGTGGAAATTTATTAACCAGGTAAATGCCTACTTCCATGAGCAAGAACCTTGGAAAAAAGGGTTGACTGAAACCACGCACTTTAAGGTGATCCTTTCTGCTACTGCGCATGCGCTTAATGCCATTGCTACCTTAGCATTGCCGGTAATGCCTGAAAAAATGACCGAATTGCTTAAAAGCTTAAGCATTGAGATTGATCATACTTCTGGTGTAGATACTATTAAAAATTTAACGATGACTGGCTGGTCACGAGTATTTGTATTTCAAAAAATTCCACCATTATTTACCAAATATGAGACTAGAAAAGAAACACCAATGGAAAATAAGCAACAAAGCAATCAATCAGCAGAACTGGCAAATGATATCACGATTGAAGATTTGAAAAAAGTAGAATTAGTGGTAGGAACCATTATTTCTTGCGAACCAATCGAAAAATCGGACAAATTATGGAAATTACAAGTTGATTTTGGCCCCAAAGGTTTACGACAGATCCTTAGTGGGATTAAGCAATTTTATAGTGCTCAAGAACTTATTGGCAAGCAAGCAGTGTTTGTGTATAACTTGCAGCCGCGCTCTATGATGGGTAATGAGTCGCAGGGGATGATTTTGCTGCCAAGCAATGCCCAGAACAAGCCAGTTTTAATCAGCCTGCAAGAGCCCGTCCCCAATGGAACTCGCTTAAAGTAAGTAATCAATTTGTTAATCTCCATTAGCTCTAAGTCTCTGCAGCTTTTGTCGGCAATAGCAAAATTCTTCTATCAGGAAGCTAAAAATCTAAGCCTGGTTATACAAATGTACTTTGCCAGGTCTGTACTATTTTCTAGTGCCATAAAAGCTTTCGAAACTAATAATGTTGACTTTTTAAGCAAAATTGAAATAGTATAATAATTATAAAATGAATAATTATTTATTAATAAGGAGATATTATGAAATTTTTTAGTATACTATTGCTGGTAGGTGGTATTTTTGGCTCACAAGCTCTCAATGGCATGAACCAGCCTACTCCAATGAGAGAAGCTGGTATTTGGAACTTAGCAACTGGTGAAAAAGCGGAAACACCTCATGAGAGAGCAATACGTCTGCATCCAGAAGAAGAAACCAGAAGGCAGGCTGAAAGAGCGCAGAGAAAAGAAAGAGAACGTCAACTACAGCAGCGTTACGGTGCTCCACGTTCACCTGTTAAGGCTAGAAGAGGTCCTCTACCTTATGGTGCCCAAGCCGGACAAGAAACAGCACAAGGTCGCGCAACTCAGGCCGGTGAATTACAAAGACACTATGGGCCAGGACTACTTGAAAGGCGTGAAAAAGTGAATTTACCTTAACTTTAGATCACTTAGTAGTTAATGAAAAAACGAGCAATTCATGAATCGCTCGTTTTTTTATACAAAAGTTTTATATGCAACTGCTTTTTGCTTTAGTTCCTAATTTTGTGCTTGATTTGCCTTGCTGTGCTTTATGGCATAGTTTGCCAAAGCGATGAGCAAGCCCAATACAATTCCTTTTTTTATCAATGGCTGGTAGAAAGCCCCTTGGCTAGGATTATTATCAAAATCTGCAGAGCCTCGTTCAAACTTTTCTTTTTGTTGCTTAACAAACCCCGGTCTAATTGTATCACCGAGATTTTTGTTGCTGTTAAGCTGCTCAACTAAACCTGGTTTTATCGTTTCACACAGATCACCATTGCTATTAAAATAGTAGACAACATCGATGGTTCGAGTGCTTAAAGAATGCCTAAAAGCACGACAACCTTTAAGCTTAGGAATGTTTAAAGTAGCATATTCAGAATCCTCTAGCTCACGAAATTCCGGATCCTGTTGAGCATACTTCACATCAATCAGTTTCGAATACTTTGATCCCGCTGGATATAAAGTTCTTGCGAATGCATTACTATAACCTTGACGCCATCCTTTTCGAGGGCTGGGGCTACTTTTTGTGCAGTTGCAAGTATTGGTTGCAAGTGCCGTTATAGCTAATACAGACAGACTTAGTAGATTTCGGTATTTTGTCATAAGCAATCTATTCTTTCTTGCGGCTTGCCGAGCTATCTGTGTCATGAGGGACATGTGTTTGGGTTTCGATCTAAAACTTAGATGAGCAACCAGACCCACTCAAGCCCCAAATACCAGTGATACCACTATTAATTATAGGTATTTGCCCGCAATTGTAGAAAATATATTGCAATTTGTCTAGTTCTTGTCTTGTATTTTGTTTAATTGCTTGAGTTGCTTGGCAGACATTTTTCGAAAACTGCGTTTGAATGATTTTTTCAGCAAGCCAGATGAATCAAATTCATAAATGATTTTTATCTTTTTTTCGGTATTTCTAACAACTTTATAATATACCCGCCTGAATGATCGACCGCCCTCTTGCGTAGGAATTTCTTTATATTTTTCTGGTTCTTTCAAGACTTCTTCTAGACTCATAGCATTGGTCTCGGTACTAAGATCATAAGGCTCGGAGCATCGCTCGGCTAGCCATCGATTCTGAGCTTTAGCATGAAAAATGATAAGTAGTAGGCTATATGCAATTCCAAGCAACATCTTTTTCATAAAGTACCCTTTCTTTACGAGTAATAGTTAACGATTACAGTGTAAGATACTCAACTTAATTATGCAAGCGTATGGTTGTTTACTCAAGAGAAGGTATAGTGTTTTTCAGGTTAAGGAAAAAAAGAAGATGAAGTTGAAACTTCGTCTTCTTTTATAGGATTATTAATCAATAAGCTTTCAGAGCTTAGGCAGTTTTCATATTTTTGCCTGCCATCTTGGCATCTTTATGAGCGCGTTTATGATGTTTTGCATGACGTTTTGCATCTTTATGACGTCTCTTTTCATCTTTTTTTCTATCTTTAGCTTGCTCGTAGCCAGTGCTCGAGTGATAGCTTTGATGCATGCTATAGGTAACGCCGAACCCACAAAGTACGGTCATCAGTAACAATAAATTCAATTTCATACCCTGTCCTTTCTGTTTTTAAATTATAAAATTAATATATTACAATTACCAGTCTAATAGAATTATTTTATGGAAGTCAATACTTAGTATTACTAAAGGTAAGATTTATCTTATGGACCAGGTTCGGCAACTTGGCATGCCTTAGATGAGCAGAGGAGCGATGTCTCGCCCGTTTTTAGCTGTGCGTTTTTAAGGGATCTTAATCTTCTTCACCTGATTCGGCAACTTGTTCTTTATAGCCACATGCCTTAGATGAGCAGAGGAGCGATATCGCACCTGTTTTAGCTGTTCGTTTTAAAAGATAAGGCAGGTTGCACTGCGGGCATGGAGTTTCTTGAATATCTCCTGGAATGCTAAAGGTACAGGCCGGATAGGTGCCACAGCCCCAAAATTTATTACCTTTCCAGGTTCGCTGAATAATATCACCTTTCTTACAAAGTGGGCAACCGAAGCTTGCTTTAATAGGTTGTACATATTTGCATTCAGGATAACCAGTACATGCAATAAATTGGCCATATTTACCCTTGACTTGGCGTAATGGTTTAGCGCACGTTGGGCATGCTTCGCTTAAAACCTTTGGTTGTTCAGCTTCTACAAGCTGTATAATTCCTTCAGGAGATCTTTCGAAGTTGCTCGTAAAAGTACATTCTGGATAGTTTAAGCACCCTAAAAAAGGGCCCATTTTGCCAAAACGGATTGCAAGCTTTTTAGCTGAACACTTTGGGCATGAGATAGTTGTTGGTTCTGGAACCCGTTTAGCTTGTCCGCCTCGAAATGCTTGTAAAGCTTTTTCAAAATTTGTGTAAAATTCTTTAAGCACGACATCACGCTTTAGTGAGCCTTGAGCAATTTTATCAAGATCTTCTTCCATAGTTGCCGTGAATGTTACATTCATAATTTGTGGAAGATTATCATTGAGCATTTTAATAACCGCCATGCCTAATTCTGTCGGCACAAAGCGTTTCTTACTATCGAGCGTAGTATAGGCACGTGCTTGAATTGTTTTTAAAATAGTTGCATAAGTACTTGGTCTGCCAATGCCGCCACGCTCTAATTCCTTTACCAAAGAAGCTTCGGTAAACCGAGGGGGTGGTTGAGTAAAGTGCTGCTTAGGAGTTATTTGTTCAAGATCAACTTGCATGCCTTCTTTAAAGTGTGCAGGAATTACTACTTTGCCTGCTTCTTCTTCATCTTCTAACACATAAACCTTGAGAAAACCATCAAAAATCAGTGTTGATCCAGTTACCTTAAAGGTAAATGCTCCGCCTAAAATAGTTACTTGTCGCTGTGCATATTGAGCAGGTTTTAGCTGCGAAGCTACGAATCGCTTCCAGATAAGCTCATACAGCTTAGCTTGATCGGGGCTAACAAAACGTTTTACATACTCTGGAGTTACGTTAACATCAATGGGACGAATAGCCTCATGAGCATCCTGAGCTTTGCTTTTGCTATACAGTTGCGCTTGCGCCGGTAAATAATCTTTGCCATAGGTTTTAGTAATATAGGACCGAGCATTTTTAAGTGCTGTGTCGGAAATCCGTAATGAGTCGGTACGCATGTATGTAATTAAAGCCACCGGAGTTGACGAATCTTCCAGAGGTATACCTTCATAGAGATTTTGTGCAACCTGCATAGTCTTTTGTACTGGAAATCCCAGACCATTATAGGCGCTTTGCTGCAAGGTGCTGGTCATAAAGGGTGCTGAAGGATTTTTCAGGCGCTTTGAATCTTTAATAGAATCAATAACATAGGAAGCTGCTTTAATACGCTTTACTAAGGCTTGAGCATCAGCTTCATTTTTAACGTCAATTTTTTTCTTATTTACTTGGGTCAAAGGAGCTAATAAACGGGAATTATCAGCTGCAAAAAGCCCATCTATTGACCAATATTCTTCTGGTTTAAATACTCTAATTTCATCTTCTCGTTGGCAGATAAGCTTCAAGGCTACCGATTGTACACGCCCAGCTGAAAGACCTTTAGAAATCTTTTGCCATAAAATAGGCGACACCTCATAACCAACCAATCGGTCTAATATACGGCGGGCCTGTTGAGCAGAGACTTTAAGCAAGTCCACTGAAGAGGGATGAGCCAGGGCTTCCTCAATAGCTGGCTTGGTGATTTCGTTAAAGGTAATACGATGAAGTTTACGACTATCATGCATAACTTTTAGAATTTCTTGCTCAATATGCCATGCTATAATCTCGCCTTCTCTATCGGGGTCAGGAGCTAAATAGATTTCATCAGATGTTTTTGCTTCTTTAACTATCGAGGCTATGACTTTTGCTTTACCTTCAAGAACAACATATTTGAGCTCTATACCATCATCCATGGTTATACCGAGCTCTTTTGGAGGAAGATCCATTATGTGGCCCACCGTTGACATAATCTTGAAATCTTTTCCTAAAAATTTAGAAATAGTTTTAATTTTTGCCGGGGACTCAACAATTAATAATTTTTTCATGAGTAAACACTAGTTATGACAATACTATACTTTACTATATAGTAAAAAACTTATTTTCAAAAAGTCAAATGACTTAAAGAAATGGATGAATCATTTTTGAATAACTGTTACTATAATTTGAGCCGTTTATGTATGCATAATGCTTGCAAAATAAGCAGCTTCTTGTGCTGGATTTTCAGCATGGGTGATTGCTCGGCCGATTACAATACCGGCAGGGGCGATAGAAAGAACTTCTGCGATTGTCTCTCGAGAAACATGGGTAGAAACAAAAACTGGCAACTGTGTATTGCCTTTTACCATATCCCAGCTATCTAAGAACACAAAGTGCTCGTTTTCATCAGCAGGCTTATGAAACAAAAGAGCATCAACACCCAAGCTTTGTGCTTCTAATGCTGATTGTCCTAGTGAGCTGGCATCAAGAAGATCAAGCATGATCTTCTTCCCTAATTCATGAGCGATTGTGCAAGCAGTATGGATAACATTCTTGCTGGTGCCAGCCATAACGGTAATCCAATCAGTGCCTGCTTGAGCAAAGAGTGCTACCGAATCTTTGGATCTATCGACTATTTTTCCATCGGTGAGAATAATTTTTTTGGGAAATTTTTCTCTAAAGGATTTTATTGCTTTATCACCATGCTTGTAAATAAGTAAAGAGCCAATTTCTATAATATCTGCATACTGTTCAATTTCTGCCGCCACATCAAGGGCCTTTTCAAGATCAATAAGATCAAAAGCAACTTGTAGTTTCATATAAAAGGATTCCTTATAAAAATTAACTATAGGTACAGATAGTATAGCATTTTTTTTGTCAGTTGAAAAAATAGTTAATCGCTCATCATACTCCGATACAAAACCAAATTACTAATTCACCCTACAAAATCAAAAGTCACGGAGCCATTAGTATGCTATCCCGACTCCTAGTTAGGGGCTAATTTTTCAATATAACCCTTTGTTACATATTTGTATACGAGTGAAACAGGTGAAAAATATCTTCTTACTTTTAAAAAGCGCAAAGCGCTTAATGTAGGACTTATTTTGGGGCTTACGTATATGTTAGGTAATAAAAAATGAGCCGTATTTTCAACAGCCAATGATAAGCCAACAGGTACAAGCACATTTTTCGGATCAGCAAAAATAACAAGTGCATCCAATGGAATTCTTCGATTCTTAGGTACAGTTTGTTCAGTCGTTTGCCAAAACTTTTCACCCTTTTCATTTTCTGTCAGTTCAACAATATGATAGCTTGCCGGCACACCTTTAATGAGTTCCCAATGATGTACGGTGCTTGTAGGTATTTGAGCGGTTGGGTAAAAGATCGGCTTGATGCTCTGAGTTACAAAAATACGGATGCGTGGCCTTAAACTTTGTCTTGGAAATAGTATTTGACCATTGGTATCAGAATAGCGAGAAAAACCGGCATAGGTCACACATATGCCGCTTACTAAATAACTATTAGCTAAATGTTGCTTAACAAGTGAATAGGTAAGAGCGCCATGTGTTGCCGCTTTATTATTGAACTTATCTGCGGTAAAATTCTTTGCTGGGTGTAAGGGCTTAAAAAAAAAAGTGATAATGTGAGGAGTTTGTTCTGCAGCCCGTACGTCTCTATGCACAACTGTCATGAGTAACATAGCAATTATTAGGCTTGAGCTCTTCATATTTTTTATCCAATCTTTAGACTAAAAGAGTATCATTAGTCGTACCTTAGCAAACGAACAAACACAAAGTCTATGTTTTATGGAAAAAAAATTATTGCCAGATCAAGAGTTATGGCATGCTTTTACTCAGCGTCATAATCTTACTGATTATCAAGTTGAGCAATTTAAGCATTACTATCTCCTGCTTATACAAGAAAATGATAAATATAATCTTACTACAATCACCGATTTGGCTTCAGTGATCACATATCACTTTGACGATTCGCTAGCACTGTTGAGCATTATCGATTGTAGAAAGATTTCAACATTTGCAGATATAGGCACTGGAGCGGGTTTTCCAGCAATTCCGTTAAAAATTGTATATCCACACCTTCATGCTATACTTATTGAAGTCCAGCATAAAAGAATCACTTTTTTGCAACTCGTTATGAGCAGATTGAGATTAGATTCAATAACTGTAGTGGCAAGCGATTGGCGTACATTTTTGCGCAAAACAACATTTCCAATTGAGTTATTTTGTGCGCGAGCATCGCTTCACCCTGAAGAGCTCATACGAGTATTTAAGCCATCTTCCTTTTATAGGAATACGTGCCTTGTGTATTGGGCTTCAATGACGTGGCAGCCTCAAAAAAAAGAATTGCCTTTTATAAGCTGCCAAGTAGAATACGTATTAGGTAATAAAAAGAGGAAGTTAGTAGTATTTCGCCTATCTGAGTAAAGCATTAGGAATTACGAACATGAAAAAAACTCTCGCTCAGGCGCCTAGGGCAACGAGTCATCGGTTAGATGAATCAGCTGGCGAAGGATATAGTAACATTCTTGGCTACTTTTTCCCTGAGTTAATAACTTCTCTATTGCTTTATATGGCTTTAAATTTCATTGATAGTAGATTAATTGCCTATTCTCAAGAAACAGCTACATATGCTGCTTCTGGCATTATTCAGCAGTTATTCCATTTTCTCACCAAAATTGCTGAAGGACTTTCCATTGGTACTATAATAGTTTGTGGTCAATCCAATGGAGCTGCCCAATACAAGCAGGCTGGCCGCTTCTTGATTGACTCCTTCTGGATAACATTTTTTATGGGTGGCCTTATAGCTCTTTGTCTTTACCTAACAGCATACTGGATTTATGTTTTCTCTGGTCTGCCAGTCGAAGTCATGAGTTTGGGGGTTTCTTATCTGCGTCTTCGTGCATTGACGGTTTTCTTAAGTTTTGTTTTTTTTGCTTTGATCGGCTTTATGCGAGGTATTAAAAATACAAAAGCTCCCATGTTTCTTTTCATGAGCGGCGGCGTAGTCTTCGTTTTTTTTGACTATGCATTAATTTTAGGACAATGGGGTTTTCCTCACTTAGGATTTCAGGGATCTGCCTGGGCATCGGTACTGCAATATTGTTTTATGCTTTCAGGAGCTCTTATCTATCTTCTATACAACGGAAATATGCAAAAATATGCCCTTTCATTGGCTTCATTTTCACATATAAGCTGGAACAATAGCATTGAGCTATTGAGGGTAAGTTGGCCGGTGATGCTTGATAAAGGAATGCTTGCGGGTTGCCATTTATGGCTTAGTTGCATGATGTGTAAACTTGCAGCTGCTATAGGCAGCCAAACGGGCACTATAGTATTGGCTAGCTTCACTGCAATTAAAGATTTGGAGCGTTTGGCAATTATACCAGGACTGGCATTTGCTCAAGTCATAACATTCTTGGTAAGTAATGATTCTTATGTACACAACTGGCTAGGCATAACAAATAACATCAAAAAAGTGCTTATTCTTTCCCATAGCATGGTAGCTGGGATCCTAGCGCTATTCTCGCTTTATCCCTATTTATTTCTTAGCTTTTTTGATAAACAGCAAGTGTTTAGCATGTTTGCCGCTGCTGCCATACCGATGTTGAGCATTCTTGTGTTTTTTGATCTAGGACAGTTAATTTTATCGGGGGCATTACGTGGATCTGCTAACGTAAAAATTGTTATGTTGGTACGTGTCGTGGTAACTCTCGGTTACTTTCTGCCTGTTTCTTGGTTTATAACGCACTTAACCATAAGTAATCCGCTTGTTCATTTTGTATTGCTCTATGGATCATTATATATTGGCAATGCGCTTATGACTGCTGTGTATCTGTATTACTTTAAAACTGAAAAATGGAAAAAATTTGCCCTACAAGCGTAAAGGATCACTATGACCCGTTTAATAACAGAAGAAGAGATAATAGCACTGGCAAAACTTTCACACATACACCTCGAGCAACATGATATTGTTCCTCTAACAACTGAAATCGAAGATGTTTTGAAATATGCTGCTTTTTTAAAAGATTTTGCGACTAAGTATGAGGAACAACCTTTAGTTCAAAACGTAAATATCTTACGTGAAGATAAAGCTGTAGCTATAGACACTGAACCACTGCTCGCGTTAGCCCCTGAACGGGAAAGAAATTATTTTGTTGTTCCGGTAATAGTAAAGCAATAATAGTGATTTGGTTACCATTAAAATTTAGACTTTGGAAGAATTGGCATGAATGACTTTACGTTTAGCTCAATACAAGAGCTAAAAGAGTACCTAAGAAAAAAAGAGATCTCAGTTGAACAGCTTCTTGATTTCTTCATAAAGCGTTTTACTGAACATGATAAAACCTTAGAAACAGCATTAGAGATTTTCGAAAAGCACTCTATTATGCAGCAAGCTGCAAAAGAAGGGTTACTTTCGGGTATACCGGGGTTGCTGAAAGACAATATCTGTCAGCAAGGTCGTATAGCTTCATGTGCATCGAAAATGTTACAACATTACCGAGCTCCCTATAATGCTACGGTAACCAAGCGTTTGAATGCAGCAGGTGCATTATGCATAGGGCGTGCTAATATGGATGAATTTGCTATGGGCAGTTCTACCGAGACCTCTGCTTTTGCTAAAACGAAAAATCCATGGCATCTAGGCTGTGTGCCTGGAGGCTCAAGTGGGGGATCTGCTGCTGCAGTAGCCGCAGGCTTAGTCCCCTGGGCCTTAGGCAGCGAAACAGGGGGTTCTGTGCGTCAGCCTGCAAGTCTTTGCGGTGTTGTTGGACTCAAACCCACCTATGGTCTTGTTTCGCGCAATGGTCTTATTGCCTATGCTTCATCGCTTGATCAAATTGGACCAATTACCCGAACGGTATATGATAATGCTCTCGTCTTCTCCGTTTTGGCCGGGCATGATTCAAATGATTCAACGTCCTTGCCCGTCAAACCCCAAGATTATACCCAGTACCTTAATGGTAAACTACCAGAGGGCTTTACCCTAGGCGTCATTGACAATGCTATGCAAGCTGATGGAATTGATCCAGAAGTTATCAGTGCTCTTGAGCAAGCCATTAAGACTTTTGAAAAGCTTGGTGCAAGGATTAAACGGGTTAATTTGCCCCTCATGAACTCAGGGGCAGCTGTTTACTTTATGATTAGCAGAGCTGAAGCGGCATCGAATTTGGCCCGCTTTGATGGGGTTCGTTATGGCTACAGGAGTGCTCAACAGGATACGCTTTCTGACATGTACGCCCACACCCGGTCTGAAGGCTTTGGCTGGGAAGTTAAGCGCCGTATTTTATTAGGCAACTATGTACTTTCAGCAGGTCATGCTGATGCCTATTACAATAGCGCAAAAAAGGTTCAAGGGCTTATGCGTAATGAATTTATACAGGCCTTTAAAGAAGTTAATCTGCTCTTTGCTCCAGTGTCTCCGGCTCCAGCATTTGCCTTTGGTGCATTTGCGGATAACAAGCTTGCAATGGATTTACAGGACTATTTCACTGCTCCCGCAAATTTAGCTGGCGTTCCCGCCCTTGCGGTGCCCTGCGGATTTACAAAGAGTAAGATGCCTATTGGGTTCCAACTTATAGGACCAGACCTTTCTGAGGACCAGCTCTTTCAAGCTGGTCATGCATATGAACAGTCTACTCTTTGGCACACTATGCACCCAACCTTGTAAGGCAATAAAACTATGAATAAATTACTGGTACTGTTGTGCTGTATACCTAGTCTATTTTTTGCTATGGACGAACATCATATACCAACGAAGGCTGAGATTGATGCTGGTTTGGTTCCGCAATGGGCAAATATTGCTTTTAATCGGAATTTTCGGAAAACGAAATTCATTAGAGACTCTCAAGGCATAGTTCCTAATTATGATGAATATTGTGTTGAGTATCCGGCACCAGATAATCAAGCGGTAATAGTCACGCTAAAGCTCAGGTTTGATGGAATTAATCCTGGGCATCAATTTCTAGCAAGCGAAGAAAGTATCTGTGTCCGTCCTGCGAATTGGACAAATGAGCCACCAGGTAGAATTGGAAAACCCTTTAACCCAAGCCAGCGTAATTATTGGGTTTCCTACCTATACGCTCATAAATGGACAACCCTTGCAATAGCCGGCTCTATTTTTGCCGCCTATAGCATTGTAAAATGGTTAAGAAATCGCAAAGAACATAAAGCGGAAAATTAACACTCTTGGTCCGTGCAAAGCTTTTCATTATGCTGGCTTTTTCTCAGTACATTGGAATCCTACAACTTTGCCATCGCAGCCAATTCCCCAACGACCCTGATCAGAGTTATTGATCCACAATGTTACATTGTCAGCGCTTGACGCAACATCAATAGAGGGAAAAAGATCAGCCGAGCCGTAATGCTTGTCATAATGGTAAAAATCAGCACTGCTGTATCCGCATGCTAGCAATATAGCTGTGCCAGGAATTTCTTGTACGTTTACATCGGGAAATCCTTGTAAGTCGAAACGCATGGTATCAGTGCACCAACCACCCCAAGGATGAAGAAATACGCTTATAGGATCAGGACTTAGGTTTCTTATTGTTATCGTCTTAGCTACTGCCTGCTGAGTTGTTAGTGCTAACAAAGCAATAATGACATAGAATAGGTTTTTACTAGAGATATACTTCATTACTTCTCCCAATTTTTCTAGCAATATTCAAATGTGCTAGTAACTAATTTTTTATAAAGACTTACTTCTTTTAAATTATTGCAAATTTTTATCCAATTAGTCAATAATTTTTATTAGTTTTGTTCAACACGTCTAATGATTTAGGCTTATTGACAGTGGACATAAGTAGCATTTAAGGCGGTTTAGAGTTAGACTTTGACTCTATACTGAACGCGTAATGATAAGTAAAGAGGTTTGAAATGAGACTCAAAATTATTCGTATAGGCAATTCATTTGGGATAAAAGTCCCTAAAATGTTGTTAAAACAATGTGGATTCAAAAATTCTGCTATTGCTAGAGCTGAAAATGGTAATCTAATACTTTCGCCAGCAAAAAAGCTGCGCCAGGGCTGGCTAGCGGCATTTAAGAAAATGGCACAAGCTGGCGATGACAAATTACTCGATTAGGACTTAATAGCCACCCAAACATCATGCAAGTCTTGCTCGGTTAGACCATCTTCTAGATCATCAACGCGCAAGAAATCGAATTTGGCAAAATCTGCCGCTTCCATTTTCAAAAATGAGCTAACCTCAGGGGTTAACGTCAGTCGATCAAGCACATCAAGAGTCGTTGGGAAAAAGCCAAACTTTTCAAAATTATGAGCAACAATCTCTGGGTCATAAAGAAATGAAAGAAATTGATACACCAGATCATCTTTAGTGCTGGTGCTCGGCATAGCAAAGCTTTCAATAGTAATAAGCGTCCCCTCTTGAGGTACTAGAAATCCAATATGAGGAAAATCGCGCATACTGCGCCAGATATATGAACTTGATGAAACTACCACAGGGCAGTTTTTGGTTGCTATCAGATAATCAGCTCGAAAGTCAGAATATGCTTCAATCCACGATCGCTGCTTTATTAACAATTTTTTTACCGCTTCCAACTTTTTTTTACCAAAATGAGCAATCGAATGAAATAAATAATAAGCAGCAACAGGTATAGCAACCAATGGGTCATTAATCATCACGATTTTATAATTAATGAGCTTGGGATCAAATATGAGTCCCCATGTTGGTTTGGGCCTAGTTGAAAAGAAATCCTTATCATAGCCTATACCAAACACCGCCCATTCTAAAGGTAAGGAATAATCATTCTCAGGATCAAAATAATGATGCAATAATAAGGGATTAAAATGTTTAAAAAATGGCATACGCTCTTTGTCGAATTTTTTAAGCAGCCCTTTTTTTCTTAAGATATCGATCGTATAATCAGAAGGAATAATAAGATCGTAGCCAGCTCCTTTTGTTGCTTTTAATTTTACTAATAGTTCTTCGTTGCTCTCGTAGTAACTTACGTTAACTCTAATACCAGTCTTTTGCTCAAACTTGGTAATAACATAATTATCCAAGCTATCGGGCCAAGCAAAAATATTAAGCACTTTTTCTCCGCCTAACGATGTACAAAATTTAGGCGCATATAAAAAACTTAAAATGAGAGCGATCCAGAGTAAGATAATAATCAAACGTATTATAAACATGGTTGGTTTAAAGAAATGAACCATGCTAAAAGATCCTTGTTTTTGCATTTAAAAGACAAAACAGAAGTACCAATAAGCTGCTAAAGATTAAGAGCAATGTTGATAATGCATTCATGACGGGAGTTACCCCTGAACGAATCATACTAAAAATATACAACGACAAGGTTTGAGCTTCGCTGCCAGCACAAAAGAAAGAGAGTATGAAGTCATCGAATGAAAGAATGAAAACGAGCAAACCTGCAGCAATGAGAGCCGGTAAAAGTAAGGGCAACGTTATTTTAAAAAATGTTTGCGTTTTGGTAGCTCCTAAATCGTATGATGCCTCATTTAATCCTTCATCAAGCCCTAAGTACCTTGTATAGATTAAGGGGATAACATATCCCAACGCTAACACTGTGTGGGCAACAATAAGTGAAATTAATCCCAGTGGAACGGAAAAAAGAGAGTAGAAGCTTAGCAAACCAACGGCTAGAACGATTTCGGGAACTATACTATTTGCATAAAACAAAAATAGCAGCTTGTTTACGCGACCACCCATTACTATGTAATAGACTAACCCAATGCCCATGGCAATGCTCAAAAATGTCGCGCAAGATGCTACAATGAGAGAGTTGTAAAATGCTTGCCATATAGTGGGCGAGCTAAAAAGTTCTGTATACCATTTTAACGAAAACCCAGACCACGGCGCAGGAAAAGCAACACTATTAAAGGAAAAAATAACTAAAATAACAATCGGTAAATATAAAAATAGGTAAACACAAGCGACAAAGAGTGAAATGCTACTGCTGGTAAATGCTTGCTTTAGTGTTCTCATGATCGTTTTCTTTTAAAGAAAAATGTTGCTAGATAATATGCCAGTAATGTAAAAATTACAAGGGCTAATGAGCTGATAACGGTAAAGGCAGCTCCCAATGAAAGAGTAACATTCCCCAAAATATAGTGTGATATGACAGAGCCGACAAACATATACTTATCACCACCAAGCAAAGCCGGAATAACAAACTCTCCAAATGATGGCACAAACACGAGAAAAAAGCCAAGCTTAATACCTGACATAGATAATGGCAATAATATTCGATACCAAGTTTGAAAGCTACTTGCCCCCAAATCATATGATGCTTCAAGCAATCGTCGATCAAAACGTTCTAGGGTAGAATAAATGGGCAGAACCATAAATGGTAAATATGAATAGACCATAACAAGTATTACTACTTTCATAGAGTGAATTATGGCTAATGGTTCCTTAATGATGGACAACGTAAGCAATAAGCTATTTAAGAAACCATTTCGTTCAAGGACAAAAAACCAAGCATAAATGTGAAGAAGAAAGTTTGTCCAAAAGGGTAAAATTAATAAAAAAAGAAATATGTTCTTAAACTGGCCTGCTTTAAATGACAAAAAATAGGCAACAGGAAAGCCAATTAAAAAGCATAAAGCACTATTGGTGATTGCTAGAGCAAGGGATTTCAAGATGATATAGAGATAGGAAAGAGAAAAGAATGGGGTAAAATTTTCAAACGTAATACCCTCCAAAAGTCCATTATCCGATAATTTAATAACACTTAACACTATAATAAAAAGCAAAGGCAAATAGAAAAACAGCAATTGCCAAAGAAAAGGCACAACACCAATTAAAAAGGAATTTTCTTCTTGAGCTACATGAGACCAACTTGCTTTAACAAACATGATGCTTATAACTCCAAAATTACGGCGTTTTCTTTTTGCCAATATAAATAAACATGATTGTCATAATCAATTACCTGAGTAGGAAAATGTTCATCGTTTTGCTCAAATACCTGAATACGTGCATTGTTCTTTAAAATAACATTGTATTGTGTTGATCTCCCGTGATAGACAATAGAATGAACAATTCCCTCAAGAACATTGGAAAAGCCAGGTGTTTCTTTTTTAGTTATGAAAATCTTCTCAGGACGTATGCTCATCCGTAAAAACCTGCCAGGAATCTTCCATTCTTTTTGCTTAGTTATATAAATTTGAAAAAGACCGAGGGTTGGAATATCTATGAACTCTTTTTCATCAATAACGCTCAATGTACCTTCTAAAAGATTGGTGGATCCGACAAATTTTGCAACAAAAGAAGAAATGGGAAATTCATAAATTTCTTTAGGTGTTCCTAATTGTTCTATGTTTCCTTGGTTCATTATTGCCATTTGATCAGCCACGGTTAGTGCTTCAAATTGATCATGCGTAACATAAATGAACGTTGTTTTTAGTTTATACTGTAACTCAATCAATTCTAAGAGTAATCGCTCACGCAGCTTGAAATCAAGTGCTGCAAGTGGCTCGTCTAGCAATAAAACTTCAGGCTCATTAACGATTGCTCTTGCAAGCGCGACCCGTTGTTGCTGTCCTCCTGAAAGTTGACCAATTGACTTATAGATTTGATTTTCCAGATGTACTGCTCGTAGTACTTTGATAACCTTGTGCTCAATTACTTCTTTCGTCATTTTTTTAATAGTCAGGCCATAGGCTATATTCTCGAAAACATTCAAATGAGGAAAAAGAGCATAATTTTGAAAAACAGTGTTAACGCGCCGTTCATGTATCGGCATAGTAGTAATTTCTTTGTCGCCAATAAAGATCCGACCTTCATCTACCGATTCAAATCCTGCGATAAGCCGTAAAAGCGTAGTTTTACCACCCCCACTCGGTCCTAAGAGAGCAAAAAATTGACCCGTTGCAATAGTCAAATTTATACGATTTATAATAAGGTCGCCATTGAATGACTTACTAACATTTTCAAGTCTAATATTTCTCATTTCTTTTTCTTAACACCAGCAAAATACATAGGTACAATAACATCTGAAAAAGTGCACGGAATCACAATAGCTATGACTAAAAAGATAAAAACGATACCCATTTGTGGATACCAATTACTAAAACCATGAGATACCATGTAAAATAATGATGCCAACGAGCTAATTAAAATATGTACAAAATGAGATCCTAGCGAGAAGAAGCCAAGCATTTTTGTATTATGCTTTCGTAATACCATGCCATTGAGTAGGCCTGCTGCTAAAAAGGGGATTACATTATGTAATTCTCTATAAAAGCAAATGTGCAGCTCCATAGCAACTCCCATTATGATGCCAGCAAGATAAGGGAGTACGACATCTGATAACATGCAAAAGAATGCTGGGGCTAGCGTCCCGACAATAAGGGCCTTTGGAACGCTGTTTGAAAATCGAAAAAAGGTGATGACGGTGCCTGTTGCAGCAAACAAAATATGTAAAAAATGAAAGCTATGAAAGAGTACATGATACCCTGAACAGCTCATTTGACCATGCTGAACATGGTTTCCTCCTGCATAATCTAAAAGGCTCAGAATAATCATACCTAGTGCGACCGAGAATATCGCATAAGGTAAATGATGCATGAGTTCTTCTTGCAGAGTGTGTTCATGCTGATGATCTTCAGGACTATCAAACTGATGGGCATGACTTGCATCTGAGTTTGCAAGTCCAGTTACTCTTGAATACCCGAACTTGACAGCTATGCCTTCTTGCGGTTTTTCATCTGATCTTTCAGCGAAAGCGACAGCGAAGCCAGTAGTTCCATGTGCTGTTTTTTTATTTGCCATAAGTATCTTTTGCTAGTATTAGTTATTATCTAGTATTACATACGACGCTACTGCCGCCTATCCCTACTATAAAGCTTTTTTAAGATAAATCAAAAAAAATGTGCTCTTACAGGTACTATTTGGAAGGCGCAGGCTTCCATACTTTATGGTACAGCACATAACAAAGCGCGGTTATACCCATGCCTCCAGCAAAATAAGTAGCGAGGTCAAACCATGACGATTCCACTTGCTTATCACTATTTGCTTTGGTTCCTTGCAAAGGTTGCAGTTTTATATTTGCAAAAGATGGTTTATCTTTTTCGGCAGCCTCGAAAAGCTCGATAAATCTGTCATGCCCGTAAATTTTCGCGATAGCACAAGGTGTCCGTGCGGGATATTTTGGAGCTATTGTTGTTAAGTATCTATCTGTTAGTTGGTTATTAAGAAAAATAAGAGTTATCTTTTCATCATCAGCGGTAAATTGCTTTTTTGCAGCAAGTTCATGTAAGCAAGTCCAGCCTGCAAGATCCGCTCTGTTAAGTTCTGCACCCTGCGCGATAAGCAAGTCTACCACATCAGGTTTGCGTTCACTTACGGCGTATAATAAAGGCCATTGTGCCTTGCTGGGGCTGCCACATGCATCATAGAAATTTTTTGCATCTGCTTTGCCGTTCTGCAGAAGCTCCAAAACCTTTTCTTCATTATTATCTCTGATTGCTGCTTTAAAGGGCTCATCGGGATCTCGATTAGCACGAGCAGCGTAAGCCTTTGCTATTCTTATTGGTTCACTGGCTGGATGCCGCTTGAAAACCCGCCGTTGTTCTTCAGCTATTTGCTGTGCGCTCATGGCTGTTAGAAGGTTGATGCTGCTTAAAGCAACGAATGCTATTTTCTTAAACATAGTTAATTCTCCCCTTGGCATAAAATTAAGATACTTATAGTGTACGCTTTTGTTATTTTCTTTTCAAAGGGTGGCTGCAGCACCTAAAAAGCATGACCGAGCGTTAAAAACCACACGTACCGCCTATCATCTTCTTGCCGTTTTCGCCATTTCCACCCTATGTCAAATCTTATGGGACCTATAGGCATATCATACCGTAGTCCGAATCCTGTAGCAACAGTCCATTTATCGTGCTCGGTTACTTCTAACCAATTATCATGGGTCAAGCTTCCAACATCATTAAATATGACGCCGCTTAATTGCTTATATAAAGGAAAGCGTAGTTCAGCATTTATGTTGATCATAGATCTGCCACCAATAGGAACCCAATATTTTTCATTGTTGGATCCAATGAATGAATTCAGGGGTGGCGCCATGTCTGGCTCATAACTACGCAACGAATTTGACCCTCCTAAATAAAAACGTTCTATAGGCATTATTTTATTAAATTGCTCATTAAAAATATGACCAAACCTCATTCGTAATCCTGCGATAACAACATTATTATATAAAGGAACAAAACAAGATTGCTCAAGCAATACTTTTAGGAAAGAACCTTTTTTTAGGGTGAGTGCCATCATCGCCCTGAGCGAGGCAAAGGTATAAAAACCCGTTGTCGGATTCAATTGATTATCTAAATAATTTAGAGTACCTGATGATTCCATTAAAAGATAAGGTTCTCGCTTATTAATCAGATGGGGCTCAAAGTATATTTTTTCAGCAAGTTCTTTGGAAAGACCCGATATTTTTAGCCATTCAGCGCCGGCAGTAAAATTACCTTGACCTATGGTATAATCCTTGGTGAAATTACTTAAAAAACCGTCTTGTTCGGCTCTATATAAACGATCAGGTGAACCAACTACAATAGGTTGTTCAATAATAGTGCTATAGCCTTTTATCATTGTCTTAATGGGATAGCTTCCTAACCATGGCAATTCATATTGAGCCGAAACATTACGTGTATAGCGTGTTATATCACCGTCAATTCGAAAGCTATCAGCTTGGCCAAGAGGATTTTTCCAAAGAAATGAACCGCCGATCTTATAGGTCGATCCACCATGCCGTGTAAAATTTTTACTTACTTGTTGAAAGCCAAAGCGGGTGCGAACTTCATAAGGATAATCTTCCACGAACTTGAGCTTCATCGTCTTATAAAGCTCTGGAACTTGGATGTCGCAGGGGGCTAGCGATAGTGAATCAAAAATTCCTAATGATTTTAGGCGAGTAAGTGTTCGTGAAATTTTTTGTTTATCAAAGAGGTCACCTTCTTTATAAGCTAACTCACGCATGATAATTCCATAGTCAAGCTTGCTGGTTCCTTCTATAACGGTCTTACCAAAGCATATTTGCCCAGGGCTTGTCTGTGGATGCCAAATGAGTACGGTCCCCCCTTCTGTTTCTTTAAGCTCCGGTAATATTTTTGTATAAAGGAATCCCTTATGCTGAAAGTGTTTCAAGAGCAATTGTCTTTGCTCTTGCATGTTGTAGAGGTTAAAAGGTACCGATGCTTTCAAATTTTGCCAGTGAGAAAATGGCTTTTCTTGTTCTATCTCCGGAAAGCCTTCTATAGAAATTGACTTGAGCAATCGTTGTTTACCTGTTTCAATAGTAAGAATAAGCTTATAGCAATCAGCAGTTTCAAGAGCCTCATATTCTTTGTTAACTATAGTAATATCCCAAAAACCAAGCTGCTGAAAAGCTGTCACAAGCTTTTCCAAAGATTGCTTTAGTAATTCGTCATTAAAGGCAGCATGAGAGCAAAATTCTTGAAATAAGGTGTTTATTGCCATTGTGCTACCAGGTATACCAGTAAGGGTGGTATTGCTGGTATCCTGCATTTGTATTGATGTAACTCTAACTTGAGGTCCTTCATTTATAAGAAAAAAGAAGCAATCCGGCTTTTCTTGGCATTCAACCGTTGCATGCCAAAATCCATCTTTTTTATAGATGGTCATAATATCGTCGGTTAAAAGATTAGAGGGAGTAAGCATTATTGAGCTGCCCACTGCCAAGAGTTCATGTACTAATTGTTCTGTTGAAAAGAATTGATTACCAGAGAAAACATATCGTTTTTTTTGAGCTAGTATAATAGTATAGCTAAGATGTACTTTGAAGTTTTCTTTATCTTTATGAGCTTGTAGCTGAATTTGAGGGTTAAAAAATCCTTTGCGGACAAGATATTTTTTAATGTTCTCTCTTTGTTGTTCAGCATGTTCCTTGGTATAATAGCCTGCTAATCCGGTTATTCGCTTTTTTAGTTTCTTGGTAAGCTTTTGTGCCACTTCGGGTGTCACTAAATCCTGCATTATCATTTTTATGTCGAAATCTTCTATCCTAAAACGGTCAACCGCGTCAATAGATAGCATCACGCTTACGGTTTTTGTTGCTTTATCATAGACAACGCTACCAGCTACTTCTGCATTGAGATAACCCTCATTATGAAGCTCTTGGCTAATCTTTTGCAAAGAATGCTGATGTTTTTCAAGGGTAAAAATTTCACCAGAATCTAATTGATAGCCGTGTTCAAAGCGCTCTTTTTCTGTGAGTGAGCTTTTGAATTGAAGTTTGGTAAAGGTCCAATGTGCCCTTAGAGAAAAAGTAAGAATACAACCCGTTGATGATTGTGCTTTTGTTATGCACACACTCTCAAATTTGTTTTTCCTTTTTAATAGCCTACAAGCTTGTTTAATATCCTCTGCAGTGATTAATTGGCCTTGTTTAAATGAAATAAGGTAAGCAAGTTCTTGATCCGATAGATGAACATCAGACTCTGGAATAAATTTTTCTAGCAAAAAGGGCTCATTGCAAAAAGTATCAATAAGCACAAAGCTGTCATCAGCAGTTGTGCGTAGGCTAACTTCAACTTCACTACGGTCGGTAGAGCAATTAGTAGCATTGCTTTTGTCATGAGGAAGAATATCCTCTTGTACGTGTCCAGCACAAAAGGTACTAACAAGAAATAAGTGGCAAGTAAAACTTAATAACGTAATCACATCTTCGGGGGTTCTAAATTAAAAATACGTTATTAGTTTACTCTATTTTTCAATATCTTTCTTCTGCTCACTCTATAATTCGAAACACCCCTCGGTAATCTTTATCTTTCAAAAAAGGCTCCACTTCGATATCTTCTATATTTTCCTTTGGCGATTCTTTGTGCATCATGTCAACGAAAAAATCGACCTGATCTTTTTTTCCGCACACTATGATTTTTATTTTATTTTGGCCCAAGGATTGAGCAAGCCCTTCGAGATTGTATTTCCGTGCATATTTCTGCACTATGTTGTGCAAAAAATCCTCACGGGGCTCTAAAGTGAGCATTATTTTGAGACATTTGTTCATAGTCCCTCTCCTTTTTTAGAAGAACTTATTGGTTATATTAGCAACTCATACTACATGCATAGCCCTTTGCCCCAATTGCCAAACAGAAGGTCCGCGACGACCCCCTTGTGCTTCACCAAGTCTCTTCCATAGTGCCAAAGAAGAAATCTTGTCAATGCGCAAAACGTGACGTCTTAGTTGGTAGCTGAAGCCCGGGGTGCGAGTTCAATGAACATTACCAAAGTGAGCTGTTATATGTCAAAGCATGCGATAAATTTTTCTAAAAAGAGAAAATATGTTGAAATTATTTCTAAATATACGCGTTTTTTGGTATAATTTCAGTAAATAATTCATTGATAGAGAATAATTAAAAATAGGAATCTATGAAAGCATTAACTCCTCGCCTACGATTTGCACCTTCGCCTACTGGCTTTATGCATTTGGGCAATGTTCGAGCAGCACTCATTAATTTTTTATTTGCAAAGCAAAAGCATGGAGCTTTTATTTTACGAATTGAAGACACTGATTTGCAACGCACGGTTGACCCACATGGCTCGAAAATCATGGAAGACTTAGCTTGGCTTGGTCTTACGTATGATGAAGGCCCAATTGTGGGTGGGTCCCATGCACCTTATTATCAATCTGAAAGAACAACAATTTACCAAGACTATCTTGATATTTTACAAAAAAGGGGTCTTGTCTATCGGTGTTTTTGCACCACACAAGAGCTTGAAAAAAAGCGCGAGCGTCAAGCAGCGCTTAAATTGCCTTCCCGCTATGACAGAACCTGCGCTTGTTTGCCCGAAGCTGTTGTTGCAACTAAGTTAGAAACTGAAATGCCGTTCATCTGGCGTTTTAAGCTAGACCAGACCAAGAGCATCTATTTTTATGACCTTGCTCGTAAGAATGTTCATTTTGAGTTAAAGAACTTTTCAGATTTTGCCCTTACCCGTCAAGATGGGAGCTTTACTTTTTTATTTGCTAATTTTGTAGATGATGTAGTGATGAATATAACGCATATTTTTCGCGGTGAAGATCACTTGAGCAATACCGCAAATCAAGTAGCTCTCTATACTGCTTTGGATATAGCCATACCAGTCTTTTGGCATTTGCCTATTATTGGCAATGCTCAAGGTAAGAAGCTTTCAAAGCGGGATTTTGGTTTCTCGCTTAATGATCTAAAAGATGCTGGTTTTTTACCAGAAGCAATTTGCAATTACCTCGCGGTTATTGGTGGTGGCTCATTTGAGAAAGAAATTATGACACTGCCAGAGCTTATTAACGCACTTAATTTTGACTCAATTACATCGACCGGACAGGTTCGCTATGATTTGGAAAAATTGAAATGGGTAAATCATCATTGGATCATGCAGTACAACACTCATGCGCTAGCAGCAATGTGCTATAGCTTTCTGAAAGGTGCTTATTCAATGGTTGGTACTATGACGAGCGATGATTTAGTTCCTCTGATTAAGCTTGTACAGCAACAGCTTGTTACGCTTGCCGATAGCGTAAGTGTTTTGTCTTTCTATTTTACTGAACCGGTTATTGACGACGCACTTCTTGAACAATATCACTGGTTACGGTATAAAAATTTTCTACAAGAATTGCTTGTTGAAATAGAGCCATTGTTACATGATCCAGATAGTGCTGTGCATGTTATACAAAAAAAATGCCGAGAACATACCTTGCCAATGAAAGAAGTCTTTTCATTGCTGCGCATTGCTCTTACTGGCAGTGCTCAAGGCTCAAGCATTAAAGATCTTATTGTGATGCTGGGCGTGGAGAAAGCTCGTTCCCGATTAAGCTATTTGACCAAGACTGCTTAATAATAGTTTGGCCGGCAGTATTATGGTTGTTAATCTGTACTCAATGCGTTTGCTCAAAGCAATCCCCGCGATATATCCCTTAAGAAAAACTGCACATTCTCAGTGAGAGGAAGGGTAAGAAAATTCTTACATTCAGCCATATCTCGAATGGAAAGCCATTGGGGCAGTAAAAAAGTAATTTCTCTGAGCCTTTAGCCTATTTTAAGAAAGCCAATGATAGTGCTATTGATGATTAATTCTAGTGCAAATTTGTTTAATTCTTGCTTCGTTTAGTAAATTTATCGACAATCGCAAGCCTAACTTGAATTTCTTTTAATGCAGTCTTGGCATCAACTTTGTAAACAGTTTCAAAATTATCAGCATAATAGTTGATGCATTTGAGTAATTCTCTAATAATGATAATGTCCCGCTGAGCCCAGTCTCGTACTTTATTTAAAGGCTTAATAATTAACTTAAGTTGGTTTGAGATCAGCTTTATCGGCAACTCTGGCTCCTGATTACCAAACGTTATAACTATTGCTGTTAAATTATCTCCACTGCCTTTTTTGTAGGCAGCTTGTACAAGGTCTTGTGCAGCGAGATCGGGGCTCTTATGTAGGGCCAACGACTTTTTGACGATATCTACAGCATTTTGCCTTGACATATTTTGTTCGAAAATACCATCACAGGCAAGGATAAGGAATTCATCATTAGGCTGAATGACAATTTCTCGTACTTCTGGCTGGCAGATAACGCCCAGTGGGCGCAACTCATGATCACCAATTGCTCTTGAAACTGCTAAACCGCCAATGCGAGGTACGCCAAAAAATTCAACTTTTGCACCCAATGCTTCAATTCTAGCAAGCTCGCAATCTCGATCAGGCTTATGATCCTGAGAAAGTGCAAGTGCTTTTCCATTTCTTGCAAGTACTGCCCGAGAATCGCCAATATTTGCTATAGAAAGTATATTTCCTTTAATCAGAGCTGCAATAACGCAACTACCGCTTTGCTTTGCCTCTTTTGAATATGATGATTCCTCTAGGAGATGGTCGGTTAGAAGAAGGCCTTTCGTTAGTTTTTGACTTAATGTTCCGGAAGCTCGCTGCACAAACATGCCAGCATGTTTTGCGCAGAAATCAGCAATTTCTTTACCACCGTGGCCATCGTAAATAGCAAAAAAGGCAGAATCAGGTTGATCAGGCAAAAAATTAACCGCTTGTATGGTGTGAGCATCTTCCATACTTGGCCGGCGACCTTTCATGTTAAAAATGCCGAAATTAAGCTTTATGTTATGGTCTGTGTCTATAGTTGCTTGCTGCCAAAAAGTCCCGCTAGTGCAAATAAGCCCGATAGCGATCGAGGTAATTTTATAAGCTGATGTATTCACAATATCCCTTTTGCTCGTAAGTTGAATTTAATCTCTAACCGCTCATATAGATTCACTCCGCTTCGCTCACCACATGCGGTTTTGATGAGCTTATCGATGTCAAGAGCTTCGTCCTGAGAGAATTCATTGTTGATGATACTATTCACCTTACTTTAAACAAAAAAAAACGTAGGGGCAAAAGCTCAGCCTTTATCGCCTTTTTCAAACTGTTTCATCTGGATTTAAAAGTCTATTGGAGGTTTTTGTAAGCTGTGAAATAATGCCATTTTGCTCAAAGTACTTCATAAGCTCAAGAAAATATCTTTCGTTATTGGCAGGAACAAAGAATTCGAAAATATTTGCTTGCTTGTCATAAGTACGGTCAAAGACCAGATGCTCAAAGCTTCGTAATAGTGCGACCAAATACCAGGTCTCTTTTTTGCTTACATGTGCTTGATAATATATACAATACATCGTAGACTTTCCTCATTAATGGCCTATTGAAGCAAAAAAACTATTATGATCAAAGGATACCTAATGGCACAAAAATCTTCCAGTGAAAAAATAGGCTTAGTAACAGCAACGATCATATGCATGAATGCAATGATAGGAGCAGGCATTTTCAGCACCCCAGCAAAATTAGCAACTTCGGTAGGTCCAGCAGGCATACTTTCTTATGCGTTTGTTATAATAGCCGTCCTTTTTATAGCTTTGAGCATTGCCCGTGTTGCCGAGCTTTATCCCCAGGAGGGATCATTTTATACCTATGCAAAGCAATGGGGTGGCCATACAATGGGCATTCTGAGTGCTGGCTCCTATGTCGTGGGTGTGGTTATAGCACTTGGTTTGCTTACGCAAATGGCAGCCGACCGCTTGCATATTTTGCTTCCCCAATTGTCCTTAACTATTATAGGCTTTTTGCTTATTACAGCCATTGTAAGTCTTACTATGAGCGGAGTTCGCTTTGTGCAAAGTGGTCAATTGTTTCTTATTTGTTGTACCCTTTTTTCTCTTGTTGCAACCATTGTTCTTTGCTTGAGTCATGCGAGCTTAAAAAATTTGGTGCCATTTGCTCCTCATGGTTGGCATGCCGTAATCTCTGCAACAAAGGCTGCTATTTTTGCTTTCTTTGGCTTTGAATCAGCGGCATCATTATTTAACATAGTTAAGGACCCGGGTCGCACAGTGCCTCGAGCTCTGACTTTATCAATAGTGCTGGTAGGTGCGCTTTATATGGCTTTCATCGGATCGATTATTCTTGCAATTCCTGCGGGTTACTTCACCAGTGCTAGAATGCCTTTGGAGCAAACTATTATTAATGCATTTCCAAAGTATGCTTGGGTCGGGTATATAATAGGTCTTTCAATTATTACCGCATTATTAGGTGTTTTGCAATCTATGACCTATTCGGTAAGTATGCTTGCATTTTCCTTTTTTAAGCTTTTACATACAGACTATGCAAAAAAAATCACCCAATCACCGTATGGGTTTAATGCTCTCATCATCATTGTGGGCCTCTGCACCTTTTTCAATTTTATGGTGTTCAAAAATATAGATCTTTTCTATAGCCTTACGGCCATTGGCGTTGTCTTTGCATTTATAACGTCAATACTTACGCTCGTTTTAAAAAAGCAGGATAAAACACTAGCACAGAAGATACTGACCTCGCTAGCCCTTATTGCCGCAGCCATTATATTCCTGATTGCTCTAAAGGATCTCATACAGGCAATTATCAAATGAGTGTTTTGAATTTGACGAAGATTACTAAATGATCTATAAATTACAAATTATGGACGAGCTTAAAAAAAGGATAGTAATGGTAGTAAAAGGACATGCACATGCTTATGTGATAGCGCTATTAATAGCATTCTGCGCTACCAAAGAAGCTGTTGCCAAGGTATTATGTAATCTTACGAAATTTGATCCCTATCCTATTTTTTCGACAATGTACCCTTATGATTACGTAGCTTATCGAGAAAAAATTGAAGCTTTTGATAAGCGCATGGAAATATTTGAAGAAGACCGGTTTAGGCTGAGCGTAAGTGGGTTTAGGCAAAAGGCATTTTGCGCCAATAACACTATGGGGCAATTGGTTAATATCGCTGATCTACCAAATGGACTGGGTATTAACTTTACTGCTCTCTTCTTTGACCCATTACGAGCGGAACAGCTTGCTAAACTTCTAGGTATTCAAGCTACGGCTTTTATAGCTACTACTCCAGAAGGCGAGGCAGATTGCCCCGCTCCGACAACCACTAGTTGTCCTGACCAACCTTGTTTTGATTTTATACGAACACCAGCGAATACTGATCGCATGTATCAGTTTGGTTTCACAGAGTTGCCAAGTATTTACACTAAATATGGTGCTCGCTTTGAAAGTGAACTACTGCTTATTGACAATTGTGCAGATGCAGTCGGTCTTCGCATGCAGCTTGGTGTTGCCGATGTAAGGCTTACCGTAACGCAATTTAATGACCTTACCTGCACTGCCTCGGGTCTTTCTTGCAATGCTGCTACTGGTGATAATACTTGCCCAACAGCAAATTCTTGTTGCTTTAGCTTTACATGTCCTTGCAAGTCATTAGTTATTCAAAAAATAACTCAACAAGAAAGTGCTATAGCAAAATTCTTAGGGTATGACTTATGTAATACTTATCATAAGGTTGGCGTAGAAGATCCACGATTAGCCTTGTTTTGGCGGCATATCTACGATCTTAATCCTGACGATGTTCCTGATTGGCCAAGGCTATTATTTATGCCGTTTGTTGAGTTCGGTGTTTCAGCTCCTATGTCCAAGAGAGTAAGTCCAAGTGAAGTTTTCGGCATTCCTCTATCAAATAATGGGCATACGAGCATTGGATCTTGTGCGGGCTTTACACTGGATTTTCTTGATTCAGTTGACATTGCAGTTGAGGCTGGCTTTACGTACTTCTTTGAACAAAGCTATTGTAATTATCCTTTGCCAACGAATGAACTTGAAAGTGGTTTATTTCCTTATCGGGCTGATTATAATGTAAGGCCAGGCATTACCTGGGATGGTGCTGTAACTTTAAATGCTTATCAATTTTTAGAAAGACTGTCTTTCTGGGTGCAGTATATGATTATACATCATAGTGAAGATAAAATATGCGTATGTCGGTCACTTATCCCAGAACAATCAGCATTTAGCCCAGAATTTAATCCTGCTACTACGCTCTTTCAGACTGAGCCGAGCTTGGAGACAAATCGTAGTTTTCTTACCGAATTTGCTGAATGCACCACGAAATATGAGGTTCATTTTGTCAATTTTGCCTTTAATTACGATATTGCGCCTCATGTCAATATCGGTGTTTTAGCGCAAGTCCCGATTAGACCTCGCAATGCGCCCTTTTCCACTACTATACTTGGTTCGATTAACATGACGTTTTAGGTCTGACTTTCCTCAAAGCTTGCTTCGAGGTACTGTTAGCCCATACGTGGTGAGCGAAGCGTAGCGGAGGTACATCCTGAACCTGTCAAAGGGTCGTATGGGCTGATCTGAGAATTCTATTATTGCTGATAAGCTACCGGGAATTAGATCCGATTTGCAATAACTTGCTGAATTTATAGTAATACGCTATACTTACCTGAGAACTAAAGAAGTTGCTAACAAATAAAAAACATAAGGTTACCCCAGTACATGAGTAAAAAATTTAATATAGCAATCAATGTAAATGAAAACGTTGAGCGGGCGCTCAAGCAACTTAAAAAAAAGATTGAGCGTGAGGGTATTGTTCGTGATATGAAACGAATCGTTTATTACGAACCACCTACCCAAAAACGTCGCAAGCGCCTTATGCGAGCAATCAAGCAAAATTGGATTCGGATGGCTTCTCAAAAATTGATGTAATATATCTATGGCTGAATCTCCGGTAAAATCGATTAAAACTTCTCAGAAAGAGTCGGTATTTTTTCGTGAAATTTCACAGCTCTTTATGGAAACCGCTCTAGATGAACCTGCTTTGCAGGGTCTTACCATTAGTCGTGTTAAATTATCACCTGATGGTGGTCTTTGTACTATCTACTTCTACACATCTGAAGGATTACCTTATTTTGAGCGGATCCTTCCTATTCTGAAGCTCTATAAGCCGTCTCTTCGAAAAGCGCTAGCAACCAAGGTGCAAGCCCGCTATACTCCCGAGCTTATTTTTAAGTACGATGAGCAGTTTGAAAAGCAATTGCGTCTGGAAGGTATCTTAGAGAAAGTTAAAGCAGAGGACCAATCATAATTTTTTTTGCTTTACTTCTTTTGCTATTTCTGTGTTGGGGCTCTTTTTTAAATGCATTTGCCTATCGTATAATACATGGCTTTAGCTTGATAAGTCGCTCATTTTGTCCTGGCTGTAAAGCAACCCTTGCTTGGTATGACCTGATTCCTGTGCTTTCCTGGATTCTCTTAAAACGCTCTTGTCGTAGCTGTAAAGCTCCTATTTCATTTTTGTATCCCTTCATTGAGATCACCACGGTTGTGCTCTTGAGTCTCTTAGTCCGTTGCATATACCCGGGGTATTGGCTTGGTTATGCGATTTTTTTATCAGCTCTCATTGTTACCATCCGCACCGATTTAGAAACAATGCTTATTTCCCGTTACGTTACCCTCTGCTTGCTGCCAATAGCATTTGTTTTAAGTTTGCAGGGTTATCTTCCGTTAACTTTTACTCAAAGTCTTCTAGGAGCTCTTATTGGCTATAGCCTGTTAAGGTTTATTGGCGATATGTATTATCGGTTAAGAAAACAGAAAGGCTTAGGTGAGGGTGATGGCGAGCTACTTGCCATGATTGGAGCTTTTATAGGTCCTTTTGGTACTCTCATAACTCTCATGCTCGGATCACTTTTTGGCTCTGTTATTGGCTTGACACTAGTGGTATTGGGAAATTCTACCCAAGAGACCAAGATTCCCTTTGGACCATTTTTGGCATTAGGTGCAATTTGCTATCTGTTTTATCAGGATTGGATAATACGCTATTTCTTGATTACTTCATAAGCTCTGCATTCGCAAGTGCAACTATTGACTTGCGCAGAGCAATTTTTCTATGCTAAGGTTACAATACTATAATTAAATACAAATGAAAAAATAAGGAGTTTTTTATGAAATCTTTAGCCAATTTACTAATATGCATAATTTTAGTTGGGTCTTTTGGTAGTTCTGTTAAGCCGGTAAGTAATGAGCCAACAACAAAACAACCGACTCAGCTAAAAAAGCCTACCCCAATGTCCTTTGTTCGTACTGCTGATGGTGATTAAGCAATAAAGGCTAATCAATTAACTAATTACGTTTTAAGGGCATCTTGCAGTATCGTAAAGTTATTGTTTTGATCGACTGATACTATATCCGCTTTTTTGCTTCCGTTTATGTAGCCGGCTGCCGTGAGGCTAAATTCTTGATCTGAGACTTTTGAATGCTTTAATTCAGAGGCTGGAGTATTGAGTTGACCTACAAAAGTATCTTTGCCTAACCCATAGGTATAATTAAAATTTCCTTCTGGCTTCCATCCAAGCCCATTAGATCCAGATAAATCTTTTGTGTAGTGTCCATGTTCTGCCCAATAAGCTTTCTGTGCTAAAGCCAACGATCCTAGATGGACATAAACCTCGGCCCGCTTAGCTTTTGCTAAAAAATACATGAGGTTTGGTATGGACAGTGTGGCTAAAAAGACAATAATAGCTACTACTATCATGAGTTCAATAAGGGTAAAACCCCCTTTAACAAGTCTTTTCATAAAACTTTCATTAGAGCATTGTTTAGATTATGTAACAATATACCTGTTTCACATACTTGCTTGTCAAGGTTTATGTCTTGCTGATTTATCTGAAAGCATTTTTTAAATTATTACTTTCATTTTTTAATTTTTTACTAGGGTTACCAGCGATCTGGCTATTTGCAATTAAATATTTTGACATATTTGAAATAATAGAGTATCTTTAGGAAAAGCATCCCTAGAAAAAAAGACAACTATATTATATTGGAGAATATTTATGGATAGATCAACACAAGCAGTTACTAAGGGCAGCGTTGTCCTTGGTAAGCAACGTAATTACAATGAGCTTATTGAATTTTTGGATAAATCTTGGCAGGTTAATAAAAACAGTAAGACTTTAGATCGTATTAGAAAGTTAGATGCTGCTTTTGGATCACCATCGGCCAAGCTTAACACTATTTTAGTCAGTGGTACAAATGGTAAGAGTCTTACCATACATTTAACGGCAAAACTGTTAAAAGAAGAAGGTCTTAAAATTGGTACCTTCTACGCACCTCACATTTTAACCTATAATGAGCGCCTTGCTATTAATCATGAAACAATATCAAACAAAGTATTTACTGATTTAGGTAATGAAATTCTTGCTATGGCAGAGCAGCTCAAAATTGAGCTTCATGGCCAAGAGATTCTTACTATGATGAGCTTTCTCTATTTTACTCAGCAAAACGTGGATGTTGCTATTTTAGAAGCAAGTGTTGGCGGCACCTATAGCCCCGTTAATATTTGTAATGCTAAAGTTGCTGCCGTTACCCGTGTTACTCCTGATGCTGTTACTGTAAGTGATGAGCAACTTGAAGCAATGATTCATGAAATGATGGGCATTGTTAAAGAAAATACGTGGATTGTTTCTGGCGATCAAAGCAAGACTCATTTACAAATCATGCAAGACATTACCAGGGAGCGCAATGCGCACTGGGCAATGCCAATACGTAAGCTTGCTGCATTGGCTTATCCTTATGAGCAATTACATGGACGTTGTGCAGCCTTGGCAGAACGATTAGCACAAATGTTTGTAGAAAAATGTCTGAATACCCATGTTACCATCATGAGCGACAGTTTGCTTAGTAAGCAAAAGGGTCAACGTGGTCGTCCAACATTAGAGGCCAAACGCCAATCTGAGTTGCACCCAAAGAAGACTCTTGAGCAATTTTGGAAAGAAGAAATTAATGAGCTTCCTGGTCGATTTCAATTACTTGATAAAGAAAAACCTTCTGTATTGCTAGATACTGCTGGCAATATTGATGCATTTAAGAATGTTCTCTTAGGCATCCGCTTGCTTCATTATCAAAGACCGCTTAAAGGGCTTACGATTATCATAGGTGCTGCAAAAGATGCTATGCATAATGAAGAATTTTTAAAGCTTATTCGCTATTTCTTTAAGAAAACTTCTGGTCAAGTTCTTATCTGTCCTATAGATCAATCATTGCCTGGTGTTGGTGAAGATGAATCATGGGATATTGAAAAAGTAACCAATGATGTAAAAAGTATGAAAATAAAAGCACGCTCATGTAAAACGTTTGAAGAAGCGTTTGAGCTGGCAAAAAAATCAGTTGATGAGCGATATGGACTAGTTGTCATTACTGGTTCTCAATCTATAGTCAATAATTATTGGCGTAGCAAGGGAATCAAGAAATTCTAATCGTTCATTTTTGTGAATACGTTGATTCTTTCGTGCCTATCAGGTCTTTTGGGATGCTTGATAGGCACTCTTTATGCTTTTTCCCTTAAGTATCAAAATTTTTCAGCATTTAGCTGTATTTATGGAGCTTTGCGCGTCATGGTTATAGCTCTAACCTTTTTTTATCTGTTGCGCTTGGGCATAATCCCCTTTATACTTCTTTCTATGGCCTTCATGGTCACCCTCTGGGCCTGGGTACTAACCCATACGAGCTAATACGATTTTGGCGAAAGATGAAGCATGCAGGACATTCTCGGGCAAGAGAGCTATTGGTATCCTCTTAGTTTTATGGGTCTCACTCAGCCCTTTACGGCATTAAGTCTAACAACGATATTTTCAACGTGGCTTGCATTGCTGCTACTTTGTGTTTGCATTGGTATCGGTCGGCTTTATCTAGCTCGTCCTGATAGCGTGGGCGGCTATATAATCCGCTCTATAGGTAAAAACTTTGTTGATTTGGTTGAGCAATCGGTAGGTAGATTCGTCTATCGATATTACGCATTTATCGGTTCTCTTTTTCTCTTCATTCTTTGTTGTAACTGGGTCGCGCTTATTCCTGGCATTAGTGAGCCTACAAAAAATTTAAATACAACACTTGCCCTTGGAATTATTTCATTTTTATTTACCCAAAAAGAGATCATTGTTGCAAATGGTTTTCTTTCTTATGTTAAAAAATACTTCATGCCCTTTAATGTTATCCTTCCACTTAATCTTTTGGCTGGTATTACATTACTACCGCTGAAGCTGTTGGGTGAGCTTGCCAGCATAATCTCAATCTCTTTTAGGCTTTTTGGTAATATTTTTGGTGGATCGATTATTACGGAAATTTATCACCATATGTTGGGGAAGTCGTTGCTTCTGCACCTGATAACAATGCTGTCGGGCTTAAGCCTCTTATTGATTTGCTTCTTTATTCTTTTTGAAGGATTTTTACAAGCCTTTGTATTTTCGATATTATCTCTTACCAATATTGCTATGGCTGTACAAGAAGAAACTGAGGTTCCGGTATGATCAATGGAATCATGTTGTTGCATTACGGCACCATTGGTGCAATTGTTGCTTTATCAGGGCTTGGTGTGTCAATTGGCCAAGGATTTGCCGGTCAGGCAGTGGTAGCATCTCTTAATAGACAACCGAGTGCTGGTACTGATATAGCTCGTGGCAATTTATTGGCACTAGCTTTTATTGAAACTGCAGCAATTTTGAGCCTCATTATAGCTATGCTTCTCTTTTTTAAAGTCCCAACGACGCTGTACGCAGCCTTAGCTCAATTAGGCATTGCCTTTGCTTTAGCCATCCCCGGATTTACCATAGGAATTATTGCTTCAATGCCGGCTAGGCAAGCAGTTATTTCAATAGCAAGACAACCATTTTTAAGTAAAAAAATTACCAACCTTATGATTCTTGCGCAATCGTTATTGCAAACTCCTCTTATATTTAGCTTTATCATCAGCTTACTTATTCGTAATCAGCTTGATTCTATTACGACAGCTTCCCAATCATTGCGTTTAATTGCTAGTGGTCTGTGTATAGGCATAGCAAGCATAGGGCCAGCTATAGGTGGTGGTACTTTTACAGCAGCTGCTTGCAGGGCTGTCGGTATTAATAAATCGGCATATGGTAGAATTTTTTCTTTTGCCATACTCAGCCAAGCAATTATCGAAACCCCTGTTATCTTTGCTTCCATTATTTCATTTTGGCTAGCTACTGTTGTTGTGCCTGCAAGCGGAATAATCGGTCATGGGATTCTTTATTTAGCCATTGCTTTTGTTATGGCAATCGGCACTGTTGGCGCAGGCATCAGCTCAGGAAGAACAGCCGCTTCGGCCTGCGAACAGATCGCGTTTAATCCCGAACACTATAGTATTGTTTCGCGCACAAGCTTAATTGCGCAAGGGCTTATTGATACTTCAGCTATTTATGCTTTTATCATTGCTCTTTTTCTCTTATTGGTTCGACTATAATTAAAAGGTGCTTGTTCCATGCAAAAGAAAGAGATTCAAGTAGTATACATAATTACCAAGCTAGAGCTTGGTGGAGCACAAAAAATTTGTTTATCATTGCTTGAAGGGTTGCCAAAGCAAGATATAGATACCTACCTAATAGCTGGAGATTACGGTTTTTTCAGTGACAAGGTTCGGCATCTGCCTTCAGTGTGCTTACTTACCTCGTTGCAACGGGAAATTTCCTTTTTTTCATTGGTTAATGAATGTAAGGCATTTCTCGAACTTATAGCTCAGCTTAAAAAACTTGCAAAGAATAATCCCCACCTCATCGTACACACGCATAGCACTAAAGCCGGTTTAATAGGGCGTTGGGCAGCTTTTATTGCAGGAATTCATACCCGAGTACATACGGTTCATGGCTATAGCTTCCATAAGTATCAGTCTACTATAACCTGGTTGCTTATATACTTGCTTGAGCTTATAACAAGCTTTATTACCAGCCATTACGTTTGCGTTTCAACAGCAGATGTTAAAACGGGTATACGATTATTTCCCGGCTTTAAAAACAAATATTCAGTTATTCGAGCGGCAGTTAATTGGAAAAACTTTGAGGTACCTCATTTCAAACCGTTGAGCTTCCCGCTAAAAGGCCAATCTTTCATTTTTGGTTCTATATCTTGCTTTAAGCCACAGAAAAATATCATCGACCTTTTGAAAGCCTTTGCCGTAGTGCATCATATTAATCCTCAAACACAGCTTGAAATTATAGGAGATGGTATACAACGAGTGACTATTGAAAAATGGATACGGCAGCATGAGCTAGAACAAGCGGTTATACTGCATGGCTGGCAAGAACAAGTACAGCCCTTATTGGCATCATGGCACACATTTACGCTAAGCTCTCTCTGGGAAGGCTTGCCTTGTTCGATTATAGAGGCTCGCCTTTTGAAGATGCCTATCCTGTGTTATGACACTGGTGGCATTAAAGATGTGGTTATTCATGGCTGTAATGGTTTTTTATATACCCCAAAAAATTGGCAGGGCTTGAGCGAAGGCATGCTTGAATTAACCATGAATAAGGATTTATACTCTCGATTTCAGAAGTACCAAGAGAATTTGAGCGATTTTCAAGATTCTATCATGTTGGCCCAACATGCCAACCTTTACCAGAAGCTAGCACATTGAGCTTCAACTGAAAACAAAGCCTTGACGCCTTAATCTATTCTATTCTGGAACAGTCTGCAAAAAATGATATCAACCAAAGGGAAACGCTACGCCAACTCATTGTGGTGATGATTTTTATGCTAGAGTTAGAGATAAAGCCGTTGGCAAATCTAGCGACTCAGTCGATTGGGCGGCTTATTACCTATGAGCAATGGAAAAATGTCAGAAATAACTATCCTATAGATACAATGATAAAAGAGAAACAACATTAACTGTCAAAGTTCAGGAACTATTGCAATTTTGCGTATAACTTTTGAGCAAGGTCATTGCTTATTGAAAGCGCAATCTCTTGGCTTGAAGCTTCAGCCATAATACGCAAATAGTTTTCAGTTCCTGAATAGCGCACCAAAAGTCTGCCCGGCACCAAACGCTCTCGGCTTTCAAGAATAACGTCGGCGAGAGCTCCTTGTGATAAATCCTTTTTTGATCGGATTGGCACATTTAATAAGACCTGAGGGAATTTGGTAAAGCTATGCATGTCCCAGTTATTTGTGATCAGTATTGTTTCGATAATTTTAAGTGCCACCAATATGCCATCGCCTGTTCTTATGTGATCATGCAAAATAATATGACCGGACTGCTCACCACCTAATAGTGTCTGCTTATCTAGTAATGCTTGCGCTACATATTTATCGCCTACAGCAGTTCTTACTAATTGTTTGTTTCTTTGGGCCAGGTAAACTTCTAAACCCTGGTTGCTCATTTGAGTGCCCACAAGAGTAGACAAGTGGGAATATGCTGGGTGATTGCTTAACATGGCAAGAAGGTCATCACCATCTTTTATCTGGCCTAAGCGATTAACTGCTATTAATCGATCGCCATCGCCATCAAAGGCAAATCCTATATCAGCTTTATTTTCTATAACTGCTTGCTGGAGTTCTTGAGGGTAGAGAGCTCCACAGTGATCGTTGATATTTTTCCCATTGGGATCGCAGCCGATGGTGAGTATTTGCGCGCCAAGCGCTTTAAAAATTGCAGGAGCAACTTGATAGGTGGCTCCATGCGCACAATCGAGTACAATCTTTATACCTGAAAGATATTGTGGCTCTGCCAAAGCTACGAGCTTTTGCTGGTAGATTTCTTGGGCATCTGCCACTTGCTGCTCTATACCAAGCTCTTGGTAGGAAATAAGCTCGCTGCTATATGCACTCATGAACTGTTCAATGGATACTTCATCGCTTTCAGATAATTTTGTACCTTCAGCAGTGATTAACTTTATGCCATTGTCAGTGTACGGATTATGCGAAGCGGAGATAACTATACCAACTGAGTATTCTGAGCCTTTCATTAGGTGAAAAAGTGCTGGTGTTGGCAATACTTGTGCGTCAAACAATGTGGAAGGATGCATTAATAAACCGGTTTTAAGGGCTGCTTTTATCCATGAGCACGAAAGTCGAGTGTCATGAGCAAGCAAGAAGATTGGCGCTTTGCCATAGCGGCCATAGGCCCATTTGCCTATGCCGTAACCCAGCTTAATTAAGCTTTCGGGAGTAAATGGATATATACCTACTTGATTACGAATCCCATCGGTGCCAAAAATGCTCACGCGCCATCCACTGTTGAAATAACAATTACTACATTGCTTGGCCTATAGTTTGCTAATACAAGTGAGTTGGGTAACAAAACGTTACTGCTTGTTAATGTATAACTATTAGGCCCTTCTTTAAGAGAATGAACATCGATATGAACTGCTAATGAAGGCCAATCGAGTGCATATAAAGCTGAACGCTTGCCTTTTAATTGAATGGCAATTGTTTCTGGTGCGGTAATTTTCTTATTTTTGCTCGTATTATAAAAACAGAGAGGCACGGTTATCCATATACTGCTCGGATGACCTTCGCCAAGGATTGACCAAAAAATATAAGCGATCAGCAATGAGCTTGCCTTTAAAAAGCTATTTCCTAGTAATGCTTGTTTAAGGCTTACATTCATAATCGATTCCTTTTGGCTCTTGCTTGTAATGGATCGTAGGTGATTTTTCTTTGATAGCGCCTAATGAATGCTGGAATAAGGAAAATGCCTCCTGAGGAGTAATTGTTTCTATCAATTTTCCTTGCATTATAATGTCAAAAGTTCGCGTTGACGGCGAGATTTTAAAGATTATTGCATCAGTTTTTGACGTAATAAAAAGTCCATCTTGTTTCCATTTATGTAGGCTGCGGGCTTCATGAGAAATCCATTCTTCATCGATATTAATGTGCCATCTGGTGTTAATAGCTACGAGCTTGCCCTCAGAATTTATCCAAATCATTGATTCGTTACTTTGGACGTGCTTTTCCAGTAGGATTTCAAAAATGTCTTTCTTAAAATCAGCATGAAAAATACAGGGCGCATACAAGAGGTTTTTAATGCTATCATGTTTTTCAAGAATACATACGAGCTCTTTATTATTGTTCAAAGCATGTAAACAAGAGCTTGCAAATTCCTCAAACCAATACATATTCTGTTGATCATAGGCGATCCTTCTGAGTGTTACAAAATTTTTTTGCAACTTTTCTTGATGGAGCATAATGAAGAGCATCAGTATGACTGGTGCACAACTGAACAAAAGAAAACTAAGAGTGTGTAGTTGTCCATAATAACTCATAAAAGCAGCCAGACAATAACAATAAAAGCCATAGGTTAAATTTGTTTGGGTGTCTTTCTTGAGCCATAACAAAAAATAATAGAACAACATTGCTAAAAATATAATTTCTAACAAATCTTGGCAGCTTCCAATACCTAGAACATGAATGAGAAAAGCTTTGAATGATGATAATGAATACATGTAGCTCCAAATGGTTTATCTTACTTTAGACAAAATCGTGGAAATTGTACACACTTAAGATTAAAGAAAGATACAACGCGGCAGTAGGAAAAACCATGACTCAGGAAAATGCAATCGTTTTAACCGGGGACCGCCCAACAGGGCCGTTGCACCTTGGCCATTTTGTAGGTTCTCTTGCTAATCGGCTCTTGTTGCAAGAACAGTACAAGCAGTTTGTAATGATTGCCGATGTTCAAGCTCTTACTGATAATGCTGAAAATCCGGCTAAAATTCGTGATAATATCCTTCAGGTAGCTTTTGATTATTTGGCCGTTGGCATTGATCCATGCAAAACAACAATCTTTATTCAGTCACTTATTCCTGAAATAGCCGAGCTTACGATTTTTTACCTCAATTTAGTTACCGTAAACAGATTACGTCGTAATCCAACGGTCAAATCTGAAATTCAACAAAAAGGATATGGGGAAAACATTCCGGCAGGTTTTTTAGTGTATCCGGTAAGTCAAGCTGCCGATATCACTATATTCAGAGCTCGTTATGTGCCGGTAGGAGAAGATCAGCTGCCAATGATTGAGCAAACGAATGAACTGGTCAGGGCTTTTAATCGGATTTACAAAACTGACGTTCTCATTGAAGTGGAAGCAATAGTGCCTAAGATTGCTCGTTTGCCTGGAACGGATGGACAAGCTAAAATGGGAAAATCGCTTGGCAATGCTATTTATCTTTCTGATTCAGATGAAGTGCTGGCGCAAAAAGTAAAAAATATGTATACCGACCCAACTCATTTACGGGTGAGTGATCCAGGAAAAGTTGAGGGAAATCCCGTCTTTGCCTATCTGGATGCATTTGATCCTGATCCAATGGAAGTCCAAGCATTAAAAGAGCATTATCAGCGAGGCGGATTAGGTGATAGTACGGTGAAGAAAAGGCTTCTGGAAGTATTAGAAAATTTTATACGCCCTATACGAGAGCGTCGGCGAGAATTTGAAAAAGATCCGGGTTATGTTATCCATATTTTGCGAGAAGGCACAGCTCATGCTCGTGAAATGGCTGCTCAAACGATGCATCATATAAGGACCGCTCTTCGGCTGGACTATTTCTAGTAAACTCTTTATTTTTTTTGCTGCTAAAAGTAGTGTAAGAATAGAGCAAAGAAAATAGATGGCCCACTGTGCAATGAGGAGTTTTATGAAACATCGCGGTCATTATCACCCAACAGGCAAAAAAAGTTATTTTTGGCCTATCATTTTTGGGGTTGCAATCAGTAGCATTTTAGTTGCTATTACCATTCGTTATTTTTACTACAATCTTAAGCCCCATGATCAAGCAATTGCGGCTCATGTTGAGCAACTAAAAAATGTCTTTACCCTCATTAATAAAAATTGTACGATAACTGGTTTTGATCAGGAAAAAAATGCCATCAATTTTTTAAATGTTGGCTCATTTATCGGATCGAACGTTGGGTCAATGCATCTTGAGCATCCTGAACATTGGCACGGTCCTTACTTAAAAGAGGAGCTTAAAGTAGCAGGTAAACCTTACCAAATAGTATTGGCAAAAAACGGTTACTACATCCTTCCGGGTGATGGCATTACCCTTGCTAATGGCAAAGTTATGGGCAAGGATATTGTTATAAATGCTAACACTGATATGGAAAAGCTTATAACAGATCCTGAGCAACTTTTATCAAGCAACGGTAAACCATTGGCAGCATTGATTCCAGCTAAAATCAACCCTTTTGAGCTAATGCTGAAATCACCAGTTCCACCAATTTCCCTGGATGAAGACTAGTTCATGCCCAATAACTTAAAACATAATGTTATTTTTTGTTATGTGACTCAGCAAATAGTTCGATCATAGCTTTGTTAAATTCAGGAATATCTGCGGGTTTACGGCTTGTTACTAAGAGCCCATCTTTAACAACTGGCTGATCAATCCAATTCGCTCCGGCATTAGTGAGATCAACCTTAAGCGATGGCCAGGAGGTCATAGTATGTCCTTTAACGCCATCGGCATTAATAAGGGTCCATGGACCATGGCAAATAGCTGCTATAGGCTTATTGTTGACCACAAAACTGTTAATAAAGACGATAGCCTTTGGACTTAAGCGTAAAATGTCTGGGTTAATAACACCACCAGGCAAAAGTAATGCATCGTAATGATCAGCACTTGCTTCATCAAGTGGTACATCTACCTTATATTTTTTGCTCCACTTGCTATCATGCCATGACCTAACTCTGTATCGTGTAGGTGAAATTAAGTAGGTTTTAGCACCTGCTTGGTCCAGCGCCTTTCGAGGTTCGGTCATTTCCGCTTGCTCGAAACCGTTGGCAACTAGAATGGCAACCTTTACACCTTCAAGTGGCTTTTTATGAGCAAGTTCACTGCTAAAAATCATGGCATTTGCCATAACTAGTGAGCTCCATAATAATGCTTTCATCATATATCTCCTTTGGTTTTTAGTTGTATGTGCACTTTAAGCTCATCAGGCAGTCCTGCTAAAGTTGCAAGAGGCTGGGCCTCTTCTTGTTCTGGTGCTTCCATGCTCACTAGCGATGACGAGAGAGTAATAATGAGCAAACTGATGATTACGGTATTCATTACTGGCCCTTCAATAGTCGATTAGAAGTTGCTTATTTATATAGAATAACACATTAAAGATAATAATTTCAAGTAAAAATTAATAGGAATAAAGGTTATAAAATATTGGCTATATTTTTGCTCTAGATGGATGCTTTTTGCTCATTATCAGACGGAGCAGTTCTTTAAGATATTTTCTAAATAAGTAATCAATTTTTAAAGCAAAATTTTTATTCTAGGCTCAAAGAGCAATGCTCCAATCCTGACATTTTTTACTTATTGCGTATAAAGCTCTATTCTAGACTGCTTGAACAAATTGCGAATCAATTTTTTTAGTAGTTTGCTTAAAACGAATGGTGAGGTACACTTTGCCTTCACTTTTTTGTTCAACTTTTTCGATTGTGCCTGCGCCAAATGATTTGTGTTGAACCTGTTGCTGACAGTGCCATTCATGATCAGCGCCTTCTAGAGTAGCTGCTTTGTATTGCTTTTGAGCAGATTGCTGGTTATGAGGGGAGAGCCAGTCGTTAAAATAATGGGCAAACTGATCAGGTCTCCATAAAGAGCAGTGAGCATATTCTACATGCTCTTCTGGAAGCTCCGCAATAAACCGGGATGGTTGCTGATCGGTCATATTGCCATAGGTGTAGCGATAGCGAGTATAGCTGATAAGTAATCGTTCACGTGCTCGAGTAATACCTACGTATAAGAGGCGTCGTTCTTCTTCTAATGATTCAGGAGTGTAGGTTGCATGGGCACTCGGTAAAATGCTTTCTTCAATGCCAGCCAGCATTACGGTATCAAATTCGAGCCCCTTTGCGGCATGAAAGGTCATAAGCTTTACATTATCCTGCTCTTGTGCAGGTCGATTCATATGTTCTTGAAGTAATGCAACTTCCTGCAAGAATAGGTCAAGTGTTGCGTTCTCGTATTGTTCTTCAAAGTAAGTGATGCCATTGATAAGTTCTTTTACGTTTTCTTTTTTAGCGGTCGCTTCTTCTGGATCGAATGATTCTTTAAGGTAATCAAAGTAGGCCGTTTTTACCAATATGGTATTGAGGACCTTGCTTGGCTTATGGTTTGTAGACATCTGGGCAAAAATGCTTAAAAATGTTGCTAAAGCGTCTTGTTTTGCTTTTTTCAGAGCGCCAGAGCTTAAAAGGAGATCAGCTACCCCCTTAAAAGTTAAAAATGGTTGTTGTTCCCAGTGAGAATAAAAGAGCTCTTCAAACTTATCACCTAATCCGCGAGAAGGAGTATTAATAATGCGAGAAAATGCAATCCTATCGTGCGGGTTGGCAACTAAGCGCATATAGGCAAGTAGATCCTTAATTTCAAGCCGGTCGTAGAATTGAATGCCACCAATGATGCTATAGGGAATGCCATGTCGTATGAGAGCTTCTTCAAGTGAACGAGATTGAAAATGAGAGCGGTATAATACTGCACATGAGCTCGATTTCAATTCCCGATTCTTGCTTTTAAGAAAGAGAGCAAGAGCTTCACCTTCTTGATAGCTCGACATGCAGGATAATACACGCACTCTATCATGTGCTTTTTTATCAGACCAAAGGTTTTTGTTATTTCGACAGCTATTATGCTTAATAATAATGTTGGCAAGTGATAAAATGGGTTGCACTGAGCGATAATTTTGCTCAATGGTTACAAACATTGTTTCAGGAAAATCTTTGTTGAAGTTCATGATGTTGGTTACCGTTGCACCACGCCACGAATAGATGGATTGATCTTCATCGCCAACTACGCATAGTGAGTCCAGTGCAAAGCTGTTTTTATCTTCACACGTCATTGCTTTAAGTAAGGCATGCTGTACCCGATTGGTGTCCTGATATTCATCTACTAAAACATGACGCACTTTTTGCTGAAACCTTTGCTTTACGCTTGGATTATTTGTAAAAAGCTCAAGAGTTTTTGATAATAAATCGTCAAAGTCTAAACAATGAGCATTGGTTTTTTCTTGCTCATAGGCAAAGTAAAGATCTCTTAATAGTTGATTATGCCCATAGAGTTCTTCTCGTTCATGAGTTGTTATTGCTTCATTTTTTAGCCGGGAAATATACGATTTAACCGTCTTGAGCGAAACATTTTTAGCCAGGCTATATTTTGCTATGAGGTTTTTTAAGAGCTTTTCTTGATCGCTGTCATCAAGAAGTGAAAAATTGTTAAACCCTAAAAAATGAGCATTGCTTTTGAGTAAACGTAAGCAATAGGAATGGAATGTGCCAACCCAAGGAGCGGACATATATTCCGGCAAAAAGGAGATAATGCGCTCTTTCATCTCACGAGCAGCCTTATTGGTAAACGTAAGTGCTAGTATGCTCTCTGCTTGAACATCATGCTTTACCATCAGATAGGCCATGCGAGCGGTAATGACTCGTGTTTTGCCTGAACCAGCACCAGCACAAACTAATAAAACGCCATTCAAGGGTGAGACTACTTTTTGTTGTGGAACATTGAGTGCTTGAGAAAAAAACTGATCAAAGTCATAGTGCATGGTAGGGGATAGCTATGAAGTGCTGCTGAAATATGTCTTTGGAGTAAAGTATATAGCATATGACATGAATAGCAACTTGATTATGTTATGTTATCCCACTTATTTACCAATGCACTCCGAGCTGATGATTTCGTTATTCGGCATCTTGACTTTGTGACATTATAATGATACTATATACTATATAATCTTAAAGTGTAGGAATTAAGTACATGATAGATAAAACAGCATATAAGGGTAGAAAGTTTACTATTGAGTGGTACTATGATGATCGTGACAAGAGCGAAGCATTAGAATATTTTTTGAGTTTGACAGATAGGAGAAAAGATAAAATATTACATCTTTTTAGAGTAATGGGTGATTTTGGCAAGATCATTTCTGAAGAAAAGTTTCGCAATGAAGGTAACCAAATTTACGCTTTTAAACCAACACCTGATCGGTTTCTTTGCTTCTTCTATACTGGAGCCAAAATTATTGTAACTAATGGTTTTGAGAAGAAAACGGAAAAATTGCCTTCAAGAGAAAAATCTAGGGCCTTAAGGCATATGAATAATTATTTAAATAGGAGGCATTAGCATGGCAAAGAAAGCGCAAAGTACTTACGATGAATATGTAAATTCCTTAAGCAAAGAGCGGAAAAAAGAGTTTGATTCTGGATATCAAGAGTTAATTCTTTCTGAATTGCTTCAAGCCATAATGAAAAACGATGATATCTCAGTGCGGGAACTTGCTGCAGCTGCTGGAGTTTCGCCAACTATAGTGCAAGGACTTAGAAGTGGTAAGCGTAATGTTACAATGGATTCAGTTTCCAAAGTTTTTGATGTAGTTGGTTACGAACTTACAATACAACCAAAAGAATCAAAAAGATAAAAAATACTCACTCAGACAATTGAGTTTTAGATTATAATAATATTATTATAAATAAGCAAATTAATCCTTTTGAGATTATGATCGGGAGATGACTATGAAATCTAGTAACTTTTTGTTGAATGTAAACAGGCGAGCTCTTGTCTTAGTAATTGCAATGGTTGCTTTTACCTTAGAAACAGCTGTTGCTATGCAAAAAAAGAGCCAAGAAACTAACATTTATATTCCAAGAGCGCTGAGTCCTTACTTTGAAAGAATTCCTGGAGAAGTACAAGGGGCAGTGACTGGCTGGCTGCAAGTGCCCGGCGAAGGGCAAGTCTGGATTAAGCTCATAGGTAAATCATTTACCCGGAAAAATTTCCAGCCCAAGGATTACAGCATTCGATATATTGGTCATGATACTAATGGCTGCATTCGTGAACTTCCAAAGGGACTCTTTTATTGGCGTAAGGCTTCGACAGTACCGGGCAGTGTTTTGGGCGATGTTAAGCCCGCCAAAGATAGTAAGTATGGTGGTCAAATTTTTGATTATGCCGGTGGTGCAAGTGAGCATTTTTGGCATCTTTTTAATGACAAACAAAAGCATTGGAATGCCCGGCGCAGCAAGCATAGGCATCCGTCAAAAGAAATAAGCGACCTAATCCATAAACTATAAAAGAATCTTTAGGCGATATGCCAACCGGCTAGGTAATCTAACAATGGCTCCAGTGTTTTTTTGGATAATGCACTGACTAGAACATGAGGCTGATACTTGTTGATCGCCCATTCAAGTGTTTGAAGGTTTTCTATAGTGTCAATTTTGTTAAAAACATAGAGCATAGGCTTATCTACTTCTAATTCCTTAAGTATTTCGTTGACAACCATAATATGAGATTGCCAATTAGGATCAGAAAGATCGACTACCTGTAAAAGAAGATCTGCATAGCGCAGTTCAGTGAGCGTTGACTTAAAGGCTTCGATTAAATTATGGGGTAATTGCTGAATAAATCCTACCGTATCGGAAATAACTCCAACTTTTTTGCTGTTGATATAGAGCTCACGGGTGGTCGTGTCAAGGGTAGCAAAGAGCTTATTCTCAGCAAGCACTTGGCTTTTGGTAAGTGCATTTAAAATTGTTGATTTCCCAGCGTTGGTGTAGCCAATTAAGCAAATATTGGGAACCCCACTTTCAAGCCTTCGCTTGCGTTGTGTTTGGCGGGTTCGTTCTAGCTGTTGTAGCTCTTTTTTGAGCTTATTCATAGAGCGTTCAATATGTTGTAGCTCTTTTTCTTTCGCAGTTTCACCTGGGCCTCTGGTGCCGATGCGGCCTGCTTGCTGCGACATGAGTTTTCCATGACCTGAAACGCGAGATTTGCGGTGAGCAAGCATAGCTAGATCTACCTGAATCTTGCCTTCGGCAGAAACTGCTCCTTTTTCAAAAATTTCTAAAATGAGTTGAGTGCGATCAAAAACTCTTGCCCGAAGTACATCGCTTAAATTCCGCTCTTGTTGAGCCGATAGCGGCTCTGAAAAAATGACCTCTTGTATTTCATGCTCTTTACAAAGCTTTGTTAGCTCTTCTAATTTTCCTGCAGTAATAAAATAACCGGGATCAATAGAGCGAAGTTTAAAAAAAAGTGTTTCATCATAGGCTATGCCATTGGACTCTACCAAATTGATGAATTCTTTAAAATAGGAGTCAATGCTCGTAATGGTATTGTAAGGAGCCTGGATACCCACAAGTAGCGTTTTCGGATGTACCAGCGTCTCTGTTTCTATTCTTTTCATGAATTCCTTGAAGTGCTTAAGCAGCTAACCCAGGTTAAAAGATACTATCGGGTCAAATCCTCGCCTAAGTTGCTGAAAGTAGTGAAATAGTGTATACTATAAGTATGTTTCCTATTAGTATATATTCTTACTTGAATTAATCAAAGCTATGTTCGATTTTTTATCAAAAAAATTTTCTTCTCTCTTTTCTAATATAACTGGCCAACACAGGCTGAGTGAAAAAAATATCGATGAGGCAATTACTTCCGTGCGCGATGTGTTGCTCGAGGCTGATGTGCCCTACGATGTTGTTGAGAAATTTATTAATCAGGTTAAGCAAGATGTCATAGGAAAAAAGATATTTGCATCGCTCAAGCCTGGTGAGCTGCTTATGAAAATTGTACACGAAAATATAGTGCAATTTTTAGGCGGCAAGGATGACCAGCTGCAATTTTCTTTTCAGATACCTTCTGTTGTTATGATGGTTGGTCTGCAAGGTGCCGGTAAAACAACCACTATTGCTAAGCTTGCGCATTATGCCAAAAGCCAAGCAGAAGCACGGGGTAAGACACGTCAAATTTTAGTCGCTTCAGTAGATTTTTATCGACCAGCTGCTTTAGATCAGCTTGAGATATTAGCGGAACAAGCAAAAATTAGCTTTTACCGATCGCCTCTTACAAATCCTGTGACGGCAGCTGAAGATATCCTTAAATATGCACAAAAGGAGCGATATGATCTGATATTTTTAGATACAGCCGGACGCTTGCATGTTGATACAGCTATGATAGAGGAATTACAACATATTGCTCATAAGCTAAAACCGAAGTATACATTATTGATAATAGATGCAATGAGCGGCCAAGAATCTATTACTATGGCTCAAGCATTTGACCGGGCGCTCGGCATTACCGGAATCATCTTGACCAAAATGGATAGTGACACCCGTGCTGGTGTAGCTTTTGCCTTTAAATATGTGGTAAAAAAGCCGATTCTCTTTGCGGCTGTTGGTGAAAAAATTCAAGATCTAGAACCATTCAGGCCTGAGCGCATTGCCAATCGAATTATTGGCATGGGCGATATGCTAAGTTTGCTCGAGAAGGCTCAGGAGAAGATTAAGCAAAGCGAACAAGATGCCATCTATAAGTCCATGACCCAGGGAACAGTGACTTTGGAAGACTTTGCTCAACAGCTTGATATGATGAGCAAGCTAGGTTCACTGACTTCGATTGTTAAGTATTTGCCCAATGCTGGAGGGCTTTCTATTTCTCCTGAAATGGCACAAAAGGGAGAAGTTGAGATTAAAAAATTTAAAGCTATTATTAATTCTATGAATCATAAAGAACGAATATATCCTAAGCTTCTTGATGCTTCGCGCAAAAAACGTGTAGCACAAGGTGCGGGTGTCGCCATTGGAGATATTAATGTTTTGCTTGATAGATTTGAGCAAAGTAAGCACGTTATGAAAGCATTTAAGAAAATGGGAAGATTTAAAGGCTTCTAGAATAGAGAAAATAATAAATACTAAGTTGAAAGGATATACATGTCGGTAAAAATACGACTTTCTCGCATAGGCAAAACTCACGCTCCTTTTTATCGAATTGTTGCAATCGATTCAAGAAAAAAAAGAGATGGGGAATCATTAGAAATTTTAGGAACTTATAATCCCCTTAAAGGTGAGATTATTCAGTTTCATGATGAGCGTATCAAAGCATGGGTTGCTCAGGGTGCCATAGTTTCTGATGCCGTGAAAAAGCTGCAAAGACTGTACAAAAAAACGAGCACAACGACCTAAATAAGTGAGAATTGTTTTCATGGTTAAACAACTTATTGAACATTTTGTTATGAAACTCGTTGATAAGCCAGAGCAAGTAAAGATAGTCGAAATTGAATCTCCAACTAAGACAATTATGGAAATAAGGGTTTCTGCTCAAGATATTGCAAAAGTTATAGGCAGAGAAGGGAGAACTTTCAAAGCTTTACGTTCATTATTGCAGGCAGTTGATCCTAAGGTAACCAGAGACATTGTCGTGGATATTATAGCGTAGCTGATGAAAATTTCGATTGTTACCCTGTTTCCTTCGCTCTATCATCCATTTTTAGAAACGAGTTTAATTGACCGCGCTCATAAGCAAGGTATTGTAGACACAAGTCTTATTAGCTTATTAGAGTTCGTTAGTGAGAAAAAAAGAATAGATAGTCCTACGTTTGGCCCTGGAGCAGGCATGCTTCTTCGGCCAGAAGTAATAGAGGCTGCGATAGAAAAAACAGAAGCAGAACGAGGGCCAGCTTATAAGATCTTTTTTTCTCCTCAGGGAAAGAAGCTAGATCAAGAGCTATTACGCTGTCTTATGCTAGCAGTCGCTCAAAAAAAACACATGCTGTTAGTGCCAGCTCGCTATGAAGGTATGGATGTAAGGGTTGAACATTATTATGCTGATTCTTTGCTTTCTATTGGAGACTTTGTGCTCATGGGCGGTGATTTGCCTGCTATGGTATTGATCGAAAGCATGCTTAGATTGATGCCTGGTGTTATTGGCAAGCAAGAATCAGTTGAAAAAGAATCGTTTTCAGGAGCGTTTCTTGATTACCCAGAATATACCAATCCAGTAGAATGGAAAGGGGAAGTGGTGCCTGCCATTATTCGATCTGGTAATCATGAGAAAATACAAGAGTGGCGGCAGGCTAAAGCAGCTGAAAATACCGTGATTCATCACTTTGATTGGCTTCGCTCTCATGTAGTTCAACCAGAAGATAAGGCTTTGGCAACCGAATATATACCCGCGCACTATGCGGTGCTTATGCATGATCACGTTAAGCTGCCTGATGGCACTGAGGGCACTAGTTCAGTAACCTCACTTGATATACATGATATAGCAAGGTCGGCTAAAACGTTTGGTATTAAAAAGTACTTTATTATAACGCCCCTTGAAGACCAAAAGAAAATTATTGCTAAATTGCTTTCATTTTGGCAGGCCGATGTAGGGATAGAATATAATGTTCACCGGCATGAAGCGCTTGCAAACGTACAAGTTGTTGATAGCCTTGAAGAAGCAATTGACGAGATTGAAAAAATTGAGCAGAGCAAACCAATTTTAGTAGCAACAGGTGCACAGGTTAATCAACAGCTTCCTTTGATTAGCTATTATGATCAAGAAAAAATTTGGGTTCAAAAACGCCCAGTAGCAATTATATTTGGCACTGCTCGAGGCCTCGGAGATTCAGTGCTCAAAAAAAGTGATTATCTCTTAGCACCTGTTGAAGGGTTTTCATCATTTAATCACCTTTCAGTTAGATCAGCTGCGGCAATTATTTTTGACCGGTGGCTTGGAATTAATCGTAAAATAACTCATTGTAGGTAAAGGAATTTATTATGAGAGCAAAACAGTATACAAAAGAAACAATTTTATTAATTGGTATGGAAGATCGTGGTTTTCCAAAGTTTTCTATTGGCGATGCAATTGTCGTTGCCCAGCGTATTAAAGAAGGCGACAAAGAACGTCTTCAGCTTTTTGAAGGTGATGTAATTGCGATGCATAATAATGGCATTTCAAGTACCTTTACCGTCAGACGTATTGGTGCAAATGGCGTTCCAGTTGAGCGCATATTTCCCTATTATTCACCGATGATAGATTCAATTAAGTTTTTACGCAAAGGTAAAGTTCGTCGTGCTAAGCTTTATTATATGAGAGATCGAATTGGAAAAGCAGCCCGTGTTCAAGAAAAAGTGTTTACCAAAGCAGAAAAAGAGCAAAAACGCCGAGAAAGTGAATAAAAATTCTGTTCTTTTTCTTGTGTTGATAGGATCTCTACTTATTGTTCCTGGTTGCATACCCAAGGTCGCTCTAACGCCAAGCTTTATGAAAGATTTGAACAAGTGCGAATCAATTGTCATGCCACTAGAGAGTGATGATACAGCTAGTATTGACGAAGCACGTCTGTATGATATTTTTTTTCCCGTTAATAAAGGCTTGTTAAAAGTACATATGCAAGATGAGCTGAGTATTGTTTTAAGCTATGATTGTGAGCTTACGCAAGAGGATTGTATCGCACTCTACCGAACCGGCATGGAATATCTAGGCTGGTATGAATGTGGTATTTTCAGGGCTGATCAATCATGTTTAGTGTTTGAAAAGCCATCTAAATCTTGCATAGTATTTATGCGTGGCTCAACTAATAGGCAAACTATTAGGCTCTATAGTGGACCTAAAAAGAAGCATTAACCCTATGTGCGTATCATAAGCCAAGAAAAAAGGCGCAAGCAAAAAAGCATGCGCCTTTAGTTTTTGTAGTTTTGGTTACCGAGCTGATCTGTGTGACAAAGCTATACCTGAATTGATTGACTGCTATACCGCTTTTCAATAACTGAGCAAAACGCATTGCTCAACTTATGTAGCAATGTATTGTCTTCTTTGTCATTTTCTCCTGATAGTACAGACAATAAGCTATACTTTTTAGGTGGCTTAACCCAGTCGATTTTGCCAACGATAGGAGCATGCTCTTTAAGTACTTCCATGGCGGTTGATAATGATCCGAGCTTATCGATAAGGCCCAATTTTAATGCCTGATCGCCGGTGAAGATCTTGCCATCTGCCCATTCTTTACTATCGGCTGGCAATTTAGCCTTCGCCCGTTGCTCGGCTACATCTCTTACAAAAAATTCATACGTATTATCGGTTAAACTTTGCAGCATGTTTCTTTCTGGTTCGCTTAAATCAAATAATGGACTAGAAGCAGATTTAAAGGCACCGGTTTTAATTATCTCATATTTCAGTTTATGGTATTCAATAAACTCTCGAACATTAGGATGTGGTATATAAGCACCTATGCTTCCTATAAATGCTGATGGTGTTGCGATTATGTAATCTGCTGCGCAAGCAATGTAATAGCCTCCTGATGCTGCTATATTTTCTACCAGAGCTAACACAAATTTTGGGCTTACATTTTTTTTCAATTCTTTGATCTCGTTAAAGATTGCTTGCGAAGTGCCAGCTGCTCCACCGGGTGATTCAATCTTAAGCATGATAGCCTTGATCTCTTTGTCTTCAAAAAATTTGCGCAACTGATGCACATAGGTGGTTGAATCTGTTAAAACGCTATCTATAGTTATTAAGCCTACCTTGCTTTTTGTTTCCCACAAGGGTGCCAGTTGAACCTGGAGGTTTTTGATCAAGACTGGTACAAACTGGACTATAAGTAGCAACCAGAATAAGTTTTTCACGTAATCAAACATTTTTGCCATAGTATTCCCTTTGTTATAACACCCGTGCTCATAGCTGTCAAAATCTCGATAGATTATAGCCGGATATTGACTTTGCAGGTTATGAGCGAAATTTACTATCTAGTGTAAGCTATATTGACCTGTGTGTATAGCCACTGAGCAAATCTTTTTTAGAAATAAATTTTTGACATTTTTCTGAATTTTCCGTACACTTTAAAATAATAAATGGTAAGATTCAAGCAATGTTTGCATCAAATTGCATGATCTACAAGGGCGGTTAGCTCAGTTGGTAGAGCATCAGTCTTACAAACTGGGGGTCGCAGGTTCGAGTCCTGCACCGCCCACCAGTCTAAATCGCTTGAAAAGCTATTCCTCGGTAGCTCAGTTGGTAGAGCAAACGACTGTTAATCGTTAGGTCACAGGTTCGAGTCCTGTCCGAGGAGCCATGTTTTATGGGGCTGTAGCTCAGTTGGTTAGAGCGTCCGCCTGTCACGCGGAAGGTCGCGAGTTCGAGTCTCGTCAGCCCCGCCATGATTGACGATCAGAACAATTTATGATCAAGTCAAATGGCTTTAATACGTCGTAGAGCACATATTCATCTTCAAGTCTCAAGTTCGATAGTACGAGCTTAAGTAATTGACGTTTTTCTTCAACTTCAGAACTAAGAAATAAATCATAAGCACGGTTTGTTAGATCTAGCACGTGTTTTGCAGTTAAGTAGTAGTTATCTTCAGCATCTTGTAGTTGGTCAAGACGGATATTAATATCAACGGTTTGATCTCTAAATGATTGGTAAAACCTGTCATATTCGCTATCAGTAATTCTCCCTTTGAGTTTATCCACGTAAAGATTGTCCATCATTTTAGTAAGCACTTTTTGCTCGCTGGTAAGCTTATCAAACTCTTTGTTATGGAAATCAATTTTGCCTTGATGTAGTACATCGAGGGTATTAATCATTTGGCTCAATATACTCCGAGGTATTTCTAGATTTTTAAAAACCTGCCCAAGTTGCTTAGTAATCTCTTCTTCTCTTAACCATTTGGCTCCATGCTTACCCTTATATTGTGTGCAATGATAATAAACAAACCCCTTGTGCTTTTCCGGTGTTATAGCACACTCGCAATGGGCGCATCGGATAAGGCCTCTATACATGTAAGGTAGTCCTGCATATTTAAATGGTTTTTTATTGAATTCGCTCTTTACTTGGTGTACTTGATCAAAAAGAGCTTGAGTAATAATAGGTGGATATCGGTGAGGGTATTCTTTGCCTTTTACTATCATAACTCCATAATAAAAGGGATTGTTTAGAATCTTAGCTAGATAGCCCTTAGGCCAATTAATATTAAATTCGTTCTTCAATTTTTTGCAAAGTAGATCTATTGAGTAGGCAGATGTGGCATAGAGTGCAAAAACTCTTTTGATAATCTCTGAGCCATATTCATCTACCACTATATCGGTATTACCATCTTGCTTGTTGATATTTTTATAGCCATAGGGAGCTTTTGCTAGCCATTCTCCTTTACGTAGTTTTTGTTCTTGTGCTCGCTTTACGTTATCACTAATAGCATCTGAGTAATATTTTGCTAGGCCAAGGCTGATGCTGAATTGAAATTTTTCTACTGCAGAGATACGACTATTGATTATCTGACCATCTGATACAAAATGCAGCTCGATTTGATCGCTTAAAGCTTTTTCGTAAAGTATAGCAATGCGTTTATCGAAAACGTTTCGCGAGAGCCTGTCAACTTTATCGCAGCAAACGATAACTTTTTCTTTCTGATTTAAAATAAGATCAATGATACGGTCAAACTCAGAGCGATCATTTGAATAAGCACTTTCATCAAAACTGTAAGTATGCATAATTGCAATGTCTTTACTTTGGCAGTACCTTTCAAGTCTTATGACTTGAGCGGGCAAAGAATTACCTGCTTCTCTTTGTTCTTCTGTACTTACTCGCGCGATAAGAATGGCTTTCATTTTCAGCTGCCTTAAGGTTAGAGAATTTTAATTATTGATATCATTAGTGATCTAATTCTAGCATAATCAGCCAATTTTTTCTTAATAATATAGTTAGTCTAATATTGGTATTTGGCTAGTTCTAGTGGTTTAAATTTTACAAGGCATTCACGAATAATGCCAAAAGGTGTCTGACTCATTGGAAGCTTTAACTTATTTACATCAGACATGAGTCGATACCAGCTTCTTGCACTATAATTGGCAAATATAACCCTCAATTCACGGATATTAATTGTTTCAAGAGCTTTTTTTAAACCAAACATTTGGAAAATTTGTTTTGGTCCAATTTCAGAATTGTTCAGAACCAAGCCTACAAGTAAAGCCGTATCATTTGTTGCCCCGTAATCAAGCAAAATAGGTCTTTTGCTTTCGAGCTCGTCAAGATAATGTAAAAGAATCTTTTTTGCGATTGTGGGCTTAAAAATACTTTTAAGCGTTAGATTTGATGTAATCCCAAGCGCTTTAAAAAGCTGCTTGATTTTTTGTCGTTTATTTAAGCGGACTTCAAGTCTTAAGATTTCAAATTTTTTCCTTATTTCAAGGGTATCAAAAATAGTAAGTTGTAATGCGCTATCTTTTTCTAGAGCACGTTTACTACTTTTCTTTGCTTTTTCAAGATCTTTGATTTTATCGTAAAATGCAACTTCATAAGAATTACAATGCCATTTATAGCTATGCCCATCATTACGATAATCGGTTTGATTTACATCAAGAGATAACTTTATATTAGCTTCTTTGATTTTGTTAATGTAGTAATGGGGAGTTGAGCCATCGGTTAATGGGATATTTTTTGAATAGTGAATGGCTGATATGGGTGCTTGTGATAGTTTAAGAGCAGAAATGATTATTCCCATTTGCCTTAAGGTCTCAGAGAGCTTTTTCATGAGCAAGGGAAAATCTTTTGCTTTAAGCTCATCAAAGTTGTTACCAAAGAGTAACTTTGGTAATGATAGCTCAATTTTGAGCATCACATCTGGTATACCTTTAGAATTCAAGCGATAAGAAAGCGTTAAACGTGGTTTATAAATCCCGGCAAGCAATTCTTTTTTTGAAGGGTTTTGCTTCGATTGAATACCAAACATTGCAGGATGAACATTTTCAGCCCATCGTGCTGATGGCTCAAATTTATCTGGATCACTGATGTGATACATCTCTTTATTTAATGTTAAAATAATCGTATCAATCATGTTTGGTATTTTGCATTGCTTAGCCCGATTGCTTAAAGATAAATGAGCTGACGGAAAATACAAGGGCCCCGTTTATGCTTAAACTTTTTGCCCAAGCTAGCGTTTCTCACCAGGTTTAAGGTAGAAAGCTCAGAACAGGACATTTCTTGTGAAGTGTGAAAGGTGACATTTTAAGTTGGGTGCTACACAAAAGGACCCTCAGATTTGAGAGTCCTCAAAAATTAAATTGTAAGTTTGCTTAAAACCAACCACCCAATGCATGGTAGGCATTAGTGATAATCCGCATGTACGCCCTATTTACGTCATCAGGTTGGATTTCGCTTAAAGCAGCAGATCGTCTTTTAAAAGCTTCTTTTATGTCAGAAGCAGATGCACCTTCATTCACACCTAAAATTTGACGTGGGGTTGCTTCTTGCTCAACACCAAGTAATTTATAAGCTTTTGCTTCAGCAGGTGTTATGCCTATTCCGAATATTGATTCTCCTAAACCATGTGTATACCGTGAACCAGATATATCAGATGGTCTCCTTTTTATTGGTTTGTAGTCAACTAGACCTTGTGCGACACCATATAAACCACTTGGGACAATATGCACAATAGCATTGTTTTCTTGAGCAATAGATCTTATAGTGTTAACGGCTATTGTTGTAGCTGTTATATCGGGTGAGCCCATATACTTTACGGTTACTGTTTCAGAATCAGATTTAAGGGTATGTCTTTGACCGGGTGCTATTTCAAATTTATCAGAATTCTCATTGACTCTAATATTATAACGAGTATCATTTTGCAGTTCTATAGCTGGTCTTTCAGCTACCCGTTCTGGGGCTTGCATGGCTTGACAATTTGATAAAGCTAATAGTGACACGCACAAAGATATTATTTGTAATTTCATAATTTTACCTCTTTTTTATTTTAATTTTATTATATTTGTCTATTATTAAGTGTATAGAACTACAATTGAAAAATGCAATAGAATTTTTTTATAGCTATAAAAATTTACTAAATAAAAGAATAATCAAAAAAGATAGCAAAAATTAGATCTAGGTAAAGAAATAATGTCTTGGAGGTCTCTATAACCAATGCCGTAATAAGCATCATTATGTACAGACTTTTTAAGCGTATATCCTTTTGCAAGTAAGAGATTTTTAATACTTCTTGCATGATAAGCGCCGGCAACTAAAACTTTTTTTTGTGCTTGTGAAGCCATAAGTTTTTGTAGTATTGACAGTTCAAAGATTGGATCGTACATTTGAAATACAAAACGCTGCAACTTATGGCGATTACTCATTAATGATTTCCAATTGCGTTTTAATCGTACAGTATCAAAGTCCGGGGCCACATTTTCCTTAAATAATCGCAATGATGATTCGAGTATACTATCGTAAGTATTGATATTTTTAAGGGCGAGTTCATCTAAAAGTCGGTTGCGCTTTCTATCGGCCCGTTGCATATACTCTTTGAAAATTGTGGGTTCAGAATATTGCTCTTGCTCTTGTAATTCGATTACTTTCTTTGCTAATTTTTCTTGCTCTTCGAGTACCTCGTCAAAAGTTAGTGTTTTCATGTCGACTTTTTCGCCATTTTGAGAGAATTCGAAATCAAAATAAAATGTTGGATCATTGTCTGGCCGAAGCATGTCGACGCCAGCACCACCTTTTATTCGCACTTCTATGTTCTGGCACGAGGTATGCTTTAAATTGGATTCGAGCAATTCTTTGTGCAAAAAAGAGGTAACTGTAGCACAACCGCCATATTGATCAAATGCTTGCTCAATACATATATCAATCTGTTGGCATGGCTCATGCTCATCTTTTTCTCGTTCTCTTTTTTCGAGAATATTAAGCAGAGAGGCTAATTGAGCTGAATCCTCAATAATATTTTGCACATGATGTTCTCCGAGTACGTAAAATTCTTCATTGAGGCAGTTTATTGTGTACATTTCGGTAATAAGCGAATTGCTTGAGGTAAATACGAAGAGTAAAGCACATACTGTTAACAAAATACGCATGTAGAGACTCATTTTTTTGGGTTGGCAGTGGTACTATAATAAATTTGATTATAGCTAAAAAATAGTAAACTTCAACTGCTTCTTCTGGTCAAAAAGTGTTTGCAGAGAGTCCTGGGGAGTTTTGGAGCTATTATTATGGACTTTGTATTTATTTTCAAGGCCTGTCTCAGAATAAGTCCCATATCTAAAAGATTTCCTTCAACAATCCGAAATTGTGGGACCCATTTTGAGATTGAATAGAGCCAGTTATAACTCACCGGGGCATGCCGGTGGCTTAAAGATTAGGAGCAGTCCCAAGGACTGCCAAAGGCTTGTCGGTTCTTTTTTTACATTAAATATTTATCCTCTACATCCAAACTAAAATTCACCTTCTTCATCACAGCCGTTGCCATCAAGTTGATTCTTTACATATGCATGAATTTTTTCTAACTCATAACCAATGGTTGAAACTGAATAACCTCGAGCCCAAAAATTCTCTCCATTAAAATTTCGCTTTCTTCCACTAAATTGTCTTGCTATTGCTATAGCGCTTTTTCCCTTAAGATATCCTATTATCTCTGATAGTGCATATTTTGGTGGCACACTCATTATCATATGTACATGATCTTGAACTATACTCTCCTTCCACTATTTCGCACTCCTCTTGACGTACCAATGCACGAAATGTCTTCTTTAAAAAATCTCTCGCTTTCCCAAGAGCTTTTTTCTATACTTTGGCACAAATACCCATGATATTTGCATTCCCATTTTGAATGACTTAAACTTTGATACTGTGTTGTCATGTTATTGTTTCCTTTTCGACCGACAAGCCGAAAAAATCTTAACACGACAACCTTTTTTTTACTAAATCTAAAGGCCAAGCCTTGATGATCACACTAGTAAAACTAGAGGTTTACCTGTCCTTTAATTATCGCTTATCCAAAGTCAACGGGCTGCTTTGGCAAAGGATCAACCTTTCTTACAATCAATAACTCGTAAAGATACAGATAAAGAATTTATTGCCTTAGGTGAAAAGCTTGCCAACTACTAAGCCAAGGTAAAGAGATAGCATGGGTTTGTCTAAAGTGTTTGCCATTTATCTGCTAAAGAAGCTATCAAGATGGGATTGTTAAAATCCTGTAGTCTATGGAATTTATTTAAAAAGCATTGACTGGTCATGCGGGATACAATAAACTCAGTAGCAATAAGCAGTAATAATAGCTTTATTGTTACTGTATCTCATGATAAAACAGCAAAGATCTGGGATATTGCATCTAGCAAATGTATTACAACTCTTAAAGGTCATAAAAGCAGCATAAGATCAGTAGCAATAAGCAGTGATGATAGCTTTATCATTACTGGCTCTCCAGATACAACAACAAAGATATGGGGAGGTTGAATCTGGCAATTGGATTACTACTCTTGAAGGCCATACGTTGGATAAAATCAGTAGTAATAAGCAGTGATAATAACTTTATTGTTACTGGCTCTTATGATGAGTACTTTTATACTATATCCACTACTTCATAACAAAGAACTAAACAGCTATTTTAGAGAAATTAAAGGGAATAAGGCATGAATAAGATTAAAATACTATGCCTACTACAGGCAATAGCCTTTAACCTTTGCTCTATGGATGCACCAGAGCTAGAGCAAGAAGCATTAAAGCAATCAAAAGATGTTTTTGTATGTCATTTTGATACTATGCCGGAAGAGCTTATTCTTGATATATTTGGTTATACGGCTAATCAAGAGACGGTAAAAGACAGGTTTCTACAACTAGGTCAATTATCGCTTGTCGATAAGAAGTGGGCTTCTTTGGCTATGGATCGACATTTTTTAAAATCAATAACCCCTACAGATACAGATAAAGAATTTATTGCCTTAGGTGAAAAGCTTGCCAATGAGGTAAGCGAAGGTAAAGAGATAGCATGGACTTGTCCAGATTATTTGCCACTATCTGCTAAAGAAGCTATCAAGATGGGATTGTTAAAAACCCCTGCTCTATTGAATTTGTTTAAAACAACACTGGGCGAGAATACCTCTCCAATAATCTCAGTAGCAACAAGCAATAATAATAGTTTTATAGTTACTGGGTCTAGTTCTGGCATAGCGAAGATCTGGGATATTCCTTCTGGAAATTGTGTCACCACTCTTGAATGTCATCAAAGACCAATATTATCAGTAGCAATAAGTAATAATAGTGCTTTTATTGTTACTGGGTCTTATGATAAAACAGCAAAAATATGGGATGTTCGATCTTGCAATTGTATTACTACTCTTGAAGGCCATACGGGATGGATAAAATCAGTAGCTATAAGCAGTGACAATAGCTTTATGGTTACTGGTTCTGATGATAAAACAGCAAAGATATGGGATGTTCAATCTGGCAAATGTATTACTACACTTGAAGGCTATACAGAAGGGATAAACTCAGTTGCGATAAGCAGTGATAATAGCTTTATCGTTACCGGGTCTTACGATGGAACAGCAAAGATCTGGGATGCCCAGTCTGGGAATTATATTACTACGCTTGAAGGCCATACAACAGCGACAAACTCAGTTGCGATAAGCAGTGATAATAGCTTTATTGTTACAGGATCTGAAGATAAAACAGCAAAAATATGGGATGTTCAATCTGGCAATTGTATCACCACTCTTGAAGGCCATAATCGTTCTATAACATCAGTAGCAGTAAGTAGTGATAATAGCTTTATCGTTACAGGATCTGACGATAAAACAGCAAAAATATGGGATGTTCAATCTGGCAATTGTATCACTACTCTTGAAAGCTATAAACGTGGCATAACCTCAGTAACAATTGGCAGTGATAATAGCTTTATCATTATAAGATCTTTTAATGACAGATTACTAATATATCCAATACTTCATAACCAAGAATTAGAAAATATTTTAGAAAAAATAAAAGAAGTAAAACATGAATAAAGTTATAGTACTGTGCCTACTACAGGCAATAACACTGAGCCTCTGCTCTATGAATGCACCGGGACCAGAAGAAAATTCTCTATGTTATTTTGATAATCTGGCAGATGAGCTTCTTCTTCCCATATTCGATTATACAGCTAATCAAGAAACAGCGCACAACAGGTTTCTACAGCTATTTCAATTATTTCTTGTCGATAAAAGATGGGCTGCACTGGCAAAGGATCAGCGATTTCTAAAATCAATACTACATTCAGATGCAGAGTTTATTGCTTTAGGCGAAATGCTTGCTGATGATGTAAGCGAAGGCAAAAAGATAATATGGACTTGTCCAACGTATTTACCAGAGCAAGCTAAAGAAGCTATCAAAATGGGGTTGTTAAAGAAACCTGTCGTGTGGAATTTCTTTCAAAAAACACTGCGCAAGGATGACCGGTTTTCCGATACAGGCTCTGGCAATAATCCTCGGGTAACTTCAGTAGCAATAAGCAATAATAATAGCTCTGTCGTCACTGGATCTGAAGATGGTACCGCTAGGATATGGGATGTTCATTCTAAGTGTATCGCTACTTTTAAATGCCATGCAGATGATATAAATTCGGTGGCAATAAGCAATGATAATAGCTTTATTGTTACAGGTTCTTCAGATAAAACAGCAAAGATATGGGATATTTCTTCTGGCAAGTGTATTGCTACTCTTGCAGGCCATCAAGGTTGGGTCAACTCAGTAGCAATAAGTAGTAATAATAGATTTATAGTTACTGGATCTGTTGATGACACAGCAAAAATTTGGGATGCTGCTTCTGGCAATTGTATTGTTACTCTTGAAGGCCACAGATTTGTAATAAGCTCAGTAGCAATAAGCAGTGATAACAGCTTTATCATTACTGGTTCTTGGGATGACACAGCAAAGATATGGGATGTTTCTTCTGGCAACTGTATTGTTACTCTTGAAGGTCATTCAGCGTGGATAAACTCAGTAGCAATAAGCAGTGATAATAGACTTATTATTACTGGTTCTTGGGATAAAACAGCAAAAATCTGGGATGTTGAATCTGGCAAATGTATTACTACTCTTAAAGGGCATATAGATGACATAACCTCAGTAGCAATAAGTAGTGATAATTGCTTTATCATTACTTCCCCTGGGGATAAAACCGCAATAATATATCCTCTACTTCATAACCAAGAACTAGAAACTATTTTAGAGAAAATAAAAGGAATAAGACATGAATAAAATTATAGTCCTATGTCTGCTGCAAACAATTGCAATTAAATGTCTGCTTTATAGATGCATCTGAAGAGGAAGAAACACATGCAGAAAATTCCGCGTGTTATTTTGATACCATGCCTGATGAGCTTGCTCTTCATATATTTGGTTATGCAGCTAATCAAGAGACAGCAAAAGAGAGGTTTCAACAGCTATCTCAATTATCGCTTGTCTGCAATCATTGGGCTTCTTTGGCTAAGGATCAACCTTTTCTACAATCAATAATACATAGAGATAAAGAATTTATTGCCTTGGGTAAAAAGCTTGCCAACTATGTAAGCCAAGGTAAAGAGATAGCATGGACTTGTCCATCGTATTTGCCACGGCAAGCTAAAGATGCTCTCAAGAAGGGCTTGTTAAAATCCTGTAGTCTATGGAATTTATTTAAAAAGCATTAACTAATCATGTGCATACAATAAACTCAGTAGCAATATGCAGTGATAATAGCTTTATTGTTACGTCTCGTGATAAAACAGCAATACTATATCTAATTCTATACAATCAAGAGCTAGTGAGTATTCTTCAAATAACCAAGCAATCGCATGACAGATTTCTACAATTTATAGCCTTTAGTAAGAATCTTTGCTATCTCCTTCGCCCCTAAGTAGCTTTACTATCTCTACATGGCCACTTCTATCTGCATACGTCACAGCTGTACAGCGATAGTGATCTTTTGCATTAACATCAGCACCATAACGAAGCAATAGTTGGACCACATCTTTATGGCCTCTACTAGATGCAGACATCAAAGCTGTAAAGCCTATACTAGTTGCAAAATTAGCATCAGTACCCATATCCAAAAGTAGCTCCACTACCTCTTTGTGGCCATTTCCAGATGCATACATCAAAGCTGTACCGCCATGATTTTTTTTAAGAGAGCTTACGTCGGCGCCATTATCAACAAGGAGCTTTACTATTTCTTGAGAAGATGCGCAAATCAAAGCCGTTATACCGTCATATGACGTGGCATTAACCTTAGCACCCTTATCCAAAAGGAGCTTCACTATCTCTTTATGTCCCTCATGAGATGCTAGCATCAATGCTGTAAAGCCATCATTTCTTAGCACATCAAGCTTAGCACCCTTATCCAAAAGGAACTTTACTACCTCTTTATGGCCCCGTTGAGATGCTATAATCAAAGCTGTATAGCCATTTTTACTCTCTGCAACATTAACATCAGCACCATTATCAAGAAGAAGCTTCACGACTCCTGCATGTCCGTTATTAGCTGCCATCATTACTGCTGTATGCCCAAAAGTAGTATCTTTTATGTTAGTATCGATTCCTGATGTTAAGAAAGCTTTTACTGCATCGATATCGGGATAATCCGAGCTGCACAGCTTTAAAAATATTTTCTCAGCTTGCTGCTTGTTCGATTTAACTAATTGTTGAGCAATAGCTAGTTTATACGCCTGGCAATGTGGGTGAAGTAACGTGCAAGTTTGGCGGTTGATTTGACTTAAAACACTAAGTTTCTTGAATTGCTGAAATATAGTTTCATCACGCTTTATTAAATAAAGAAATATATGCTCTTTAACTTCAATTGGTAAATCGGTAAAAGTTAAAGTTCTGATACGCTCTAAAAGCTCCTTGGCGGTCACCGTTGGATTAGTTTGTGAGAGTAGATACATTTCAAACATTTGCAGTTGCACTTCCACGGGCAACTTGCGCCATGAAAAATCACCTTCATCAAGTAGGGTTGCTTTAATTTCTTGTCTTTTAGTACCTGATGCTTGATTACAGCATAATAATCTATCAGATTTTTGGAGGGGATTTTTACTGACCTGTTTTAACTCGAGTTCTTTTGTAATGTATTTTTTAGGATTTTCACTTTCGGAAATGTTTAATTTTTCAAAAACATTATTGATATCTTTTGCACTAAGCCTTGGATCTAATTGCCGGGCAATGAAGTAAGCTAAAAGCTGCTGCAGCGAATCGATATCCAGGAAATTAGCTATCACCATTAATCCGCCAAGTTCTTCAAGTGATTTTGTTGACAAAAACCAAAGTTTTTCTTTTGCCTTTTGAAATTTAACATAACGCTTAGAACCATTTTGCTGAAGATGAGCAATCGGAGTCATCAATTCTAACATTTCTTCAAATTCATCCGAATTAAATTCTCGGAAATGGAAACGTGTTTCTTGAGCACCGCCAGGCAGTAGGAACAGAAACGTGTTAGAAAGTGAAAAAATATCTTTAGTGATTACGAACTCTCTGGCATCTCTGCTCACCACAGTAATTGTATCTGGCAATTCCATAGGCAATAATTTTCCTAGATACATAGAAATTATTAAGGCTCCAACCATCTTTACATGCATAAATATCCTTATTAATAGTGCACCTTTTTGGTCGGACTATTTTTTTTCTTAATTTTTTCAACATAAACAATACTGCTTTATTTTACCATATTCTCAATCTATTCCAAACTAGCTGGTAGAATGAAATATTCTTTCTAATCCATGCACGTTGATTCGCTAAGCCCAATATAAGCGGTTCAAGGTTATTATAAGCAACAGCTAATGTGCTGTGTAACATAATACCTCGTCCCCATATGATTACCGATAGGGCCAAACCCTCTAAAGCTCGATTTTCTGAATAATCCAATTGCGTTTCATCTTGAATAAAAGTACTACTTGCACCTTGGAAGAATGCGGCGTCTTATAAACATTATCCCAATGTTCTTTTGCAATTGTTCATGACTTACATCTTCAGAATTAAGAAATCTATATGCCGCTTTAAGGTCTTTCCAGCCGTCAACTTGGCATGGCAAACTTCCGTCGGGCTTATTTAATAAACTTGCAGCAAGTTTAATTGCCTGCTTATTTCTTCTCCTATCGCCAAGTATGCTCTTCTGCCAATGCTTTTCTGTCCATTGTTTAGCATCTAGAAAGTCCATCATCACTCCCCCATTTTTGCCTTTTTAGAAACAGTTTATCATCTAATATTTACAATAATAGATGTGGGTAATGACAAGAGCTTCTAAAGCCTTGGGGTTTTCTGCTAATGGAATAAATCCGTCTTCGCCCTTCAACACATGAAGAAGATCAGATAACATCGATCGATTTCATAACAAAAGTTCATTGCTTTAGTTACATTCTCATTGGCCTCGTCATTGCCTCCATTAGCCAACTATTTAATTTGATGGTAGGATAAAAAAGATGTAGAAAACTCATTGCTCTATTAGGTTAAAGATTTTTTGCTTGTGGACAATCATTCTCTACAAAAAAGAAAAAGACACAAAACAGCAGGGTCTTTTCTGTTACACAAATGCTCATGATTCTTATTTTAGCCCGTGCGATGGTATAGTTGATTGAATCACAAAGGATATAACGATGTATAAGAAATTATTATTGCTAATCGCTCTTATAGGAGTTCTGCCAAACTGCCATATTTTTGCTATGGAGATGGATAATGAAATTGATTTAGCTTCCAGCTTGGGCGCTAGAAAGTTTATTATTATTACCGATCTTGAACCAGATGATAGAATTGCTTTGCTTATTTTAGCAGCAAGAATATCCCAAGACAAAATATTATTCATAGGCACAACTGTTATGCATGCTGCGAAGAAAAAAGCACTAACAAGACGTTTGCTGGATCAAGTAGGATTTAATAAAATTCAAGTTTGGCAAGGTACGGGCGGGATACCAACAAGTTATCATGATATTGCTTCATCTAAAGCAGCTCGAGAATACATGCATGAAGGAGCCGGTATTTTATCACCCATAGATCTTGAAAAGATAGATGCACTTCCTAGGTCAAGCAATGAATTGCAGGAACAAATTGAAAAAGCATTGAGAGAAAATGATAATATAGAGTTTATTGTATTAGCGCCTCCAACTGATTTGGTTGAGACCTTGGAGGAATCACCAGATTTGAAAAAAAATATTAAGCACATATTCATAATGGGCGGATGGACTGAAACCTATAATAACCTTAATGAAGAAATGGTATCAAGGACCACCTATAATTGGAACATGGATCCTATCGCAAGTGCAAAATTGATGAACATGCAGGACATTTCAATGACTTTATATTCATCTCATACGATCAAGAATAATTTTGGGGGAGGAAGCATAAATTCTGCCAATTTTCCGCAAATTATTGAGCTTATCAATACCTTGAATAAGCAGAAAGTGCCCAGTTTCATTGATCAAGAAACGGCAGGTTTAAGTTGGGATGATCATATTATTGATAAAATTCCGGCTTTAGGTGATATCATAGGCCCTTATAAAGGAAATCAATTTACTCCATCAGATCCAGCAGTTATCATTGGTATACTGAATAATAATTTTATTAAAAGATTGGTGCCTGTATCTATTAATATTGATACACAAGATAAAGATGCCAAAGGCTTTCGAGTTTATGTTGCCTGTGATAACTTTTCTAAAATTAACTTAGTTGAATCAATTGATATTAAGATTTTTGAAGAAGAGTTACTCAAAAGCTTAAAAGTTTTTTCGCAACAAGTTTAACCATAATATGAGAAACATAAGCAGTAAAATAAGGCAAAGATATGATTCAAAATTTGCCATTCTATCGGACAACAACAATCGTTCCACCAGCTGTATTAGCAAAGGCAATTATCGTTTGAATAATCTTTTTGAAGCGATTGTATATTCTCTTTGAATTCGAGAGTGTTTTCCTTCATCTTTAATTAACAATTCTTCCAGCATAGTAACGCCTTTGTCTGTTAACCTAGAAAATGAACCTAGAAAAACTATGTCGTCAAAATTTTCTAGGTTCATTTTTGAATAACCAAAAATAGCTTTGGTGTCTAAATTCGATTATATGATTTAGAATGTCTTTTAAAAGACTTTTAGCAATCTATTTTTTTGAGAAATATAAATCGAACCTAGCAAAATGAGTTCTTATCTTCAGAAGAAAAAAGATTTTTTAAGCCAGGCTTCTGTTTAGTTTTTAAAAAAATCCAGAACCTTTCTGGACAATTGACTACATTCAAAAACCCAAATGACGTCGCTTTCTTGTACTCTTCACTAAGTTCAGGATATTCATTTGCTGTAAGCCAAATATTTTGAGTTGTAACTTGGCTTGTCAAAGTATTTTATAACCAACGAGCAATACTGTATTTCGGTCATTGATAGCTTCTTTAACTTTGCCTTATTTTGATAATTTTGACGTTTCGTCTGAGACCATCTTCGCTTTTTTCAATCAAAATTTATTGGGGATGCCCTAAACCACTGGTTCTGTCTGTGCCAGGCATAGCTCTGAAGGAGCAAAGACTGGCGGTCCCTCGTTGACACGTTCAGAAACGGCAAAATTGAGTTTAGTTTTACCTTACAAGGTATACAGACAATTTTTTCATCTTTGAGTATTTAAGAGGTGTAAATTTTACCGTCAATTAACGTTAACCTATCACGTTGTTTAACTGCTAGCTTCATAAGCTTTAATGGTTTCTACATTAGGAATATGCTTGCTATAACCACATCCTTATGGTTCTTTTAACGAGATGAGTAGTACAGCTTTTTCCAGTGTAAGTTTTGTGCACACTTTGTGAATAGCTAGTTCTAACATTGGTTTTCGATATGAATATACTCAATAACCGTACAGCATCATTGGTAAAGCTAAAATTTCGCTAGCCAAAACTCAATAGCCTTTGGCTCAGCCACTTTTGCGCTACTAGGACTATTACTAGGACATACTAGGACACTGCAAAATGTCCTAGTAACATGAGAACAGAGAATGCTCTAAATTTTTGAATTGCATGTGATATTGAACAGCTTTTGTCAAATAATTATGAGCAAATTAAGTCGTAAAAAGTAGTACGGTTGTTAGCACTTTGGTACAGTTGGATTTAGCAAGCTCCAGCAAGCAACATATTTACTCTGGGAGTCATTTCTAGATATACCTACTTTTTTGATAAATCCTTCATCAATCAATTTCTTTAAACGCCTTCTAGCAGTTCTAACATCAATATCCCAAAATTTTGCAGCATCGTTAGTACTCAACTCGCCAACGCAATGTAAGTAGTCGATAAATTTTTTCTGCCAACCAGCTAGTGTTATTTTTTTGATTTCTTCAGAATAGAGGGTAACTCTAAATTGTAGGCTCATTTCTTCAAATTTAGGGTTTTTTAGCTCACGTTTAACACATGCTTTTATAATCTTTTGTAATCCGGATCCCCATTGCTCAACCAGATCCAAAAGATGAAAGGCTCGAGAAATGACACGATTACGTACACGTGAAGATCCAGCAAGAGCATCTTGTAGGCTAATGCCATGGGGAATAGCGCCAGGATTTGTTATTTCTATACGGTCATCAAATATCGCAATAATTATTGATGAGCCCTTGATTGAATAATCTGCATGAATAATTGCATTTATAACAGCTTCTCTGATTGCTACTGGAGGATATTGAGGTATGTTTCCCTACGTTTCTTCCAATTCTTGTTTTTGTAAACGTATTTTTAACAACAAAATCCAAAACTTTGTCTATTGCTTCTGGTAGATATGTATCGATATTTATATGATCAGTACTGCTTTCTCTAATCAAACCAGAAAATCGGACACAACGAATAATAGCATCTGGAAAAATATCTGCACGATTTTTTCCAAAAAGGAGTATACCCCATTAGTGGGATGGTCCGCGCCTGATTGTGTTGAAAACATACCAATACTTTTAGCCTTATTTCTTGTTATTTCCTTGTCTGCAGCTGCAAAGCTAGCTTCTATTCCTTTCCAATGCAACCCATCTCTTAATGCTTGAGGACATGGTTTTTCATCAAAAGTAATGTTTCCAGCAAGTCCTTTTATAGTGGCAATAGTTTCTGCTCATCGATTCTATTGGTTGAACCGAATCTTACATATGCTATTTTTTCTTCATTTTTTTTAAGATAATATGGGCCAATAGAATAAGGTAGTGGATGAGAATAAGGTTTCTTTGTGCGATATGATTGTATTTCGATATTTGGCCTGAAAAATGGGGTTATAGATTCTGAAACCTTATTAATGATGCGTGTTTCATCTTCAAGAGGATCAGCCAAGCCAACCACCATCTTAGTTTTATCTTCTACTCCAACAATAATAGTGCCGCCGGCAGTATTGGCAAATGCGATAATCGTTTTAATAATTCCCTGAAGTGAACTTGCGTTTACTTTGAACTCAAGCGTTTTACCTTCTTCTCTTATCAGCAGCTCTTGTACCATTTTTACTACCTATTTATATATTTAACCTGGTAGAATTATAACTAGGGCAAGCTAGGGCGTCAAGAAATGTCCTAGTAAGGGTGCAATCAACTGATAACGTTTTTATTGAGTGCTTATGGCGTAGCATAAAATATGAAAATGTTTATTTACATGGTTTTGATACTGTCGATCAGGCTCGAATTATATTAAGCAATTATATTACTTTCTATAATCACCAACGTCACCATCAGTCTCTTAACTATCATACACCAAATGATATTTATTACTTAAGGAGAATACCGACGAAACAAGAATTGTTTCACAATTTTAGGTTTCAACATAACTTAAAATTAGAGGCAAACGTGATTCCTAAAATTACTTAATTTTTTGTCTTGACAATAGGGGTCACTGTAGATTGCCCTTTTTATATAGCAGCACAAGCAGTGCCTGTCAAATTATGAATGAAGGCGCAAAATGGTTATCCTTTAATAGATATTCATATATTAAGAGCGTATCTCATTAGCCGAGCTAACACATATTTGTTAATAAAGTTAAGCTCCTTCGTGTGATCAAACAAGAAAGGAGCTTAAACTGAACATCCCATGAAAGCTGTATATCGTGCTCCGAACAACACATTATGACTTTAGGTGAAATTTCCCCACTATTTTACGATCTGAACTATTGAATTGAAATGCATCAATTTTCAAGGTTCTTTGGCTATCAGATAATTTCAATAATGAAGGCAGATCGCTTTTAATACGAGTAAAAATCTTATTCATAATATCCCTTGAGGGAATATTATTTTTTTCTAGAAACTTTGCAATAGTACTACTTAAGTGGCCAAAGGTAATATGTGGTTCATACTGATATTGTTCACTAAAAGATGGATCATATAATGGTTTGCCATGTGATTTTGCAAATGTTGCATTTAATGCCATGAATGCATTTTTAATATCAGCTCGTAATTGAGTTAAGCTTTGTGTATTATCATCAATTTTTACTACTAACTCTTTTATAGAGCCAAAAAAATCAAAATGATCACTAATTTTAACAGGAGCTATTGGTCCGATTCCTTTATTATGCTTTTGCATCTCAGTTAAAGCGTCGACAAATAAATCTTCTTTTGGTTCATTAATTTTACCCACATAGTAGAGAGTAATCCATAATCGTTCTTTAAGTCTAAACCTTGCAAAGTCCTGTAATAAATCGGTTTTATTATACTGTTTTAAAGCAATGTCTATTTCTTGACCAATGATATTGTTTACCTGTATCTCAATTTGTTTTTGCAATTCATATGGGAAACTATTTTCAGGAAATTCAGTTACCACCATAGGCCCTGGTACGCCCCACATTCTTGGTCCTGGAGTCTGTCTGTGAAAAATTGTATAAACAAGAATAATAAGCAAGATTGCGGAAATAAAAATAACCCCTAAACGATATTGAATATTCATATTAATCCTTCTCGCCATTTGTTTTATATTAACAATCTACGAAAGTACAGTATTCTTGCACATTGATCAAATATTTTTGCTTTTGATCCTCACATAAATATTCCAAAAGCCTCTTTTAAGATGTGATGAATTTTTGTGATCTTTGCTATATTTGCTATTTTTCTTGTAATTTACTATAGGTAAATTATAATCAATGTAATCAATCAATCATTTTTACTAAAAGAAAGACCATCAAAATGGTTATCCTTAATAACCTATCGCAGTATTTTATCGACCCAATCTCTTACTGGCTTACATCAAGCAGCAAACAAACTGATTTCACTGACTCAATTACCTTCAGCTTAATCATCCATTAAGCTCATTCCCACCGTAAGAACCTAATTTTTCTGAATTTTAAGTGCGCTATTGAGAGCTTTAAGCTGCTCAAAGATCATGAAAAATTGTCTAACAAATTGGACAAATCTTACCAAGCTCCACTGTAATTAAAAAGTTTATAAATACTTAGCTGATATTAATCAGCCAATCATGCTCGCAATGGGTAATTATCATGAGGAAATTATTATTTTTATGTTAAAAAAGAGTCCGCAAAAGAATCTAGCCTTGACTTCTGAAGAGCAGCACAAGTTCGCAACTTTTATTGTATTACTTATGTCAATAAACAAACGTGTATATTCAAACAAATCTGTACCGAAAAAAGAACAACAAGCAAAAAAGAAACGCGAAAGCGATGATCTGACCCGTAGGAAAGATGGGCAATTACAAATAAAATTGTATGAAAAGCTAGTTGTTTTTATTATGGGCGAGATCTTAATGCCCTTAGGCTGCTAAATCACTTGGATTATTGAAATTCGTTGGTTAATTGACTTATATCGTGTTGAATCAGTTCAAGTATGATAAAGATACTGCAAGTCACTAATTGATTCCAGTGAAAAATTTGCAAAACTAGCATTCCATTGTTAATTTGTCCAACAACATCATTATAATGATTTAAATAAGCATAAATGACTGTAAGAAAGTGTAATCTCCAGTTTTGCTCATTAATTTCAATGGACAAAATTGACATCCTAATGTGTAAATTGTCCAAAAACAACACAGAAATCAGTAAACTATAATGTTTTCTCGCTACATTTCGGCTTTGCTTTTAAAAACAGCAAAAAATAAATCAATAATAGCTATCATAGAAACCCGTTGCAAGGTTATTAAACAAGCCTGACCGGAAGTTTGCCATGCCAAGTTGACGGTTGGAAAGACCTTAAAGCGGCATATAGATTTCTTAATTCTGAAGATGTAAGCCATGGACAATTGCAAAAAGAACATTAGGATAATGTTTATAAGACGGCGCATTCTTCCAAGGGGCAAGTAGTACTTTTATTCAAGATGAAACGCAATTGGATTATTCAGAACATCGATCTTTAAAGGGTGTTGGCCCTATCGGTAATCATATGGGACGAGTAGTACACAGCACATGAGCTGTTGCTTATAATAACCTTGAACCGCTAATATTGGGCTTCGTGAATCAACGTGCATGGATTAGATAAAATATTTCATTCTACCAGCTAGTTTGAAATAGAGTGAGAATACGGTAAAATAAAGCAGTATTGTTTATGTTGAAAAAATGAAGAAAAAAATAGTCCGACCAAAAAGGCGCACTATTAATAAGGATATTTATGCATGTAAAGATGGTTGGAGCCTTAATAATTTCTATGTATCTAGGAAAATTATTGCCTATGGAATTGCCTGATACAATTACTGTGGTGAGCAGAGATGCGAGAGAGTTCGTAATCACTAAAGATATTTTTTCACTTTCTAACACGTTTCTGTTCCTACTGCCTGGCGGTGCTCAAGAAACACGTTTCCATTTCCGAGAATTTAATTCGGATGAATTTGAAGAAATGTTAGAATTGATGGCTCCAATTGCTCATCTTCAGCAAAATGGTTCTAAGCGTTATGTTAAATTTCAAAAGGCAAAAGAAAAACTTTGGTTTTTGTCAACAAAATCACTTGAAGAACTTGCCGGATTAATGGTCATAGCTAATTTCCTGGATATCGATTCGCTCCAGCAGCTTATAGCTTACTTCATTGCCCTACAATTAGATCCAAGGCTTAGTGCAAAAGATATCAATGATGTTTTTGAAAAATTAAACATTTCCGAAAGTGAAAATCCTAAAAAATACATTACAAAAGAACTCGAGTTAAAACAGGTCGGTAAAAATCCCCTCCAAAAATCTGATAGATTATTATGCTGTAATCATCAATCGGGTACTAAAAGACAAGAAATTAAAGCAACCATACTTGATGAAGGTGATTTTTCATGGCGCAAGTTGCCCGTGGAAGTGCAACTGCAAATGTTTGAAATGTATCTACTCTCACAAACTAATCCAACGGTGACCGCCAAGGAGCTTTTAGAGCGTATCAGAACTTTAACTTTTACCGATTTACCTATTGAAGTTAAAGAGCATATATTTCTTTATTTAATAAAGCGTGATGAAACTATATTTCAGCAATTTAAGAAACTTAGTGTTTTAAGTCAAATCAACCGCCAAACTTGCACGTTACTTCACCCACATTGCCAGGCGTATAAACTAGCTATTGCTCAACAATTAGTTAAATCGAACAAGCAGCAAGCTGAGAAAATATTTTTAAAGCTGTGCAGCTCGGATTATCCCGATATCGATGCAGTAAAAGCTTTCTTAACATCAGGAATCGATACTAACATAAAAGATACTACTTTTGGGCATACAGCAGTAATGATGGCAGCTAATAACGGACATGCAGGAGTCGTGAAGCTTCTTCTTGATAATGGAGCTGATATTAATGCCACGTCATATGACGGTATAACGGCTTTGATTTGCGCATCTTCTCAAGAAATAGTAAAGCTCCTTGTTGATAATGGCGCAAACGTTTGTGGCCCATATAACGATAGCGCTACAGCTTTGATAAAGGCATGTGCACAGGGGCATAAAAATATAGTTCAACTTCTTCTTGGCGTAGATGTTAATGTGCTAAGCTATGATAACTATACAGCATTATTGATACTAGCATCTCAAGAGGGTCATACTGAGGTAGTGAAGCTACTTTTGGATAAGGGCGCTGATGTTAATGCGCGAAGAAAAAATCGCGATACAGCATTGCACCACGCATCTAGAAATGGCCATCAAGGTGTAGTCGAAGTTCTTCTTGATCATGGCGCCGATGTTAATGCGAAAAGCTATAATAAGAGAAGCCATTATCAAAGAAATAGCGGCGATACAGCATTGCACTACGCATCTAGAAATGGCGATAAGGAGGTAGTGAAGCTACTTTTGGATAAGGGTGCTGATGTTAATGCGAAAAGCTATAATCATGCACTAGGCAACAATGGCGATACAGCATTGATAATTGCTTCTATAAAGGGCCACAAAGAGGTAGTAAAGCTACTTTTGGATAAGGGTGCTGATGTTGGGGTGACAAGCAATAATGGCGGTAACGCTCGGTCGCTAGCATTAATGAACGGCCACAAAGAGGTAGAAAAGTTACTTAAGGGCAAAAGAGATAGCAAAGGTTCTTACTAAAGGCTATAAATTGTAGAAATCTATCTTGCGATGTTGCTTGGTTATTTGAAGAATACTCACTAGCTCTTGATTGTGTAGAACTGGATATAGTATTGCTGTTTTATCACGAGAACCCATAACTATAAAGCTATTATCATTGCTTATTGCCACTGAATTTATGTCGAATCCTTGGATTGTGTTAGGCAAACAAGAACGTAATATGGAAAATAAATAAAGCAATCATGATCCATGATTGCTTTAGGGATATCAGTGAATAAGCAACTAAGCACAATTTTGTTCGTATTAATACTGTGGTTAATAGGCGATTGGGTATTATCAGTCTTATCTATTTTTGGGTCTTATTTCGATATATCATTGCGAGTATTGCAAATATTAGAGTTTTTTATTTGCTTATGGCTCTGTTTGTTTATTGAAGGTCGTATCGATAGATATATGCAGAGCAAAAATCAATAAAGCATTCGTGCGAGTGCTCTTCTTGAATGAGCTGATAATTGATCTTTGGCAAAGAAAAAAACTAGCAAAAGACCAGACAAGCGATTTAAATTACTCCGGATAATTAGTTGTCGGTTAATCTTCTCTGGTTATTAAAGATTGCTTTAATAACGAGGGCAATTGTGCTGTACTATTAAAGTCTTCTTTAATAGCATTATTGTTAAGGATATTAGCATTCACCTTGGAATGGCTTATTGCCGAGTCAAAGTCAATAATAGCACGGATCCAATCTTGCAGAACCAGTATGTCGGCAGGTAATAGATCGCCGTGAGTCAGTCGCGCCTTTATCCCACACGGCGCTTGAAGACATTCTTTCTACGCTTCTGTTGCTGCCTAAAGCTTATATGCTGAATGCTTTCTAGCTTTTCAAACGTAATTGATTTGATACTACTAAGAATCTTTTATTCCTTAAAATCTACTTGCCATTCTTCAACAAGTTTTTTATGCCAATCGCAGCTATGGAAGAATCGATGATAACAAAGCAGTTTTATATCTATTACGTAGACGAAAAGTCCTTCGTAGGAGTTGCCATCTTTTTCGATAATTCCTGGAAGATGTATTTCTGTTACATTTTTTCCATAATTATTTTGTGTTTTCCGCTTAAATCCCCATTTGAGAGCGTATCTGTTTATTTCTTCTGAAAAACTATGAAAGGGAATAGAAGTTTCTCTTCTTGGATCGCTTTCAGTGTATTTTTTTTCAGCAAGTGCTTTTTCAGGTGTTGAGAACCATTGTTGAACACGATCATCATAATTTATATGTTTACCAGCGGAAGGATCATTACCGTTCATTCGATATACATATATTGTCATGTTATTTTTAACATCAATAATTTTTCTTGCAATTTTCTTATCGGCAAGATGGATATTTTCGGATTTTGCTTGGTTTTGATCGAAACACAAAGCTACGGTTTCAGAAATTTCTTGTTTTGATGATGTTTCTTTGCTGCTAGCTGGAAGACTTTGTTTTCTTTTTTTTTGATTTTTTCTTCTTCTACTTCTTTTCTTTTTATGCAATGTTCCTTTAGTAGTTCTTTGTTTTCTTACTGGAATTTCTTTAATGTTATCATCATGTTCTGGCGTATCAGTAGCAACTATAAGTGTTTCTTGCCGTAGTTTTGAGATTAATTTGATTTGTTCATTGCTTAAGATATGATTTTTAATAATAGTATCCAAACAATAAGGGGCTAAAGAACATTCTTTTAAGTAATGATGCATAGTATAAAGTTGTGATGAAGGACATTTGGTTACTAAACTTCTTAGTGTATCTTTTAACCTTTTATAATTTCCAACATATGTTTCTTTGTTGGCACTGAACTCATTAAGAAATTCTTCAGAATGAGCAATTAAAACATTGATAGCATTCAACTTTTTAGGAAATGCAGTCTCATTAAAATGTATGTTTGCTTGATGTGAATGATGAGCAAATTTGAAAAGTGCCGATGGTAAAAATTGTATTGATTTCTTTAAGTTATCATCAGTCATTTGCGAAATTGCATGATAGCTTTTTTCTAAGAGGTAAATGACTGGATCTTGATTGTAAATTTTTAAGAAAATGGTAATCAATTTTACATATTGATCAAGGATCCGATCACAGGTACTTTTTGCTAAAGCTAATGCTGCAAAGTTTTTTACCTCTGAATTTTGATGATTAATCAAAGATAAAGCAAAAGCGCCAAACTTTTCAAAGGCAGTATGATCTTTTGAAAATGAGCTAACAATGTGTGAAATATAATAACCTTCAATAGATTTTGGTTTTTTTATTGCATAGTCAGGGGTTGGACTCGGGTCATTTTCTGAAGTCGGATTTATTTCTAGGCAATCATTATGTAATATTTGTTCTTTATATTCAATAAAAGCATCTGAAAGCTGTTGTAATTTAAGATGTATAAATACAATAATTTCAGCAAGATATTCTTGTGTTTCAAGTGTTCTGCAAATATTGTGTAAAAAGTTAAGAAAATAAAAATCTGTATATAAATTGTTATACCCAAATTCCTCTTTTGAAATTAAGTGTCTTTTTTTTCTTAAGATAGAGACTGTTTGCTTTGTTTCTTCTACAATAGATTTTATATAAGCCTTATCTGCTTGTTCTTTGAACAATAAGCAGCTATTTCTGATTTCTTCATATTTACCATAAAGAACCTTAATGATTTTCATCCTTTGTTCAAAACTTAAAGAATTTCTTTGCTGCAGCTCAGCTATATAAGTAATATAGTCTCTTATTGGTTTGATGAATTTTTCTAATACTATAGGACAATCAAAAGTTGAGTTAATTATCTTTAAAACACAGACTTCAAGATAGGTTGAATCTTTTAAAAATTTTTCATTTTCAATTTGCCCATGGTTAAAACAATAATAGAGATTAAAGAGCCTTTCTTGATATGTTAAGAGTCCAATAAGACTTGGCATGTCATTTAACTTTAAATGAGGTAATTCTTCTTTCGTAAATTGTTCGAGTGAGCTTAGCTCCATTGCTTTTATTTGTGCAGAAAAGCAAAACAGAACTGGAAAAGAATAGATTAGACGTTTTAATGACACGTTATTCCTTGATAAATAAATACTAATTTACATTCAAATTAATGATATAAGAAAACAGTCAATCTGGCAATTATGGTAGAAGATTTTATAATTTTTTTTAGCATTTTATTCTGCCTCTTGGCGATCTGGGTAATTAGTATAATTATAAAAAATAAAAAGTTCTTCTTTAGCAACAATAGGTAGAGAACTGCTAAATCTTTGCAGAATGATTTTTGATTTCGAGATGACTTTTGCCAGGTAGAAATTAAAAGTAAAGTCGAGCTTATTGTTGAAAGATCTATAAACGGCCTAGGCTCTTTTAACTTAAAAGAGAATTCGCTTCGATTGGTAAATCCTCTTTCAATCTAATTGCAGAGGGATATGACCTTTTGTTATACGTTGAAAATCAAACAACCCTTCCTTAAGATTTTTCTTGAATGGCTTGCCCAATATTGTGTAGCAAATTCTCAAGGGATGTAACCTCAAAATACGCAGTATCTCTTTGGGGCTTAAGCATTTCAAAAGCGTCTACATAACTTGTTAGTTGCTCTTGTTGCATTTTTTCCTCAATTGCTGTACGACTATTTATTCTCTTTCTCTCCTTCTTTGCAATCTCAAGCAAAGATTGAACTTCTGATTCTAATGCTTTTAATTCATCAACGGGCATGGCTTGAAGATTAGGATTAGAATATTCAGGCTTAAGGAAAAAATATGTTCCTAGATGCTTAAAAAACTTCTGACTTGTTAAAGGTTGCTCTGTTGCTTTAGGAGCTTGCTTAATAAACTTCGAACTTTTTCTAGGTTGCTCCATAGCTTCAGCAATACAGCAAGTGATTGAAATGGCAGCAATTAGTAATAATTTTTTCATAAAAACTCCTTATTGTTTATTTTATATTTTATAATATTTCAATAGCAGGGGGTCAACAATTAATTTCTATTTGTAACAGTTGCGTTAAAATGTCACCTTGATCCAGGTAGAAATGTTACCCTCTTCAAGCTAAGCTAATGGGAACCTAACAAAATCGCTTAAAAAGTTGGTGAAAAATGAGCAAAAAGATTTTCGATTTAAAGCCTCACTTGGTTGAAAGGATTATCTTTAAGCTTTTTCTGGTCAGTTAAAGTTGCTTTCGTTTAGAGCTTAAGCAGCTTAATTTTTTTATCCACACAGGCTCTTTAATGGAATGATAATTGACCTTTGGCAGAGCAAAAAATTAGCAGAAGGCCAAATAGCTTATTCAACTACTTAAGTTTTCACCATGGCAGATCATCTTGAGAGGTTGTTGATAGTCTTATTCTTTTTATCTGGGTTCATCTTAGTCAATGGAGGTTTTCTCTTTTTCTAGCCCTGCTTCAATTTCTGCTATTGTCGGTAGACTATTTTTGAGTTCTTTTGGTAATGATTCAACAAGTCTTGTTGCAAAGCTTGCAACGCCTATAGGTCTATTATTTTCGCGTAAAGCATACTCAACAGTGAGCTTATCTTTTGATTTACAAAGAAGAAGTCCAATCGTTGGATTATCATTTGTCGTTTTTAAGGTTGCATCAATGGCCGATAGGTAGAAAGCAATTTTTCCTGCATATTCTGGCTTGAATTTAGTCGTTTTGAGTTCTACAACGAAAAAACAATGCAATTTTACGTGATAAAAAAGTAAATCGAGGTAGTAGTCTTCGTTGCCAACATTCAAGTGCACTTGTCGTCCAATAAAAGCAAATCCTTGTCCTAGCTCAAGAAGAAGTTTTTGAATGTGTGCCACCAGGCCCAATTCAACTTCTCTTTCCTTTGCCTTCTCACTTATTGTTAAAAAATCAAAATAATACGGATCCTTAAGAGTTTGTTCAGCTAGATCTGAATTGAATTCAGGAAGAGTAGTCTTAAAGTTGGTTATGGCTTTCCCTTGTCGACTGTATAGATCTGACTCAATCCACATGCCAAGAGAAGCTCTGCTCCAACCGTTATGCATTGCTTTTTGTGCGTACCATAACCGTTGCTTGGTATCCTGGATTTTTTCTAATATGGTGATGTTATGCCCCCATGGAATCGTTAAAATGGGATTGTCTTCTATTTGTCCCACAGCTGTGGGACAATTTGGGTAAGCTGTATAAAATGCTATCATTCTGTATATGTTGGTTCTAGAAAACCCAGTTATTTCAGGAAATGAATTTCCCAAATCATGCGCAAGAGTTTCCACAATTTTTGCTCCCCAACCTTCAGTACTGATTTTTTCTGAAAGTGTTTTTCCAATTCTCCAATACAATAAAGTTAATTCTGTAGTGACAGACAACGCTGCTTTAAGTTGAGTTTGTAGTATATCTGTCTTAATATGTTGTAGGAATTGTGAATATTCTTTATGCTCTAAATTGCTGCTTTGTTTTATTGGCTTCTTTCTCACGTGATTACTTTCACTTAAGAGACTTTCTTACCAATGGACGTGTTTTAATACCAGGTTAATTTAATCTCCCAATTGAGCTGTCAGTTTTTTAATTTTTATTCGTTTTTAGTATCTTCCTTTATTTCTTCAAATTCCTTTAATTCTTCACGAAGTTGCTTTAACCAAAGATTAGCAAAATCATGGCTTAGGGGCGTACTAGCTTCACCAGTGGACCCAAAAGTTCTACAAGCAAATTTTCCCGTGTCCTTAGATAACATACACATTGCACCGTAATAGGCTTTTCCTTTTATCAAAATTACATGATCCTCTGTTTCAGTACGAGTTTCTTCGGGTTCATTCATAGCTATAAGATTAGACAATAAACAAACAAATAATGAGATAGTCAATAACATTTTCTTCATTTTTTATCCTTCGATTATAGCTATTTCTTGCAGCTCAGCATAAGAGATATTATTATTCAGTGAAAATTAACAAAAGAAAGGATAGTCTTTTTTGTCTTCTTTATCAAAAAATTGATCTAACTCGATTACCTTTGAGCATCTTTTTCCATGAAAAATTAGCAAATTTTCCGCTCCTAAACGTTCAAAGAAGGACACCATGATTCATGATCAGAACAATTTATGATCAAGTCCAGGGACCCTCACAGCTTACCAACTTTGCACAGCGGAGCTATTACTCTTGAGCTTATTTGGTTAAAGCATCCTCAATTAACTTTGCGATATCATCGTGTTTTGTAAATTGAGCGATTTGTAATGCACTTCTATAATGACTATTAACTGCTCGCAAATCGGCACCAGCATTAATAAGATATTTAGCATTATTGGTAAGTCCGCGCGCGGCAGCTCTCATTAATGGAGTATTGTCATCTTTGTCCTTTTCGTTAATATCTGCGCCGGCTTTGACTAACAGATCAAGAATTTCAGGATTATCAGCAATAGAAGAAGCGGCTATTGATAGGGCACCCCCTGTTCTGCCAGGTTTGGGAGAATGTACATTGGCACCTCTAGCAAGAAGGGTTTTAATGGTTTCTGCCTTGCTCCCTACTGCTGCATGCATGAGTGGGGTCCATTGGCTGGCATCTGTTTCATTGACATCGATACCTGCATAATCTAGTAGTGCTTCAATAAGCTTAGAATTATTTGTTTCTACAGCTCCCATTAGTTCATTGAGGGCGCTATAACCAGGATGTTGTGCTTTAAACTCTTTTATTATTTGTTTTCTCACGAATTCATCTTTTGCTATATCAGCGAAAGACCTATTGATAAGTGCCATTCGAGCTAATCTTGAAAAAATCTCTTTTAAGTCTTTTGAATCTTTTATCGAACTAGCGATCATTGCCTTTAGTTCTGCAGGCAACCCTGCCAAACTTGCTGTCGCATGTGTTGACTGCTCTTGTTCCATGCAGACGGTGGCTAGTGGTAATGCGTGCAATAAAAGCAATGCCATAATCTTTTTATTCATATTTTTGTCCTCTGGTCTTTTAAACATTTAATTAATTATTTGACTAATTGTAATAATAATAAAAATTACTTATACGAGTCAATAGATTTAACAAAAGTAAAGACAACCTTTTAAACCATATTATCAACATCATATCTATATAATTTCGGAGAATTCTTTTTTCTAGCAAAAAATTGGCCGAAAATTAAATTGCATTTCTATGCTTAGGCGACAACCAAATTTTTAAGTTTACTCCCTATTTGGGTGAATCAAGAAAATTTGGATGTTGAAAATCGCATTAAACAGATTGTGCTTAAGGCGATTTTTTTGCTGTTGAAATCTGTTCAATAGAGATTTAAGTTAAATTATATACATAATTCTAATATGGTCTCAAATTATGCTCAAGAATCAAGTCGTATAATAGCTGATTTTCAGAATCAGCATCTATAATTGCTGCAATGTTCACTCGAGGTAAACCTAGGATCTGGCTTTGGTGGCCCCAATCTCGAACATGCATAGATTTGCTTATTGTGCCTTCAAAGCTCTCGAATAGAAGTATTGCATTAGGTGAAGAAAATATCTTGCGCTCTAGAAATAAAGCATTGATATTTTTTATAGCTAATATGAAAGATTAACCAAAAAAATAACTAGAATCGCTTAATTAACTTGATGGACTCTGCTTATAAGATCATTGATGTCATTTGGATGGAGTTTCTTTTATAACATCTTTTGCTGCCTTGTCATCACGCAGTCCTTTATAACGAGGGGTCCTAAGTCTGTTGGCCTTCGTCCATTCAGCAAATTTAAATTCAGCAACCAGTTCTGGCTTAACCCAATGTATTCCAGCTGTTGATTCGGAATAATTACTAGCAGGACACGTTGAGATTTGTAGTTTTCTTAACTTGGCTCCGAGCATCCTCAATGTTACTTCGCTAAAGCCTGTTCCTACCTTGCCAGCATAGAGCAATCTTTTACCATCGTAATAGCCAACAAGAAGTGCTCCGAAATCTGTTCGTGAGCCTTTAGGATCTGTATATCCTATAATAACAAGTTCTTGTTCCATAATACATTTAAACTTAAGCCAGTCTGGTGACCGTTTTCCTACATAGGGGCTCTGACTTCTTTTAGCAATGAGTCCTTCCCAGTGTAATTTGCAAGCTTCTTGAAAAAATTTTAGACCATTAGTGGAGCTATGTTCACTGTAAGTCAATACCTCATTATAATTAAGCAATTTTTGTAAAATTGCCTTACGTACAAGAAGTGGCAGGTCCCGAATATCGTACCCATCGACGTAAACCAGGTCAAAAATGCGATAATAAATAGGTATAACTAGTTCTTTTTTAGAAACTTTAGCAATGCTTCGTAAATTTATCCGCCCTTGTAGTAACTGAAAATCTGATAGACCATTCTTATTTAATGCTACAATTTCCCCATCGATAGCAAAATTATCGGCATGTTGTTCAGTTAGTTGTTTAACAAGATCAGGATATTCCTCATTCATTTCTTTATTACTGCGAGATTTAAGCGTTACTTTACCGTTTTTCTTAAAAGCAAGGCATCGTTCCCCATCGAATTTATGTTCATAAATCCAGTCTTTGCTTGAAAAATAATGAGCTGTTAGTGTTGCAAGCATAGGATCTATAAATGTTGGTTCAGCCATTTTTTTTCTCTTTTCAAGGTCCTTTTTTTCAATGCCAGAAAAAAGCTCAACTTTTACCATATTTTCCCTTTTGTTTATAACTTATTTTTGAATCAAGCATCCTTTTATGCTATGAATTCTCGTAGTTCGTTCACTATCATAGCTTGTATAGTTTATCATTTTTAAAGGCTAGATTACCATTAAAAAGTACTGACACTGAAATTAATGAAACAGGGAATATTTTTTTATGGGTAACTATGATGGTAGCAATTCAGCAAATAAAATAAAAAAGCGGTAATGCTTTGTTAGTGAGCTCGTTTTACCTTGTGCTCAAAGCAAATTTCAGGTGATGTATGCCATAGATAAAGCAATTTGGAATATAACTTAAATTAGGGTAGAAGCCAGTTAGATGGCAACTCAAGAGCAGCAGCTCTTCATCAAAAAACATTTTGATAATACGTAGAATCGATTATTAGTGCGTCAGTTAGGTTAACCTCGACGATTACAAGGCTTTTTATATCCAATGATTTCATAAACCCACTGATCAATGCAAGGCTTGTGATGCTTACGGCCACGGGAATAGCTCGATGTGTTTCATTAAGGAGTTCTTCATCGGTTCTGTTTATTTTTTTGGCCAACATAGAAACCACGTCTTTATAGGTATAGGAATTCAATTCTTGATTTTTTTTAACAGTTCCATGTGTTGCGTAATAGATTGCCCCAATGCCAATTACCGTTGTTCGAATCTCAGAAATTTTTTTCTTGATTGTCGCAGGCACCGATAAAGCTAGTGATGAAGCAAGCTCAACGGCCTCTATTTCATCGTTTAAGGAAAGAGGATTTGGTGTAGCATGAATCGCTAATTCTTTATGCTGAATTTTTTTCATGACTTGATTGCTGAAATTAATTAAGCCAATTTCATTGTCATAAATAAATATTTTTTTATCAATAAGAGCAGTCATTTGCATGCTCCCACCACCTATATCCCAAACAAGCGAATAAGAACGATTATACTGGGTTTTGGTTATTGCCCCGTTAAATCCCAATAAGGCTTCTTGCTCTTGACTAATAACGTAGACAGGAATTCCAAGTCTTTTTTTTATGATCTTGATTATAGAACTAATATTTTTGGCACTTCTTAAGGCAGCTGTCGCCACCGCTGCACATTGTTGCGGACCATGGCTTAACGCATCTGCCTCTGCTTTTAATTGAGCAAGCGCCTCAATTCCTTTTTCAATCATTTCAAGGGATATGGCACCATTACTTTCTGGTCTTTCTAAATCGTGCTTATATTCTGTCTTTCGCACATCTTTTAGCAGTATTTCAACAATCGAATTTTTGCTTATATCAACATCTGCAACAATCATTTTAGTGGTAATTGAGCCAATATCAAAAGCAACCCGCCGTACATATGACATACAAAATCTCCAAATTTGTGGCTTCATAAAATGGTTTCATAATCTTTAGCACTTTCATTTTATACCAATCAATTTAAGAAAAGTAAGCTGTACTTAAACGAAACATGAGTATTTTAATGTAGTTTTTTGCTTCGTATATGTTAAAAATCTTGTCTTATCTTTGCTAGTACCTATATAATTGAAGTAACGGGTACACCTATAACAGGTTAAAGAATTTTCTCTCCAAAAACTAGATAGGTCACAAAATGAAGCATGATAAAGATAGTCTAAAAATTACTGCTGATAGCGAAACAAGAAAACGAATTTGTGCACAATCAAAATGGGCAGTTTTAATGGGTATATTTCTTATCATTTTAGGAAGTATTGCAACAGGAACAGCAATTTTTACCACGTTCACTACCGTAATTCTTTTTGGTTCTCTTTTAGCTGCGGGTGGTATAATTCAAATTATTGAAGCTATTAGATCACCTGTGCGAGAGCGATTTTTATTGCATATCTTGCTAGGAATACTCAATATAGTCACTGGTTTGCTTATGGTAATAAAGCCCTATCTTGGTGCTGTCTCGCTTACTTTGCTTCTTGCAGCAATTTTTATTAGTTCGGGCGTATTTAGGATGAGTGCAGCTTTAGCGGTAAAATTTAGTAATCGATTTTGGCTTTTTTTAAGTGGTTTAGTTTCATTGATTTTGGGTATTCTTATTTTTATACAATGGCCAGCAGCATCATTGTGGGTAATAGGTTTATTTATAGGAATTGAATTGATCTTTAGCGGTTGGTGGTTTATTATCTCAGGTTATGCAGTTAAACAAAATATTTGCTTCAAAGATCAAGAGCTTAATCCATAAGCTACCAATTAACCCGGGGTGATGTAGCCTTTTGATAAACTTTAAGCAAAGAATTGTGTATTTTTTTGAGACTCTGAATGTTTTGGATCTTCATCATAGTTCTTTGCAAGAACTATAGGGTCCTGGTAAAGCTTAACCAAGTCGTCAACAGTCTGTCCATTATATGAAATATCAATGCTGCCGTGTTGTGCAAATGATACAGTAGCCATAAATCCCTCCTAGAATTGAAAACTGTAAAAGCTATTCTTCTTATCTATGACATCTTAATTTTAATGAAGTAATAAAACAATTGCCATTTATGATATATAAGCACGTTTGATTAAGTTCAAAGCTAGTGCCAAGAATTATAGGTTTCAAAGTACCGGTGAGTAGGCCGGTTTAATAAGCAAAGAATACTATTTGACAAGCAATGTATTACTGTGCTATCATGATAGCACAGTAATACATAAACATTTAGCCGTTAAAGGAATAAATAATGCATTATGACCATAATGATAACCAAGAAGAGGGTGTTGTTGAAGAATTGTATGAGGCCTTGTTGCTTCTTAAAACACCAGAAGAGATGAGTCGTTTTTTGAAGGATCTTTGTACCCCACAAGAAATCAGAGCTCTTGCCGAACGATGGCGCGTATGTAGGATTCTTGATCAGGGTACAATGTCATATCGTGAGATTAACAATGTCACTGGAGCAAGCTTGGCGACAATTGGAAGAGTGGCACGATTTCTTAATAATGAACCTCATCATGGCTATCAACTTGTCCTTAATCGGATGCGTAAAAAGAAATAGTAACATAGATGACCATAGAGAAAGTTATTATGAAATATCAAGGAATACTCAATTGTATAGCATTACCAATTATTGCCATTGGCAGTTTCGTTTTTTTTAAACAAAAGGATATGCAACGAGATACAGCTCAATTTATTGTTGGGACTGCAGCTGGTTATGCGCCCTTTGTTAGCATTAATCAACAGGGAGAATATGAAGGATTTGATATTGATGTAGCGAATGCTCTTGCCAAACAAATGGGAAAGAAGCTCATTCTGCAAGATTTGGGCTCAATGACCTCGCTTTTTACCGCTTTAGATCAAGGCAGTATTGATGCCATTATTTGGGGTCTATCAATTACTCAAGATCGCCTAAAGAAGGTTGCTATGATTCACTATCAAGGGGGAGTTACTTCATCATATCCACTCATTTTCTGGAAAACTATTCCCCAGGGAACATGCACAATTTTAGACATGAAGGACAAAGTAATATGTGTTGAACCAACTTCGTCGCAAGATGCCGTTTTGAGCAACTTTGACTTCATAAAAAAGTTGCCGATTGAAAAAGTGGATGATGCATTGCTGAATATTCAATATGGTAAAGCAGATGCTGCTTTTGTTGAACCTGCAATTGCAAGAAAATTTAAAAGAAAATATCAAGAAATTCAAGTTTTGGATATACCTCTAGCGCCTGTTGATCAAGTGCAAGGGGTTGGCATTGTTGTAAAAAAAGACAAGGCAAACTTAATCAAGCCCATACAAGAAGCGGTTAATGCGTTAAAAGCAAGACGGATTATTGAGCAATTGGAACAAAAATGGGATATAGCACAATGAACATTTTATTTTATGTTCCATTATTGCTCAAAGGCACTTTCATTACCCTTAGCTCATGGGTAGCTGCTGGAATCATAAGTCTTATGATTGGCACATGCATTGGAATCATAAGTTGCCGTTATCTGACATCAGCTTGGTCGAGCATTATTGTCAGAGGGTATACTTTTATTGCTAAAGGAATACCTGCTTATGTGCAAATTTTGATTGCCTATTTTGTTATTCCGGCATTACTGGGAATCAACATTTCTGGCTTTCTTGCAGCAATTGGTGCTTTAGGCTTTTGTTCAAGTGGCTATATTACTGAAATTGTACGATCAGGCATAAATACCATTCCACGAGGGCAGTGGGACATCTGTTTTGTATTAGGTTATTCAATTAAAGATACGTTATTTCGCATTATACTACCCCAGGCATTTAAAAATATAGTACCTACGTTATTTGGAGAACTTGAACAATTGCTTAAAAGTACCTCTTTGCTTGCGACTATTGGTATTACTGAACTGACGAGAACTGGCATGAACATTATATCACGAGAACTCAACCCCATACCAACCTATTTCATGATTGCTTTCATTTATTTGCTATTTTCTGGAGTGTTGCAATGGATCGTTATCTTTATTGAAAAGAAAGTTCATTATGGTTACCGTTAATAAACTGGTCATCAAATTCCAAGCCCAGATTGTGCTTAAATCTGTTTCCTGTTCATTGCCTTCTGGCAGAATAACCATATTTATTGGCAAAAGCGGAGCAGGAAAAACCACGTTACTCAAATCGCTGGTAGGTCTTGTTCCCATAGCCCAAGGCTCTATAAGTAATGGTAAAGAAATTACTGCATTATCTCCCAAGCAAAGATCGGAAGAAATTGGTTATGTTTTTCAAGATTTCAATCTTTTTCCTCATCTTTCGGTTTTGCGAAACTGTATGGATCCCTTACTAGTTCATGGGATGCCATATGGTCAAGCTGAGCAAAGAGCTCGAGAAGTATTACAACAACTTGAGATGCAAAATTTTATTGATAAATATCCATCTGAACTATCAGGAGGTCAGCAACAGCGCATTGCCATTGCGCGTGCCCTTTGCTTAAGACCTCGCATTCTCGTGCTTGATGAACCGACAGCTTCTCTTGATCCGGCAAATAGTGCAAATATTGCACTACTATTACAAGAACTTGCTCGACGTTCTATTGCTGTTTGTATTGCTAGTCATGACATGATCTTTGTCAAGCAGCTCCTTGATCGAGTTTATATATTAGATAATGGGATAATAGTCGAAGCTTATGATGAACGAATTGATAAAGTAATTCCCACTGGCAGCGCACTTTTTGGATTTTTGAAAAACGAGTGATTTGGTAAAATCGTAATAATATAGTAAGGAAATAACATGAACAAAACAATAGTATTATCAATTCTTATGGTTAATGTAGCATCAGTGTTTAGCATGAATTTTGATGTTGAAGTGTTGTATGATAAGGATGTTGAAAATTTTCCACTAGAAGAGTTAAAAAAAATTCGATTAAAGCATGCAGATAAACAAAAAGAATTTTTCGAAGCAATCTACAATTCTTTTTCGTTGGAAAAAGCATGGGAAAATATTTCTAATTTTTCTAAGTATGAACAAAAAAATATTATAATTTGGTTTACGAATTATAATGGTCTTGTACCTCGGAAAACATATACATGGTACAATGAGAATCTTTTTTCAAAAGTTGAGCCTGCAACCTTTTGGTTAACGGACTTAAAAGCTTGGCGGTTTCTTTCTACTAGTAAATCGCAACTTGAAAAACAAACTATGCTTATGGTAAACAAGATCAATGAAAAACAGGTAGGACCAGATGAATGTCCACTTACAAGCAAATCAGATCGACTTTCAGATTCTAATGAATATTTTAAGACTCTAAGATCATGTGATTTTTTTAAGTGGCTGTTAGATCTAGCAGAGCTTCCTCTTGATCTAGCCGACCTTGGCAATAAATTATGTAGGACTGATTTGAGGGCAGAGGGGTTAAGGTTTTCATTATCGGATATAGGGTTGAAGGCACCAAGTTTGGACGTATCGTTAGAAAAGCTTAGTGGTGAATCGATTCTCAATGCTGATTTTTCATTAATATTTCCCTTACTTCAGTACTTAGAAGGGTTATACTACGTTCGCGAAATTGCAAAAACGTTTATAAGAAATGATGTTGCCAATTCTTGTAATATTGTGTTTTTTATTCCGAACAAAGAATTTTGCTACTATTTAGTTCCTGGAGATAATTTTTTATTTCAAACATTTAAAAATCATATTGAACTGCTTATTGTAGAGCTTGGATGCGATTTTCCATTAAGGATATATTTTCAACCTTTTGGCTATGGTGTCGATTTTTATGATGCTCCTTATAGAGAAGCTGGCGCAGTTTATAAAACTAAAGTTGCTTTAAAAAATCAATTTAGAAAATGAAGAGTTGGGATGTAGATATTTAGGTGAATAAACAATGAAAAAAATACTAATATTTTCGTTAATTAGCATTTGTATTGGCTATGGATTGTATTTGTATAGCAATCGTAATTACGTAATAGTTACCGTTGATTATGATAACAATATTAACAAGTTGCCGATCAGCATGCTTAAAAATTTGCGGTATTTGTCTAAAGAAGAAAAGAAAAAGCTATTTACGAGAATACGTGTTAATGGCTACTTTTCAATAGACATTGCGCTAAAAAAATTGAGTGATTTAACGTTAAAAAATATGAATATTATTCTTTGGTTTACCAATCACCAGGGCGATGTAATGTACAAGGGAGCAAATTGGTATAAAAAAAATATATTTGACGCTGTTAATAATGCTTCTATTTGGCTCGCAGATCTTACAGCTTGGAGGTTTTTTTCTGCAAAAGAAGTTGATTTACTTGCATGTGAAGATTTTATTAATTGGAAAAATAAGCTAAACGATACTAACAATGTATCTAGTTATTCATTTATTAACAGCTATTGCAAAATAGTATCGGACGATACTGTTGTAGATCCAAAATTTAACATTTTACGCTCTGCAAACTTTTTTTGGTGGCTTTCGAAATTAGAAGGCTCTATTCAATCTTTTGGTGAGGATTTTTTTGCTATGTTTGGAAGAAAAGATGTACGTAAAGGTGCTGCACATTTTTCTCTTAAACAAGTAGGATATTATGCTAAATTTTTAGATTATAAGCCTGATGTATTTAGCAAAAACCTTTTGGAAATTGACCAAACACAGCTTTTTCCTATTCTTCAATATCTAGAGGGTCTTTATTATGCTTGTAACATTGTAGAACATTGTAAGAACAACTTAGACTGCACTATAGTATTTTTGTTACCAAATAAGGAATTTACTTACTATATGCATGATAAAGAAGCATATTTCCAGACGTTCAAAAGTCATCTAGAATTGATGGTAAACGCTTTACATGGTAAAGAGGTGATACAAAGAGTCAATATCTATTTCCAACCTTTTGCCTATGGCCAAGATTTTTATGATCAACCTTATGATGAGAGCGGAAAAAAGTGCACCATTGAAGAGTTGCAAACGTTATTAGCTTAACATTCATGGGCACAACTGCTATAGTTGGGCGATTATGTTTAAATCTCTTTCACTATTGTTATTGGGTTAATGTTTTGGGCTTCCTTCTTGCATCGGCATATTCCTTTTAAAATAGATATAGTATACTGCTTTCATTTAAAACTAGATCAAGGAAATTCTAAAACCAAGGAATTGACATGAGCAAGACTAAATCAGTGCGCGATGCTACTTATGAGCTTTTGCGAGCGATTGGACTGAAAACCATCTTCGGCAATCCCGGCTCCACGGAACAAGCATTTCTAAAAAGTTTTCCATCAGACTTTGAATATGTGCTCGCTTTGCAAGAAGCATCCGTGATCGCGATGGCAGCTGGCTTTTCTCAGATAACAGGCCTTCCGGCTTTGGTGAACGTCCATACCGGAGGCGGATTGGGAAATGCTATGGGTAATCTAATCACCGCCTTTCAAAACAAGACTCCGCTTATTGTCACTGCAGGCCAGCAAACCCGAGAGATGCTTTTGATGGAACCTTGGCTAACAAATGTTGAAGCTACCATGCTTCCTCGTCCCTGGGTAAAATGGAGCTATGAACCAGTGCGCTCAGAAGATGTACCTGCTGCTTTCATGCGTGCCATTGCTACAGCTCTTCAGCCACCCGCAGGTCCCGTCTTTCTTTCACTTCCATGCGATGATTGGGAAAAGCCCTATGTCGGGTCGGCGGTTGTGCGAACAGTAAGTCGCTGCTTTGCGCCTGATCCTGCTCGCTTGGCTGAGTTTGCAAAGGCTCTATCTGAGGCCTCCTCACCCATCCTGATCTATGGTGCCGCAATCGACCGGGATAATGGTTGGAACCACGGCATTGCTTTTGCAGAGGCTCTCGGAGTGCCCGTCTGGCAATCACCCCTGTGCGAGCGCACACCATTTCCCGAAAATCATCCTCTTTATTCCGGTTCATTGCCTTTTTCTATCAGTCAGCTTTGTCAAAAGCTCGAAGGCCACGATGTCGCACTTGTTGTAGGGGCTCCGGTATTTCGCTATTATCCTTACACCTCAGGTTCATATGTCCCAAATGGACTCCGTCTTTTGCATATTTCAGATGACCCAGCAGAGACTGCACGTGCGCCCGTTGGCGACAGTCTATTAGGGGATCCTGTCTTGTGCTTGGCTGCTCTTAAAGATGTATTGGTCAAGCCAAAGATTGGCAAAGTGCAAGAAAAGGTGAAACGGTTGAACCCGATCAAGGCATCTGATGATGGCCTTCTTACTCCAGCGCAAGTTTTCAATGCACTCAATGAAATTCGGCCTGAAAACATTATTTTGGTAGAAGAATCCGTGTCTAATCATCCAGAGCTACATGAGTATTGGCCGGTTACCAAGCCAGCTTCCTTTTTCACTTTTGCTAGTGGAATACTCGGCTGGAACCTTCCTGCATCAGTCGGGATTGCATTAGCCGAGCGCCAGTCAGGTCGCAATCGCCCAGTTATCTTGATAATTGGCGATGGAGCGTTGCAATATTCTATTCAGTCACTCTGGACAGCAGCACAACATAATCTGCCCATTCTGATTATCGTTATGCGCAATGGGGAATATGCTATTCTCAAGTCATTTGCAAAATTTCAAGATACCCCGGGAGTTCCGGGCCTTGACATCCCTGATATTGACATTGTCTCTCTGGCTAAGGGCTATGGCTGTGATGCTGTACGTCTTGACGATCTTGACGCTATTAAGAGAGCTGCCAGGGAAGCCTGGACTAAAACAAAGCCGACGGTGTTGGAGATCCCCATTTCGCCTAAGGTCCCACCACTCATATAATAATCAAGTCGCATGTGTTGCTATTGCCAGTCGAATGATGAATGATGATAATCCTTGACTGTGTCCCCACTGTTATTTTTAACAGAATTCGCTGAAGTCTCCCAACCTCGATAGGTGGGAGATGAATAGCGATAAAGCAGTAAGTGTAAACATTTGCGCTTAACTTTTGATTTTTGATGATGTAAACTAAATTTGGTTTTCAAAAGTTACTCGTAAAGTAACAGTACCGGATGAATTGCGGGAAGTGGTTAGCAGCATAAAAACCCAATAGCGTAGGAAACTGATACTCTATAAAACTACGGTTATCCTCTATGGTTTGAGTGGATTATATGAAGCTCCCAGTTCTTTTATGTGGTGAGCAGTTCACTGCCAAACAATCAGTTAACTTTGTAATGAACGAATTCCATTAATTCTTTAGCGTTTATTACATGTTCTGAGACTATTTCATAATCAAGTGTTTTAGATCCATAGCAGTCGGGGTATCTATTGCCAGCTGCAAGATTACTTAGCTTAACAAGAGCATTATAAAATTTGCCAAACTCTTGATCGCATTCTTTGCAACAATTAAGGAGTTTTTTAAGATTATGTATACGCTCAAATTGCTTTCCCTGGTAAACAAGATATGCTTTCAGTGATTTCTCTGCACATTGTTGCGCTTGATAAAGCGCTGGTCGTAGTAGTGGGTAAGTGGCTTCGATGAGAGCCCGAGAAGCTGCGCACTCTTGGCGAGCAAAAGCTAGCCACTCTTTAGGATCTGCTGATGAAACCGTTTTGTTTTTTTCTTTTGTGGTAGTAGGGCTTGCTTTCTTAACCTTATACCGCCCTTTTACCGTGCTTGAAGTTGCATAGACATTTGCTCGCGTTTGCTTTTGGCTTGGTTTGTATCCTTTGTGCTCCATAGCAGACAAAAAACCGCCCAATAGTACTATTGTAAAGAATATTTTAAGTTTCATAACCGAACCCCCTGGTAGCTAATTATCTGGCACTTATTTTTACTGATAGCTTTAATTTTATATTAAAATAATAATATTGTCAAATAGAGTTTATTAATTAAGGTTTTCACATCCTTAAAAGCTGATCTAGCCAACAATTACGATGGTAAAAAGCAATATGAAATTTTGAGAATTGCTAAAACTTTGAGGCTTTATAGAGCGAAGCCAATATATGGTCTTCAAAATTAATAAACAGCATTCTGCTCATCAAATAAAGCTGTAGATAGCTATCGCGGTGTTGCTATAAAAGCCAGTTTTTTTCTATCCATTTTACGACCTCCCGATTGACCAACTATAAATGCAATAGAATCTAAAAGGATATGTTAATCGCAAGATTTAGAGTCAATTTCTTGTAACCACTGAGCAAGCTTTGTGTGCTTATACTTTTTTGCTAGATCGATAGCGCGCTCTCCCTTATTATTTGTTGCTTCTAACAAAGCTCCGTTGCAAAGAAGCCAGGAAATTATTTCTCGTGAACCCTTCTTTGCTGCATAATGTATCGGCTGAAAACCATCACTATCTGTAGCGGTTATGCTAGCTCCGAGCTCATGAAGCTTTTTTAGAGCATCCAAATGACCCGATTCAGCGGCATAGTGTGTTGGCTGCTTTAGAAAAGCATCTGAGCATTGACTATCTGCTCCATAGGATACCAATTGCTCAATAATTCGAGTATGTCCCTGTTCAGCGGCATAATGTATAGGCTCGCCATCATTAAAGCCGTGGGAATGTATATCTACACCCTGACCAATTAGAAATTCGATTAAGCTTTCATGGCCATAAAAGGAAGCAACACATAGCATTTGGTTGGCGTGCTGTTCAAGCCTTGCACCATGCTTGAGAAGGCATTCGATTAGCTCAAGATCGCCACTTATAGCTGCCAAGCTTATCGGTTGATTGCCTTTGCTGTCCAGTGCATTAATTTCAGCTCCTTGAGCAATCAGCCATTGCGAAAATGCAAGGTGCCCTTTTAAGGTTGCGAAATGGAGGGGTTGAGAATTAGTGCCGCTTTGCGTATGGATAGATGCGCCGTAGGCAACAAGCAATTCGGCTATTGCTTGGCTACCGCTCATGGCTGCAAAGTGAATAGGCTGATGCTCAGTTGAACTTTGTGTATTGCTATCGACTCCCTGTTTGATAAGCCAGGTTACTGTTTCTAAATGTCCACCTTGAGCTGCTAAATGAATTGGCTGAATGTTAGAGCTATCTTGGGCTCTAATATCCGCGCCATTTTCTGCGAGGGTCTTTACTATTTCAAGCTGTCCTTCATAAGCCGCTACATGAATTGGCTGCCAGCTTTCATCCCAACTTTTAGCATTAACCTGTGCTCCTTTTGCAATAAGCGCTACTACAGCTAATGGATTTTTTCTTGCCGCGCAATGCAAGGGTTGATAGCCCTGGTAATTGGTAGCTTTAACATTTGCTCCTGTTTCGATTAATCTCATTAATAGATTTTGATCCTCTGATTCAGACGCATAGTGTATTGAGCTGTTGCCATCAGAGCTATATACATCACAATCAACGCCCATGCGCTTTAGCATGTTAATCGTGTTCTTATCACCATATTTTATTGCATAATAGAGAGGAAGCTCAATTACATAACTGAGTGGGTGCCTTTCGCATTGCCATGAGCCTAACGGACGATCTTCAACACTCTCTTGAGCTAAAATTTGATATAAGAACAATGCAATAGTGCTTGCTATCTCGTTTGGCAGTTTTTGAGCAGTTACCAATTGTGTCATAAACTGGCTAGAAAGTACTCGTCGAGCTTGCAGAGCAGCAAGGCCTTGGCGGATTATTTGTATTGTTTGCTTATGCTCATAGGTATGTTTTCCCATTTGTGTGGGTACATAATCTTCTGCTTGTGAAAGCTGAGTACTTGATTTCATAAATGCTAGAGCACGTTCTAAGCTAATAGAGTGATTGTAGACTAAAGCTTGTAAGATAATATATTCAGCTAACCCGTATTTTCCTTGCTTTATAGCTTGATATAGATCCGCTCTTATTAGATTTTCCTGAGGAGGGGATTCATTAAGCAAAGTCTGCGTGTTTTCTCTGTTGCTAGAGATATTTTCAAGGTTATGTTGAAAAGAATCATCCATAGAATGGCAGGCTAGCCATAGTACATTGCTAAACACCGATACGCTAAATTTCTTATAAGCCATTGGTCTCCTTATACTATCATTGTACTTGATTGCCATCTTGAATAAGCCATTCAATTGTAGCCATTTGTTGGTTTTGCAAAGCATAATCGATAGGGATTCGTGATCCAATATCTGGTAGCTTCATCGAAACACCCTGGGCCATAAACCATTGAACTATATTCAGATGACCTTGTTGGGCTGCCAGATGAATGGGTTGTTTACCTTTGAAATCAGAGCTTTGTATATCAGCCCCCTGTGCGACAAGATATTGAGCAACAGATTGATACCCTTGATACGCAGCATAATGTAATGGTTGTCTATTATGGCTATCTGTTGCATGTATATCAGAGCCATGTTCGGTAAGCAATTTTACAATGCTCAGATTTCCACAAAATGCAGCAACATGTAGAGGCTGCCAGCCATCATTATCTCGAGAATCTTTATTGCATCCATTATTAATAAGCCAGAGTACCATTTTCTCATTACCATGAGCTGCTGCGTAATGTATGAGTCTTCTGCCGGAGCTATCTTTTAAAAGTATATTCCCCCCGGTTGCAACAAATTGCTTAATAATGAGTAGATTGCCTCTGCGAACTGCTTGAAACAAGGATCTTTGAGTGTAAAAAGATTCTAGCCATTGGTAGAGCTCCATATGTTTATGGACCAAAGCTAGGCTTATTGGAACTAACATATTCTTGCCAGGTCTATCGATGTTAACGCCCTGATGCGCAAGCCATTTTACCACTTTTTGTTTTCCTGCAATAGTTGCAAAATGGATTGGCTGCATTCGCTCATTATCATCAGCGTTAATATCAGAACCATTTCTTACAAGCCATTTTACTATCTTTTTATGGCCTTTATAGCAGGCCAAATGGAGTGCCTGCTTACCCTTACGATCTTGGGCAGTAATATCAGCGCCTTGTTGGACAAGCCATTGTGCTGCCCCCAGATAGCCCTTTTTGGCCGCATAATGTAGTGGTCGTCGTTCAATTAATGAGCTCGCATTAACATGTGCGCCATGATCTTGCAGAACTTTGAGTAACTCTTGGTTTCCTTTTTGAGCAGCAAGATGTATCGGTTGTAAACCAGCCTTATCGGCCGCTTTTACATTAGCTCCGCAACCTATTAAGCAATTAACAGCCTTTTGGCTGCCCTCTAATACCGCAAGATGAAGAACGCTTTGGCCTGATGAGTTTTGCATCATCATGTCTTGCCCCTGAGACAAAAGTTCTCTTAGAGCAAGTATATCACCTTGGCCGGCTACTGTTAATAATAGTTTGAGGCTATCATCACAAAGTTTAGCTAAAAGATCTTTATATCCCAGGTCTAATGCTATTATGCGTATTGTTTTAAAATCGTTAGTCTGCGCATTTTTTGAAGCTCCGTGCTCAAGCAACCAGTCAACTAAAGGTATGCTGCCGCTTGCTGCAGCAAAATGAATGGGTTGCCAACCATCTTTATCTGTTACACCAACTTGAGCTCCATGTTGAAAAAGCATTTGTGTTATCGCCAGATGCCCCGCTTGCGAGGCATAATGAATTGCTTGTTTGCCCTCGATATCTTCTGCTATCACAATCGCACCTAAAGCCACAAGTTGCTTGACCGCTTGTATATGGCCATTGTACGAGGCAAAATGTATCGGTCTAGTGTTGTCGGGCTCCGGTCCTGCTGCATTAACATCAGCACCATGTTGAGCAAGGCAAGCGATTACTTTCTCATGACCGCTGGTTGAAGCAAAATGCATTGGCTGCAATCCTACGTTAGTAAGCGCATTATGTTGAGCGCCTTGGTCTAGCAGCCAGGCAACAATATTTTCGTGACCATGCATAGAAGCAAGATGAAGAGGTTGGCCTCCGGCTGCATTTTTAGCATCAATATGAGCACCTTGTTCTTTTAGCCATTGTACCAATTCCTGATTACCGCTTCCAGCTGCTTGATGTATTGGTTGATTACCATTATTATCAGATTCTTGTACATTGGCTCCGTGCATTGTGAGCAATTGTACCATTTCAAGCTGACCTGCATGAGAAGCAGTATGTATTGGCTGCCAACCAACATCGGAACTTCTAGCACGAATGTTTGCACCCTTACTAATAAGAAGTTCAGCTACTTTTTTAAAACTTTTTTGCACAGCCCAGTGCAGTGGCTCATGCCCAAGGCCATTTTTTACGTTAATTTTGGCTCCCTGCGGAATGAGCCATTGAACGAGGTACTCGTTGCCTGATTCGCAAGCAAAGTGGATCGGCTGATTACCTCGAGCATCTTCAACGCAAACGTTAGCTTCAAATTTCTTGACAAGCCTTTTTACTACTCTTACATGCCCTCGGTGAGCAGCATAATGAATTGGATGCTTGCCTTTGTGGCCAGGCACATGGGCATAAGCACCATTTTTGCCTAAAAATTCTAACGTTCTTAAATCACCATATTTTGCGGCGTAATGCATGGGCTGATTAGGTTCTTCATCTTTAATGTTTATGTTCAAGCCAAAGAGTGCTTGTGTTAGCGCTACTAATGGATTGAAGACAGAGCCATTATTTTTTGAAGCAGTAACTCTTGGCTTTTCTTTAGCTTGGTCTTGAGATAACATGGTATTAAGAAAGCTAGCAATATGATTTGCTAATTCATGCGGTAATTGCGTAGAATTAGCAAGCGATTTTTCAAATGGGCAAGAGAGAATTCTTCTTGCTTGCAACACCTCTTGAGCTCTTTTCAACTCGTGGAGTAACTTTCTAAAGACATCAAGTTTTTTTGTATCGGTTTTTTCTTGTTTTTCAAGGGTGTGTTTAAATTTTCTCAATTCCTCAATTGCACAAACAATCTGTAATGGTTGATTATGTACCAAGCTACGTAGAATAATGTACTCACAAAGACCAACATTGCATTGCTTAACGGCTTTTATTAACTCGCTGCTCCAATTGGTTGGTGCTGTATCTTCTGTGATTGCACTTTGACACAGCTGAGCACTGCTGGCTTCAGTATTAATTGCTTGGCTAGGTGTATTATCACCGCCCTCCATAGAAGCAGGAGATCTATCCATTGCGTGACCGCTGAAATAAGTGATTGTAATTACAATACTTGCTACTATGCCCAACTTTTTATAAACCATGTATAGTTCCTTGTAGCCAAATTACGAGATTGTTATATAACTGCTAGAATTCAAAGTGCTTCTTGATAATAGCATTAATAACGATCATCATAGTTTATCTTTTTACAAATAGCTCGAAAATAATAATTAGAGACAATTCTGAAAAGAACTTTTAGATTGAAAAAGCAAATTTATGTTTAACGCAGGTAACAGCTGGGTGCTTGTTTACAAAAATGTATGCCCAATAAATCTGCTATACTTTTGTAACCAGATCATAAGCAGAACGCATACACAAGTAAATAATTCACCGTTAATTATCTTGTTAATCGTATTTTTCAATCAAAGGGTAATGGTATTCATTCTTTAGTAGTGCCTCTTTAGGTAAATAGAATCTGAGCACGAGATAGAATCCGCAGATTGGCGCAGGAAGCCAATTTGCTATATGCTTTGAATTGGGCTTGTCATGCTGAATATATATCTCCAAAGATCCATCTGAATTATAGGTTAATGGTGAACGATCGCCTAATGCATAACGCTCTAATGGATTGGGAACAAGTGCATGGGTTCTGTTGTCATACATGGTGATTGACCAGAAGGCATTAACCGGAAATAGTTGAGTAAAATGGATGCGGTAGTTATTTGTTCCTATTAGTGGTTGCTTATGTTGATCAGTAAAAGCCAGCGCATAAACAGATTCTTCCGGCACATTTGCTCCTAAAGCATGCTTTGCAATTGCAGCTCGAAGCAAATAATCTTTGCCATACTGCCCCACATTGAGGTTATAAAGCCAGCTATTGCTAGTCTGTTTTGCTTGTTCTGTGAGCCTAGCATCAATCAATTGCTCAGCCTCTCGTGCAGCTTCCTGCAAAACCTTTTGTAGAGCTTCGTCACCAATTTCTCGAGATGGCATTCTTCCCGGTCCGATACCAATTGCAGCAAAACTATGCATAAGTTCTTTTTCATCAGCAGGTATTTCATTGTCTAGTAACGCTTGGCCTAGCAAGTCAAAAAGCTTGCTTGATCCTGGCTTTAGGTCAAGATAGCTCAGATCCGGTTTCGTGTCAGCAATCGTGGGTGGATTGTTATTTAGGCCAGCAAGAGTAATAGCATGCAAAAGCGCTTTAGCAGTACTAACATCATTCTTATTTTTAACCAGAATTCGCACAATAAGCCAAACAATAGTTGTTGGGGCTTTGATGATAGGCATGGTATTTGGGAGGGATCCGCTGTATAAAGGCCCGACAATGAGGTAATCCCCCTCTTTTGCGCCGGTTGTTCGTTGACCAACATAAGCAAAGCTATTCGTCCACACATCTAAAAATTGAAGTGTATAATACCTATCATCAATAATTGGTACGTGCAGTATGAGAGGTTGCTTACTCAGATCCAACCAAGCTGAAGCGTATAACGTGTCAACATTGGGAGTGACCACATCAGTAAACTCTGGGGTCAGAAGCTCATCTTTATAGATGAATTCATTGATTGGTGTAAGCTGAGTCATAAGCTGCTTGGTTTTGAGCATGGTGACAAGCGGGTAGCCCCAAATATAGGCATCTATTGCTAATTTTTTTGCTTCTTCATGAGTCATGAAATTCCCTTAAAATGAACTGTGCCAAAGAAAACATTGCTGGCTTGTCAGAATACTTGTGTTTGCACTTCAAAATAACTAGACGCTAAACAAAAAATCAATCTTCTTATTAGGCTTTTAAGCTAAAAAATGGTATTGATTAAATTAATTTGCTTTTCATAGATATAGTCTTAGTTTCGAGTAATTATAGGCTCAATAAAAGAATGCTGATAATAATATGCAACTGGTTAATACTATGATACGCTTACCCGCAACTTGACCACTATTAACCTTCATTACCATGCGGGGCGGAAATCATGAAACAATTAATTGTTTTGCTTATTTTTATAAGTGGCGTTGGTAATAACATCGATGGAATGGATGAATCTGATGCTTCCAATAACGAGCATGATATGGCTTTACTCAATAAAGTTGAACATAGCAAATCTAAACGTAAGCTGAGAGCTCTTTTAGAAAAGGGAGCTAATGTTAATGCAAAAAACAAGTTGGGGGAGACAGCTTTGATGATTGCATTAGATAGAAAATATGGTAGAAAAAAATGATAAAATTTCTTCTTAACCATGATGCTAAGCCAGATATTGTAGATCGAAATGGCTGTACTGCATTAATTCGACTTGCCGCTAAAAAATCTGGTCGGGCGCATTCAAGCAAGACTGTCCGGGAGCATTCAAGGAAGAAAGGAAAAGAAAAGCAAGATGTTGGAGATGTAGAGGAAAAAAAACTTGCTTCACTAGCGAAACTTCTTATTGAAAAAGGTGCCGATGTTAACGCACGGAGTAAAAACAGCCGTACGCCATTGAATTCTGCTGCTTGCAAAGGCCATGAACTCTTGGTGCAGCTTCTTGTTGATGCGGGAGCAGATGTAACAGTACAGGACGATCAGGGATTTACGGCATTAATGTATATTACCCATCGGAAATGTCCAAAAATAGCACAGCTCCTTATTGATAAAGGAGCAGATGTTAACTGTAAATCTAAGTGCGGCTGGACCGCATTAATGTCCGCAGTATGGGATCGGTGTACAGAGATGACACAACTTCTTATCGAAGCTGGTGCTGATTGCAATGCTCAGTATAATCTTGCCAATAGTCGACGGTATGGAGCTTTAGGTCTTACTCACTCTTTAGATAGCCACTTGCTCAGTGCCGGGGATACCCCATTAATAATTGCTGCAAGGCGCGGATTCACGGAAATCTTAGAACTTATATTTAACACGTTTGAGACAGGCCCAAACGGCAAAGACTCGGGCGATCCATCAGAACAAAAAGGTAAAGAAAAAGAGCAAGAGTTTTGTGATCAGCCTGAAAGTAGTGCTGGATCTGCAGCAAGAGAAACTATATCGGTGAAAATTGATGCTGTGAATAGCAAAGGAGAAACTGCATTAATTTCTGCTGCTAAAGCGGGGCACACGGAGACAATAAAATTTTTGCTAAAGCATGGGGCCCAGGTGAATAAAACAGATAATAAGGGATTTACGCCGTTGCTACATGCGGCAGTAAATTTGCATGAGGACGTTGTGCAACTCTTGCTAAAGCATAATGCGCAGATCAAAAGTAACCTTATCGATGATGCTGCAGTGATGAGGCTGATACAGCAAGGAGGTGATTATCATTCCTTAAAAGTAGATAGTCCATCACTCCCCCTTTTACGGTTTGAAATGCTTAAAATGCTAAGTAAAGCTGTTTCCAATCAAGCACTACCTCTATTAACTTTTGATGATACTTTGGTCCCAGATATTGTTACAGCAGACACAGATTGGATGGATAATTCAGAAGAACTTGAAGGCAAAAATGACGAATTTTTTAACAAAAAATATCGATTAAGATCAAAGCATCATTACATACCCGAGGGTGTAGCAGGTGAGGAAGATCTCATCATCTGAGTTGTTATTCATGGTACTTGGGGCAATAAAACAAAAAGCTATTATAAGGACAGTAGTCTGACTAAGCAAAATTATAGGCATATTAAGCGAGTTGCCGCCTGGTATGCTACTCGCAAAGGCCGTTCGCTCGATTTATTTTCCTATAAGTGGTCCGGAGGCTGTTCTGATAACGATAGGCAACAAGCTGCTCAAAAGCTGGCTCTTTATCTTGATCAGAAGAAATTTGAAGATACTGAAATAGTGTTGCTTGGTCATAGCCATGGTTGCAATGTTGCTAACATGATTAGTCGGTTAAAAAAAACAAGCCTATACATCTGCTTATCCATTTTGCTTGTCCTATACGCGATCAGCAGATATATGAACCAGACAACGTTAAAACCATAATCTATTTTTGGTCTGCGGGTGATTATGTAGCGCCGACGGGCAGCATCAGCGGAAAAGAAATAAAACAAAGGAATTTGAGCGAGGCATCAAACAAATTTTGGTATGGCAACAATGACCTTGTCAAACAAGAAGGAAAAATTATCGTGGGCTTGCGCACTAAGATTAAGAGTAAAAATCCCGGGCACAGTGAGATAATCAATATTGTCAAATTTTTACCAGCAATAATACAAAAGTTACATGATAAGTTTCCATGTCAGTTTAGCAGAAGCGGGAATTTTTTCTTAAATGTCGATGATGACGAATTAAATGATCCCGTTTTTCTAGCTATGATTCCCCGTGGCCGGCCGGAAGGTGATGTTCCCGAGTATGATTATCTAGGAATTAATGATGAACAGAGTGAAGTTACTGATATCGAATCCGAACTTACTTTAAGTGAATATGATTCAGATAGATTTAAAAAGAAATACCGTGCAGAAATCTATAATTAGACAAATTGTTAACTTGTTCGCAGTTCACCGTGTGCAGCATTCGGATCTGATGCTTTATAGGTACAAACGGGCAGAATGGCAATTTATTAACTCATTCTGCCCGAGACCTTATACTACAATGATCTGAGATATATAGCCTTTAAATGATAGTCGTGATCACCGTTTTTTCTACTTTCTTCTATTTGAGAATAATACTCTGCAGCAGTATGGCCATAACTATCTTTTTGCAAAGCATTTGCGCCATGAGCTAGTAATAGATTCATTATGTCCTTTCGACCCGATTGAGCAGCTAAAATTAATGGAGTAGTTTTGACATTTCTTGAAATGATGGTATGGACATCTGCTTCATGTTGTAGCAATAACTCTACTATTTCTTTATGCCCTTCAAGTATTGCCAATTCTAAAACTGATAAACCGCTGAAAGCGTTATCAAGCACAGCTCCTTTGCTCAATAACAATGCTACAGCTTCCTTGCTCCCCGCTCGAATTGCTTGGTTTAAAGGAGTATTTTGCCCTGCTGGCCTATTAATATCAGCGCCATGATTGAGTAACATTTCAATTAATGTGGCATTGCCTTTTTTTGCTGCGTTGCACAAAGGTGAATGAAATGGTGAAATGACATTATCGGCTCCAGCTCTGAGCAAAAGCTCAACTATTTCTTTTTGGTCATGTGAAATAGCTCGCATCAAAGCTGATCTGCCAAACATATCCTTGTCATGAATATTTGCGCCATGTGCGAGCAATAATGCTACGCAGCCCTTATGTCCATTTTTACTTGCCATCATGAGGGCAGTAAGACGTTTGGGGCCCTGAGTATTAACCCTTGCTCCTTTTTTGAGTAAGAGCTCTACTATTTTTGCGTGGCCTTTATCTGCTGCAAACATTAATACAGTCTTTCCACGAGCATCACTGGAATCCCAATACATAACATCATTTCGGTGATTGGGGTAATTAAGAAAGAGTTCTACTAGTTCAAAGTTTCCTATATCAGCAGCCCAGATCAAAGCCGGTCTATTTACTTCAATTTCGCCATAGCAGTCGTCATCTTGCGCGATCAAATGCTCTACCTGAGCTTTATCGCCGGAAAGAATTGCGCTTAACATGTTAGAAAGCGGCTTTGGCAGAGTTGCGCCATGCTTCAAAAGCATCTTAATTATTTGGCTATTACCTAATTTCATTGCTAATGAAATCGGGCTATTTCCCAAGCTGTTTTTCAGATTAACATCTACTCCTGCGTTAATAAGAAGCTCTACCATATTCTTATCATCTTTTGAAATAGCAGTGGTTAATGCTGTATCAAAGTGTATAGCATTAACATGTATGCCTGCCTCAATGAATCGCTGTGTGGATTTATACTTGTGCTTATTAACACGTTGAATAAATGCTATCTCTGCGCGCCAGGGCTCTTTTTTTATTATAGAGGCTAGAAAGGACTTAGTGAAACTTGTGTCTTGTACAATGTCATGGTTTGATGTATCGATGTCCGCTAATTTTCTTTCTTCCAGCAGATAAGGCAATAATGCTTCTTTGGTATCTTCAGATAAAGTGTTGTATATCTTTTTTTCGTTAGCTAAGAATGGTGAATCTGAATTTGCAGATGAGGTCAATAATACGTTGGCTAATAGAAATACTATGAATAATTTTTTTTGCATTACAAATAACCTCAGTTTAGTAGTAAAATGATAATAGCATAGAAACGATAGCAATTTCACTTTAAATAGCAAATGGGCTTTTAGCAACAAAAGTGAACGAAAAGAATGACGTGTTTTAATGACTTGCACCACTTGTAATTCCATTATATGGCAGTAAAATTACCGATATAACTAATTTTGTAGTAATTGCATAATTGGGAGATTTTTTATGATTCTTAAAACATTATACCGGATGATAACTTTATTAGCGATAACAATGCCACTTTGCTGCATGGAGCAGCAAATGAATGAATTGGTGCTAAAAGGTCGGCAAGCATTGGTCGTAGTGGTTAATATGGCATTGCGAGCCTTAGAAAAAGAGACCGCTAATGATGACATTGATAGCGGGACAGCATTACAATATTTTTATGAGCAACTTGATAATCCAAGCTACGAAATCCCTAATGGACGTGCCAAAATTAAGCTGCAAGAATTTGGGCTTATTGGTCGAGATGGTAAAATTGATCCATTAACGTATATTGCTTTGAAAAGTGTCACTAGTGCCAACTAAACATTTTTATACCCAGAGCATCACGGTAATCCCAATACATAACTTCACTTCGGCTGATTGGGTGATTAAGAAAGTGCTCTACTCATTCAAAATACAGTCTTTCGACAAATAGTTACCGGGGGATAAGAATAATTTTTGATTCGATGTCTTGGCCGAATTCTAAAGTACGTGACTACACAACAGAGCCACATTGTCAGTAATAAATCGAATTTCCATGCCCATGGTAAGTATCTTTCTCAAAAAATAGGGATAAGTATCTTCAATTTGTAGCGGGTTTGTTAAGCTAAGATCAAGATTATGTAATGTTGGCTTATTTTGCGGCAAGAATAAAAATAACTAATTTGAAAATTAATGGACGTTATCAAGATTTTGCAACATTCTAAAATCTGGACGATTTGCGACATTTTTTAGTGATGCTATACTAACTTCATATTTTACTAAAGTTGTTGGTAAAGTAACAGAGAAGTCTACAAAATCTACATATAACGGGAACAGTAACAAGCAATAAAAGAATAATCATTTAAGGGACAGATATGATTTTTAAGCTGATGAGTAATGTTCGAACTATAGTTTTAATGACCGGTTTGGCGTTAGCTCATGTTTCGATTGCTATGCAACCGTACCATCCACATTCTAATGGGGTGAAAAAATTCTGTAATATTTGCTTTACAAGTCATCGCATCAATAAATTTCAGGACCTATCTTGTGGCCATTCAACTTGCATTGAATCGTTAAAAAGCATGGTTGATGTAGCAGTGAAAGATAAATCATTACTCAATTTTAAGTGTCCCTCATGCAAAAAAAGAATAGTAGTAGATGACCTGAGAAAATTAGGTGTTAGTGCTGAAAAAATAAAAGTGATAGAAGAGATTTTAAGACCCAAGAAACGAGATCAAAGTGGAGTGGATGCTTCCTCGAGTTCTTGGATGAAAAAAAATTCAAAGCCTTGTCCAGAATGTGAGTCACCGATTGAAAAGGACGGGGGTTGCAATCATATGACTTGTATTCCCTGTGGCCATCAATTTTGTTGGGTTTGCTTAAAACCTTGGACATGTTCCCCTTATCGGTGCCTGAATGGGCCTAGTGTTACTGCACAGCCTACTAGTTTTCAAAGTACCAGTAATGTTCAGTCTGATGGCGCTGCCTATAGATCTGATCCGTTTGATTTTAGTTTTAATAACGATTGGCGTTCTCGCTCAAGCACATTTAATTCTGACATTCCTAATCGGTTTCAGCAAGGTGTGTTGCTTGGAGCCGCACTTCTAATTGCTTTAGGATATGTTGTTTATAAATACAATGAAGATCAAAAACAGTATCGTCTTTATAATTTTTAAAGATACCTAAGGCAAGAGCTCACCAGCGGGCTTGCCTGATGTTGTGAGCATGCCTAACTTACGTATGCTGGCTCAATACTTTCCTCAATTGGCAACAGGCAAGGCTTAATGCGCCCCTGGTTGGGGCTGTATTCTTAAGGCCATCTAACATGAGAAAGTCGTGAATAGTCCCTAGGATGCGGATTGCGATTACCTCTACTCCAGCATGCATCAACTTTCTTGCATATGCCTCTCCTTCATCGCGCAGGACATCATTTTCATCAGTGATTATGAGTGCCGGTGGCATGTTTTTTAATTGATCAACGGTGGCTTGCAGTGGGCTGACACTTGGATCTGATCTTTTCAATTTGTCCGGTTGGTAGGCGTCCCAAAACCATTCCATACTTTTTTTGCTTAACCAAAAACCATCTTCAAACTGCTTGTATGATTCTGTGTTCAAACCCGCATCGGTTGTTGGGTAAAAAAGTGCCTGATATATAAACTTGGGTCCACCTCGTTCTTTTGCTAATCGTGCTAGCACCGTGGCCATAAGGCCGCCCACGCTGTCACCAGCAATGGCCATCCGATTACTATCTAGCATGAGTTTATTGCCTTCTTTTGCAATATACTTAGCTACTTCATAAGCCTGCTCGATAGCCACTGGATAATGGGCTTCGGGAGATAGGCTATAATTGACAAATACAACGGCGACATTAGCCCCGTGAGCAAGTTCGCGTATAAGTCGATCATGGGTATTTTTATTTCCTAAAATCCATCCTCCTCCATGCATATAAAGTACCACGGGTAATATACCTTGACCTCCTTTAGGGCGCACAATTCTAATGGATACTTCATTGGTAGGTCCGCCGGGTATTACTATATCTTGAATATCAGCTGGGATGGTATTTACCGAAGCAGCTTGTAGATCATCAAGAATTTGTCGTGCTTTTTCCGGAGTTTCAGTGTAAATGGGTGGTGGATTATTTTTTGCTAAATCTGTTAAAAATTTGGCTACCTGAGGGTCTAAATTGTTATAATTTGGTTTATGATTCATTTCTTACTTCCCTTTCATCAAATACTATAGAAAGTGTGGCAGTGCTGGTTTTCATTATGGTATTACCATAGCTATTTTGCTGATTCAATAGCAACAAAAAGAATGTGTTTTAAAGAGGTGCTTATTCAACAAATTTTTTCAAAAAAAAGGCGCAAGGCTATTTACCTTGCGCCTTTGATAGATTAGAATTTCTAGGTCATTCTTTCCCGGAAGCTATCTGGTTTCTGCGATTGCACAGTTCAGAAAAATAGCGTGTGCCAGCTCTGAGTTTTATCTCTTGAGTTTCAGGATTAAATTCATAGAGGCCAAACTTTGGCTCCCAACCCATGTCCCACTCAAAGTTATCCATGAGTGTCCAAATAAATGCAGAACGAACATCATAGCCATCGTTGATTGCTTGACTTATAGCGTAAAAAGTTTGCTTGAAAAAGAGATCTCGCCTATCATCTTTAGCATCAGCTATACCTAGTTCTGTAAGATGCATTGGAACGCCTAATTCTGATAATTTAGCGATAGCATGATACAATCCTTCGGCATAGAGAGGATAAGGCATATCAGTCATGATTTGATGATCGCGCTTAGTAGCAATGATCGGTTCTGTCAAGCTTATCTGTCCTTTAAGCAGCACTTCGGTGTAGTAATTTATCCCAATAAAGTCTAAGAATTTGTCAACATCTGCTTTATAGCTAACATCAAATAGGCAGGGCATACTATATTCAAAGGTTCCTGTAGTTAAAAAGGTAAAAATAGTGTCAGTCATTAAGGCATTTAACATCCAAGCTGGCACTCTTTCTAAAGGATTCCAGGAAGTATACGGCTCAAAGCGTAAATATTGATGAACGAGGCCGATTTGGGCGTTATCACCATTTGTCATGGCTTTAAGTGCTTTATATACCTCAACATGTGCTTCTAAGAGGTTAGCTAACACCAAATATGCCAAACCAAGGCTGCTTTCTGCAGGTGGAAAAACTCCGCGATAATAACTCTGAAACGCATATACATTGGGCTCATTGATGGTACACCAAAGAGGGACTAAGCCAGACAGCTTTTCAAACACTGTTTTTGAAAATCGCACAAAATAAGAAATGTTCTCTCTGACTGCAAACCCGCCCATGCCTTCAAACCAATTCGGTAGGTTAAAATGATGCAACGTAACCATGGGAGTTATGCCATTAGCAAGTAACTCTTGGCATTCAGCGAAATAATGATCAAGGGCATCTTCGTTAAAGTTTCCTTGCTCGGGCTCAACGATACCCCAATCAACAGAAAATCTAAATGAGTTTAAGCCGACGTCTTTCATCAAAGTTATATCACGCTCAAGGTTGTTCCAATGGTCGCAAGATTTACCGGAGAGGTGTCCCTGAGCAATAGTAGGCTTATTATTGATTATTTTATGTTGAAAGCGATTCCAACTTGAATGTTCACACGTTTCCCCAGAATTTTGAAATTCGCAAATAGCAGCTCCCGTAAGAAAACCTTCAGGAAGATCTATTTCTTGAGTGTTAATAGTATCCCAAGGCCAATAGCGATCGGAAGGTTTCCAATCTTTTTCCATGGGTGAGGTTGAACTGCAAGCAAAAGATGCTAATAGGCTTGCATAGAGCAATAATTTTTTCATACATTTTCTTTCTAGTTAAATAAACCTGTATTTTTAGCTCGGCTCATCTGGATTCGATCCTTCGACCGGGCTCAGGATGTACCTGCGCTTCGCTCAGCTCACCACGAGCGGTCTTTTAGACTTTTTTGAGTAATGACGATTGAGCTCTAATCTTTGGGTTAGATAGTTGATTTTCTATTTTTGCACACATTAATGAAATATTGTGATCCTGGCCTTATAGCATATTCTCCTGAAAGATGATCAAAAGAACAAATGCCAAACTTAGGTAGCCAACCTTCATCCCACTCAAAGTTATCCATAAGCGTCCATATATAGACCCCTTTTACCGGATAACCATCTTTAATAGCTTGATCAATAGCAAATAAGTATCTTCTGAAGAATAGGTCTCGCCTATCATCTTTAGCATCCGCGATGCCTGTTTCAGTGATGTACAGGGGGATAGCAAGTTCAGAAAACCTTGCTATTGCGTGATAAAGCCCTTCAGCATACATGGGGTAGGGCATATCGGTCCAAATTTCATGAGGAAGCTTGGCAGTAGTTATGAGCTCGCTTAAACTTAATTGTGCTTTTGTTAAAACGCGCGAGTAGTAATTAATGCCCAGAAAATCTAGGAATTTTTCTTGTCTTGGCACTTGGTACTTAATGGTCACCAGTGATGGAACCCTATATTCAAATACGCCGGTCGACAAGAAGCGAAATACTGTTTCGGTTAAGAGCGGGTTTAAGAGTGCGCATACCGCTTTTTCTAAAGGATTCCAAGTGGTATATGGCTCAAATCTGAGGTATTGGTGAGCAAATCCTATTTGCACATCATTGCCATGAGGCATTGCCTTCAGTGCTCGATAGATTTCTACATGGGCTTGCATCAGATTTCTTAACACTTGATAAGACATAAGAAGATTTTTTTTGCCCGGTGGGAAAACACCTCTAAAATAGCCTTGAAAGGTATAAATGGTCGGTTCATTAATAGTGCACCAAAGGGGAACTAATGCCCCCAATCTTTCAAATACTAATTTGGAAAAACGAACTATGTATGGAATATTTTCTGAGCGCTCAAACCCACCTTTATCTTCAAACCAGATAGGTGAATTAAAATGATGTAAGGTAATCATCGGGGTAATATTGGCATTACGCAGTGCTATGCAGACAGCATCATAATGATCAAGAGCTGCCATGTCAAATTCACCTTCTCGTGGTTCAATAATGGACCAGTCAACTGAGAATCTGAAGGTGTTATGGCCAAGCTGTTGCATGAGCTGAATATGTTCTTCAAAGCGATGCCAAAAGTCACATGATTTACCGGATTTTTGACTATGTTTAATTCTTGGCTGTCCTTTAGCGTCCAAGGAATTTTGCCAACGATTCCAGGTAGAAAATTCGCACATATCGCCCGAATTTTGAAATTCGCAGATAGCTGACCCCATAAGAAATTCTGATGAAAATTGAACTTCATCAGTTTCTATTTTGTCCCAAGGCCATGATGCATCGCCTTTACGCCACGCCATGGCACACGCTGTTGTAGTAAGTAATAGAATCCATAGCCATACTTTTGTTTTTTTGTTAATACCCATCTGCTCTTTAGTAATAGTATGTATCATTTTTTTCCATGAGGTAAAGCTTTGATGTACATAAAAAATTGCCGTTGCATTTTAGTATAGCAGGTAATTTTTTTCTACCAACTGATAGCTCGTTGTCGTTTAAGCAAGTAAATATTGCGTTTATAAGCATTAATATTTTATTATAAATAGAAAGCTTTCAAATTGAAACAATAGAGGAGTGGTCTTGAATACATTAGTTAAATCATTACTAGGAGTTATTATGGTAAATGGAACATATAGTACTATTGATAGTCAAACCGAGATGGAATTATTGAGCAAAGTTTTTAAGCACGAAGGTATTATCCCTATCGAGTACACATGCCAAGGCGAAGATAAATCGCCAGCACTTTCATGGAGTACTATAGATGATGCTAAAAGTTATACGTTAATTGTTGATGATCCTGATGCACCAGCTCAATTTTTAAAGCCTGGCGAAGATGCATTTGTTCATTGGGTTGTCTACAATATAGAGCAGAATATTACGGGTTTACCAGAAAATAGCCAATCTAAAACACTCGAGGGCTCTGCCAACGTAGGTGTTAATGACTTTGGTAAGACGGATTACCATGGCCCGTGCCCACCTGCAGGTCCAGCCCATAGATATCGATTTACCATCTATGCAGTTAATAAAAAATTAGATTTACCATCAGGAGCTTCCAAAAAACAGGTACTCAAGGCTATGGACGGGGCAATTATTGCTCAAGCTCAGATAGTGGGGACCTACGAACGGCATTAAGATAGTTATAGCAAAGAGTTATTAAGCTCTGGTTTATTGCAAGGGTGTATGGAAAATTGTCAAAAGTAAGCATTTATGGTATACTATTGATGTAGTTAAACTAGAGTAACCAAGCTTAGAAAGGTACAAATATGAAAAAAAGCATTCATCCACAATCGTATGATGTTATGGCACATTGTGCCTGCGGTAACGAGTTTGGTACATCAAGCACTCGTAAAGAAGTGCGCGTAACTCTTTGTTCGCGATGCCATCCTTTTTACACAGGAGCTCAAAAGTTTGTAGATACAGCGGGTCGTATCGAGAAATTTGAGAAAAAATATAAAAAAGGAAATAAGTAAGCAATCATGGATGGCGATAGCATTCTTTGGCAAGATTTTCAAAAGCGATATGATGAGATAACTGCTCAGTTAAGTTCCCCTGCTCTCGATAGCAATAAGCGACATGCACTTCAAAAAGAACTCTCATCTATCTCACCATTGCTGCATAAGCACAGAGATCTTGAAAATTTAAAGAAGGAGCGTGTCAAATTGACACTGGCTAAAGAGTGCAATAAGGATGCTGATTTAGCTCTTCTTTATGAAGAAGAACTGCTTGAGCTTGATACCTCTTTAAGGAGAGAGCAAGCTGAGCTTGATAAGCTTATATTTCCCCCAGACCAACTTAATAGTCGCTCCGTATTTCTGGAAATTAGAGCGGGCGCTGGTGGTCAAGAAGCTTCTCTTTTTGCTAGTGACTTATTGAAAATGTATACGAATTATGCATTAAAGCATCATTGGCATACTTCGGTTGCTAGTGCTAGTACTACGGACTTAGGTGGCTATCGTGAAGTCGTCCTTCATATTGAGGGCAAGGATGTATACGCGCATTTGAAATTTGAATCTGGTGTTCATCGGGTTCAAAGAGTTCCAGCAACTGAAACGCAAGGGCGTATTCATACAAGCACTGCTACTGTAGCGGTTCTTCCTGAAGCTGAAGAGGTAGAATTTTCTTTAAGTCCTGCAGATTTGCGTATCGATGTTTATCGAGCAAGTGGTGCTGGTGGGCAACACGTCAATACAACCGATTCTGCCGTTCGTATAACGCATGTTCCCACTGGAGTCGTTGTAACTTGTCAAGATGAACGTTCTCAGCATAAAAATAAAGCAAGAGCAATGAAAATGTTGCAATCCCGTTTGTTTTCAGCCCATCAAGAAAAGCAAGAAGCTGCTACAAGCCAGCAACGCAAAGAGCTTGTAGGTGGTGGCATGCGAGCGGAGAAAGTTCGAACCTATAATTTTCCACAAAATCGAGTGACAGATCACCAAGTAAATGTTACGCTTAAAAAGCTTGATATGGTTCTTCAAGGAGACCTTGATGAGATTATTGAAGCTTTAATGGAACATGAACGGGAAGAACGGCGTAAAAAGCCGATCGCTTTTAGTTAAACTAACATTTTTACTTGGTAAAGAGTCTAGTATGAATAGGATTTTATCTTTAAGGCAGCAGCCATTGCTTGCGTATATTCTTTTTGGATTAGCTTTTCTAGCTCTTTCCTGCACCCTCTGGTTCTCAACCCCTTTAATGTCGTATCTGCTTGAACACAATCGCTATTGCAATAGCATAGGGATTTTTGTGATTCTTGCTATAGCCGTGCTTTTTAGCCATGATCGCTCAAAAATAAACTTGAAGCTTGTGGCAATAAGCTTGATGATGCATTTCACCTTAGCTTTTGTAATGCTAAAGACGATCTGGGGTCAGCAAGTAATTAATAGCATTGCGGGCCTTATTACTAATTTGTATCAGGCTGCAGATGGAGGTATCAATTTTATGTTTGGCTCTTTAGCTCAACCGCAAGGCCCTTGGGGGTTTATTTTTGCGTTTAAGGTGTTGCCGATAATCGTCTTTTTTGGCGCCTTTATGTCGCTGCTTTTCCATCTTGGAATTATTCAACGTATTGTTTTTGGCATAGGTAAAGTATTGCAGCCGCTTCTAGGTACCTCCGGCCCAGAAACCTTATGTTCTATAGCAAATAGCTTCTTGGGACAAACAGAAGCCCCGTTACTTATACGCCATTATCTTAAGAGTATGACTAAATCTGAATTTTTAGTTGTTATGATAAGCGGTATGGGGACGATTAGTGGTGCTATATTAGCTGTTTTTGTTGCTATGGGTGTGCCAGGCAAGCATTTACTCACCTCAAGTATTATGTCCATTCCAGCAGCAATACTCATTTCAAAAATTATCTATCCTGAGATTGAGCAATCAGAAAGAGTAGAACCTGTAATAGCAACAGAACATACGACAAAAAATATGCTTGATGCTATTTCACAAGGAACAAGCGATGGCTTACAGTTGGCACTTAATGTCGGTGCCATGCTCATTACTTTTATAGCCTTTATCGGATTAATTAACACGCTTCTCTCTTTTTCTTGTGTTCAGCTCAATAGTGCTTTTTCTTTCCTTAAGCTGGGTATTGAGTTGCCAATTATAACGCTTGAGATGCTTTTTAGTTGGCTATGTATACCATTTGCTTGGCTAATGGGTTTTAGTGGAACACAAGCCATGAAAATTGGTGAGCTTATTGGTACTAAGATAGCTATTAATGAACTGGTAGCCTATAGCAAAATGGTTACTATGGGACTCTCAGATCGAGCTATAACGTTGGTAACGTATGCTCTTTGTGGGTTCTCCAATTTTTCTTGTATTGGCATTCAGATTGGCGGCATTGGGGTTCTAGCTCCCGAAAAACGAGCATGGTTAAGCCAGCTTGGCTTACGAGCTTTGCTTGGTGGTGTTTTAGTTAATCTGCTATCTGCTATGATCGTCGGGTTATTATTGTAATCGACTACACCTCATGATTTAGCACGATCATTTCCTGACAGCTTAGGATTTTCAATTCGCAACCCAAAAGATTGAGTAAATGGGTCTTAGGCAATTTTTATCCTTGTTCCATAACTTTAATGCAGCTGCCTTCAGGTCCTTTGTGAACAAAAAAATGAACTGGAAATTGTTCTTTAAGCGATGACAAATGTGAGACGACTATAACCTTAGCAAAATCATCTTGAATTTTGTGCAGAGCTTCCATGATGTGTGCTAAACCTTCTTCATCTTGTGAGCCAAAGCCTTCATCTATAATAAGTGTCTGCAAACTGGTTCCTGCTCTGCGAGCCAGGAGCTTAGAAATAGCAATCCTAAGAGCAAAATCGATCCTAAAAGCTTCGCCTCCTGAAAATAGCTCATAAGGCCGAATGCCGATCGAATCAGAAATCTTAATTTCGAGTGTTTCTTTGGTGCCACCACCACGCAAATCTCTAAGTGATTCAATAGATATATGTGCTTGATTATCAGTTAAGCGTGAAAGCAAATTGTTTGCTTCGTGCTCAATTTCTGGAAGGGCATCATCAATAAGCAATGCTTGAATGCCATCTTTACTCAGTGCATTGGCAATCACCTGATACTCTTCAGCTAGTTGATCAAGTTGGGCTATGACAATTTTTTGCTTGCCAGATTCAAGCTCTTTTTGCTCGATGGTCTTAAGCTGTTGCTCAAGCGCTCCCTTTTGAAGGATGTATGTTTCTCTTTCTTTTACCAAAAGTTGTAAGCTGAGTGAGAGGTTATGCTCTTCCTGCATAAGCAGCTGTTCTTCAGCAATGCATGAACTGGTACTAGTAATTTCTTGTTCGAGCAATTTTTTTTCTTGCTTGAGTTTTTTTAAAGCTTCGCATTCTTGCTTGATTGCCTGTTTACGCTGATCTTGCAAGGCTATTTCTTTAACCAAATAAAGCTGCTCTTTTTGAGCATTAACAATACTATCTAACCTTTGTGTAAGCTCTTTTTCATAGTGCAACTGTTGGCCAAGTTCATGAATTTCTTTTTCACAGGTTTGCATACCGGTAAGGATTGCTTGATAATGGGTATCCTGTTTGTGAGCATCTTTTTGCTTGAGCAAAAAAGCATCTTGGTCCTTGGTCAGCTGCTCAAGTGTGAGCTTTTGCAGAGCAAGCTGTTTTTTAGTGTCTTCGAGTGCCGCTGACAAATCATGCTGTTGTGCATTTGATAGAGTCAATTGCTTTAAAAGCTCATCTATTTTTACTTGAGTTATGGTTGCTAATTCGATCTGTTTTTTATTTTCCTCTAGAAACTTATGCTGGTCATAGAGTATGTTTTTTAAGTACTTACTACCACGGCTTAATCGTGCTAATTGATGGCTATAGAGCCATTCTTGCTGAGTGAATTTTGAAAGAATTGCTTGCTTTCTATCACTAGAAAGGCCCTGTTCGCATAAAGGGCACTGCGAATCTTCGCTTTTTATTGCCAATTCTTTCTTCTGTTCTAGGCTTGTTAACTCATTATTGATCATAGTCGCTTGTGCAAGAAACTTGTGGTAATATGCTTTTCGCTTTTCAAATTGTTTCTCTTGGAGCTCCAGGGTTTGTAGTAGGTCTTTGCAGCTAGGCAAAGTCGCAGTTAGGTTAGTGAGCTCATTGGTAAGTTTTTGGATGTCACTTTGCTGCTTGAGCTTTTGATTGGTGAGTTCACTGAGCCTTTGCTCGATCGAGCTTATGGTCAAGCGTAATTGTTGATTATGCAAGGTAAAGCGATCAACTTCCTGTTGAAATGCCTGAGTAACTTGCTGCATATACTTGTTTTCTTGCTCTTTAAAAGCCAGAAATTGTTCTTTCAATTGAATTTGTGCTGTGGCTGCAGCACGAATTTCCTGTAATTTTAGTGACAATGATGCACTTTCAGCTTCTAGCTGTCCATGAGCATGGAATGATGCTTGCCGTTTGCCAATGGACCGCCATTGTTCTAATTGTTGTTTGACTTCAGTTAGCCTTTGCTTGAAATGAGCGTCTACTTGTTCAAGTTTATAGATAGTGCGATCGTACAGTTTTCTCGCATTGGTAGCTTGCAATTGTTGATGCTTAATATACTGCACTTTCTTGCGCATGTTGGCTTCATTATCCAAAAGAGCTTGTAAGGCTTGTTGTAATTCTTGCAGTTGGTATTTGTTAGTATTTTTTTGCTTAAGTTCTAGAACTACTAATTCGTAAGATTTTTCAACACGTTCTTTTTCGGAACTTGCATCTTTTGAACGCTCACAAGCTCTTTTGCGGATGCGCTCATAATGGTCGAGGCCTAAGATAGAAGCTAGTACTTCTTTGCGATCTCGCGGTGATTTTTTTGAAAATTCATTAGATTGCCCTTGCCTTAAAAATGCCGAATTTATGAAGGATTCGAAATCAAGACCCACGGTAAGTTCAATTTTTTCTTGAGTAGCTCGTATTGTTTTATCAGTGAGCGATCTAAAAAACCCTGAAGCACTATCAACTATACCAAAGCTAAGTTCTGCAAGAGCTTTATGCGTAGCATGAGTGTATTCACGACGAATGCGATATTGCTGGTTATTGCATAAAAAATCGAGGCTTACCATCATGTGGGTTTGCCCTAATCGCAAGAGACCTTCATCAGCCTTAATTGTGCCGGTTGCTTTTCTAGCATGGCCCCAAATGACCCAGGTAAGTGCATCGAGCATGGCTGATTTGCCGTGGCCATTTTTACCCGAAAGACAAATAAGTTTATACGGTTCTAGATCGATTACTTGAGTAGTTGATCCATAACTTACAAAATTTTTAAGATGTAATTTTAATGGAATCATATCTAATTTTTGTTTACCTCATGTGATTAGCCCTTATGGGCAATAACTCGAAACATATCTCAAAACGACTGATAGTTGATGACAAAACCGCTCGTGGTGAGCAAGGTGAAGCTGAGGTAATCCTGAGCTTGTCGAAGGATCGAACCATATGAGCGCAAGATACCATGTTTAGCTTTATAGCCTCAATTATATTCGTGACCTAGGTACTATAGCATGAGCTTTTGGCTTTGGGTGACATCCTCCTTCGATTAAAATCGAAGGCATCCTAGTATTTGAGGATACAGCAATAGTGTAAGCACTAGAGCGAGGTTTGAATGAGAACGGATGTAATCCAGTTCTTATACTACGGTCAGGTATATTACCTGAAATGCGTTGCCACAACGCTGCATTAAACTTTTTTACAAAATTCAAACAACTGTGATGATCTCTTGAAATGGTAAATAAACATCGTTGGCAAGTAAAAACTCGCTTAGAAGGATCAATACCATTCTCATGAACATAACCACAGACAACACAAGTACGGGTGGTACCTCTTTCATCGAATCTTTTAACTTCTTGTCCTCGAAGTAATGCCTTATACGTTAAGTAACCGATGAGCTTCTCGAGAGGGTGATAGTTTTGTACTGCTCGATTTATTCTTTTATTTACAAATCGATTGTTTGTCTTTGCTAGTGTATCTTTTTTACTCCAATCTCCTATAGCAAACTCATTAACATCTTGATGATCATCCAGTATTTTATTCGATAAGCCATGCAGATAGCCCTTGCTTCTTGTTGAAATTTTAGAATATAACTTACGAATTTGTTGTTTTAATCGACGATAGTGATAGGAGTCTTGCTTTTTAGTTGCAATTAACGCCTTAAGTTTGTCTATTAATAAGTAGGTTTCTCGATTTATTTCATAAAGGGGTTTTAAATCATATTCACAAAACTCTCCGCTTGTCTTTATTCCTGTCAAAGCAACTTTGCAACCTGGATCAAAGTATAGTTGATGACCATCTTTTTTCTTTTCTGGCAACTGAACATTATAAGTAATGCAAGCATACCATTTTTTGTTTTGATAAACGATCGTTACCGTTTTGGCCGTACTATAATCTTGAGGCTCAATAGAAATAGATAGCCAGTCTGAAGGCCTGGAGCCATAGGCTAGCTTTAGCAACATTGAGCCTGAAGAGTCACTTTCGAATTTAAAGGATATATTTTTTTGAGAATACTCTTGGGTAAAGAACAACATTGCTTTTTTTAATCTTGGCGGCTTAACCTTTTTATCTCCCTGCTTTCTTTTAGTCTCATACATCTTACAGGATCGATCAATTGCAAAAATCACATTCTGTAATACCTGTGATGAGGGTTTTTTAAGCCCAGGATTTGCTTTTTTAAATTGGGTTAATCTACGCTTTTGTTCATAGACATTAAGAGATGGTTCATTTTGTCTCTGTTCAATTCCATCATTCCAAACTGCCATACAAGCTCGTGATGTTTCCCATAAACTTGAAATAGTCTTGCTATCAGGATTTATACGATTCTTTTTAGTTAATATCATACTCATATCCAGCCTTATAGTCATAGATTCTTGCACTGGGCCAGTTTATTTTTAAGCATGTGGGCTAATCAATATAGGTTTGTATTCTGCTTTTATTCCTACTTTATTGTATAACCTACGAATTCAAATATCAAGGTTTTTTGCGACTGCGTCGCAGCGACTTATATCTCCTCAATAAATTGAGAAGGATTACGTCGCATCTCCTAAAAGTAGTTGCTGATTGCAATTTTTCTATATTAATGTATAATTCAAAATTGAGTAATTAAAAAATTATAATATTTTTAAAATACCAAAACATGGGGGGATCCGTGAGGGAATTATTAATGGCTTTATTGGCTTCAAGTATGGTATTTCATTCGAGTGAGTCTATGAAGCGGGATGCTGACTCTCGTCAAAGCGAATCACCAAAGAGATTGAAAAGCGACAATCAAACAGGTTGGGATTATCTTCCTGCTGAAATGCAGCAGATTATCTATGGTTCATTGGCTGATAATGATAGCTTAACGAAAACACTAAGCTTAGTTGCTGTTCTTAAAGAAATTTGTAATAAGAGATTGATTTGTTCTCAAGCAAATCATGTTATTGCTGATTCGGTTTTTTTTAAGAGCATAGCTCGACGTTACGTTCAATTACGACCAGATGATGCAGTAAAAGAATTTTTTCAAGCCTGTGCTTCAGGTAATGTTTTTATTAGCATGCTTTTAAAACGCAGTGGTATTGACCTTAATGCCAAGATAATTCCGACAGAAGAGCAATTGAAGCTAAATTTTCAGGAAGCAGACTGGCTTAAAAAGTTTCTTTTTGAAAAATTTTATTATTTTAAAGGTTATAAGAATGTTATCGATATGCTTGACCAGTTATGCTGGTATCATGAACATTATATGCCAGATATGATCGATTTTGGACCAATGACCCATGAGACATTTGAAGGCAGTCATATGGACTTGACTTTCGGCAATATAGCTTGTCTGCTGGCGGTTTCTTCCAAATGTACGTACCTCATTAAAGAATTTATTGCTTATGATGTGTGGTTAGATCCTGCGGCTTATTATGATGAGCGAGATTCAGCTCAAATGCTTATTCAACATGGGGCATCCATACATCAGTCTGAGCTGACTTTGTTGAATGCTGTAAAAGAAAATAATAGAGAAATGGTAAAGCTGCTTTTGAAATATGGGGCTCGGCCTGGAACAAACTGTTGGGCAAATATTTATGATTTTAAAATTTTTCGATTGTTGCTGACTTTTGCAAAGCCGACTACGAAGAATGTATCAAAACAATTTGTATACTCAATAATTCTTAATGATATACCAGGGGTTCAACAATGTCTTGAGCAAGGAATCGATATTAATGAAGAGCTTGGCATTGATTTTGACGAACTTACTCCTTTGATGGTAGCTGCCGAACTTGGTTATTTCGACCTCGTATTATTCTTGCTTAATTATGGAGCTGATATTAACAAAACGGTGGACGAAATGAGTGCTTTAACTGTTGCTAGAGAAAATAAGCAGTTAGATATAGAACAGTTGCTTATCCATCGTGGGGCGCAATAGGTAAGTGCATGAGTATCGTTTGTAATAGTAGTTTAAAAAAGAACAAAGCTTTTAAAAACAAGAAGATGAACAATGAAAAAATTACTTTCTTTAATCGTTATTTGTACGATATGTTATTTATCAACTGCTGAAGCTATGAAAAGGGCTTCAGATAGTATCGACAATTCTTCTTTGGTTAAAAGGGCTAAGCAAGAAGATTCAATAGGCTGGAACGATCTTCCAGCTGAAATCCACCAAATTATTTTCGGGTGCTTGGGCGATGAAACGACCATAATCCAAGCGCCAAACATGGCAGCTATTTTTAAAGAACTTTTTTCAAAGAGGTTGCTTTCCAAGGAATCGAGTAGCGTAATTATTGATCGTGTCTTTCTTAAAACGATAGCAAATCGGTATATCCAAGTGCGACCAGAAGATGCCAGAAATGAATTTCTTGAGTCTTGTGTTGAAAATAATATTTTCTTATTTTCTTTGTTTTTGCATGCAGGTGTTGATCTTCATTTTCCTATGATGGAGGGGGGCAAGTTTGAAGAATTTTTGGCTATGTGAAAATGATTGAGCTATTACTAGAACATAATGCTGACACGGCTATCATTGTTCAAGGGCAAAATGGCGCATTTACTGCTTTAAGCATTGCTCAAAAATTAGACCACCTTGATGTAGTAGCTTTATTGAAAGAGCATGCAATAATCTCAATGCTCAAAAATATTGGAGCTGACGGTAGATAAAAAATTCACTTATTATATTCTTGTGGCAAATTTCTTTTCTTTGTGGTATATGTTTTAATGCGTTTCGGGACTTTACTTGGTATCGACCATTTAATAATATTTTATTTGTATTATTTTGATTGTGAAGTAGCTAGCGTATTGCATTAAGTTTTGCTACAAAAGGATACAGTGTGCATGATACTATTTTCCGTGAATATGATATCCGAGGTATTGTTGGAGTTGAACTACAACTTGAGGCGGTGTACGATCTAGGTAAGGCGATAGGTTACTATTTTCTTTCTCAGAGAAAAGGCGTTAAAACTATTGCTGTCGGAATGGATGGCCGTATTCATTCGGAATATATAAAAGATGAGCTAATACGAGCATTGCGAGATAGTGGCCTTAATGTGCTCTTTGTTGGGCTTTGCCCAACGCCGGTATTGTACTTTTCTTTGCACACCCTTCCTGTTGATGCTGGGCTTATGGTTACCGCTTCGCATAATGGTAAAGAATACAATGGCATTAAACTTTGTCTGGGTAAAGATGCCCTTTGGGGTACCCAAATTACTGCTATAAAAAAGCTTTATCAAGCAAGAATAAGTAGTAAAGCAATGCTTAAGGGCAGCTACGAAGAGTATCCTATGAATGAGCGGTATACTAACTGGCTTGTTGCTCAATTTGCTCATCTTGCTAATAGCTCTCTTGCTGCAGTTATTGATTGTGCTAATGGCGCTACATCGGTTATTATGCCTGAGCTCATTGATAAAATGAAATGGCGAAATATGTCCTTGCTGTTTGCCAAGGTCGATGGGAACTTCCCTCATCATGAGCCCGATCCTATGGTGCTAGAAAATCTTAAAAAATTGCAAAAGAAGATTATTAGCTCATATGCTGATATTGGCATTGGATTTGATGGTGACGGTGACCGGATGGCTGCATTAACCAAACGAGGTACATTAGTTGATGGTGATAAACTTCTTGGCGTTTTTGCCGAAAGTATGGCAAAGCTCCATAGAGGTATGACCGTAGTTTTTGATATTAAATGTTCTTCTTCTTTAGTCGATATATTGAAATCTTGGGGTGCACATCCTGTTATGGCTCCGTCTGGTCATTCAATTATTAAGCATGAAATGAAAATACACAAAGCACTTTTGGCAGGTGAAATAAGTGGTCATTATTATTTTAATGATCGGTATTTTGGTTTTGATGATGGTATCTACGCCGTACTCAGGCTCTTTGAGCTTATGAATACTGGTACCAGCTTGGAAGAACTATTGGCTCTTTTTCCCATAAGCTTTAGCACACCGGAGATTCGTATCGAATGTGCACAATCACTTCGGCATACGCTTATCGACTCAGCGCAAAAATATTTTTCATCACAAGATACTGCTCAAGTTTGTACTATCGATGGATTGAGGGCGACCCTTCCCTATGGTTGGGGCTTGGTGCGCTTTTCCAACACGCAGCCAGTTGTTAGCTTACGCTTTGAATCTGCAACAAAGCTTGGGCTTGAGCAAATAAAACAAGATTTTTATGGCGTGCTTAAGGAATATATCGATCCGGCTGTTTTAGATAAATCACTCATGGCTTCCAGCACCTAGCTAAAAATCTTTGGCAAATAAGACAAATATTAGTCGATGATTAATGCTATAGCAGCCCGTTTACCCGCATTGGCCGAACTAAATGGATTACATTTATAGATGTTACCGTTTTACATGTTATGTTAGTAGGGTGTAAGCTATTTCAACTATTAAAACCTGCTTATAAATATTAGGAAACAACAATGCTTACTATTAACAAAGTCTCACCATCACCTTCACGTTCGGCAAAAATGACTTTTCTTATGTTAACTTTACTTGCATCGTGCAACATGCAAAAGATGTCTGCACAGTTAAGCCTTACAGAAATTGCTGGGGGAACTGCAATTACGGCTCTTATTGGTTATTGCTTTTATTCGGTATTATTAGCTCGGAAAAAGCCGACAGCAGAACAAAAGAAAATTCTTCAACCCCTTACTGATCAAGAGTCTTTACATGAAGCTAATCAATACTATTCAGGATTAATAAGCGAAGGACAGCAGCTTTTGGTACTGTTGAACAAGCTTAATTCATGCACTAATCGAGATGAAAAAAAAACAGCAAGAGAGGATCTTGCGAAACTGGTAATGAGTAGAAATCAAAATGAAAATTATCCGCTTATAGCTTTTGCCGAAAACCTTCAAGCAGAAGTCGCATTACTTAAAAGGTACTTTCTTGAGCTTACACAGCGGGTAATACAGAATAAGATGCAAATAGAAGGACAAGATACTAACTTTATTTTTGGGTCAGAAGAATTAAATGAGAAAATGTGCTTACTCATACATGAACTACAAGCTCTTGTTTGTGAAATTAAAGAGACGGTTCGTTATAGGCATGAAGAGCTCTTGAGAGCTATAACAAATAGCAAATCAACTTTCAATGTTGAACAGAATAAGCCTTCTATTTATTACCATTCTAATGGCTTCCTTTCAATTCCATTGTTCTAGTTTTTTCAGGCTGTTATGTGCTGAATTTTCCAACAGTTGCTCTTGATCTTGCTAAAAATCAGGCTTGCCTTTATGGTATAGGGTAGCATTTGAAGATTAGGCATAAGAAAGGTACCTCATGCGTATAGCGATAAATGGTTTTGGTCGAATTGGTAAGAATTTCTTGCGAGTATTGTTAGCCGACAAGCATGCCGAAAGACTTCTTTCTGTTGCTGCTATTAACATCGGACCATCAGACATTGATGGGGTTGCTTATTTTTTTAAGTATGACAGCATTCTCAAAACCTATAAGGGCGCTGTCAGTTATAAAGATAAAAAGTTGCACATAGAAAGTGAGGATGGTATCCAGCACGTAATTGCAATTTTAGCTGAAAAAGATCCGGCACTTTGCAATTGGCGGGCCATGGCTATTGACTGGGTAGTTGAAGCAACTGGTAAATTTACTAACAGAGCTGGTGCACAAAAGCATCTAGATGCCGGTGCTCGTCACGTTCTCATTACAGCTCCAGCCGATGGTGAGGATATTACTATTATCCCTGGGGTTAATAGCGACGCATTTAGCAAAGAAAAACATACCATTGTTTCACTTGGCAGCTGCACTACCAATGCATTTGTTCCGCTGGTCTATGTTCTTGAAAAAACTTTTGGCATTGAAAAAGCTGCGATGAATACTATTCATGCATACACTAATACTCAAGTTTTGCTTGATATCGATGCTACGAGCAAAGATCTACGCCGTCACCGCGCAGCTGCATTAAATATAGTGCCAACTTCCACTGGAGCGATGAAAGTGATTGATCGCATTATGCCGTCACTTGCGGGAAAGATTACTGGCATTGCCTTGCGCGTTCCCGTCCCAGTAGTTTCGTTTATAGATATTGCTGTTATCTTAAAAGTTGCAGTTACCAATGAACAGCTGCAGAAAGCATTCTTAGAAGCCTCTAATTCATATCTACGCACATTTCTGGGCATTAGCGAAGCCCCGCTGGTTTCAAGTGATTATGAAAAGAGTGATTATTCAGTTACCCTTGATACGTATTTAACTGAATCGCAAGGTACCTTCTGCAAGGTGTTTGGTTGGTATGATAATGAATGGGGTTATTGCCAACGCTTGAAAGATTTCTTGCTTAGTGCTGCTGCCAAATAAAAACACGAAAACTGCGGTCAGCGATGGCGAAAAAGGTTTCGCAAGTTGCTATTTGAGGTAATAGCTAGTATACTAAGTCCAACGCTTGCTTTAAACAAAAAAGTGAGCACTTGAATGTCTTGCTTGTTATTTTAAAGTAATTGTTGATGTGGGCCCATAGCTCAGCGGTTAGAGCAATCGGCTCATAACCGAGAGGTCCCAGGTTCAAATCCTGGTGGGCCCACCAAAATAGCATAGAATGTCGAGTAGGCTTAGAAAGACCATTAATGAATGCAATTTCTCCTGATTTTATAGCTCTTGTAGAACTGGATGCTCGCATTAGCCAACTGAGTCGAGAACGCATTTCTCTTGTTCAGGAAGCTGAGACTATTACTGAACACATTGCCAATCTTCATGCCAAACTTGAAGTTGAAAGTGGTAAAGTACGTGCTCTACGCAAAACCATTGATCAGTTAGAGTTGGAAATTAGAAGTAATGATGATCTGCGGCAAAAGAAAAAACGTCAATTGGAAAATGCTTCCAACACTCGTGAATACTATTCATTTGAACAAGAGCTTTCTTCATTGCAAAAAAATTATGACCAATTTGAAGACAAGCTTTTTAAAGCTTGGCAGCAGCTAGAATCAGCCCAAGCGATTTATGATAAAGCAAAAGTTGAAATTCCAGCCCAGATTGAGCATCAACAACAACTACTTAAAGAGATTCAATCTAGCGTTGCCTGGGTAACTCAAAGAATAGAATCCTATACTAAGGAATATGCACAAGCGGAAAAGCACGTTCCTGAGGAATTATTGCATGAGTATAGGGCTATGAAAGCTAATGTTGAAAATCCGGTAATTCCCATGATAAAAAATGCTTGTAGTGCTTGTTTTTACTCAGTATCATTGGCAGATGTGCAAGAGATTAAACAGAATAAATTAGTCAGATGTAAAGATTGCTATCGATTGTTATATGCTTCGACGCAAAAGTCGCCGAATGCAGATCTTGCACATGAGCAGAAGCATCAGCATGATTAAAAATAGCAAGGTGTTGCAATTAGGGACAGTTTAATGATCCATGAAGGAAATCATCCAGCAACTTGGTATCTCTATATTGACGGAGCTGCTCGCAATAATCCCGGACCTGCAGGTGCGGGTATCTACCTATTAAAAGAAAACACCCCCGTTGAAGAGCAAGGCATTTTTTTAGGAATTAAAACGAATAATCAGGCTGAATATTTAGCACTCTTATTTGGTCTTTTATATGCTCGTCGCCACATGGCTCAGGGCGACAAGCTTGTTATTAAATCTGATTCACAATTGCTGGTGCGGCAGTTATGCGGTCTTTATAGCATTAAGAATTCTCACATACAACGCCTATGCGCTCAAATTAAAGAGTATCTTTCTGGTCTTAATTATACTATTGAGCATATTGTTCGGGAGCATAATAAAAGTGCTGATAAATTAGCAAATATGGGTATTGATAAGAAAATACCAATACCACTAGAATTTGTAACCGTTTGGAATGCCTATGAATATCCTCTGTAAGGCATTCATTGCTTTCTCTGTCATATCAGTTAGCTTACAAACAGTGCAAGCAACAAGACCATCAGGTGGATATAAAGCACGGCTTCAACGTGCAGGTCAAATCCAAAGCAATGATAGTCAATCGGCGGTTGCTAGTGCACCAACAGCAACCCAGCAAGCGCTTAAAAAAGAATTTGAAATACCCATACGCGTACTTTTAGAAGAAAAAAAAGATGCTAAAAGAGAGCAATGGCTCGTTGAGTCTGCTCATGGTTGCACTATCAGTTCCATTGGGACAGAGCGCAAGAGCATTCTTACCAATAAGCAGATACATATCACTTTCACCAATGGTTGTTTTACGGTAAATGGCAAAAAGCAATCATGCAAGACATTGTTTATTAAATCAGCTTCGCCAGGTGGACTTTTAACCTATAAGGGCAACCGCTATAAAGGTGCGCTTGCACTGATTATGTTAGGAAGCACCCTCTATTTGGTTAATCATATAGATTTAGAGGATTATGTCGTCTGCGTCCTTCCTTCTGAGAGTTGGCCGGGCTGGCCTGAGGAATTTAATCGGGCATTTTGTATAGTAGTACGTACCTACGCGCTAGCAAAAATATTAGAAGAACGTCATATTCGAGCAAAGCGTAATTCACATCTTCCTTATGATATTAGGTGCACCAATGTGCATCAGACATATCATGGCTATAAAGAATGTGCTCAAATGGAGCTCTATAAGAAAGTAGCTCAAGACACTAAGGGCATAGTGCTTACCTACCAGGAAAAGCCTGGCTCTCATAAGGTAATATTAGCAATGTTTGACTGCTCATGTGGTGGGGCTATTCCCAGTAAGATCGAAGGAGTAGATTTTTATAAAGCTCCCTATCTTGCTCGTTCATACCCTTGCAATTATTGTAAGGATTACAAGTTAACCAATTGGACAAAAACGCACACACTCAAAGATTTGTGTCACATGGTAAAAAAAGAGTATCCCAAATTACAGGCAATTCGAGATATTACGATTACGAAAAAAGATCGCGCCGGCATGGTTACTGAAATGAAAGTACGAGGTAATAGTTTGCTAACACTAGCAGGCAAAAAAATAACCGCCATTATTAAAGGTCTTAAAAGCCGCAGGTTTACCATAGAAAAAAAGGGAGCTACCGTAACTTTTAAAGGAGTAGGATATGGCCATTGCTTAGGATTGTGCCAATGGGGTGCACGAAAAATGGTTGAACTTAATTGGCCCTATAAAAAGATCCTAGAGTTCTTTTTTAAGGACATACACTTTATGAAGATCAAACCAGCAAAATAAGAGAACTTGGGTATGCCAAATTATAGAGGCCATCTGTATGGAGCTGCATTTTTTTATGGGGTTGTGCTTGTATCTCTTTGCTTATGGTATATGTCAGCGATAAATATCGTTGTATGGTTTATTTGTACCTTGCTCGGTGGGCTTTTTCCTGATATTGACACTAAAAGTAAGGGGCAGGCAATTTTTTACAAATTAATTTGTGTCATTATCATTGTTTGTTTGTACTATCGCTCTTATTATGTGGCCTCAATGATAAGCCTTTTCTCTTTCTCCCCTCTTCTGGTTAAGCATAGAGGGCTGTTTCATCGTTTGTGGTTTTTAGCAGGAATCGTCACCAGCGGAGCCTATGCGCTTACGTGCATTCTACCTGCCTATACCAACGCCATTATTGCTTGTACTGGCTTCTTTTCCCTCGGAATTATCTCGCACTTATGGCTTGACCTGGGTGTTAGAGGAATGTTTCGCTTTCGGTAGAGTTATTACATTTCAATGCGCATGCCATCAAAAGCGATTATTGCTGGTATGCCAGATTCGTCACTTAGTTTTTTAAGAGTTTGATTGATTATTGCAGGATCAGTGCGCACTATCTGGGTCCCGCAATGGGTAAAAATGGCTCGAGGTACTTGTTCTTGGCTGCACCAGGTAAGTTGTGTTTTAATGCTTGTGTGACCTATTAAGGAGCTATCGCGCTTGCGCAATAAAGAATGCGTTAACCGAGCACCATCACCTATATAAAGGTTAATGTCAGAAAGAGCTTCTGCTTGTTCGTAGATGTATACCAGATCAGGCACGTAAAAAATGGCGCTCTTGCCTACGGTTATTTTATAGCCCACAGCCGGAGCCCGCAATGAGTGCTCGACGCTAAAGGCCTCTATGGTAATGCCATTGCAAACAAAAGGTTGTCGAGGGATTACGATATGCTTGTGGTCTATCGGATATGACTTGATGAGTTGCCAGGTTTCTTGAGTTGCATAAACTGAGCAAGAAGATCCTTTGCGCAATCCAGCTGCATGATCTGGATGAGCATGAGTGAGAATAATAGCATCGGGTTTGATTATAGGTAGTAAGTTGAGCCAGTCAAGACCACAGTCAATCATAAGTCTTTTATTACGGTGCATAATCAGGCAGCTTGCATGCCTTGCATGTAAAGCAGACGTGATTTTGATATTGCCTCTTGTACCTAAAAAAATAAGCTTCATTTTTAAGCTCCTGGTTATCTTGCTTGAATTATAAAGACTTCTCTATTGCTAAAGCAATGGAAAACGTTCTAGCGAATCAAGCATCGAAGATTTTTTGTTCTAGGATTTATGTACATTATAATTTATCATGGGGTGAAGAACAACTAAGTTTTTTACGATTAATTCAAGAATAAACGATCACTTTGCTCAGGGAATTCAATTGGCTGTTAGTTAAGCAAGATGGTTTTTGATAAATTTCTATTGGAAATTATTGCATTGGTGTTAGTTGTTGATGTATACTTGTTTTAATGAGCATTTTAATTACTAATTGAAGAGGATGTAAATGAAAAATGTGCTAAATCTTGTAGTGACCATGCTTATCGTATTAAGCGGTTGCACAACACTAGAATCAATGCGACGCAGAACGTTAAGAAAAGGTACAGTTTATTCTGCTCCTGCTCAAATAGCTTTCGAACTATGGAATAAATTAGATAAGCCGATTCACTTTAAGATAGTACAAGAGGGTAGCCAGGAAGGTAATAGCATAATTACCGTACAACCTAATGATGTCTACTCCTTAAAAACCGATGAGATTGATGCCAGTGTGCCAAATACAATTTACTTTTATCCTGCTAGCTCTCCAATGGCCCAAGCTTTCAAGGCATATAAAATTAGCCCGAACAAATCAATGTATGTTCGTGTAAAAGAGAAAAAGGGTAATTTCATTTTTGGGCCACAAACGGGCGCTTTCCTAGGAATTGCACGTTCTACCGATAGCGGGTTGGCGAAAAAATTCAATGTAACTAAGAATGATATTGAAGAAATTGAGTTATAAACCATTCAAAAGGAGCGCTCGGTGAAAAATTTAAACGTAGTAGGTCTGATCCTCGCCTTATTAACTTCCTATACTATAGAACCGATGAATTCTCCACGTATGTCAAGACGACCTACGTTGAGAAGAAATACTCATTATTCTCATCCGCAAAGCATATTGTTTGAGATTTGGAATAAATCAGATAAGCCAATTTATTTTAGGCTCTTGAAGGTAGGCGATCACCTTGAAGGTGATAAAATCACTGTCGCACCAAATGAAGTTTTTTCCTTAAATACAGAAGAATTCGGTATTACGAAACCAACGGGAATATTCTTTTTTGAAAGTCAAGATTCAACGGAGCCTTTTGTAGGCTATAGAATGAAAAAAAATAAACTTATTTTCGTTCGAGTCAAGAGAAAAAAAAATAATCGTTTCATTTTTGGGGCGCAGACAGGAGCTTTTCTTGGCATTGCACGAAGTACTGATAGCGGATTAAGTAAAAAGAATAATGTAACCAAAAGAGATATTGAAGAAATAGACTTAAAGCAAGAAATTGAAAAAATTTAAATGAGGAGATTGTAATGAAGAAGTTATTATTCAGCATGCTGTTATTTATAGCATCAGCTGGTGTTTTTGCCCACGAAGAAATACTTAGTGAACAAGAGCAACTTGAACTGGCCATGGCATTGAGTTTGTCTGAGGCATCTCATTATAAGCAAGGAGACAAAGCTGCTGATGAGCGATTGAAAGATGTTTTCCACCAATGGGAATTATTGCCTGATGAGCTCAAAGTAGAAATTCTTATCTTTTTGCCCGTTGAAGATCTTAAAAATTTGGTGCTTGTTGAACGAAAATTTGCGCAGTTGTTCAAAGATCCGCTCATTCTTAGGGAATTTTTCGCTAAATTAATGAACGATCTTGATATCACCAAAGCTGCTAATCTTTTGCTTCAAGCATTACAGGCCCGTAAAGAATATGTAATCCAAGCGTTTGAGAAAAGCCCCAAGGCACTTAAAGATTTCATTAAAAGGCTTTCAAAGGCTGATCCAGAAAAAGTGAAATTTATGTTAGCCCAAGCAATTAAAGCCCATGCCAATAACATAGTAGAGCTTTTGCTTAATGAAAATGAGCAGCTTGCTAACACAGAGGTGCCTTATAAAAAATTAAAAAAAGTTGCTGGTAAATACCAAATGACATATCCTCTTATGTTAGCCATTCGTAAAAATTTCTTTGACATTGCAGATCTTCTTATCCAGAAGGGTGCAGATGTTAATGGAAAGTTATTAAAAAACAATGCACTTATACACGCTCTCAATAATAAAAATCTTACAGGGGTAGATTTTTTGTTGAGTCATGGAGCCGACCCTAATCTTGATTTTACTTCACCTTCAATTAAAATTATGCAAAATTATACAGGACCTATAGCTATATTAAAAAGGTTATTAGAAGCTGGAGCTCAACTAGAGCAGGGTACGTATGATCTAAAAACCCTGTTAATGTCAGCGGTAGAAAATAATAATCTCCCTGAAGTTATGTTGATCATACCCTATGCAACTAAAGATTTTATAAATAAATTTGATAAGGAAGGAGAAACCGCCTTAATTAAGGCAGTCAAGGTCGGTAATGCTGAAATGGTGAAATCATTGCTCGATGCAGGAGCAGAGCCTTCAATTAAAAATTTTGCGCAAAAGACTGCATTGGATGTTGCGCTTGAAAACAAAAATCAAGAAATTGCTAATCTGCTTTTAGACCGCTCTTAGCAAAATTTCTTTGCAACTTAGTGAATTACAAGCAACTAAGAGAGCACGCATTGTGCTCTCTTAAATCTCGCTAAGCTCAACACGAGCTGATTTGATCAACGACTTGTTAGGGGAAAGAGTTTAATCTCAATGAGGTTGAACCCTAGAACTCAACAGCTCGGCATCAGGTTAAATAATTTTTGCGCATTTTCCGTTGTTTTTTTAGCCACCACTTCAACGGGTATTTTCAGGAGCTCTGCGATAAATTTAGCAATAGCTGGCAGATAGGCCGGGCTATTTGGCTTGCCACGCATGAACTGTGGAGGTAAAAATGGCGCATCGGTTTCTAAAATTACTGAGTCAAGACCAAGGCTAGTTACCACTTCTCTGACAGATTCATTTTTAGGGTAGGTTATAGTGCCTCCTATCCCAAGAACAAAGCCTCGTTGAATTACTTCGCGCGCAAAAGAAATATCGTCAGAGAAGCAATGAATGGTGCCACGAAGTTTGCTATCGGCAAATTGCTCTAAACAGCGCAAGGTTTCCATGCTTGCATCACGCGTATGGACGATGATTGGTAAGTTACGTTCAAGAGCAAATTCTATCTGGGCCTTAAAAACATCTTGCTGTTCTGCAGGATCGTTATCAGGATAATGAAAGTCAAGACCACATTCTCCTATAGCTACAATTTTTTCTTTGTTTCCCGCTTGGGTTGCTAAATGCGACAAAGCCATAAGCTCCGAGCGCCATTGCTCAGTTGCATCGTTGGGATGAATACCAATGCTGGCAAAAACTGGCTCAAATCGACAGGCAAGGGCTACGCTATTAGCGCTTTCTATAAAGCTTGTTCCTACATTTATGATGGCAGAAACTTTATTTTGTTGAGCTTCCTCTATTATGTTTTTTGCTTTTTGATAATTTTCATCGGTTAAATACGTATCAAAAGCATCCTTTACCATCATATTAATGTGACAATGTGTATCTATTACCATATAACTCCTCTAATAATGCGCTATGCAAGGGTAATCGTAATTTGACAAAGTAGTAAATACAATTACTCTATCATACAAAATGAGACAAGCAAAAGTCATCATTTTTACACTTAAGCAGTGTTACTAGCCATAACTACACACTAAAGGGAGTTCTATGAACAAAACGGAGCTAATTACCTCATTGAGTGAAGAAACAACATTTAATAAAAAAGATGTTGCTCGTGTATTAGACGCTTTTATTCGGATAGTTGAGCGTACGTTACGAAAGGGCGATAAATTGCAATGGTCAGGGTTTGGTACCTTTGGTATTTCTCGAAGACCTGCTCGAATTGGTATTAATCCAGCAACCAAAGAACGTATCAATTTACCTGAGACGCACGTTCCTAAATTCAAAGCTGGAAAGAATCTTAAAGAATTGGTTCGATCAGTACGATAGAATTCTGACTTGAACAAGCTTTTACCCTAAGCCGCATTTCTAACGCGGCTTTTTTCTTGCATAAATTCCTAGTTTCGTTATAGTACATTATAACAATTAATTACAATAATAATTATATTTTTCTCTTGATTGAACGGAGCGCGAGCTATTATCGGAGTATGACATGGCCATAAATCTACATCTCTTGCGAGAAGATCCCAGCACCATAATTGAGGTTGTTCATAAAAAAGATCCTTCCTTTCCTATTGAAACCCTCATCGATTTGGATGCTCAAGTTCGTGCAATAAAAGCTGAGATTGATTTCTTGCGCCATCAAAAAAATGAACTAGCTCAGCAAGGAAAAAATAAGCTCACCGAAGAAGTGATTGCCAAATCTCGCGAAATCTCAACATTGCTCAAGCAAAAAGAGCAAGAATCGGAGATAATTTTCGCTGAGTTTAAGAACCTCTACTTGAGTTGCCCAAATCTCATAAGTGCAGACGTTCCTGCAGGTGCAAAAGATGCTAATCTCGTGGTAAAAGTCGTAGGACAAAAACCTACATTTGCATTTACCCCAAAGCATCACGTTGAATTAGGAGCTCTTAACGGCTGGTTTGACTTTGAAGCGGCAGCTCGGATGACCGGAAGTAACTTTGCCTTATACAAAGGCGAGGCGGTAAGCGTTGTGTATGCGCTGATGCTCTTTATGCTCAATAATAATATGCGTCATGGCTTTAGTCCTGTCCTTCCTCCTTACCTTGTCAATGAGTCTGCGTTAGAAGGAGCCAGCACTTTTCCTCGATTTAAAGATGAGGTATATGCCATTGCTGGTGAGGACCTGTATTTAACGCCGACGTCAGAGGTAAATCTGACGAATATGTACCGTAATCATATCTTTACTCCGCAAGAATTGCCAGTTCGCATGACTGCTTGGACAAGTTGCTTTAGAAAAGAAGCAGGTAATTATGGGGCTACAGAGCGCGGGCTTATTCGTATACATCAGTTTGAAAAAGTTGAGCTCTATACCATTTGCGAGCCAGAGGAGTCGATGCAAGAGCTAGATGCATTAGTTACTTGCGCTGAAAACATCTTACAGGCTTTGGGCTTGCATTACCGTATTAGCTTATTAGCAGCCCAAGATTGTTCATTTGCTTCTGCCAAGACGTATGATATAGAAGTTTGGATGCCTGGGCAAGGAATATATAAAGAAGTTTCTTCGTGCAGCAATTGTACCGACTTTCAGACACGAAGATGTGAGATACGATCTCGGTCTTTGCCTCATGCTAAGCCACATCTAGTTCATACGTTAAATGGATCATCTCTAGCATTACCACGGCTTATGGTTGCGCTTATGGAAACGTATCAGCAAGAAGATGGCTCTATTAAGCTACCAGGAGTTTTGCAATCAGTTTCTATAACACAACCAACATAACAAGTATGATTTCACCTGAAATTCTGAAACTCATTCATGAGCTTGAGCTAAAAACGCGACGCTTACTCTCAGGGCAGCTTACGGGGGATTACCGCACCTTATCAAAAGGTTCTGGTTTTGAATTTGATCAATTGCGAGATTATCAGCTCTCGGATGATGTAAGATTTATTGATTGGAAAAGCTCTGCTCGATCGGATAAAATGCTTGTACGGCAATATGTGCAAGATCTTACTAGGAATGTGATGCTCTTAGTTGATGGCTCAGCATCAACCTTGTGGGGCTCAAGTGCAAAACCTAAAAACATGCTTATGCAGGAAATAGCCGGAATAATGGCATTTTCAGCTCTTTATAGCAAGGATGCTATTGGACTCATGTTATTTACCGATGCTATTGAGTGTGTTATGCCACTCGCTTCTTCACGCATTCAAGTTCTTTCTCTCATTGATAAGCTCTTTAGCCATCGAGCTTTGGGTAAAGGTACCAATATAGTAAATGCTTGTAATCATCTTATGAACATGCGCCTAAAAAAAGCGCTCGTCTGTATTATTTCTGATTTTTTAACACCCCTTGATTCAAACAAACTTCAACTTCTTGCTCAAAAGCATGAGCTTATAGTAATCAGATGTTTAGATCCCCATGAGCTTAGTATGCCTGATGTTTCTTGGCTTTTAGTGGAGGATAGTGAAGATGGAAGCTTACACATGGTCAACACGAATAAACGATCAAAGCAAGGCATGCAAGACACTTTTACTTGTTGGCATGAGCAACAACTAAGTTTTTTTAAGAAAGCAAATATTCCGTGCTTAACCGTGGTGACAGGCATGCCTTACATAAGCAAGTTGCGAAATTTTTTAAGCCATCGTGCTTGAGCAAAGGAACCTTATGGAAAAACCTCTTATACTTGATCCTGTCTATGGCATTTGGTATACCCCTTGGTGGCAAACCTCCTTTGGGTGTGCCGTTCTAGTGCTCATAGGGGTTAGCTGCTTGATGCTAGTGGTGTATGGTATAAAAAAGTGGTATACTACCTATGCATTAAGGCCAGAAGTTTGGGCAATTAAACAGCTTGCTCAAATACGTAAAAATGTAACTGAAAATCGCCAAAGTAATGAAAAAGCCTATGTTTTAGTAACGGCAGTGCTCAAAGGTTATCTGGCAAGTCGCTATAGCATGCCAATGCAAGCGCTTACAGATACTGAATGTCTTGTGCTGTTAGAAGCACAGGTACATAGAAGCAATGAACACGCAAAGAATGCCTTTGAGTTATTGGTCACCATTATAAGAAGGGCGCAGCAGGTTAAATTTGCAGCAAGTCAATGCCTAATTGAACAGACACAGGATGATATAACAAATGCAATGCTTTTTGTAGACTATACAGAGCATTCATTGCAAAAGTCCCAAAAAATAGCTAACAAAGCTGAGCTGGAATGATACTTTTTGATACTAATGCGGCTGTTCAATCGCTGTATATACATTGGCCTTTTTGTCCCTATAGGTGCAATTTTTGTCCGTTTATCGCTCTGGCTGGTCATGACCAGTACATGGAGCGTTATCATAAGGCATTAAAGCAAGAAATTATAGCATTTGCTCAAGCACGCGAATCTACATTACCTATTCGGACTATCTTTATGGGCGGTGGAACCCCAAGTACGTATCCGGTTGAATTGCTACTTGACATGTATGATACACTTAATAGTGTACTAGATTTTGATGTTGCCCAAAACAGAGAAATCACCATTGAAGTGAATCCAGGCACCGTAAATCAGGAGAAGCTTGAAACATGGAAACAAGTGGGAATTAATCGTCTATCCGTAGGGGTTCAAAGCCTTAATACGCAAGTGCTGCAATCACTTAATCGTCATCAAAAAGTGAGTGACGTTTATATGATACTTGATGAAGGATCAAAGCGTTTTGACAATCTATCTATTGATCTTATACTTGGTCTTCCGGGAATTAGCCCTGATGAGTGGAAAGAGCTTGTTTTTACTGTGGTCACTTGGCCTATAAAGCACGTGTCTATGTATTTTTTGACCGTACATGAAGATACGCCACTTTATTTTGGCATTAAGCAGCAAAAAGTTATTTTGCCTTCTGATGATACTATTGTTGAACTGTACTACTGGACTATTGAGCAGTTTGCAAAGCATGGGCTGCATCACTATGAAATTTCAAGTTTTGCGCGTCCAGGGTTTCAAGCCCGACATAATAGTATGTATTGGCATCGTAAGCCCTATAAGGGTGTGGGCTTAGGAGCTTGTTCTTTTGATGGTATAACCAGGTTTCAAAATGAAAAGAACTTGATCAGTTATTTAGAAGGGATTGAGCAAAGTAATAATGTTACCACCTTTTGCGAAAAATTGACCGACAAGCAGATATGGCTAGAAGTCCTTATGTTGGGATTAAGGCAAAATCGAGGGGTTGCTCTGAGCGATGTTACGGCATCGTTAAGTGATAAGCAAAAAAACCAATTTGATAAAACGCTTGATGATTTATTGCAAGCAAAATTACTCCGATGTGAGCAAGATCGACTCATACTCAATCCAGCTGGTCTTGCTGTAGTGAATGGAATTATTGTAAAGTTATCAAGCATGCAAGAATGCTAGACCTCGAGAGGCTAAGGAATATCATATGGCAAAACACGTTGGTGTTAAATTACCAGAAGATTTGATAGCAGTATTAAAATCAGAAAAGACTGTTGCAATATTAGCAACGTTTTCTGAAAAGGGATTACCACATACCACGCCGATTCAATGTGTGTATGCAAAAGGACCCGAAAGCATTTTAATGACGCTTCACAAAGATCATACAGGCTATCATAATATGGTCTGGCAAAAAAAGGTGATGCTTTGCTTTTTAGATGAACCTAATGTAGCTTATAGCGTTTTGGGAAGAGCTGGCGTTGTTCGGGCTCCTTCATTAGTTCATCCATTGATGAATGTAGTTCGTATCGATATCATTGATATTAAAAGTGATCGCTCTGTATTGACTCGCGTAGATAGTGGAGTTCGATGGAGCTATACTTCGCCTGAAGCTGAAGAGCTTACAAAAGCGCTTATGGAAGAAATAAAAGAGTTAGCACGGACGCTTTAGTCCCGTAAAAAAGAGGAAGTGTATGAACAAAAAACAGCAGAATTGCTTTTTTTTGCTTGCTGTAATACTCGTGCATTCTGTACTAGCAGAACAGGCACATGAGCAAATGATATCAGCTGATAATCAGCAGATTCACATTGAAACGCCTGTTAAAAAAGCTCAGGTTGTTGCATTACCATTGCCAGCAGCAGTTCCTGTGATGTCTGTTGAGCCTTCTGTGACTACACCGCAGGGTCCAATTGGGTTACCTGCTATTGAAAACATCCAGCAAAAAGCAGTGCCTGTGGCCTTGCCAGTAGCTCAAGTTCCGGCGAAAGCTGCTCCTTCTAGCACTCAACCGCCACCAGTTTCAAGCGCAGTTTCGCCAAAAGTGACGTCGTTAATTGAACCAGCTGCTCAAGCTCCGGCAAAAGCTCAGCCTAGGATAATGAAGTCAATAGCCCCCATGGAAAGCGGACCAAAACAAGTCAAGGAAAAAAAGAAAACATTAGCTCCAGAAATTACCCCGGTGAGAGTATCTGAAGAGCATGTACCACCTGCAACGGAAAAAAAACCAAAAAAATCGCCAGCAGAGAACTTGCTCCTTGAAAGCGAACCACTTTACCAGGAAGGGATAGACACGCTGCATGAAGGGGATGTCGGCAATTGGTATTTAAAGCGCAGTGCCTGGAAAAAAGCTGGGCCACGCTATAATACAATACGGAAGTTAATTAAGGAAGCTGAGAGTATAGCTAAAGAGTTGATCGAAAAGCAGAGATTGCTTGAACTGGATATGGAACAGTTTTATGAAAAGGTTGGCTTTGAGCAAGGACACGTCGTTACGATATTTGATAACCTCTTGGATGAACTTAATAAAAGAAATCGTGGGAAACCTGAGGGATTATCACAAGAAGAATTTAAAGAACTTGATGAAGTTGAAACAAAAAAAGAAAAAGATCTAGAAGCATTAAAAGCTAATTTTGAAACAATTCGCAAGATTAGTTCAGATATTCGCAATACTATTTTGGGCACTCTCGTTGAACAAGTGGGTATTATTCGCAATTATCAGGAAGAAGCGCTGAATAATTATTATAAAATTTCTGAGATTTTGGATGATAAAAAAGCAAAAGATTTATTAAATACTATAACGAATTTTACCGAAAATATTCAGGCGGTCTTACAATGGATGAAAGGCCCACTTGCCAGCTATGTTAATCAATCAACGCATGCCCTTAAAGAACTCATGACGGTGATTCAAAATCAACTAGATGATCTGCAAACTCGGGGCATTAGTATAAAGAAGCGGGAATCCGAAGAAGAAAAAAAGCAAGAAGAAGAACGTCAAAAAAAGCTTAAAGAAGAAGCTGAAGCGAAAAAAAAAGCTGCAGGGGCTAAGGCTCAGACCATATGGCAAAGAATTGGTGGATGGTTTAAATCACTATGGTCATTCATTGCTAATGCATTGTCAACGGTGTTTCGTTTCATTATACGACCAAAAGTGGGAACAAAATAAGTTCACTTCCATGAGTAGTGCAGGAATTTGATTAGAAGCACTAAATATGATACAGTGAATATACATTCTAGGTTGAAAGCGGAAGTGGTGAAACTGGCAGACACGCAGCTTTGAGGTGGCTGTGGGAGAAATCCCGTGGGGGTTCAAGTCCCTTCTTCCGCACCATAAGCCCAGATTCGCTTACCTAAACCAAGCTTAAGTGAACTCTCGCGAGCTTTCGTGCTGAGTATCGTAGCTTGGCTAAGCCATTCATGGTGAGCAAATCGTAAAGGAGCTGGATCCATAATCTGTCCGCCATAGCTTTCAGCGAAGGGCATGAGCGGCAAAATAATTTTTATAGTTCGACAAGCTGCGGAGAATTCGGATCTGAAGAAATTAAACAGACTCATGTAAACTAAAAAAAAAGGATTGCAATTATGACACTCACTGCTCGCCCTACACTATTAGCTACTATTATTGTATGGGTTTTAGTGACTCTTGGTGGTATTTACCTTATGTGGAACATAAAAAAATATGTTAACCTCGGGCTCGATCTTGTTGGTGGCACGTATATTACTCTTGAAGTTGAAATTGACAAAGTAATACAAGCAGAGCTTATTGATGTTGCTCAAACGCTTTCAAAAGAGTTGCAAGAGGGTAATAAAGAGCTTCCTCAAAGCACGGTAAAAGGTAATGCTATTGAGCTTACTTTCAAGACATCACAAGGGGCAAAGGATGCCTTCATTGCTGCAACTGCTTATAACCAAAGGCTTAAAGATTCTGGGTCGGCAAAGTTGCTTATAGTCAGTGAAGAAGAAAAGAAGCTTATGCTCAGTTTTACGACACAAGCGATTAAAGCAATTAGGCAAGAGGCAATTGAGGGCAACATGCAGGTGCTAAGAACTCGCCTGGATGCTTCTGGGCTTGCAGAAGTTACTATTGCTGCTCAAGGTGAGAAATATATCATTGTTGAGCTTCCAAATGTCAGTGACATAGAGCAAGCAAAAGCTCGTATTGGTAAAACAGCATTACTTGAGTTTAAGCCTGTGTATGATGAGGCATTAACCGAAGAAGAGCTACTTGAAAGACATGGTGGTCAATTGCCTGAAGGTACCGTGATTGTCCCAGGAAAACCTGATGGCGGTCGAAACAAAGTTTATTTAGTGCCAATCTATGCAGAAGTTACCGGTCGTCTATTGAAAGATGCCCATTATAGTAATAATCCAGAACAGGTCTTTCGTAGTGGTACACCACATACCGTTGCTTTTACCCTCAAGCCTGAGGGAGAAGAGAAATTTTACGAGCTTACCAAGCAAAACGTTGGTGGAAGAATAGCAATTATATTGGACAACGTGGTAATAACTGCTCCTGGAGTACATGATGCTATTAAGTTAAATGGTGGTAAAGCAGAAATTTCTGGTAATCGTGATAAAAAAGAAGCTCAAGAACTTGCTTTGTTGCTCAAGTCGGGCTCATTTGTAGCACCAGTAAAGTTTGCTGAAGAGCGTCATATTGGGCCCTCACTGGGCAAAGAATCGATAAGAAAAGGATTATTATCCTGCTTAATTGGACTTGGGCTTTTATTATTGTTTAGTGTGATAGTATACAAAGTAGCAGGCATTTTTGCATTTGTTGTCTTACTTTATAATTTACTCTTGATCCTTTTTGGGCTTGCTTCATTTCATGCAACACTAACCCTGCCGGGTATTGCTGGGATGGTGTTAACAATTGGTATGGCAATTGATGCTTCGATTCTCATTTTTGAAAGAATTAAAGAGGAGCTTGCTCAAGGGGTATCTATGCGTAAAGCCGTTGATGTGGGATTTTCGGGTGCGACGGCAGTAATTTTAGATGCTAATATTACCACATTTCATTGTGAGTCTTGTATTATATTGGTTTGGTACAGGACCAATTCAAGGATTTGCTGTAACCATGATGATTGGTATATTGTCGACGCTTGTTACCGGGCTATTGCTCTTAAGATCACTGTTTAACGTCTCCTTTGATATCTTTGGTATGCAAAAAATAAAAATTTAGCTATACTACGTATCACAATGTATACCTAAAACGGCGACGTAGCTCAGCTGGTTAGAGCGGCGGAATCATAATCCGTAGGTCCGGGGTTCGAGTCCCTGCGTCGCCACCAGTAAGCTCAATTATGCGAAGATTTACGTTTGCCACTATTCTGACTCTTATACGCTTGATCATATCACCTTTGCTGGTGCCTATGCTGATTGTGTACATTTTGCCCATGCATTCTTTTGCATGTAATATTCATCTTGCGCTGCTCTTTATCTTTTTAAGCTTGACCGATTTTTTTGACGGTTACTTAGCACGACGCTATAAGCAAGAGACAGCGCTTGGACGCTTGCTTGACCCCATTGCTGATAAATTTCTATTATTTTCCAGTTTAATTGGGTTAGTCTATGTGCATCGTCTTTATTTTTATTGGGCTATTATCTTTATTGGCAGAGAATTTTTTATTATGAGTTTACGTGAGGTTGCACTTTCGTATGGATTTAGCATTACCGTCTCATGGTGGGGAAAAGTGAAAACAATGACGCAGAATCTTTTTATAACCTTTGTTATCATTAACCCTTATTTCGCTTGCGCATTAGATCCAAGAAGCACCGCTTGGAATAATCTTGAGCACATATTGCTTGGTATTGCTCTCTTTTTTACGTTGCTCTCTGCATATGCGTATTATCGTGTATTTATTGAGCATTATAGGAGATTAGATTCGGGAGATTTGTTATGAAATTTAGCATGGTAGCTTATTACTTTGACCGCATTAGCGAACATTCTTCCCGAATAGGAATCACCAAGCTTATTGCTGAGCTTTTTGAGCATGCAAGTGTTGCTGAAGCATCTATAATCAGTTATATGGCTTTGGGAACCATACGACCTGCCTATCAGGCAAGCCAGTTTAATTATGCTGAAAAAAATATAAGTAAGTTGCTTGCGTTACTGTTTGGCGAAGAAATTGCATTCAGTAGAGCAGCAATACAACAAGTTGGCGATATTGGCTTATATGTTCGGAACCTCCATTGGCCCTATCATGATCGCCAATTGAGCGTTGAGCAAGTATATGATTATTTAGTTGCTTTAGAAGCTATTTCTGGTACTGGCGCCCAAGAAGAAAAAACTATCATGTTGCTTGAGCTTCTTAAACAGGTAGATGTGGCTTCAGCTTCATATATTATTCGGATCATTATAGGCACTATGCGCTTAGGCTTTTCTGATATGACGCTTATTGATGGGCTTTCTTGGTTATTAGCGGGTAATAAATCTCTGCACACAGCTTTGGAAAATGGGTATAACGTTTGTGCTGATATTGGACTTATAGCTACTACAGCTAAAGAGAAAGGCGCCGCGGGGCTCGAGCATATCAAACCCATGATCGGCATTCCAATACGGCCAGCTGCTGCCGAGCGGTTACCTAGCCCCAAGGCTGTTATTGACAAGCTAGGTCCTTGTGTGGTACAGCCAAAGCTTGATGGTTTTCGCTTGCAAATTCATGTTCGAAAGCAGGATGAGCAAACATCTATTTGGTTTTTTTCACGCAATTTGCAAAATATGTCATTCATGTTTCCAGATCTTGTGAGTGCTATCACGAGTGCTCTTGCAAGCACGAATGTAGTAAGTCTAATTGTTGAAGGAGAGGCTATCGTTTATGATGAAGAGATGGACACCTTTGTACCTTTCCAAGAAACGGTTAAGCGCAAAAGAAAACATAACATAGAAGAAGCGGCAGCTGATATGCCATTACGCCTTTTCTTATTTGATTTACTTTACCTTAATGGCGAGCTAACTTTTTTGTTGCCTCATTGGCAACGGCGAGAGGCTTTGCTTTCTATTTTCCCGATAACGGCTGATCATCCTATTATCCAGGTTATTGAAGAAAAGCAAGTAACCACCGCTGACGAGTTGCAAAGCTACTTGAGTCAACAAATTATAGGCGGACTTGAGGGCGTAGTTGTTAAAAGGATAACCGCTCCTTATCAGCCGGGTAAGCGTAATTTCAATTGGATTAAGCTCAAGCGGCATGTTGAAGGTCATTTGGATGACACTATTGATGCTGTTGTCCTAGGCTATTATTATGGCCGAGGCAAACGCGTAGCTTTTGGCATTGGTGCTTTTCTCGTGGGTATTTATAATGCTCATGCTGATACCTTTGAGACCATTGCTAAAGTGGGAACTGGGCTTAAGGATGCCGATTGGATCGATTTAAAAAAGCAATGTGATACTCGAGTGGCTATAATGCAGCCGCACAATGTAGTTTGTGCACCGGAGTTGGCCCCGGACGTTTGGGTAAACCCTGAATTGGTAGTAGTGATTTTAGCCGATGAAATTACTCAGTCGCCTTTACATTCAGCAGGAAAAATTGAAGGTCAGCAAGGATTTGCTTTACGGTTTCCTCGCTTTATGGGATATGCAACGGATAAAGCAGCAACTCAAGCAACAACAGCTCATGAAATACGGGAATTTTATCATGAGCAATTTGCTAAACAAAAATAAAGGCACTCAGTCATCCAACATAGTATTACTAATAAGTAATAAATGAACCAAATGTAAAGTCATTTTAACAAATTTCCCGTCTAAATCTAAAGTTGGGTTTACACTTCGTGCAAATCGCCTCAATTATTCGATCTGCTGCTAATTGCATGAATTTTGAACAGAGGTCGATTTTTTGTTAGCTCCAAATCGAACGACCAATAAATTAAATCTTCAATTGTAGTCTTAGCGACCTATGGAAGAATCGGGATGGCGGATGCCAAAATTACGAGAAGGTTCCACCCGCGGCCTTTAGCTAAAACTGCAAAAAATCGATTTGCCGGAAGCAATTTTGTAGTATATTCTGGTAAAAAATAAGCAAACTTTATAGCAACCTTTAAAAGATCTGAGGGTCACAACATGAAAAAATACCTACTACTTTTGCCAATGGCAATCTGTGCATCATCTTGGGTGCAATCAATTAATAAGCAACAAACTGCGGCTTATAATGCTCGACTGCGAAGTAGTCAAATTAGCAAAACTGATGAAACGCCTTATGCAATCAAATCAGGAGAATCATTAAAAGCCTTGTTGCCATTCTGCTTATTACTTAAAACTCACAAGGGAGATTTAGCAAAGGTAAAGCAGGATCCAGAATTTTTAGCAATTAAGAAGGATATCAAAGATCTGATTGATGCTGCAAAAGCCTATGCGCCAATGTTAGCTTTAGGTGAATCAAAAGTAGCAGAAGCTAAAGCGGTTGCTCAAATTGCTACTCATGAAATAAAAGCTATGAAAGACTTATCACACATTGCGCCAGAGTGCATTGACTTTATTGAAGCTTGTAATAAGGTAGCTGATACTGGTTTAATCTTAATAAAGAAGCTATTAAACGAAATTACTACTAACGAAAAGATCAAAGACTTACTTGCTGATTAGCACCAAAAATTCCCCTCTCAATTATAAGCTATGCATGGGGCTTGGCGCAGCCCTGAGAGGGGCTTCTCTTCTTTTGAGTAATTACCGCTAGAGCTTTCTACGAAAGCATAAGATTTTCTTGTATTATTTTTTCATGCTATGCTACGGTGTCACTAACTAATAAGACGCAGGCAAAAGGGACTTCTTCATGGAAAAGAAAAAAATTTATATCTTAGATACCAATGTATTAGTACACGACCCTCAATCGATATTTTCCTTTGAGCGAAGCAATGTCGGCATTCCGCTTGAAGTACTTGAGGAATTAGATAAGTTTAAAACTGAGAGTACTCAAAAAGGATTTAATAGTCGTGAAGTTATTAGGCAATTAGATATATTGCGCAGTAAGGGGTCACTCGGTGAAGGTATACCCTTAGATAATGGCGGCAGCATACGAGTGTTGTTTCCCGTTGACGATCCAACATGCCAAATTCCATTGAGACCTGATGTCTTAGACAACCTTATCCTCAAAACAGCTTATTGTATGCAAGTTAAAGAAGGATATGATGTACGTTTTATCTCAAAAGACCTCAATGCTAGAGTAAAAGCAGATGCTTTAGGCATACAAGCATTTGATTATCTTAAAGATAGTGTTAATAAAGACTCATTTTATAAAGGTTGGATTGTTGTGCAAGTTCCTTCTGTGCAATTAAAAAAAGAAATTCCTGATGAACTAAATCGAATAGCGCGGGACTTTGAGCTAACTGTTAATGAATACGTTCTTCTTGAAAGTAAAGGTAATCCACATAATAATGCACTATTTCGTTATAGTAATAATAAATTTAAACGCGTTTTGCTACCTAATTTAAAATGGCCACTAGTACCACGTAATCCCCAACAATTAATGGCTTTAGATAGCTTGCTTGATAATAACATACAACTGGTTACCCTTTTAGGGCCCGCAGGAACTGGAAAAACATTTTTAGCACTATTAGCTGGGTTGCATAAAGTTTTGATAGAGCATGATTATGAAAAAATGCTTGTTACCAGGCCGGTGATACCGCTGGGACCAGATATTGGTTATTTACCGGGTGATATTCATGAAAAGTTACATAGTTGGATGCAACCTATTTATGATAATATGGATTTCATTACTCATTCGATAAATGCTGCCAATGAAATGGCTGTCTACAAAGAAGAAGAGCCAGTACGACCTTATGGCCGGTTTAAGGGCAGAAAATCGCAGCGTCAGCGAGTAATTCCTTCATTAGATGAGCTTGTAAAGGAAGGGAAAATCAGTTTAGAAGCAATTACCTATATGCGCGGACGCTCAATACCATATCAATTTATTCTTATTGATGAGGTTCAAAATTTAACCCCTCATGAAGTGAAAACATTAGTAAGTAGAGTTGGCGAAGGAAGCAAGGTTATCCTTGCTGGAGATCCTTATCAAATTGATTCGCCGTACCTTGACTTTAGTAGCAATGGGTTAGTGGTTGCTACAAGCCGGTTTAAAGGTCAGCCAATTTTTAGTTCAGTGTTTCTCGAAACAAGTGAACGAAGTGAATTGAGTAAGCTCGCAGCTCAATTGATGTAGTTGAAGATTTTATTGCATTATTCGATGAAATCGCTATAGTGCAGTAGTAACCTTTTTATTGCATTTCAAGACGGTTTTCCTATGAAAAATGCTGCTTATTATCTGAACATAGCGATAGGAATTGCTGCTTGTGCTTGGTTATCTCATGATGCTCAAGCAATTTCACCTGTATATTTATATGAGTTATACCTGCATAACGAATTTTATGCTGAACCTGCGGGCCTTCCTAATAAAGTAAACTTTGCCCCCATGGTCTCATCTATTAATGAGCTTTACCCAAGGGGATTTGGCAAGCGTTTTTTTTCTGGTGCTGTTGCTAGCTTACGCTTGACTCATAATTCAATGTGGATTGAACTTTTTGCAGCGGCAGGAAAAGAACAACTTCATTCTAGGCATAATCAAGTACATGGTCAAAGATCGCGCACTGGTTTTGATGATTTTCTCATTGATTGTGGCTATAATACTGCTTTTGATCAGGAAAATAAAGCACAGCTTATCATCCATACACTTGTTGGAATACCGACTTTCAAATACATAGCTCTTGGTGAAATTGAGCAACCCCTTCTTGGTACTCGTAGTTTTCGTGTTGGTGGGTCTCTAGAATTTGCTTATCATTTTGTACGGACAAAAGAGCAAGAAGCTGTATTTGGCTTTATAGCCCGTGTTCTTCATCAATTTCCGCGGAAGTATTCTCTGGTTCCTTCAAAAGGGCGTTATTGCGATGGCAATACCACTGATCTCTTAGGTCTTGTGCAATATCGTTACTTTGGACATCATGTTGAGGCAGGTTACGATGCAACCATTATAACAAATCGTGCTTATAGATTTCCTTCATATACAAAAAGAATTCCTTCAGTCTTTCTGCCATCAGTCTATGGGCTCTATTCCTACTATGCTGAACAATTAAGCATCGGTTTTGAGACGGTACTCATATGGGGTTTCAGTTCAAAAATAAAAGAAATAACATGGTTTGGTGTAGTTAGCTATTATTTTTAACGTCTTGGTTTGCAGATGAAAATTGAGCAGCTTTTATGCTTTTTTATTCAAGGTATTTTCAGTTAAGTTCTTTTGCCATTTGACTGATAGATAATTTTATGATTTCATTATTAATGAATAATGTAAAAAAATAAATTTAATGAAAGTAATATTATGAAATTACGCTATTTTAACCTTTTTATACTTATCACTCTAGGATTGAGTAATGCTTTGATTGCCATGCAAGAGCCTGAAGCAAAAGATAAAGGCAAAGAGAAAGCAGAGCAGGTTAGTACCATTTTACCTCCAATGACTCTTAAATTTTCCGAAGGCTCAATTGAGCTTGATGGTTCTTTAGCGGGTCTTTGTGAGGCTTTCAAAACTCAATATGGCTTTAATGAGCGAGCTGATTCTGTGCATGACGATGCCTTCAGTTTTGATCTATCTCAATATTCAAAAAAAGCGGTAATGAGCTTTGTAAAACTGTTAGCGCTCATAAAAGCACAAGGAAATGTACCTATTTGTTGTGATATAAAAGAATTATTTTCTTCCAAACGATCCAAGAAACGAGCAGAGATTAGCTATGGTGAGTTTGGGGGATCAGATAATAAATTTGTTGATCAAAGTGCGCATTTTATAAAGCTAATGGAAAATCAAGATTTTCAAGGGCTTTTTGAACTAGGAGAGATTTGTAGCCAAGTTGGGGCTCCTAAGAAGCTTGTACAGTTATGTAGTACTTTTATTGTCAAAAAGTTTGGCAAACCAGAAGAATTTCAAGCATATGCACAATCGACCGGCGATGCAGGTCCAATAGTATTAGCTGTCGAGTTTAGTAAGGAGTTGTTTGAAGCATTGGAGCTAGATACAAGCGCATTAGCAAATCACTTGCGCGGCTTATCTCTTGAACCTTTACTTAAGCTGGTATATAACTACATGACTCTCAATCCTTCAGAACACCTATCTCTTATATTTGCAGAAATCGTGGCAGAAAAGCTTGTGGAAGATGATAACTTACTAGCGTATGTAACTGATAGTGAGTTAATAAGCATGATTTCGAAATATCTCGATTTCAAAGATTTACATGTCAGCCTGCATAGTGCTCTGAAAAAACGCTGTGCAACTTTGCTTTGGGGATGCTTAGAGACTTTGACGTCTGAAAAGTCACAACCAATAGATCAAAAAATAACTAACTATAACAATTATTGTCAGGTGGGTGCTTTGCCAAACCTGGGGCTTTCGAGTAGCAGCATAATTAGAAGAGGGACAAATCGAATACTCCTTTTTGATAAGTTGGAAATGGAAATGCAAAGAAATGCTGTTCCCCAGGCTATTGGGTCAAGCAAAATTGAGATGAGTAATGGTTTATTAGTGCATTCCACAGCTGTTGAATATGCTCTTTATGATTTACGAACTGGTGGAAAAATTTTTGATAGATCTAGAAATTCCGATATTCATACCTTTGATTTTGGAAATGATGGATTAACAATTATGATCAGAGATTTACAGAACGAAAGTTTCGCTAAAGATTTAACTCCCATCGTTGACTATTTAACCTGGCAGCAGATGTTACTTCTAGCGTCGGCTGAGTTTGTTAAACTTACCAATGGGGATGAGTACTCACTGGTAATCACCGAAGGTTCTGAGCAAAGAAAGCTGCTTAGTGATCTATTTAACGACATTGAATCACTTTTCATCAATCGCTACAATGTTGTTATTAAAGAGGATGATCAAAGCAACATTGCACCAGATTGTCAAACTGCTCTATCTCCTAGCTTATTATCGCGAATGGCAACTTTTTTGTCAGTCTTTGATAATGGATAATGTCGACAATGTAATTTTTGGCGGGCATAGAGTTTCGCTCTATGCTCGCTTTTCTCTAGGCACAAACTGTATGCTATAACAAATAGCTTAAAAATTTGGTAGCAATGGCGTGCAGGTTACAACTTTTTATGAAGTATTGTGCAATCATATTGGTTACTGGCTGTTTATTCTCGGTTGCTTTACCTGCAAATAGATATGTAGCTCATGGCAAGAAAAGTGAGGCTAAAAATTTACTTCGCAGCACCCTTGGCACCGGTTCGTGTTTAGCCGCAGCTTTTTGCTTTTTCAAAGCCAAGCCTCATGTGGAAAATGCTTTCTACTATTCAGGAGGTATTTCCTATTTTTTAGCGACTGAAAATTGGGGACCATTGCTTAAAGCGTGCTGGGCAATGAGCACTTTTGATACAACAACAGCGGTGGCAGCAGAAATAGCAGTGCCCTATTGGAGTGAATTAGAGATGGGTAGCTTATCAAGCTGGTATGAAAGTTACCGGAGAATGCAGATAGCAAACGCCTGTTGTCAGGCTGCGCCTTGGTTGGTTACAGCGCTCGCGCTCAGTGGTTATGGCATACACAATCTGTCCAAGGTTTTCAAACGAAAGAAAAAGCTAGAGGATAAGATGAATACCAATGTTGAGGTCTTCAATAAGCTTAAGCGATGACTCAGTAATTCGAATTTTATCACGGGCAATGAGACGAAGAAGTTTTTCATGTTCTTTAAAGTGAATTTCTATGGGAGTAGATCCGAGTACCAGCTGATTTTTCAGTTCTGAAAGATTTTTTTCAGCAAAAGATTCTGGCAAGGTCAGTACTAATTTCTCGGAAAATGATTGTTCAAAGAGCAGTTCAAGCGGAATACAACTTTGCGCTTTGATCTTTGCCATTGGTCCTGAAGCTGTGTCCGTTATGCCCTTAATGACAAATACTTGATAGCTTGCAAGCCATGGCTCTAATTGAACAAACAGCTTAGGGAAAATGACTGCTTCTGCTTTACCGCTATAGTCCTCAAGCGTTAAAAAGGCCATTGAATCACCTTTTTTTGTGGTTACTATCTTGCTGGCTTTGATTGACCCACCGCAGATAACGAAGCTTCCTTCAGGTTCTTGGCTAACCTGCTTGAGGGGCATGGCCTGAACCCACTTTAAGTGTTTTGTGAATCTATCAAGTGGCTGTGCACTTATGTAAAGCCCAAGAACCTCTTTTTCCTTTTCAAGTTTTATGCTATCTGACCATTCAGCACGAGCTTGAAAGAGATGGATTTCTTCATTAATAGCAGTAGTTTTTGAAGCTTGAAAAAGTCCTAATTGACCTGTTTTTTCGGCTTTTTTCTTTTCAAGAGCATAGTCGATGATTTTGCTGAGCTCTTCAAATTTTTGTGCACGATTGCCTGGTAAAGAGTCAAGTGCTCCAGAGCAAATAAGGCTTTCGACAACACGCTTATTGCAGGTGCGAAGATCAAGCCGTTTGCAGAAATCAAGCATATCGTTAAAGGGACCTGTTTGCCGTTCAGCAATAATGGTATCTAATGCAGCAAGTCCAACGTTTTTAATGCCGCGCAGGCCAAAGCGGATAGTGCTATCGATTGCGCTAAATTCGATCTGTGATTCGTTAATATCTGGTGGCAACACCGTAAGCCCGCATATCTTTAGCTTCATGTACATAATAGGCCATCTTTTCACCATCACTTGCTTCTAGCGAGATCAAGCATGCCATAAACTCTGCACAGAAGTTGGCTTTTAAATAGGCTGTTTGATAAGCAATGAGAGCATAAGCAGCTGAGTGCGATTTATTAAACCCATAACCAGCAAAATAGGCCATAAGATCAAAAAGCTCTCCGGCCTTTTTTGCATCAAAATTACGCTTGATCGATTTTTCAACAAAAATTGCTTTTTGTTCGGCCATAACCTCTGCTTTTTTCTTCCCCATAGCACGGCGTAAGATATCGGCTTCACCGAGGGTATAGCCAGCAATAGCATGAAGCAATTTTCATAACTTGTTCTTGATACACAATAACACCATAGGTTTCTTTGAGTACTCGGTTCGAGTTCAGTGAAAATATAAACAATAGGTTGGCGTCCATGCTTACGCTCAATAAAGTCGTCAACCATACCTGAGCCTAATGGTCCTGGTCGATAGAGTGCGTTAACTGCAATAATATCTTCAAAGGCAGCCGGTTGTAAGCGTCGCAATACATCTTTTAAGCCATCAGATTCTAATTGGAATACGCCTGAGGTTTCGCCACGACCTAGTAAGGCAAATGTTTTAGCGTCATCAAGGGGAAGTTTTGTTATATCGAGCTCTATGTGGCGATTCTGCTTAATAAGCTTTACGACATAATCGATGAGGGTGAGATTTTTAAGTCCTAAAAAGTCCATTTTTAGAAAGCCTAAGCTCTCAAGTTCGGTCATGGCATACTGCGTTACTAGGTCAGTCGATTTAGGGGGAATATAAACCGGAAGCACATCGCTAATAGGTTCAGGGGATATTACAATGCCTGCAGCATGCTTTGATGCATGTCGTGTTATCCCTTCAAGTCGTTGTGCAAGATCAAATAATTTAGCAACGTTGGCATTATTAGCAATAAGCTCTTTAAGCTTTGGCTCTTGCTCAAGTGCTTCTTTGAGCGTAATTTTTAATTGCTCGGGAATAAGATTGGTAAGTGCATTTGAGTCTTCAAAAGGAAACCAAGAGCACGAGCTACATCTTTGATAACTCCTTTGGCCATCATGGTACCAAAGGTAATAATTTGACACACTTTATCGTGGCCATACGTTCGCGAACGTAGTTAATAACCTTGTCTCGTCCTTCAATGCAAAAATCGATATCAATGTCGGGCATGGATATACGTTCAGGGTTTAAAAAACGCTCAAAGAGCAAGTTATATCTAATGGGATCGATATCGGTAATTTGTAATGCCCATGCAACTAATGAACCTGCAACTGATCCCCGGCCAGGACCTACCGGAATAGCTTGCTTGCGTGCCCACTGAATAAAATCACTTACTACTAAAAAATACCCAACAAATCCCATGCTGATAATAAGCTCAATTTCAAGCTCAAGCCGTTGTTGGTAGAGTTCTTGTAAGCTCAGTTCTATACGATCTATCATCAAAAAGTTGTTGTAAGCCATCTCGGCAAAGCTTTGAGAAATAACTTTCTTGGGTGTATTCCTGGGGAATAGCAAATTGAGGAAAAAAGAGTTTTCCTGTTTCAAAGCTAAAGTTACAACGATCAGCAATGATGCCACTTGCCCATATTGCATCTTCATGGCCTTTAAAGAGATCAAGCATTTCTTGTGCCGTTCTAATATGCACCCGGCATTCGCCAAAGGTAAATCGATCAGGATCACTAACTTTATTACGCGTTTGTATGGCGAGCATAACCTCATGAGCTTCACGATCTTGCTCCGTAGTATAATGGCAATCGCCAGCAGCTACTAATGGGATACCCTTCTTTGCGCTAATATCAAAGAGTTTAGCATTGAGGATTTTTTGATCTTGCTGATCATCAGGTTGTATTTCTAGGTAAAATCGTTCTGGACCAAAAACACGCAAGAACCAATCCATTCGCTCTTCAGCTTCTGAGTACTTATCTTGCATAAGAAGGCTTGGTATATGGCCTCCTAAACAAGCTGAGGTTGCTATAAGCCCTTGTGAATGAGCTTCAAGAATTTTGTAATCAATGCGTGGCTTAAAGTAGAACCCATCGGTGTATGAAAAAGAAATCAGCTTGCATAAATTTTTGTAACCAATAGCATTTTCGACCAAAAGTATGAGGTGATAATATTTATCATCAGCATTCTTCAAGCGTGCATCTTGGGTAAAATATGCCTCCATACCCAAAATTGGCTTTATGCCGGCTTTAGCTGCTTGCTGAAAAAACTTTACGCCCCCAAAAACATTACCATGATCAGTAATGGCGAGTGCTTTAAAATTTTGTTGCCTGCCAAAGCTAATTAGCTTGTCAAGCGTGATAGCGCCATCAAGCAATGAGTAATCGGTATGTAGGTGTAAGTGAGTAAAATGCTTTTCCATTGGTTATGCTTACAATGCTGATTACTTATGTTGATATTGTATATTCTTCGACTCATCCCAAATTCTGTAATACAGAATAAGCCAATGCTGTGGCAAAGCCTTAATGAGGTTTCTCGATGCTTTGCTCTCGCCTTATTGAAAGCAGTGCCTACCATGAGGAGTACTTTTTGGTACCGGCTATGTTGCTGGTATAGTATATACTTTTGGTGAAAAAAGGCTAACGACCTTGCTCGTATTTGTTTGCAGCTTCAAGCTCTTTATTCAGGAAAAAACTTAGCATAGTACGGATAACGACAAGAATGGCTAAAATTCCCAGGTTATAATAGTCAGGCTTAATAACTGAGCTGATAATATCAGCTGCTACCAAGAACTCGACTCCTAAAATAATGCCATAGCCGAGTCTTCCTCTAATGTGATTCATAGCAGCGGATTCATTTTTTTTGTCTATAATTGTCTTAATAAGCAGCCAGAAGCTATCGATCGCGCTATAGAAAATAACGAGAGCTCCCATCCAGTTAAGAATTATTTCAGCAATAACCAAATGTTCATTCGCAATTGTTAGCATGAGTTCTTTTCTCCTTTTTTTACAGCTTAATAATGTGAGAATTCTTAAAGCAAGCCTTTTATTACCCAGCTTGCTTGTTTACTTGAGATGTTATTTTGCAATAGTATTCTTCAGGTTTTGTATTGCTAATCTTTAAAAAACAATTACTAACACTTACCATTGCTAGACCGTTTGTTACTTTAATTTAATTTGATTAGAATTACTACGTATGATTCGTCGAAACAGAGCTCAACAAGTGGTCAAAAAGATATAAAAGTGTCACAAGCTGTGACACAAACTGTAGAATTATTGTTAAAAAATTTTAAGGAGTTTGTGATAGTGAAAAAAATAGAACTCAAAGCCTTAGTTTTTACTTGCTTGTTTGGAGCATTAGCCCACGGTATGGAGCCAGGTACTGGCGATATCGCTCAACCAACTCCATTAAGTACCAGAAGTATTTATAGCCAACGAAGCTTAAAGTATTTGCTTGTATATCTTATTAAAGGCTGGGATTGCTTTAAAGATTTAACTGATAATCAAATACTTGAGAAATTGGATAGATTACCCAAAGAGTTTATCGAGTCATTTGAGCTTGTATCCGTTCTTGAGAAATGTTATACAAATGATGAAAAAAAATTACTCTTGGCTTGTATGTTAGATGAGGTTGATGAGCTTGACGAAAGCCTTCAAGCAGTCAAGCAGGAGCTCTTTCCTAAAATAATTGAGCTAAAGCATGCTCAACTATTGAGCCTTGCAGGAAAACATTTAGACGTAAAAGCACACTTTCCTGAATTTTTCGATGAAGAGCGAAAAGCCTTATTATTACGAGGACTTATCTTTCCGCGTGCAATATGCCCATTACTCTACTTTGCAATTATGTCTAAAGATCATGCAAGTATCAACCTATTGCTCGAATTAGGAGCTAATCTCAACGAAGAAGATGAAATGGTATCTCCTTTAATGGCCGCCATGGAAGCAGAAAATATAGAATTGATGAGGTTATTGTTAGAGCGTGGGGCTAATCCCAACATAAAAATATATGCTCATAAATCTCTATTACATAAGGCGGCTCAATGTAATTTTGAGCAAGCAGCTTTACTATTGCTTAAGCATGGCGCGGACGTAAATGCTAAGGACGATAAGGGTGCAACTGCGCTTCATGAAGCTATTCTATGGGCTAGTGAACAGGTAATAGCTGTATTGCTTAATTGTGAGGGAATTCAAGTTGATGAGATTGAGGCTAGAGAGCAAACTACCCCACTACAGCTATGTCTAAAGCGTTATTTTTTCAAGACTCGATTAAAAAGTCTTCCTCGAAGCCCAGGGATGTTTAGCATTTCTACCATTGAAAGGATGATCGTGAGCTTGCTTGATCATGGAGCTACTATCAATGCTCGAGATAGCCACGGTTCTACAACACTGATGTATGCAAGTTTCTTTGGAGTTGAAACTATTGTAAAACTGCTATTAAGCCTTGGAGCTGATGCCCGTATTACCAATAATTCTGGAGAAAGTGCTTTGAGCATAGCTCAAGATAAGGGTCATGCTCAAATAATAGCTTTACTAGAACAGCATTAGATAGAAAACGCCGACATGTTTAATCCCGATGGGTCTAATTATTGTCGCCAAAAGCTTGCATCCGCTCATATGGATTCGATCCTTCGACCGGGCTCAGGATGTACCTCCGCTTCGCTACGCTTTGCTACGCTCACCACGAGCGGTTTTGGTAAGCTGAACGTTCCCAAGAGAGTTATTGCTATAGCAAGATTGATTCCTTTTTTGTCAAGGGCACATTCTCGTTAATTCGGGCTTTTTCATTTTTTACTACAAGCTTTGCATAATAACCTCGACCTTTTCGTCATTTTATTAAATTATGTTAAAATTATTATGACAATTTAATATAAATTTTTCATTAGCTAGTTTGTTTGGGGTTATTGTGATTAAATTGAAAATGTACAGTAGAGCGCTCATTCTTGGATTTTCATTCTCCCTGATGGGTATGGAAAAACCGGAAGAACAAAAAGTAAGAAGTCTAAGAGAATTATCAGCCGTAGCAGCCGTTTATAATGATGCACAGGAAATCATTATGGATAATCTTCCAGAAGATTTACATGAGCTGATTGAAGCAGAAAAATATCTGAGAGATCTGCAAAAAGAAATTATGGATATAAGACATCACTTTATTGTGTCTGGTGATGTGGAAAAAAGTGAAGAATGCGTAGAAGCTGAAAATTTGGTACGAAAAGCATTGTTGACTAGAATACATAATCGAACTTGCGACAAGCAGGTTGCTCGCGTTAAAGGTAGTGTGTTATGGCAACGGGATCGGGCGCTCGGTAGGTTTTTACTTGCTGCTGTAGCAAGACGAGAATTAGTGAAAGTTAAAGCCTTGGTAGCTCTTGGAGCTCCTCTTGAAGGGATAACTCCGATCCATGTCCCTTTACATACAGCCACAATGCTAGGGCTGGATAAAAGAATTATTGGCTTTTTACTTGAAAATGGTGCTAACGTGAATGCAATTAGCTTATTGGGAGATACGGCGCTTGTTGAAGCCATAAAGTCAATTACTTGCGAGCGAAAACAAATTTGCAAAGATGTCATTGAAATATTGCTTGAAAGGGGGGCCGATGCATCTATTTCTAACGTATTTGGTGAAACGGCTTTGTCGTGGGCACAAGCAGGGGGCCATGAAGATATTGTTGAATTGCTGTTACAGGAACGCATCTAGGAATTTATTATGATAGTGAAAAAATTCGAATACAAAATGTTATTTTTTATGTTCTTGTTTGGCACGAGTGCGTATGGCATGGAGCCGAATACTGGGGATATAGATAAGTCATTGCCGCTGAGTACCCGAAGTATTTATAGCCAACGGAGCTTAAAGTATTTGCTTGTGTATCTGATTAAAGGTTGGGATTGCTTTAAAGATTTAACTGATGATCAAATACTTGAGAAATTGGATAAACTGCCAAAGGAGTTTATTGAGTCATTTGAGCTTGTATCAATTCTTGAGAAATGTTATACAAATGATGAAAAAAAGTTACTCTTAGCTTGTATGTTAGATGAGGTTCATGAGCTTGACGAAAGCATTCGGGCAATCAAGCAGGAGCTCTTTTTAAAAATAATTAAGTTAAAGCATGTCAAGCTATTCAGCCTTGTGGCAAATCAAATAGACACAAAAGCGGTTTCTAATGTTTTTTTTGATCAAGAGAAAAATGATTTTTTGCAAAATCTTAATTTTAGTCAGCCAGCATTGCCTTTGCTATTCTTTGCAATTATCGCCGACTGCCTCCCAATTGTGAATATATTGTGCGAATTAGGTGCTGATATTAGCGAGCAAGTTGCAGGAGCTACTGCGCTAGGTTTTGCTATTGGGACAAAGAATATAGCTCTTACTAAAATGCTGCTGGAACGTAGCGCAAATCCCAACATAAAACTTTTTAATCAAGAAACCCTTTTGCATGTAACTGCTCAAAGTAATTGTCCTGAAATGGCATTATTATTGTTTGAATATGGCGTAGATATAAATAGTAAAAATGCGATGGGATCAACGCCGCTTCTACAAGCTGCTATTTGGGGAAGCTATTCGGTTGTTTCTATATTGGTCAATTGCCAAGCAATTCTAATTGATGAATTTGACAATCTAGACCACGCTTCGCCTTTGCTCATGTGTATGAAGCGATATTGTTACCAGCCTGAACTAGAACAACTGGCGAAGCTTAACGGTTATTGTAACGATCTTAGCATCCTGACGCTAGAAAAGATGATCATAAGCTTGCTTGATCATGGAGCTAATATAAATGCTCAAGATATTAATGGCTTTACAACGTTGATGTATGCATGTTTCTTTGGCTTTGAAACGATAGTAACATTGTTATTAAGCCGTGGAGCTGATGTTCGTATTACCAATAATGCCGGAGAAACTGCTTTGAGCATCGCTCAAGAAAAAGGCCATACTGAAATAATAGCTTTACTAGAATAGCAATAGACAGGATTGGGTCGAGTTTAATATTTGCCGAGTTTGAAGAATGATGAGAAAAAACAACAAGTTAGATTTAAATAAAAAGCATTCTCTCAACTACTTCTCTTGCCGCTTTCGTTTCTGTAAGGAAAGTGTAGCCCTGGAAGATAGTGATTCAGCAAGTATGCTTATCCATAACGCATCAATCTTGAGAAGTTAAGCAATCACAGCAATATCATAGTTGCGTTTCACTGCTTAATGCTAATCGAAGCAGAAAAAGTGCCTCATTCCTGAGTTTTGCTTTAGCCCAAGTTTTTTGGTTTTGGTTTAGCAGCTCACCCATGCCAGAGAGTATATTTCGATCGCTCAGATTTTCTAGTTTTTCAATGCACTTTTGCAAAAACTCTTGATACGACATATTTGTTCTTTGTTCAATAATTTTTTTATTGACCGGCCAATTATTGTGCAAGAAAAACCAAACATCAAAAATATCACGATTAGCTTTGCCCATTCTTTCGTACATAGCGACCATTTTGTGGGCTACCATGTCTTCTTGGACCATAACTTTCATTGTTATGCCCAGATACTGTTTATATTCATATTGAGATCCAAAATTTCTTTTATTAATTTCAACTTTTATGTTGTAAGCACCATGTTGTTTGCTGTTATAAGACAGCAGAAAAAAGAGGCTAAACCGTTTATCTTGAGCTTCTTTAAGCGTTCCATAGTTTTCTAAAATTTTTTTACATTGATTGAAAACTTGCTTTTCTTTACTGGTATCTAATAGGTCAAAATCTAAATCGACGGAGAATCGTGGTAGGCCATAGAAAAGAAGGGCAGCTGTTCCTCCCTTAAAGCCAAGATAGGGACCTACATCTACATCGCTAAAAATATCTTTAAGTATTTTTATTAGGATGTTTTTATGCTGAATGGTATCAAGGGTCATGATTCCCCTCGAGCTGCTTTATAGTACTGATCGATAGTTTTTTTCATACGCTTGTTTTCATAGAGCGGTAGAATCTCATAAACTTTATTCCAATTTACGGGACTAAAATTATCAAAGTGGTAGCTTGTATTAATGTAAAGAACATCTAAAAAAGCTCGCTCGGTGCTGGCAATGCTATAATTTTGCAATAGCTCAATCCCTAAGGTATTAGTAAGAATCGAGTCTTTGAGTTTTTTGAAAGAATAGTATTGACCATCGCACAGAATATTTTTTGATTGATATGAGGCGACAAAAATTTGATCATAGTATTGAAATATCATGCCAGCTGATGCTAAAACTGTTTCAAAACTGATGTATGCGGGAGTCATTATTTTATTGGCTAGTTCAAAGCGATTGTAATGTTTGTCTTTAGCGTATAAACCACGCCGAATATGATAAAGATCTCCCTGCTTTACGTAATAATGTATTCTCGATTTGAGCGTTTTAGGCTTAGTATTTGGCCAAAGCAATGCAAGCTCTTTAAAAGAGTAGATGGTTTGGTTTAATTTTAAGAGTTCTTTTAAAAATCCTTTTATCATGCTTTCCTTATTTAGGATCCAAAGGTAAGACGTATTCTTACCTTTAACTCACAGCATAACTACATTTGCTTATTTTTACAAGAATTCTCTCTTCAAAAATTTTTGATTTCAATAACAAATTTTTGCTTTTTCTCTCGTAAAACAAGATTGACCATTTTTCTTTCAGGGTCATACTCTCGTTAATTCAGGCTTTTTCAACTTTCTTTACTTCAAACAAGTTCTGCATAATTATTTGACCCTTTTGTCATTTTATAAACTTATGTTAAAATTATTATGACAATTTAATATAAATTTTCATTTGGAGACATAATGATAGTGAAAAAATTGGAACATAAAGTATTATTTTTCATGTTCTTGTTTGGAACAAGTATGTATGGCATGGAGCCCAATACAGGAGATATTGATAAACCATTGCCGCTAAGCACCAGAAGTATATATAGCCAGCGCAGCTTAAAGTATTTACTTGTCTATCTTATTAAAAGGTGGGATTGCTTTACAGGTTTAACTGATGACCAAATACTTGAGAAATTGAATAAACTACCCAAAGAGTTTATCGAGTCATTTGAGCTTGTAACATTGCTGGAAAAATTTTACACAAGTGATGAAAAGAAGTTACTCTTGGCTTGCATGTTAGATGAGTTTGATGATCTTGAAGAAAACCTCAAAGCAAGAAAGCCAGTGCTTCTTCTTAAAATAATTAAGTTAAAGCACGATCATATATTCAGCCTAGTGACAAATCGGGCTGATGTAAAAGCTCATTGTGCTCTTAATCTTGATGGGGAGCAAAAAGATCCTAATGCAATATTTTTTTCTTGAACAGCCAGCTTGGCCTTTGCTCTTTTTTGCAATTACTGCTGACTGCCTTCCAATCGTGAAAAGATTATGTGAATTAGGTGCTGATATTAGCGAGCAAGTTGAAGGAGGTACTCCCCTAGGTTTTTCTATTGGAACAAAGAATTTGCAGCTTACTAGAATGTTGCTCAAGCATGGTGCTAATGCTCATATAAAATTGACTAATTTTCAGGAAACACTTTTGCATATTGCCGCTCAAGTTAATTGTCCAGAAACAGTATTATTATTGCTTGAATATGCATTAGATGTAAATGCTAAAAATACACTCGGGGCGACGCCGCTTCAGCAAGCTGTTATTTGGGGTAGCGATTTAGTAATTTCGGTATTGGTCAATAACCAAGCAATTCAAATTGATGAATCTGACAATCCGGATCAAGCTAGTCCTTTAGTCATGTGTATAAGGCGCTATTCTTACAAGCATCAATTAGAACAAGTTTCGAAGTTTAACCCGAATCAGTGTTTGGATTTTAACATTCCTACGCTTGAAAGAATGATCATAAGTTTGCTTGATCACGGAGCTAACATTAACTCGCAAGATATTCATGGTTCAACAACATTAATGTATGCAAGTTTCTTTGGCTTTGATACGATAGTAGCATTGTTATTAAGCCGTAAAGCTGATGCTAGTATTACCAATAATGCCGGAGAAACTGCTTTGAGCATTGCTCAAGAAAATGGTGATACTCAAATAATAGGTTTATTGCAGCCAAAGCCAGCTACAACCTCTTCCTGCGTGATGCAATAGCAATAGGTAAAAAAAGCTGATGCGTTAAATGTTCATGCTGATGGGTTAGTAACGCGTGTCCAACTGGCAAATAATTAGGAAATTATAATGATAGTGAAAAAACTAGAACTCAAGATATTATTTTTCATGTTCTTGTTTGGAACAAGTATGTATGCGATGGAGCCAAATACTGGGGATATAGATCAGCCAATGCCGTTAAGTACCAGAAGTATTTATAGCCAACGAAGCTTAAAGTATTTACTTGTGTATCTGATTAAGGATTGGGATTGCTTTAAAGGTTTAACTGATGATCAAATAATTGAGAAATTGAATAAACTACCTAAAGAGTTTATTGAGTCATTTGAGCTTGTATCAGTGCTTGAGAAATGTTATACCAATGATGAAAAAAGGTTGCTTTTGGCTTGTATGTTACATGAATTTGATGATCTTAGCCAAGACCTTAAAGCAACTAAGCCGGGTATTCTTCATAAAATAGTTATGTTAAAGCATGATCGGCTCTTGATCCTTGTAGTAAAACGGGAAGATATGAAGGTTGTTTACAATGACTTTCTTGATGAAGCGAGGAAAAAAACATTACAAGAGCTTAATCTTCCTCATCCATCAGCAAGCTTATTGTCATTTGCCATTATGTCGAATCATCTGCCAACCATAAATGTACTATTGGATTTAAGGATTGACATTAACGAGCAACTGTCAGAATTCACTCCATTATCCATTGCTATTGTGGGTAAGAACGTAGAGCTTGCTAGACTATTGCTAGAGTATGGCGCTAATCCCAACATAAAACTTGCTATGCAAGTAACAAGTTTGCATCTAGCTGCTCAATATAATTACCCCGAAATAGCACTATTATTGCTTGAATATGGGGCAGATGTAAATTGTAAAGCTGTTGGAAATGGAAATGTGACACCACTTTCGCAAGCCGTTATTTGTGGAAGCTATTCGGTTGTTTCTATATTGGTCAATGAGCAAGCAATTCAAATTGACGAATGTGACAATTCAGAACAAGCAACTCCTTTGCTTATGTGTATGAAGAGATATTTTTACAGAGATCAATTAGAGCAGCTAGCGGAGTACAATCAAAACAATTTTGATTTTAGCATCCCAACGCTTGAAAGAATGATTGTTAGTTTCCTTGTTCATAAAGCTAATATTAACGCTCAAGATATTAATGGCTTTACCACATTAATGTATGCAAGTTTGTTTGGCTTTAAGTCTATAGCAAGACTGTTATTATCTAATGGAGCAGATGCTCAACTTACCAACAATGCCGGAGAAACTGCTTTGAGCATTGCTGAAGAAAATGCTCATACTCAAATAATTGCTTTATTGCAACCCAAACCAGCCGCGACCTCTTCTTGTATTATGCAATAGCAAGAGGCAAAAAAGGCCGATATGTTAAATCTCGCCGGGTCTAAAGTTTGTCGGCAAAATCTTGCATCCGCTCATTATGGATTCGACTCCGCTACGCTGCGCTCACCACGAGCGTTTTGATAAAGTGAGCGATACCTCGAAGATTACTTTCAACGAGAGTTGTTGGTATGGCCAGATTGAACCTTTTTTCTTCCAGGTCATACTCTCGTTAATTCGGCTTTTTCGACTTCTTTACTTCAAACAAGTTCTGCATAATTATTTGGCCTTATTGTCATTTTATAAAATTATGTTAAAATTATTATGACAATTTAATATAAATTTACATTTAGGGGCATAATGATAGTGAAAAAATTTAAACACAAAGTATTATTTTTCATGTTCTTGTTCGGAACAAATGTATGCGGCATGGAGCCCAATACAGGAGATATTGATAAACCTTCACTGCTAAGCGCCAGAAGTATTTATAGCCAACGTAGCTTAAAGTATTTGCTGGTGTATTTAATTAGGGGTTGGGACTGCTTTAAGGGTTTAACTGATGATAAAATACTTGAGAAATTGGATAAACTTCCCAAAGAGTTCATCGAGTCATTTGAGCTCGTAACATTGCTTGAGAAATTTTATACAAATGATGAAAAGAAGTTACTCTTGGCTTGTATGTTAGATGAGTTTGATGAGCTTGAAGAAAACCTTAAAGCAACTAAACAGATGCTCTTTGCAAAAATAATTAAACTAAAGCACGCGCATATGTTCAGCCTTGTGACAAAGCAGGTTGATGCAAAAGCTGTTTCTACTGTTATAATTGATGGAGAGAGAAAAAAAATATGGCAACATTTAAATGTTGAGCAGCCAGAGTGGCCTTTGCTATTCTTTGCAATTCAGGCAAATTGCCTTCCAATTGTGAATATATTGTGCGAATTAGGGGCTGATACTAGTGCGGATGCTTCAGGAGTTACTTCGCTAAGTATTGCTGTTGTGGAAAGGAATATAGAGCTTACCAGACTGTTGTTAGAGCGTGGTGCTAATGCTGACATAAAACTTATTAAGCAGGAAACAGCTTTACATCAAGCTGCTACAATTAATTGCCCTGAAATAGCATTATTATTGCTTGAATGTGGGGCAGATATAAATAGTAAAGATTCTGGAGCTGCAATCCCGCTTCACAGGGCCGTTATTTGTGGTAGTGATTTGGTAGTTTCTGTGTTGGTCAATCACAAAGCAATTCAAATTGATGAATTTGATGCTTTACAAGATACGCCTTTACTCATGAGCATGAAGCGCTATTTTTACAAGCATCAATTGGAACAAATTGCGAAGTTGAACCCAAATATAAGTAATAATTTTAGCATCCCTACTCTTGAAACGATGATCATTACCTTGCTTGATCATGGAGCTAATATAAATGCTCAAGATATTAATGGCTTTACAACATTAATGTATGCATGTTCATTTGGCTTTGATACGATAGTAAGATTGTTATTGAGTCGTGGAGCTGATATTCGTATTACCAATAATGCCGGAGAAACGGCTTTGAGCTCTGCTCAAGAAAATGGCCATACTCAAATAATAGCTTTACTAGAACAGTACTAGATAAAAAGAACGATATGTTTATGTTTAATATCGATGCTCATAATTGTGTAACGTCAAATTCAATTGGCATCTAATAAGGAAATTATAATGATAGTGAAAAAATTTGAACATAAAGTATTATTTTTCATGTTCTTGTTTGGAACAAGTGTGTATGGCATGGAGCCCAATACTGGGGATGTAGATCAGCCATTGCCGCTAAGCACTAGAAGTATTTATAGCCAACGCAGCTTAAAGTATTTGCTTGTGTATTTAATTAAAGGATGGGAATGTTTTAAAGGTTTAACTAATGATCAAATACTTGAGAAATTGGATAAACTACCCAAAGAGTTTATCGATTCATTTGAGCTTGTATCAGTGCTTGAGAAATTTTACACAAATGATGAAAAAAGGTTGCTCTTGGCTTGTATGTTAGATGAATTTGATTATCTTGAAGAAGACCTTAAAGCAACCAAGCCTATGCTCCTTCGGAAAATAGTTGAATTAAAACATGATCGGCTTTTGAGTCACGCGGTAAATCCAGAAGATCTGAAGTTTGTTTACACTGACTTTCTTGATAAAGTTACAAAACAAAAATTGCAAGATCTTAATTTTCCTTATCAAAGAACTTTAAAGTCTTTTGCCATGGATTCAAATCATCGTCCAACCATAAATGTATTGTGGGAGTTAGGCTTTGATATTAACGAGCAAATCGAAGAGTTGACTCGTTTTATAGAGCTTCTTAAAGCATTAGCAAAGCATTAGCAAGTTAATTTCGGTCCTCGACTGAGCTCTGTACAAGCTCAAGTTTTACTGCCCGTTTTTCTAAGTACTGGCACCAGGTCGTGTTTGTAGAAGTGGCTACGCTAATAGAGTTTTATAATGAGATACCAAATTTGCATAATAGAATTAAGCTTGCTATGCTAGCTCTTGCTGTGCAGGAATTTTTTGTTTCGTTTTTTACCTATTAGGAGTATGCATGCTTACTAAAACCTATTCTATCTTGTTGGCAAGCGGTATTATTTTTTTTACTCAGTGTACAGAATTGACTACCATCATTGAGTTGAAGGATGATACAGCGCCCGCAATTATTTCTCAGGGCAATAAGCCAATCGTTATAGACTTTTATGGTGATTGGTGTCCACCTTGCAAGCAAATGGCCCCTCTATTTGAGCAGATTGCAAGTGAAGATAAGGGCATGTATGTATTTTCCAAGGCAAATTTTAATGCTGTTCCGAAGCTGGCTGCAAAATATGGTGTTGTGATGCTTCCTACTTTTGTTGTTGTGCGGGGAGAAAAACTCCTTGGTTGTATAACTGGTATGCATACAAAAGAGGCATTAAAGCAAAAAATTGATGAATTGGTTGCTGGGGTTGATCTTTCCAAGCTTGATAAAAAAGCATTGATGATAAAATTACAGGATGCGTTAAAATCATTTTCAGTTGCTGAAATTAAGTCGTTAGTAGCAGCAGGAGCTGATGTTAATGGGAGTTTTGAGGATGGTACAAGACCAATATTATTTGCTTGTATTTATGGTCTTAATGCGGGTGATGTGGGTCTTGATGTGATAAAACTACTTCTAGAGCTCGGTGTCGAAACAGAATTTATGTACAGTAGACCGGGCATAACAGAAGAAAAAATTGACATGCTAGCTTTTGTTAAAGACACTATTGCTAATTTTGAAAAGTTAAAAAACAATTACGAAAAGGCTGCTGATTTGATTGCTAATCGCGTGGCTCTTGCTAAAAAATAACTTATCAGGAGAATCAGCGGTGTTCCCGCTGGTTCTCCATCTTATCTTCTGTATATTATTCGCTCATATGGTTCGACTTCGCTCACCACGAGCGGTTTTGATAAGTTAAGGATACCTCCAAGCTTTCTTCGAGGACAATGATTTTCTTGCGATTTATCTATCCAGTCCACAAAAAAAGCTTAAAAAAGAATACCCTGGGGATTTTAAAGGAGCGCGCCCCTTTAAGGCTCTGCTCTCCTTTTATCTTACTAGCCACTTACACAATATTTTGAGCTTGTTCGCGGGCTTTTTCGAGTTCGACTTTGATGTTGATGGCAAGGCTGCTGATGATGCCATCGGAGCATTTGGAGGCAATGGTGTTTATTTCTCTGAAGAGTTCTTGCAAAATAAAATCTAGTTTTTTGCCTTTTTCTGGAGAGGCTGCATCAATAGTCTGAGCTAATTTATCAAGATGCATAGTAAAGCGTACAATCTCTTCGTGAATATCGAGTTTTTCTAGTTGATTATAAACCAGCAAATTTTGTGCTTCAGTGATAGCTTCTGCCGATTGTGTTGCTAAAGCAGTAGTAATTGTTTGCATAAGTTGTTGCTTGCGCTCTTGAATCACGGCCTGTGCTCGTGGGGTTAAGTCTTTCAAATAGGAAGTTATGGTGGTTATTCGTTGATGAAGATCTTGGGCAAGAACAAGGCCTTCTTGAATTCGTGTGTGGGTTAGTTGAGAAATTAGTGTATCGACTGCAGCCAGTACCTGGGCATTACTAGCTTCATCGATTTGTCGTTCTTGCGCTTGAAAAATACTTGGTAGCAAGAGAACATCGCTTACGCTGATGCTTCCAGAAAGATTAAATTGTTTCTGTATTGTCTTTATAGATTCAATATAGCTGCCCACAAGTGGTAGTGCTGGCTCAACCATAGTAGTGAGCGCTTGAGGGTTGCTTATGTGGAGGGTAAAGTAAATATTGCCGCGTATAAGCTTGGCTTTGAAGTGCTTGATGATTTCGGTTTCAAGGTGAGTAAATGCATAGGGTAGCTTGCAGTTGGCTTCAAGAAAACGTGAGTTGAGCGACTTGAGTGTGAGAGCAACTTGAACTTGAGTCCCATCAGTTGAGGGTATCATTGTTGTTGTAGAACTAAATCCGGTCATGCTTAAGATCATGGGTTTAATATCTTGCTTATGCTAGGTTGGTGTAGACATTTTGTACATCATCTAAATCTTCAATAGCTCCTAAAAAATCATGAGCCTTGGTTTCAAGTTCATTAGAAAGTTCTAGAGTGGTTTTTGGTACCCATTCTAATTCTGCATTTTCTACTTTTAAGCCGAGCTTTGTCAAGCAATGTTTAACTTCTTCTAAGGCACGTGGGTCACAGGTGATGGTAAAAGTATCATTATCGAGGCTAATGTCTTTTATATCAAAAGCCAGTAGGCTGTCAATGAGGGTATCCTCTGTTACGCCTTTTGATTGAGCGTGTAATACGCCGAGTTTGTCAAACATCCAGCCGACGGCGCCACTTTCAGCAACGATACCATTTTTCCTATTAAATAATGCGCGTAGTTCAGCTATGGCTCGATTTTTATTTTCTGTGAGCATCTCTATTATCACAGCTATGCTGCCAGGGCCGTAACCTTCGTAGGTATAGCGTTCATAGGATACTCCTGGCAGTTCGCCAGTGCCTCGCTTGATAGCTCGTTGAGAATTTTCGGCAGGCATATTAATCTCTTTTGCTTTATCAAGAAGCAATCGTAATCGAGGGTTGCCATTTGGATCGCCTCCGCCAAGGCGGGCAGCGATAGTTATTTCTTTGATTAATTTGGTAAATAATTTACCTCTTTTAGAATCTTCTTTTGCTTTTTTATGCTTAATGGTGGACCATTTAGAATGTCCTGACATAATGAACTCCTATACAATAACTTGTTGGCCAAGCAACTTATTTTTCAAATAGGCTAACGCTTTAGCAGGAATCTGTCGACCTCGTGTTGTTTTTTCTACATAACCAAGTCGCAACAAGAATGGCTCATAGACATCTTCAATAGTTTCTTTGTCTTCGCCAATAAATGATGCAAGTGTTTCAAGCCCAACAGGTCCTGCGTTAAATTGATCAATAATTGCTTTTAAAATAAGGTGATCAACAGCGCTGAGTCCTTCCTTATCGATTGATAAAAAGGATAATGCTTGTTGAACAGTTTCTTCATCTGCTCGATTGGCATTATATACTTGAGCAAAATCCCGTACACGTCGTAAAATTTTTTTTGCAATACGAGGTGTTCCTCGTGCGGCTTTGGCAATAGCAAGAGCGGAAGGTCCAGCAAGCGTAACTCCTAAATAGGATGCGCTTTGAAGTACGATCTGCTTTAGATCATCTTCGTGGTAAAAATCCAAACGTTCTGTGATGCCGAATCTGCTTCGCAAGGGGGCGGAAATCATTCCTGCTTTTGTTGTCGCGCCAATAAGAGTAAATGGGTAAATGGGGAGGTTTATGGATTTTGCTCCTACTCCTTGCCCTATAATAACATCAATTTTAAAATGCTCCATCGCGCTATACAGTACTTCCTCAACCATAGTGGGCATGCGATGGATCTCATCTATAAACAGTATATCACGTTGCTCAAGGCCTGACAAGAGCGCAACCAGGTCCCCCGTTCGCTCAAGCATGGGCCCGCTGCAGATTTTTATACCCACGTTCATGACTTGAGCCATAATTTGAGCAAGGGTTGTTTTGCCCAAGCCTGGTGGACCAAATAGCAAGAGGTGATCAAGAGGCTCATTTCGCATAAGCGCAGCTTGCGTATAGACTTTAAGCTTTTCTTTAAGCTCTTTTTGACCTAAATAATCATCAAAATGCTTAGGATGAAAATCGAGGCTTTGTTCTTCAGGTGTTTCTTGGCTATGTAATAAGCTGATGGTTTCAGGTTTCATAAAAAAATCGCTACCCATAAAGATACTGCAAGTACATTAGCTTTAGCTTACACTATTTTATCAATTCTGGTAGCAGCTGATAGCCGAAGATTATTGACTTTAATCTTAATAGGTCGCTAGGCTCAATCGAGGGCAATAGTTGGCATAATGGAGGAGCTTTGACAATGCAGCGCCAAGAAAAGTTTTATCTCAATGAAGATAGTGTGGCCGACGCTGTACAGCAATGGGGAAATGCTACTTCAATTGCTTTGCTTGACCAGTCGTGTCACATTTTTAGCTCACCTATAAGTGCTGGTATTATAGGTTATCGGTTATCTCGTAAGAGTGCGGTGGTTCTTGGAGATCCAGTTTGCCCACAAGAAGCTATGCCAAATCTTGTGGATACTTTTAATGCCTATTGTCAAAAGCAAGGTAAAAGTATTGTCCATGTTGCTGCTTCACATCGCTTTACCCAGTGGGCTCTAGAGCATAGCTTACGATCGGCAATAGAAATTGGCCATGAGATTATTCTTGACCCGAGGACTGATTTGCTTGCTGGAAAGGGCTCAGATGCGCGTAGATTGCGCAATAAGTATAATCAGTCAATTAAAGCTAATATAATGGTAAAAGAATATAGGGATTATGATTATTTAGTAGAACAAGCGATAGAGCAAGTTGGTGCAAAATGGTTAGGGGGTCGCCGTGGTCCTCAAATTTACCTCCATCAGTTGAATATTTTTAGTGGTCGAAAAAATAAGCGTTGGTTTTATGCAGAACAAAATGGCTTGATTATCGGCGTCATTGTGCTTAATCGGATTGATGCTTATCATGGCTGGGTAATTAATATGGTAATGAAAGTGCCAGAGGCTCCACGAGTTACGTCAGAATATATGATATTGTCGGTACTTCGAAGATTGCAAGCAGAGGAATGCCAGTTCTTATCAGCTGGTACGGTAGCCGCGACACAATTAGGACGCATAGAAAATTTGGGAGCTTTTTCAACGTGGCTTGTTCGATCGGTATATAAGGTTTCAAAAAAGGTATTCCAGCTGGGTGACCGGCAACGATATTGGAAGAAATTTCAGCCACGAAAAGAGTCTTCCTATATTTTGTTTAGTAAAAAAAATATGGGCCTATCGGAAATTTATGGCATTATGCGTGCAATGAATGTTGCTGGATAAAAGGCTGAAATTATGCCCGCGCGGCTGACATACTAAGATAAAATCGTCTGAGTGCAATGCTGTTAAAGCACCCGAGACTAGCAAAAGTTATCCAGAGATTACTTATGCCATAGCTTAAGAAGGGTAAAGGTATGCCGACAATTGGCAATAAACCGCTTACCATGCACATATTAATAATAGCTGATAGAACAATATGGATGACAAGACCGCTTGCTAAAAGCTGTGCAAAAAAGTTTTTTATAGAAGCGATTACGTAATAAAAGCGAATGAAGAGCATGAAGTAGAGGCTTATAATGCAAAGAGCTCCAAGAAACCCCCATTCTTCACAAATAACGGAAAAAATAAAGTCGGTGCGACTTTCTGGTAGGAACATGAGTTTATTTTGGGTTCCCAGAAGAAAGCCTTTGCCAAGTAGCCCCCCTGAACCAATAGCAATCTTGGATTGCTCAAGTTGATAGCGCTCTTTCTTGCGATCGCCGTTTCCCAAGAAGACCTCAATACGCTTTCGTTGGTAGGGTTTAAGGCATTTCCACACCAGTGGTGTAGCAAGAATGAAAATAATAAAAGAATAAATAAAAAAATTTTTACCAATGCCGGCAAGCCAGAGCATGCTAATGCCTGAAAATAAAACTATGATAGCCGTTCCCAAATCAGGTTGCTTAATAATCAGCAGTGAACTCAATGCTATAATGCTTAAAATTGGCAAGAATTCTTGTATGCAGTTGGTGAGCAGCTCTTTTTCGGTAGATAAGTAAAAACTAATAAATGATGGGAGAAAGAATTTTGCTAATTCTGAGGGTTGAAATTTAACAATGCCTAGGTTAATCCAGCGTTGAGCTCCCATGCCTATGCTTCCCTTAATGATTGTGCATATTAAGAGAGCGATAGTAGCAAAATACATGAAATAACCCCAACGTTGGACCGTTCGGTAATCAAAAAAACAACAGGTGCAGTAGATTGCCAATCCAGAAATAATACCAAAGAGCTGCTTTTTAAAAAAAAGGGAATAAGGTATATCGGGTTTATATGTTGAGCTAAATACAAAGAGAAGTCCTATAGCTGATAGCATAAGCATTATAATAAAGCTTATCCAGTCAAAAGAGCGTATATAGCGTCGGTCAATAAGAAACATGCGAGCCCAGTGTTAAAATGCCTAATGTTACGTCTAGTGTAGTAGTAATGGGGAAAATTGTAAAAAAGGAAATTTAGAACTTTCATTTGGGACTTTTTCATAACCAGAGGCAATTGCTCATTATATAATTTCGTATATACTATAAATTATTAAATTAAAATCAAAATTTACCAGTTCGGTAGAATGAGTGAATTTATCAGCCATAGTGTCAATAAGCAAACATGATTTCCATGCCTGTTAAAAATCGAACAGGCTATAAGCGGCTTATTGCAATTAAAAACTTTGAAGTGAAGGCAAGCGTGTGTGTTTTCGCTAATTTGACATTTATTTTAATTTATAATACTATAAAAATAGTTAAATTGAAATTAAAATTAAAATTAGAACTATCAATTAAAGAGGTTATTACCATGTTTTTAGCAAACAATTATGTTAAACTATTACTTTTTTGCGGCTCTATTTCTTTGCTTTGCGCGATGGAGAGGTCTGACGTTGAAATGGGACAATCCCTAGATACTAGTGAAGAAACTTGGAGTTGTCTATCTGATGACGAAACCATTTTCGGTCAGGCATCAATGGAAGATAGCTTTAGTGATTCAGATAAGATCTTTTCTTGTGATCGTTATACTAATGAAGAATTTCATGAAGCCGTGGACAAGGGAGATGAAGCCACAACAGCATTGCTTTTGGAGCTAGGCGCTCAGGTTGATGGGAAAGATACTGATGGTGGAACACCATTAATGATCGCATCAGAATATGGGCATAGTAATTTGGTAGAAATTCTTCTAAAAGCTGGAGCAGAAGTTAATCTTGCAGACAAGCATGGATTTACCAGTTTGATTGAGGCACTAGTAAATGACCATGCACAGATAGTCGAGCTTCTTCTTAAAGCAGGAGCTGATGTTAACCACAATAGCCAGGGAAACGTTACTCCTTTAATGTTTGCATCGGTTAAAGGCAATTTGGCAATGGCAGAACTTCTTATAGGCTATGGTGCCGATGTTAATGCAAAAAATTCCCAAGGAGTGACCCCACTAATTATAGCAACTAATAATGGGCATAAAGCATTAGTTGAACTTTTTCTTGCATCCGGTGCTAATGTCAATGGACAAGATAATTTTCTATGCTCGGCCTTGTTATTTGCTACTGCTAAAGGTCGTCCTGATATGATATGCCTGCTACTTGATCATCATGCTGATATCAATGCCATCACTATAGGGGGCTATACCGCTTTGATCGCAGCAACTAATTTAGGTTATACTGAAATTGTTGAGTTACTTTTGTCTCGAGGGGCAAATGTTAATTGCAAGACAAATTCTGGCAACTCTGCTTGGAGCATAGCCAATAAAAAAGGCTTTAGGACAATAGCAGATCTTCTTGATGTTTATCTGCTTAATCAGTTTGGTCAACTAGATGATGATAGCGCATCGCTCATTCTCGAGCAATTGAGTCAAGACGCTCAAAGTTCGGATGCTTTAGACGATGAGAGCGCATCGCTCATACTTAACCAATTGAGACAAGTGCCAACAACTGCTGAGTCTTTTGTCAAGCCCGCTAAAAAACCAACAACAAGCAAGCGCAAAAGAGCTGCTCTTTCGCCAACTGATTCAGATAACGATTTGAGCTTTAATCCCGATGATGACTCTGATTTCGATAGTGACAATGATCTTGGCTACGAGCTAGAAGTTCCAAAAGAAAAAGCGACTAAGCAAACACCGAGGAAAAGTAAAGTTGCTAAGGTTCAATCTCAAGCAGGAGAACGCCCCTTTAAGTGCGATCAATGTAATTATGCTGCGAGAACCCGAGCCAATTTAAAGACTCATGAAAAAGGTAAACATAGCGGTCAAACTTTTCATTGTGTCATGCCTGATTGTCAATACCAAACTACTTGGTATCATAATCTCGCTTCCCATGTAAGAAGGGTACATAATGATCAATAACCTGAGAGTTTCAAACCAATTATAGCCTCAATCAAAGAAGATACTATTAAGCAAGGTGGTAATAATGTTAAGTGTAAATGCATACAGTAAATTAGCTCTAATATGCTGTATTTCAGCATTATCAGCAGCTATGGATCAACCAAAAAAAACTGAAGCAGTCACTCAAGTCTCCTGTGCATCATCCTTAGATAATGAAGAAGAAAGTTGGTTATTACTGGATGAAGCTGCTAGCGATTTAGAATCTGATAGCGATTTTGCCAGCGAAACCGATGTGAATTTTTCTTGTAAAGCATATGACAATGAGTCTCTTATCTTAGCTGCAATGCGCGGAGATAGTAATTCAGTTAAGTTCTTCATTGACCGCGCAGCTGATGTCAATGCTTGTGATAGTAATAAGGAGACGCCGCTTATACATGCTGCCAGAAATAATCACCGAAAGATAGTAAAACTACTTCTTGATAATGGTGCTCTCGTAAAAGATTATGGTAAATATCCTTCAACAGCACTACATTATGCCCAAAAATATGGTTATGTAGAAATTGCTAAACTTTTACAATTATGTATCGACGAAGACGTATTAACTTTAGATTTAGATGCAGAAGTCGACTGGCTACCAATCGATCAGGAAAGCTTGGCAGATGAGCAAGATGCTGTCGATAGTTCACTTGAAAAGCCAGCAAAAAAGCGCAAAAGGATTGCTTCCTCTAGTGATTCTGATTTTGATCCCGATATAAGCAGTGAGTGTGATTCTGATGCTTTTGCTGGTTCAGAGGATAATTCCGATTTTGATGTAGCTATCGATAGTGATGATACTTTTGGCAAATTTTCTGCTGGTTCAGATGCTGATTCTGATTCAACTAAGCCAAACCGTAGAAGCACGCGCATAGCTAAGGTGGCTTGCATAAGAAAAAAATCTACCGGTCTGAAAGCTGGGCAACAAACGCAGCCTGAAAGAGGAACTTTTGTATGTCATTGTGGGTATACTACCCAAAATAGAGTGCATCTGGAAGTGCATAAAAATGGGAAGCATGCAAAAGAAAAATCCATTACCTGCACCATGCCCGGGTGTCCTTTTAGAACCAGTTGGCCACAATCTCTTACTGCCCATTTAAGAAACATGCATAAATAAAAATGACATAAGTTTTTGCATATGCTGATGATCTACATGCAAAAGGGGCTTGTTAACAAGCCCCATAATTTTGGTCGGGGCGGCCAGACTCGAACTGACAACCCCTCGCTCCCAAAGCGAGTGCGCTACCAATTGCGCCACGCCCCGACAATTGCTTTAATAAGTGTATACATTATTTAATTTGCTACATTGCAATAGTACTAAGTTTTGGGGTGAATGGTGGGATTCGAACCCACGGCCCCAGAGCCACAATCTGGTGCTCTACCAACTGAGCTACATCCACCATAGTTTTGTTAATAGTATAGCTTTTTCATGCGAAATAATCAAAGGTTTTAACTATTTGAGGAGTGGTTTTGAATAGCGAACTGCTCATTGTCAATTAAATTTTTAATATTTGAATTTTTATGCTATACTGTTGGTAGGCGTTAGAGTATGATAATAAGGTGTTATGGGTAGATTATGAATTTAAGCAAAAAACAGTGGATAAAAGTACTGGGGGCGCGAGAGCATAACCTGAAAAATATCAACGTTGAGATCCCAAAAGATTCTCTTACAGTGATTACTGGACCATCTGGTTCTGGCAAAAGCTCCTTAGCTCTTGATATTTTGTATACTGAAGGTAAACGACGATATATTGAATCGCTTTCTTCATATGCGCGGCAATTTTTGGGATCGCCTAAAAAACCAGATGTCGATAGCATTGAAGGGTTATGTCCTGCTATTGCCATTGACCAAAAAACTGTTGGTTCAAATCCGCGTTCGACCGTAGGTACCATCACAGAAATTTATGACTATTTGCGGGTATTATTTACGAGCATAGGTGTTATTGCCTGTCCCAATTGCTTATCCGCTATTAGTGCAGAATCTCCTGATAAGATTGCAGCTATGCTATTGACCAAGTTCGATGGTGAAACTATAGTAGTTGTTGCACCTATAGCACTGTATAAAAGGGGTGAATTCGTAGCAGACCTTGTTAAGCTGTTTAATGCTGGTTACTATCGATTTATTATCGATGGTCAGAAATATGTATTTAAAAAGATTGAAGATATTCATGCCCTTAAGCTTAAAAAAACGGAAAGGCATACTATCGATATGCTTCTTGATTCTTGCGAGGTTAATCAAGATGAAGCTGCACGATTACAAGAAGCTGTTGAACGGGCATTTGCCATTGCACAAGGTGTATGCAAAATCCTAGTAGGCGATGAGGAACATTATTATGCAGCCGAGCGCATTTGCTTGCTGTGTAATTATTCATTTCCAGAAATTGAACCGCGTCTATTTTCGTTTAACTCCCCCCTAGGAGCATGTAAAAAATGTCATGGGTTAGGTATGATATGTCAGGTGGCATTTTCTGATAGATGGCATCAAGCTAAAAAGCAAATTGAAGAATCCAAAGAAGCGATCCACTTTGAATCACCTTGCCCAACTTGCCTTGGTAAGCGTTTAAATAAGGCAGCTTTAGCCATCACTGTTGGTGATCAAAATATTTATCAATTAGGAGAGCTTTCCATAAAAAAGCTCCATGAATTTTTTACCACGCTATCATTAAGTCAAACTCAGCGTGCTATGGTGAAGCTTTTAGTGACTGAGATAGTATCTCGTTTGCAATTTTTAACTGACGTTGGCCTCAGCTATTTGTCACTTAACCGAACAGCTCGAACGCTATCAGGAGGTGAAGGGCAACGTATACGATTGGCAACCCAGCTAGGTTCTGCGCTGAGTGGCGTCCTGTATATTTTAGATGAGCCAAGTATAGGCTTGCATCAGCGAGATAATGATCGCCTAGTAAAAACCCTACACAGATTGCGTGATTTGGGAAATACCGTAGTGGTTGTTGAGCATGATACAAATACTATGATAAATGCTGATTACCTCATTGATATGGGCCCTGCCGCTGGAAGGTGGGGAGGAGCTGTTATTGCAACGGGAACGCCAAAAGATCTTATGAAAAATCAGCAATCTCTGACCGGGGCTTATCTGTGTGGCAGGCGGGCTATTATAGTGCCTGCTCAAGTACGAATACCAAAAAAATTTATTACGCTCAAAAGTATAGCTACCCATAATTTAAAAAATCTTGAGGTCAAATTTCCTTTAGGAGTACTGTGCGGAATTTCTGGGGTGTCAGGTTCAGGTAAAAGTACGTTGATTATGGATGAGCTTGTTCCAGCTCTGGTTAAAGTGCTTGATAAAAAATCACGCCGAGCTACTTGGGGTATGTCGATTGAAGGCATTTCTGATCAAGCATCTAAGCTTGAAGGATATGAATCTATTGAAAACCTTATTGTTATTGATCAAACGCCTATTGGTCGCACACCAAGATCAACACCAGCGACCTACTTGGGGATCTTTGATGAGATTCGTGCACTCTTTGCAACATTGCCTGAAAGTAATGCCCGAGGATATAAAGTCGGTAGATTTAGCTTTAACATGCCAGAAGGTCGTTGTTCTCAGTGCAAAGGTGAAGGCTGGATTACCGTTTCAATGCATTTTTTAGCTGATGTTACTATGCTTTGTCACGTTTGCAAAGGCATGCGTTATAATGCTCAGACCCGAGAGATACTTTTTAAAGGCAAAGATATTGCTCACATTCTTGATATGACAGCAGGTGAAGCAACAGAATTTTTTGCAGCGCACAGTGGTATCCATAAGCGTTTGGCTTTTTTATGTGCCGTTGGCCTTGACTATATTAAGCTTGGGCAATCATCAACGACACTCTCAGGGGGCGAAGCTCAGCGAATTAAATTAGCGGCAGAATTAGCAAAGAGAGGCAACAATACACTTTACATTTTAGATGAGCCGACAACTGGTCTGCATGCAAGTGATATAGAAAAGCTTCTACAGGTCTTACAAAGCTTAGTAAACAAAGGTAACTCACTTTTGATTATTGAGCACAACTTGGATGTCTTAAAAACGGTCGATTACCTTATTGATTTGGGACCCGAAGGTGGCGATGAAGGTGGTATGATAGTTGCCCAAGGGACACCGGCGCAAGTTGCTCGAGTTCCAGCAAGTCATACAGGGCGCTATCTAAAGACTGTTCTTGCTCAAAAATAATTTACCCCGCTTGGATGTTTCAAAGCGAACTGGTGAGATCATTTCTTTCCGATTCGCGAATCTCTTTTTTATTTTTTTCTTCATGCCATTTGTCAAGAACATCATAATATTTTAGACTAGTGATACTCATTAAAAAAGTTTCAAATTAGTAACCATGATTAACTGATTATCTCAGAGGCTATGCATGAACATTTATAATTATAGAAAATTTGCTTGGCTAAGTATAGGATTTGTAAGTTTCTATATTCAAGCCGATGATGGAGATAAATTTAATCCATTTAACCCAATTTATACGTTTGCTAGGAAGCAAGATACGGCAAAAGAACTAGACGGGGCTAATTTGCTTACGGTAGTTAACCGAGGTTTTAAGCGTGGTATTACTGAGGCATTTAGTGGCACAACTGCGCGCACCGCTAGTAAGCTTTTAGACGATGTACCAGATGCTTTCCGCCGAATGGGATCCTCCATAATGGGATTATTGTACAAGCTATCCTTTGGCAGCCGAGGGCTCAGTTGGAATGACCTTGCTATCATAAATAATCGAATTTTTACTGTTGTACAACCATTTATTGTTAAAACCCACATAAATAATGCTAAAGAAATAAGGTCAAGAGACGTTTTGCATGAAATGGATGAAGAATTTGTTGATGAAAATTGGGCAATCCAACGGCAGAAAATTGGTAAAGAATTGACCCATGCTATTGCGACACTCACCAAAGTGCTTCCTTGCTATAACCTTGCATTTCATAATAATCAAGCGGGAATAAGACGAGTGATGGCGGGTTGGGTAAATGCTTTATCTGATCAGAATAAAGACCAGATAAGTTATTATATAATTACGGCGATTAGCGATTTATCGGCACTGAGAAAATACTTTGAAGGGTTTACGTCTTTTAAAGAAGCAGAACAGCATATGGAATATATAAAAAGATGGTTGACATGGACCTGTGGAACCCTTGAAATTATTGCGTATTTGCTTGAAGGAGATCACGTAAATCCTAAAGCTGTCGGTAAAATAATGTTCCAAAAAATAAGCGGGGCAACCATTCAAGCTACTCAAAATGAGCTAGGCAGTTTATTTGGCAATGGCAACCCGTTAAGTGGATTGCATATTTGATAAACTCATGATAAAAATACTAAAGTTACAAAATTATAACGCTTTATGCGGAGGTTTTTATGAATAAGTCTACGTTACTGCTAGCACTATTGTGCTGCATCCCTTTAGTGCTTCATGCTGATGATTCTACTATTCCTTATATTTCTAGAATTTCAGATATACGTATTGAGCTCGTGAAAAATAGTCTTCTTGCATCTGAAAAAAAAGCAAGAATTATCCGTCCATTAACAGGCCTCGTGCTGGGAACAGCTGCTGTCGGTGGCCTAGGCTATTTGGGATATAGCGCCGCTGTTGGCATCTATAAAAGACTCTTTCAAAAAGATGCTGCGCCGGCCACGCCAGAGGTGGCGCGTGACATTGACTACGATAAACTTGATAGTATTTTAAAACGTGGTGAAGCATTAGATAAAGATGATGCATCATGGGACCGAAAAGTAATTCGCAACGTAACGGGTTGGTTACCAACCTTTATAGCACTTTGGTTTGTTCAACGCTTTACGACTAAGATACTTGAAACTGCTGAAACTAATAGTTTTCCAATTGATGGTGTACTGGATTACTTCGTTGGTGATCGTACTATTGGATGGTTTAAAGACCGACGTACGACCTATGACTTAAGCCTTAGCGAGCTCAGGCGACATTTGCAAGAATATGCTGAACCTGAATTAATAGAATATCAGAAGATTATGATTGCCCAGCAGCTCATGCAATTTAAAGCTCTTGAAGAAGAAGGAGGGCTAACGCCAAGGCAGAAAGAGGAAATGGAAGAGATGGCACAAGCACTTGAACGCCTTGATCAATCCCCGGCGGAATTAAGCGAGGAAAAAGAATTGTTTGCTCGACAACGTGTTGCTACCTCCTGCGCAATTTTTCTGCAACAAGTTGAAAAAATACTCGGCTTTATGGCGTATGTTGAACTATCAACTTCATACATGTTAGCTCGTACAACTGCTGGCCAAATAGCAAAAAGTATCAAAGCTATTGCTAATCAATTACGAACTATCATTGAGCAGGAAATAAAGGTTGCCAAAGATGGAAACCTAGAAAAAGTGTTGACAGCTTTCAATCAAATCATTGATATAATTGGTGAGTCCGGGGATAAAGGCACGCTCAATAGTGAAGTTAGAAGCTTTGGTCGTGTTCATGATTTAATTGATGAAGCATCTAAGCAAAAAGCAAGTGCTTAATTAAGCAAAAATTGTACTAATTCAGGGGGGCGAGTTGGCTCTCGCCTCTGAATTACACAAACTATACATGAGGTTGGGATATGAACATCGCGCTAATCCTTATTGGCTTGCTATATTTATTGACAAATAGCCTTTCCTATGCGGATGCTCCAATAGCTGAGCCCTTAGCAACTTTACAACAAGGTATACAAGCTCAAGATTCAGAAAGTCGATTACCAAGCACACCTTTGGAAGCCTTGCTCAATTCCTTTAACGTCTATTATCTTAATGCTCCTTGGATAATTGAAGAAAGTCTAGCGCTGACGCCCATGGAGTTTACGCATGCCTGGAAACGGATTGTAACGCTTTTAACCATAGAGAGCAATCGTTCGTCCTATTTTGACTTAAACAACGAAATCAACAAAAGCGATTACTGGAAAAGGTGCGTCAGACAATGCAAAGTGTATGATGACTGGCTTTCTTTATTGTATGCGGATTTGACGACTGATGAGCTGGTGATACAGCAAAAAAAGATGAGACTTCCTGCCTATTGCATTGCTATTTTTGAATTTTGGCATGTAGCAAATAGCAAAACAAACCAGGAAACAGATTTTTATCAGTTTTACGCTTTTTACCTTGATTGTCTAACGCATCTTTTTGATGAATATATCGCCAGTGTTAAAGAATTTGCATCAGACAAAGCTATCTGTCATGCCTATTGGAAATTGGCTACGGCATGTTTGAGCAAATTGGAAGCTCTCCTTGCTCGTCTTAAGGGTTCTGCGCGCTATGATCGTTATCATTTGGCTGTAACCAAACTTCGAGGAGTTAAGCGTCTTGGTGATGAGCACAGGTTATTTGCGTCATGAACAGGAGCTTGTGGCTATTGCTGTGTCTCGAATTAGGTTGTGTCAGTGCTAAAGCAATCGAGTATGACCTTGATTTGCCCAAGCAATTCATACAGACCTATGATTTAACTAAAAGAGATACGCACGAGTACAATCCCTATACATTGCGTAAAACGCGCGAAAGTTTTTTGCAATTAGAGCAATCACTGCGCACGGCTGGTTTTGCACTAGAAGGTCGATTTGGTATTTTTGGGTATCAAGAAGAAGCTATACCTCCCTATACCACTAATTGGGAGCGGATTGCAATTGAAGATGAAGTCATTGTTAAAGCCAATGGCGGTTTTTCGCAGCCTACAAAAAATGTCTTTGGTTTTATGACTGGTTTTTTGCTTAAAGATGCTCAATGGATGCAAAATTCTTGGTTTGGCGATCAACAACCCCAAATTAAGCATGTGCTTGCTCGTCCAATTGATATTTTTAACGACAGTTCGCTCATATTTCAAAAACATGCTTTTGGCGTTGATTATGACCTACTTATTGCAAAGCGTGATAACATAGAACGGTTGCTGTATACCCGCAATCTTAAAGCGGTACTGGCTGAGCTCATTGATTTTTGGCAAATAATGCAGGAACGCTCAACCAAAACTGGATCAGATGAGGCTGTTGCAAGCCAAGACATGCTTTTTTCTATTGACTATGCACGAGCATTAATGGACGGATCAGCTGAGGTTAAAAAGTTCTTTTTAGGGCCCGATATTACTTATCCGATAGAAGTGCTTTCTTGTCAGAAGGCTGAAGCTACCGTACATGCACAAGATTTTATCAAAAAAATGGATCAGGAGTTAGTTTCTTGTAATGATGCCAATACAGTCTATATTTTTTGTAGCTTTGTCGATGGGGTTGGCAAAAGTACTTTGCTTAACAATATTAGAAATTGGAGTAAGTATAAGGATAGCTTTGATCAGTATGAGCGATGTGATAATTCTTCTTCCCAGGAAGCTACGCTATTTCAGCTAAAAGATAAAGTTTTTATAGCTGACCTACCTGCTCAAATTAGCCATTTTGTCATTAAGCCTGACGGTTTTGTATATGCTGATATACATACGGTTAAAGGCATTAACCCAGAGTTGGTAGCAGAATTAGAAGAATATGCTTCTAAGAATAAGCAGCAACTAACGGATAATTTTGAAAAGCTGAAGACAAAAATCATTGCTGAAAACAAAGCATTGTATGAAACTACAAACCCCAACAAACAGTTTGCTCATAATTGTTTGTTGTTGGAATCTGAGAGTGCTTGGATCCCTTTTAAGCATGCAAAGCAGTACTTTTTATTTGATAAACAAAACCCCAAGCAGTTACGCATGCTGGTTCCTATAGCAAATGCTCACTCTACAGGACTCAAGGTTATTGAACCACAGCAGATGCTTTTTAGTAAGGGGTTATCGCTGCCAATGCGCTATGAAGCATTTGTACAAGATTTAATATATAAGCTCAAGCAAGCACATATTGAGCGTGTGATATTTGTAGATTTTTTGAGTATGTATCCACGATCTTCAAGGGAAAATATACGACTTAACTTTATTTTGCAATACTTAAAGAAGGTATTTAGCAGCCGCTATTCTGTTGCACATAGCTTTTACCAGCCACGAATCCATGATGCACAGGAAACGTGCTATTTGCTTACTCATCATTTAGATGATGCCATAGAAGCCCTTGTACTTGAGACCGCCCTGCGATGGGCTCTTGATCTTCTTTTGGCCAAAGTTACTTCAGATAAACTAGGTAATATTACCGGCCTTAGCTTAGAGCAAAATCTTAAGGAACTTAGTTCTTATCTTTTAGAGCACTATGGTAAGGAATTATATAGTTATGCTTATGAACGGCTTGAGCCGGAGCAAGCAACGTATTACGCTCATTATCAATTAGATAGAATTTATCAGACCATTGTTAATTTCTCAGCAGTTCCTGTTATTGAATTGAGCAAGATCCTAGTAGGTCTTTTTAGCCAGCGTACTAATCACCCTTATTTTACTAATGGATGGTCAAACCTTATGGCTCGTGCAGTTGCTGAGCCTACACCAGATATACCATTGCCTGCCAAAGCCCAGTTGGAGAATGGCACTGCTGTGGACATTGTCAGTTGTATACCAAACACATGCAAAGATGAAGTTGCCTTGCGTCGCTTTGTGAGAAATGTTCGTGCTCAGTGGTATGCTGCTTTATCGAATCTTCTTGCCGGTATATATACCGATGACTATTTTGAATTTGAAGCAATTGCACAGCCTGTGCCACCCTTAGTAGTTCATACCTATAATGGTTTTTTATATGGTTTGCAAAAAAGTTTGCCGCTTATTGATATGAAGGCAATTTCGTTTAAAAATAGTGCTGGTCTTGCCATTCCTGGTAAGTTTAACGTAGTTGGTAAAGCTCGCTCTTGGGGACTTTTTGAAAAATTGCCTCACTATCTTGATTGGAATCCAATTAATACCAATACCGGCCTTTTTAGCTATAGTTATCAAGAGTCAGGAAAAAAGAATGTTATTTCGCGCTTAGTGCAGAAGTTCAGACAATGGACCATGCAAGCGGGTAAGCCAAATATGGTTTTGCCGACTCAGAGCTTGCATTCAATGCTTTCTGAAACAGATAATCTAGCTGCCTTTCAAGCAGAATTTAAATCAAAAACCTATGAAACTATCAAAGCCGATGATCCACGCATACCATCATTGCAGCTTTGGGTTAGAATGATCGCCACGCTTGATATGGTTTTAAAAGATCCTGAGGCTAAAATTATTGTGCGCAAGGGCAATAGAGAAGACTTTGTAGCCGCCATACATTTATTAGAATTGATTACCTTGCCTTATTATTTTGGCATAAAAGCTGAAGGTCCACTCTTTGACGATTATTCGGCAGTAGAACCAGTAATTAGCTGGCAGATAATTAATCATCGGTAGGTTGGTTTAGGTAATTTCTTCACCATCTTTGTACAATTGATTAATAAGATTGCCTTCTGAATGCCAGCTAAGAATATGCCCGTTGGCTCTCTTCTGGTTTACGTTACCTGCATAGACAACATAGTTTTTTTCGGGTGCTGTGTCCGACAATTTGTTCCACTTTACTAGTGCGCTAAAAAAGGTTGTTGAGATAGTTTCTGATGCCTTAATTTCGAGTGGTATAAGTTCTGTTCCTTTATTAACAATGCAATCTACTTCTATTCTATGATTATGGTCTCTCCAAAAATATAAGGGGGGCCGTATACCTTTATTGTAAAATTGCTTGCCTAAATCACTAATGATAAGATTTTCAAAAAGGGGCCCACGAAACGGCGATGCGGATAAAATAGTTGTTGAGCTTATGGCCAAGAGATTACATGCAATGCCAGTGTCGTAGAAATATAATTTTGGGGTCTTGACAAGCCGTTTGTTAAAATTCTTAAAGTGTGGTGGTAATAAAAAAATAATATAACTTGCTTCTAAAACAGAGAGCCATTTTGCTGCAGTTAGGCTGCTAATACCACAATTTACGGCCAAATCAGTTAAGTTTAATAATTGACCAATTCTTCCAGCACAAAGCAGTAAAAATTTTTGAAAGGTAAGCAAATCACCAATATTAATTAATTGTCTAACGTCCCGTTCAACATAGGTATGAATATAAGAGGCATAGAGGTCTGCAGTAGGGATATTTTCGGTATATATTCGTGGGTATGAACCTTGAATTATAAGATCTTGGACTCGTTCTTGGAGAATATGATTGATACCAAGCTCATGTATTGAAAATGGTAATAATGTAAGAATTCCTACTCGACCAGCCAAAGATTGGGTTATAGCTTGATTCATGAGAAAATTTTGAGAACCGGTGATCACAAAATAACCAGGTCGCTTTTTACTATCTACCTCAAGTTGAATGTATGACAACATTTGAGGAACATACTGGAATTCATCTAAAATAATTCCATACTCGTTTTCTTGCTCTTTTAGAAAGCCATTTGGGTCTGAGGTAGCAAATTCCCGAATAGCTGGATCTTCAAAAGAAAAGAATTTGTGATTTTTAAAATGTTCTTTAACCAATGTGGTTTTGCCAGATTGTCGTGGTCCAAGAACTGCAATCACGGGAAAATTAGCATATCGGTCGAGCGTTTTGGTCATATCTCGGTGTAAAAACATTTTTTGTCCAGGTTAAGGCTGTGCTAGTTTAAACTTCAACTTTAATATAGCACAATTTGTGGGAAGGAACAAGATTAAAGTCTTAATGATTCTGTGCTAGTTTAAACTTCAACTTTAAAGTGGCACAAATCTCCAGGTTGGACATCGCAAAATAAGCCTTAAATCTACCCCTCGGGCAAGAAAACAGATATCTTCTTGTGCCTCATAGATGTAAATCAAACTCCCCAAAAATAGGCATGTGGGCATTTTTGCTAGATTTTGTTAGACTTGAAGAGCAAGTGTACAATCAAATCTAGGTGTAGGTGCAAATAATTATGGCTATAGGCAAAAGTCAACTTTCTCCTTTAATGCAGCAATTTCATGCCATTAAGAACAATCATCCAGATGTATTACTACTTTTTCAGGTAGGGGATTTTTACGAATTTTTTTTTGATGATGCCAAAATAGCATCTTCTTTTCTTGGCATAGCCTTAACCCAACGGGGCTGTACGCCCTCGGGTGATCCCATTCCTTTATGTGGTGTGCCGGTTCATACCCTGAATACTTACATTACTAAGCTGGTTAAGGGTGGCTTTAAGGTTGCTATTTGTGATCAAGTAGGTGCAAAGCATGGTAAGATAATTGAACGCACTATAACGCAAGTGCTCACACCAGGAACGCTAACCGATGATACCTTGCTTGATGAAAAGTCAGCTTCCTATTTGTGTAGCTTTTTTGTAACTCAGCAGCATATAACGCTTATTTTTGCTGAGCTTTTAACCGGCCAATTGTGCATCACGACGGTTGCTAACACGTCACCTAAGCTTCTAGAAGCAGAATTAGGCCGCTTTGTCCCTGATGAAATTGTATTGCCGACTACTAAGCTTTGCCTTGCTCTTGAGCCTCTATTTCAACGCCTTGGGTATAGCATTTCGCGTGAGCAATTTAATCCCCATGAAGATGACATTCTCGAGGAAACAAGAAGCTGGTTTTGCTCGCAATTTTCACAATCAAAAGAATTTTTTGCCCAATCAGATTCATTTTCAAATGCACTTGTCGTTCTCTACACCTATTTACGAAGAAATAATGAGCGCTCATTAAGCCAGCTTAAGCAGCTTTTGATCTATCAGCCAGAAGACTTTCTCATGCTAGATGCTGCGACGGTACGTAATTTGGAGCTTGTTAAAAATAGTCGAGATGGCTCAAGTGCCCACACGCTATTTGATATCCTTGATAACGCCGTAACGGCAATGGGCTCTCGAGTGTTAAAAAAATGGCTTCTTCGTCCATTGGTAAAGCGGGATCAAATAGAGCAGCGGCTGGATGTTATTGCCTGCTTTCTCGCTTCTCTTGGAACAAAAGAAGAGCTGCGTCGTGTACTCAAGCAAATTGGTGATATCGAACGCATTGTTGGACGTATAGGCTTAAGAAGAGCTCAACTGCATGATTATTGTGCGCTTATGCGGGCTCTGAATCATTTACCAGAAATTACCCGCTTGCTTGATGAACAAAGCAAAGTAAGCTTGATTTCGCTTATTAAAGCTAAGACCGTTGATTTTGAGCAGCTCTTGAAGATACTCCAACAATCACTTAATGATGATAGCGATAAAGAATGGCTCATAAAGTCCAATTGCAATGCTGAACTTGATCGCTTGCGCTTGCTTGCAGAACAAGGCGCCCAAGCAATAGTGGCACTTGAGCGCAAGGAGCAGGAACATACCGGCATCAATTCCTTGAAAATTCGCTTTAGCGGTGCACATGGCTATGGTATAGAAGTTACTAAACCAAATCTTTCGTTAGTTCCGCCTCACTATATTCGTACCCAAACATTGGTAAATCGGGAACGGTTCACTACACAAGAATTAAAGGATCTAGAATATGATATTGCACGAGCAAGAACTGACATAGGTGAGATTGAAAAGGAGCTTTTTGAAGCACTAAAAATGCAGGTTGAGCAGTATCTACATCCCTTAAAAAAGCTGGCTCAGGCACTTTCTTACCTGGATGCATTGCAGGCTCTTACGCACACTGCATACACGTATGGGTATATTCGACCTGAATTTAACAATCGGCGTGAGTTAATACTTGTAGATGCCAGGCACCCAGTAATTGAAAAAAGAATCGGGCCTAAATTTATTCCCAATAGTGTCCGACTTACCGATGAAGAAACGTTATGGATAATCACTGGTCCTAACATGGGTGGTAAATCGACATTTTTAAGACAAATAGCTCTTACGAGCATTATGGCTCAAATGGGATCTTTTGTGCCAGCAAAGGAAGCAAACCTTGCGTTACTCGATCGAATCTTTACCCGCATTGGCGCCTCTGATAATGTCGCTGAAGGAAAAAGCACCTTCCTGGTTGAGATGGAAGAGACGGCACTTATTTGCACCCAAGCTACACGAAATAGTTTAGTAATTTTAGATGAAGTAGGCCGAGGCACAAGTACCTTTGACGGCCTGGCGATTGCTCAAGCAGTTGTGGAATACATCTTTACACACGTACAAGCTCATTGTTTGTTCGCTACTCATTATCACGAACTTAGTGGCCTTGCAGCTACCTTTCCAGGAATTGTTTTTTACTATGCTTCAAGTGCTAGAACTGCTGATGGGATAGTGTTATTGCATAAAATTTTACCTGGCATGGCAGATGGTAGCTTTGGCTTAGAAGTAGCCAAGCTGGCTCAATTGCCAACAGCACTGCTAGAAAGGGCTGATGCAATTTTACGTGAGTTTATTCACAATGGAAATGGAGCACCCAAAGCACTTTCGGTGGTTGGCAAGACCGATGTCTTGGCTTTTGATAAAGCTACAGAAAAAACCTCTGCTGAAGGCTTAGTTGACAATCCCTATGAGATGGTTATTACTCAAGAGAGAGGCCAATGGCAAGAAAAATATGCATTACTTGCTCAACAAAAGCATCAACTTGAAGTATTGCTTGAACAACGTGAGAAAGAATTAGGCCAACAGAAATTGGTAAGCGCTCGACTTAGCGAGCTCGATATGGAGCTTTTAAGTGCAAAGCAAGCGTTAGATATTTTATGGACTCTCAAAGAATCGGTATAACCAGTTACATGTGGTTAGGTGCGCTAATGCCAAGCAAATCAAAGCAGAGCTTTAGGGTATTATGAACAAGAGTGATGGTGAATAGCCGCCCTCTACTTTGCGGCACATTGTTTTCATCAATAACACGATTTACGGCATAATAGCTATGAAACATTTGTGCTAGCTCTATAACATAATAAGCGAGTAAGTGAGTCTGATAATGGCGTGAAATGCTTACTAAAAGTTGCTTGAGTGATACTATCTTTTTAATCATCAATCGCTCAGTTTCACCAACGTAGGCGCTATCGGCATGCCGGATGTCGTTGAATGCTTCATGCCAGCAGGCTTTTTCCAAGATACTCTTGATTCGGACGTATGCATATTGAATGTAATAGACTGGATTTTCTTCTGTTTTTTTAAGCGCTAAATCAATATCAAATTCTAAATGAGCATCGGCTTTTTTATTAAGGTAGAAAAAACGAGCAACGTCTACTCCCACCGTAGCGATTACATCATGCAAGGTAACCATGCGTCCTGCTCGTTTAGACATTCGAACCAATTCGCCACTTTCTTTGAGAGTAACCAATTGATAAAGAATACAGGTTATTTGTTCATGCTTATGCCCTAATGCCTGCATTACCGCTTCAATTCTGTTCACATAGCTATGGTGATCTTGTCCTAAAACTATTATTAAATAGTTAAAACCCCGGTCAACTTTGTTTTCAAGATAAGCAACTTCAGGAGCAAAATAGGTTAATTCACCACTGCTTTTTCTTAGTACACGATCTTTATCATCCCCAAAAGAGCTCGAAGCAAACCAAAGTGCATCATCTTTTTTGTAAAGGTAACCTTTATCTTCTAGGACCGAAAGAGCATGTGCAATAGCGCCACTTTGATGAATAGAAAGCTCAGAAAACCAAACATCAAAAGTAATACCATAACTTTTAAGTGTTTTTTTTATGGCTTCTAATAACCGGTCTTTGGCATAGGTGCTAAAGAAGCTATCTGGATTATCAAGTAGTTGGATGCTATTGCCATGCTGTTGGATGCATTCTTTAGCCAGATCGACAAGATATTCTCCCTGGTAACCATCTTCTTGTAAGACTGCTGGAATGCCAAGTTGCTGTTGGCAACGAATTTTAAATGAGCTTCCCAAACGCTCAATTTGCGATCCTGCATCATTAATGTAAAACTCTTTAGTGGTTTGATGACCAAGATAAGCTAAAATATTGCCCAGCACATCACCAATAATCCCACCCCGACCATGGCCTAAATGCAGAGGACCAGTAGGATTTGCGCTCACAAACTCAAGGTTATAGTTAAAGTGTTGTTCTTGGGCCGAGAGCTTAAAAAAGTTTGGATCTTGCCAAAGAGCAGCAGCTAGGTGCTCAAGGGCATGACGAGTTAGTACTATGTTTATAAAGCCGGGCCCAGCAATTTCTAATTTTTCAATGGCTTCATGGCTATAGCCGTCTATAATCTTTTGTGCTAATTGCCGGGGTTGCATACTCAGTTCTTTTGCTAATATTAATGCAGCATTGGTGGTAATATCACCAAATTGTTCTTTGTTTGGATTAACACTTAAGTAAACTTCTATGTTCGCGAGCTTATCTTGTGAAAGCGAAAAACATTGTTCAAGATAAGCAAAAAAGGTAGTACGTATGTTTTCGATAATGTTCATGGGATCCTTAAAAATTCAAGCTACTTGTTAGCTAGTATGTACCATACCATATCTTTAAGAAAATGTGTATGAACAAGGAAAAAAGGCAAAATGCGTATTTCTACGAATTTTGCCTTGTCCGGTTACGGAGCTTCATAGTCAAAGGTGAGAAAATTAAATGATGCAGAAATTCTCAATCATTCAATTTTAGGTTATTAGTCGAAGCCGAAAGATGAATACTTATTTTGTTGAGGGTAGCCATACGGGGCTATAACCTTAATTAAGAAAAGTTGGTGGACCTTGTTCATTATTAATGGCCAAATGAGAAAATTGAGCACTTATATTTTGAGTAACGACTAGGAAGGAAAAAATGGCAAGAAATACCATTATCTTCTTGAGGGTAGGCATATCAGCGACTCCTTTTAATAGTTACAGATTTCATTTTCGCTCATTACCTTTTTCTCCGGCTCTTATTATAGGACATCTGGCGCAGATTGCAAGCCATGATTATAACATTTAGCGAAATTAGGAAAAATTAAAAATAAGATCAGGAAAGATCGATTCAAATTAAAAATCTAATTTGAATTTTTAATATTGCCATAAGAATTTAAAGATGTGTATTTTGCTTTCAATTTTTTAAGAATCAACATATGCTGGGCAAAGTATCACGTTCATTGAAAATTTTAAGGGAAGTGAAAATATGACTTTAATGGAGCAAATTTGCATAATAGCTAGCTCATCACACCTCCTTTTCATTGCTCAAATTTGCTCGCTAGCCCTCAAGATTTATATTTCTATTTGTTTGTTTATTGTTAATCTCCGCTTAAAAAATAAAAAGAAATTTTGTTATTTATTATTGGCAGTGGTATTTGGAAGTATGACAACCGACATAAGTTGGCTAGTCAGAGCCATGAGAACTATATTTTCAATTCCTATTAACTATAAAGTAAACTCGTTTACCCTGTTTCTTGCATGGGCTTTCTATGTTGTTCAATATCAAAGTCTAGCGATTTTTTTAGAATTTTTAATTGATAAGTATTATAAGCTAACAAAACGAGACATATTCTTTTGCAGTCTAACTGCTATTCAGAGCTTGATTTACTTTTGCTATGCTATAATGCTTACACCTTATTGTGTTTCGTTCGAAGACCTTGTGCAGAATTATCCTTTTTTTGTTTCATTTTTTACGTATTGTTTAAAGTTTAGCGGGCTTTACATTTTCATTGTGTTAACCCCTAGTTTATATAAGGCTATCCAAAAAATTCAAACAAACAGCTTGCCTTTCATTGTTAATCAGCAGCTAAAGGTTTTAATTAATTTTATAATTATTCCTCAATTGTTCGTTGAGTTACTTATATATAAAATAGTATTGTACATTTTTGCCGAAGCAACTCCTCACGTTTATGTCATTAATTATGTCCTTAACGGGATTTCTACCATCTTCGTCACTCTTGCTATTTATTTTTGCTATCGGAAAATGCTTGGTCTACGATTCTTAAATTACAAGGATCAAGTTGAGCCAAAAGTCAAATTTCCATTTATCCATGATATTAAAAATGCGCTTAATCGTTTAGGCAACGCAAAATCACCTCAAGAGCTTTTGCATATAACTCAAACCTTTTTTTATACTGCGTTTGGCATAACGTTAGACAGTACGAGCTACTACATGCGCGAAGCTCAATTTCATTATAATGACAAAAGTGATCCAACTGCTCTTGCAATAATGCAAAAAGTAGAGAATTTTTTAACTGATCACCCTAAGATGAAATCAGTAATTGGCCAGATACTTCACTCTAATAAGATATTTATTAAAGATGAATTAGCTTTTACCAATTTTTATGAAGAAGATGCTACATGCGAAAAAATACTTTCATTTTTAGATTCAATTAATGCTGATGTCTTTCTGCCTGTGTTTGAATATGGAACAATTACTTCCTATATTATCGTAAAAAGCGGCGGAAGGCCTAACAAGCTTTATAGTAGTGTTGATCGAGATGAAATGCTTGTTTTTGCTGATTATTTGGGTTCAACATATAGTACGCTCAAAGCTCTTAATCATGATTTGTTGTTAAAAGAAATTAAAGAACTCAAAGAAGAAGTTCACTATAAGCATCAAGAAGTTAATCACTATAAAGAGAGCATGCGCAGCTTTTTCAGTTCTTCAGTTGACCGTAAGATTGGTTTAGTGTTTTACAAATCTCGTGAGTTTACTCTTGCAAATCCAGCAGCTAAAGATCTCATTAGCGTTGATATTAACAAAGAACGAGGACATTACTTAACGCAGGCCTTTCATCTGCTTTTACAAAGAATAGCCGATTACAAATGTGCACAGTCTATATATACCCGCGATGCTCATGATGTTAAAATTATGTTATCAGGTGTGCCAAATGGCCATGCTGAGAATGTTACTATCATGGTCTATTATCCTGAAATTTCAGATTTTCTTAAGAAGCAATTTGATGTCTTGAAAGATCCTTCAGCGTGGGATTATTTGCTCTATTTAGAAACCACGAAGGCCGGGCAATTAATTAATCAGCTTATCCCCAGCAATGGTACAACCCTCTTTAATTTTAAGATTAATCTGCTTAAAGCAGCTCTAAGCAAGAAGGCCATTCTTTTGGAAATGGCTGAAGATGACCTTCTATCTACTGTTGAAATATTACATCATATTAGTGGTCGCCAATTTCTCCATACATTGAGGCTTACCGTTCCAGAAAAGAATAGCGAAATAGCGATAAAGCTCTTTGGCGGAAGGCCAATTCTTGGTCTCAAGGATGATTCGTCAGAAGTGGTAAAAAAGCTTGATAATTGTGGCACTCTTTTTATTCAAAATATTGATTTTGTAAGTATGACAACCCAATCAGAACTCGCGGAATTTATTACCTATGGCTTTTACCATCATTGCTCAGGAGATCATAAATATTTCAGCAATGTTCGTGTGATTTGTTCTAGTACCGCAAGTTTGCAAACGCTGGTGGCCGAAAATCGGTTTTCTAGGGCTCTGTATGCTGCTCTTGAAAAAACTACGTTAAAAATGCCGACGTTTGATGTTATTCCTGAAAATGAACTTAATGAGCTTGTAGACGGCTTTACTCGTCAATCGATGAGAACAGATACCTATAAAAATATTCTTCAGCTTAACAACTACGAACGAGCTAAACTTTTTGAGAAGCATTTTGTCAGCATGCACGCATTTAAAGAGAAAGTGTATAATCTTATTGTAGAAAAAGCTGAGAAGAATAATATAAGCGAGAGCTCTGAATTTGATACCGCTTTTTATGCCAGAGATCCTAAGCTTACCGAAATTGCTCATTTAGGAGTAAAAGCGGTAGATGATCCTCAACTTATGAAGCTTCTTTGGGAAAAATTTGGGAGTCAAACACGCATTGCCGAGTTCTTGGGTGTTAATAAATCTACTATAAGTCGCCGGTGCAAGATGTATAATCTAGGCCAAGCACCACCTCCAGAAGAATCTCCTGAGGAAAATGAAGGCTGAAATTCGCGCTGGTTACCTCGTTCTAGTAAAATTCTTTTAGGAGCTTTGAAAGTGTAATATCAGCACAATTTCTGTTGATTAAGGCATTGAATGTGCTATAATAAAATTAAAATATATGTATTGGCAAAATTAATTCACATAGGTTTTTATGGGTAAAGTCAAATTTATAATCCATTTATTGTTCTTAGCTATCATAATAGTCGAATTACGCAGTATCAATAAAATATTAAAAGAGATAAGTAATTCCTTGCCGGCCATCAGGTAGCATACTGATAAACGAAGGAATGGAGATATTACTTAACTCTGCTGTTGGAAGGATTAAAAAATGAAATTAAGGAATTTTAGAGATCTTATGGAAAAATCTTTCACTAAAGATCAAATTGCTGAGATTGAAAAACAAGCCGAATTAGAAGTAAGGGCATTGCGCTCTTTACAAGAGGTTGTTAAGTCAGAAGAATCTCATGAGGAAAATGAGCACTAGAATTCCTCAGCCAAATCACATTGTATGTTTGCTATAGAAACTGCTAGAAACTTCAGGCAGAGCCAGGAGGTATATCGGTTGTTTTTCTGACTTTTGATAAAAGGAGTACGTAAAAGTCAAAGGATACCTTGTTAACCCTGGCTCTGAATTTTCGATGGTTCTCTATAATTAACTATATACTATTTTGGTCAGTCTGCAATAGATTCTGTTTTTTTAAAAAGCTATCATTAAATGGTTTGCTGAAACAATACCATATCATACAATATTCTACTGTAGGGTCTTCTCGAAGTGATAATTCAAGTTGTAAATATGTTGTATTTATGTTAAATTTTTGCTACATTAAAAGTGCGCCTAGTGGCTATAGTCTGAGCATGATTGAATTAATAGACTTCTTCAATTTTTAAATTCTCAGCCTTCCGCATGAGCGGGCTCAAAAGCTTTACCGATTGTCGACAAACTTGGGGATTAGGGACTAGAGATTAAAATAGTGAGATTGCGTTTATGAACATAGCAGTTCTTGTATCAGGTGGGGTGGACAGTTCCGTTGCTTTGCGTTTGCTACAGCGACAGGGGCACACGCTGACTGCTTTTTATTTAAAAATTTGGCTTGAAGATGAGCTTTCTTTCTTGGGCACTTGTCCATGGGAGGAAGATCTTGCTTATGTTCGCGCAGTTTGTGAGCAAGCAAATGTCCCACTAGAAGTTATGTCACTTCAGAAAGAATATCACGAAGAAGTCGTGCGCTATACTATTAATGAAATTAAGTCTGGCCGTACGCCCAATCCCGATATAATGTGCAACCAACGCATTAAGTTTGGTGCCTTTTATAGCAAATTAGGTACACATTTTGATGCTATTGCTACAGGGCACTATGCTCAAACTGAAAAAAAAGATAATTTGGTACTCTTGCGTCAAGCTCCCGATCCGATAAAAGATCAAACATATTTTCTTTCTCATCTTCATCAAAGTCAGCTTTCACGAGCTTTATTTCCGATAGGCCATTTACAAAAGGCTCAGGTTCGTGACATTGCACATCAGCTAGATTTACCCAATAAGGCTCGTAAGGATAGTCAGGGCATTTGCTTCTTAGGTAAGTTAAAATTCGCTGAATTTATTAGGTGCCATGTGCCAGATCAGCTAGGGCAATTAGTTGAGGTTGAATCAGGAGCAATAATGGGAACCCATAAGGGCTTTTGGCATTATACCATAGGCCAAAGGCAAGGGATACGACTAGCCGGCGGACCCTGGTATGTAGTAGCTAAAGATAGCCAAAAAAATGTGGTGTTTATTTCAAGGAATTACTATACAGCGGACAAAGTACGTGATACATTTACTATAAGCAATACAAATTGGATTACGCAAGAGCCAACCCAGGGAACATGCGTTGCTATTAAATTGCGTCATGGTGCTGCATTTCATGAAGGAACACTAACAAAAGTTGCTCATGATTTGTATCAAGTGAAATTAGCCACTAGAGATCAAGGAATTGCTCCTGGCCAATTTGCTGTTTTTTACTGTGACGACATTTGTCTTGGTGGTGGCATAATCAGCTAATACATGAGACTAAGCGCTCATGATGCTTTTCAAAGTTCGGGAGAGTGTTCTTGTTCTTGCGCAATTTGTTGAGTGATAGAGGAAGTAGAAAGTGATTAGCAGAAACAATACGATCTCATAATCAAGTCGCTGTGGAAGCTGCCTGTCTGTTAAAGCTCAATGAGCTACATGTGGCTTAGCAATCAAGCGATCAATTTGGATAGCTGATGATTGGCTCTATAACTCTTTCGAATGTGTTAACGCTTTCTCGGATAGCAATAATTCCCTGCATGGTATATGCCATGGTAATTCACCAGTGGTATGCCGCATGTTTACTTTTTACCTACGCAGCAGTTACCGATGTGTTAGATGGGGCTCTTGCACGATGGCTTAAAGAAGAAACGGTGCTTGGTACTTACTTAGATCCTCTTGCAGATAAGCTCCTTCTTATTTCATGTTATAGTACGTTCGCTTATAGTGGCTTCTTGCCAAGTTGGTTTGTTTTGTTTGTTATTGGTAAAGAACTACTACTTATGGTTGGAGCCCTCTTTTTAGCTTTAGTCCAGCCGGTCGTGAATATTCGGCCTTCCACTTTAGGAAAAGCAACCACCTTTATGCAAATCTGTTTTGTATGGCTGCTATTTTTTACCTGTTTTGGCTATGCATCAGGAAAAATACTTCATGCCTATTTGATAATGCTTGCAATAGGCATGACAATAGCATTAGTTGATTATCTGCTTATTGGTTATACTCGATGGAAGAATTATGGTAAAGATTTTTAAAAAGCTCTTGTTAATAACCCTTGTTGGTAGTTTGTGGCCATATAGTGTTCAAGCGGAAAGTTTCTTGCTTGCCCAGCCAACAGCACAACGCAGAAATACCATACATCAGCTTAAGCAGAAAATAGCTGAACTACTTACTGCTCTTGCCTATGATCTAAGCAAAAGTATACACTTACGTGCTCGCTTACAAAAAATACTGTTAGATAATTCTCCTTTTGAAAAAGCAAAGAAGCTTCTACGCCAGATTACGAGCATGATTGAATTAGAAGCAAGGTTACAAATTGAGCTTTATAATCGCATTCGGGACCTAGCTGATGGCAATAGCAACGCATTCTTAAATAAAGCTTCTAGGGCAGAATTGAGCGTGAGCTTACAAGAATTAGAAAAAATTGAAGCTTGGTATAAAAGTGAGTTACAAAAGCTTGGTCAATGGGTTGCTTGGGCTTCTGCTACCTCTTCAGAGCTTCGAGATCAAAGAGGATCTGCCAAGCAGGTTATTTCTCAAAAAAACTATACTGATAATGAACTAGTAACTATGGGACAACGACATGAGCAGTCATTTGGCTATGTGACTAAGGTTCTTCCTTTTATTCAAAAAGGCTGTACCTTGCAGGTAAGCATTAAGGTGGGATAGCGGTGCTTTTTTAAAAAAATTTTTCTGATATAGTATTAAATTATTGATAGTAAGGGACTAACTTTTAATGAAAGGCTCAACCAGTGGCAAGTTTTAATCGTATTATTATGATGGGTAATCTTACTAAAGATCCTGAGTTTAAGCAGGCTGGTCAAGGAGTATGCCGACTTAGTTTGGCTTCTAATAGACAATATCGCAATAAGCAAACGGGAGCAACTGTACAGGAAGTTTGTTATATAGAAGTTGATGTTTGGGGTCCACAAGCTGAGCCCTGCCGTCAATATCTACAAAAGGGACGACCTGTCTTAGTGGAAGGTCGCCTTAAGCTGGATACCTGGGAAACAGAAGGTCAAACACGCCGTAAGCATTTAATAATTGCTGATCGGGTAGTCTTTCTAGGTAATGGTAACCAGCAAGCAGAAGGTTTAAGTGAAGATGCGCTTATGACTCCTGCTTCTACGAGCCAACCTAAAGCAAGCTATAGCCAATCAAAAAAAGCAAAAAGCGGTTCTGAAGCAGATCTTTTTGCCGATAACGCTGAAAGTTCTTCATCTGAGCCTGCGTTCAAAGACGAAGCTCCTTTCGAAGATGAGTTGCCATTCTAAATTTGTACATAAAAAGAGAGAGACTTGCTCTCTCTTTTATTATTTTTGACCAATACTTATGCGAATAACTCGGAAAAATCTCAAAAACCGTTTGTGCAAAACTACTTGGTTTTTAGCCCCTCGTGGTGGGCGTAGCCAAGCGCAGGTACATCCTGAGATCGGGTCGAAGGATCGAACCATATAAGCGGGAATCGCTTCAGAGTAGTCTAAGATTGATTGATCAATAGTTTGTGTTTAAGCTGTTTTCGAGGAGGTTCCATAGCTTGGATGCTAAAGGCCAGGCAAGCCATTAATGAGATGGGTAGTCGTTTCATAGTAAGTACCTTTTCATATTACAAATTTTCATTTTATATTTTTATACTAACAACTTTTGAAACATTGTCAAAATGTAAAATAAAATAACAACTATAGTCTGCGTGCTTAATCTAAAGAGCAATTTTTTCATTAGATCTTTATATTAAAAATTACAATTGACAATTTAATAATATCTATGTCATTATGGTTATAATGAATAAAAAGAGCATAACGGTGAAATTAGAAAGATGATTTATGAAAGTGCGAGTAAATGCAGGTATGCTGGCTTGTTTCTTCCTTATGATGCCGCTTTTGTCCAACGAAGTGGCAACGAGCTCAAGCGGACAGCTTGTTCTAGCAAGCAAAGCAGTTGATGATGCTTGTATGGCTTTGTGGATGAAGATTGATGTGGCTAGGGCAATTGCACTAACCCCGGAGCAAAAAAAAGCATACATAGATGATATCGCAAAAGATGTCCTCTGGCTTTATGGCCTTATTATTCCAGTTGGGTGTAATGAAGAAACAACTCCGGATAAAAGAGACTTCATGAAAGAGCTATCATTGTCACTAGGTACCATAAAAGAAAGTATAAAGGAGCTTTTTAAGCACACGAATCCTACGTCTTACTATGGTTCCTTGTTTCTGCTGAACAAACTTATCCATTGGCCTAATTGTTAAAAACGCCACTCTATTTCGCTTCCTAAGCAGCCGCCTATCATATTTGTTTTAAACACACGTCGGCCCGTTGCTTGCCAATTGTAAAAAAATGCCACCCGTGGCCCAAGGCAGTTAATAGTTCCTGCAAAGTCATAGTCAACTAACAAGTTGAGTGTAGTCATCGACCATTTGCGTAAAATAGGATCGGTAGATTTTAGCCGAAAGCGTGCTAGCGACTTGGCAATGCATAAAGGAAAGAGCTTTGCCGCTTGATTTTGTACATACGAAACGCCAAGACAACAGGAAAGACCCCGAGCGAAATGATCTGCTTTTACGTAGCCACCTAAGCTCCATAAAATCCCAGGATGTACGCTGATCCGGTTTGCTGTTCTTCTCTGATCAATGCAAAGTGCTTGTGTGCGCTTGAAAAAAAATAAAGCATCTGCGTGGGTACCAAACGTAAGCCAATTCAAGGCCCCTGTTGATACATCAAGAGTTAGAGGAATAGCAAAATGGCCATTATAGCCAAACGGTATATCAAAAATATTGCATCGTTTTCTCAACCTGCCGGTAGGTGTTAATAGACCAGTTTCTAGAGTTGCATCAATAAAATCTACATAATCAGTATACACATAATTTTTGGTCCAGCCGAGCAAAAATACTGAGTCTGCAAGACCGCCGGTATTAGTCTGAGTAAGCAGATGGTGATGTTTAGTGTTAACAATGCGCGCTACTTGATCGGTAACGCAAGCTGGGCGATGTAAAAAAGAATTAAACTGCATGAGTCTTACGGGAATATAAGCTTGCAAGAAAAAACCGTAGCAGATATTTTGGGTAAAGGTAATATTTGTTTCAAAGAGGTGAAATTCGGTAAAGCGGGAGCAGCAGTCGTGAAAAAATCTTGTAGGTGATTTGTGAAATAACTCGCTACCCGGATTGCCTGCCAAAACTGATATGAGGTCGGTACTATCACCATGCTTATTGCGCCCTTTATGAGCACTTCCACCAGCTAGCTGAATATCCAATGCGCCAAGTAGTCCTGTTTCAAAGCGAGGTTCAGTTGGCATATAGCTTGCACGATAGAAATGATGCGTCGTGAACGATTCTAATGTAGTTACAAAAAAAGTGACAACGCATAGATATACACAGGCAGAGCCCCAAGAGACCTTAGTCATCTATTTATCCTTTTAACTTGCTTTAGTAGGTGATTCTATTTTTCAAGAGCATATACTTAATGGCGAGCAAAAGAGAATAAAATTGTTACTGACTTGATTACTATGTTTCATTGCTAGAAAAAATCTCATACCTTGAGTATGCTAATGGGACAAAGTTGCTAAGTGCTCAACCCATTTGTGTCCAAGCCGTGATAAGGTGTTGGATATGCAAATAGCTTGCAGACATTGCTTAATTTGAAAGAGCTTACTGTGGATAAAACATTCTTTTATGTATTGTTGGGATTCCTGGCAATAGTCTATTTTATTGTTGGTTATGTTGTTTCCAAACGGGTTACAACAACCCAAGATTATTTTCTTGCAGGCAGAAGTCTAGGAATCTTTCCCTTAGTCGTTTCGCTTATTGCTACCCAGCTTGGCGGGGGCTTCATTATTGGTACTTCTAAAGAAGCGTATACCTTTGGCTATTATGGTCTTATTTATGTAGCAGGTATCTGTTTAGGCTTGCTCTTATTAGGTTCGGGAATTGCATCTCGATTGCGCTTATTTGGGGTTGAAACGACAGCTCAGCTTTTTGAGCTCCGTTATAATTCAATAATGCTAAAGAAATATGCATCGTTATGCTCAATAATATCTCTTATTGGTATTTTCGCTGCGCAGGTTGTAGCATCCAAGGTACTAATGGCATCGTTAGGAACTTTTGACCCTCTTTGGTTTACGGTATTTTGGCTATTTGTTATAGGCTATGCAATGCTTGGCGGCTTAAGCGCTATTGTTGATAACGATATTTTTCAGCTAAGCTTTATTATGGTGGTATTTGGTATATTGTTTATTGTGGATTTTTTTTCAGTTCCAGCACAATCTCTTTCCATCTTGTGGCAAAGTAACAGCTTTTTTACTTCTCAAGCAATGGGAGCCTTTGCCGTTAACCTAAGTATCTTAATCATACCTGCTTGTTATGCTCTTATCGAGCAGGATTTAGCGCAAATATTTTTTGCAGCACGTAATGCTCGTATTGCAGTTATCGCTGCCTTAATAGCTGCATTTGTACTAATTTGCTTTGCCTTTATTCCACTTTTTTTTGGCATGAAGGTCAAGGTTCTCGGCTTACCTTTATCTAATTACGGTAACCCGCTTATGTCATACTTTGATCAGTATTACCCAAGTGCTATTGCTGCCCTTGTTACCTATGGCATCCTTGCGGCCATTATTTCAAGTGCCAATGCGCTGTTATGTGCTATCAGTTCTAACATTGTGCAGGACTTTAAGCTAACCGAATTTCAACCAAGGTACGCTCTTACTATTTCAAAAGCAGTAATGTTTTCAGTTGGTATTGTCGGCTTAATATTAAGCTTTTATTGTAATGACATCATTGGCTTATTAGTAGATAGCTATGCAATCCCTGTCACCAGCTTGTTTATTTCACTCCTTGTGGCCTATTATTCAAATGGTGCTTTAAGCAAAACAGCAGCATATACCAGTGTTCTTGTAGGGCTAATTTCTTTTGCATCGCTTTCTTTGCTAAAAAAATCGCTCTTACTTAGCCCAGCGCTTGATGCCCTTTTATTATCAGCAATTGGTTATCTTGTTGGACTAATGATTTCTTCTACTAAAAGCCGGGCTAAAGAACCACTGTCCGAATAAATTAATTCCTTTCAGCAAAACTCTATTCTTCTTTCAAATCTATTGAATTTTGTTTATTTTTTTTTGTATAATATACATAAATAGTAAATATTAAAGAAAAATAGTGCATAAGAGGAAGTAAAAATGAAAACTCTATTGATACCATTGATTATAATCGAAGCTACGTCAGTTGTGAGCGCGTTGGCGATGGAACAACAAGCTATCCAAGAGCCAGAAACCGCTTCAATCATGGAAATGCTACCTGAGGAACTTAAATATCATATAGCTTCTTTTGTTTCCCAAGCTTCAAGTGTGCAAGAAATAATGAATCAATTGAACACTTTAAGATTGGTTAACAGAGAATTTGCTGCAATAGCAAATGATGAACTCTTAAAAAAAGAACTTATCAGAGCTTATGTCAGGAGTAATCCAGAAAAGGCGAAAAATGAATTTCTTCAAGCAGCTAAGATGGGTGACCTAAAAATAGTTAAAGCATTGGTAGACTATGGACAGTTTGATGTCAATGCAAAAAATGCTAAAGGGATGGATTATACGGGGCTCATGTATGCAGCAGATACTAATGAGCCAGATGCTCGTGATGATGAAAGAGGGAAAATGGCCGTAATTACCTTTCTCTTAAGCAAAGGAGCAGACGTGAATGCTGCTGCTACCACTGGTGATACCGCACTAATTGTTGCGGCTGTAAGAGGTAACAAAGAAATCGTTAACCTACTGTTAAATGCCGGTGCTAATATTGATGCACAGACTATAGGTGGCTATACTGCATTGATGTTTGCCGCGCGACATAAAGATCGTCCAATGATAACATTGCTTAGACTCCGGGGAGCAGATGAAAATATTGTAGATCAATGGGGTAATTCGGCCCGATTCCTCCTAGAGCGGATGCATGAGAATGGGTCTAATGAACGCTGAATATAACTCTTAAGAAGGCATCTGCTAGCCGAATTGAATAGTAACTAGTGTCATAGGCGTAATGATGTTTTGCCTTACCCAAAGACTTCTCATTAGAATAATTTTACGTTATAGTTAATATACATATATTTCATATAACCCAAATTGATTTGATTTCAGTTAATCAGTACAAATTAGGTTATGTAAAGTTCTCTTGCAACTTTGCTTTGAATAAGGCTAAGAGCAAGAATTGAATTCTGATAACAATTGATACGTAAATGGGACACATTATGAACGACGAACATGGCCACCGGGATGGCTCATCTAAAATTTCTGACAACGAAGTAGAAGATACTACAGCATTAACAACTTGCCAACAAGAATTAGCTCAAAGCAAAGCACGTTATCTCTATCTTAATGCTGAATTTGATAATTATAAAAAGCGCATTGAGCGTGAGCGTATACAATGGCTTCATTCTGCTCAAGCCGATGTTTTGTGTGATCTTTTAACGGTAGTTGATCATTTCGACAGAGCACTTTCTGATGAACAGCAAAAATCATTATCTGCGGAACTTGAGGAAAGTCTGAAAGGCTTTGAGCTTATTGCCAAAGAGCTGCAGAAATTACTGCTCAAGTATGACATAGAAGAAGTTGCATGTACTGTGCCTTTTAATCCACTTGAACATGAGGCTATTATGCATGCACCGCCTGGTAAGTATGAGTCGGGAACTATTGTGACTGTATTGCAAAAAGGCTATAAGCGAAAGGGCCAGCTATTACGGCCTGCACGTGTTAGTGTCGCTGAGTAAAGACTTTGAGCACTTACCCCTTGCGTCTAGCCGCAGACCTAATCGACCAATAGGCCAGATCTGATGATATAAGCCCGTGGTAAAATATCCATTAGCCTTTGATTATTATTTTAATTTTGTTAATATATTATAATAAACTATTTTAACAGCTGATGAGCTGAAAAGTCTTGCATCGGTTATTTGAAATACAAATAATTTTGACAGATGTAACCATAAAAATCAATTCTATAAAATTTTTCCCAATTTGCTATCGAAGAGGAATCCTATGAATGCCAGAGAAGCTTCACTTAAGTTGTTCTTAGGGGTAATAAGTATTATCAATATAACTAAGACTATGGAGAAGCCAGAGGCATCATCCCTAAAGCATAAACGTGAGGTTGAAGCTGAGTCCCAGAAACGTAAAATACGAAAAATTGAAGTAAGAACATTGCTAAGTCTTCCTCCAGAGCTCATAGATGGTATTGTTAAAACTATGTTGCCAGAGCCTACGATGCCTATGGGCCAAATAGTAGAGGCTTTAGAAAATGTCCTATCGTTGGTGGGAACTTGTAAAGAAGAATTACTATGGGTTAGAAGGACTACTACACACCATCTTGCTAAAAAGCTTGAGGATTACACCGAAGTGACCAACTACAAGCAAGAGAATCTGCTAACATGTGCTATCAAGCAAAAAAAATGGCAAGTTGCTCTGCTTTTAATCGATGCTGGTTTTTCAATAGAGAAGTTAGATGTCCATAATCGCAATATGCTTTTTGCTTGGAGCATAAGCAATGGTTATGATGTTCTTGCAAAGCATTTACTCGATTTGCCTTTACAAGCAGGGGTTAAAGAGAGAACTAATTCTGTAAATCTTCTTTTTAGTGCTGGCTATAGCAAAGAGGAAATAGAACAAAGTACTAATAGCCAGCTTATTGTTCAGGTTATTCAAAACAATCAGGCTGATTTGGCTGATGCGCTTGATTCTAACTATTTTTCTGATGTGCTTGAAGTCAAACAAATGGTTGCATTAGAAGACAAAAAAACGAAACAAAATCTGTTGCAATGGGCGATTATAAATCGTTATGAAGCTTGCGTAAAACTGCTTTTAGAAAATGGTGTAGCAATTGATAAAGCGAGCATTACAGGAGTTACGCCAATTCATTGTGCCGTTCTGAGCGGGTCATTGCTCCTTGTTCAGTTACTATTAGATGGTGGCGCAAACGTTAATAGCAAAACTAAATTAGGAATTACCCCACTACTTTTAGCAGCAATTCATGGCCATGCTGAGATTGTGAATTTTTTGCTTGTCAGAGGCGCTGATGTTAATGAGAAAGCATATGCCGGATTGACCCCCTTTGCTGGAGCAACGCTGGCAGATAATGAATCGGCAGCTTATTCGAATATTAAAGCTGACTTATTAACATTTGGTGCGGATAAAACAGATCTTGAACGGGTCGATAAAATTCATTGTTTACGATGGGCCTATACAAAATTGTTGTTTCCTCTCGTTCCTGGGCTGCTAAAAGCTGGTGCCGATTGTAATTATAAGTTTGACAAAGGAGCTACAATTTTTCACTTTGCAGCGATTGTGGGCCACACAAGATTGATGAAGCTTCTTCTTGAGCACAATGGAGATTGTACTATACAAGATAATTTTGGCCAAACACCATTAATATGTGCTATCTATCATGGCCATTGGGAAGTTGCTAGGCTGCTTTTAGATTATTATATCAATGTCAATTCGGTGACTTACGATGGTAGAACCGCATTAGCAGGAGCGGTTGATAAAGAAAATGTCGAAATGGTTGAGCTTCTTCTGAAAGCTGGTGCTGATTCTAATTCAGGACTAGCTTTGTCAGTCCCGTTAAGTCAAGCAATTAAAAAAGATAATGTGAAAATTACTGAATTATTACTTAAACATAATGCTGACGTTAGTAAAAATGTCATGAATGTTACTTTCCTCCGTCAGGCCATCACGGGTGACTCAAGCATTGAGCTTATTAAGCTTTTACTTGAATATAAAGCTGACGTAAACCTAGCCTGTATGCCAGATGGTTCGACGTTATTACTGTATGTGATTAATCACTGTTTTGTATTTCGAGATTCAGCTGCCGTGATCAAGCTCTTAATCGATTATGGGGCAAGGGTAGATCAAGCTAATCAAGTGGCCTCAGGAGCAATAACTCCTTTAATAGCGGCGGTTAAGAGAGATGCACTTGGCGTCGTGTCTATCTTACTAGAACATGGGGCTAATCCTCATTTGGTAACTAGCAGCAATCAAACAGCTTTAGATATTGCTATTGAAAAAGGCAACAAGCGCATCATAAAGTTACTCAAGAAATCAATAGAAAGACATGGTCGACAGGGGCTATAAGTTTTATCAAGAAATATTGGATTTTATTGACATTTATTTTATGTTATATATTCTAATATATAATAAATAAGAAGACTGCTCGAAAAATCCAATAAACCTATAAAATAAATAAGGAATTAAATGAATTTAAAAATATACCAAGTATGCAGTTTGCTTGTAATAATGCTAAGCATAGGCTTGTGCCAAAGTATGGAATTAGACCAAGAAGAGCTTGAAGTAGCAAGCGAATCGGGTAACAAGCGTAAACGTCAAATTGCATTAGAAGAATCTGAGGAACGAGATGCCGTTGAAAAATCGGCGGTTAGCGAAGAACTAATAGCTTTTCCAACTGAATTACTTGACCTGGTTAATAAAGAACTAGCGCAAGGACAAAAAAGTGGAAAAAAAAGAAAACAGGAAGATCCGACTCTTTCCGATCTTCCTGTTGAATTACTTGATTATATTATTAGAAATTACCTCCTACCATCTGCTAGTGCGACGGCAGGGCAAGTGCTTTCTGCTCTTGAAGATGTGGTCACCTTTATTAACAGCTCAAAGGAATTAGCACCTTTTATAGATCTACCATCGCTGTATATTAATAAAAATTTGGCAAAGTTTCAGGCAATTAAAAACTTTAAGGGAGAGAATCTGTTGAGCATTGCTATCAAAGAAAAAAGATGGCTTGTTGCTGAATTGCTAATCAACGCAGGTTTTTTAATAAGGGTAGATCTAGTTTCTTCAGATTTGCTATTTGGATGGGCAGTCAGCAATGGTCATACCGTTCTTGCCAGAAAAATGATTGATATACCAAAACAAAAAATCTTTAAACTGAAAAAAAAATTTGCTAGTGACCTAGCAAAAGCTGGTAAGTTACTGATTGATCGGAACATTAGCATTGGCCTACTAGAGAGCCAACTCGCATCTAATAAGCAATTAACCGAATCATTGAATGCAGCAGTTTCATTTAAGGATGTGTTAACTGTCAATCATATGATTTCTTTGCAAGATAAAAAAACCAAAGAAAGTCTCTTGCATAGAGCTATTGTTAATGGAAAGATAGGGTCTGTTCAGCTTCTTCTTAATGAAGGTGCTTCTGTGAATGAACCTAATGGTTTAGGCAGCTTGCCCATTCATATAGCAGTACGAAGAGGCTCTTTGCCATTAGTAAAGCTGTTAGTACAATACGGTGCTAATGTTAATAGCCCTGAAACTGATCCTTTTAAGGAAACGCCACTCATCATTGCTGCCATACAAGGTAATCCTGATATAGTTACATTTTTACTCGATAATAAAGCTCAGGTCGATGCTAAAATGTCTCATGGAATAACAGCATTAGCCGCAGTAAAGCTGGTATCCAATGGCTCATCTGAATATAATCGCATTATTCATCTTTTAGTAAGCGCGGGTGCTACTCAGGAGATTAAGGTTGAGAAGCTAGAGTGGTTGCTTGCTTTTGCTTATAAAAAGAGATACATGCACATGCTAGCTAAGCTTTTGGAACTTGGTACTTCGGTTAATGCAAAGTTTGCCAAAGGAGAAACGCTATTAATGATTGCTGCTCTGAATCGTAATAGCAAATTAGTTGATCTTTTACTTGCTCATAAAGCAGAGGTAAACGCTCAAGGTGAAAATGGTGGCACAGCATTACATTATGCGGTTATGTCCGGGCATATTGATATAGCTCGTCGACTTATTGAGCACGAAGCCTATGTTGAAGCACCTGATAAAGTAGGCTTTACAGCACTCATGATTGCTGCACAAAGGGGCAGAGTAGATTGCTTAAGCTTATTGCTTGCTCATGGAGCCAAGGTGCATGCTCGAACTGAAAAAAAGTCAACAGCTTTATGTCTTGCAGTAGGAGCTGGGCATTTAGAAACCACTAGGCTTCTTATTGAGGCTGGTGCCCAAGTTAATGTGCAAGACATAGATGGAAATTCTCCATTATACTGGGCAACTTGCAGAAAGAGCCTAGCTTTGATGGAGTTTTTAGTCGCTAATGGAGCAACTATAGATCAAGCAAATCTGATAAAAATAACGCCATTAATGAGAGCAGTCTTGGCAAATGATACTCAAGCTGTCTCGTTCTTATTGGCTAAAGGTGCCAATGTCCATTTGGTCGACTTGGCGAATAAAACAGCCTTAGATTTAGCAATTGAAAAAGGATTCAAGGAAATAATAGGTTTGCTTACTTCAGCAAATAAAAGAGGGAAGAAGTAAATTCTCTAGCATTGAGATACAGTTGAGCCCATTGCGGGCTCAACTGCCGTTTTTACCCTGAAGATAATTACTCTACTCAAATTAAGTTTTCAAGGTATCGTTTAGCTTACCTAGCCCGCTCGTAGTGCTTGTCCTGCATAGCTCAAAGAGCAAAAGCGAGAACCGAAGCATGTCCTGAGCTCAGTCGAAGGGTCGAATCCATATGAGCCGATGTAAGAATTTTACTATTGCTGACAACCTGCCGGGAATTAGAAATGAAGAGTTTTAAATCATCAATTTTTATAAGCAATAATGACATAGCACCAGAGGAATACCCCATGAACTCAAAAATATACCAAATATTCAGTCTGCTTGTGATCATAACAAGCATCGGTTTTTGCCAGGCCATGGAAATAGGTGAACAAGAGCAAGATCAATGCGGGACCAAGCGTAAGCGAGATGCCCAGGAGTCTGAGGTCCAAGATGAGGTTCAAGAGTCGATGGTTAATAATGAAGAACTAATAGCTTTTCCTTCTGAATTACTTGACCTGGTTAATAAAGAACTAGCACAAGGACAAAAAGGCGACAAAAAAAGAAAACTAGAGGATCAATCTTTTACCACTCTGCCTATTGCATTACTTGATGATATTATTAGAAATTACTTGTTACCATCATCTTGCGCAGCTCCAGGTGAAGTGCTTACAGCACTTGAAGATGCTATTACATTTATTAGAAGTTCTAAGCAATTTGCAGAACTTCAAAATCTACCATTTCAACATGTTGTTAAACATATTGCACAATTATCTGCCATTAAAAACTTTAAGGGTGAGAATCTATTAACGATTGCTGTTCAGCAACAAAGGTGGGTAATTGCCGAAATGCTCATAGCCGCTGGTTTTGCAATTAGTGAGTTAGACCAACACCATTACGAACTATTATTTGGATGGGCTATTAGCAATGGCCATAGTAGGTTAGCCCAAAAACTGATTGATTTCCCGAAGCAACAGGCATTCAATAATAAAAAACAATTTGTCACCGACCTTACCAATGCTGGTATGTTAACCCATTTACATGATGCCGAATCTGGGCTACTAATGTATAGATTAGCTGCGCACAAGGATTTAGCTCTATCTCTGACAAAAGCTCTTTCATTTGATGAGGTTATGCGAGTCGGTTGCATGGTGAGCCTAAAAGATAAAAAAACAAACGAAAGTATTTTGCATCGAGCAATTGCCAATCGGAGTGAACATTGCGTTCAACTGCTCTTGAGTGAAGGTGCTTTAGTAGATGTTGTAGATAAGGCCGGAAACTTGCCAATTCACTTAGCGATACAACAAGGATCATTGTCCATGGTTAAGCTATTGGTAAAATTTGGTGCTAATGTTAATAGCCCTACCAGTCACGATAAACAAACTCCGCTATTATTGGCTACTTTGCAGGGTAATCTTGATATCGTCCAGTTCCTGCTAGCTAATAAAGCCGTGGTTGATGCTAAAAGTTATGGTGGCTTAACCCCATTGGCCGCAGCGACTTTGGTATCTAATGGTTCGCTTGCTTATTATCGTATTATACGACTTTTAACGGAGCATGGTGCTGATATAAAAGCTATTGATACGCTTAATAAAGCTCAAGTTCTAGTTTTTGCTAGTCTGAACAATTATTATCGGATGGCATGCAAGCTTTTAGAGCTTGGTGCTGATAGCAATACCAAAGGTAAGAGTGGTAAAACAATATTAATGTTGTTAGCAGGTAGTGGCAGCAGCGAACTCGTTAATCTTCTACTTGCGTACAAAGCTGAAGTGAATGCACATACTACTGATGGAGAAACTGCTTTAATGTTTGCTGTTAGTAAAGATCATTTAAAGACCGCTAGAATCCTTATTGAGCATGGGGCAGTTGTTAATGCTCAAGATAAAAATAAAAAACGACTACCACTGATAACTGCTATTTTAAAAGGTAATGTACCTCTAGTTAAGCTCCTAATTGCTTCCGGGGCGAACGTGAATGCCCGAGCTAAATGGGGCATACCAGCTTTAAATTGCGCCACGATTTCTGGTAATCTCGAGATTACTAAGCTTCTTCTTGAACAAGGTGCCGATGTTAACGCTCAAGATGAGGGTGGAATGACGGCATTACATGAGGCTATTTACAAAAAATTTATTGGCATAGCAGAGGTTTTAATTGCCAACGGAGCAAATGTAGATCAAGCGCATGAGAAAAAAAGGACGCCATTGATGGAAGCGGTGTTGATCAATGATGTACATGCTGTTGCATTGTTGATAGCTAAAGGAGCCGATATCCATTTGGTTGAATCGGAGAATAAAACAGCCTTAGATCTCGCGACTGCAAAAGGATTCAAGGAAATAATGGTTTTGCTTATTTCAGCAAATAAAAGAGGGAAGAAATAAATTCTCTAGCATTACACGAACGCTTTTAAGCTTCTTGAGCGGTTGACAGCCTTTTTGTGCTAATATATTCTATTATAAAATGATGCATTTATTTTTTAAAAACAATTTAATAAGGGATTTTATGAATAAGTTACTCATAATGTTATTTTTATTTCAGCTCATGACACTTGGCTCTTATGCGATGAATCCAGAAAGAGACGTTTCACTTGTAGGAACAAATCCAGCAGTTATTCACATTAACCCTGGCTATTATAAAAAACCGATAGAGCTTTTGCTCCCGGATTTTAGATTATTTCCTTATAAGGAAGCTAAATTCTTGGAGGCGGTAAAAGAAGGGAATTATAGTAAAGTAAAACAATTTTTAAACAAGGGATTGAATGTTAATGCGGCGATTGAAGGAATAACAGCTTTGATGGTAGCTTCGTTGTTTGGTCATGTAAAAATACTTAAGCATCTGCTAAAATATCATGCTGATGTTAAAGCAACTGATAAGAATCTTCTAACGGCACTAAGTTATGCTGCTGAAAATGGGAATGTAACCATTACTGATTTGCTTATTTGCAATGGTGCTAATCCTAAAGAAATCGAATTCGACCTTGCTGGGCGGGTTGAAGCCTGCTTAAACACTGCATTATTGTCACCTGAAGCAATAAAAATTGCTTGCCAACAGGCATTTGCTGCTATGGATGAGTATAATAAGCGACAAAAAAGTACTGATCTAACTGAAGCACTCAAGAATTTTAAACTAGTTACATCACAAAATACCCCTGAAGCTTTTTGTTTGCTTGCAAATGGTTATTTTGAAAGATATAGCAATACCCAAAAAATGGGTGACCTTGAAATGGCTGTAAAATATTATGGCTTATCGGCAGATCGCAGAAATCAGATTTTCAAGGAATTGTTGTGCGAATTGGAGCTAATAAATAGCTCAGCTAAGGTTAACTTGCAAGATAAAAAATCGCAAGCAAGTAATTTGCATCGAGCAATTACCGATCGAGACGAGCAGAAGGTTCAGTTGCTTTTGAGCGAAGGTGGTTTAGCAGATTTTGCGGATGAGTTTGGAAGCTTTCCAATTTATTCTGCAGTGCTACGTGGATCTTTGGCCATAGTGAAGCTCTTGGTAAAATTTGGTGCTAATGTTAATAGGGTTAATTGTGATGGTACTACACCTTTAATTATCGCTGTAGGCCCTCTATTCGGGGATCTAGAAATTGCTAAGTTTCTTATTGAGTCAGGTGCACAAGTTAATGTGCAAGAAAGTATGGATGGACAGACTCCATTATACTTAGCAGTTGGTACAAGGAAATTGAGCCTATTAGAGCTTTTGATCGCTCATGGGGCAAATGTAGATCAAGCGGATAAGAAAAAAAGGACGCCATTAATGATTGCAGCCTTGTTAAATGATGCTCATGCTGTCTCATTGCTGATAGCTAAAGGGGCCAATATCCATCTAGTAAACTCAGAGAATAAAACTGCCTTAGATCTAGCGACCGAAAAAGGATTCAAGGAAATAATGAGTTTGCTTACTGCAGCAAATAAAAGAAGGAAGAAATAGACTTATTGCAATCGAAATGTCATTGTGTTCGCATAAACATGCATGTTCAATGGCAAATTTAGAACGTTAGGTAAACCTCTTATCGTCGAAGATAATGAAGAATGTTAAAGATCATTTCGATGAAAATGAGAATAAGAATCAAGACGGATAACAGATCTTCTCGAATAGCATTGACCTTGTTTTCATAAACGGTACGAATATCTTTGATAATCTCTAACTTTCGGTTGAGCGATTCCCGCCAGTTATGAAGGTCGAGTTTTTCAGTCAAAAGTGAATATACTTCTGAATAGTATGCTTCACCAGAAAGCTTAATACTATTTTCTAGACGTTCAGTAATTACCGAGATATCAACTTTAAGCTTGCCCAAATCACCTACAGGGTCACTGGTGAGTGCTCCGATAAAAGGCAGGTAAGAACTTACCGGTAGACCCTTAATTTCGCGCTCATAAACAACATTGAGCTGATTATCAACTACGCGATCAAAGTATTGCAGCTCGAGTTGCTGTAAATTAGCAAACTCAAATAGGTCAAGCAAATCTTCATATTCGCCAGCATAGATAAAAGCAGCTTCAGTATCAATAATGATTAAATCCCCTCTATAATAACCAATAGCGGTGGCTAGAATCTCATTTTTTTGATATTCCGAAAGCACTTCGCTTTCGAACCGCAAAATTGATGCTATTACGCTACCATATCCTTCTTTTAAGCTGTTAATATCAATAATTTGAGTTTTTGGATCAACCTGAATAAGCATATATGAACGACGCAAATGAAAAAATTTCGATTGCTTTATTTGGCTTTTAATTCGCTTAAATAAAGAGCCTGCATCGATGACACTCTGCTGTTGATATTCATTTTCAATGCTATTGACTTTCGTACGCAGTTCTTCAAGAGTATTCAAAAAGGGAATTTTGTAGCAAAGAGAGATAACACCGAAATTATGTAGTTTAGCACTGAAAAGGCGCGAACTTGTATGAGGATGAGGAAGCTCTACTGCCATGGGCGTATGGTAATTTTTAAAATATTTTGATAGAACTAACGGTCGTTTGACTAAGAGTTGCAAATCTTTAACTTGCTCTAAGTTAATATCATCGCCGACATCGTAACTTTGAAATATAAAAATATTTCCTGAAAATACTTGTTGCTTATCAGCTTCGATACCATTCATAATAAAACTCCCTCTTATGGTCTAGCGCTTCATAAGGCAAGCTTTAGCAAGACCAGAAGCCTTTCCTAATTAATCTTTTTTCAGAATGGTTGAAAAAGCTTCTTGAGGAACTTCAACATTTCCTACTTGTTTCATCTTTTTCTTACCTTCTTTTTGTTTTTCAAGTAGCTTACGTTTACGGGTAATATCGCCCCCATAACATTTTGCGGTTACATCTTTGCGCAATGCAGAAACCGATTCACGAGCTATAATTTTTGCTCCAATAGCAGCTTGAATAGCGATTTCAAAAAGTTGTCGATGAATAACTTTTCGGAGCTTTTCACATAATTCTCGACCCTGGTTATAAGCATTTTCACGATGGACAATGCTAGAAAGAGCATCAACCGGCTTGCCATTAAGTAAAATATCCATTTTGACCAGATCAGCTTCTTGATAGCCGGCTTCTTCATAATCGAGTGAGCATACCCTGAGGTCACAGACTTTAATTGATCATAAAAATCGGTCGCAATTTCATTGAGTGGCAAGCGATATTTCAAAATAATACGCTCCGGGGTCAAATACTCAAGGTGCTTTTGAACCCCTCTTTTATCCTGACAGAATTTGATGATTGCTCCCAAATATTCGCTTGGTGTTAAAATAGTTGTATCGATAATGGGCTCAAGAACAACTTCGATTTTGCTTGGATCAGGGAAATCTGATGGGCTTTCAACATCGATAACTTGATCAGTGTGCTCTAGCTTCACTTTGTACAATACGCTTGGTGCCGTTACAATAACTACTTGTCCATATTCTTGTTCAAGCCGTTGCTTAAAAACATCCATATGCAGCAACCCTAAAAATCCGCAGCGAAAACCAAGTCCGAGAGCTGTTGAGCTATTTCTTTCGACTTTTACACTCGCGTCATTGAGCGTTAGTTTTTCAATAGAGTCTCTCAGTGAGTCAAACTCTTCGCTATCAACAGGAAAAATACCTGCAAATACCATCGGCTTTGCGGGCTTAAATCCCGGAAATGCTTCAATGGGTCGTTTAGTATGATAGATAGTTTCACCAACACGTGCTTCTTGCACCGTTTTCATTCCTGCTACCAAGTAACCTACTTGCCCTGCATAGAGAGCATCAGTGGGTGTTTGGTTAGGGTACATAAGCCCCAGCTCAAGGACTTCATAGTTCTTCCCAGCTGGGCCAGAGAAATAATATCCCCTTTTTTCATAATGCCATTTTTAAGCGCAATCAAGCAGACTACCCCCTTATAAGCATCAAACCAAGAATCAAAGAGTAATGCTTTTAATGGGGCTTCAAGATTTGCTTGAGGAGCAGGAATGCGCTCAATAATGGCTGTCAGAATGTCGGTAATGCCTATTCCCACTTTTGCAGAAGCTTTAATAATTTCTTCAGGATCAAAATCAAAAACGTGCTTCATTTCTTTGGCAACTCGATCAGGATCAGCATTTGCCATATCGATTTTATTAATCACAGGTACAATCGTTAGATTTTGCTCAAAAGCAAGATAAAAGTTAGCCATCGTTTGTGCTTGCACCCCTTGCGCAGCATCGACTAAGAGCAATGCGCCTTGGCAGGCATATAAAGAACGAGATACTTCATAGCTAAAGTCTACATGCCCAGGAGTATCAATTAAATTTAAAAGATACGTTTGCCCCTTATGCTCATAGAACATTGATGCAGATTGCGCTTTTACGGTAATACCGCGCTCTTTTTCAACTTGCAGTTTATCAAGAAATTGCTCGTGTTTTTGTCGTGAAGAGAGCGTGCCGGTTACTTCTAGCAATCGATCTGAAAGTGTTGATTTACCATGATCAATATGAGCAATAATCGAAAAATTCCTGATTTTATCAGGGGTAAATTGCTGTAAATCGATTTTTTTAAGATCCATTGTTGAAAATTAACCCCTTTAAGAGCTGTGCTTATGTGTTTCTAAAGAACAGGTGAATTGAAATGTAGAAAAGCTTATTTTATTATAATTATAACTCATATGAGAAATTTGTCCAGTAATGCCATCCGAATAAGCTATCATGGAGTTAATAAAAAAGAGAGAGCTATTACTACTAACCCTCTCTTGTGTCTTGGTAAGAAGCTTAGGCCATATGCTCTCTTAAAAGATCTTCATGAGCTTTTGCAGCTTCTGCATGTTCTCCTTCGAGTGCTTTATGTGCTTGAGCAGCTTCTTCATGTCCAGCTTTCAGTACTTCATGCGCCTGAGCAGCTTGGGCGTGCTCACTTTCTAGCCTTTTATGAGCCTCTTTTGCTTCTTCAAGCATATGAATTATTTTATCTAATTTTGCATTAGTATCCTGAAAGGGCTTAAAAGCAACTAAACCAAATGTCGAGGGTACCAGAAATAAGGCCATTAAAGCGCTATATACTACTTTCTTCATAAAGTTACTCCTTTTTTTATTATTAAATAATTATTTTATTTATAAGATGATTATATCACAACGATTAAGCTGAATGCAATAGTTTTTTGAGCTCTCAATAGTTATTTGCACCTAGTTAATTTTGTTTTGTTATTTTTTTCTGCGTAAATATATAACGAAAATAGTCTTTTACCGAGCACGGTATGGTTCGGTTGGTATGGGAGGTTTGGTTGCTTAAAATGTGTAATGCAGATTAAGTGTCATCAAATAGTATTGAGACCTAAACAAATTTGCAAACCTATTGCTATATAAAATAGCATCGGCCGGTGGCTGCTTAACTCGGCCATTTTTAAGATTTTGAGCTACGGCCCACGAAGCAGTAATCGAGGCAGTAAACCGATCATTTATTTTACATGCCCCCTCTATTGCAGCAGCATTATTCATCAACAGAGGGAATCTATAAAGAGTTACATCATTGAGCGGAAAGCGATATATTTGAACGTTTGTGACGCCTATCTGAAATGTATACAAAACTGTCACCCCGATTCTTTCTGTCAGAATTATTTGAGGACCAAATTTAAACACCCCACCAGTAAATTGATCATCTACATTTAATCTTAAATCACTTCTTATAAAACGAGCAAAACGCTTAGCACGCAGGTGAAGAAATCCGCCTCCTAGGATAAGCATAATCTGATCATCCAGACACCAATTTACACCCGGTATAAGTGCCACTTGAACAACCTTTGTAGATAATGATCCATCAAGGTCGGTAATTACGTTAAATGGATTTTCCTGTACTGATTGGGTCAGTATTGTCAATCCTCTATTACCAAGTACAGCAGCTGTATCTAATTCTACATAAAGCCAATCGCAGAATGTATATTTATAACTCGCGCTTATTGCTGCACATGGATTATCAAGAGCTGTTATTACAGTTTTTGCTTGTTTGTTATCTTCATTGTTAACGGTAAAATGTTCGCTGGCAAGGAGCTGATTCCAAGCTGGGCCCACTCCTATAACAATGTCAGCCTCCCCTAGTAAGATCTGCCAAGATGCGCTTAAGAGTAAGATGACAAGGCATGATATTTTAGACATGCTGCTATTCTGTTAACCCTAGTTCTATTGATTAGTTTCAAGAAGTATCATGAAGTTAGAGTCACTAATCAATTTCTTGTGTAAAATTAATTCAATAAAAGCTCGAAAACTTTGAACTAGTAGTATACATTTGAATCAAAATAAAGCAATCCAAGTGCTCTCGTTAGTTGTAGAAAGTGTGACAGTTGATGGTTGATGCTAAATGAGTATAAAAAGATATTCATAGTGCTGGGTTGAAGCATCTGGTGCAGGCCAGCATAGAAAGTTTTTTGGTTTACAATCATCTCTCTTGTTCTTGTTTAAGTTTATAGATATAATCGATAGCCTGACCCACGGTAACGATCTTATCGGCATCTTCGTCATTAATCGTGACGCCAAATTCTTCTTCAAGTTTCATTACAAACTCAAAGCGGTCTAATGAATCGGCGCCCAGACTATCAAGCGTTGATGCCTCGGTTATGACATCTTTGCTGATGGTAAGCTGTTCTGCAATGAGCGAAATAATCTTATTAGCTATTTCTTCACGATGTATCATGTCGATTTCCTAAAGTAGTCTTACTATGCTAGTACTTGTACAATAATACAAATATTAGTGATGGTTAGCAATGAACTTATATGCTGATTGCTCTCTCTATGGTTAAAAGCTCTTTTAATGCCTCAATGTCAGAAGTTTGTTCTATGCCTATAACCTTTTTATCAGGGTAATAAGCCTGTACCTCCTGCACAAGAGCTTTTGAAGGAGCAGGTATAATAATAATATCTATATGTGCAAAATGCTTTAATACGTTATGCCAGTGTATTGGTTCTACAATTTGGCGTATAACTGCACTTTGAGCTTCTTCCGCGTTAGTGACTGGCTTAGCATCAACATTGGTGATAAGCGGCATTTTCATGTCCTTAAAATCTACTTTTGTTAAATAAACTTTAAGTTGGTCAACAAGCTCTGCCACCAGAGGTGTATGCATGCCTTCCTCGAGGTCAACACGCGCAGTTTTGTCAGCACCTACATCAGACAGTGTTTCAACCACTGCATCAATGGCTTCGACATGACCGCTTACTCTATGCTCAGTCTTGTTTTCATAAACAGCTATCTGTGCTTCATGCTCATGGGAGCTATGCTCTTTACAGATTTTTTCGAGCTTTCGGGCCGAAAGTCCATCTACTACAATTGTCCTTATATCAAGATCTTTACGTGTTTGTAAGTAAAATTGTGATAACTTGCTGAGCAAATAAAGGCCGTCAGGGAAGCTTAATCCACCTGCACAGCATAAGGCACTATATTCTCCTAAACCGTAACCAGCAACATAATCGATAGCTATGTCACTTTGCAGAATTGCTGCTGCAGTTGCAACACTTACTAGGAAAAGGGCCGGATAGGCGTTAGTTATTTTGCTTAATTCTATATCCGATGAAGCGAAACAAAGCTTAACAAAATTATTGCTTAAGCAGTTTGAAGCTTCTTCATAATATTCCTGGATAATGCGCGAGTTATCATATAACTCTTTGCCCATACCTACAAATTGGCTTCCATATCCTGGAAAAAGCATCCCAATCTTCATGTTAACCTCCACTGTAAGATATAGGGTTTATTATGCTTTTAACGTGAGCCGCTAAGCAAAGACTTAGGGGCTTATTTCTCCAATAAAAAACGTTAGCCTCATCATACTCTCATTTTTGCCAAGCAGAGCTAGCAGCTCAAAAATACCTGGGCTTTCGCTTTTACCCGTTAACGCTATGCGCAAGGGCTTAGCTACTTGTGGTAATGCTGCACCAAGTTCAGTCGCTTTACTTTTAATAAGCGTTGTGAGTGCTTGAGCAGAAAAATCTTTTTGTTCTAACAAACTCTCTTTTATTTTTTCTAATCGCTCTTTGGTAATTTGTGTAGACCAAGGTGCTAGCTCTACACTGTTAAAGCTTACCGGACTTTTGTAGATAGTCTCTACTTCATCTATAAGCTCTTTGAGCGTTTTTACCCGATCTTTATAGAGCCCTAGAGCTTGCTCAAGGGTAGCTTGTGACCAACCGGAGAACCGATGCTTAATCTTCGGATCAACATCCCGTTCTATAAGATTAAGTGCCTGTGCTGCCGATAGCTGACGAATATACATGCTGTTAAGCCATTCTAATTTTTTACTATCAAAAATGGCGCCTTTTTTACCAACATGATCAAGCGAAAAATAGCTGATTAATTGCTCACGCGTGAAAATTTCTTGATCACCATGCGACCAGCCTAGGCGCACCAGATAATTACACAAAGCATCAGCTAAAAACCCATTCATTTTATAATCCAAGACGGCCGTTGCTGCATCTCTTTTGCTCAATTTATTACCATCAGGTCCTAATATAAGAGGAAGATGCCCGAACAGGGGTATCGTAAAATTACAAGCTTGGTAAAGCATAATTTGCTTTGGCGTATTAGAAAGATGCTCTTCGCCTCTAATTATATGGGTGATGCGCATATCAGCATCATCGACCACTACGCCTAAGTTATACATAGGTGTTCCATCCGAGCGCATAATAATAAAATCATCAAATTGGTCTCTGCCAAACGATATATGACCATGAATAAGGTCGTTAAAGCTTACTTCAGTCACATCATCAGGTGTTTTATAGCGTACGGTATAAGGCCGATGAGCATAATCTTTAGGTAATCGGGCAATATCGCAACAAAAGCGATCATAGCGGGCATAGCCGCCCTCTTGTGCAGCGCTCGTGCCAATCCGCTCTTGAAGTTCAGAAGGTGTACAGAAACATTTATAGGCTTTGCCTGCTGCCAAGAGCTGATGCACTACTTCTTTATGTCGTTCTATACGACTTGATTGTACAACAATGGGTTCATCACTTTCTATACCTACCCAAGCAAATGACTGCAAAACTGAAGCTGTATATTCTTCCCTTGATCGTTCAAGATCGGTATCTTCAATACGAATCAAGAAAAACCCATTATGGTGCCGTGCAAAAAGCCAGTTAAAAAAAGCAGTTCGTAAACCACCCACATGCAAATGGCCGGTTGGCGATGGAGCCATCCGCACACGCACTGCAGAATTTCTTATCTCATTAGCCATATTACGCAAGACCTTGTAATTTAGTTGATGCAAGTTGAGTCCATACGGATTGTGCGTATGAAGGAGTAAACAATTGCTTCCATATGGCTTCAGCTTTTGCCATATCACCGGCAGTAAATGCTGCATAGCCTTCATAATACAGCGCCATATCTTTCATGGGATTTTCGCTATCCTGACTCAGTTGTTCAAGCTCCTTTTTACCCTGAGCACGCATTTCTTCTTGCTTAGCATCGAGCTTGACTAACGCTAGCTTACTCGCATAGGCATAGTACATAGGCGAATTTTTACTCATCTTTTTAAGTGCTTGCTCAAGCACTTGAGCAGCATCTTCCCGTTTATCCTGTGCTAGTAGCGCCTCAGCTTGGTATGCTAAAAAATAGGGAGCTAATGAACTACGACCATGTTTTTTTGCTCTGAGTGCAAAAGCTTCTCCAAGATCATGCCAAGCTTGTTGATCTGGCTTGCCAGAGACAAGTTTATGGTAATCTTCGACACTTTCTGAAAAATCTTTATGCGCCTGTTGCTCTGAATAGTCATGATACCAACCATAGGCAAACCAGACTGCAATGCCAAGAGCCACGAGCGAAAGCCCCATAATAACAAGTCGGACATGCGCATTAATAAAAGATTGTACACTGGCAATATTCATTTTTTAACTCCAACAACTTAAACTACTATCTGCACTTTTAATGTGTGAAAACCAAAACAGGCTAACCAATTTTTTTGGTTAACCCGCTTTTCATACTATACAATTGATCTTTCTTACCGAGCATCACTTTGCTCAGACCCACTTGAATGACCGTCTTGTTCTTGAGTCTGACCCGCCATCTTTTTAGCTTGTTGCACTCGACGTGACTCACCACGCTTAAGATTGCGCTCAAGCTTTGTTGTCATTATTTTTCTTCCTTTGTAAAAACCGCACTGAGAACACACTTCATGGGGCACCAAGGGGTGATTACAATTTGAGCATGCGGTAATCGCATGAGGACGAATAAATTTAGTCGATTGTCTCTGGTCTCTTCTTGCTTTAGACGTTTTACGTTTTGGTACTGGCATGATAATCTCCGATCTGATCTCTATTTTTTTGGTAACTCTAATGCTGTAAATGCTTTAGAGACAAGCTTAACGTAATTTGATTGAAAAGGCAAAATTTGATGCATTTGCCTGACTGCTTGTTCTAAAAAGCAAGCTACTATATCTTTACTTAATTATAACCATATTCAAAAAATTAATTTTTGTCAATCTGAGACTTAAAGAAAGAGCTTATCAAACTAACTTGTTTTTCCTTGAATTTCTGCTTCAAAGAATGGCAACACCGACTCAAGCGGTATAAGAACAGAATCATTTCTAGATCTAGCTTTACATTCAACAACTTCCTGCGCAAAGGTCTTATCACTGATAACTAATCTCCAAGGCATGCCAAGTAAGTCAGCATCAGCAAACTTTTCTCCCGCGCTTATCTGAGCGCGATCGTCAAGCAATACGGTCATGCCTTCTTTCTGCAAGTGGTTATAAAGCTGACTTGCTTGTTCGATAACTACCTGCGTTTTTGAAAGTAGGACAATATGTATTTTATAAGGCGCTATTTCTAGGGGCCATATAATGCCACGATCATCGTGTAACGTTTCTACGATAGCTCCCATAAGCCGAGAGGTGCCGATTCCATAGCATCCCATGATAGGAGTTTTCCTTTTGTCCTGGCTATCTGTATAGGTAAGCCCAAAAGCTTCAGCAAATCTGGTGCTGAGCTTGAATATGTTGCCAACCTCTATGGCTTTTTGTTCTTCTAATGCAGTTTTTGCGCAGGAAGGGCACGCTTTTTGGTCTTCGATAATTTCTCGATTTATTGCAACCTTGCATCCTGAGCAAACATAGATAATATCTTCACCATAAGGGGTAATTGTTTGGTATTCATGGGAATATTTGCTGAAAACACCCCCGCTTGCATACGTTAGGTAGGTCAGGGAGCCTAAGCCGCAACGGTTAAAGATAGCACAGTAGGCAGCTTGCACTTGTTCATAAAAACAATCCAAGCTGTCCTGATCAACATGAAAGGAATAGAGATCATTCATGCGAAATTCTCTGCCACGAAGCAGGCCTGACTTTGGCCGTGCTTCATTTCTATATTTCGTTTGAATTTGATATACCGAGCAAGGTAAATCTTTGTATGACTGGATAAACGTGGTCATCAACGGAGTAACAACTTCTTCATGAGTAGGCCCAAGGCATAACTCTTGGTCTCGAGCTTCAAGCTTATATAAAATATCAACAGTATCCCAACGACCTGTTTTCACCCAGTTTTCTTTTGGCTGTAGGGCCGGCATCAAAATTTCCTCCGCTCCTAACTTGCTCAATTCTTGACGTACAATAGTTTCAATAGCAGTAAGCACCTGCAAGCCTAAGGGTAAATAGCTATAGACCCCGGCCATTAATTTAGCTATGTAGCCGCCACGTTCAAGTAGTTGGGCATTGATGCTTGCTTCTTGCTCTGATAGTACTTTTCGGGTTTTGGTTACTAAATGTGATTGTTTCATGAGTTCTCGTGTTAAAATTTTTATCAAATGACACTTTGCCAAAGTCCCATTACATTTTGATCGATAAGCCCCTCAAGCTGCAAGGTAAAAAGTTCCTCTTGCAATTGTTCTGGATTGATTACCATCTTGGTTAAAAGCTCATCAATTGAAATTGGTAGTTGAGCTAATGTGAGAATGTTCTTTTGAACGGATGGTAATTGCTTGGGTACATCCTCAGTTTGGATAGAATGCAATTGAGCCTGTAGGGTTTTAGGTTGCAAATCTGCACCTGTAGGCCTAAAAACGGTACCATTATCATTGACTAATTGCAAGATATCTTGGGCATTGGTAATAATTGCAGCTCCTTCGGAAATAAGCTTATGGCAACCAGCACTTAAGGGATTGGTAATAGGGCCAGGTACGGCGCCCACTTCTTTACCCTGCTCAAGCGCATAACGAGCGGTAATTAATGCCCCACTTTGTTGTGCGGCTTGCACAATGATACAGGCTTTGCTCAAGCCAGCTATAATTCTATTACGTGCAGGAAAGTTGCCAGGCGCTGGTGCTGTCGTTAGCCCATATGAACTGACCAATGTTCCGCCTTCTTCTACAACTCTTTTAAAGAGTTTGCTGTTGCTTCCTGGATAGAGATGCAACAGACCAGAGCCTAAAATTACCACAGTTGCACCTTTGGCATCCAAGGTAGCCTGATGGGCCATTGTATCAATTCCTAGTGCACCTCCACTTACTATTGCCCAATTATGGCTTATTAGCTCAGGGATCAATTGTTGTACCGCACTATGACCATAGCGATCGGCGCTACGAGAGCCAACAAAAGCAATAGACCGATCATAAGCAGCAAGCGGTAGGCCCATGAAATAGAGTACTATTGGCGGCAAATAACTCTGCTTGAGCAATGCAGGATAAGCAGAGTCATATACGGTGACCCATAAAATTGAATGACGCTGCAGCAATTCTAATTCTTGCTCTAAAAGCTTGCGATCAGCAAGCCCGAGCCATAGCTGCTGGGCAGTCGATTCAGGCAGTCTTGCAAGAGCTTTTAAATCAGCTACATTCATGGTATAGAGCTGTAATACAGCATCAAGGGATAGCGCAGCAACTAATTTCTCAACCGTCGCCGGGCCTATCGATTTGATCAGCGCTAGATGCAGCAAAAGATAATCGAGATGTTTTTTTTTGCTCAAGTTCATTCGTCTTCAGGATTGCTCCCTGTTTGGTCTAGCTGAGTTTCCTCTTTCATCTCTTCTAGGGTAACCTCGGCAGCTGTGGCTGGGGCAACCGCAGTAGTAGCGGATTTGACCACAGCTATTCCCGCTAAAGCTCTGTCTTCCTCCAATCTAATCAGGCGAACTCCCTTGGCTTGACGGCCCATAGTACGTACTTCTTTAGGGGATAGCCTAATTATTTTCCCATGTATATCGATTAAGAGTACATCGGTGAAATCATTAACTATAACAAGCCCGATAACGCGGCCATTTCGCTTATCCGTAGGTATGGTGCGGACACCATAACCACCACGATGGGCAACTCTAAAATCACCTACGCGAACGCGCTTTCCATAGCCATACTGGGTAACAAAGAGTATATCCTTATCATCTGAAACCACTTCCATGCCAACGACATAATCGTTATCGTACAATCTTATGCCAATTACACCAGCGGCTTGGCGACCCATGGATCGTACCTCAGTCTCCTTAAATCTGATGCCCTGCCCTAATGCTGTTGCAATAACAATTGAATCGGTTCCTGAACTTAATGCACAGAAAACGAGTTGATCATCATCATGGAGCGTGATTGCTCGAATGCCGGTGCTTCGAATTTTAGCAAAAGATTCAGCTTCTGTTCTTTTAATAGTTCCTTTTTTAGTAAGCATGACCAAAAACTTACCTTCAAGCTCGCGAGCACATAGCAATTTAACTATGTGTTCGTCGGGACTGAGGGAAAGCAGGTTAACCACTGCTCTACCTTTGGCAATCCGAGATCCCTCAGGCACCTGAAATACTGGCAAGCTATAGATTCTACCTAAGTTGCTGAAGAAAAGCAGTTCATCATGATTTTTAGTTGCAAAAATATCAAGTAAGACGTCATTAGAATCATCTAGATCAGCCATGCCCATCTTGCCTTTACCCCCACGATGCTGAACATCATAAAGGTCAAGAGGAACACGCTTAATATAGCCCTTACGCGTCAAGGTAACGATAACTTCTTCATCAGGAATAAGATCAGCTTCTGAAAGCATATCCAGTGGACCTTCGATGCGTGAGCGTCGAGGATCAGCATAGTTTGCCTTAATGTCTTCTAATTCTTTAATAATCTCTTCTTGTAGTAGTAAGCGATCACCAAGAATCGCTTTTAGATAAGCAATGCGAACCTTAATCTCTTCTAACTCATTATATATTTTTTCTTGCTCAAGCCCAGTCAATCGCTGTAAGCGCATTTCTAAAATTGCTTTGCTTTGTTCCGCTGTCAAGCCAAAGGCATCAAGTAGTTTTGCTATTGCTTGTTCAGCTGATTCACTTGACTTAATAAGCTCAACAACTTTATCAATATTAGTTAATGCTTGAATAAAGCCCAGTAATAGATGTTCCCGCCCTAGAGCTTTGGCTAACTCGTAATGACTTCGCTTGGTAACAATTACCTCACGGTGATTAAGAAACTCTTGAATTAATTGTCTAAGCGTAAAAATAAGCGGCTTATTATCTAAAAGAGCAAGCATAAAAATAGCTACGCTTGTTTGGAGCGATGTATGCTTATATAACAGATTGAGAATAACTTGAGGCGTTTCGCCGCGCTTGATATCAATAACAAGGCGAATACCCCGCTTATCAGACTCATCACGAATATTGGTAATGCCTTCTATCACTTTATTTTTAACGAGGTCAGCAATTTTTATGGAAAGTTCCGCTTTATTGACCTGATAGGGCAACTCTTTAACTATGAGCGATGTTCCCTTTTTTGTCTCTTCAACATCTATCACCGCGCGTAATATCAGATTGCCACGTCCGGTTGTATAGGCTTTGACGATGCCGCCACGACCACAAATAATACCGCCGGTTGGAAAATCGGGCGCAGGAATGAGCGCAAATAGTTCTTCATCGGTTAGATATTCATTTTTCAATAATGCAAGACATGCGTCAATAACTTCACCTAAATTATGCGGTGGTAAAGATGTTGCCATACCAACGGCGATGCCCGCCGTTCCATTGACCAAGAGGTTTGGAAGTCTACTTGGTAAAATAACAGGCTCTACCGTTGATTCATCAAAGTTAGGTACAAATTCGACTGTTTCTTTATCAAGATCAAAAAGGATTTCTTGGGAAATTTTTTCCATACGAACTTCAGTATAACGCATAGCAGCTGCATTATCACCATCAACCGAGCCCCAGTTACCCTGGCCATCTAATAAGGGATATCGTTTTGAAAATTCTTGCACCATGCCGACCATAGTATTATAGACGGCTTGATCACCATGGGGATGATATTTACCCAGCACTTCACCGACTACACGTACCGATTTATGGTAGGGCTTGTTATAATGAAAGCCCAACTGATGCATGGTGTAGAGTACGCGCCTATGAACAGGTTTAAGGCCATCTCGGACGTCAGGAATTGCTCGACTTACGATAACTGACATGGCATAGTCGAGAAATGACGTCTTTAATTCTTCTTCAATCAAAATGGGCTTAATGCGCGATAGTGCACCTTTTTCTAAATTTGTGGGTGACTCCATATAATGTGACCTTTCAAGGAACCTCTTTTGTGGGACAAAAAGCGTTCCATAGTACTATTTCCATATGCTAGTTTCATACTCAATAGTATAGCATAATTCTTACGCTATGTATAATTATTGCATCCTAGAAGATCCTTTCTGACTTCTGTCGAAAATTAGCTATCAGTTGACATTTAATATTTTCTATTGTAAAATAATTTCTCCTAGTAATATAAATAATTAATAAACTAAAAAGGGTATCGTGATGAAAAAATTATTGCTCATAAGCTTAGTATTGCTTCTCCCTGGGTCACTCTTTGGCATGAGGGCACCTAAGAAAAACAGTTCGCCTATCTCAGGTTTAAGCATAAGAAATTTTGGCAGGAAAAGAGATAAAGCATTTTTGAACAAAGCGTATAAAAAGAATTATGACAATCTTGTCGGTGGTATAGGCAATTCAACACCATTGAAGTCAATCGTGGAAGAACGGTATCAAAACGATACTATTAAGGTCTTATTTCATAATGCCCATCATGCAGGCTTTATTGCCTTCAGCAAAAAAGGCGAAATTAATGCGCTCTACGTGCACCGTGATTTTCGTGGTCGGGGTTTTGCTAAATGTTTAATGAGCGCTGCCCAAGAAGAACTTCTAAAGCTCAATAAAAAGCGCATAACCTTGGAAGTTTTTGATTACAATAAGGCTGCTTTAAAGCTCTTTAAGCAATCAGGATTTAAAAAGAAAAAGCAAAGTGGCCATCTGATCACAATGACTAAGTCACTTTAAGTAATAGATATTGAAGAAGGAACAACATGAAAAAGATGCTCATAGGCCTAATCATATCCATGCTGTGCATGAATGCTTATGGCATGAAAAGAAAAGAAAATCCCGTTGCTGATGATCATGCTGGAAAAATAGCAACATTGAGTTATTGGGATATGTTGCCAGCTGAATTACATGATCATATTCTGTCGTTTGTGCCAACAGAACTTATACAAAATGCCGGTAGCTTAAAAGAAGTATTTGAAAAGCTAACGGATATAAAAACGGTGAGTCCAGAATTTTATGCTCTTATTACTACGAAGGCTTTTATTAAAGCTATTGTTAATCGTTATATCAGCTATCATCCTCGTGGATTAATAACTGAATTTCTGAGCGCATGTTCTACTGGTAACGTGTTCTTGATTAAAGCTTTTTTATTGGGTGGTTTTGATTTGAACTTCGAGGTTACTCCGCTAGAGCGTATAGAGCAGCTCATGAATAGAACTGGTTTCATCTTAATGATTGGCAAGCTTTCATTTTTTATAAATGAGTTAACAAGCGCTGCTATTACATTGACCTTAGGTAATAATGCGCTAATGGTTGCTTTAAGCTATGGTCATATGAACATTGTGAAAGTATTGTTATTCCATTGTAGCGATAATAAAGTAGCGGCATTTTTAAATATTATTTTGGCAACTGCCGTTCGAGATGACGAATTTGATATTGCCAAAAGAGCGATTTCGGTAGGTGCAGATATCAACGCTGTGATGCCGCTAGGACTATATGCCAACGCTATAGTTTGGGACACAACTATTTTATCGAGAGCTATTGCAAATCGAGATTCAATACAAAAAATTAAGCAAATCATAGAACTAGGCGCTGATGTTAATGTTAATGCGCAAGAAATCGATTATTACCTTCGAGGCTTTTCTGGCAGACAGAAGGATGACGTTAGAGCCTATGCATGTGAAGTTGCCGAACTTTTAGAAAAAGCTCGAGCTCAAAAATAGATTATGTTTGAGTTTGTTGATATTCAAAGAGAGGCTAGGTTTAAAATCCTAGCCTCTCTTGCTAATGTTGTTTATATTTGAGTCTATTAATGAAAAGAATCCTAGGCTAGTTATGCTTTCTTACCGTTTCGTTCTATGTTATACTGCCAAAAAGGTTTAAGGATTAGGACAAGCATGAAAAGACTACCAATAGGTATAAGCGACTTTAAAGAGCTTATTGAAAACAACTACTATTATGTCGACAAAACACTTTTAGTAAAAGAATTTTTAAAAGCCTCCGGTGTAGTGATACTTATTGCTCGACCACGCAGATTTGGCAAAACACTTAATCTTTCTATGTTGCGTTATTTTTTTGAACAATCAAGCAAAGATTCTAGCGACTTATTTACTAACACTGCAATTTGGCACGAACTTGATTATAGAAGCTTACAAGGGCAATACCCGGTTATTTTTTTAACGTTTAAGGACGTAAAAGAAGATACCTGGGAGAATACTTATAAAAAGCTACGTGAGATTATTGCATCTGAGTTTGCACGACATTTACCTTTTGTTCAAGAAAGCCTACCAGATTATGAGTTACAAAAATATATGGCTCTTCTTACCAATAATGCTGATGAAGAAACCTATAGCACAAGTCTTCATTTTTTAAGCAAAATTTTGTCTGATTATCATAATAAGAACGTTATGGTGCTAATAGATAATTATGATGTGCCCATTCTTGAAGGCTATATGAATCAATATTACTCCCAAGTAGTCGGATTCTTTTGGTCATTTTTAACTTCAGTATATAAAGATAACGTTTATTTAGAGCGAGGTATACTGACAAGCGTCTTGTGTATTCCTAAAGAGGGAATTTTTTCCGGGTTTAATAATCTTCGTAATTATACAATTACTCACAGTAAGTTTCAAGATCAGTTTGGGTTTACTCAACCAGAAGTAAAGCAATTACTAAAAGACTAAAAGCTCTCTGATAAATTACCTGAGGTCCAGCAATGGTATAATGGCTATTTGTGTGGCTCTACCACTTTATATAACCCTTGGTCATTATTAAACTGTGCTCAGGAACAAAGTCTACTGCAGCCTTATTGGTCAAATACGAGTGACAATCTCCTTATTAAGAAATTAATAGCAATGGCTGATACTTCCGTAAAGGAAGATTTAGAAGAATTGCTTGTAGGCAAAGTAATTGAAAAAGAGATAGAAGAAGCGGTTATTTTCCCAGGGATTGAGCGTAATCCAACGGCATTATGGAGCTTATTATTATTTACTGGATATTTAACCTATACAAAGCTAGAACTTAAAGAGGGTATAGTAACAGCTACTCTTGCATTGCCCAATAAAGAAATTACTTTGTTGTACGCAAGCCTTATTAAAAGCATTTTTGAAACTTCTCTCAGCCTGCCCCATTCTGCATCTCTTTTGACTGCTTTAACTACCGGTGATGCTCCAGCATTTGGTGAGCTTCTTCAAGAATTTATTAATTCTAGTATGAGTGCTTTTGATATACCAAAAAACGAGCCCGAAAAAAGCTATCATCTTTTTGTACTTGGTCTACTGGTACTTCTGTCAAAGGACTATGAAGTTAGATCTAATCGAGAAAGTGGTTTTGGTCGATACGATATAATGATTATTCCAAAAAAGCCAAATAAATTAGGCATCATAATCGAGTTTAAAAAAGTTTCCCAATCCGAAACTTTAGAATCTGCAGCTGGGCGTGCCCTTGAGCAAATTAAGGAAAAGCGCTACAAGCAAGAGCTGAAAGATAGGAGCATAAAGCAAATCATTTCATTTGGCATAGCTTTTCAAGGCAAACAATTACTTGTAGCTTGCGAAAAGACATGCTGATTGGTCGATACTGAGCGTATAGCGCAAGACAAAGACTTGCAGTATAGGTATCTTTTTAAATAAATCCTAATTGACTTTTTATTTATTTTCTGTACTATTAAAAATATAATAATCACCATGTTTTTAATAAGAGGTAATCCCATGAAATTTTTATTCGCCGTGTCAATCTTTTTCGTCTGCCTACTTAGTAGTATTTCTACACAAGCAATGGAACGACCAAAAAAGAACAAACCAAGGCATGTGTTTTCTCCTCAAAGAAGATTAATAATGGAAATAGGAGCAAATGATTTAGCAGCTATTAAAGAAGCAATTCAAGATGGAGCAAACGTAAATATTGGCAATAAGAAGGGTTGGATGCCATTGATGCATGCAGCTTCTCGTGGTTCGCAAGATGTCGTTAACTTTCTTCTTGACGCTGGCGCAGATCCTAATGCCCGTTCAAAATATGGATACTCGGCTCAAACAGCTGCGGATCAAACTATACCTAGGAATGATCATATTATCAAACTTCTGAAAGCCAGAGGGGCCATTGGTTCAGCTCAACGTCTTTTCATACCTTCACCAATACCAACCTTGCCACCAGAAATTCTTATTCATATTTTTTCGTATGTAGCAGAAGCGAAAAATCTTGAAGAAGCTTTTGCACAACTTGCACGTTTAGCCTTAACCAACACTACATTTGCTGAAATTGCTCGTGATGGGAATTTTATTAAAGAACTAGCTCGAGTGCAAATTAAAAAAGATTTACAGAATGCAAGAGAGGAATTTTATGATGCAGCAAAAACAGGAAAGTCTTGGATTGTTAAAGCATACTTGGAAGCTGATATAGGAAACAACCAAGAGTTTGATGTCAAATTTGTTGCTCTTGGGTGGGCAGTCATAAATGGCTATTTAGACATAGTGAGGATGTTAGTAGAATATGGGGCATGCATAGACAGCAAAACTAAAAAAGGTCTAACACCTTTGATGCTTGCAGTTTGGCATGATAGAAAAACAACTGTTGAATACTTATTACGCCTTAATGCTAATGCAAATGCTCAAGATAACAAAGGAAATACTGCATTAATGTTGGCTGTAATGAAAAATGATCGGGTATTGATACATATGCTCAAGCCTGTTTCTCAACTTGATATTAAAAATTGTGCGGGTGAAAAAGCAATCGACTTTGTTTCCAGATGGAATCCCATGATGAGATTCGCTTTAAGGTCAGCTGATGAAAAAAAAGCAGATGGAAAGTAACGAGTCAAAACTAGATTTTAAGTGGTAAAATGTGCCCACTTTTGATTTTAGTTCTCATGTACTATACTTTCCAATGGTTTATATTAAACAACCATCTACTATAGGAAATAAAAAAATGAATACCAAGTTATTATCAATGTTATCACTGTGTGCATTGACTGTTCGACTAGTTGCCATGGATGAAACTGTCTATGAGCGAGGATTACGCCTAGGAGCTTCTGCTCAAGAAGTGGAAGGCCATGAAAAATACCCTTTACCTTTTGACGAAGCACTGAAGTTTGTTCGAGTTCTAATGCAAACAAATCGAAGCTATCGGGAACAATTGACCGAGTACCTTGCAGAACGAACAAAGCAATATTTAGCTCAAAAAGCTGAGGATGGCCAAAACTTTTAGTAATAATCGGTAAGCATTAAAAGAGGCTAGGGAAAGCCCTAGCCTCTTTGCTAATTTTGTTTGTTATTTGTCAACTTAGAAGGAGATGCCACCCTTCACAAGGACACCCCATTGGTTGAGTCCTGCGTGATTGCCATTGCTACCTCTAAATTCACCTTCAGCACCTACGCCAAGGAACGGATTCCATCCGCATTCATCAGCCCAGTAGTAGCCTACATATCCAAATACCTTGTTGGTAAGGACACTACAAGCTTCTGCAGATCTTGGATCAAGATCGTTAGCACTTACTAGCGAAGGACGTGATGATTGTGGGGCTAATAAAGGTGTTGTTGCAGTGCAAGTTCCACCAGATGTTGGTACTAAAGTACCAATAGCAGGTATTTGACTGCTAGCAGGATTCTGATCAGCTTGTAAGCATACAGAGTGTGCTCCCAAATGCGGCGCAGGCACTGCTCTATCAGCACCTGATGCAGTCGTTGGAGAGAATGCTGTAGCTGATTGGCTGAATGTTGCATTGATCAAGTTAGTACCTGTTGAAGGACCGCTGATTGCATTACATCCTGTTGTTCTGCTAGGCACTACAGGGTAGGTATTGCAGCAAACACCATTGGTGCCAGCTATACCCAGTCTGCGAATGTCTGCATTACATGGTGAACAATTGTCGCGGAAGCGAACTTTTTCACGGCTATGTCCATAGATGTTGTAGCCGAGATCAACTCCCCAACCACACCAGCGATAAGCAAGCTTGAAAGAAGCATCACCTTTAACGTCAATACGTACATCTACGTCACGACGATTAAAGCAGGTAGCACTTACAATGTTGCCTGTTGGTGTTATACCATCAGCTTGGAATTCACGCAATAAGAGGTACCGGCTGAATGGACCGTTATTGCAGAAGTCAAGCAAACGACATTGGCGATTCTTGAACATATGAGTTACAAGACCTTGACCGTAGAGGTAAAGATTTTGGTCGCATCCGTCATCCCATAACAAGGTATGGCCTCTGAAACCAACACCAAGTTCAAAGTGTCTGCCGTTACCAATAATTGGTTGGAAGATATGATCACTGTTTGGCTTGTTACCAGTTGGTAATACCAGAGCAAGGAATAGCCCAAATGCTGAGCATTCATTGTTTATGAAATTATAACCGAACCAAAGTTCAAGATCAGCAAGGCCTGTTTTCTTACGATGGCAAGCTGGGAAAATACCCGAGCAAAGGAATCTTTGACCATTTAAGGTAAAGTTACCAGTAAGCCCATCGATAAGTGTCGCAGGTGTGACAACAGATGTTGCACTCAGCGAGCAAATAGGGAAGTCAACTGTTGAGGTAACTTGACTTTCGCATGAACTTAGACCCAAACGCCAGCGACTATGGACAACTGGTAAATGGAATTCAAACCATGCACCGTTCCAACAGTCACAATCATCTGAAGCAAAGTACCCATCCCATTCAAAGATGAAGTTTTCAATGCGAGGATGAAGTCTTATTGATCCTACAAAATTAGTCGCAACACCAAATTGGTCAGCTATCAACGCATCGGCAGCGCGGTTAGGAACCAAGCTTCCTGCAAAGTTGAGAGTATCAGTACCAAAAAGGTCGCGAGCAATACGTCTGCTGCGGAATGAACGTTGATATTCGAAGGTAAATGTTGAAACTCCATAGAATTGACCTACGCCAAATCTATCGATTTCAGTTTGCCAACCTACCAACTGACGAGCAGTGTTAGCACCTTGAGATCGATAATTAACATAGCCAAGTCCGCAGCCGCTAAAACAGTCACTATTTGAAGAAAAACTACCACAGCTCTCACTGCAGCTTTCACTACAAGAGTTGCTAAAGCTACTTTGGCAGGTGTTGCAGTTGTTAAAACTACAACCACTATTACTGGAAGTAAAGCATTGATTAACAGGAGTAACAGGCGTTATAGGAATAAAGGGTCCTTCTGAACTGCCACTGTTACTGCTGTTACTGCCACCGCTGCCGCCACTAAAATCTCCTCGCGCTACACAAGGGCTTAAAAGCAGCGCTGTGCATAAGGCCGATTTTAAAAATTGTTTCATGAGTACTCCTTTTGTCATCCATGAAACTGGATGGAAAAACAACCGATATTATTAGTCGTTACATAAGAATGATGATAGAACTACGCTGTATGATCCTCCTTTCGTTTACAGTAACCTTTTGACAAAGGTAAAACTCCATAATCTTCAATCAAGATCGATAATCGTTGATATAATCTAGACAAAAGATAACCGGATTGCAATGTTTAATCGTCATAAAAATCTCAAAAGTTATTTTTATTCTTCGTGCATCATTCTTCTCAACATTATCTATAGCTTGATTTAGCCTAAAAGTAAATAGTTAAGCGTAAGCAAAAATCAAATAGTAGATTTAGAAGCCTGTTACGCATATTTTGTCATGTTTAAATCCTTGCTTAAGAGGCATGCTTTCCACATCCTTTATAGATTATTGAGCAAAAGAGTAGCATTAAGAGTTGCTCAATAAGTGTGTGTTAAAGGCAAAACTCAAATTATTTAGAATGTAAGTCCGGTTTTAATCCAGACCCCCCATTGATTAAGACTTTGCTTATGTGGCCTCTTTCCATCAAATTCAACTTCAGCTCCAATGCCAATATGCGGTTCCCAGCAGGTATCAAACCAGCAATAGCCAAGATTAGCAAAAAATTTATGGGTCAAAGCACTGCTGAGCGCTGCTGAGTTAGGGTCTAGATTTGCGCAGGTGATCAAAACTGGCGGATTAGAGTTTGCCGCTAAAACAACATCAGGGCCGACAATGGGCGAACCCTCCACCTGTCTGCTTAATGCTGTTACCACTATATCTCCGGGCATGCTAGGAGGAACTAATAGAGAGTTATCCACGGTTCCTGCTTGGAACATTGTAGCATTACTTTGCGTTGAGTTTAGTGAGGTGGCATCTACAAACATGTCGAACGTATCATCTAAAACGGTATATTCTCTTGCACAAACACCTTCTGTTCCTTTTATGCCAAACTTTCTTCGATCAATATCGCAGGGACAATCAGTTGCTATGCAAACTTTTTCAGCGGTTCTTCCCCAGATATTATAGCCGATATCTGCTAACCAAGAATCATTGCGATATTCCAGCATAAACGATAGGTCGCCCTGAAAATCAATGCTTACTTTTGCATTACGTGTAGCAAAATTAATTGCATTAATAAGATTGTTTTTATACGTGATGCCATCTTTTTCAAATTCCTTGAGCAAAAGATAGCGACTTAATAAACCATTTTCTATAAAGTCAAATGAACGTCGCTGATGGGTGGTGAAAAAATGTACAAAGTTGCCTTCCCAATAAAAATTGAGCGTGTGGTAGGTATAACAAGGATCGCCTAACAGGGTTATATGGCCTGCTGTGCCTAATCCAAACTCCCAAAATTTACCATTGCCAACTATGGGCTCAAAGACAAATTTTGCTTTTGGCCGGTTACCAGTGGGAGCGACCATTTTTGCGTAGACAGCAATGTTACTCCAAGGTGTAGACAAAAAATTATAACCAAGCATCAGATCAACATCTGCTACTCTTGTGCGATTGCGAGCACAAAAATCAAATTTTCCAAAGTTCCAAAAAGTTTGCATATCACCAAAAAGAAAGTCACCGCTTAACGCTTGACGTAAGTTAGGTGCTGGCGTACCGGTGCATAGAAGTTCCGGCGGTGTCGATACACAAGGGATGCCTTGGGCACCAGTAAAATCGGGAAAGAGAAAGCCAGGAACAGTAATGCCGGTTTTCAGTGGGGTTCCTTGTGTCATATAACAAACGGGAAATTGACCAGAACCGACTGACTGTGCTGTTACAGTAACAAGATTATCGCAGGGAAAGCATTCATCCAATCCTAGATTCCAACGGCTATGCACAATAGGCATATTTCCTTTGAAAAATAGGCCTGGCAGCCACTCATCAAGCCCAAGAAAAAAACTAACATCAATGATGTAATTTTCAATGCGTGGTTTGATCTTAAGGGTTCCCTTAAAGTCTGGAGCCAAACCAAAGTTGTCAGCTATGACGTCTGAGCCATTGCGTCGAGAAGGTACCTGACTGCCAGTAAATGTTAAGCAGTTGGTACAAAACAGCGATTGAGCAATGGGGCAGGAGCGAAATGTTTTGGTATATTCAATGGCAATTGCAAGCCATGTATAATTTTGATCTACGTTATATTTATAAATAAACGTGTTAAATTCGACCATTTCGCGAGCAGTATTATCTCCTTGCGAACGTGGTAAAAATTGAGAGGTTCCGCAGCTGTAGCCGCCCGTTGAGCAGCGCAGGGGGCAACCGGGATTATTAACAAATGTTTGAGGAGCAGCGCAAGGTATGCCAATGGCAGGAGTCTGACAATGATCGCTGGAAACGCCACAGTCCTCTTTGCAAGGTCCACAATCGCTTAACAGAGTGTTGCTTGTGCTTAATAATATCAACCAGCCAATTATGTATATGCTTCTCATACTTTCTCCTTTTTATGCCACTCGCTCTTGTTGACTGTGCAGTCGCAAAATTTGAGTGGATCTATTGACCATCTAAATCAGCTAATAAGAAATACCACCTTTAATAAAAATGCTCCATTGAAATAGGCTGCTTCGTTGATTGCGTGCAAGAGCTTCAAACTCTACTTCACCGGCTAGACCAATAAAACCGTTAAGATAACAACATTGTTCAAAGCGATATCCTGCATAGGCAAAAACTTTTTGTGTGATAAATGGGCAGGCTATTCCTGAGAATCTATTAATGGTTTTTTCATGTACTAAGAGGGGAGGTCGTGATTCTTGGGCTAGCAGCAGGTCGCCACCACTAGCAGGTCCCTGGGTGCGGACATTATTCCACGTAACGCCAATGGTGCCCGGGGCAAGGTTGGCTGGTACTTCAGGATTATCAACAGAGCCTGCAGTTGATATTGTTGCATTGCTTGCCGTGGCGTTCAATGGATTCGTTGTTATAAATGGTCCGAATGTGCCCTCATTAGCGACAGCAAATTCGTCATAACAAACCCCTTGAGTGCCCTTAATGCCAAAATTGTTGGTGCAGTATAATGGTGGACAATCTGATGCCAAGGAAAGACTCTCGCCTGATCTGCCATAAAAATTATAGCCCAAGTCGACATCAAGACCATAGGTGCGATAATAGAGTTTAACAGAGACATCTCCTTTAAGGGGAACAGAAATATGCACTTTTTGCGTAGTTACATCAATAGCACTTACAAGCCTATTGGCATAGGTAACGCCATCCTGTAAGTATTCCTTTAATAAGATATACCTGCTGAGTAAACCATTACAAAGATCAAAGGAGCGGCATTGCGTATTTCTAAACATGTGCGTAATATTGCCTTCCAGATAAATCGATAAACGACTATCAGGGCCACGTTCCCATAAAAGCAGATGGCCTGAAACGCCTCCTCCTAATTCCCAGTGTTTTCCATTACCAATGATAGGGCTGAAAAGAAAGTGCGGGTTTGGTAGATTGCCAGTAGGAGCTACGGCTTGTGCATAGAAGCCTGCATGGTAATCTTCACATTTCCAAAAATCCCAGCCTAAAATAAGGTCAATATCGGCAAGGCCGGTGCGGCTTAAGGTGCCAAAGCAAATGTTGCCAAACTGCCGTGGGGTTTTAAAATCGCCAAAAGTGAATGAACCGCTTAACGCTTGTTTAATAGTTGTAGCAGCGGCTGTTACCCCATTGCTTTGCATGTAGCACCCAGGAAAGGTTGCAGAAAATGCTGATTCTGAAGATGATTCTGAATCTGACGATCTCTGGCACTCAACCGCATTAAGCGACCATCGAGTGTGAACAAGGGGAGCGTGAGCACGGAAATAAAAGCCAGGCCATATGCAATCAAGCCCAAGAAAGAGCTCTGTATCGAAATAGATATTTTCAATAAAGGGCTTGAAACTGATACTGCCCTTAAAATCAGATGGTAAACCGAAATAGTCTGCAATAAGTTGGCAATGGCGCCTATTAAATACTTGGCTTCCGGCAAATTGAAGAACATTTCGTCCAAAAAGCAATTCCGCCAAGCGATCTGGTCTAAATGAGTGGGCGTATCCAGGAACAAAGGCCAAGCTAACATAGTAGCCTTTAGGGTCACAGGTGTGAATATACGTTTGCCAGCCGACCAATTCTCGAGCGGTATTAGCACCTACTGAACGAGGTATAAAGATAGTTCGACCAGCACATTCTGATTGACAAGCTCTTACAAAACCTTCTTTTGAGCAAAATCTAGTGCACAGCTGACATGCTTGAAATCGTTGGTCGCCGAAGGCAACGTTTCTTACTTCATTGAATTCAGAATTACTTGCAGCTTCACTGTTATTGCTGTTATTGCTGTTATTGCAACCTGGGCAAAAATGAGTACTGAAAAAAGAACCACAGCGTAAGCAACAGTTTGCCTTGCGACATGTAGTTAGGCTATTGGGTGAATTAGCAAAACAGGTACTCTCTCCTGCGATACTCAATAACAATATACCAAAGCTCAAGATACTTAGCTTTATCATGAAAAAAATGTCCCTTCATATCTATCGACTCATTATTTGATGCGCAGTATACTGAGTAAAAACCTTTTTAGCAAAATTTATGAGCATGATTTCAAGAACTATTTTTTATTTTCTTTGGTATTTGCATACACTACTAGAATCACTTCCTATTAGTAGTTCAGGTCATATGCAACTTTTTTTACGTCGTAGGTCGAACAATGTGCATAGCGCATTGCCTGAGTATCTTGACCACGCAATGCATATAACAACGGCTTTTGTTTTGCTTGCATTTTTAGTGTCTGCGTGGCTGGTAATGGGATTTCCTGCGTGTGTGGTTATGCAATCACAGCTCGAATCGGTTGTTGTAGCCAATGCAATTACTGTTTTATTTTACTTGCTATTGCGCAATGTTAAGGAATTCTTTCCTTTATCGCTTGGCTTTTTAGTAACTACACTTGCGCTCTTTTCTTTGACCATTGCTCCTCTTGGCAACCAATGTCACCTTTTGTTAAGCTCCTCACTACTTTTAGGCTTAGCGCAAGCATGCTCGCTATTGCCCGGTGTATCGAGATTAGGCACAACATATGTTGCTGGTTGCTGGCTTGGGCTTGATCCCTGTATGGCTTTGCTAACTTCATGTCTACTTCAGTTTCCTCTTGTGCTTGTTGCAGTCGCTCAGAGCTTATATCTTATTTTCTGTAAGCATTATCCTTTTTATGTGGTAACTTGGCATAATGTTTTTCTTTTAGTTGCTTCAAGTTTTGGAGCCTTCTTGCTGCTTTGGATCTTGATGATCGCAGGAAAACAGCTCATTGCTCTTTTTGGCTTTTATACTCTGTTTGTTAGTTTTGTGGCTTTGTTTTCTTGAGGGAATAGGTGATAGTATCGCTTGACAAAATGTAAAATAGCTATAAATTATATAATATAATAGATAGCTATTTCTATTATTTATATAAAGGGGCATGATGAAAAAAATTCTACAAGTGTTCTTATTATTACACACTCCAGCGCTGCCCATGTTTTGTATGGAAAAACCTGAACATGTTGGGTTAGCGGATTTACCCGATGAAATTAAGCTCTCTATTTTTTCTTTCATGGCACATGCTGCCAGCTTGAATGCGGTAAGTAAAAATCTTGTACAATTATCTCTTGTCAGCCGTGAATTTAGTAGACTCGTCAATGATGACTATTTTCAAAAAAATACCACGAGTACCTATATTAAAAAACACGCTGACAGGCTCTGGGATGATTTATTTAAAGCAATCGAACATAGAAACCGTAAAGGTCTTAAGGCGCTAATAGATGCTGGTATTAGTGTTAATCAAGAAGACTCATTAGGAACGGCATTGGATTCAGCAATTCGTGCTAAGCCATCGAACCCTTATACTTTAGAATCGATGAATGAAGCTAAAGATTTTGATTACATCATTAGGTTGCTTAGGCAAGCAGGAGCCTTAACTAAGCAAGAATTGAGTTTTGACCAAAACAAAGAAGATTCTGATATAGAGCTGATAGAGACGACACTTGCCGGACTGATGTTTATGGTGCCTATTTGCTTTCTTGGAGTTATTGTAGGTGCTCATTGTGATCAGTAGCAACTAATTGCGAAAGACTGTCGTTTATTTTTTAAAAGGGGGGATATCAAGATGAAAACAACACTATTATTTTTCTTAATACAATGTATAGGATTGCCAATCTTATGCATGCACGATATAACGAAGTTAGAAGAGTCAAGGGAGCATGTAGGCTTAACTTTTGAACATCTTCCAAATGAACTTACCTGGTCCATTCTTTCTTTTGTAATAATCGATTGTAAGGACTTAAGGCAAGCTCTTAAAATAATGGAGCCATTATCCTTGGTAAATAGCGAATTTTTGACAATTACGAGAGATACAACTTTTCTTAGAGGGATTGTCCGTCATTTTAGTTTTTATAAAGACAACCGACTTTGTGTATTATAGTAGATTGAGTTTGTAAATTTTCTATTAGGCTCTCTGTCGCTTGACAGCAGAGAGTGCTATGTCTTGCATTAGCTCAGCCGAACATTGTAGAATATACCTAGGGAAACTTTGTGGGTGTCAATGGGGGGGTTATGAACGTACGCAGGCTTTTTGGGTTCTGTTATTCCGTTCTTATCGTACTTTTAGCCTTTTTTTGCGCTATTTCTCTTTGGTCATATGGTAGTCAAGATCATTCACTTTTTTACGATAGCACTGAGTTTAACGAAATTTATACTAATTATGCTGGTTCTTATGGTGCACAGGTTGCTGCTTTTCTCTTATATTTTTGTGGTTGTTCAGCATTTTTCCTAGTACCAGCTTTTTTAATTTTAGCACGTATTGTGTATGATCCTGGGTCAAACGGCAGTAATGTTAGTAGATTTTCAGCATTATTACTTTGTATTCCTATAGCTGGTGGGCTAGGATATAGCTATACGATGGAACTTTTTAGCGGAGTTTCTCCTGGAGGAATTCTTGGTAGATATACCTACTGGGCTATGCTCTGGTGTTTTGAGCCACTCTATGCCCTTGCGTTTTTACATATTGTTCTATGGGCTTTGCTTATCATTATCATTCGATTCTCATTTGTGCGTTTGCTTTATCCTCTTGGTAGTGGCATTAAACAAACACAAAGTATCCAAACATTATCTCGTATTATTCAGCTCGTTTTCAAATTTTTCGTTGTGTTAAAACGTTTTGCTGAACGCTTACCAAAGGGCAAGAAAGTGCAGCAGTTTAGCATTAGTGATGATCCATTTTGGCAGCAATATTGTTTGAAAAGAGATCCAAGTTCGGAATAAAATCAGCCGATTAAAATTTTTTGCAAAAGTAATTTAATTATTTATTTAGCTGAGAAATAGTGCTTGTTGGCGCTAATTGCCGAAGTTCCTTAAACAAAAGTAAAAAATAATCAAAAGGGTAGTTGCATTGATTAAAATTAAAAGCTATCATTGTCGTAGTAGTATATTTTAATTAATTTCATTGACAAATGTTAAAAATAATAACATGTTAGCGAAGTTACTAATTGGTTTAATTGATCTAACAGTCGGAGATCAGCAATGCGTTTTGATCAGCAATTTTTTAAGGCCGTTATCCCTGAAGCTACCTTCATGGGAACACCGGTTACTGATATGGGTGAACTCTGCATAGATTCACGTCAGATAAAAAAAGGGGAAATTTTTGTAGCAGTTAAGGGAATCCGCGTCAATGGCCATGATTTTATTCAGGATGCAATTGATCGAGGAGCTGCCGGATTACTTATAAGTAAATCACACCAGGAGATTATTAAAAAACTTGATGCACGTATCCTTGCCAAGATTTTTGTGATTGTTGTCCCTAATGTGCAAGATGCATTAATTCAACTTGCAACTTTGTGGCGTGCTCAATTTACTTATCCCGTTATTGGTATTACTGGCTCTATTGGTAAAACATCAACTAAAGAAATGCTAGCTAATATTTTGCAAGCGAATAACATGCGTTTTATTGCTTCCTATGGTAATCAAAACACCGCTATTGGCATTTCATTAAATATTCTGCGTATGCGTGAGCATCATCAAGTAGCTATTTTTGAAATGGGAGTTAGCAGGCGAGGTGAGATGGCCAAGATGGCCGAAATCGTTCGTCCTACAACTGCTATTATTACTGCTATTGGCCATAGCCACATGGAAGGGTTAGGCTCATTAGTTGATATCGCTAATGAAAAGCGAGATATTTTTAAATTCTTCAAAGAAGATAATATTGGTATAATTCATGGTGATCAGCCAATTCTTGCTAATATCTCCTATACGCATCCTATTGTAAAATTTGGTTGCAAAACAACTAATCAGGTCCAAGGTCGCAAGATACAGGCTAATAATCTCCACACGCATTTTTTGCTAAAGCTCTATAAAGACCGTTATAAGATAGTATTGGATACAAACCATACCGGTCGTGTAATAAATGCGCTTGCTTCTGCGGCGGCTGCTTATTTACTTGGCGTACCTGCTCCAATTATCGTTAAGGGAATTCAAGTACCTCTTACTATTACCGGGCGATTTGAACAAGCTCACTTAAAAGCATCTAAAGGCATTCTCATTAATGATTGTTATAATGCTAGCCCTGAAAGCATGAAAGCGGCACTTTTAGCTTTTGAGAAAGTAGAATCTAAAGGTCAAAAAATAGCGGTATTAGGCGATATGCTCGAGCTTGGCGTTAATAGCCCTTTTTGGCATCGTCAATTAGGCCGATTCTTACGCAAAGTCCCATCTCTTCATCATCTGGTCTTGGTTGGTGATCTCGTGAAATGGACAAAAGGTACTATACCAGTAGGCCTTACCTTTGAACATGTGCCAAACTGGCAAGGCGCCTCAGAAATTCTTAAAAAGCGGTTAGAGAAAGAGGCGGTTATTTTGGTAAAGGGTTCAAGCGCTATGGGTCTTTCCGAGCTCGTAAATGAACTTACTGATGCTCCAATCATTGCTTAACCCGCGTTAAAGAATAAACATGTATCATAAGAGCGTTTTGATTAACGAAGTTATTGAATATCTAGCTCCAGAAGCCGGTGGCATCTATGTTGATGCCACTTTTGGCGGAGGAGGCCATACGCGCGCTATTTTGCAAGCACAGCCGGGCTGCCGTGTCATCGCTCTAGATGTTGATCAAAAAGCTCTTGAGCTTAATGGGCCACCATTAGTGCAAGAGTTTCCTGAGAGACTACAACTTATATGGGGTAATTTCTCACATCTCAAGCAACTGTTAAAAAAGCAAGGTGTTAAGCAGGTTAACGGCATTCTAGCTGATTTTGGTACCTCGCAGTTTCAAATAAGCCATCGAGAAGGCTTTTCATTCAATAAAGATACTCCCCTTGATATGCGCATGTCCCCAGCACATACCCCCATTACCGCAGCTGATATAGTTAACCAGGCATCTGAAGAAGAGCTCGCTCGCATATTCTATGAATTTGGTGAAGAATATAACTCTCGTAAGATTGCTCATGCCGTTGTTGCCTACCGCAGAGACCGAGGGAGAGTAGTGACAACAGGTCAGCTCGCAGACATTGTCAAAAGCGTTATTCCACCATACAGTAGGCATATTCATCCTGCTACTAAAGTATTTCAGGCGCTGCGTATTGTTGTTAATGACGAATTAAATGCTATTAAGTCCTTGCTTGCCCAATCTTCGGACTTACTTCTGGAAAAGGGCCGTTTGGTTTTCATTAGTTTTCATTCTCTTGAGGATCGGTTGGTTAAGCAGTTTTTTAAGAATAATTCTCATCTTCTTCGAATCTTGACCCCTAAGGTCGTTACCGCTAGTGATGTTGAGCTAGCTCAGAATCCTTCTTCCCGCAGCGCCAAACTGCGCGCTGCTGAAAAATTACCAACTCTAGCTGGCTAATCGTGAACTTGACTATTAATCATAAATTACCTATAGTAGTGCTATAATTAATAAGGGATTTTTTGACCCTTTGATTCATTTAGCAATTTTTAGGAGCTCTGTGTATACACTATTCGCAGGAATTGTATTAGCTTTCACGTCAATGGCATTTGGCATGGAAAAAGAGTTTGATATCTGTTACGAATCTGAATCACCTGATACATTGAGTGAACGAACAAAAATACGTCATCAATTCGAATCTATTCATGCGGAATTTCTTAATGCAAGTGTTATGGAATTAACAAAATTTAATGAACTGGTGTTTAAGCTAAGAAATCTTCATAGTCGCGCTCAAGCGCTTGATGATCAAAAGCTTGCTCGAGAGATTAACGCTTTCTTGGAATTCATCCATCATCAATTTGACTATTAATCATAAATTGCCTATAATAGTGCTATAATTAACAAAAGAGTTTTTGGCTCTTTCATTCATCTAGCAACTTTTAGGGGACACTATGAAGAAACTATTCGCAGGAATTGTATTAACTTTTTCGTCAATAGCATTTGGCATGGAAAAAGATTTTGATAGCGGTTATGAATCGCCAGACGAATTGCAGCAAACGCAACAAATACTCGAAACACTGTTTGTAGATCCAAGCGTAAAGCGTGCAGAAGTACGACGAGAATTTAATCTCATTAAACTACAAATTAGCAGTTTAACGGTTCTGGACTTACAGAAATTAAATGAATTCATGTTAAAATTAAGCAATCTATATTCCAGAGCTCAAGCGCTTGGTGAGCAAAAGCTTGCTCGTGAGATTAGCGGCTTTCGTGAAAAATTTCACAAGCCAATGCCTACCAAGAAGGTAAGTAATTATTTAGCCTTTAAAAGGCTTCAATTTTAGGTTGACAAAGCATTTTCATTATCCTAGAGTAGTAGAGTTAATACCTTAAAATATGCGAAGCAGTATGATGCTGTGCGTCATACTGACTCTAAGGGCTACTCTATGAGAATAACTGAAGTTAAAGTATATCCAGCAAGAGAAAGCGGTAGACTTAAAGCATATGCAACGGTTGTCTTTGAAAATTGTTTTATCGTACGCGATCTAAAGGTTATTGAAGGACATAAAGGACTTTTCGTATCGATGCCCTCTCGTAAAAGAAAAGATGGGTCATTTAGAGACATAGTTCATCCTTTGAATTCAGACACGCGGAAAATGATTGAAGACTTTATTATTAATGAGTATACTAGAACGCATGAATTAGAACTTATTGATGGGGTGTAGCCAAGCGGTAAGGCACCAGGTTTTGGTCCTGGCATTCGGAGGTTCGAATCCTTCCACCCCAGCCAATCTTCGCAATATCTGCTCCAATACTTGGTTTTGAAGCACAACACATATCACACTAGGAATAGAATTATTTGTCAAAAGAGTGATAGTACTTCATGCTCAATTAACACTAGAAGCTAGTTTTTCCTGAACATTTATAATTCGTTTCCTAATTTAATTTTGTTTATATAGTAAAAGTAAAACATGGAATACGCCGAAGTAATTTCAACACAGTGATGAGGGTTTCCTTTTCATGAGTGATCTATTGATTTATTTTGTTCAATTCCATCAATAAAATTTATTACTTCTTTGAATTCATGATAGCTAAGATCACGATTGATAATAGAAGCACTTAGCTGTAATGCTCGCATCATCTCTTCTTTATAACCAATAATTTCAAGAGCCAGAGCATAGTGCACATAGGAATTATAATAATCATTTTCATAAGAAAAATATTGGGCCAAGGCGACTAATGCTTTTTGCACATAATCAAGAGCGAGTGATTGATTTCCCTGTTCTGGGAGTTTTCGGGCATAGTTAGATGCGGTATCGAGAAGAAGATACTACTGTTATTGCTCATTTACATGTAATGGCTACCAAACTCATAATGAGGTCTTTCTTCTTAAATTATGCACTTCGATGTTGAATCTGCGTCCTTTAAAAAGGACATTAATATTAATGAGCAAATCTGCTCAAGGCGTCTGGTTATACCGTCTCTTCTTGTGGAGGCATGCGTCATCTTTTTTTCAGAAGCAGTAGCCTATGAATCGAGAAGCCCCTTCCATTGGGGGAGATATCATATTAATAAGGGTTCTTTTCTGGAGTATATTGCATTATTAAACTATTTATTGCATTTTAAAACCAATGGTGTTATACTGTAACTATAAAATTAAAAACGCTCGGAAAGGAACCTTATGTCTACAGTTAAATTATCAAAAAGCATTGTTGCTGAAGCTCGGTTAATGTCAAAGGTTTTGAATAGATCTATCGCCGGCCAAATTGAACATTGGGCAAAAATTGGCAGAATTGCCGAAGAAAATCCTGATTTGACCTTTGAATTCATTAAATCTATCCTAATCGGCATTGAAGAAATAGAATCAGAAAAAGTTGAACCTTATGTATTCGGTGTAAATAATTAATGGAAATTTTAAAAACATTAGAATTTACTAAGAAAATAAAAAAATTACATAGTAATCAAAAAATAGAATTAGATGCTGCCATAATGGAAATTTCTAATGATCCACAAAGTGGCAATCTTAAAACTGGTGATTTAGCTGATGTTCATGTTTATAAATTTTACATGGTTAATCAGTTAACTTTATTATCTTATAGGTGGTATCCGAAAGAAAAGAAACTTGTCTTAATATCATTAGGGACACACGAGAATTTTTACAGAAAATTGAAAAGATAAGCAAGAATCCCCAACTTCCTGTTAGCTTATCAAAATAACACGGCAAGATACATTCCTTTAGGTGGGTGATATAGCCGGGTTGACTATTTTCAGTAAAATACTATCAATAAAAGGGAGCAAATAAGCTCAAGACGGCTTGATATACCGTCTCTACTCGTTGAGGCTTGTGTTAGACTTTGTAGCCATAATGTAACCTTCTGTCGTTTTCAGTCCCCTCTCATCTTCAGCCATCACCTCAATCTCAAGAAAGTCACCGAGGCCACGTACAGTATCAAGTGCAAGAGCTGTTTTTTGAATCCTCGTCTCCAATCGTACCTTGTCTACTGGAGTTACAGACCGATAACCCATCTCCTTGAGTATTGCTCGCATGGTGTTGGCTGATTCAACAATAAGCTCATGTTCAACCATGTCACCGCCATCGTTTATCCGACGCTTGTAGGCTAATTTGGTGATACCATTTTCAGTGCGCAGTCGCGCAACGGGCATATCTTGCTTAAATTGAGCAAAAGAATCTATACCATATAAAAAACTTCATCTACTTGATGTACTCGTTTAACTGGTCTATATTTGCTTTGTAACTCTGCTTCCAACTCGATTTTTTGGTTAGGTGTAAGACGAAATTTGCGTTCTATTTCAATCATGTTAAGGTGTTCTCTCATTTAGAATCTTACGTTCATTTAAGGTTGTGAAGTATGATCTATGTATAAATTCCTTAGCGGAAAAGTATTTTTGCCAAGAGTTATTGAATATACAACTATTTTTGATTTGTCGCAATCTTTCCAATCTTTGGGGAGTTGTTCCCGGAAGCATTATATTCTTGGAAAGATCCTCTATCTGAGTTTAGCTTCTATTGCACTTCCCTGCTTTCATCACCTCATTTCTCGCTAATTCAGACCGCCTAATCCGAAGTGGTAACTAAACCATTGCGTATTTTTCTATAGCTCAGCAAAACTTGATTTTGCTCGTTGACCATAACAGCTAAAGCGTAAGAAAGTAGGCATTATGGATTCGTTGGCTCATCTGAAGGCGGGTATTTATTAGAATACTTGATCATAGGTGCTCAGACCCATTCATCATTTGATTAATTGTAGTCCTCAAGTTAAAATGTCACCTTTCACCTAACTGGAATGTCCTATTCGGAACTTTCTATCTTAGACAGTGGTAATAATCTTGCTGTGAGACAGCATTAGAAATGCTATAATTGATTATGCTTAAGTTTTGCATCTTAAAAAAGACCATCATGCTCGCTTAGGCAGGTACAAAAGAATGAAGGGAACACACGGATGTCAACTACCATGGCCTAAAGGCCATTGGCTTGAAAGAGCTAGCGTTGACCAGCTTAAGCCATAGCGAGCGCAAGCAAACTGGGGCTACGTTATAAGAGAGCGTTAAAGTTCACACCTTGAGATGCGTGCCAGTCTCAAGCTCTGTAATATAAGGGTTAAACAGGCTGATGGTATAAGTCAGTGCTCTTATGATCAACCGCCTTATAACATGAGCGAGGCAAACTTTACCCCAGCAATGGGAGATATTTTAAAAAGGTTTACCAATATGGTGTTTGTCGTAGATAAGAATAAGAAACCGTGTAATCCATGCCATCCGGCAAAAGCAAGGATATTGCTGGGACTTGGTAAAGCTGCTGTATTAAGACGCTTTCCTTTCATTATCATACTCAAAGAAGAAAAGGTATTTGATATTCAGCTGTTGCGGCTAAAAATAGATCCTGGTAGTAAAACCACCGGATTAGCAATTGTTAATGATACTACAGGTGTAGTGCTTTTTGCTTTAGAAATCACTCATCGTGGTCACTTTATTCATGAGCAACTTCTTCAAAGAAGAGCTTTGCGTTCAAGTAGAAGAAATAGAAAAACACGATATCGCAAGCCGAGGTTTGATAACCGACGAAGACCTGAAGGTTGGATTGCTCCTTCGCTTGAAAGCAGAGTAGCAAACATCATGACATGGGTTATTAAGCTCATGCGTTATTGTCCTATTGGAGCATTAAGTCAAGAATTAGTACGCTTTGATACACAACTTATGCTTAATGCTGAGATAAGCGGCATTGGTTACCAACAAGGTGAACTTGCTGGTTATGAGATTCGCGAGTATTTGCTTGAAAAGTTTAAAAGGTGTTGTGCCTATTGTACATTATCTGGTATACCACTTGAGATAGAACATATAGTGCCAGTAAGCCGAGGTGGTACTAATCGTGTATCTCTTCTTACTCTTGCTTGCAGAAGCTGTAACCAATCTAAAGCTAATAAGACCGCTCAAAAATTTGGCTATCCCGAAATACATAAACAAGCTCTAGCACCTCTAAAAGATGCTGCAGCAGTTAATATTACACGTTTGAAACTCTATAACTCATTGCTCTCGATAGGCTTGCCAGTAGAAACAGGTACAGGTGGCAGAACAAAGTTTAATAGAACTAAGCAAAATTTGCTAAAAACTCATTGGCTTGATGCTGCTTGTGTTGGTGCAAGTACTCCTGAACAGCTCATTATTAAGCAAGTGAATCTACTGTCTATTAAAGCTACGGGACATGGCAGTAGGCAAATGTGCAAAGTAGACAAGTATGGCTTTCCGCGCACATCTGCTAAGGAAGCTAAAAAATGCTTTGGTTTTCAAACTGGTGATATGGTACAAGCATTAGTAACCAAAGGTAAAAAAATAGGTAGATATACAGGCAAAGTTGCCATACGTACCAGTGGTTACTTTAATATCACTACTACCTCTACAGTACAAGGCATTAATTTTAAGTACTGCAAGCTTATTCATGCTTGTGATGGATATAGTTATAATTATAAAACGAGCGCTTCCTCTGCGCCTTAAAAGGCCCAGTATCCGCGCTTAAAAAGGTTCACAAAATGAAGATTATTAAAATTGCCGGATATGCTGAATTTTTGAAAGAACTGGCGAATCGTATTGGTGAAGCTCAAGTATCTGCTTTAAAATCTGTTAATCGAGAGCTCGTATTATTATATTGGGATATTGGTAAACGTATTGTCGAAAAGCAAAAAGATGAAAAATGGGGAGATGCTGTTATCGAAGGGCTCGCACGGGATTTGCAAAATGCTTTTCCGGGAATAAGGGGATTTTCAAAGAGAAACTTATGGAATATGCGTGATTTTTACGTCTCCTACGAACAAAACATAAAAATGCAGACACTGTCTGCACAAATTAGCTGGAGTCATAATATTGCCATTGTTGAAAAATGCATTGACAATAAAGAACGGGAATTTTACCTCAGGATGACTCGTAAATATGCTTGGAGTTATCGTGTACTCCTTAATTATATAGAGAACCAAACATATGAAAAAACTTTGCTCGGACAAACAAATTTTGATCACACATTACCCGCAAAAATTAAAGATAAAGCAAAACTCGCAGTAAAAGATGAATATACATTTGATTTTCTAGAATTGGGCGATGATTATAGCGAGCGCCAATTTGAAAATGCAATTACAGTGAACATGGATAAATTTTTGAGTGAAATGGGTGGCGTATTTGCCTATATTGGACGTCAATACCGACTTGAAGTTGATGAAAGTGAGTTTTTCATAGATATATTGCTATATCATCGTTATTTAAAATGCCTTGTGGCTATAGAGCTGAAGCGGGATGAATTTATTCCAGAATATGTAGGTAAAATGCAGTTTTATCTTTCTGCTTTAGATCAAGAAGTTAAGATTGCTGGTGAAAATCCTTCGATAGGAATTATTTTGTGTAAATCCAAAAGAAAAACTATTGTTGAATATACTCTTAGAGATTCAAATAAACCAATTGGCATTGCTTCTTATACTACAACCAAAACGCTTCCAAAAGAGCTTAAAGGCCAATTGCCTAGCATAGATCAAATTGAAAAACTTATTGATGAAATTGATAATTAAATTGACTCATTTGCGTCAAAGTAAATTCTGCTAGCACTGTCTGCAGAATTATGATTCTTGCTATAATCAGAGCCAACACAGCAGCTTTCAAAGAAACTTAAAAGATAATTGATCCAAATCAGCTTAGAAAAATTCATTGATAAAATTTACCAATTAGTCGGCCGGAACGAATCAAGCAAAATTCTGACAACACTGCTGACAGAATTGTAATACTTGTTATAATCCAAGCCAAAAAATGAAAAGCCTCACTTTAACGATTAGAGAATACGGGGTGAATCTTCAAAGATGAAAGAACTGTTTGAATGTTATGTAAGCTAAAGCCAAACTCAACTCTATTGTTTCTGAATGTCAACTAAGTACAGCCAATCTTCGTTGTTTCGCAACTTTGCCCATTAGTTAAAGAAGACCTGTCCTACGAAGTAAAGCGCGGATTGTGCCATATTATTTTTTATCTTTATTTTGGCCTTGTTCAATGAGAATTTCCTGTTTTTCTAGCTCGGCTTCAATTTTTTCTATTGTTGGTAGACTACTTTTAAACTCTTTCGGTAATTTCTTGATAATTTCCGTTTCATATTCAGCGATTCCAATTGGCTTATTGATACCGCGTAAAGCATATTCGGCAACCAAATTATTTTTAGTTTTGCAGAGCAAAAGACCAATTGTTGGCTTATCATCTGGGTGCTTGAGTAATTCATCCACAACAGAAAGATAAAAATTGAGTTGGCCAGCATCTTTTGGATCAAACTTTCTGGCTTTCAATTCAACAACTACAAAGCATCTCAGCTTAAGATGATAGAAAAGTAGGTCTATGTAATAGTCAGAATCACCTACAGCAAGATGGTATTGCCGCCCAACAAAAGAAAAGCCCATACCCATTTCAAGTAATAACTTTTGAACATTTTCTATCAGTCCTTGCTCAATATCGTGCTCAATATGTTTATCTTGCAATGTTAAAAAGTCAAAAACATAGGGATCTTTGAATGCTTGTTGAGCCATTGATGAATCGGGAGATGGCAGTCTTTGAGTAAAATTGTTTATAGCTTTTCCCTCTCTGCTATAAAGATCAGACTTGATCCATGTTTCTAAAGCATTTCTGCTCCATCCATATTCTATGGCTTTTTGCGCATACCATAGCTGTTCTTTAGTACTTTTTAACTTCTGGAAAAGCATTATATTATGACCCCAGGGTATCCTAAAAATTGGGCAGCTCTTCAATTTGTGACACAGCCCGTGTCACAAATTGGTAAGCTAGGTAAAAAGCCCTCATTCGAAATATATTGCGGCGTGAAAATCCTTCTATACCTGGAAAACAATTTTGAAGGTCGCAAGCAAGTTGCTCAATGACTTTTGTTCCCCAACCACTTTTTTCTTGCTTTTCAGTTATGGTCTTTCCTATTGACCAATAAAGCTTAATTAACTCCTTATTTGCGGAAAGAGCAGCCTTAATCTGAGCTTCCTGAACTTGATTTTTAATATCTGCTAGTGTTTGACCGTATTCTTTTGTTGATATAGCTTCTGGATTGTTGCTATTGATATTTTTTTTTGTTTTTATCATGATATGAGCTCACTTTCTTCTTCAGGTTTACCAGCCGAATTAATTGGTGCATATTTAGCAAAAGAAGACCTCGTCAAGTTTTGTAAAGAAAAGCTTATTGAGTGCTGTTCCTCCTCGAAATGCTAGGTAGTTTCTCAGGATCGGGTTGGCATACAATCTAAGAAGAGCTGTAGTAATAATAAGGTCTTGCTCAATCTGTCTTTCTTCTTGCCATGATACAACATGGGTCCATTCGGCTAAGTAGATCTTAGGTATCATGATAACTCTACAGAATCATTTAAAATTAATTTCCATCGACTAAGCCTTTCGCCTGTTTTTTCATGAAAATCCGGCCTAAATAAAATGTAAAAATGATTACGCTTAGAAAGGTTTCGCTCTATAACATCAGCAAGAGTTGGATGATCAGTTAGTTCAAGAAGATATCCCAAGCGTTGGAGCGTGGCAGTTTCCTCTTTTTTGTTGATTACTTGCTCCAAGGCTTTAGCGCTACACTCGGAACCGAGGTCTTTAATAATTAAAGCAACATTACTCAGGCCACCAGATGCTTTATAATAATGAACCAGGTCAACCATCGTTTGTTCTTTGGTTGATATAGTAGCATATCCTGTTGGGAAGCTAATACGATCAGTTTCGGACTGAGCACAATCATATTTTGTATGAAAATCAATCCCGCCTCGAGGTAATTTAATTTTTCTAGTTGCTTTATCAACTATTACTTGAAAGGTCATTGGTTGTTGTTCAGTAGTTCCATAAAGAGAAGCTGCGCTCAAAAGACCTATATAATATTTTCTCCCGAGATAATTCATGAGTGAATCAACTATCCAACTCGGAGGTAGTGATCCCAAAGCTCGATATTCTGCTGGAATAATCATATAAAAATTAGGAGCAATTCTTCTTATTACTTTTTTTTGGGAAAGTCGGTAGAACTGATAATAAAATTGATTTTCGCTAATGTTAAGAGCAGCAAGAGCATTTTTTTGGGAAAAGAAATGCTTTCCATACGATAATAAATTTTGAATATAAGCTTGCAAAGTTTTCATTCTTATATTCTTGCATTTTTCGCAAGATTTTGCAATCCAAAACTTTTTACTAAAATGGCTTAAATTTTCCAGAAATGGTCTATTACTCGAGCGAATGATGATTTATTGCGAAAAAATTAATTGTTTTAGCATTTTGATAATTATTGTAAATGTGAGCTGCTTGGAATACTCATTGACAAAATTGACAGATTAAACTATTGAGTTGAGCCTGCAGAAATTCTGAACTGCACTGCTGACAGAATTGTAATACTTGTTATAATCCAAGCCAAAAAAATGAAAAGCAACAGTAATAAAAAACTGCATGATCAATCATTGCTTATCAATTTTCTAAAGCTCTTTCTTCATGATATAATTTACAAATGTAAAACCCTTATGATATTTTTCCTGCTTGCGGATTATAGTAAAGCCTTTTTTTGCAAAAAATTGTTTACCAGTGAAACTTGCATCAGTATATAATTCTTTTACACCCAATTCTTTGGCAGTTTCTTCAAGTTTTGCTAGGATGGCGCTTCCAATGCCTTGGCCTTGAAAATTCCTATGCGTGTAAAGATGATCTAGAAGGCCATCTTTTGTTATATCGCCAAATCCAACAATAGTGCCATTTGTTTCTGCAACATATACAATGTGGTCAGTAAAGGCCTGTTCCCAGGTTGTAAATTGTTTATCTAGCGGGGCCCATGCTAATAGTTGTTCATTTGTATAATGTTGAGAATTTATAGCATGAACAGTTTCAATGAATAATTGATTGATTTGAGGTAGATCTTGTTGTTCTAATGCTCTTATGGTTATAGTGTTCATTTTTTCTTGTTTGATTATAACAGTATTTTTTTCTTACACTCAGGATCTTTTCCCAATAGCTTCGCCTCATTTTACAACAATTAATACCAAGTATAACATTGTATTTTATCTTGATCTAGTTAGATAGGAAGTATAGTGCCCCAGAAATTGGACAACTGAACTTGAGAAAAAATTAAAATAAAACAAGGGAAAAAATCTAAAATGACTGAGGAAAATGATGGCTAAAATACAATCAAAAATCAGCAAATATTTTTGATCAGCAGTCTCATATGTATTGAATCAAGACATCTTTGCAATTCTTTAAAAACCTCCTAGAATATTAATTATAATGGCAGGTTGTTTATTGAAAGGAATTTTTTATGAGTGGGCGAAACGAAATACTTCGGAGTGTGTCCTGTGAAAAAGAGTATATTTTTTGCGATTATATGCGCATGGTCTAGCATGTCACATGTTTGCTCTGGAGGTAATGCCGTGAAGTTGCCTTCCAAAAAAATTGTTATCATTGGAGCCGGGCTTGCTGGTCTGACAACAGCATATCGTATGCACAAAAAAGGCTTTGATGTTCATGTATATGAAGCGAGAAGTCGTGTTGGGGGCAGAATATTATCAGCTTTTATTAATGACAATGTTGCAGAGCTTGGTGGAGAAAATATTGCCGATGGTGGTAGTGCTGCCAATATCCATCAGTTGCTACAAGAGCTCGGATTGAAATTATTTCACAGTGCCTCATCTTTTAATCATGTCTTTCATTACAACAATATGCTATTGCCGGTGGATGAACTGATTAAAAAGCAGAACTTCAATTTAGAAACGCTCAAAGACCAGTTGTATGCTATTAAAAAAACTTCTGTATCTATGCGTGATGTACTTGAGCGACTTTTCAAATCAGATAACCTATTAAAGACATACTTTAGCACAAGACTTGCTGGATACGAAGGAGCTGCAGTTGATCAGTTGTCTTGTTCATACGTTGAAACTTTATATTATATGATCCGGGGCGGCATTTGTGCAGCTCATCAAAACAATGATACTCTTTATGCCCGTATTAATGACGGTAATAGCAAACTACCTGAAGCACTTTCCAAAAAACTTGGTAACAGAATTCATATGGAAATGCCATTGGTATCAATTACAAAAAATAAGCAAGACCAATATATTCTTACATTTAAAAATGGTTCTACCACAACAGCCAATATTTTGGTTCTTGCAATACCTTGTCCAGTCTATAATGACATTGTATTTAGCGAGAAAGTCATTCCAGCAGACAGGCTTACAGCGATCAGAAGTATTCATAATGGAAACAATGCTAAAATCATAGTCCCTCTTTCTGGAAGTTTTCCCACGTCGACAATCTTTGTTAATGATCGTCTTGGCATCTTCACATTTGTTGAAACAATGATCACTCTCTATTTCACTGGGCAAGCGAGTCGATTTTGGCCACAGACCATTACTCAAACATATGCTCAAGCAGGGGCACTTCTTGCCTCTGGATTTGAACAAAGTTCTTTACCTGGGCAGCCACCGACTTATGCATGCGATGAATCATTTGTTAGATATTCTGGCCCAGTGGGATATAGCTGGCCCAATGATCCATTTGCTAAAGGCACATATTCTTATATTGCACCAGGACAAGAGACATTATTTACTGCATTGCAGACAGATGATGGTATAACGGTCAAAACTCTTTTTGCTCCCATTAATCAACAACTCTATTTTACTGGGGAACACGCCTCAACATTGTTTGATGTACCAGGAACAATGGAAGCTGCCTGTCAATCAGGTAATTTGGCAGCGGATATGATTGAAAAATCAATGTTAAAAGCCACTTAGATGGCGACAATGACTCTTGAACAACTTACAAAATTGCCGAGGTTTTTTTAATTAAGCTTGAGTTGGATGATGATTTTATGTTGTTAATCAGCACGGCTTAAGCAATGAATAGTAATAAACCTACTATTATTTTGATAAAGTAAATCAGATCCTGTAATTTTGATCTAGATAATCTTAGTAAAGATAATTAGGTATTTTTACTATATAACCTGTGTATCCCCCCACAAAATCTGCCATACGATCGCCAACAGATCCAACAATATTGTATTTTTGTGCAAGTTCTTTTCTTACGTCCAATTTCCAGGCTGCCGTCTTTATGCTAGGATCGAAAGCCAGTTTAGTTGGCATAAGAATAAGTTTATAAAAATTTGAATAGCCTGCATGAGATAGTTCATGACGGGTATTTTGATAATCATTGTCACTTCTTGAAGTAATAAAAATTATTTTAAAACCCCTATTTAGTAAATAGTTATATAACTTCAATATTGGTTCGATAGCTGGTTTAAATTTTTGTTGCTTCATTTTTGAAAATTTTGGTTGGTTCCAAATAAAATCACCTTTAAAATGCCAATTATAAAGTGCAGTATCATCGACATCAAAAATAATTATGGAATCATCAGTTACAGGAATCGCAGAAAAACATTTTTCTGCTCCTTGGCTTATTTTCCGAATATCATTTTCATATGCACCGCTGGTATAATAGTCCTGCAAATGCTCTTTATATTTTTCAAATTTTCTCTGATCTTTAGTTTGTGCGTATATTTTTTCTGCTTCATTATAATGAACTAAATCGCTAAATTTGTATCTATTCTGATAAACGTCGTAAACGCTATATGCAAGAGCGCAAATCCCAAGTAGTATAATGATTTTTTTTAGCAATTTCATTTTTCCCTTTGTATTTAGGTTCTGTAATGCATATTTTATGCAAAATGAGAGCTTTGACAGCTGCAACCACTGCTATTGGGATACTTACTTAAAGGTCTAATCTTCTAAATTACGCGCTTTAATATCGATTTCAGGATATTTGCTCGAAATGTTGAAAAGTGCCAATTGGCTATCAATATTATTTTTTAAATACCGGTCGAAAAAATCAGTAAGCAATATTCGTGTAATATTAACACCTTTTATTGGTTCAAGTTTTACCTCATCACTAAATTTTTGCCAATAAGCCAGCAAAAAGACATCCATAAATGAGAAATGATCAGCTGTTGGGATATCTACTAAATAAGTAGGGACTTTGATGCGCTCAAAAACATCTTGAATCGATTTTTTTGTTCTTTCGGAATGCGCCCCAGATAAAATAAACATTAAGGGTTTATTATATTCTAACATTTCCATTGAATTCTCTTGATACCATAACCGGCTGTCAACAACGACTCCTGCTGAACATCTTTGATCTAAGCGACATACTTCTGCGGCTACACTACCTCCAAACGAATGACCAAAAATACCAATATGAGCAAGATCCATTTTTTGAAAAAATCTGCTATCAGCTTTTGTATTCCATTTTTCAATCTCATCAAGAACAAATTGTATATCTTGAATCCAAATATCTTGCTCTTTTAATCGCTGCAAAGTTCGTTTTTGACGTGCATCCTCATCAGCACCTTCTGGAACTTTTTCTCCAATAATAATGCGATTTTCTGGTAATATCACAGGGTCTGTGCGATAAGGAAAATTGATGCCAATTACTATATATCCATGACTTGCTAGTTCTTCTAATATTGTGGAATATTGATAAACTGGTGCTCCCCATGATGGTGCAAAAAGTATAATTGGATAGTTTGATTTAGAAGAAGAGATGATAACGTTTTCAAGAGAATGCGATGTTAATGAATCAAGTTGATTTAATTTAGGTTGATCAACATCACCGAGCTCTTTACCAAAGGTGATAAGTTCTTCTTTTAAAAATGCAAGATATTCAGGAGAGGTATAAGGTGCATAAGAATGAGGTGCTACTGTTTCAGCTGGATAATATACCTGAAGCAAAAGCTCGCGTTTATCCTCAGGAAAAAATGTGGGTCTTGCCGTGTTGAATCAGTGAGATGGGCTAACGTTCGTCCAACTTCAAATTGCCCTGTAGGTTTGGGCAAAATTGAACCTTCTTTTTCTTCACAACCACAGAGCATGCATAAGGTAAATATAACCGATAAAAACGATATAAGCCTTTTCATATTATTCCTCGATAATTAATTACTATTTTTTATATTTTAAATCTATTTTTAGTTTAATATGTTTAGCAAATAATGTCAATATTTTTGTTATATGCTTTATAAAGCTTCCTTTATGCAAAACTCCCTTGAATTGAATAATTGCCTTGAAAAAGCAAAATAATGCTTAAGGCTTAAGTCGGGTTATTGCTCAAGCATAAAAATATTGGTGAAGTTGATTTTTGCCTATTTTTAATTATGCACTTCGATGCTGAATCTGCGTCCTTTAAAAAGGACATTAATGAGCAAATCTGCTCAAGGCATCTGGTTATACCGTCTCTTCTTGTGGAGGCTTGCGTCATCTTTTTTTCAGAAGCAGTAGCCTGTGAATCGAGAAGCCCCTTCCATTAGGGGAGATATCATATTAATAAGGGTTCTTTTCTGGAGTATATTGCATTATTAAACTATTTATTGCATTTTAAAACCAATGGTGTTATACTGTAACTATAAAATTAAAACTCCCGGAAAGGAACCTTATGTCTACAGTTAAATTATCAAAAAGCATTGTTGCTGAAGCTCGGTTAATGTCAAAGGTTTTGAATAGATCTATTGCCGGCCAAATTGAACATTGGGCAAAAATTGGCAGAATTGCCGAAGAAAATCCTGATTTGACCTTTGAATTCATTAAATCTATCCTAATCGGCATTGAAGAAATAGAATTAGAAAAAGTTGAACCTTATGTATTCGGTGCAAATAATTAATGGAAATTTTAAAAACATTAGAATTTACTAAGAAAATAAAAAAATTACATAGTAATCAAAAAATAGAATTAGATGCTGCCATAATGGAAATTTCTAATGATCCACAATGTGGCAATCTTAAAACTGGTGATTTAGCTGATGTTCATGTTTATAAATTTTACATGGTTAATCAGTTAACTTTATTATCTTATAGGTGGTATCCGAAAGAAAAGAAACTCGTCTTAATATCATTAGGGACACACGAGAAATTTTACAGAAAATTGAAAAAGTGACATCTACCCCCACCTAAAGGAATGCGTCTTGCCGTGTTATTTTGATAATAGGTATTTAAAATTGTAAATAATTTATTCTATAACAAAGGTTGGGGCATGAAAATTATAGATTTACGGAGCGATACAGTTACCAAGCCATCTTCTGAAATGCTTAAAGCTATGACTGAGGCTGATGTTGGGGATGATGTTTTAGGTGAAGATCCAACAGTAAATGGGCTTGAGGCATATGCGGCAGAACTATGTGGTAAAGAAGCTGCAGTTTTTGCACCAACAGGAACGCAATCTAATCTCATAGGTATTATGGCTCATTGTCAGCGCGGGGATGAATATATTGTTGGACAGCAGGCGCACACATATAAATGGGAAGGTGGCGGTGCTGCCGTTTTAGGGAGTATTCAGCCGCAGCCACTTGATTTCGAAAATAATGGTACATTATGCTTAAAAAAAGTTAAAGCTCATATCAAGCCTCATGATTATCATCATGCGCGGACTAAATTACTTTGCTTGGAAAATACACATATGGGCAAGGTACTACCCTTATCTTATCTACAAGAAGCAGAGACTTTTTGTAAAATAAATAACTTAGCTTTACATCTAGATGGTGCTCGTGTTTTTAACGCAGCAGTGAAATGCGGTGTTGTGGTTCGAGAAATAACAAAACACTTTGATACTGTATCATTTTGCTTATCCAAGGGACTCGGTGCACCTATTGGATCATTATTATGTGGATCAAAAGATGTAATGGATGAGGCACGTCATTGGCGTAAAATGCTTGGTGGTGGCATGCGACAAGCTGGTTTTATCGCAGCTGGGGGTATCTATGCGCTTAAAAATAATGTGTCCCGTTTAAAGCAAGATCATGATAACGCATTATTATTATCTCAGGGTCTTTCTGAGATTGATGAATTATCAGTTGAAATAACAGACCTTCAAACTAATATTTTTTTTGTCTCGATTTTAAATGTTAGTGGGCTATTAAGAGAATATTTGAAGAATGAGGGTATTATTATACCAGTAGGCAATAGAGTGCGCTTGGTAACACATCTGGATATTAGTGAACATGATGTTAAACGCGTTATTGCTAAGTGTAAAAAGTTTTTTGTCAAGCATAAGGATAAGGTGAATAAGGTCATAGTGAAAGATACTTATGAATATGCTGTCTATTGATGGTTTTTTAAATGTTGTGGCTTTTAGTAGGCTCTATGGAAAATGTCGATGATATCGATCGATCTGATAAATTATATCGACTAGATGTAGATTTTGCTGAATATGATACAAGACAAATTTGTTCTGGTATACGAAAGCATTACGCGAAAGAACAACTAAAGGGACGTCAAGCGGTTTTTGTATTTAATTTAGCGCCACGAACGCTTATGTGTATTGAATCAAGTGGTATGATTCTTACGGCTCAAGATGCACAAGAAATTTACAACTTATTGTGCCATTATTTCCTGTGCCAAACGGTACTCGTTTAAAATGAGGGAAAGCAGGGGGTTTACGAAGAAAATTTAAAAGCAATCTTGCAAGTCTTGCTTTCTATAATGCTAAAACCCTGCAATGTTATTGCAAGTACTAAAGCCACCTTTTAGGTCTATTGGTTAATGTGGTCGGGTATTTTGTTCAATTCCTTCAATAAAATTTATTACTTCTTTGAATTCATGATAGCTTAGATCACGATTAATAATAGAAGCACTTCGCTGTAATGCTCGCATCATCTCTTCTTTATAGCCAATAATTCCAAGAGCCAGAGCATAGTGAACATAGGAATTGTAATAATCATTTTCATAAGAAAAATATTGGGCCCAGGCGACTAATGCTTTTTGTGCATAATCAAGAGCGAGTGATTGATTTCCCTGTTCTAGGAGTTTTCGGGCATAGTTAGATGCACCAACTCCTTGGCTATAATAGCCGTTAAATCCGATGGAAGCCCATTCGTTAGTTCCCCAATAATCTGCGACTCTCATAAGCCCAAGTTCATATTGTTTACGATACATGGCAAAGCGAAAATAATACTCATTTTTAAATGAATAAAATGCTTCTTTCGGCTGGCCATCTGCTTCTTTTACGAGCCCATCAAACATTATTTTTGACTTTTGGATCATCCTATCTTTTAATGGAGCAGTAGTATTTTCTGAGCAGTCACCAAGGAGTGCTGCAAGATCGGATTGAAGAGTGAAGTCCTTGGGAAATTTTTTTAACCCAGAAAGTGTTATATTAATGGCCTCCTCATAATTGCCTTCTTGAACCTTTTTGAAAGCTTCTTTGCTTACTGCATTTGCTTCCTGGGAAACAATAGTATTTGTGGAAGGAAGCTCGAGTGCGAGTGCGCGTTCTATAATCAAGTCTTTATTGTTTCGAGATATTTCGGTTGTGCCGCCATCTCTCTTTTGAAAACGGTAAAAAATTAAAAAGCTGCTCATGCCTGCAACCAATAAAACTAAAATTAACAAAAGATGCTTTCTCATAAAAACTCCCCACCAAACTTTTAGGCATGTTCAATCGATTCAAAAACAAAAATCTTGCGATCTGCATGCCAAATGAATGTAGTAATGGAATTCATTTGTTAATGCTGGCAACTCGTCTACATTATGTCCTAAATGGCTGATTAATGATCCGAGTAATCCTCCATGAGTTACGACTGCAATGTGCTGACCTTTATGTTTTTGCACAATCATATGAAGATAGCTCATAGCGCGTGCCACTACTTGATCGCGGGGTTCAGCACCAACTTTTTCAGGTAATGCTTCACATATAAGTGGTTTAGGCCCATAAAGATCATAGTATTCTTTTTTAGTAAGCCCTTGAAGTTTGCCGAGATACCCTTCGCGTAGATCGGCGGCAAGTATAATTTCTAATGCAAACAGCTTCGCAATTTCCTGGGCTGTTTGATGAGTTCTCTGCAAGTCAGATGAATAAAGGGCGGCAAGAGAAGCTTGCTTTTTCTTGAGAAACTGCGCCATTTTTTGCGCTTGCGCTTTGCCAGTGGCATTAAGCGGAATATTGGCATGCCCTTGCAATTTCCCCGCCAAATTCCAATCGGTCTGGCCATGGCGAATGAGAAATATTGTTGTGGGTTTGCTCATGTGGTAATTCCTATTATAACAATGTCTTGTGCTTGTGATCAGCAATTACTTCATCAACAATCTGCCAACACTGTTTGCCTTCAATGGTGTTGGTTCGGCAAAGGCCAGCGGCAACAATCAATGCCTTCCATATCGTCCAGCCACGTCCTCGAGCCCATGTTCCTTCATCAAGATTAATCGTTGCGCGAAAAATTTCTCGACTTTCGCCTTTGAAGAAGGTCCAGGCAATGGCCAAATCGCATGCAGGGTCGCCGATTGCCAAACCACCAAAATCAATAACGGCGCTTAATTGGCCATTTTGCACCAATAAGTTGCCAAGGCTAATATCTCCATGCACCCAAACTGGTGGCTTGTTCCACGTTGTCGCAAGTGCTGCTTGCCAAACTTCAGTTGCGGCTTTAATGTCGATTTTATCTTTCAAGATAGCAAGTGCTTGCCGAGTCTCATCATCATAGATAGCCAAAGGACCACCCCGGTCGGTTGTTAACCCAGGTACTGGACCATTAGTAGCATCAATCTGTTGAAGAGCAACGAGAAATTGCGCAAGGCGTTTGGCAAAGTCACGCTTATTAGGTATATACGCATAGCCAGCCGTTTCACCCTCGAGCCAGCGATAGATTGACCATGGCCATGGATAGCCATGCGCTGGTTTGCCGATTACTAAAGGCACTGAAATTTGTAATGGCAATAACGGAGCTAAAATGGGTAGCCATTTATGCTCTTTTTCAACTTTTCCTGCATACTCTTGGGCGCTTGGCATGCGCACGATCATTTTATCACCCAGATGGAAAGTCCTATTATCCCATCCACCATGAGCAACTGGTTTTACCTCCAAATGTTTCCACTGAGGAAACTGAGAATCTATTAATCTGCGCACAAGTGCCGTATCTATGAGTAGGTTATTCATAAAAGCTTTCAAAAAATTTATTATTGAGCGAGTAGTAAAATGATAGTCATTTATAGTTATAAAGATAGCATAAGGCTATTATCATTCAAAATCCTCTGCTCGCACCGTGTTGCAGATGCTTTTGTTGCATAACTAAAGCAAGGCCAATGAAGCAATGGCCATCTGATAAAGAAATTCACTATCAACTTTTACTTCCTTTTTGGCAAGACTAGTAAGATAGTAGCTAAGGTGCTTAACATTCGGGGTTTCCTGCACTTCAAGTAGCCCTTTTTTGCCTGCCTGCACACCTAATAAAAGATTAAGAGCAAATTCAAAATAGACCATCTGCTTAAGAGATTGAATGTACGTTTGCCACTGCGGCTTTAATAATTCAGAATTATACTGTTCGAAAAAGAGCTTCTCATTTTCTGTGCTTACACAGTTCAATACAAAAAAGGCTGCGATATCATAATAGGGGTTTCCGAGCGCGGCATCACCCCAATCTATGAAAGCTACTCGATTATTGTCGGCAAAAATATTGCCCCAATTAAGATCATTGTGGCATGGTACTGGTGTCCCTGAAACGTGCTTAATTTGTGCTTCAATCTTTTTAATCGTGTGCCATTTGGTTTCAAGAATATCTTTGAGGTTTCCTGATCTGTGCAATTTTTTATATTTTGTATCAATCCGCTCAAATAGATCGGATGCATGTGCAAATGGCGCAGAAGAATGATGCAGCTTGGCAAGGTTTGCGGCAATAGATCTAATGATGGCATGTAAGTTTACCATGGCGATAACTAATGAATTTCCCTGGGCAAATGCTGTGATCATGTGAGAACCATAGGGATCGGCATAAAAAAAATTTGGACCAATGCCAAGCTTGCTAGCATGCCGTGTCCATGCAATTTCATTCTTGCCCGCTTCTTGGTTAGTAAAAAATTTAATCACATAGTTTGATTCTTGATGAGTACACTTGAAGATGGTGCCTTCTTCAGATCCGCCGAATAATTCTGTGCAAGAAATGTCTTTTTCTGGTTGTTGTAAAAAGTCAGCAAGTACTTTTTGAGCATTAGCCATGTGAATTCTCCTTTTCCCTAAGCCATTGTAAAAGTTCATGATCAAAAAGTTCTGGTTAGCTTTTCTGGCTTGTTAAGCTAGTTGTTAAATAAATGATGCAAATAGCGACTAGGATTATCCAAAAAATGTTTTGTAATTTGATAATGTTTTGTATCAGCGTATGCAATGCTTTCCAAGACATCTGAATCACAAGAATAAATAGTCGAATCAGGATATGCCAAAAGTATTGGTGAATGCGTTGCAATAATAAATTGAGAATTGGAATTCTTGCACATTTCATGGATAATAACCATTAATGATAGTTGCCGTTGCGGTGAAAGTGCTGCTTCTGGCTCGTCAAATATAAAGAATCCACTATTACCTAAACGATGCTTAAAAAATGACATGAAACTTTCTCCATGCGATTGTTCATGAAGTGATTTTCCTCCATATGCATCATAGGCTGCTATAGAGTCGATATAATTAGCAACATTAAAAAAACTCTCCGCTCTAAAAAAATATCCATTCTTAGGTTTATTTCTCCAAGAGAGCGTTAATTGTTCAGCAAGAAGTTGGGCACCAGTATATGTTTTTTCTTGCAATGTCTTAAAATTAATATTCTTACTGCCGCCCTCGGCACCAAAGCCAGCCTTGTTAGCAAGAGCCTCAAGAATGGTTGACTTGCCTGTACCATTCTCACCAACAAGAAAGGTTACCTGTGTCGAAAATGTAATATTCTTTAAATTTTTAATTATAGTTAAAGAAAAAGGATATTGATTAAAATTAATTGCGTCAGCAAAATTGACTTTAACTGTATCTAATAATGGGCCATCTATATCGGCAATATGATCTTTTGATAATCTTTTCATAGAAAAAGTATAGCAGATTAAAATGAAGAAATCTAAGGCGGTGGCAATTCAACAGTGCTATCATATCATGCTTATCATTATCGGCCGTTCCCAAGAAACCTCCACTCCTTTAAGTGGTCGGTAATTTTTTGACCCATGTCTGGATATTCACCATGTTGATTAATACAAAGAACACGATATACTCAATAGATATTAAAATTCCCTAAAATGTTTAATCAAATAAGCTCATGGATAAAGCAAATCATTTGGTTGAAGTAAAGCTTTTAATTCCAAATATCGAATTAGACATTAAATATGCAACTAGCGATAATTTTACAAAAATGAAAATATATCCCGTTGCAAAATGCTATTTGATCGAGCATGTTGCTCTAGACCTTAAATGTGCATCTGAAGAATTCACCGCATTAGGATATAGAATCAAGATTTGGGATGGTTATAGGCCATTACAAGTGCAATCGATATTTTGGCAATTGGTTCCTGATGAAAGATATCTTGCCGATCCTAAAAAGGGTTCTCGTTATAATCGTGGATGTGCAGTTTATCTAACCCTTATTGACGTTAATGGAAAAGAGTTAGAGATGGAAACGAATTTTGATGATTTTACTGAAAAAGCGCATAGAGATTTTAGGGATCTTCATCCAGGCGTTTTACAGCATCGACATCTATTGCAAGATGTTATGGCAAAACATCATTTCATTGGCTGGAAAAATGAATGGTGAGTTGAATAAAAAGCTTGAAAATAATGAAAAGCAGAAAGATGTAAATGTCCCAAAAAAGATTTGGTTCCGAGCCCTGCGCCTTTGATGAGACTGGTGAGCTTACCCTTTTTCGTTATATCGATCTATCCATAAACTGTTTTACATAATTAGTGAGGCATTTTATGAAGCTGATAAGATAATGTTCCTACATTAGATTTCTAAGTTTTCTGGATATCCGGAAGCTACAAATAATTGTTTGCCAATGAAAGCTATGCCAAGCAATAGTATGTTTGTTACTCCTCTATCTTTGAGCTCTTGAACGTATCGTTTTTCTTTAATTTGCTCTAATGCCCGTTGTGCAGCAATTTCTAAAGTTTCTTGCGCTGTGGCTTTTTTAAACTCGATAGCAATCCCAAGCTTAGCATGTTTTTTTGGGATAATCATGATATCATATCTGCCAAGACCACTCTCGCGATTAGATTTTATTTCATACTCATGCGACAGCATCACGAGAAGCCCAAGCACAAAAAGATGATAGCTTTTTTCAGGCTCATTGCCAGGCACATCATAGACACTCATACTTGAGCTAATAAATTCTTGCAACAGTTGAGCGAATGATGCCACATCGCCAGTTGTTAAATCGGTTAGTAGATTGTGAGCTGTAGATTCTGTGAGTGTTGTTTCAAAAATATTTTTAATGAGACTTTCGTACAGTATTTTGATTTCCTCATTAGGGATAGCTAAGGTACATATGGTTTTGCCTCGTTGAAGCTCGAGCTTTGTATAGGTTAGGTAGCCTGCGAACAATAAGAGACTCCATAGTGCCGTAGGGCTGTGCTCAATGTTGGGAAAAATTACAGCTTCTTCTATCTCCTTGTCGATTGTTTTATCCATCAGCAATAATTCTAAATCTGCTTTGACGCCTATATCGGCTAGAGCAATAAGACTTTTAATAAGAGCATTATTGCTTGTATTTACCCAATAAAGTTGCAATAAGCCTCTTTCTTGGGCACATCTGAGTAATGACCAAGGATTGTATATAGTTGTCTTGCCGCATAAATAACCATTATACCACGCTTGAACATCTGAAAGCTTGTCTGAAAGATCTCGATCCTGCAGCAATTGTTGGACTTCAAGTTGTGTAAAACCAAACTTGTCTTGAAATTGAGTATTGGTGAGGGTATAGCTTGAAAGATTATTAAGCCCTGAAAAAATTCCTTCTTTAGCAGCTCGTAAGATCCCGGTTAATATGCCTCGCTCTAAGTTTACATTGTCTTTAAATACCGAGGTAAAAATTGAGCGAAAAAATTTAATTACATCAGGATAGTACTTATGGGTATAGCCTTCATGAATCGGGGCATCATATTCATCTATTAAGACGATAACCCTCTTTTTGTAATAAGTATGTAAAACTTCAGTTAGCAAAAAAAGACTTGTGCTATAACTTTCTTCATCAGCTTCTTCCATAGACAAAGCAATATATTTTTTTAAGTAATAGTCCGAAAGACTGTCCTGAATGATAGAGAGATGACGGTTAAATTCTTTTGCTATAATTTCTCTTACTTTTTTGTAAGCACTTTCCCAAGTATCTTCCTTAATATCTTTGAATGTTAATGAGATAACAGGGTATTGGCCTTGTAAACTTCTATAATCGGCTTGTTGCCAGATTGAGCTATTGGCAAATAAGTAACTGGTATCGGAGTTTGTTTTCTCAAAGAAATACCGTAACATAGAAAGGTTAAGCGTTTTACCAAATCGACGCGGACGTGTAATCAGTAATACTTCTCCGGCTACTTCAGTAAGTTCTTGTATGAAAAGCGTCTTATCGACGTAATAATAGCCATCTTCAATGAGCTTTTTAAAATCACTTATACCAATTGGTAATTTTTTCATCTAAGGACCCTACATAGTATGTTTTCTTATTATTATACCATAGGCAAGAGTTTTTATACACTAGAATGCATTTTTTTATTCTGGTTGCCATATGCTTGATAAAAAGCACACTCCTTAAATACTGGTGTTCCTATACATGCTTCCCATCGATGTTTTGACAAGTGAGAATTGTTGTTATAGCATAATATAATAAAATATTATGCCGTATGAGGAATCATCATGACAGCTTATTGCTTATTATTACTGCTTTCTCTTGTGTTTGAAGGTAGTGCACAGGAAAAAGCTGTACCGAATAAGTTAATAGTTCTCATTTCCACGCCACGATCCTTGTCAAGTATTTTTTATCGCATGATGGAAGCGCGAAATGACTGTGTAGTCCTATCTGAGCCGGGCGTAGATGCCTACACCTTGGTGCATACACCACAGTTTGCCCAGGATATATGCGACCCAACTTCGCCTAAAACGTTTAAAGCCGCTGAAAAGAAAATACTTGATGCTTATAACAGCTACAAAATCGTTTTTGTAAAAGAGATGTGCTATGCAGCTCGCGAATATCTGCTCAAGAATACGATCGGCAAAACTATCATAAGCGCTGCATACTGTATATTTTTAATCAGAAATCCTCATCAAACCCTAATATCTTTTTACACGAAATTTCCTGAAATGTTTGAACAGCTTTCTGATTGGGTAGGATATGACAAGCTTTATGAGTTTTATGAGGAAATCAAAAAACAATCACATCATAAACCATTCCTTCTTATGGCAGATGAATTGGCAGGCAATCCTCGCGCTGCAGTAGAAAAATTTTGCTTATATACTCAGATTCCCTTTGACGAAAAACAGCTGAGGTGGGACCCATTAGCAAATAGTATGCCTGTGGACCACGTTTGGAATAATACGGTTAGCTCATATTGGTTTGATAGGGCTTTGCAAAGCACAACTTTTGAGCCCATTACTACCTACGCTCTTGACAGTAAGGGAGAACCGACATTTGATGAAATTTCCAATGCTAAGCATCGTGAACTTTATAGAAACATGTATAATTGCAGTCTTCCTTATTACAACAAATTCAAAGAAGAGCTGCATCGACAAAACAAGGTTTAACTGCCCATTACGCGTTGTTTGAGTGCCTCTGGAGAAAAGTTATGAAAGCTGTGATTAACAGAGAAAGCAAATTAAGCAGTGATGGCAGAATTCGCTGCTTTGGCAATGGAATTGGCGAGCAATTCTTTGCCGATTATCATGATAAAGAATGGGGAGTTCCTCGCCACGATGAGCGCGGTTTATTTGAAATGCTTATTCTGGAAGGAGCTCAGGCCGGGCTGAGTTGGAAAATGGTCCTTAAAAAGCGCAAGGCCTATCGCAAAGCATTTTATAAATTCGATCCAGCCAAAGTTGCTTCAATGAGTGATAGCGAACTAGAGCGACTGCGTCAAAATTCTGAAATTATTCGCAATCGATTGAAAATTTATAGCGTTCGTAACAATGCTCAGGTCTTCCTACAAATTGAGCATGAATTTCATTCTTTTGATTGTTATGTTTGGAATTTTGTCGGCAACAAGCCCATTATAAACCATTGGAAATCGCGAGCAGAAATACCAGCCTCTACGGTTGAAAGCAATGCTTTGTCAAGAGATCTGCGAAAACGAGGTATGACTTTTGTCGGTCCTACGATTATCTATGCTTACATGCAGGCTGTAGGCATGGTCAATGACCATCTTATTAGCTGTTGGCGTTATAAACCGTTGGCAAAGCTTGATAAGGTGCACTATGCAAATTGCAAACTTGGCTAGCAATCAAAAGGTATAGTTTAGATTAAGCGTCATGAAGTAGAACTGGGACCGAAAGAAGCTAGCAAATCTATTACTATACAAAGCAGCATCAGCGGGTGGCTGCTTAACCCGTCCATTTTTCACAGCTTGAGCTATATACCATATGGCCGCAATTGCCGTGCTAAGCTTTTCATTAACTCTGTATGACCCACTAACTATTACAATATTGTTCATAAATAACGGAAAATCATAAAAAGTTGTATCGTGCTGAGGTAAGCGATGTATTTTGGTTTTAAGCCCACCGATACCAAATAAATACACAAATTGTACATTGCTTTTTTCGCTTATGGCTATTGTAGGACCAGCTTTTACTACACCACCTTGAAAGATATCATGCAGATGTAATTTTAACGTATCTCGTAGAAAGCACGCTCGTCGATTAGCTTGAAAGTAAAGGTACCCTCCGCCGAGGGTAAAGAAAATCTTTTCATACAACGGCCAATTTATGCCACTTATAACCGCTGCTTCAAACACATTTGTGCTTAAGCGTCCATCAAGATTAGTGATAGTGTTAAATGGGCTTTCTTGGACTGATTGATTTAAAAATATAGACCCGCGATTACCTAGTATATCGTAAATGTCTAATTCTAAATAAAACCTTTCACAAAAAGTGAAATTTAACGCTGCAGATAGAGCAGCGCAAGGATTATCAAGACCTGTTAAAACACTTTTTGCTTGTGCATTGTTTTGGTTGTTAACGGTAAAATGCTCTGTGGCAAGTATTTGGTTCCAAGCAGGGCCAACCCCTGCGGCAAGATCAATTTTTACGGTAAAAGTATAGTTAAAAGTCGTTAGACAGAGCGTTAGAAGACATAGTAGTTTGGACATGTTGTTATCTGTGTATCGAAGGTTCCTGGATAATGTATTGCCTGAAAATCTATAACTAATCTAAGGTAAAGTCAAATTACCAAAGAAGCTTGAAAGAATTTTCTTGAACAATTCAGCCGTTCTGCTATCTTTCAAGCATGCAAAGATAGCTTAATAAACAATACCAGTAGTACGCACTTAAAATGAACTCTTGCTCTGCCCAACTAAAATTTGAATCTCAGCTTCTGCTATTAGCTTCCAAATCAGTCTCTAGAAGAAATTTACTTGAACAAGCTCGAATTCCTTTTCAAATTATTGGTCAAGAGGCGAATGAATTTGATTGCGATTGGACATTGCCCCTAGAAGCTCTAGTTGTTGCCATTGCTTTATATAAAATGAAACACGCGCAATTACCCGAACCGCAGGATGGGCAAGTAATCTATGTTCTTACGGCTGATACTCTATCGCAAAATAAAAATAATAAAATTCATGCGAAACCCTTAGATAAGGATGATGCAATAGCACAGATTAAAGCCTTATCTGGTAAAAGTCGTGTTTCAACTGGCTTTTGCTTAGAAAAAAGAAGAGGATCGTCATACGGTTGGATAACGGAAAACCAAGTTATTCAAGCAGTAACAGCCGAGTGTTTTTTTGAAGTTCCTGATGATTGGATTGAAGATTATGTAAAGTACACCGGATTATTGGATCAGACAGGTGCTTTAACCATAGAAGGGTTTGGCATGCAATTTGTTAAAGAGCTCCATGGTTCATACTCAGCAATACTTGGCTTGCCCCTGTATGAGCTCCGTCAAGCACTTTTTCAGATGCAAAAATAGTGCTCATTTGGTATTTTTAGCTAATGGGATACCAGATTGTACAGACTCTTTTTTTACCTGAATCTTATAGCTATTTATATACCAATTTAAGAGCAAGCAGATTATTAACAGTCCGCCCACATACCTTTTCATTTCATTCCTTTTAGCTCCAAAATAATTCTTATCTCAGATATACAATACCAAAAATAAAATTGATAAAGCAATAATTCTATAAAAAATAAAAAATAATAAATGGAATTTAAAATGAAAGAACGATAGGGGGCAGTTGCACCTGTCCCCTATCGAAGGTGTTTGCTTAGTTAATTGGTAACTATCTCTTTAGCGGGCTTCCACCGCTTAAGAAGTTCCTTACATAAAATATCCTTGGGATCTGCATGAGGGTTAGCTTCATAGGCAGACGTAGCTTTAGCTATGCTAATAGCCATAGCATTGTTATCACATGCTGTTGCGTCAATTTGATCGATTGCAGGGATGAGCGATCGCTGCATAACCCTTTTTACCTCATTTTCGCTCATAAGTTCATAGAGCAATGTTTCCAGTAATGAAAAAAAGTCAACTAAGGTATGTTGGAGTTCATTTTGTGATTCTTCCTCATACGATAGTGGTATGGTATCAATTTCATTATAAAAGCCATTGTGCAGGGCTTTATTAATCAATTTCTTTAGGGATTCTTCCTCATTTTCAAGGAGCCACCTAAAGAGCAAGAGTAGCTCATACGAAACCACAAATTGGTTATCATTGTCAAACGGTCCTTGATTCATGTTCTATTCCTTATTGTTTGTGCATCATTTTCTCGTAAAGTGCACGGAGTCTTGACACTCGTTGTATCATCGGTGGATGAGTTTGAAAGAGTGCAACAAGCCCTTGAGCAGTAAACGGATTGACAATAAATAAATGTGCGGTCGATGCCCGCGCCGTATCAGTATTGCCTAAATGCGCATACTTAATGTTTGCTTGTAGCTTTTCCAAGGCTGATGCTAACGCAAGAGGATCATGGGATAATTCAGCCCCCGATTCATCGGCAAGGTACTCACGAGAGCGTGAGATCGCCAACTGGATTAAGGTTGCTGCCATGGGCATCAAGATTGCCATCACCAACAGTACAATCGGATTGGCACTCCTACGACCTTGAGAGCTGTCTCCCCCTGTTCTAGAAAAGCTCATGAATTGCATCATATTCCCTAAATAACTAATAGCCGTTGCCATAGTGGCCGCAACAGTACTAATTAGTATATCACGATTTTTAATATGTGATATCTCGTGGGCGAGAACACCTCGCAGTTCATTTCGATCTAGTATATCTAAAATGCCGGTAGTCACAGCAACTGCAGCATGGTTTGGGTTACGTCCAGTGGCAAAGGCATTTGCCATAGGCGTCTGAACTATCCAGAGCGTTGGCATTGGCAAGCCTTGCTTTTGAGTTAATTCTTTTACAATATCGCGTACCCAGCCGTACTGCATAGTATCAAGTGGCTTTGCGTTATACATGTGTAATACAATTTTATCAGAGAAAAAGTACGCTACAACGTTCATTACTAATGACATTATTACGGCGATCGTAATACCTTTTGCTCCGCCTACAAAGCCTCCAATAAGCATTAATATGCCAGATAAACTTGCTAATAATATGACTGTTTTTAACTGATTAAACCACATGAGTACATCTTCCTTTTAGTTGTTACTTATTTCTTGTCATTGCCAGTCTTGCTTTTAGGTGATTCATTTTCTTCGATAGCAAGCCAATGCTTTTGCTCAGTGCAAGTCGTAGCCCCTTGCTTCAACGAAGCCAAACGAGTTGCTGCCGTTTTCAAGATAGTTTTACTCATTTCACTCTCCTTGGTAAGCTCATGCTGGGCATTGTTAAACATGAGATTCATCTCTTTTTGCATTTTTTTAACCTGCTTTTGCAGGCGTAAAATCATCTCTACCCCAGCCAGGTTAATGCCGAGCTTGTGGGTTAAATAAATTACTTCCTCGAGCCGATTTACGTCCTCTTCTGAAAAAAGACGGGTATTGCCCTCAGAACGTCGCGGAGCTATCAATCCCTCTTTTTCATATAAGCGTATTGTTTGCTGATGGATAGAAAACATCTTCGCAACTGCTGATATGGAAAAATATCCTTTTTTTCTCTTCATGCAAAGTCCTAAAAAGACCAATGATTACAATGACTGATGTTTATAGGCCAACGAGTACCTACTTGCAGTATACCACAAAAATGGTAATAACGCATCGGCAACATCCATTGATTTTTGTTTGAGACTATAGTTTTTTTAGGGCATAGGCAAGAAAACCGGTGGAATTGTAAAAACTCGAGCTCAATCTTTCAAGTAGTTTAGATGTTTTACCTGGTAACACAGGCTTGGGAGGGGCGATGCACTATGCAGATTTACCATTATTTTTATCATAGAGCCTTTTAATGGCAAAGTTGCAATAAAAAATTACTAGCTCTAGCTTCTTATTGTTTTTGCTCGATTTTGCTAAAAAGCTTCGAAGTGAACCTGCTGAAAAATTAATTTTTGCAATTATATTAAAATATTGCTATTATGATAAATATAAATATAATTACCACTTAAAATGAGGATGCAATTATGGATAGATCTAAAATAACCGTAGTACTAGCTTGTCTAATTTTTTCATCGCAAGTGTTAAAGGCAATAGAAGCCCCGATGCTTGATCAAGAAAAGGCAATTGCTGACATTTCAAGCCTACACAAAGAACTTCTTCTTTATGTCTTTTCTTTTATCCCACAAGCCACCAGTCTGAAAGAAATCTATAAAAAACTCGGCACTTTAGCACTAGTAAATTCACATTTTTCCAAACTGGCAACCGACCCTTTTTTAAAAAAAGAAATAACAAAGCGCTATATAATGACGCACCCACAAGCAGCAGTCACTGAATTTTTAGAAGCACTTGAGAAAAATAATATTAAATTAGTCAAAGCATTTCTGTATGATGATATCCTAACAGATGAGAAAGATATCAATCGGTTTGTTGCGAGTAACGTAGAGAGCATCATCAAATTTCTTTCTGAAGCTGGCACTGATATTAACGCTTTTGATAGCGATGGTTTCACCCTCTTAATGTGGGCAGCCAAAAAAAATAACGTTGCTTTGGTTATCTTACTTCTTGCGCTCAAAGCAGATCCAAACAAAGCTAATATGTATGGGGAAACAGCACTAATGCATGCAGCTATTAATGGGCATCAAGCAATAGTAACTCTACTTCTTAAGGCTCAAGCTAATAAAAATGCCGTTAATGCTCATGGTCAAACAGCTCTAATGCTGGCTTCAAAAGAGGGCTTTACCCCAATAGTAGAGCTACTTATTAATGCAGGGACTCACATCAATGCAGCAACTAAGACAGGTACGACTGCTTTAATGGTAGCAGCAAGCATGGGTCATAAGGATATAGTAAAATTGCTCATCAACGCAGGCGCATTAGTTAACTTAATAAACGTAAATGGCTTAACTGCTTTAGATTTTGCCCACGATCAACACCATTTTGGTATTCAAAAAATACTTATAAATCATGGTGCTATTGAACCACAAGTGCCATCATGTGTGCTTTGCTGACGTAGGTGAAGATTAGAGCATACCTTGCTGGCGATAATTTTGAGAGCAAAAAGTGTTAATTCAAGAAAATTGATGCTTCGTGATTTCTGGAAGTCTCAAACAATACATTGACATTAAAGAGGTATTTGTTATTATAAAAATATGAATTTACAAATAAATTCTATATTATTAGAATTAAATTATGTTGGTTTAGAAAGGCAATAAGCTCTATAATTATAAAATTTACTCGTTAATCAAAGGAGAAAAAATGAAAATATTATTTCTAGCATTATTAAGTTGCTCTATTGGATTATCTTATTCCATGCAAGAGGAAGGTGCTATTGGTGATGATATTAATGCTTTTGATCGCGATGATTTTACACCGTTAATGCAAGCAGTCAGAAAAGAGAATGTTTCTTTAGTTACTGTACTTCTAAGTCAAAAAGCAGATGTAAATATTTCAAATCGTAATAGAGATAATGCTTTATTATATGCAGCACTTGGTGGCTCTTTACCAATAGTTAGCCTTCTTGTTCTTCGTGCTCAAGCTGACGTGAACGCAGTCAATATGTATGGCCATACGCCTTTGATGCTTGCTTGCCGGGGAGGCTTTTACGAAATAGCGGAACTTCTTATTTTTTTAGGAGCCAATGTCAATGCACAAGCTGGATCTGGTATGACAGCCTTAATGTTTGCTGCAAGCCAAGGTCATAAAGATATAGTAAAATTGCTTATTTGTTCTGGAGCATCAGTTGAAATCCTCAATGGCAATGGATTGAGCGCATTGCAACTTGCTGAGGGTCAATCTGTTAGTCTTCAAACTATACTTATAAAGGAAAGTACTAATGAAATAAAGCGGCGCCCTACTAAAATAAAGCGACGGCCTACTGAATTAACGAGGCGTCCTACTGAATTAAGGGGTGCTAGCCAATCGGAAGAAGATTCATGCATACTGTTCTAAGCCTGTCTAGTCAATAATGGTAATGGATGGAGCACAGGGTTTTTGAAGATTTCAAAAGCAAATATTGGGTGATAAAGACGTTAAACATTAAATTTGATAAGAACAATATCGCCATCTCGTACTTTGTAATCTTGGCCTTCGGTTCGAACCTTGCCGGCTTCTTTTAATTTTGCTTCGCTGCCGAAGGTAAAGAGGTCATCAGCATTAAAAACTTCTGCACAAATGAAGCCTTTCTCCAAATCCGAATGAATTTCGCCTGCAGCTTTGCGTATAGGGGTATTTTCACGAACAGTCCAGGCATGTATTTCTTTAGGTCCGCAGGTGAAAAAGCTAATAAGTCCCAAGCGTTTATAGGTAGTTTCAATAATCTCATTTAAACCATTAGCTGGTACATCAAGTAATGAGCGCATCTCTTGTGCTTCAGTTTCACCCATTTGTGATAACTCAAATTCCAATTTTGCACTTATAGGTACTACACGGTCGCTGCCAAAAGCACGTACAAGGCTTTGATAATGCTTATTTTTTGTATAAGCGCTATTCTGAATTTCAGTTTCAGCGATATTGGCGACAATGAGAAACTTCTTAGCTGATATGAGTGGGATTGTTGCAATTCCCTGTTCAATAAGCTTTTGAACTTCTTGTAGGTTCAGCGCATTGAGAGCCAAGGTCAGCTTTTCAAGAAGCTCATTTTCTTGGTTAAGCTCCTTAAGCTGAGCAGGAACACCTTTATGTTGCTTAATGGATTGCGCTACTTTTACTTTGCGTTTTTCAACAGACTCAATGTCCTTTAGCATAAGTTCTGTGGCAATGATCTCATAATCCTCAAGAGGATCAAACTCATTTCGGGTGCTCGTTATGGTAGGATCTTCAAAGCAACGTAGTACATGAAGTATAAGATCAACTTCTCGTATATGACTTAAGAATTGATTACCCAGCCCCTCACCTGAAGCTGCTCCCTTTACTAATCCGGCAATATCCACAAACTGTACATTGGTTGGTATTATTTTACCAGATTTATAGTGCTCTTGTAATTTTGCTAACCGTGCATCGGGTACGACCGTACAAGCAATATGAGGGTCGATCGTGCAAAAAGGATAATTTTCGGCAGGTACCGATGATTTTGTTAGCGCATTAAAAAGCGTTGATTTACCTACATTCGGTAGCCCGACCAAGCCAGCTGCTATGCTCATAGTGATTCCTTTATTTTTTACGGTTGGCAGAGTGCCAGATGAGGCCTGCCTTCATGCGCCAATTGCTTATCATGTGGAAGATCATATCGCTCATAAAATGCGTGTACGGTGGTAAGATATTTGCGAGAGCTCTTACCTTGTTGATAATGTGCATGCTTTCCGTCTTCAAGCACCAAGATATAGCAATGCGGATGACCAGTTTTTTTAGCTTCAGCATACAATGCCAAGGAGCTTTTGTCAGGAGTGAGTCCATCATTTTTTGAACAAGTAAGCAACAAAGGCATATTTCTATCAATAGATGCTATAGCTTGTATAGGTTTTATCCCGTGTTTATTATATCCGGGAAACATAGAATAATAACAGGGGGTGATGACGGATTGCGACGGTGAAGAGTTGTGGCTATATCTAGGTTTAAGCCAGTAATCTATAACCTCTTCAACCGAATCAAAAGGTGATTCTAGTATTAAGGCTTTAACAGGCAATAAAGATGCGTTAGCATGCAATTGGGACCCGGCATAAGTGATTATGGTTGATGCCCCTCTTGAAAGCCCCATAAGCACCAGAGAGTCCGGATGATCCTTACGGTGACTAAGTTCTCTATGTGCTTGTGCCAGGGCTTGTATATCACCCTCTTGAGCTAGATTGACTACCTTGGGGTCTTTGTTATGCACTTCCGGAAAGTCAAAGCTAGAGGCATGTGCATCTAAAATGGCCCAATTGAGAGGATTGCCTGGCTGATACCAATATTTATTGTTCTTATTGCCGCCTAATCCGTGGGCAAAAAGAAACCCAACTGTTTGTTTTGAATTCTCGATGGCATGTGCGTAATGTTCATAGACCATAGTTATAACTACCCACCAAAAAAGAAAAACTACCCGACTTTGTTTGGATCTAGGGTAAAGCATAAACAATGATGAAAAAAGGCATGAGCCTACTTTTGAAAAAAATTGCATATGATACATACTCTTTCCCGTTAATTCTACTTATTTATACCTTATCAAATGCCCCAATTAATGCAACTGCTTGTTCAGCTGAGGCCTTGGCTAGCTACAGACAAAGGTCATAAGGATTAATCTTTGCTCTATCTTTAGCCCATGAATATTTTATCGGTGTCGGTCCAGGGTAACACCTTGCCCGAAGTGCGTACCTGGTTTTGGTTACCTCCATACACAAGGATAGGAAGTTGTTGGCTCCCTGTTTCTTTTTGAAACCAACTCATTGTATCAAAAAATTTGCTTTGTATCGTTTCAGAAGCTTTTATTTCGATAGGTATCATTTTGCCACTAGATTCAATGATCAAGTCAATTTCGTTCTGATTAGTATCTCTAAAAAAGGTCAGTGTGGCTCGTGAGCCTTGTGCTTGTATATTTTTTATACTATCAACGATGATCATATTCTCAAAGAGTGCTCCATAAAGTTGCCTTCTTTGTATGATCGTTTCTTTATCAACATTCATAAGAGCGGTAGCCAGGCCTACATCATAAAAATATAATTTTGGTGATTTTATTGCTCGTTTTCCTAAATTATTGTGATAAGGTTGCAGCAAAAACAAGATAAAGCTTGCTTCCAATAATGAGAGCCAGCTTTTGGCGGTATGAATGCTTATACCACAAGCTGTAGCAAGTTCAGTAACATTAAGTAGAGTGCCAATGCGCAAGGCACATAATCGCATAAACTTTTTAAAAACATGAATATCTTCAATGTTTCGTATGGTTCGTATGTCACGCTCAACATAAGTGACGATATAATTATCGTAATAATCATGAATATTTACCGAAGACTGATAAACTCTGGGATAGAAACCTTTGATTATCTGATCTTCAGGTCGTTTAGCAAGTAAATTGGTATTCTTTAATTCAAGTATTGAAAGAGGTAGTAATGTGTAGAAATACACTCGGCCGGCCAAGGATTCGCTAATATTCCCATGCAATAAAAAATTTTGTGAGCCAGATAAAACGTAATATCCTGGCCTTGGATCCCTATCAGCTTCTACCTTTAATTGGGGAAATAGCTTAGGAGCATATTGAGCTTCATCGATTATTAAGCCTCTCTTATTTTTGTAGCTGTTGAGGAAGCCTTTCGGATCGTTATTAGCAAATTCAAAAAGTTCAGCATCCTGCATATCAACGTAGAGGTAATCGGGAAACATGTCTTTTGCCAAGGTGCTTTTGCCTGATTGCCTTGGTCCTATGATTGCTATAATGGGCACTTGCTTAGCCCCGGCCCGAATAATTGGCTCCAAATTTCTAGAAATAAACATAAACTCCTTTCTATAGTTTATGAATATCATAACATAGAGTGACTGATTTTCATAGAGTTGCTTATAAATTTTGCTGGATAATTTTCGCTTTGCTTAAGCCTAATGAAAGCGATAACAATGAGAAGAAAAGCTGTTCCTTGATAACATATTCTTGCTTATGCTGCCTATAACGCCAACGATGCCGATTTTCTAAGGCTTTCTCAAGTGAGTAACAATTTTAAGGATCATCTACTTGATTCATATCAATTAAAAATGTTTGCGCAGGGTTTAATAAGGAATAACGTGAGAAATGCTTTTACTATTTTTCGAGAAGCTTTGCATCATGGAAAAAAAGAAATAATTCAAGCTTTTTTAAACGTTGATAATGAGCTTTTTATGGTAGGTAGGCCTTTTAGTGATTGGGAAGATTGTTTTGGAAATACCCCACTCATTCTTGCTGCAAAAATGGGTAATGTTCAGGCAATAAAAGGTCTTTTAGGACATGACACGTACAAACAAGAGAGTGAATCCGTAGGCGTTATACCAGCGAATATTGATCGTGCTAATCAAGATGGCACTACAGCTATCATTGAGGCAGCTGAAAGAGGCTATGATGAAATAGTGGAGCTCCTTTTAGAGTGTGGCGCTGATGTTGATGCTAAAGACCAGAATGCCGATACAGCATTGCTTCTTGCATCTTGTTATGAACATATTTCAACCGTAAAGATTCTTTTAGTTTATGGCGCTAATGTTAATTATGAAGATCAGAGTGGTTATACACCATTAATCTGGGCTTCTAAACAAGGCAATAGAGAATTGGCAAAGCTTTTGCTTGATAAACGTGCTCATACTTGTGCTGCAGATTTTGAATATCCCGATGTGGAATACCCTGGTTATTCACCTTTAATTTGGGCATCTTTAGAAGGAAATAAGGAAATAGTGGAGCTTCTTCTGGCTGCAGGTGCTGAGGTGGATGCAGAAACTAAATATGGAGATACTGCTTTGATAGTTGCAAGCGATAAAGAAATTGCGCGGCTTCTTCTTGATGGAGGTGCAGATATTAATGCTGTTAATCAACGGGGCGCAACGGCCCTAAGCCGTGCTACTTGTAAGGATCATGCTGAAATAGTTGAATTTCTTATTTCAAGAGGGGCTAAGCAGTAAAGTCCCGCCACTGTTCAATGCCCTGAACACGGAGGGTGAGTGCAAGGCTGAATCGGCGATAATAATAGTATAAATTTTGATCAGACAAGCCCTACATCGATTGGTTGTAGGGCTTTGCTTTTATTGCCTTCTGTTTGACTAGCTCCATCGATAGTGATTCGATGAATGAGCACTGGTACGTAAGCTACCTGCTTTTTTGGCTTTTGTACTTTTTGTACGTTTTGCAGGTTTTTTACGAGCAGTAGTACTAGCTTGTTTGGTGAAAAGACCGCCCAAGAGAGATTCACTCTTCTTGGTTGTTTTCTTGGCGGCAGTTCGGCCTGCTGTTTTAGCAGTTTTCTTGGTTGACATTGGTTCTCTGAACAAAGCACTCAAAATAGAATTTTTAGTGCTTGTGGCTTTAGCATGCAACTTTTTGCCAGTTGTTTTGCCAGCTGCTACTTTAGCGCCAACTTTTCTTTTAGCGCTCGTTTTGCTTGCGGTTTTTTTAGCAACAGTCTTTTTAGCTGAGATTGCCGAGACTGTTTTTTTCTTTTTTGCTGGCGCTGCTACTTTGCGTTTAGCCGTGCTTTTAGCTTTTATGCCAACCGTTTTTTTTCTTTTTGTAGCACTTGAGCTTTTGCTCTTTGCTTTGACTACCATTGGAATCTCCTTTTAGGTGATTGAGTTAATTTTCTTCTCCCATTCATTGATTTTGCGTTTTGCCCTCCCCCTTATTTTCAAAATCACATATTTAAAATTCAACATCTTACTTTGCTATTTTATAATAGAAAATATAAAGAAACTAAGTCAAGAGTTTGTCGCTAGATTTTAAAATTTGAGCTTTTTTATTACGTTTTACATGGTAGTAAAAATACTTAATACCATGCTTATAAGCAGCATAACGGCGAGTGATTGAAAATAGTAGTAATATGCAGTTTGTTTTTCTGCTAACTAAAAAAACTCAAAATTTTTAGCGACGTCATGTTGTTATTGCAGGTGATATACGTAGGCAGGTGGAATGTTGAACCACACCGGTTGCATGGTGGCATTACCCTGTTTACGAAAATCTGCAAGAATTTTTTGTTTTCTAATAAAATTAGCATAGTCGTCCTTGCTGAGCATAAATCTTTTTACAAAGGGCACGCCCATATAGGCCACGTAGGAAAAAGTTCCTCCGGTGGCCAAAAGTTTTTTGAAGATGCTCAGTAAGTATTCAACTTGTTCCACTTTAAAATTGCTAAAAGGTAAAGTTGAAATGATAATGTCATAGAGAGCTTTTGGATGCCAATGCTCAAGATCAACACAATTAATATTCACGTTTTTAAACTCTTGAAAGCGTTCACGTAAAATTGAACAAAAAATAGGATCAATTTCAATGACATCCAGCACATCATTTGCTTTGAGGGACTTAATAATAGTCTCTGTTACGGCACCTGTCCCTGCGCCTGCTTCTAGCACCCGCAGTGGCTGTTTGTAGGAAAGCATAGGCTTTATAAGTTCTTCACTAACAAAAGAAGATGTTGGCACCAATGATCCAACGCTTGTTGGCTCCTTGAAAAATTCAATAGCAAAGGTTCCCCATGAGCTTTTATAAAAGCAATAGACCCCAAACAACAAAAGAGCTAAAAGAATAACTGTAAGCTGTTTCATGAACTAAAGCATCCTTCTACAACACTTGGGGCCATACATATAGACAGTAGATTAGAAAAAATTACCGGTATTGATCAATAGTTTAAAGCTATTGTTGATGACAAACTATTGCATGCATAAGCAAAAGATTGTTAGAATGCTATTATACACACAATAAACAATAATAAAGGAGGAAGTATGGCAAAATATGGAAAGAAAGCCCAAGAAAAAGTGAAAAGGGCAATGCAGGAATATAAGGCAGGGGAGCTGAAAAGCGGTCGTTCTGGTAAAGAAGTGACAAACCCGCGGCAAGCAATAGCAATTGGGCTCTCTGAAGCTCGAAAAGCGGGAGCAAAAATGCCACCACTACCTAAAAAGAAATAGGTCGAACAAAAAAAGCTAGCAAGTTACTGCTAGCTTTTTTTATAGTTGATTTGGTTATTTTGTTAGTATGGAATATAACATATAACTACTTAATGCTGCTGCAGGGGTTGTAAATGCAAGCCCTGCTAAATCTTTGTTGATGCATTTCGGCAGATTATTAACAGAAATCGTATCTGCTTTAGTTCCATCATTATTTTTATGAGCTTTTTTCCAAAGGCTTCTACCGTATAACAAACTAAGTATGCTAGCGCCGACAGTTGTGCTAGCTAATGATAAACAATACCCTATTTTTGTAAGGGCATTAGCGGTTGGATCAAAATACATGATACCTAAAGTTGTGGCTGCTCCAGCAGTAAATCCGATGGTTGCTGCTTGCTCAATTTTCTTTCTTGTATTTTTAGTTATCAGCGAGTCATTTCTGGTAGAAGTTTGTGTTGCACCTTCTTGCGCGAATGATAGAACAGTTATACTGCCAAGCGCAAATAATAATGATATGCGTGCAAAGTTCATAATTTTCCTTTCTTGTAAGAATGAAACCTTTTGCTTAGTTAGGTAAGATTACCTATAAGCTTTTTGACTGTCAATGGCCTGCTTGTATTAAAATATCAAAAAATATTGAGTTATCATAAGCAGATTAACTATAGTGATGAAGTTAATGAAGCTCTGGGGATTAAGCAGTAAGGATTGGAAAAGATATGAAGCGGTTATATAGTCTCGTTACAATAAGCATAGGTTGTTCAAGCCTAGGCCTTGATAACAAACAAATTGCTGAGCGAATTAACGAAGCTTATGATGGGGTGTCAGGCTTTGTTATTGATGCTCAAGAAGCTGAAGTTATAAATAAAAATGGTTCTTCCGTTTACGGCGAAATTAGCCCCGAGGGCGTAGAGCTATTGAAGCCTCACTTACATCTTACCAAGGAAGATGTTTTTTATGATTTGGGCTCAGGCCGAGGCTGTATGGTGTTTTACTTATTTGGAACTACTGATATTAAAAAAGCGGTTGGTGTAGAGCTTTCAGGAACTCGTCATAATTTAGCAATGAAGGCTAAAGACTTCCTAAAGTGCTATTCAAATTTTGATGAGCAGAAAAATCGGTCCTTAGAATTTTATAACCAGGATATGTTCCAAGCCCCTAAAAATGACGCAACGGTTATTTATGTATCGTCAACTTGCTTTTCTGCCGATTTTATGAAAAAACTGGCTGAAGACCTGGCAAAACTGAAAAAAGGCTTGCGTTTAATAACCCTTACCCGACTTCCAGAAGGGCATGCCTTCACCTTGAAGAAAAAGCTTTCAATTTCAATGAGCTGGTCTCCTGAGGGTACCACTACTTATATATATGAACTTTGAGCTTGCCAAGGCTCAGGTATGAGCGATGCGTTCGTTGTCAAACCAAGCTTTGGGTAGTGTTGCTTTTATTTGATAATACAACTAAACTGAATATAATTGTGTCGTTATATCTTTTTCAAACAGTAACTAAATGGAGAATAGCTATGTTTAAAGATGATGTTGAATATCCCCCCTGTAGTCCTTTCAGCAGACTATTACTTGGTAAAGAAAATTCCAAACCACTATGGCAATTCATCGATGAATGCTTCGAAGATACTTGCAGTGATTCAGCACAAGATACCGCACAATTGTTTAGCAAAAAAAGCTTTTAATCGAGCAATAGAAAAATTTGGCTCCCCCATTTGCTTATTGCCAAATCTCATTTAAACTTATACTTGGATGTATTTATTATAATAAACTCTAATAGTATAAGTATTAAGGAGTCTCATGGTTAAATTAATAAAAGCAATAGCTTTAGTAGCTGCATTAGGATGTGTGAGCGGTTCGATAACTGCTGATCCTTATACAACTCGACAAGTTATAGTTCATGCGCCAGCATGTCAAGTATGTCAACCTATGATGGCACAACCGGTTTATCAACCAGTTGCTCGTCGTATGTCACTATTCAACTTTGGCATGGGCATGAACTTCCCACTTGGTTTGGGATGCTTCCAGTTTAACGTAGGTATTTAACCTACTGAAAAAAGGTCCGGGTACCCGGGCCTTTTTTTTTGTGCTGTTGACAAATTCCTCTGGATGGTAGTATTTTCTATTTTTGGAATAACATAGAGTAACCAAACAGAGGAAACTATGCAATTTAATAAAAATATTTTGCAACTTACCAAAGATAATAACCATTATCGAGCTCACTTGATTACTGGTAGCCATAGCCAGATTATTTTAATGAGCGTACCGGTTGGCAAAGAAATTGGTGCTGAAGTCCATGAGGTAGATCAAATTTTGATCTTCGTTGAAGGGCAGGGTACTGCAATTATCAATGGTAATACTTCCCCGGTAGTTCCAGGTCATCTTGTTTTTGTTAAAGCAGGCACTGAGCATAATTTTAAAAATACTGGCTCATCGGCTCTTAAATTATTTACTATTTATGCTCCAGCAGAGGAAAAACCGGGAACCCTCCCAGAAGTTCTCTAAATTCAAAGCTTGCCGAACGCCTTGCGTAGTTCAACTTTCGCTTGTTCAAGTCGTGCCCTATTTTGTGTTGTCAAATGTTTACCCGCTCTATTTATATAGAAATTAAGCATGGACATAGCAGATTGAAATTTGGTACCCTTGGTCCTGTTGCTTTCAAGTACGGCTTTCTTGAGCCCCAAGGCAATGTCCTGAGAAGATTGGTTAAACAATCCCAGAGGTATATCCATCGCGTTAGAGGTTTCTTGCACATGGTGAACCCACAAAGGATGATCTTTGGGGTCTTTTTCAGTGGTTGACCGTTTATTTTTAGTGGTAATTGCCATAAGCTCCTCTCTAGTCTATTATGATTTATTAATACTTTTATATTATTATATAACAAAATTATTGCAATTTGGAATAATTATTTGCTAGAGTAGAGGTAAGAAGCTTAAAAATAAAGTAAGAAGGAGTAATAATTACTGTGAAGAATGGTATTTTTATACTAGTATCTTTTTTTGCCTTTCAGTATTTGCCAGGAGTAGTGATTGATACATCTGGAAATAACGTTGGCATTGATGCAAATGATCATTGCGTATACACTTTGCTATCCAAAAGCGAAATCATTTCATGTCAATCTGGTAAAACTTTTAAGGCGCCGATAGGTAAGATCTTGGGTGCAGCTACGGGAACGCCACCAAATCTTGCTTATACCAATTTTATAGGTACTCGGTTAATGCCAAAATCCGAAAAAGCGAGAATAGTTGGAGCCGGCAAGAGAGTTATCTATTGCGCGGGTCCATGTAAACCTACTAACGATAAACCAATATTAAAGGAGGTGAATAACCATGAATAACTTAAGAATAATCCATTACCTTGCTCTCGTACTTGTGATAGTTGGAGCAATAAACTGGGGTCTTGTTGGTCTCTTTAATGTAAACTTAGTGAGTCAATTATTTGGTACGGTACCAATGCTTGAAAAACTAACATACATTCTTATAGGTGCTTCAGGTATAGTCTTAGCACTTACCAAACTTATGAATGTACATTCAAACCCAAGATAAACCGGATAAGATATAAAAACCTCGCCCTTTTTTAGCTACAAGGGCGAGGTTTTTTTAGTGTTAGGCTTAAGAGTTAATTAATATTGAAATACAATGATATATAGTCAATATAGTATTTCATGGCCGATGTTTCATAAATAGAACTATTTAGGTTGTCGCAGATATGCAGTGATAGCGTATCATCGTTTTTTACAACAGAAAGTAAAACAAAATGTTCTGAACCCTCCACAATGACGTGGCAAACGAAGTGAATGAAATGGAGGCCCGTCGCCGAATCAAGCTCAGCTTTTAACAGTTCCATCTGTTCATCGGACTGTCTTTCCTGAGCATTCTTGAGCATTTTTTTAATTTCAGCTGGCGTTGCGTTGCCCCGATATCGTATTCTTACTCCTTCAGACATGATTGGCTGGACCTGATCCTGTTCATTTATCCTTAGACAGCAAAATCTTTGCAATTGTAATTGCTTTGCTAATCCCTCTAGCATGACGTTAGTCGATGCATTGGTTGGTATTGCATCAATATCGTGCAAAAAGGCCGAGCCAACTGCTTCAAATGCCCAAAGCTGGCTATGAATATTATCGCGACCGAATTTCTGCTCAAGTTTGCAGGCATTATAGAGTGCATTGTAACCACAAGACCAGCCCTGGATTTGCTCTACTTTTTCATGAAAAATAGGCTTATTTTGCAAAGCTCTTGGGAGGGTATGATTTGGGTCTTGCATTGATGAGCAAGAGAATGCTGTAGTGATTGCTAATAATAGTATGAGCTTATCGGTAGTTTTTGAAAAATGTTTCATTGTTTTTCCTTATATTTCTTAAAATAATATATCAGTATTATTGGTAATCAAAATTAACTAATGTTAGTGTCTGCTTTAGTCCGAATAGTTTGCTTTGCAAAACTTTCTTCGACATGTTGCTCTTCTTTTTGTGCATTGGCACTTGGCTTTTGAGGCGGCTTTTGCTAAAAGCAATCTTTTAATAGTTCTGTGACGTCCTTTTTTGAGCATTTGAGCTGCGAGCAATCGATGAGCTTTGGGATGGGTCAAGTAAATGGTCTTGCTTTTTGAACCCGGCTTAGAGAGCTGTTGATTATTCTTCTGTTGCCTGTTATTATGCTCAGACCGGCCAATATTAAACTCTTTACATACATAGTCAATGTACTTCTTTATAGATGACCGTTCCTCGATGGGGCTATTCATATTATCATGAATATAAAGAGCTAGTGCTCCTTTGGAATTTTTAACAACTGAAAGCAAAATACCATGTTCTTCGCCTTTGGCGTTCACCTGGCACACAAAGTGAATAAAATGAGGCCCGGATGCCTTAGCAAGCTCATGTTTGAGCGAAGTCATAAAGCGCTGTGCTTGCTTTTGCCGTTCAGCAACAAATAATGCATCAAGGTTAGCTTTCGATAGGTGCCCCTGCCAAGATACTTGGATAGACTCCGACAGCAATGGTTCAATCTTATTATGTTCATTAAGAGACAAAAAACCAAATTTCTGTAACGTTACTCGATTGGCCAATTCACTGAGAATCAAATTGCTTGAAGCAGCTCTGGGGTTTTCCCCTATTTCACGTAAATAGGGGAAGCAAACTGCTTTAAATGCAGTGAGCTTGCTATGCTTATTAGCTCGGCCAAAATGTTGCTCAAGTTTACAAGCATTATAGAGTGCATTATAGCCACATGATAGATCGTCTATTTGTTTTACGGCCTTATAATAAATGGGCTTATTCTGTAAACTCGATGGTAAAAGATGTTGCTTTGCTTGAAGTAGGGAACAAGCAAAGAATGCTATAAGCAGAGCTCTCAAGCCCATTGCTTGTATTTTGAATACTATCATTTTTTATCTTTCCTTAAAACGTTCAACATTACCTAGTTCTACATGATTTAATGATAAAAGTTTTAGCCAAGGTGGTCAAAAGGGTACCTGGTTAGTCAGCAATCAAGCAACGGGGCTTAAAGTTAAAGCACTCAGGCTTACATTCTATTATTCTATCTGAAGTATAGCAGTAATTAAAAAATGATCAATATTATCGTAAAAATGAAATAAAATTTGATTATTTGTCAAAATTGTAGTAGGATCTTTTTCATAGGTTTGAACTGAAAAGAGTCGGGGTTACCTTACTCTCTGGTTATATATAGAGAAGTAGTCTTCCACAAGAAAAGGTATCACTAAATGAATACAGTACACAACCTTTATCTAATGCTCTTAGTGAGCATAAGCTCTCTAGCCTTTGGTATGGAACAGCCAGGGGAAAGCAATGAAGCTCAAGCACAGGCTTCGGCTAAGCTAACGGACAAGCTCCCACTTGAGTTATGGGATTATATTAGGCAAATGCTTATGCCATCTGCTTATACAACTGCCGGTGAAATAATTGAACGTTTAGAGGACATCGATGCATTGCTTTCGAGTTCCAAAGAATATCAGGCTCTGGAAAATGCTACCATTGGTGAAATTAAAAAGAATAGCAAGGTTTATTCTTTAATTACGACCTATAGTGGTGAAAATCTGCTAGAATTGGCTATTTCAGAGAAAAAGGGACGTGTAGCTTATCTCCTTTTTAAAGCAGGCTTCAACACTATAGATTTATGTGCAAAGTATCGAAATCACTTTTTTGCTTGGGCTATTTGCAATGGGCATGTTGACATAGCTGAAGAAATTTATCAAAAATTACTTATGAAAGACAAGTCTGAGGCTAACAAATTGCTTGCTATGAAGAGTGAAAGTCATGAGTCCTTGCTAGGAATTGTTTGCTCTAAGGGCCAGCTTCCCTCAGTTAGCTGGCTTTTCGAGAAAGGCTTTTCTGATGTTCAAGCAATGGGCCAATATAACATAACTCCATTGCTTGTTTCATGTGCTTCAGGGAATGTAGCAATAGCACAAAAATTATTAGATCATGGTGCTTTGATTGACTTTGAATCTGCATTCCATCCTTTGTCAAGTTGCCCTTTAGCGATGGCAGCATTTTTAGGAAAAAGGAACATGGTTGAATTTTTGCTATCAAAAAATGCAAAAGTTACTACTGGCAGTTTAACTCCTCTTGCAAGAGCGCAAATAGGTTCAGATCAATCAACTAAACATGATGAAATTATATCAATGCTGTTTAGTCATGGTGCTGAAGAAAGAGCTTTGGATCAGTTAGAAAAAAATGAAGGGCTATTACTAGCTTGCTCGAAGGACCTTAAGGAAAGTGTAAAAGTTTTGTTGTCTCAAGGAGCTTCGCTTGACTGTCGAGATAAATTTGGACGAACGCCATTACTTGTTGCAGCATTTAGCGGCAGAATTGGTGTGGTTGAATATTTATTAAGTCTTGGGGCTGATGTGATGGCAAAAAGTAATAAAGGACACGACGCTTTAGAATATGCGCTAATCGATGGCAATGAAAAAATGCTTCAGGTATTACTTAAGTATGGTGTTGATATTAATAGAAATAACCATTGGTTACAAACTCCACTTACTCGTGTTCTTGGCTTTAATAAAGTAAAAATCGAGTTTATTACATTTTTATTAGATGCTAAAGCAGAGGTTAATTTGCCAGATGCTAAATGTATGCTGCCGCTTGTAAGGTGTATAAAAGCTAAAAAATTAGAAGAACGAATTAAAAGAGTAAAATTGCTTATTGCTTATGGTGCTGATGTTAATAAGCGCGACAATAATCAACTAACACCTTTGATGCACTCGGTTATCAGAGGGCGATCTACTCTGGCTAATCTATTAATCAAACATGGCGCAAATATTCACGCAGTTGATAGTAAAAATAGGACGGCTTTAGATATCGCCAAAGAGCAAGACAATAAAGAAATAATCGAAATTTTGACAGAAGCTAAACACAGAAGAGCTAGAAAACAAAAATCATGAGCGATCTATTTGACTCCGCTAAGCTATGCTTCCGGCTTTGCTCTACCAGCCACGCAGGACTAGCACTACGACGTGCCAACGATAATGTCCGCCGTAGCCTTAGCGACGGTGGAAGCTTTTAGCGAAGATGGAGCAGCGGTCTAATGATATACTTACGGAGCTTACTTTGAAGGGCATTCATCAGGGAAAGATTAACCTGGCCCTTTATCATCTCATTCTTAATTTTGTTTAGCTCTGGCTAATCTGCATTGGCAGTCTGTGCGGTAATTTTCTGCAACATAGTCCCAATTGACTACGTTCCACCAAGAAGTAATGTAATCTGGTCTTTTGTTATGATATTTCAAATAATAGGCATGTTCCCAAACATCGAGTAGTAAAAGCGGTATGAGATCCAAGGCTAATGGCGTGTCTTGATTTGACGTGGTAATAATAACAAAATTACCTACTTGGTTAAGGCAGAGCCAGGCCCAGCCGCTTCCAAAGACGGTCTTAGCAGCTTGGTTAAATTTTTCTTTAAAAGCGCCAAAGCTGCCAAAATCTTTGACAATCTTATCCCTGAGTGCTCCCATAGGCTCGCCGCCACCATTTTTTTTCATGCAAAGCCAAAACATTGAATGATTAAAGTGTCCACCGCCATTATTGGCAATTGCATGACGAACATCGCTTTCAAGAGCAGGTAAATGAGTGAGTAGCTCTTCCAGTGTTTTTAGCTTGAGTGATGGATGTTCGTTAATCACCTTATTGAGGTTGTCAACATATGCTTTATGATGACGATCATGATGTAGTTTCATGGTTTCAGTATCAATATACGGCTCTAGGTCATCATAGGCATAAGGTAGAGCTGGCAAAGTAAAGGGACCCGTTGCCACTTTTTCTGGAACAGTTTTGGTGGTTGGTTGACTTGCTTTGTTAGTAACCGCATGAGTTCTTGTTTTCTGCTTGAAATGGTTGATAGATCTTACCCGAGCTGAAGGGAGGCTCAAATTCCTGGTGACCCTATCTTGCTTTTCGGTGACAACCCCTTGTTCTTGCTGCGCGAGCATAAAGCTACCCCAAGTAGTCAGTGATAGCACAATAAGCTTGATTTCGTAATTGTTCATAGCAACCTTTCGAATTATTCTAAGCGGGCGAGCCCTTTTATCTTACTTTTATGAAACATAAACCTAAATAACAATAAAGCGCCTGCAAAATAGAGCACATTAAGAGCAAAACTAATGCCAATAAGTAGGGGTGCAGAGGTGCCTTGTAAAATATACTTGCGCATTGCTTCAAAAGCGTAGGTCATCGGCAGAAATTTTGCAATTGTTTGAACCCAACCAGGTAAAACTGCAAGAGGGTAATATACAGCGCAAAAGGGAGCAAATCCCCAGACAACGATATACATAAGTTCTTGCATTTTGCGGCCCCAATAAATAAAAAGACTGCACAAGATAAAGCCAATACACCATCCCGAGAGCAGCAACGTAAGAATCAGTGGAATCATAGAGGTGCCAAGCATAAAAAAATTAATTTTATACAGCATATAGACAAAAACGCTGCTTGAGCAGAGCACTAATAAGGTATCCAACATCCCGAGTAACATGATGGCTATAACCCATTCAGCAAATAAAAGAGGCGTAGAAAAAAGGTTAACAATATTATGACTGGCTAATTCTTCAAATACGGCCTTTGCCGTTGCAATGTTTACGCGCACTACAATTTGCCATAGGCAAACCCCTAATAACAAAGCTGCAGCTAGGTTGGCAGCCTGAGCTTTTTCCTGAAACCAGATGCCTGTAATACCCCATGTTGCAATTGAGATAAGGGGCCAATAAATAACGTTTGCAAAATGATCGGGGCCTCTAAAGCCAAGTAATAAGTGACGCTTTATGATGGCCAGAATTCGATACCATTTCATTTTTTACCTTTTCTAAGCTGTTATATGCCGGGAGCTTTGACAAATGAGCACTGCATTATTCTGCTGGTCAAAGTTTGGGCTATGTATTTCTAGTATTTCTTGTTTCTTGAGCTATATGCAAGAAATAATCTTCTAACGTTGGCTTATCTATAGAAATATATGAATAGACTACTCCTGCGCGGGTAATTTCTGAAAGCAGAACTGGTATTTTTTGCTCATCTGTCTCAATAATAATGCGTGTAAGATTGTTTTCCTCGAGGCTATAGCTAAAGTTTTTCTGAGTGAGATATTCTTTTAATTGTGGGAGCCCTTCATTAATTATAAGCTCCACGCGGGCTGTTGCAACACTTGCTGCCAATTGTGCTGGCGTGGCGTCGGCTATAATAGTTCCTTTTTTTAAAACTAATACTCTATTGCAGACTTCAGCTACTTCATCCATATTGTGCGATGTAAATAATATTGAAACGCCATGCTCTTTTTGTTGGCTTAGAACAAATCGTCGTACATCATGGGCAATATCGGGATCAAGAGAGGCGGTGGGCTCATCAAGTAGTACTACTTTAGGGTCAGCAATAAAAGCTTTAGCAAGCATAACTCGAGTAAGTTCACCTGCCGAAAGCATGCCAGTTTCTTTATCTCTCATTGACCACATGTCAAAAAATATAAGATAATGCTTAATTTTTTCTGCTCGTCGAGCTGGAGAAAGGCCATACAGACGACCATAAATATCGAGATTCTCAGAAATAGTAAGCCTGCTTGGCAGCTTAACGTAGGTGCTTGCAAAAGAAACATATTGCAAAATTTCTGAGCGATGAGTAAAAAAATCTTTACCAAAATAGTAAATACTTCCTGACGTTGGCGTCATGAGGCTTAAAAGCATTTGTATGGTGGTGGTTTTACCAGCACCATTAGTGCCTAGAAGACCTAAGATTTCTCCTTGAGCCAGAGTAAATGAAATATTGTTTACCGCAGTAAAGAATTCTTTTGCTTTGCTGAAAATAGTTTTTTTGATGGGAAATGTTTTTACTAAATGAGCAACTTGTAAAACGGAATCTTTCATGATTTTTCCTATGGGCAGCAATAAAAAATTCTCATACAGAGCCTAGTATACTTGATTTATCAGCTGGTTGAAATAGTACTCATTAGACCTTATGCACAAAAACTCGAAAGACTTTTAAAAAACCGCTCGTGGTGAGCGAAGCAAAGCTGAGGTACATCCTGAGCCTGTCGAAGGATCGAACCCTATGAGCGGACTAAGCTTTCACCGATAGGAAGTATAACCACCAGGCAAACCTTTATTTGAGAGCACGAGTTGCCACAACTGGCCTTTTCGAGCTCGAAAGAGACCTGCGCAGCTTAAAAGATAATATTTCCACATACGATAAAAGCGTTCACTATAAGTGTTTTTGAGGATAGGCCAATTGTTGTTGAAATTATTAAACCAGGCCATGAGTGTAGGATCATAATAAGCACTAAAGTTATGCCAATCTTCGACAACAAAAATACCTTCTACTGCTTGAGTTATTTGGCTTGCTGATGGCAGCATAGAGTTCGGGAAAATGTATTTATTCAACCAAGGGTCCCCACAAGCGTAGGAGTTATTACCACCAATAGTATGCAGAAGAAATAAGCCATCATCTTTAAGACATTTCTGCATGATTTTCATATACGTTCGGTAATTTTTATATCCTACATGCTCGAACATTCCTAGTGAAACTATTCGATCAAACGATTGGTTTAGATCACGATAATCTTGATATCTAATTTCAACTGGCAGCCATTTGCATAAGCTTTTTCCCAATTCAACTTGTTCTTTAGATACGGTAATGCCAGTAACTCGTGCTTTGTATTTTTCGGCGGCATATTTAGCAAAGCTACCCCAGCCGCAGCCAACATCAAGTATGGTCATATTGGGCTCTAATTGTAATTTTTTACAGACAAGGTCTAATTTTGCTTCTTGAGCTTCATCCAGGTTTGTAGCATTTTTCCAATAACCACAGGTGTAGACCAACCGTTTGTCTAGCATTGCATTATAAAGATCATTGCCAAGGTCATAATGCTCTTGCCCCACTACATACGTTCGTGACCCTGCTTGAAGATTAAAGAGCTTTGCTTGTACATAGCTATACAATAACGATAACGAAGGCTTTATCGATGCAGATAGGTCAGCAGAAAGCAAATGATAAAAAAAAGTGTCTAAGCTTTGGCAATCCCACCAGCCATCAACGTATGACTCGCCAAGACCCAATGAGCCTTGACTGAAGACTCGCTTGTAGAATGCTTCATTATGAATTTGTATATCATGAGCTCGACCGCCATTTATCTGTATGTCAGCTAAAGACAATAATGTTGCTGCTGTCTTGGGTAGGTTCGTTTGAAGCATTGCCACTCCTTCTTTGAGGATTATGATTGCTTGCAGTATTTCAAACCGGTAATCATAAAGTCAAGAAAAGTGACGTTGTTGAAACAAGTTGTTTTTTGCCAAAAGTCTTTCTTTTTTGCTCATCATGAGCTCATGTTTTTTGGGTGATGGTGGATGCTCTTTGGAGTCAAATATGTATAGTGAGCAACTCATGCCAATTGGTGGTATATGAAGCCGATTTTTTAGCTCGTTTAGTTTGCCATGAGTGAGTGGTACCTGCTGCAGCAAAGAACATCTTATTTCGGCCCATTTTTGCGTTAATGGTATCAATAGTTTTCATAATGTTAGATTGTTTGCTTGTGTTGGGTAGTGTAGCAAAGGTATTGAGCTGAATACAGGAAGATGAGCAGAAATCACTGAGTATAATGCCAACTTTTTTATAGACTAGGCCTTTCTTAAAGAGCTTTTCTAAGCATCTAGTTGCCTGGCTAATGAGCTCTGGGGTATAGGTTGTTGCTATAGGCAACGTAATCGTAGAAGAATGATAAAAGCGATTTGCATCATAATAATGAGTAAAACAAACAAAAACGGTTATTGCCGCAGTACTTGTTTTTTGCTTACGAAGTTTTTCTGCAGCTGTCGTTATATGACAAGCGATAGCTTCCTTGAGATCGCACAATGATGTTACGTTTTTTCCGAATGCTCGAGACACCGTGATAGATTTTTTTTTCTCAGGAAGATCTTGCAAGCTCAAACAAGACATACCTCGTAGTTCTAATACTGTTTTTAACCCATTAATAGTAAGATGTTTTCGAACCCAGGCATCATCACATTGTTTTAAGTCGTAGGCTGTGGTAATGCTATGCCGCTTTAAAAAGTCTGCATATCTATAGCCAATGCCCCATATATCACCAACTTCTATGGTACGTAAAATATCATCTAAGTGCACATGATTCGTAAGGTCAAGAACATGGTTGTAAGCACTATTTTTCTTTGCAAGGCTATTGGCAATCTTTGCTAATGTTTTTGTGGGGCCTACTCCTATTGAAATAGGAATACCAGTGTTCTGAACAACTTGTTTTCTTACAAGCTGTGCATAGTGCATGTACCAAGCAGATTCTTCTTGAGGTGTTTCAAAAGCAATCGCTGTAGGAAAATAGAGAAACGCTTCATCGACTGAGTAGAGCTCAATGTCAGAGGCATAATTGCTCAACGTCTGCATAACTCGAGCAGACATATCACCATACAAAGGAAAATTAGATGAATAGACAAATACTTTATGCTTTTTCAGGGTCTCTGCACATTTAAATGCGGGTTCACCCATTTTAATACCTAGCTTTTTTGCTTCATTTGATCGAGCAATAACACATGCATCATTGCTTGAAAGGACAACAACTGGTTTTCCAATAAGCTTGGGATCAAAGACGCGCTCACAAGAGACAAAGAAGTTATTGCAATCAGCAAGAGCTATACGTTTCATGAGCATTGATGAATAACAAAAGTAACAATGCCCCACACTTCAGAGTCCATTTCTTTTGTAACTTCTATTGGTGGATAGTTTTCATTCTCAGCCACAAGAAAAATCCGGTCGCCTTCAAGCTTAATGCGCTTTACCGTAAATTCATCATTGATACGTACAATAGCTATTTTGTTATGGATAACAGGTATTGAGCGGTCAACAATAAGAATGTCGTGTGAATTAATGCCGGCATTAACCATTGAATTGCCGACAACGCGCACGAAGAAGGTTGATGATGCATGCTTAATCAATAGGTCATTAAGATCAAGGGCATTTTCAATAAAATTCTCTGCTGACGATGGAAAGCCAGCAGGAATCAATGTCTCAGGAAAAGGAATGATGCATTCCTTAATTGACTCAATTTTTGAAAGAGCAACTATTTTTAAATTATCTTTTTGTAAATTTTTATTCATATTTCGTTTAGATAAGCTGGTAATAACATATCTTATTATTATACAATAATGATACATAATTACCAGTGGTTAGATAAGCAGTGAAATAACGGTGTACTTGATATGAGCTAAGCAAAACAAATCGCTTGTGTGAGCGAAGTAGCCTGCTCATGTTAAAGTAACCGCTTGTTGTAAGCATTGCATGGACTGACCGATGCCCAAGAGTTGCACCATACCCCTGTGTTCGCCGACCATCCGCCATCATGCCCATTATGTCCGCCATAGTCTTAGCGATTGAGGAAGCTTAGTGTGGTAGAGATGACCGGAAGCCCTTGGTGGAGCCATAAACCTAGGTGCTTTGACAGATCCAACATTAAATGTCGGATTTGTCAAAGATTTGTAAGTGTACGTACAAAAGCTAAAAGAAATAAGGAAACATGATAATAATACTTTATACAAAAGAACAGGATGCTCCGCTTGCTAATAGGGTAAACCTAGCGAGCAAATTTTTCACTATTTGTTCAAAGGATTGGCAACTCAAACGTTTGACAAACATGATATACTTGAATAAAATTGCCTAATATAGTTATTCACGTAGACGCAAGGATTTTGATGAAAAAATTTTTTACTACATCAGTTTTTCTACTATTGCTTAGACTTTCCATCACAGTCTATGGATGTTGTCCACCAGAGTATGGTTGGGATGAGGACGATGGAAAAAATACGTCCCAAGGCTGTTTTTATCCAGTTGATCATCATCCGCAGCAAAGACATCTTAACTTTCCGGTATTTACCTATTGCAAGCAAGCGGAAAAGAAGTTTAGAAAAAAGGTATACAGTCTTAAAACATTAGTTATGGTATGCCTCATCAAATGTATGAGTATTGAAGAATTGATGATGGTTCAAGTGCCCATTGAGTTGCAGCAGCAGCTAGTATTGCTTTCTACTTTCAGCGAAAAATTTTACAATGAAAAATTCCCTGAAGAACTTGAGCAAAATCTAAGCGACCCCGAGAACCTTAAGGATGTGATGATTTTAATTGCTAAAGAACTGCTTAAAATCGAAGGCAATCGAATACCCCTGACTAGAAAAAATAATGACGCCTGTAAAAAATTATTAGCCTTGCTTCAAGTTTGTGATGAGCAGATTGCAAGGTATTCTAGTGAACTTTCTTCACCAAGAACAACAACAGATGGCAATCAAATGAGCGATCAGTGGACCCAGGGGGATAAAACCTCAAGAATAGATATGCCAGATTAGCAGATAGATAAAGTTTTGAGCTAATCATTGCCGATGGAATAAAAAAAGAAGAAGGCCAAGTGAACTCACCGGGCCTTCTTGATTAGCATAGTTTATTATTCGTTAACATCAACATCAATAGGTCCTTGATCAGGCTTATTTTCCTCAGCTTGACCTTCGGCCTTCTCTTGGCCTTGCTTGTATAACAGCTCAGCTATTTTATGAGAGGCCTGTAATAATTCATCGGTTGCTTTTTGAAGTTCATCAGGGTTTTCAGCATGCTCTTTCAAGCTTACTTTTGCTTTAGTCAGAGCATCTTGTACTGCTTGGATGTCTTCGGGTGACAGTTTATCCTTATTTTCATCTAATGTTTTTTCAATATCTAAGATAAGCCCATCAAGGCGATTTCTTTTTTCCACTGTTTCTCGAGCTTTACGATCTTCAGCCTCGTGAGCACTAGCTTCTTTTACTAGTTTTTCGACTTCTTCTTTAGAAAGTCCGCTGCTACTGGTTATGGTAATCTTTTGCTGCTTGTTCGTTGCTTTGTCTTTTGCAGAAACATGTACAATACCATTAGCATCGATATCAAATGTTACTTCAATTTGTGGAACTCCTCGAGGGGCGGCTGGTATTCCTTCAAGCCTGAATTGACCCAGAAGCTTATTATCTTTAGCAAATTCACGTTCACCTTGCACCACTCGAATATCAACCGCAGTTTGATTGTCTTCTGCGGTGCTAAATACCTGGGATTTGCGTGTAGGGATAGTAGTATTGCGTTCAATAAGCTTAGTGGTTACACCGCCCAATGTTTCGATACCCAAGTGACAGGGGGGTAACATCCAGAAGTAATACATCAGTTACTTCACCTGCCAAAACAGCGCCTTGAACTGCTGCGCCAATGGCAACAACTTCATCAGGATTGACCGATTTGTTAGGCTCTTTGCCAAAGAAGTCTTTAACCAATTGTTGTACTTTTGGCATACGAGTTGATCCACCAACTAAAATTACTTCATCAATCTGCTCTTTTTTGATATCAGCATCTTGCATAGCGCGTTTGCATGGAGTTAAAAGCCGTTCAAATATATCGCTGCACAGCGATTCAACTTTGCGCGTGAAAGTTTCATGGTTAAATGTTTAGGCCCAGATAGCATCTGCAGTAATATAAGGCAAGTTAATATCTGTTTCAACGAGCGTTGAAAGCTCAATTTTTGCCTTTTCAGCAGCTTCTTTGAGTCGTTGCAATGCCATGCGGTCATTTTTAAGATCGATGCCAGTTTCTTTTTTAAATTCGATCAATCAAATAAGTAATAATTTTGTGATCAATGTCATCACCACCAAGATGAGTGTCACCATTGGTTGATTTAACTTCAATAACCCCATCGTGAATTTCTAAAATTGAAATATCAAAGGTACCACCACCAAAATCGAAAACAGCTATAGTGCCATTTTTCTTTTTGTCTATGCCATACGCTAGAGCAGCTGCAGTTGGCTCGTTAATGATCCGTTTTACTTCTAGCCCTGCAATTGCTCCAGCATCTTTGGTTGCTTGACGTTGAGCATCATTAAAATAAGCAGGAACGGTAATCACCGCCTCTTTTACTGGCTGGCCTAAATAATTTTCAGCAGATTGCTTAAGTTTTGCTAAAATAGCTGCCGAAATTTCTTGAGGCGTATATTCTTTGCCTTGTGCTACAATTGCTACATCACCATTGCTTCTTTTAACAATTTTGTACGGAAGATGTTCAGCCTCTTTTGCAACTTCATCATATTTGCGGCCAATAAATCGCTTTGCTGAAAAAATCGTATTTTCTGGATTAGTTACTGCTTGGCGCTTTGCAAGTACGCCAACTAGGCGTTTGCCATCCTTGGTAAATGCAACGACAGAAGGAGTAGTATTTTGACCTTCTTCATTGGGAATCACTTTTGGTGTTCCAGCTTCCATGATGGCAACAACAGAATTGGTTGTTCCTAAGTCTATGCCTATAATCTTTGCCATTTTACGCCTTTCTTTTTTAAGCATATTTTTCTTAAATTATTGCTAGTATAGTATACTATTATCAAGGAAAATGTCAATGATTGTACTCAATTTTTTTTAGCGTCTTACACTCAAATTTTTTATGTCATTTCTGATAGCTTTTTATCTCGATAAAATATTTTAGTTAGCTATTTTTAAAATTTATTTACTATTGGTATAATATTTTGATAAAATAAAGGGTGAGAAATGGGCATTTACCTAAAAGTACCTAACAAAACAACTATAAAACAAGGAGAAACCATGAAAGTAACAACATTATTAGGCATGACAGTGCTCATGCTTCTATCATACAACATTAATGCTGAAGTAGCTCCAGCGAGCTCGGATGCTTTATCAGTAGCTCGTGCAGCAGCAGATGCTAAAGAAGCTGCTGAAACCGTTAAAGCAAAGGTCGCAGAAGGTTGGCAAAAGGCAAAAGAATCGTATAAAAAGTTGATGGACTGGATTTCAGGATATCCTCATGCCAAGGAAACAACCAAGGTAGAAGAGAAAACCGTAAGCAAGTAAAGAAGATATATCATTATCATGAGAACGGCCAGGTTTTATTTCTGGCCGCTTTTCTTCCAATTTTTATGGTACTTACCACATTGATTCCAGATTGAATCTTGGTTGAGTCCTCTTCTTAATAAGATTTCTTTTCTTGAGTGGTGGTGAAAAGTGATTTAGTAAAGCAAAGATAGAGAATAGTTAATAATCCGGAAATAAAAACCATAAGCATAATGTACTCCATCTGGTTAGTGACCTAACATTCAAATGTAGTCTAGTATATTAACCAATGGTACACAATAGTTTGCAAAGATATTTTTGGAAGATACTAAGAGCAAGATAAGAGCAGGGTAGCAATTTCTTGGTTACGTGAATGACGAACAGCATAATTAATAGGTGTTAAGCCTTCATTATTAGTAATGGTCGTATCAGCTTTATTTTCCAAAAGAAGCTTGATCATATCTTTACTCTCAGCCATAACTGCATACATGAGAGCTGTGTTACCCAAATCATCAACAGAATTAACATCTGCTCCATATTTGAGCAAAAGTGAAGCAAGTTCAATTGAATTTTGCCGCACTACTCTTAAAAGATACCTATAGTTATGCTGATTTGGTTCCGCACCGTTTAACAAAAGAAGTTCTATTAGTTCTACCCGGTTTTTCCATTCTACATAACGGATGAGATTATCTAACGGGTGGTACCAGTCAAGCTTGAGGTCCCTAGTAGTGACATGATCAAGCAGTTGTTTAACAATAGCTATATTGCCTTTTTCCAAAGCGGAATATAAAGCTGGGCTGCACATATTAGTCGGGTAACCAGTTACACTTGGAAAGCGCCTATTATCTGATCTGTAGTAAACAGTTGCGCCTTGATCAAGTAGATAAGTAACAGCTATTACATTTTCAAAGTAAATTGCCCATTCTAGTAGTGTCTTATCTTTATCCAGAAGATCATCTATGTTGTTAAGGCTTGGAAGTAATTCTTTGATTTGTTCGATATCATTTTTTGCAAGAGCGTAAATAAGGGGATGGCACGGAAGCTCGGTAGCCTCAAGGTGTTGTGCCAAAATTTTTAACTCTTGCAGATCGACACTATCAAATTGATCTTCAATGTATTTTGTTATACCAGGATTTCCTCTAAATCGTGCGCCATTGGTTACAAGCAAATCTACCATTTCGCTTGAGCCCTCAGCACAACGTAATGCTGATTCAAGCGGGCCGAAATCATCGTTACCACCATTAACATTAGCGCCATATTCAACAAGTTTTTTAGCCATCGGATAATCACCATTATCAACAGCGCAGGCTAAAAGATAATCACCATCATAATCAATCAGATTCTTGATCATATCATGACAATCGCTTGAGAGTGCTAGGATTAAAGCGAGCGAGCCAATGCGCTCAAATTCATGGGCGTCGCGATCGCCCAATAGTAAGGCAAGTAGTTCTTGCAACCTTTTTAGACAATCAGCTGAACACGTATCAAGGAAAGAAAAATGCTCAAGATTGTCTTCTAATTCACCAGTAGTAATAGCTATACTTTCGTCTAGGTCGATTTTTCCGTCTAGAAAGATTTTAAATAACGAAATATTTCCGGTAACACATGCATGAAGAAATTCATTGATAGAATCTTCTGGGCGTAGAGCTAGATAGCACCGAGCTATACGATTGGTAAGAACTTGATCAGTAATAAGGCTATTACATTCACTGGAGATCAGTCTTAATGACCAAAGTTGGTTAAAAATGCTGGCTAAATTTGGTGCTTGCATGAGAGCATCATCAGCCACGAAAGAAAGAATATGCTGTTGAATTTCAGGGGGCAAGTGATCCCAAGTTAGTTCATCTTTGCTTAGGTGAGGAATTTTGCATTTTTCGGCTTCATTTTCGTGTTTTCTTTTCATCGCTTGGGTGCTTGTTGGGCATAGCATACTGATGAAAAGCATTGCAATTATCCTTGCTAGCATGCTCTTGTTCTTTTTCATCATATCCTGGTCTTTTAAATAGGAATTCAAGTTTTTTAGTAGTTATATTATAGCACGCATATAATAAATTACTACTTGTTCTAAAATTTGAAATGCAAAAAAATATCATGCTATTCTATGCTATAATAGGGCCTGAAGCACTTACCCTAAGGACAAATCCACGCATTAAAAGAGCAGAAAGAAAGCAATGGCTAGTACTAATGCAAGAGATAGTGTCAGCTTTGAAATCTTTAAGGAGGGCAATAGGCCCCAATGGTAATACGAGTAGATTCCAGCAAACAGAAAGATACTCATTCGACTTGCCAAAATGCTCATCAAAAAGCTAAGCGAGGTGCCGATGCCAAAGAATTGGCTGATCTTCATACTAGCATAGAGGCCAATGATACCTAATACATGAATACAAAAAAGATAGCCACTTTTTTCTTGGGTAATGAACCAACGCTCATAAAGAACAAAAAGGCTCTCTGCAAAGCTGAGTAGTATCAAGGCATAGAGGGGGCTCCAGCTAAAACCAACTGGGGTTTCAAGTATCTGCAAGAGGGCAATCTTTTTACCATTAATAAGCAAAAAAATGAGTAAAAAATAGAGTGCCTGATTAAGGTAATAACTTAATTGAGAAAATATCCCACGCTGATCCTCCATGCTGAGTGTTTTTGAGTGCGCAAGCACTGCAGTTGATGAAACACCGAAAACCTTTTGTGCAATGAGCGTAATCCAGTGGGAAATTGATGTAGCAACTTTTAACAAGCTTGCTTGGTTAAGCCCCAAATAAAGAGCTGATAAAGGAACCAATAGGTTACTAGGAAACAATTGTCTTCCGGCTTGATTGCCAAAAGTAAAAAACCGGGTGAGCCAAAAGCGTCGTGCTACGCCGCTGAAGCTAATAGGCCTCGAGTCATGATTAAGCGCAGAATAAAAGTAAGCAAGGCTAAGCGCTAAAATACTCGTTTGTATAACTGAAGTAGCTAAAAATCCTATCCATACAGGAGTGAGATCAACAAGTAAGCCCATTTGATAGGACATGCAAATAAAAGCTACATAACCAGCCATGCCAAAAAACTCGACCACCGCGGCTACTTCAACCTTAAATGCCAGCTGTAAAACTGTTTTTATTGTTTTTCTAATGCCCTCACTGATAAACGAGAGCCCGAGCAGTAGCGCATAAGAAAGTGGCAAGGGTGAATAAGGTATTGCTTTTAAAAAAGGTATGATAGGTAATAATGTAGTGTACGAGAAGTGTACAACTATGGTGATAACTATAAGAAAAAGAAACTGAGGAACAAGGTACCAGATAAAAAATGAACGAGCATGCTGTTTGCTTTGGGTAAAAAAAGCGAAAAATGGCGCTAAAGAATAGTCAAGGCCTAGATTTGCCCAAGAAAGTAGTAGATAAAAAAGAGAAATTAAAGTACTAAAGCTACCATGTATCTCAGGACCTACGTAACTACGGAGTAATATATGAAATAGGATGAGCAGAAATTGAGAACCACCTGAATCAAGCAGGTTCCAATAAAGGCTCTTGGTATAGAGTTTGGCATAGGCTGTACTGATCATTAATAAAACAGTCGTTAAAGTAGTTCAAAAAAAGTAATTAATACTATTTTACTAAAAAAAAATTTAAAAATATAGTTTTTAATGTTTTTCATGAAGAACTCACAAAATTAAGACTTTTATGCTTTGTTGCGAAAAATTTATTAGAGCTTGATCGTTCCTCGGAGCATTTAACCATTGATAAGGCAAATTGATAGAATAAGCCTAAAGTAAAAAAAATGATAGGATATCAGATAATGAAACGATTGCCTATAGGGATACATAATTTTCAAGAATTGATTGATGAAAATTATTATTATGTTGATAAAACTCTTTTAACAAGCTCGAGCAAGAATTCTCCCATCTTCTGTAAGTGGGAGATGAATTGCGCTAATTTTTCATTATGGTATATTTGGTAGGGATACAACAGATAATGGGAATAAGCATTAGCTCAAATAATCAATCAGTATGCAAGTTGCATTATCGCTAGATAAGATGGCCAGAAAGATGGGATTATATAATAAAGCATATAAATACCGATTATTACCAAATAAAGAGCAAGAAAAGATGTTTGCAAAAACGTTTGGTTGCACAAGATTTATTTGGAATAAAATGTTGAGTGATGCGATTGATTCCTATCAAGAAACGGGAAAAATTAATTATAGTACTCCTGCGAGCTACAAAGAAGAATATCCATGGTTATCAGAAGTTGATAGTCTTGCTTTAGCTAATGTTCAAATCAATCTTCAAAAAGGCTACAAAGCTTTTTTTGCCAAAAGAGCTCGTTACCCACGACTTAAAAGTAGAAAAGATACAAGACAAAGTTATACAACAAATAACCAAAAAGCATCGAATGCTATTCGAATTCAGCATAATTTTATTCGCTTGCCAAAAGTAGGCCAAGTAAAATTTATACAACACAGGGAGTTAAAATCAGGAGAAATAATAAAAACATGTACTATTTCACGTTCAGCTTCGGGTAACTATTATATAAGTATAACTGTTGAGGGCGAAAGAACGATAAAACCAGTAAACATTAGAAAAGAAAAAGTTATAGGTTTAGATTTTTCAATGACTGATCTTTACGTTAGTTCATGGGGTGAGAAAGCCAATTACCCTAGACACTATCGATGTGCAGAAAAAAAATTACAGAAGCTAGGTCAGTCAGTTAGTAGCAAAACCAAAGGTAGTAAGAATCGACAAAAAGTACGTCTTCGATTAGCACGACATCATGAATATGTGGCTAATTCACGACTTGATTTTTTGCACAAGATAACCCATAAATTAGCCAATTGCTTAGATGCTATCATCATTGAAGACTTAAATATGCATGATATGTGTCAAGCACTTAATTTTGGCAAATCGGTATCCGACAATGGATGGGGTAAGTTTGTTAGCTTACTAGAATACAAGTTAGAAGATAGAGGAAAGCCGCTTATCAAAATTGATAAATGGTTTCCTTCTTCTAAAACGTGCTCTAATTGCAATGCTATTAAAGAAAATCTAAATCTTTCCGATAGAATATACAATTGTTCGCATTGCTTTTATGTCCAAGATCGTGATATCAATGCTGCTCTCAATATTCGAACCGCTGGAATGGCGGGGATAGCTTGGCCAATATCCCGAGATTACTCGGAAGTTCCCAAGAAGCCGCCACTTCTTTAAAGTGGTCGGTAATTCACGTATCAATGATACACCTAGTAATGGTCTTGAACAATGTAGAAAGTTTTTTAAAAGGATAGAATTATGAGCGAAAAAACTAATATGACTCGGGTTTCACTAGATATTCCGCATGACTATCACAAACAACTTAAAGCTAAAGCTGCTTTGTATGGCAAAACTTTTCGACAGCTCATACTCGAGTCCCTTGATAAATGCATCTGTGAGAAAAGTTCTAATAAGTCTGGCAGAAAGAAGAAATTAGATGAAATTGCTGAGCACGAACTTTGGGTTTATGATCCGGCCAATAAGAGGATTGTTGAGCATATAGAAAAAGGACTAAATCAAAAAGCAAATATATATAGGGGATCATTTGCCAAGAATGCTAAATAGAAGCTTATGCTCAACAGAAAACTCCAGGGCCTACAGGATTTTCTGGTATTATGGGCCAGGAAAAGATGTGATATCAGTAGTCGCAATTATTGCTCACCCATAAGTGGAAAATACCACTAAACTGAACTTGTTAAGATTTTTGATAATAATTATAAGCCGGAAAGCTGCTCATGAAAAAAACAATTATTCTCTGTTCTTTGTTGGCATTAGGCGTTACTTCATGCTCAACCGACAAAACAGCATGTAAAAATGATCTAGTAGCTCAAGCATTAGAGCACCGACACAGCAGTTATAGCTATGACCCTACTCGCACGATAAGCCAAGATCAAATAGCCTGCCTACTCAGAGCAGCCCAATTAACACCATCGTCATATAATGATCAACCTTGGTATTTTATCATAGGTGAGAAAAAGACTAATCCAGGAGCATATGCTAAAGTCTTAGCTGCTCTTGTACCGTTCAACCAAGAGTGGGCAAAAAATGCGCCCGTTTTGATTGTTTCGATAGCCTCAACGAACTCGCATAACAATGAGCCAAATCGATGGGCTCAGTACGATACTGGTGCCGCAGCTTTTAGCTTAATGCTTCAAGCCACATCACTAGGTTTGGCAGCCCATCAAATGGGTGGATTTGATGAAGCAGCATTACGTGGTGCTTTTTCCATTTCCTCAGAGTTCGTACCTATGTCCGTTATGGCAATTGGCTATGAAGCTCCTGACAGGGGAAAAACGAAAGAACGTGTAAGAAAACCGCTTAGTCAGAATTTCTTCTTCGGTAATTGGCAGCCTAGCAAATAAGCTTGAGCAGATTCCTAATTATCCTTTCTGCGACTTTTTTTGTTGTAGGTCTCGGACACCTGCTAGTTCGTCCATTACTATGACCGAACGTTGTCATCGGCAACAAACAGCTATTTACCCGAAAAAGCAATACCAAACAGCTTTATGGATTTTATTCCTCTCTCTCTTAATTCTTGGGCATACTTTTTTTCTTTAATCTGATCTAATGCTCTCTGTGCAGCGAGCTCAAGAGTTTCATTGCCTTTTACTTTTTTAAATTCCAAAATTAGTCCTAATTTATTTGGTTTCTTAGGAATAATCATGATATCAGATCTGCCAAGGCCACTTTCCCGATTTGATTTAATCTCATAGTTGTGTGACAATGATACAATTAAACCAAGTACAAAATTATGGTAACTATTCTCAGGCTCATTCTTTGGTATATCATGACTGCTAATACTTGAGCTAATAAATTCTTGTAATAACTGAGCAAAAGCTTTGGTATTTCCCTTAATAAGGGCGGTTAGAAGAGCCTTATATTTAGGCGCTGGTAATACATCTTCAGTGATACTTTGTATAAGTGTTTCGTATAGGATGCTGATTTCCTCATTAGGTATTGTCAGCGTACAAATTGTTTTTCCTCTGATTAGCTCCTGCTTGGTATAGGTGAGATAGCCGGTAAATAATAAAAGATTCCATATCGCATTAGGCTCATCCTCAATTCCAGCAAGATAATAGCTTCATCTACCTGTTTCTCGATAGTCTTATGAGATAATAATACTGCTAAATCTTTTTTGACCTCTTCACCTGAATACATTATAAGTTTCTTAACAAGCTGATTGTCACTTGTGTTTGTCCAATACGCCTTCAATAAGCCACGCTCATCTGCACACATAAGTAATGACCAGGGATTATAGATAGTAGTTGTGCCACATAAATAACCATTATACCATGCTTGAACATCCGGCAACTTATCTGAAAGCTTTTGATCTTTAAGTAGTTGCTTTACTTCAGCTTGGATAAAACCAAATTTGTCTTGAAATTGAGTATGAGTAATGCTATATACTTTTAAATTATTCAGACCCGAGAAAATACCTTCTTTTGCTGCTCGCAAAATTCCTGTTAAGATTCCCTGCTCTAAATTAGAATTATCTTTGAACACTGAAGTCATAAGTGACCTGAAAAATCTTACCACGTCAGCATAATACTCATGAGTATACCCTTCATGGATCGGAGCATCATATTCATCGATTAGTACTATAACCCTTTTACCGTAGACGTTTAGCAAAAGTTGACTCAAGAAAAAAAGACTAGTGCTATATGTTTCTTCTTCAGCAATTTCAGTTGCAAGATCAGTATACTTTTTCAAATCAAATTCGCTTATATTTTGTTGAAGCGCTGCAAAGTGCCTTTTAAATTCGTTTGCAATGACTTATCTTATTTTTTTGTAGGCACTGTGCCAGTTTTTTTCTTTTATATCTTTAAAAGTTAAAAAAATAACTGGAAATTGCCCCTGAAAACCTCTGCTATGAGAATCTTGCCAAATAGCGGTTTTGGTAAATAAATCGCTGTTATCATGAGAAGAATGTTCAAAAAAATAACGAAGCATAGAAATATTAAGTGTCTTACCAAATCGGCGAGGACGAGCAATAGGTTTTACTTCTCCTGTCGTCTCTAAAACCTCTTTTATCAGGAGCGTTTTATCAACGTAATAATAGTTACCTTCAATAAGTTTCTTGTAGTCACTGATTCCAATTGGTAGCATTTTCATATATTTATTGCCCTGATGTACACAACTTTGAGATTCATAATAAACTTGTATACATAATTACGTACTTTTTAGCAATTTTATCACATCTTCAAGGCCATAGCTACGCGTCAAGATAAAAGCTGTATCGTCTATTTTGCATCTATCATTGATTTTCGACAACAAGCTGGTGAATCTAAGCTTTTCATTTGATTGCTTTTGTGCTAAGCTGAAGCTACGGGTAAAAGTTTTTCAAGGCAGACAGTCCTTGTTAAGCTAACATATGGTATGATGCATGCCTATGTAAGAGAAAGGGAGTAAATATGTTCTCCTTGCATGAAAAAGTTGTTTATCCCGGACATGGCGTAGCAAAAGTTACCCAGGTTCTTGAAAAATTAGTTGCAGGTCACACTGCAGCATTCTATGAACTGAAATTTTTAAACAAAGAGGTAACAGTCTTGGTGCCAATGAATAATGCCGAAACTGTTGGAATACGTCCTTTAAGCTCTAATGAGCACATTAAGGATATTTTTAAATTCCTTACTGAACCTGTTCGAAAACTTAGCCATTATGAATTTAACGCAAGTACGTGGAATAAAAGAAATAAAGAGTATCAGCTGAAGTTGCGTACTGGAAGCTTGCGAGATCTTTCTGAAATCTATCGTGACTTACGATTTATGGCGAGTCAAAAAGAGTTATCTTTTGGTGAGAAAAATCTTTTGCAGCAAGCAGAAGCGCTTTTAGTAGAAGAAATATCATTAGTCCACCAGCTAGGTCAAGAAAAAACTATCGAACAGTTACGAGCATTGAGCACCATTCATGTCCTTAAAAATTCCGTGTGTGAGGCGGTACTTTAATTAATGGGTAAGATTACATGGCTCTGTTTCCAGTAGTTCAGAGAAAGAGCCACTCTGGTAGGTCCGATGAAGAAATCTTTTATTCTTATTAGTGGTCCAACAGGAGTTGGAAAAACCAAACTAGTAGAATCTCTTGCTGAACAGCTACAAGTGCAAGCCGGTTCACCTGTTGATATTGTTAATGGTGATATGGGCCAACTCTATGAGCCTCTTTCCATTGGCACTGCAAAGCCAGATTGGCAGGATTCGCCGATAACGCATCATTTGTTTGACATTATTAAAGAGCCTAGAGATTGTACGGTCAAAGAATATCGTGATCGCTTGGTGCATACGCTTGAAGACGTTTGGCAACGCGGGCATATACCAATACTCGTTGGTGGCTCTGGGTTTTATCTCAAGTCGCTTTTTTTTCCGCCCACGATAGCTCTTTCAACATCTTGCATTCCTCAAGTATATCAGGATTTGCCAAATGAAAGATTATGGCATGAGCTTAATGCTATTGACCCTCTTAGGGCTCAAGCAATTAAGCTACAAGATAGATATCGCCTGCAAAGAGCATTAACTATTTGGCATGAAACAGGAGAAAAGCCGTCTGGCTTTGCCCCGATGTACCAACCGATTGGCAATTGTCTCGTGATATATTTAACTCGAGAACGAGCTGATCTGTATGAGCATATTAATGAACGGGTTATTACGATGATAGAAGCAGGTTGGATAGATGAAGTCCAATCATTAGGAGAAGCTTGGTCTGCCTTCTTACATAAAAAAAAGCTTATAGGGTATCCAGAAATTATTACGTTTATTAAGCAAGGTAAAAATCTTGATAAGCTTCATGAGCTTATCGATTGCATCGCTGTTAATACGCGCCGTTATGCTAAAAGACAAGTTACGTTCTGGCGTTCCTTGAGCGAACAATTAAGAAAAGCAGATCCTGAAAATGTTTTTTTAAAAGATATCGTTGAAATAAACTTGACTTTCCCGGATCATACTTTATATATAAATCAATTAGTACAAAAACTTGTAAGCAGAAGTTTTCAATGAGTTTAAAACAAGAACCTGAATATAAAGATTTACGACTCAATGAGCAGCAATTAAGTCATATAGTTGCCGCATTGCTCTTGGTAGCCTTTTTTATATTTATTGGTGGCTACTATTGGGGAAAAAAGAGTGCCCTTGAGCCATTTGCTGATCAGCTCGAGAGCGATTCGCTTGCTGACAAGGTCTCCTATGCTTTTTTTACGCTCTATGATCAACAAGAACAAGATGATGAAGAAGCTATACAAAAGGAACAAGATGCTGGTGATATTGCACAAGCAGTGAGCCCTGAGCCTCAAGAGAACAAAGTAGATGAGCTGGTTCAAGAAGCACAAGCTTCCAAAGGTTTATATTATGCTGAATTAGCTGGGTTTGGCACGGCCAAAGCAGCTCAAGCTTGCGTTGATCAACTAAGAAAAAAAGGTTTTAGGGTGCGTTCTGTAATGCGTGAAAGTAAAAATGCTCATGGTAAAATTATTACTTGGTATCAAGTATTGACAGAACCTAGTGAAAGTGAAGAAAAGCTCTTGAGAATACTAGAAGAGCTTAAAAACACTCGTGGTTGTATAGCAAAAACCGCAACATTTACTATTAAAAAGATGACAAAAGAGTAACTATTGAAAGGCTCATTATTATGATTACTCTCTTTCGAAAATATACAAAAAAGAATGCCATTCAGGCTATTTTATGGATTGTGCTCTTTTCGCTTGTTGGTGGCGTTTTTTTTATGAGAATTCCTTCAGCTAAATCGGCTGATAGCATAGGCACGGTTAATGGCTATACTATTGGTAAAAATGATTATGTTCGTAGAATTTTACAAGAGTATGAGCTGTTTCAGAAAATACGAGAGCAGCTAGGAGATGATGCTGATCTTTTTTTAAAAATGCAGGGATATACCCAAAAGCCTGAAGAGCAGGTATTGGAAACCCTTATCAACGAGAGATTATTACAAAGCGCTAGTCGTAATCTCGGTGTGGTTGTAAGTGGTGATTATAAGGAAACAAAAATTGTTGAGCCTTCATTTATCGTGGATTCGTTTAATCATCTTATTCCCCAGCAGGCGTTGTTTTCACCGGGCTCAGTTTCCGTTAAATCGTTAGTGCAGTATCTGCAACGCCAAGGAATTTCTGATGCTGAATTTGATGAGGCTATCGATAATACACTTCAACGTTTGTTTATGAATGATATTATTGCTGGTGCTTTATATATACCCCAATCAGCGATAAAAGAGCATTACATTCGCTTATATGCAAAAAAGAAGTTTGCTTTGCTTGGCTTGTCTGTTGAAGATTATAGTAAGAAAATAAAGGCTGAGAACCCACTGGTAGATGATAAACTACTTGAAGCTTTTTTTAATAGTCATAGCACAAACTATCTTATTCCTGAAAAAAGGAGCGGTAAACTTTGGACGTTCAATCCAGCCGACTATGGCATAGTAATCACTGATAAAGAGATACAGGATTACTATGTGAAGCATAAGAAAAAATTTGAGATTAATGATAAGCAGAAAAGTAAACTGTCAGAAAAAAATGGCCAAGCTCCTAAAGAAGTTGCAAATAAACCGAAATATAAAGAGCTTTCACAAGTGAAAAAGGAAATTGTAAAAACGCTTCAAGAGCAAAAGTTTAACGGACTCTTTGATAAGGATGCTGCTCGGGTAGTGAGTCAATCCCATCAGATGCCAAGTATCGTTGATAATTTTATTAAAGATAAAAAAGCAGTAGAGTCTCCTGTCGAAGGCCTTGCTAATGATAGAAGCACTAAGGCTCGTAAGTTTTTTAGCTTAAAGCCTGGCGGTAAATCATTTTACGAAGAAGAAGGTAAAGGGTTTATTATTACGTTGGCTTCACTACAAAAAAGCTTTCTACCAGAATTGGCGACCATTAAAGATCGAGTTCTAGCCGATTACTATAAACATCTGGCAGAAGAAGCTATTAAAACTGACTTGCAGCTTATGCAAGAGAAGATTAAAGGTGGTATGACGCTTGATGCTGTTGCTAAGCTTGGTAAAGTACCAGCTGAAGTAAGTAAAACCGATTGGATTGATACACAAAACCCTAAGACACTGAAAGAGTTTGAAGATAAAAAACTGCCGGTGCATTATATAAGTTCGTTAGTTGTGCCTCACGCCATTCTTCAAGAGCTTACGGAAAGTCATGGCTACCTCATCCAATTATTGGAAGTTGAGGCTGTTGATGAGGATGATTTTACTAAAAAGAAAGAAAAAATCGTGCAGTCTATGCATCAATTGCAAACAAGTTATGTACAATATAGCATTTTGCAAGCATTGAAAAAACAAGCAACTATTACTATTAACCCTAACTTAGGGGAGTTAACTCGGAAGCTAAGCAGACGCTAAGCCTGATTTTCTTAGAGTATGAGCGCCTCTTTTGTTGGCTTTATTTGATCATTCTCGAATGAATTGCCATAGGGTGTAACTATTGGTATACTAATAGGTATACAGGTAAAAATCTGCGAGAAATAAGATATATCATTAGCCTAGAAGGATACAGCGGAAATGAGTGAAAAAGTTGTTAAAAACTCGCTGGAAAGCAAAGAAAAAGTTGCTTTTGATGCCGAAATTGCTGCAAAGAGAAAAACGCTTGATGTAGTATTTTCTCAAATTGATAAGCAGTATGGTAAGGGATCTATTATGCGGTTGGGAGAAGCTCCCAACATACAGATTGAAACTATTTCTACGGGCTCAATCTTGATAGATAATGCTATTGGCATCGGTGGATTGCCTCGAGGAAGAATAGTTGAAATTTATGGGCCTGAGGCATCGGGTAAAACGACGTTTGCCTTGCATGTTATTGCTCAAGCTCAAAAGCAAGGAGGAATCTGTGCCTTTATCGATGCAGAGCATGCCTTAGATTCGGTGTATTGTGCTAAATTAGGTATTAAAATTAATGATTTAATTATTTCCCAGCCAGATTATGGTGAACAGGCTCTTGATATCGCTGAAATGCTTATTAGATCTGATGCAATAGATGTGATAGTAGTTGACTCAGTCGCAGCTCTTGTGCCAAAGACAGAACTTGAAGGTGATATGGGAGATACTCATGTTGGGTTACAAGCACGTCTTATGTCGCAGGCGTTTCGTAAGCTAACGCCAGCGGTTCATAAATCAAAGACGGTGTTAATTTTTATTAACCAGATTCGGCAGAACATTAATGCATTGGCATTTGGGCCAAAAGAGGTCACCCCTGGTGGTAATGCTCTTAAATTTTATGCATCAGTTCGGCTTGATATACGTCGAATTGAAAGCCTTAAGAAAGATGATGTGCATATTGGTAATCGGGTAGCTGTTAAGGTAGTGAAAAATAAAATGGCTCCGCCATTTAGACGCGTTGAGCTTGATCTTATGTTTGGTGAAGGGATAAGCCCTGAACGGGATCTCTTAGATGCGGGCCTTGCCTTTAATGCAATTGCTCAGTCTGGATCATGGTTCTCTTTTGATGGTGAAAAGATCGCACAAGGCAGAGAGCAGGTGATCCAGCAGCTAAAAGCAAATCATAAGCTTGCACAGGCTATTAAACAAAAAATTGTTAAGCAACTTGCTCAGCCGGTGGTGGTTCTACCTGCACTTGAGGCAGATGCTAAAGAATTAGAATAAAACTATCCCTATAAAGAAAAGGTATTAAAAACTTGAAGGAAAAAAGCAGCATGTTACCTCTTATTAATGAAAAAATTCGTTTTGATAAGATGCAGGTTATTTCTCATGATGGAAAAAATCTTGGCATCTTAGCACGTGAGGAAGCGCTGAAGCTTGCTCGGCAAACGGATCTCGATCTTGTGGTTATAGCTGACCAAGGTGGCGAAGGCTATCCAGTAGTGAAAGTTATGGACTTTGGCAAAGTGCTTTATGCCAAGAAGAAACAACAAGCTGAAGCAAAAAAGCATCAAAAAGTGATCCAGGTCAAAGAAATTAAATTGCGCCCAAAAATTGGCGAACATGATTATCAAACAAAAATTAATCAAGCAGTGCAATTTCTTAAAGATGGCAAGCATTTGAAAGTTACGCTTATGTTTAGAGGCCGAGAGACGGCAACTAGAGAAGAGCGTGGGCAAGAGATATTTGATAAAATTGATAAAAGTTTTGAAGAAGCGGGGTTGACAAAACTGGTCCAGGAAAAAGATGCGAAAGCAGCTCAATTTTGGTCACGTGTGTATTACCTCAAGAAATAGTAATAATAGTAAAGGTTGGTATTAGTATGCCTAAAGTAAAAACTCATTCAGGGGCTAAGAAGCGATTTAAAAAGCTTAAAAGTGGTGCTATTAAAGCAGCCAGGCCATTTAGGCGCCATTTGCTTACAAAAAAATCGGCAAAGAGGAAACGTGGATTACGCAGTGATCTTTATTTATGCAATGCTGATAAAGGCCATATTGCTCCATTGTTACCTTATTAATTGAATTTATAAACAGGATGAACAATGACTCGAGTAAAACGCGGTATAGTAACAAAAAGACGCCATAGAAAATTATTAAAGCAGACCAAAGGATTTTGGGGACAACGCAAAAATATTTTCAAGCGTGCTAAAGAAACATTAATGCGCGCAATGGCGTTTGCATTTAAGGGTAGGAAGTTAAGAAAAAGGGATATGCGTTCATTATTTATAATGCGTATTAAAGCTGCTGCTGAACAAAATGGTAGCAAATATAATACTCTTATACATGGATTGAAAGTTGCACATGTGCAGCTTAATCGTAAAATGCTAAGCCAGATTGCTGTTTATGATCCGCATGCATTTAAAACAATTATTGAGATTGCAAAAGGCTAAAGCTCACCTCGAGTGCTAGTAAGCTTGACAAACGCAACTTCGTATGAGTAGATTCAAATTCAAGCATAAACCTTACCTTAGATAAAAAAGGAGAATCTAATGGAACAGTTAAATCCGCTTGATAAGCTCAATGTTCTTGAGAAGAAGATTGCTAGCTTAATTGAAATCGTTAAAACTGAGAAGGAGCATAGTGCTCAGCTAGCTCAAGAGAAAATTCAATTGGTTGCACAATTGGAAATGCTTGAGAATTCGCTATTTAAGGGAACTCAAAATATTGAGGAACTTAATCAAGAGCGTGTGCTTACCAAAATGGTCGTGGATGAACTTATTACTAGTATTGACAAGCTTGTTGAGCAAGAGCCACAAAGATGAGTATAGCTGTGTCTGACAAAATAAGAAAATATAAAGTATCGATCTTTGGAGAAAGCTATAATTTAGCCAGCGATGAATCCGAGGAGCATATAAGCGAAGTTGTTCAATTAGTGGACAATTGCATGCGTGATATGTCTTCAAAAAATTCAGTAGTTGATCCAAAGCGGGTTGCTGTTCTTGTTGCCTTACAATGTGCTAGTAAAGCGGTAGCTTCTAGGAAAATGGTAGAGCATGCTTCAGCAGAAACTGATCGTATTATCGATTTGATTAATCGTGAGTTAGTTCTATAGCCTATAGCGCGTTATTTGGGGTAGGAGGCCATCTCCTACCTGCGTCTCTTGCAATGCTTTTCAAAAAACCTTCTCTTTTTTGCGTCCTCGTATATCCTGTTAAGTAGTTTACCTAACGTATAATTGTACAAATGAGAACTAAGAGAAAGAAGAACAATGGTACTTGAATTATTATCAGGAGCTTTTTTAGTAGGAGCTATAGTAGGATGCTTAGTGCTTCTTATTTATGCTTATAAAAATCGTTTTGCTGCTCAACAGTTGCTTAGTGAGGCTCAAGCAAAGTTGGAAAATACCAAACGAGAAGCAGATACGGAAAAGCGAGAAGCATTTATAAAATTAAAAGATGAATTATATAAAAAGCGGATGGAATTTGAGCTTGAAATTAAAAGAGAGCGTGCTGAGCTTGAGCGCTTTCAAGCTAAACTTACAACAAAATACGACACCATTGAAAAAAAAGATCAGCGGCTGGAAGATTTGCGTAAGGAACTTGCTCAAAAAGAACGTAATGCATTGCGTACTGCGGACATGTTACGAGCAAATGAGCAAAAATTAAAAACGTTATATGATGAACTTATTGCTAAGCTTGAAGCATTGAGTGGCATGGGTAAAGATGATGCAAGACAAGTCTTATTTGATACGCTGGAGTCTGAAGTTCGTTTAGCTAACCAAAAATGGATAGCTAAAGTAGAAGATGAAGCACGGCAGGTTGGTAAAGAGCGGGCAATTGGGGTAATCGTCAATGCTATGCAACGGTATACTGCTGAGCAGGTTGCTCCTCATTCTTCAGGAGTTGTCCAACTGCCTAATGATGAAATGAAAGGCCGTATCATTGGTAAAGAGGGGCGAAATATAAAAGCGCTTGAAGTGGCTACTGGTATGGAATTTGTCATTGGTGAAACTCCTGAAATTATTACTATTTCAGGCTTTAATCCTATACGTCGAGAAGTTGCTCGGCGTTCTTTAGAAAAATTAATTGTTGATGGCAGAATCAATCCTACTCGAATTGAAGAGACTGTTGCTCAATGTGAAAAGGAAATTGAGGAAATGATTCAAGAATATGGTAAGAATGCCGTAATGCAATTTAACATTCAGGGCATAAAGTCTGAAATTATGATGCTCTTAGGTAAATTGCATTTCCGAACAAGTTTTTCACAAAACGTGCTCTTGCACAGCATCGAAGTTGGGCTGTTTGCACGCATGATAGCAGAGGAGCTCGGAGTAGCTCAACCAGAAATAGCACTCAGGGGTGGTCTTTTGCATGATATTGGTAAAGCGGTATCTGCTGAAGTTGAAGGTCCTCATGCTATTATTGGTGCCGATATAGCAAAACGATGTGGAGAGGATCCTATAATTGTAAATGCTATTGCTGCTCATCATGAGGAGGTTCCATTTATCTCGATTTATAGCCCTATTGTTATGATAGCTGATACTATCTCAGCTTCACGTCCTGGGGCACGTAGAGAAACATTTTCTGCTTATATTAAACGACTTGAAAAGCTTGAAGAAATTTGTCATGCTTTTGAGGGTGTTAAAAAAGCTTATGCATTACAGGCGGGTCGTGAAGTACGTATTATTGTTGAGGAAGATTTCCTGGATGATGAAAAAGCAGCAATGCTTGCGCGAGATATTGCACGTAAGATCGAAAAAGAAATGGCATTTCCAGGTCAAATTAAGGTGAATGTAATTCGAGAAAAACGAGCAATTGAATATGCGCGATAAGCAAGGTAAATTATGAGCAGCATTCGTATAGCTTTATTAGGTGATATTGTCGGTACCCTGGTCGTGCGATGTTTCAAAAGCATCTGGCGCATCTCAAGCAGAGCTTTCACTTGATGGCGTTATTGTTAATGGTGAAAATAGCGCTACCGATGGCAAAGGTATTACTGCAAAGATAATGCATTTTTTTAAGCATAATGGGGTAAATGTCGTTACTTCAGGCAATCATATTTGGCAAAAGAAAGAGATTTATGCTTATATAAATGATCATAAAGACTTATTACGCCCAGCTAATTTTCCCGCTGGTTGCCCCGGGGTTGGCGTCACAACGTTTATGATAGGAAGCCACACTATTGGCGTGATAAATTTTCAAGCGCGAACTTTTATGCGAGAATTTGTGTCTGTCCTTTTCGGGCTGCTGACTCGCTCTTGACCTACCTCGATCCAAGAACCAATATTATTCTTGTTGATTTTCATGGTGAAGCTACCTCAGAAAAAATGGGATTGGCCTATTATCTTGATGGAAGGGTAAGTGGCGTGGTTGGGACTCATACGCATGTTCTCACTGCTGATGACCGTGTTTTACCTGGTGGAACAGCTTACATTACCGATCTTGGTATGGCGGGGGCTCTCAATTCGATGATTGGTATGAAAAAAGATGCCATTATTCAAAGTCTTATGATGCAGATGCCAATCAGATTTGAGGTTGAAACTCAAGGTCCTATGCACATGACCGGTGTGTATATCGATATTGATGCATCGACTGGTAAGGCGCTAGCAATTGAAAGAATACATATAATCGATAATGACTTACATTTCGATGGCATGAGTTAATTGTTTATGATTGCAATTCAACTTCAAGAATGTCTTTCTTAGTTACATTATTCTTTCTTTTTAACCCGCTATCGGTAGATCGAGCAATTCCCCGAAAACGACCAGTTTGTGGGCCGAAGATGAATTTTCCTTTTTGCTCTTTAACACGAACGTAGATGGGTTTTCCAGCCCAAATACGATATGCTTTAAAAGGGCTCACGGAGTCCTCTAGTTTATAGAAATAAATATACGTATTATCATTTAGATCATAACCTTCTTCGGAATAAGCCTCAGCGGAAGGTACCGTAATTCTTGGCAATTCTTGTCTTGATTCTCGAATCAATAGGTCATGCTCATGAATTAATGAAAAAATAACCGGCTTACTTGTCTTATTCCATAGCTCAAAAGTAATTTGATCAGGATTATTGTACAGGGCGGGCCTTCTTAATGTTTCTCGTTTTTCCATACGGACAGAGGCGCTTTTTTTTCTTTTTCTCATTGCTGATACTTCTCCAGGTAAGAAAAGCAACGTGGTGAAAACCAATGCAAAACTTAGCAAATTTTTCATATTTCTCCCTTTGCAAAATTATCTATTAGAATAATATGTTCTTTTTGTTATTATACATAAAGAAACAGGAAATATGCAATAATTTTCTAATAAAAATAATTCATTAAGCAAAATCTGGCAAATAGTGTGAATATCAAGCAAAACGAGTGCTTTCGGTTTAAACTTGGCAAAAAAAAGTTAACTTGCTTGACCGAGTGGTAAAAATTCTAAAAAAAGTAATTTGCTCATGATAATCCTTATGATACCTCAGATTTCACTATTTTGTAAAAATTACTTCCTGGCTTGAGGGTAACACTTGAAGTAAGATTATTCAAGTTTGGCTTTGATAAAGCCATTGACTTTATAATCATATGCGATACTATTTAAATAGTAAAATATAAATATTTATCTAAATAGACAATAAACAAAAAAGGGAAAAGTATGAAAAAGATAGTATTTTTTTTACTAGCTTGCTTAACGGCCAACATGCATTGCATGGAACAGCAAATATTTGCGGGTGCTGAAACAGGAGATATTCTTGGTAATTCACAAGATGAGTTAATGGGATATCCGGTATTGCATCAAGCAGTTCTTGATGGCAATGAACGTTTGGTAAAGTTTCTTTTAGGTACTGGCATTAATGTTAATGTTAAGGAAAGCCTTTCGGCTTTGATGTATGCTTCTAGAAAAGGCTATACAGGGATCGTAAAGCATCTTTTAAAGGCTGGAGCTGATGTTCATGCTGTCGATGAATGTGGTCAAACAGCCCTGATGTTTGCATCTGGCGGTTGTGCGCCTAAAGAAACAGTAGAGCTTCTTATTAATGCAGGTGCTCTGGTTAATCAATCAAATGTCTATGGCGATACTGCGTTGTATTTTGCGTGTTCGAGTGGCAAGACAGACACGGTACAGCTTCTTCTTGATAATGGGGCGCTTATGGACGTTGCAACACGAGATGTCTGGCCAGTCAAGATGGGCTCATCTAAGGCTCATTTGATCGATCTACCCGAAGCAGCTCATGTAGGCAATGAAAAATTGGTATGGCTTCTTTTAAATGGTGGCGTGGATGCTGATCATAGAGATTCTGATGATCGGACGGCTTTGATGCGCGCATCTAGAAACGGGCATTTAAAGATAGTCAACCTCCTTTTAGACTGCGGTGCTGATATCAATGCTTCCGATAACTATTGGCAAACTTCCTTGATGTTTGCATCAGGTTGTTCTTCTAAAGAAATGGTAAAATTTCTTCTTAGTGTTGGTGCAAAGATTAATCAAGTAACTAAGGTTGGTAATACTGCTTTGCATTTTGCATGTGTAAATGGAAAGCAAGAGATAGTAGAGCTTCTTCTTGATGAGGGAGCTGATATTAATCATAAAAATAATAATGGTGAAACGGCTTTACAGCTGGCATCTGAAAAAGGTCATAAAGAAATTGCTCAGCTATTTCCTTATGCTGGTGCTTCAGTTTAAACGCCGGCACAGTTTATAGTGAAGGTTGATGACCAATTTTTGCTTTTCAGGCACTGAGATTATAAGCGGTGGCAATCGTGTCAAAGCATCCTGGGGTGATAAGCACTTGCCTTAATAATCATATGTGATACTATTTAAATAGTAAAATATAAACATTTATCTGAATATAAAATAAATAAAGAGGGAAAAGTATGAAAAAGGTACTATTTTTTTTACTAGCTTGCTTAACAGCCAACATGCATTGCATGGAACAGCAAATAGCCGCGGGTGCTGAATCAGGAAATATTTTTGGTAATTCACAAGATGAGCTAATGGAACATCTCTTTTCTTTTATACCTGAAGCTACAAGTATAAAGGAAGTTTATAGCAAATTAGCTCAGTTGTCGTTGGTCAATAGAAAATTTGCACAAATAGCAAAGAGTGACATATTGCTTAACGGATTAGTTAAAAGATATATAAAATTTAACCCAAGAAGAGCTGAACAGGAGTTCTCTAAAGCTGTAGAGGAGATTCTTAAACGCAGCAAAAAATACGATAAAATAATAACTACCCTTGCTCCTCATTTTGATACAACTATCTTAAATCCTGTATTGCTTGAAGCAATTCTTAATAGCAATAAACGGTTGGTAAAGCTTCTTTTAGGTAGTGACATTGATGTTAATGCTGAGGATAGGTCTGGCAAAACTCCATTGATACATGCATCTTTGCTGGGCCGTGAAGCGATGGTAAGGCTTTTTATAGCTTTTCGCGCTGATGTTGATGCTGCCGATAAGGAGAGCGTTACGGCTTTGATGTATGCATCTAGAAAGGGCTATACAGAAATAGTCAAGCTTCTTTTAGACAATGGGGCTGATGTTAATGCCACCGATAACTGTGGCCAAACTGCCCTGATGTTTGCATCTGGTTGTGCGACTAAAGAAACGGTAGAGCTTCTTATTTGGGCTGGCGCTGAGGTTAATGGCACCAATTACTATGGCGATACTGCTTTGTATTTTGCGTCATTCAATGGCAAGACAGAGACAGTAGAGCTTCTTCTTGATAATGGGGCTCATGTTACTCAATCCCATGCAGACAAGTCAACGACGGCCAAAGCATCTAAAACTCATGTTAGTACTAATGAGGAGATCGACTTACCTGAAGCAGCTGGTGTAGGCAATGAAGAATTGGTAAGGCTTCTTTTAGATAGTGGGGTTGATGTTAATCTTAGAAATTCTCACGGAGAGATGGCTTTGATCTTGGCATCTCGAAATGGGCATTTAGCAGTAGTCAAACTTCTTTTAGAATGTGGGGCTGATGTTAATGCTGTCGATAAGTTTAGGCAAACTCCCTTGATGTTTGCATCGGCTTGTTCTTCTAAAGAAATCCTTAAGCAACTTTTAGATCGTGGCGCAAATGTTAATCAAATAAGTTACTATGGTGAAACTGCTTTGCATTTTGCATGTTATAATCGGAATAAAGACATAGCAAAGCTTCTCCTTGATAACGGAGCGGATGTTAATCATAAAAATGCTAAGGGCAAGACAGAGTTGATGTGTGCGTGTGACAAGGATGATAAAGAGATAGTGGAACTTCTTCTTAACTATGGTGCTGATGTTAATGCCGAAGATAAGAAAAGAATGACGGCTTTGATGTGCGCATGTGACAAGGGTCATAAAGAGATAGTAGAACTTCTTCTTCATGCTGGCGTTGATGTTAATGCTGAAGATAAGAAAGGAATTAGTGCTGTGATGCGCGCATGTGTCAATGGTCATCGAAAGATAGTAGAACTTCTTCTTAGATCGGGCGCTGATGCTAATTTTGTATTGGCATATACCAATCAAAGTATGCCTTCTACAGCTAAGCAATCTGGTTGTTGCTTGCAATAAAGCGCAAATTGGGCAAAGGTAGTAAGCGGAGAATTGCAGCAATGATATAATAGTTTAGTTAATTGGGATTACAACACCCGCATAGCAATGATTTTGTTTTAGTAAATAGGCTGTATTTTCAAGTAAGGTTATAAATAATAACTTTGCTTGAAAATATGGTTTTTTTTAGCAAGAATTTTTCAAGTGCTTGACTCCATAATCACATGACATACTATTTTAATATTAAAACGCAGATATTTATCTAAATAGACAAATAAATTATGAAGGAAAAAGTATGAAAAAAATACTATTTTTTTTATTCACTTGCTTAACCACCAATGTGCATTGCATGGAGCAACAACAACCAGTTGGTGCTGAATTTTTTGGTAATTCACCAGATGTGTTAATTGAACATCTCTTTTCCTTTATACCCGAAGCTACAAGTAGTAGAGAGATTCTTCAAAAAATAGGTGGCTTATCATTGGTAAACAGTACATTCAGGAAAATAGCAGGGGGTAAGGTATTGCTTAACGAATTAGTTAAAAGATATATTAGATTTTACCCGAGAAAAGCTAAACAAGAATTCTCTGACGCTGCGGGCCAGATTCTTAAGGGTGCCAAAGAATGCGATAAAATAATTACGATACTTGCTCCTCATGCTGATACTACTATCTTGAATCAGGTATTGCATGAAGCAATTCATCGTGGCAATAAACGCTTGGTAAAGCTTCTTTTAGGTAGTGACATCGATGTTAATGCTGAGAATCAGTCTGGCCAAACACCTTTAATACACGCATCGTTGTTTGGTCGTAAAGCGATGGTGAGGCTTTTTATAGCTTTTCGCGCGGATGTTAATGCTGTTGATAAGGAAGGAGCTACGGCTTTGATCCATGCATCTAAAAAAAGCTATGCAGAAATAGTAGTGCTTCTTTTAGATAATGACGCTCATGTTGACGCTATCGATAAGCGAAGCCAAACTGCGTTGATGTTTGCATCTGGTTTTGGTTTTAAAGAGATAGCAACACTTCTGCTTCATGCTGGAGCGGAAATTAATCATGCAAATGAGAGAGGCAGGACCGCATTACATCTAGCAGCAGTCAATGGCAGGAAAGAAACAGCGGAGCTGCTTTTGGCTTTTGGTGCTGACGTTCACTTCCTAAATAATGAAGGTGAGACAGCTATCATGGAAGCAACTTATCGAGGTCACAAAGAAGTTGCTCAGCTTCTTCGTGATAATGGGGCTTTCATGGAAGTTGTAGTACCAAGTGTCAAGTCAATCGAGACGAGCTGATCTATGGAAATGTTTCGAGTTGCACGAAGACATAAGCGCTTTTATTACCAATATTCGATTTCTAATTGTACTTCACTGAAATTACTACTATAATTAAGGAGACATTGCTTAGTAATCCCAACTGATAGAAGGCATTCTGCTATGACAATAGCTACTCATACCCTTACGTTTTTTCTTTTTTTAAGTTCTTTTACTTGCTGTATGACGGTGGGTGAAGAAGAAAATTCAGAAGAAGAATCTCCTAAAAAAGTTATTATTTTTGAGCTTGATGACGTATTATTCAAACCAGACGAAGATGGCTGTGTTGCAGACAATGATGAATTAAGTGTTTTTATGAGTTTAGCAGCCTTATGGCCAGGTATTTCTAGAAGTGTCACCCACTATTTTAGCACTATGCTTTTACGAGTTCTTAGAGAGAATCATGAATATGACCATCTTATAGCTGGATCGGATGTGCGTTATCGAGGTAGATCTTTGCCATCGCTCTGGTGCGCATATTATCTCAATGAACTAACGGCGGAGCAAGCTTTGGAAAAAGCCAAACTTACCATCGAAGCACATGGTTCTTGGGGTTGTATTAGCATTTTGAAATTTGCAGTTGCAGTTGGCTTTAGCCCTGAGCAAGAAGCTCAATATCTTAAACCGATTGAGCCTGGTATTAAAATTGCTCAAGATTGCCTTGCTAATAAAAACAACAGAGTTTTGCTATTTTCTAATAAAAGCCCTGAAACTATGAGAGAATTAGTGCGAAAAAATCCTGATTTCTTTGAGCTTTTTAGGCCATCTAATATAGTTATCTCGGGAAACCATAAAAAATTAAAACCGAATGAAGGAGCATTTCAAAAGCTTATTGGTGACTATGGTTTGGAGATCAAAGATTGTTACTTTATTGATAGTCAGCAGCTCTATCTTGATGTTCCTTGTGCATTAGGTGCAAAAACCTTTAAAATTAGAAGAAAGCATAATGAAGAAGATTATAGTAGCTTGCGTGATTACTTTATCGCCGAGGGCGTTATTGCTAGCGATAAACCTACCGAAGAATGACAATGTTATCTTTTTTTAAATAGGGGTGAAGGGGATGCATCCCCTTCGAGCTAAGCTAGGCCTACGTTCATTTTCTTTAAACGTATTGAAATAAAAGTATGATATTAGTTATTATGTTATATGCGTTATGTGCGCTTATGTTTACACTGAGTAAGTCGGCACTTGCCTATGCTCAGCCAATATTTTTTGTGGGCATTCGCATGGTGATTGCTGGTATACTGCTGGGTGGTTACTACGTTGCTAAAGTAAAGCTTTGGCATGAGCAGTTTGTATTCAGTTGGCGCGATTGGCCGTTGCTGCTGCAGGTGATCTTGTTTCACATTTATTTGACCTATGTTTTTGATCTTTGTGGTCTTAAAGGATTAACGAGCATAGAATCATCATTTATTTATAATCTATCGCCATTTGTGGCTGCACTTTTTTCCTATCTTATGTTTTCTGAAAAAATGACACTAAAAAAATGGCTTGGTTTATCGATAGGATTTCTTTCGTTGCTGCCAGAGTTCATTAAAGCAGGCTTAGAGGTATCTCCTACTTTGGTTCCTAAATTAATAACGCTTGGGGCGGTTGTGTCGAGTGCTTATGGATGGGTGGTAGTCAGAAAGTTAGTAAAAGATAAAGGATATTCATCAATTTTTGTCAATGGCTTAGGTATGTTTTTTGGTGGTCTTTTGGCATTCATTACCTCATATGCTATGGAGAGCTGGTCGTCGCCGGTAACCGATTGGATTCAGTTTATTAAGTTGACCTTACTGCTTATTGTTGTTGCAAATATTATCTTTTATAATTTGTATGGATATCTGCTGAGATTCTATACAGCCACCTTTCTTGCTTTTGCTGGTTTTTTGTGTCCGCTTTTCACCGCACTCTTTGGATGGTTATTCTTAGGTGAAGTGCTATCGCTGCAATTGATAGTATCTTTGCTTATCGTAAGCGTGGGATTATTTATTTTCTACCATGAAGAGCTAAGACAGGGTTATAGTAGTTGAGCTTTCAGCGCTGAAGTACATAATTCAAAGTAATCTTTGCAAATTGTACCTATCTATGCACTAGCTTCTGTTACCAATACCATTATCGACAAAAGTGTCCAAAGCTTCACTTAAAGATATTTTGGGTCTTTTTGCTTCTTGAGCAATTTTGCAATGTCTGCTGGGAGTTGTTCTATAAGCTATATTACCTTTAAATTGTTTTTCATTAATGGGAACCGGAATTTCCTCTCCATGTTTGATGTAAAGCTTGAAGACACCAAGCATTGCATCTTTAATCAATTCCATTGCTTCAGGAATTGAATAAGCGTCAGTTGCAACGCCAGGTAATTCATCAACATATACTATATAATATGTTTTATTCTTATTGTCTTTGGCGGTCTCTATGCTATAATGCCAATTTAAATCGAGATAGGAATTTAGGAGATGCGACGTAATCCTTCTCAATTTATTGAGGAGATATAAGTCGCTGCGACGCAGTCGCAAAAAACCTTGATATTTGAATTCGTAGGTTATACAATAAAGTAGGAATAAAAGCAGAATACAAACCTATATTGATTAGCCCCCATGCTTAAAAATAAACTGGCCCAGTGCAAGAATCTATGACTATAAGGCTGGATATGAGTATGATATTAACTAAAAAGAATCGTATAAATCCTGATAGCAAGACTATTTCAAGTTTATGGGAAACATCACGAGCTTGTATGGCAGTTTGGAATGATGGAATTGAACAGAGACAAAATGAACCATCTCTTAATGTCTATGAACAAAAGCGTAGATTAACCCAATTTAAAAAAGCAAATCCTGGGCTTAAAAAACCCTCATCACAGGTATTACAGAATGTGATTTTTGCAATTGATCGATCCTGTAAGATGTATGAGACTAAAAGAAAGCAGGGAGATAAAAAGGTTAAGCCGCCAAGATTAAAAAAAGCAATGTTGTTCTTTACCCAAGAGTATTCTCAAAAAAATATATCCTTTAAATTCGAAAGTGACTCTTCAGGCTCAATGTTGCTAAAGCTAGCCTATGGCTCGAGGCCTTCAGACTGGCTATCTATTTCTATCGAGCCCCAGGATTATAGTACGGCCAAGACAGTAACGATCGTTTATCAAAACAAAAAATGGTATGCTTGCGTTACTTATAATGTTCAGTTGCCCGAAAAGAAAAAAGATGGTCATCAACTCTACTTTGATCCAGGATGCAAAGTTGCTTTGACAGGAATAAAGACAAGCGGAGAGTTTTGCGAATATGATTTAAAACCCCTTTATGAAATAAACCGAGAAACCTACTTATTGATAGACAAACTTAAGGCGTTAATTGCAACTAAAAAGCCAGACTCGTATCACTATCGTCGATTAAAACAACAAATTCGTAAGTTATATTCTAAAATTTCAACAAGAAGCAAGGGCTATCTGCATGGCTTATCGAATAAAATACTGGATGATCATCCAGATGTTAATGAGTTTGCTATAGGAGATTGGAGTAAAAAAGATACACTAGCAAAGACAAACAATCGGTTTGTAAATAAAAGAATAAATCGAGCAGTACAAAACTATCACCCTCTCGAGAAGCTCATCGGGTGCTTAACGTATAAGGCATTACTTCGAGGACAAGAAGTTAAAAGATTCGATGAAAGAGGGACCACGCGTACTTGTGTTGTCTGTGGTTATGTTCATGAAAATGGTATTGATCCTTCTAAGCGAGTTTTTACTTGCCAACAATGTTCATTTACTATTTCAAGAGATCATCACAGTTGTTTGAATTTTGTAAAAAAGTTTAATGCAGCGTTGTGGCAACGCCTTTCAGGTAACATACCTGACCGTAGTATAAGAACTGGATTACATCCGTTCTCATTCAAACCTCGCTCTAGTGCTTATACTATTGCTGTATCCTCAAATACTAGGATGCCTTCGATTTTAATCGAAGGAGGATGTCACATCTAATTTGTTATTTTTCACCATGATTCTTCAAAACCTCTTTTAATAGCTTTACTTGATAAGGAAGCAACTGTGACCTTTTTTTATTGTTATTGTTTTGGGATAGTCTTTCTTCCTAAACTGTGACCGTGTGGTGGCCGAGTTCATTGGTGAGCTTATATTCTTTGCATCGCTTATAGACAGAAGATCTATTAACTCCTAAAAATTCTGCTATACGAGATTGACTTTTGAATGTTTGCCAAAGAAGTTTCATGATTTCGGGATCTCGTAATGCTTTAGCGCCTAGTATAGCGATATCATTGAGATCGCTCTTGGTAAATTTGCTTGCTGGTTTAATCTCTCTTTGACGGGCATGTTTGCTGGGGCGTTGGGCTATAATGGTCTGAATTTTCTTATTAAGTTCTTGTAAGCTATAGCACCTTTTTTCTAGCAGTTTATGTTTTTCTTGATCATCGAATGATTCAAGGTTGGTGTACTTTTCAGGTTTAAGGGATTTATTCATGACTCCGTGCGCAAGGCTAAAAAATTCATCTTTGGGTAATGTTAGAAGAGAAGGCATGCTTACGTTCATTTCTTGCAAAATGGCATACAGCTCTTTAGAAAAAACATTTTCAGCGACTAATGGTCTCAGGTTTTTTTCGGTTGAGCAAATGATGCGGACATCACTAAAGAGCTTTTGCTCACTTTTAAAGCGCTGATAGTAGCCATAGGTAATAAACTCAGCAAGACATTTCTGGGTTTGCAGACTTACATACTCGATATTCTGTATAAAGAGTGTTCCTTTAGCATCCAACTTTTGCACCATTTGGTCATCTTCAGTTTGCTTTCCATAAAGCGAATTGCGCCCGAAAAGTCTGACTTGGACTTCATTATTTTTTTCGTACTCGGTTAACTTAAGCGTATCAAGTAGCTCTCGGCCGCTGATACCATGTAAAATTTCTACGGCTGCCATAACATCATCGCCATTCATGCTTAATAACGTAGCTTTACCGCTTAAGGTAGCGCTTATAAGTTCGGTCTTGAAATATAATATCTCAGGACCATTACCGGGAACCAGCTCATTGATTAATTTCCCCATTTGGGTTGTTTCAAGATACAGTAGGTAATCATGACGCGGAGGTTGATGCTTAAAGGAATCTAACTGTTGTTTCAACGTTTCTGAAACATCTGGGTAATAGATGCCAATAACAACTCCCGCGGTTTCAGGAATTTGCATGGCCGATAACATAAGTTTGCCTGCATTACCTTCTTTTGTAGTTGCTTGAGGGGACTTGCAATAGAGTACTTTCTGGGCGAGCTCCTGCAGAGCGATATGAAGAGGATGCTTATGATTTTTGTTAATATCAAATCCAATAAGTTCTCGAGCTGCTTCGTTTAAAATGGTAAAATAATCACGCTTAAAGTAGAGTAAGCCAAATTTTCGCTCTATTGACGAACGGAGAAATGAGCGGGTACTTTCCTTGTAATGATCAAGCTCTTGTTGATTCCGATAGAGTTCTTCTTTCAGGGCTTTTTCTTTTTGCAAGAGTAACATATAGTTTGCTTGCCGCAAATTGCCGCTTATATGCCCTAAATGTTTGGCAAAAATAAGCATCCCACTGCGCTCAACATCGTTAAACAGCCGGGGCGGATGCTCATTTGCGCTTATTATTATATATGAATGTATGCTGCCTTGATCATAAATAGGCAGAAATATTGATGCGCCAATAGTATTAATAAAGGCCAGGACACTCGCTTGAGCTTCATCCTCAGCATAAAAGTTGGTAAATTCTAACTCATCTTTAATGAAAATCTTTGTATCATCTAGATATTTTCTGATAGCAGAATCAGGTTTATCACGGAGCATAAGAAATTTTTCAACCGTCCGTTCCTTCTCGGTTAGTCTTTTTCTATAGTCTGGATCATTACTAAGTGATTCACGTAGGTGCAATTGGGTTGCTGACATAGGGATGCTAAAAGCTTTGTCGAAGAAATACTGTGTAATATAGGTTAATTCATCAGCATCAGTTACCTTGCTTATTCTATCAATGATCTGCTTATAATCGTCTATGAATGCGGACTTAACGGGAGCTTCAATGTGATCCTTATGATTTAAAAAGCGCAAGCCCAGTATTCGGCGATAGCAGAAAAAGAGGGCCATGGTTACAAGTAATGTTGAGATACTTGCTATTGGAAAGTAAAGTGCATTTGCTTTGTCACCAAAAATAAATTCTATGAAAGGAAGATAAGTAACGAACTCAAACATAAGATTTGGCAATATAAACAGAGTAATAAAAATTTTTAATTGTTCATTTAAGATGGACGGCAGACTATTATCGAGTAGTTTTCTTAGTATTATTTGAGTGCTAAAACCAATTACCGTGAAAACGTAAGGCACTCCAAGTTTGAAACAAAAATTTAATAAAGTTACAATAAAGGGGTAATGTTCGTTGAGGTAAACTCGAGATACCAAGAGAGGAGAAAGAATAGTAATAGAACATAGATAAACAAGACATTGCACGATGCTTAAGCTCAAAAACAACCAATGTCGTTTTCCTAGTGTAAGATGTTTTGTCATGAGATATTCAAGAAAGAGTGCAAGACATTGATATTGAATTATATAGAACGCCCAAGCGAAGCAACTAACCGAAACTGCTAATCTATAGTTCGCCGCTATCGGAAACAATCTTTTACTGAATTCAAAAATCCAAGCCGCATCGCTGACTATGCTTCCAAAAATGACTCCAAAAAATAAAATAATTATTTTTTTACCTGCCTCAAATCGAGTGCTAACGTGCAAAAGAGATGCAAAAATGAATGCTTTAAAAGCAAGAGAGCAAATTTGAGCAATTAAGAGAAAATTAAGAGAATTTAGCCATGCTATAAAGTTGAACATAAACCTTATCATCCTGGAGTTATAGAGAAATCACTTTATATTCTATGCACATTACCTAATTTTCAAAATAAAATAAAGAGCAGGTTTATGAGATTGATTGAAATTCTTTGCTTGCAATTCATTAAGTGTGGATTATAATTAGCGCGAAGTAAAATGAGTGGTAGTAAAAGCAAGTATTACTAATCATTTTTAAGGAGTTTATATGGCCAGCATAAGAGACTTGATATTCCTAGCTGTCGGTTTTGTATGCTTAGTTTCCACAAGGGATCTAAGTGCTTCTTCCAAAATTCAGGCAGATCAAAAAGGTTTCCAGGTTAACGTAAATTTTGATTATCCGCCACCTGGTTCAATGACACTATAAGTAATCTTTTAGCGATTCAATAATTTTTTAAGGAGTTTCCATGGCCAGCATAAGAGACTTGATATTCCTAGCTGTCGGTTTTGTATGCTTAGTTTCCACAAGGGATCTAAGTGCTTTTTCAAAAATTCAGGCAGATCAAAAAGGTTTCCAGGTTGATGTAAATTTTGATTATCCGCCACCAGGTGAATGGTCTCTATAAAAGGTTTGCTTTTTAACAAGGTTAACGTCCTCTCCAGCCCGTATCATTACGGGCTTTTTTGGTGGTTTAGAATGGCAAAATCTAATGAGCAACAAAAAGGCCCTCAACGAGAGCCTTGTCAATTTTGGAAACTGGTATTAAAGTATTCTTTTACGCTCTAATTTTAACCAGCCATTTAATTTGGAGTAGGCATCAGATACTATTCTTATGAAGGCGCTATATTCAGCCCCTTGAAGTTGAAGTGCCAGTTTCATTTTATCTTCATAAGCTTTTTTTACTTGATCTAGCGCTGCATCTTGATTTACGCCTAATATTTGATACGGTGTTGCTCCGGGTTCTACCCCAAGCAATTTATAAGCATTTTCTTCTGCAGGTGACGTAGAAATACTAACTATTGAAGTTCCCAAGCCGTAGCCTTCATGCCGTTCTGACGTTTTAGGAGCTTTTGCTTCGGGAAGTGCTATAGCTCTATGCTTCACTTCAAATGTGACTCCAAATGAGGAACTAGGCTTGATATGCACGATTGAATCATTGGCTTGTGCTTGGACTGCGATATCATGAATCGGGATAACCACTGCTGTTGCGTCAAGTGATCCTTCATACTTTGCAGAGATGTTCGGTGAATCAATAGGAGTCGAAATTGGATGAATTTCTGTAGGTTTTAAATAAAACCTATCTTCGCTCTTAGAGGTAGCAGGAATCATTCTAAGGGTATGTTGGGTATCATTTTGCAAAAATACCTTAGTTTTTGATTTGCTTGATTTAGATTTAGGTGCCTCCATGGCCTGGGTTGCATTAGCTACGGCAAAGAGGGCTATAAATAAGCTCATTGATATTATTTTCATAAAATAATCCTTTCTTTAATATTTTCCTTATATAATTTTTCCAGTTTATTCTGCTTTTAATTATCAGTTTAAACAATTATAAGGTGAAAAGCAAGTATTTTAATTGGATCTGTTTGGCGTGTTCACTGGATGAATTTGCTTGTTATGAAGCAGGAGGACTGATAATTGCTTGAAAATCTCTAAAATCTATGGGCTCTATTATATCATTAACCTTGGAACTTTTCAGCTGAAATCCCTTACGCTCCAATAATTTTTTAAGGCTTTCTATATGATAACCGCCAGCGATTACAAATTTCATTCCTGTTGTCGAAGAAAGAAGCTTTTGTAAGATGGATAATTCAAATATAGGATCATACATCTCAAGGACAAATTTTTGTAGTTTATGCCGATTGCTTTCTAATGAGCGCCAATTAGATTTAGTAACACCTCCAAATAGCTTGCCACCGATAAAGGTTTTTCTTTCATATATACATTGGGGTATATTTGCATTGAATAAGCGCAAAGAAGAATCAAAAATAGTTTCACAACTATCGATCTCTCGTAGCTTAAGTTCATCCAAGAGCTTGCCTCGTTTAAGGTACATTCTTTTGATGTAGTGGTCAAAAATCTCTTGTTCTGAAAAATGTTCCTCATCTTGTTGAGCCTGAATGATTGCGTAATTCTTATTGAGCTCATCTAATAGATCTTCGTAGGTAAGTGTTTTGAGATTAACTGTATTGTCATCCAGAGAATATTCAAAATTAGTAAAACGGCTTGGATCTTCATCTGGGCTAAGAAGCCAACTGGCTGCGCGCCCATTTATTCTTATTTCCGCATTTTTACATTGAGCAGACCTTAACTTCCATTCTTGGCAACCAGTGGATAAATGAGATAAAACAGTCGGGCTGCTTTGTTGTTGGTCATAAAACGATTCAATAAAAATATCGATTTTTTCTAGATTAGATTCTGGTATTTCTTGCTCTCTTGCGCTTAAAGCGGTTAGCAGCCAGAGTAACTGATGGCAATCAGTTTGGTTTTGTGTGTGAACATCCCCCAATAGATAGATGAGTTCTCCATTGGTACTACTAAAAATATGCATCTGTGTTATAAAGGCTTCAATACAAGAGCTTAATGATAGCAATAGCACAGCAGCAATGCTCAAAACAATACGCATAGGTTACTCATTTTTTTGGGTTGACAGAGATACTATAGCTTTTGTGATTATAGCTGAAAAATAGGATAGTTCAAATGGCAGCTGAATTGAATTAATCAACTAACCTCAAGCTAAAATTTTTGATTCCGTTTCTATGCTTCGACTACGCCCACCACGAGCGGTTTTTGTGAGCTATGCATTAAGATCTTGTGTGTGGCAAACTTACCCGAGTTTCATTTTGCTTAAGGCACTATTCTTTTGGTACAAATTCAATTAAGCTATTGTCGATTTGCTTGATAAATCTACCAATTTATAAGGAGCTCATATGACAGTTCAAGGATTAGTGAAAATAGCGATTGGCGTAGCATTGTTATTGGCTTTCATTCCAACAAGATATATTGCTGGCATGCAAGGCGTACCTATGATGATATTGGTAATCATATGTCTGATATTGGGAATTAAGCTCATTATGGATGGCCTAAATCAAATATGAAAAGCTGCCATTTGCTCGAGTAATTTTGGATAATTCTAATGAATCAACATTATGATCGGGATAGGTAGCCTTTTGACTAAAGTACTATCCTTAGGTACATTTTACAGATAAATGTTTACTAGAATTATTTGGTTGAAAGTTTCTTTATGGGTTGCAATATCTTACTTATTCGTCTTATCTTTTTAGCTAGTTTTTTACACTCACTATCACTTTATGGTTGTTCCTTGTGTACCCTCTATGGGTTTCAAAAAGATACATGCGCATTACCAAATGAACTTCAAGTAATAATTGCAACTGAGTTATTAGAAAAAAAACCTGAGATCCTCTATCCTCTTATTCACACAAAACCTCTTGCTACACTGGAATATCAAACTAATGATTTAGCAGAATTTTCAAGGTTTCTTGGAGAAAAACGAAATGAACTTATTAGAGCAGGTGATATAACGCCTCTATCTTTACAATTAAAAGATGAGCAAAATTACCTAAATTCTATTACTTTTATTGATGAAAAGACTTTTGCCGCAACATCGCTCGATCAAATGCTTTATGTATGGAATATTGAGGATTCTGATACATTTCGGTTTAATCCCTTACAAGCTACTCATGCACAAAACGAAAAATTTAGTACTCAAATTGCTATCAGTCCCGACAAAACTATGATAGCAACTACATCCCATTTTACGCCAGATATAAAAATATGGAAGCACTCAAGTCTCTCTTCAGATGAGGGCATGGAAATGCTTGCGACTTTATCTGGTCATACTGGAACTCCTAAATCTTTAAAATTTACTGGTGATTCAAAGAGGTTATTGAGCTGTGCTTTAGACGGAACTGCGCGAATATGGAATATTGAGCAACGTGATGTCGAGAAGCTGTATAGTCATCCCCCAGCCAATCTTTTTTCTTGGCGATTGCCGGCAGATGATAAAGAATATGTAGATTGTTTACGATCAAGATGCATTATGAGTTTTGATAGCAGCAGCGATCATAAGTCTTCAGCGGTTCTTGATGGAGGATGCCGTTTATATGTGTGGCAAGAGGGAAGCCTTGAGCCATGTATAAAACAATTTCCAATGAACGAGAAGGATGATGTCAGAGAAGATGGATTTCAGTTATACCAGGTTTATTTTATAAATAATGATACTCAGCTTCTGATAATCGGTTGGAATCCACTTACCCTATTTACCGTCGATTTAGCAACAAAAAAGGTGGCTACCATGGCTACAACCATATCTATTTCTTCGTTTCGCTATAATGCCACGACCAAAATGGCAACGTTGTCACTGTGTAATGGACGAGCAGCTCGTTATGACACAACTAAAAATAAACTGATAACGATTTTCCATGGTCATAGCGATGAAGTACTACAAGCCGATAGCAATCTCGAAGAGACGCTCATGGTAACGGTTAGTAAAGATTTGATGCTCAAGGTTTGGCCTCTACAAAATGATACCCTCTATCTGAGTACAAAGCAGCTGCTTTTTTTGCAGTATCTCTATGATCTTAAGCAAGAGCTCACAAAAATAGATGATGCTCCGCAACAGCTCCTATTTAATGATCAGGCATTAAAAAAAGATTTAGAGGAAGCTTTTAGCAGCTTTAGCGGATATCTGCGCCAGAGTATTATCAATACCTATTTTAAGTATTTTTATGAGCATAACATTTTTTTCAAGTTAGATTGCAAAATACGGGATTAGAAATTAAGGTAAGAAGTAGCACCAGATTGTGCTACTTCTTTTAAGATGTGATTAGCTGATTTTAATTTCTTTATCTGTAGTAATAGTTAACGTGCTGCCATTAGGAATTTCAGTGGCATCAAATAATTTAGTAGTTTTTGACTCATCCAAAACTACTTTTATAAGGTTAGCACTTGAATAAGGGTTAACCAAGATATGACTTTGTCTAGTTTGGCTAGGAAATATCCTGAATGAGCTCTGGGTATCCTTAACAGATTTTTCTAGAGCCTCCTGCGATAGTTCTGCCATGGCTATCATGCTTGTAGCCATTGGATTCTTGCCTACGGTAATGATGCCGTACTCTTGCGTCTCATTGACTATTGAATCAATATATCTAGCTGAACGGTGCGGCCCTTGCATTGACATTACCGAACCGGTAATTATGCATGTTAGGGCTATACATAGTAGTTTTTTCATTGTTTTCTCACTGTTAGTTTGCTAGTGCTTGTTCATTCTTTGCGATTTGCTTATTACTGTTTTTACAGAATAAGTTTAATAAAAATTAATTAAAAAGTCAAATTACTCATTTATTCTCGAAAGTTATTTCTTTTATAAATTTTTTATAGATTTTATAAAATTATTTTTGCTATAATTTTATTAGAACTATGTTAGGGGGATAAGGTAATGAACAAGAATTGTTTGTACTTAAGATTGTTACTTATAGCAGGGGCAAGCTTTTTGAGCACGAGCCTTATGGGGGTAAGTGTGCCTTCAGCATTTGTAGCATTTGATACCAATGACAATATAGTTATTGCTAAATCCTCTTTTAATGCCAACAACAATGTGTTTGCCGTTGCTCGGTTTACCCCAGAAGGCGTCCTTGATCCCACCTTTGGGGCAGCCGCTGTTGCTGCAGCTTCGGCTACCTCGCTAGGCGATGGTACTTCTAATACTGCCTTCAATGGTGCTGTTTTTCCGGTTGCAGGGATTGTGACCACCGATGTTAGCCAGGCTACTACTTTTAATCTTAGTGAAACAAATCAAAATGATAATGTTGCTAACTCGGTAGTGGTTGATGACCTTGATAGAATTACCGCCGCAGGTTCCGTGGTTATTAATGGAATAAGCAATTTTGCCCTTGTTAGGTACTTGCCAACGGGCGCTTTAGATACGACTTTTATTGGTAATTCGGCCCTAGAAACTCCTGGGATCGTAATAACTTCTTTAAATAATGCCGATAGCGTTATACGAGGGATGATTATTGATGTCAATGGTAATGTTGTCGTAACTGGCTTTACCACAACAACCACTGGTCTACTTGCTATCGCGGTGGCAAGGTATAATGATGATGGGACCCTCGATAATACCTTTGATAATGGCGGATTACTCCCTGGAGTCGTCACAACAGCTTTTCCTGGGGGCTCGGTTACGGCAGATGCTATCACTCAAGATGCCACGGATCGGCTTGTTGTGGCTGGTACCGCTTTTGGCACTAACTTTGTAGTTGCGCGCTATACTCCCGCTGGAGCACTGGACACAACTTTTAACCCTACTGGAGCAGGTTCAGGTATACCTGGGGTAGTAATTACAGCACTGCCTTTAGGTCCGATCAGTGGTCATTCGGTCATAGTTGATAATGATACTTCCATCGTAGTTACCGGGACGTTAACAAATATTCAAACGACTGATCAAGCATTTGTTACCATCAGATATAATGATGATGGCACATTAGATACAACGTTTAATCCGACAGGCGCTGTCTCAGGAGTCCCTGGTATTGTAGTAACTGACATAGGCTTAATGGGTAATCTTTTTGACGGCATTGCTATTGACGAGAATGATAATATTATTGTCTCTGGTTATAACCAACAGCTTGTTGAAGCTAATGTTACTATATCGACGTTTATTGAGATTATCGTTATACGATACACTCCAGATGGGGCTTTAGATACGACATTTAACCCGGCAGGAGCAATGCCTGGCATAGTCACAACAAATATTAGTGCTGAGCTTGCTACTTCGCTTGGGCTGGGCTTTAATGCGGCGTCTCAGGGAATATCTCCTACTCAGGTGGGGCTTACGGTCAATGCTCCGGTGGATACAACAAGCGCCGTTATCATTGATGTTGATGGTTCGATTGTTACGGCAAATTTCTCGAATAATGGGCAAACAAATAATGATTTAGCTATAGGTCGCTATCTTCCGACAGGGGAGCTTGATACAACGTTTGATGCAGCGGGCTTAATTCCAGGCGTCGCTTTTACGAACCTATTTTTTAATAGCATTTTCTTTAGGGTTAGTCGTGGTCCTTCTCCCGTTTATATCGACAGTCCCATTGTCGGTCCTTCACCACTAGAAGTATTACCAGAAGTACCTGGAGTTCAGGGTATTCTTGCTTCGCCAGCGGTGTTTTTTCCTACGCAAGGGAGTATAGTGCGTGATTCGATGCCATTGATACTTGGCAAAGCCTTGCCGGCCAGTGCAGTTACCATTTTTATTAATAATGTACCTATGGGCAGCGTAGTTGCTGATATTGAGGGTAATTGGAGCTATCGAACAATCGAATTAGGTGATGATACCTACGAGCTCTCAACAAGAGCAATTGATGTTTTAGGGGCCATAAGTCAACCTTCTGAGCCCATTACTTTTAGTATTGTTACCTATACTCCTGAACCGCCAGTTATTATGTTGCCCCAGCCTCATTTGGTATTTATTAACAACCAAGTACCTATAGAGGGGACATCAGCGCCCGGAGATTTTGTGAATATTTATATTAACAATAAACTGGTAGATAGAGTGATCACGTCGCCTTTGGGTGGATGGTCATTCGAAACTAAGCTGCCCGATGGATCCTATACGGTGTTTGCCCGAGCAAAAACTACTACTGGCAACACGAGCGCTCGCTCTCTGCCGGTTCCCTTCACGGTTAATAGTGAGCTTGCTCAACCTCCTAAAATTCTATCTCCGCGTGCTCATGAGATAATCAAAACTCCTCGTATAACCATTGATGGCATTGCTGGCAAGGATGCTGTGGTTACGCTTTTTCTTAACAATGAGCCCTTAGCCAAATTTAAGGCTAATAATAAAGGAGCTTGGTCATATACCTCAGATCCTTTAGCCGATGGAGCTTATACTTTTTCCGCGGCGATTCTAGATCGGAATCTGCAGATAATTGCAAGTTCCGAAAGTGTCCAAGTAGTTGTCAACACTCGGCCCCTAGTCTCTGCTCCTACTCCTGCCGTTGCTGCCAGTAGGCCTCCTGCACCGCCCATGATGATTACCGATGCATCGTTTACTGTTAATGGTAAAGCAGATCCTCATTCAGTTATTACGTTATCCATCGATGGCAAACCTTTTAATCAGGTTACAGCAAGCGAAGATGGGGCTTGGTCTGATACGGTTATTCGTGGGCCAAACTTAGCCTCAGGAATTCACACCATCAGTGCGTTTACCATAAATCCAGATAAGAGCATGCATTTATTAAGCAGACTCTCTGTAATATTTGGGTAGTGCTTTATAATTAATGCATCTGTGTAAAGCCAGCAAAAGTTGTAGATTGCTATGATGCGTGGATGGATTTTCGAACAAAAATGTTATAAATTGGGATGGATTTTCGAACAAAAATGTTGCAAAATGGAGTTGATTTTTGAACAAAATTTTTATTGAACGACGATTAAATGCACATGATCATCATTTTTTAAGAAGGAAAGATAGCAAATTTGGAGTCCTCTTGCTTATAAGAGGGCAATCTTGTGGCATTGTTTTTTTATTTTCTAGATGTATAATTTAATAATATAAAATATAATGGATTTAAAATAACAAAAATATCTTGCTGCTAGGAAACAACCATGAAAAAAAACCTCGTCTTATCCGTTGCATTTATACTACCGATTGCTTGTTATGCAATGGAAGTACCTGAAGAAACTGAAGCAAATACTCAAGAAGGCATTACGTGGCAACATGTACCCAATGAAATTCAGGAACATATCTTATCTTTTGCTTTAACTGATAAAGATGCTATGGACACCCTAAGAGAATTTTGCTCTTTAAGGCAGGTTAGCAGCAACTTCAAAGCGCACATGACCTCGCACCACCTTTTAAAGCCTTTTGTGAAAAAGCTTATTGCATCTAACAAAGCTAAAGCTGAGAAATTATTTATCAAAGCTTGTATGCTTAAAGATCAGGGTCTTGGACGCGCATGTATCGAGAGTGGAATTGACCCTCGAACTGTTGGCCCTGCAATGACGATGGCATTAAGCATTGCAGCCAAGCATGGTAATGAAGACCTTGTTAATCTCCTTGTCGAAAAGGGTGGTCTTAATGCTTATGAATGCTTTAAAGCTCTGCTTAAGGCTAGCCGTTATAATCAAGCGGAAGTAATTGAAGCACTATTACCACTGGTATTTGCTGATAACGATCAAGATGCCTTGTTGGATTATGACCGTGATTTGCTATTAGCACTATTTAGAAATAATACTACAAAAGCACGAGAAATTCTTGAAGAATTTTCCAACGCTAATGCTTGTATGAAAAATAATGAGATAACAGCTCTGCGATTAGCGGCTGGCCATGGTGATATTGATATGGTTGAAGCACTGCTTGACAAAGGTGCGCAATTGAATGCAAAGAGTGATAAAGATTTTGCTGCGTTAGACACTGCTTGCTCAGAAGGTCATTTGGCCGTTGTTCGATTGCTTCTTAAAAAAGGCGCAGACATGGATGTAATCGATGGCTATGGGTTTACAACATTAATGACAACTTGCCAGGCAGGTCGTTTAGAAGTTGCTCGTTTGCTCATTAAAAAGAAAGCAGATGTTAATAATGAAGGTCCTGGTGGTTGGACCGCATTAATGAGCGCAGCAAAAAGTGGGCATTTAGAAATTGTAAATCTGCTCATTGAAAAAGGAGCAAAGGTGAATGCATCGACGCATGACTCGGGATGGGTGGCGTTAATGAGTGCAGCAAAAAATGGACATCTAGAGGTTGTGCGTCTGCTTATTGAAAAAGGAGCAGATGTTAATGCCCAAGATAACAGTGGTTGGACCGCATTAATGAGCGCAGCAAAAAGTGGGCATTTAAAAATTGTTAGTTTGCTCATTGAAAAAGGGGCAGATGTTAATGCCCAAGATAACAGGGGTTGGACTGCATTAATGAGTGCAGTAAAAAGTGGGGATTTAAAAATTGTTCGACTGCTGCTTGAAAAGAAAGCCGATGTTAATGCTAAAAATAATAATGGAAGGACGGCATTAATGAAAGCTTCTAAAAAAGGTAGTTTTAGCATCATTTTATGTCTTATTGAAAACGGTGCTAATATTTGGGCTTGTGATTCAGATGGAAATAATGCTCTTGTGTATGCTGTGAACAATAAGCACGAAAAAATAGCTCAATACTTGCAGCTTAAGCTAGATGTATCAAACTAATTTTTCTATAAATTCGCATCTTTCCGTTTGATTAAGCTGAATAGTGGGCTTGATTTTTATACATTTATTATGGTTGCTCAAATCTTTTGAAAGTCGAACAAAGCTTAATATCATAGTAAGATTACCAATGAGCAGAGAAAAAATGTCAGGTAATTTTGTTATATCATGAAATTTTCCTATCTGGGTAATAGCATTAATTGAGCTTTTTGATTAAAAAATTACTTGACAAGTAGAAATATTTGTGATAGAGTTAGAATATAAGAAAAGTTATTTGAAATACATGGAGGCATAAAAAGCTGTAAGACTGAGGATCAAAAGTAGATGTCAAAGGCATGCCGAGCAAGTGAATGCGGCTCGTTAAAGAAGAGCATTCCCTGTCAGAATAGGCCATCCTATCGACCCTAAGCTGACTTATAAGAGTGGATAGGACATATAAGCAAGATTTTCTTAGATAGTAACTTATATGAAGTAACGAACTAAGCGGTATACTTGGCGGAGTCTTTCCTTGAGGTATAATTGACAGAAAGACTAAGCATGTAGACTTTGCATCAAACAGGATTTTCAAAATTACTCTTAATAATGCCTCCGCCTTTTTATTTTTGGAGGTAACTATGAGTATAATTCGTTGGGATCCTTTAGGTGAGCTTGATAATTTCATACAACATGTCAGGACTCCTTTTTTATCATCAAATTTTTTAGCCACTAACGTGTACGAAAAAGATAATTCTCTTGTTGTTGACGTAAGTTTACCAGGCATACAGCCTGATAAAGTAGATGTTACCTTGGAAGGTGAGAATCTTCGTATTGCGGTCAATGAGCAGGAAGAAGAAGAAAAAACTAAAGAGCATTATTACCTTAAAGAATTAACCAGAGCTAGTGGTGAGCGAATTATTCACCTACCAGAACCGGTCGTACCTGACAAAGTAAATGCTGTCTTTAAGCACGGTATTTTAACTATTACCATGCCTCGCCAGGAACGGTCTGAACAAGCCCGTAAAATCAAAATAGAAGGGGCGGCTTAAGATAGATCTATAGGATAGATCTAATAGCATCTAAGTTGTGGCTATCTGTCAGTTCACAATGGAAGAAAAATAGAAAACCCAAAATTACTATCGATTTTTTATCTTTATCATGTCAAAAGAGCTCGCTGAACGACCTTCAGTGTGCTCTTAATTTTTTTTTGTAATTATTTCATGAATCCTTGAGTAATGTAGGCTGTTGTTATTTTATTTTTTTAGCGTACGATGGTAATGTTATTGTTACATAACTACACAATATACTATCAACACTCGAGGTTAAAAAACTCATGAAGAAATTACCAATTTTTTTTACAGCATTGATAACGAGCTTGCTTGGCATAGCTTGTCTGAATGCTGTAGAAAATAAAGCTGACAATTTTGATCTGCTTCTTGTTAATAACTATGGCAAGGAAGTTTCTCTAGCAATTAGTGGACGGACTCGTCAATCGATTGCTATTCCCGAAGTTTCCTTCTTTGATTCTGATTTACAAAAGAAATGTGTCGATGCTATTGTTGTTCCAGCATCTGAAGGTGAAAATTGCTTTACCCTAGTTTTACCTGCCGATTCTGGCGTGTTACTACAAGGTATCAAAAAAACTGAAAGAATTGCTTGGAAAGGAAATCTGATAAATCGAGAAATTGATGTTCCTACAGCAATAGAGCAAGATTTGCATGAAGCTCATTTAAGAGCGGGTAGCTGGCTGTATCCAATGGCTAGCGTAACGTTATCTAATGATATGTATCCTGGATTAAAAGGTGCGTTCGAAAACGCTCTTGATCGAGCCATGTTGGGCGAAACACTGCATGAAGAAGATTTCATTCCTGGGTATTTTCAGAAAGAACAGGATGTTAGGCCAACAGCTGCGCAGAATGCTGCTTATGCAGTTGCGAATTCTTTTGACAGCGCAGTAGAAGAAGAAGGTTCATTTGATGCAGCACAAAAACAGGAAGAAGTTGCTACAGCAGTTCGCCTTGGCTGGCAAAAGTATTCAGATGTAGAGGATCGCTTTAAGAGCTTTACTTTTGAAAAAAATCCAGAAGGTGGTATTCGCAATCTTTTTGTGTATTATCCCCAAATGCTCACAAAAATGAATGAATTTGTATTATTTGTAGTGATTCATGGAACCTTTGCAAATGATGCTGGTGATTACTATGATGAGAAGAATCAAAGCTTCCAGCAGATGCTACAGTTTGCTCGTGATTATGCTGATAGCAATCAGGTAACAGCTGGCGTGCTCTCCTTTGCTTGGAGTGGTGCTAATAGCTTTGACGACCGTGTAAAAGCTGGTCAACATCTGGGTACTATTCTTACCCTGTTGAATAAAAAGTTTGCACCTGAAATGTCATTAAGGGTTATTACCCTGGCTCATAGTCATGGTTGTAATGTAGTTGCTGCTGCTAGCCATTATCTTCAGGGCTTAAGCATTCAGCATATTATTAATTTAGCAGCACCGGTTCGTGATGCTATAGATGAGCAAGTATTTAAGCCAACCAATTACCAGAAGCTGACTCAGTTTTACTCAACAAGTGATATTGTTGCAGCAATTGGTTCGGTTGATCCTACTCGGTTGCACAAGATTTTTTCTTCAGAAGGTAGCATTAGAAAATATCAGCCTCAAACAGGTCGAGATACCTATGCGGTGCGAGTTCAAATAAATGCTACAGATCCTGGTCATTCAGGCATTAAGGCTGTTGTTCCGTATCTTATGTATATAGATCAAATAATAGACGAACATTATTCTTGCCATCATGACCTGGACTTGAACGTGGATACGCAAAGAAGCTTTGCTAATGATGCGGTTGTACTTGCCATACGCTCAACAAAAATAGATGAATCTGCTCATTTTGCTAAAATACAACAAGAGCTTGCCTTTAGTAGAGAGCAAGAAAATAAGTTTTTTGGCATGTATGGCTCAAGCATTCATGATAAGAGCTGGTTAATTAATCGTTTCATTCGAGGAGTTAAAGCTGAGATAAGCTCTGCTCTTCCAGCAATGCCTTCGATAAAACTTCCTTCTCTTTCTTCGTTAGTACCATCTTTTTGGTAATAAACTATTGCATAAACCAAAAGGGCCCAGCTGAAAAAGCTGGGCCTTTTTGCTGGTAGCTATGAATAAAATAGTCTGCAATAATGCGCTTCAATCATTGTTGATAAGCAAAAATAATTGGGAAATTGGTGCTGTAAGCATCTTTTTATTAAGCAAATAGCCGGAAGTAATGATTGAATAAGCAAAATAATATAACAAAACTATTGCAATTGCCATGAGATATATTGTAGGCTAATAATAACCTAAATAAACTAATGTAATAACCATAACAAGAAAGGACTGATTATGGCAGAAAGAAATAGATCGCATGATCATAAGGGTTCTCATCATAAAGAATCACATAAAGAACATACAATGACTCGTGAAGAAGCAGGCCATTTAGGTGGCGCTGCACCTCACAGCTGTAGAGGCCGTGAATGTGAAAGTAAGCACAAGCATCGTGCAGATAAGCGCTAGTCGCTCAAAACTGATAGTAAAGGCAGGAGCTTTTTTTCCTGCCTTTTTTCTTCGTTAAAAAATAAATTCTAATAGTATTGTAGTCTGTCTATGAAATACCATATAATTAAATTTAGAATATAATTGTATGGGGGGAACATGAAACGACAGAATGTACTTGGTTTTATTATTGGTATAACGATCAGTTCTAGTTTTGCTTTGCCTGTATGGCAATTGCCCGATCCGCAATTGCGTTATGATCAGGTTGTCTTTTTGACTTCTCACAATTCATATTCAGCAAAAAATCATGGTTTTATGTATGCCCAGCAGCAGTGGTCAATCTCTGAACAATTAGAACATGGCGTCAGAGGGCTTATGCTGGATACGTATAATCCAAGTCGCTTTACCAAAGAAAAAACGGTGGTCTTATGTCATGGTGGCACAGTTGTTAATAGAATTTTGCGCAAGGGTAAAGCTCCTATGGCCTTTAGTGAATCGTTAACCTATGTAAAGAAGTTTCTTGAAAAAAATCCCCAAGAGGTTGTTACTATTTTTTTAGAAAACTATGTTAAAAATAAAAAATTCTTAGATAAAGCGATATACTCATCTGGTATTGACAAATTCACTCTAAAGCCAGCTGATTGGCTCATGCAAGAGCATGGGGGTTGGCCAACACTCGCTTGGATGCAAAAAGAGAACAAAAGGCTTATTATCTTTAACTCGATAGGCAAAACGAAACTTACGTTTAATGAGTGGGAGCATGTCATCGAAAATCAATATGGTACTCTTAATATTCATCGAGCATGTGCTGAGAGACGGGAATCAATTGCTTGGCGTGCAAAGAAGCGACACCTCTATTTAGTTAATTATATTCCCACTTTTAAGGTCAATTTCGGCCAGTCATATGCAAAAGTGAATAGTACTAAACTTAAGCTGATGCTTAAGCAACTCTATCGTGACGGTTTAGGTAAAGATAAGATTTGTAAAAATCAGCACCCGAATTTTATCAATATTGATTTTGTAAATGAGGGGAAGGCGCTGCACTACGTTAATAAGATTAATAAAGCTGCTCAGGTTGCATTAGCAGTTTCAAAGGCTGAAAAAGATGCTCAAAAGTAATTATTTTGTTGCTTTCTCTTGACTTTATGAGCCAAAATTGGTACATTGGTTAATATATCAGAAAAAGGGCATCTGTGGAAATTGTAAAAATTATACCTGTAGTTTTCTATAAAGAGACCTCGGGAAGGGAGCCAGTTAGAGACTGGCTTTGAGAACTTAAAAAAGATGATCGTAAATATTTTTTGTGTTTAATAAGGGAAAAATAGTTTTACTGCATGGTTTTATAAAGAAAACTCAAAAGACGCCACCAGGCGATTTAAAATTGGCATTAAAAAGAGCTAAAACTTTGAAGGGAAAAAATGAAAAAGAATAAACATATCGGATCAACTTTTGAAAGCTTTCTTGAAGAAGCGGGGATTTTAGAAGAAGTCAATGCTGCTGCGGTAAAAAAAGTTATCACGCATCATCTGAAAGAATATATGAAAAAAAAGCATCTGACTCAAGATGAGATGGCAAAACAATTAGGAACAAGCCGATCAGGATTAAAGAGATTACTCGATCCTAAAAATTATTCTGTAACCCTCCTTTCTTTAAATAGAGCCGCTTCTGTTATTGGTAAAAAGATCGATATAAGCTTAAGCTCTGTTTCGAAATCAAAGTTAGACATCTACAACGACCCCCAAATTAATCACCAATAGGTGCCTCTCAGGCAAGGAGCATATAATTGTGTGGATGGCATGAAGCCAGCGATAAAAATGCAGCTCTAAAGAATCAGGGTATAGAAAAATTAAAGTCAGCTGGATATACCGTCTCGTGGAGGCTTGCATCAGACTTCTGTTTTCAGAAGCACTGTTCTTTGAATCAAGAAGCCCCTTACTTTAGGTCGGGGAGCTATCACCTACTCAAGGGTACTTGTTGGCCATTTACGATAGTTCCTAGTATAACATCGGGTGTTGTTACTACCATGCCTGGCTTGCCTTCGAAGGTAATAGAGCCTTCGACATGAGTTTTATCGGTAAGCGTTATTGAAGGATGATCTGAGCCAGCTTCTATAGTGATTGATTTGAAGAAGGATTCGCTTGCTTGTATGCTACCTTGAACCTTGGTTTCACCGAATAGAGAATTTTTTGCAAGAAGACTGCCATTAATAGAAGTTTTGGACATAAATTTGCTTTCTTCTGCTTCGATAATTGGTGCAATTAAAGTGATGGCTGTTGCTTTATACAATGATTTTTGGCATTTAATTGCATCTTTGGCGTCGAGCTCTATGGTTGTTAGTGCTTTACAAGTTGTTTGAGTGTGAGTTATGGAGATGCCAGCCTTTATTTTTATTGCTTTGCCAGCTTGATAGGTGCCGCCAGTATCAACGGTTACTGCACCCATGTTGAGCACTAGATCTTCTTTGGCCTGGAGTCCTGCTAAGGCTTGATTAATTACAAGGTGTGTAGCTATCAATAGCATTGTTGTTTGTTTCACAAAATTCCTTATGCCTGGTAAAAATAGTATGATCTAGAGTAGCATAAATTGCATTGTTAGCAAAGGAGGCAAATGAATTGTGCTATCTTGTCTGTCTGGTATAATATGATAGAACATTTACTGCTTGATAACTATTCAAGGATGGCTATGGGAATGACCGTTACGTGCTATACTCGGGATGAGTTTAGACGCTTGCAAAAGAAATTAAATATTTCGCATAATTATTACCAAAGTGAAGCAGGTCTTTTGCGTATTGCTTGCACCGATTTAGGAGTACATGAGGCGGTTTTCTGCGATGATAGTTGTTTAGGCACAGAGATTGATAGTAAACAGCTGAATGTGAAAAAGTTGGTTTTAGTGGGGACTGAATTTCAATGTATGGTTTGGCAGGCTGTTTTGCAAATCCCTGCAGGTTCGGTTACGAGTTACCAGGCTATTGCAGATGCGATTGGGCATCCTCGTGCTTATCGAGCGGCTGCTAATGCTATAGCTAATAACCCGATTGCTTATTTTGTGCCTTGTCATCGGGTATTACTTAAAAGTGGTCAATTGTGTGGCTATAACTGGGGCGTTGAGAAAAAACGTGCTTTGCTTATGGCTGAAGGTTGTCGCCCACTCTAAGCTCCTTATCTATTTGAATAGTTTTAAAAAATAATTATTGCTTTCCCAGCTCCTTGTTTGTTACTATGTGCTTAATAGTAGTTACAAAAAAGGGGGTGTATAAGCGATGAGAAGTCTTATAAGAATAGTTATTGTTTTGTTGTTGGTAATGGGGATATCAATCGGTGGAGCTGAGCAAAAAGGTTCAGCAAGAGCTACATTGGTAGTTGTAGGTTCGTCTGCCGCGGGCACCGCAGCTATAAAGCACCTTTGCCAAGATAATACAATTGAAATTATTTGGGTAAGTGATCAAACAGAATCGCCTTATAATACGGTAAAAATCGGATCTATTGTCAAAGGTTCAAAGACTGAGAGAGACATTGGTCTTTTAAAAAGACATGCATTAGCAAATGAGCCCATTCTTAAATTTGGAAGAAAGGTTATTGCCATAGAGCCTGAGCACAAGGTTCTGGTCTTAGACACGGGTGAAAAAATTATCTATGAAAAGTTGTTTTGGGGAACGGGAACGAGAGCGGGCATACCGACTACTTGCCAACAAGCTGGGCTTGAGGGGGTATTTTGCTTTGGTAAGCTAGCTGATGCATTTGCTATCAAAAACTATCTTGAAACACATAAGGTTAAGCAAGCCGTTGTAGTGGGATTTGGTCTTAATGGTGCTGAGCTTTGTGATATTTTGCGCAAAAGAGGTATCACTGTTCATGTGATTGATCGAAATGATCGATTATTGCATAATCACACAAATGAAGAAGGAGCACAATTTTTACAAGATAAAATTGCACAAGAAGGTGTAACTTTTCACCTGAACAACAGCGTAAAAGAGATGCTGCATGAAAACAAGCAAGTCAAGGAAATGGTGTTGCTTAACGGTGAGAAAATTTATTGTCAGTTGGTTGCTTTTACCGGTATTAATAAGGTTAATAGTGAGATAGCAGAAAATGCTGGTATAGAGGTAAAGCAAGGGAGCATTGTTGTTGATAAACATTTACAAACTTCAGTACCCACCATATTTGCCGGTGGTGACAACATACTTATTACTGACCTTGCATCAGGTATTGTACGTAGAAGTTGTAAATGGAGTGATGCTGAACATCAAGGGGCTATTGCGGCAGCTAATATGTTAGGCAAGAACAAGGTCTATAAAGGATCTGTCATCATGCAGCATTCGCGCTTTTTTGGCTATTCTTTTGTAAGTTGTGGTTCGGTAGCCAATCCTCCGCCTGAGTATGAGCAATTTGTTTATCGTGATGCTGACGATTATCTCCTGTTTTTGAAACTCAATGGAGTACTCAAAGGATTACTTCTTATTACCAGGCAAAAGCTTAAGAGCCTTAAAGTTTTAAAGTGGCTTATTGAGGTAGGAATTCCGGTCGAGAATGATCAGCTCATTGCTATGATTGATAAGCAAGTAAAAAAAGAAAATTAATTAATTTGTCGTATAATTTTACGAGCCCCTCTTGGCCACGCGTCTTATGAATAAGCGATATGATTTTATTAAATACGACGCATAATTTGAGCAAGCCCCATCTCCTTACCTTGTACTATTAGAAAAAGGAACTTGCTTCGCAATTAAGTTCCTTTTTCTCGATTGTTATATCTTTTGAAGTGTTATGCATATTCTTTTTCCAGCATGCTTAGATAGGGTTTAAACTGAAATACCTTATTACGCTTTTGTTCCCCATCTTGGCTAACAATACCAAGATCGAGAAAGTCATTAATAATTTGATGAGCAGTATTATAGGCAAGTTTAAGTTGCTGGCTTAATTGGCTAATACTGGTAACGGGGTAATTAAAGAGCAAGGCTAATGCTTGTAACCGTATGTCTTTATTCTTTCTAAATCTTTTATCATCATTAATGGCTGAGCGCAAATTGCTTTCGAGAGTTTTGATGTCATGTGCACGTTTGAGTGCATCGCGACTGCTGTCTCTGATAGCGGTTAAGTAATACGTGATCCAGCCTTCAAAATCTCCATGGGTTCTGACTCGATCGAGGCGTAGATAATATTCATTTTGGTGTTTTTTGAAGTAGTAGGAAGGATAGAGAATTGGTTCGGAGAGTAGGCTGCTTTGGACCAACATTAGAACAATTAAAAGCCTTCCTATACGACCATTGCCATCTAAGAATGGATGGATGGTTTCAAATTGTACGTGCGCAAGTCCTGCTTGGATGAGGGGTGGTAGAGTTTGATCTTCGTTAATGAATTTTTCTAGGTCTGCCATCAGTGAAGGTACATTGGAAGGAGGGGCTGGTATAAGATCGCCTACTCTAACAGCTTGCTTTCGGTACAAGCCAGGGCTAGAATTGCCATCTTGTTCCAATAACACACTATGAGCCTCCAGAATGACTCGCGATGTTATAGGCAAACTCTGTTGGAGCATCTGCATGGCAGTATACAAGGCTTTGGTATAATTAAAAACGAGCTGGGTATCTTTTGATGGTTTAGTATCTAAAAGAGGTTGCGTGAAAACATCGAGCAAGGTTGTGTGAATTCCTTCAATGTAGGAAGTAAGAACAGCTTCTTTTATAACGTAGGCTTTAATGAAGCAGTCTCTATTAGGCAAATTGGTGCTCATCTCCTGTAGTTTGCCAATTTCCAGCATTGCTTGACCATAGAGTGAAATAGCTTGAGTATCAAGAGAAAGATCTGGATCTTTGGGTGGTAAAGGATTAGGGATAAAATAGTGGGTATTGCCCAATGTCTGAGTAAAGCCAGTCTTACGCATGAAGATTATTCCTTATTGTCTATTTCAAGAATTGAGTTTAATGGAAAATTGAGTTAACTGAAATAGTATACTTCGTTGAGAATCTTATTTCAATATTGACACTGAAATTGAAATAAGAAATCGATTTGAGAACTTGGATTCGATGTGAAATCTAGTGAATTCAGTCAACATTTGGTAATTTCTCCCAGTCAATGGTTGAAAATCCACCATGCTATGGCTTATATATGATATATTATGCTATAAAAATAATAATTTGGTTGATTATCCACCATAATCTGGTATATTATACACCAATAGAAAGGTAAGGTATGGGCTATGGCAAAGATCTATAAAAGAAATATCCAACAAAAATTAGAAGAAGCAATAGGGCGAAGCCCGGTGGTGTTGCTTACTGGAGCAAGGCAAACGGGAAAAACAACGCTTGTTAAGGAAATGGGTAAAGAAAAAGGGTATGGTTATGTAACCTTTGATGACGTACAAATTTTTTCAGCGGCAAAAGATAATCCTGTAGGATTTATTAAGGAATTGCCCAAGCCCATAATATTAGATGAAGTGCAAAGAATACCAGAGCTGTTTCTTACGATCAAAAAAGATGTCGATGAAAATCGTATAGCAGGTAGATACATTCTTACTGGGTCAGCTAATCCGCTTCTTATTCCAAGGCTTGGCGATTCTCTTGCAGGGCGCATGGAAATATATAGCCTTTTGCCACTATCACAAGGAGAAAAGCGTGGCATAAAGGAGCTCTTTATTGAGAAAGTCTTTGCTAAAGATACCATTTTTGGCGAAACGTATAAAGCCCACTTGTCTCAAGCATCTGAGCGATCTAAGGAGCAACTTTATAAAGAAATTCTTATAGGTGGTTACCCCTTAGTGCAAGGGGTCGATTACAGCGGCCGCGATGCTTGGTTTAGTTCGTACATAACAACTCTTTTACATCGAGATGTACAAGATCTTTCCAATGTTACTGGGTTGACGGAATTTCCTAAATTGCTTCATGTATTAGCAACAAGAGTTGGTGGGTTATTAAATACCGCAGAGCTATCAAGAGCTACAGGTATACCTGCAACCACCCTTGCCAGGTACCTTTCTATACTGCAAATATTATTTATTGTACTCTACCAGCAGCCATGGTTTTCAAACCTAGGCAAACGATTGCTTAAGGCACCTAAGCTGTTTCTCATCGACACCGGGTTGTTAACCTCTTTGCTAAAAATAGATGTTGATCGGGCGTTGGCTGATGGCAATCTCATGGGTAATATTTTTGAAAACTTTATTATGGATGAATTGCGAAAGCAGCTTACCTGGAGTACAAAAAGCGCAACGCTCTACTACTTACGTACAACCTCAGGAATTGAAGTCGATGGCATCCTAGAAGATCCTTCTGGGGGCATTGTAGGAATAGAAATTAAAGCAAGTGAAACCATAACGCCCCACGACTTTAAGGGTCTGCGTTACTTGCAAGAAGAAGTTGGCAGCAAATTTGTAAGAGGAATAGTTATTTATACAGGCTCAGCCTATGTCCCATTTGGTGACCGGCTCCTGGCAATACCAGCCCATGCGTTATGGTCAACGTAGTTTCCAACTTTATTATGTTGGTATCCTTGGCTTTGGCAACTGGTTATTGTAGCATACAACAAGAAGGAGGAGGTGGATTGATGTATCTTCTTAACAAATTTCCTATGTCTTGATAGCCCAATCTATTTGCTCTCATCAAAGCAGTGTTTCCACGAGCATCCACAACATTACGATCAGCACCAGCAGCAAGAAGTAGCTCTACTAATTCAATGCTGCCATTCTCGGATGCATATATCAAGGCTGTTCTGCCCGCACGATTTCGAGTGTTAACATCAGCACCAGCAGCAAGAAGAATTTCAACTACCCCTTGATGGCCATGTATGGTTGCGTAAATCAAAGCGGTATTGCCACGTTTATTAGCTATATTAACATTAGCTCCGCTATCAATAAGAAGTTTTGCTATCTCTTTATTGTTGTCTTTCTGAGAGACCATCATCAAAGCTGTATTTCCTTCAATATCTGCAGCATTAACATCGGCTCTTTTGTCAATAAGAAGCTTCACGATCTCTTTTTGATTACCGTAAGAAGCACTCATCAATGCATTCCAGCAACTTCTGGTAGCAAAATTAACATCAGCATCATAATGAAGCAAGAGCTGGACCATATCTTTACGGTCAGGCATAGGTGTAAGACATAATGAGGTCTGCAAGTATGATAGGCCAAGTTTGGTTTTAGAATTAACATCAGCACCGGCATCAAGAAGAGACCGGGCTAGTTCGATATTACCTGCGACGATTGCATCGAGCAACGCTTGATCTTTTCTATGATCATTAATGCCAGAAGCCAAAGCTGTCGTAATTGTAGTTGCACGTTTATAGTTTTCGGCATAATACCATTGCCGGAAAAAATGCTTTAAAGTACCACCAACAAAATCTATTTCGATAGAGCGCTTATAACTCTTTCGTTTTAAAAGAAGTTTGGTGCTCTCTAAAAATTCTTCTTCAGCTTCTTCCGGGTGAATTTTAACAAATCTTTTAGCTAGTGTTTTAAGTAGAGAGCTATCTTCGGCGATTTGCTTACATGTACTATCAACTAGCGATAGCTGAGCTAATTTGTTAAAAATCTCTTTCATGCTTGTAGCTTCCGGTATGAAACTAAAAAGATGCATAATAAGCTCGTCGGGCAAAGCGGCAAAACTGTTTACTTCTGATTCGGCGTCAGCTTGTAATGGTTCTTCCATGCATCTTGTGTTTGCCATTAGGCAAGCTAACAAAAGAATGATTATCTTTTTCATGTTTATTTCTTTCATCTCATAAATCGACTAATTTTATTATATTAAAAATTAAATTTTAAATATATTTTATATAATATCAATTATTGGTAAAAGAGCAAGGGGGCCAAAGCTGGTTATGTTATTTTGACGTACACGTCGAGAAATGCCCAGAACAGCTGCGGTTGAGCAATTATGACCCACCCATGATCCTTTCATCAAAGCTGTTTTGCCATTACGATCTTCTGCAGCATTAACATCAGCACCAGCAGCGAGAAGTAGCTCTACTATCTCGTTATGACCATTGCTACATGCAGGGAATAAAGCTGTCTCACCATCATTACCTGCAGCGTGAATATCGGCACCTCTATCAAGAAGAAGCTGTACTACATCCTTATTGCCCCCATAAGATGCCTCTATCAACAAGGTATTGCCAAATTTATCTACAACGCTTCTATCAACGCCGCTACCAAGTAGAAGTTTAACCAAAATTTTATTGCCTTCTTTGACTGCTTTGAATATGGTTTTATTTTTCAAGTCTGTGCTAATACCACAAGCAAGGCCAACTGCAATTTTCATTGATCCATTATTGCTTTTAATCTGCTTTATTGCATCAGTGAATTCTTTTTCAGCTTCTTGGGGTGAAATTCGCTATATCTTGCAGCTAATTGCTTAAGCAGCCGAGCATCATCCGCTATTTGTTTGAATCTCCTATCTACCAAGCATAGCTGTGCTACTTTGTTATAAACTTCTTTAAGGTTATTAAATAAGCCCGACGGAAGTTTGTCATGCCAAGTTGACGGCTGGAAAGATATAGATTTCTTAATTATAACGTAATAAACCACATCCTGAGGATGTGGTCATAAAAAGATGCGAGCATCTAAAAATGGCCACAAAGAGGTAGTGAGGCTACTTTTGGATAAGGGTGCTAAGGTTAATTGCCACAGATATTTATGGTAATACAGCTTTGATGGGAGCATCTAGCTGTGGTCATACAGAGATAGTAAAGCTTCTTCATGCCAGCGATGCTCATGGTTAATGCGCTAGGCAACAATGGCGATACAGCGATGTTGCTTGGCTATTTGAAGAATACTCACTAGCTCTTGATTGTGTAGAACTGGATATAGTGCTGTATAACCAAATATATGAAGAATAAGCTCTTCTGACATATTATCAAAATGACATACAAAAACATCTTTTGATTGCTGAACTGCTTCTTCATCTGGTATATCCATAGAGCAGAGGTTTAATGCTATTGCCGGCAGTAGGCATAGTACTATAATTTTTTTATTCACGCATTGCTCCTTTTATTTTCTCTAAAATAGCTTCTAGGTATTTGTTATGAAGGATTTGATATAGTACTACTGTATCGTAAGAACCAGTCCTGTAAAGGATAAAGCTATTATCATTGCTTATTGCTATTGAGTTTATTGTATCCTCATGACCTTCAAGGGTTTGAATGCATTTGCCAGAATTAACATCCCATATCATTACTGTTTTAGCCACAGAACCAGTAACGATAAAGCTATTATCACTACTTATTGCTATTGAGCTTATACAACCTGTATGGCCCTCAAGAGTGGTGACACAATCGCCAGATTTAAGACCCCAGATCTTTGCCGTATTATCGTAAGATCCAGTAACGATAAAGCTATTATCACTGCTTATTACTACTGAGGTTATATGACCTGTATGGCCTTCAAGTGTAGTAATATAATTCCCAGACTGGGCATCCCAGATCTTTGCCGTATTATCGTAAGATCCAGTAACAATAAAGCTATTATCTTTACTTATTGCTACTGAGGTTATATCATCAGTGTGTCCTTCCAGAGTGGTAATACAATTGCCAGATAGAACATCCCAGATCTTTGCTGTTTCATCGAAAGATCCAGTAACGATAAAGCTATTATCATTGCTTATTGCTACTGATCTTATACCATAAGTATATGTATGGCCTTCAAGAGTAATAATACAATTACCAGATTCAACATCCCATATCTTTGCTGTATAATCGTCGGATCCAGTAACAACAAAGTTATTGTCACTACTTATTACTACTGAGGTTACGCGGCGAGTATGACCTTTAAGAGTAGTGATGCATGTACCAGAAGCAGCATCCCATATCTTTGCTGTTTTATCATGAGATCCAGTAACGATAAAGCTATTATTACTGCTTATTGCTACTGAGCTTATCATATCAGTATGGCCTTCAAGAGTCCTAATACAATTTCCAGAAGGAACATCCCATATCTTTGCTGTATAATCACTAGACCCAGTAACTATAAAGCTATTATTACTGCTTATTACTACTGAGGTTATCATATCAGTATGGCCTGTCAGTGTTTTTTTAAATAAATTCCATACAGCATGGCTTTTTAATAAACCCATTTTGATAGCTTCTTTAGCTTGCTTTGGCAAATAATTTGGAAAAGTCCATGTTATCTCTTTACCCTCACTTACACCATTGGCAAGCTTTTCACCTAAAGCAATGAATTCTTTATCTGCATCTTTAAGCACGATTGATCGTAAAAAAGACTCGTCCGTTGCCAAAGCAGACCAGCTCCTGCAAGTAAGCAATAATCGACCTATCTGCTCAAACCTATCCTTTGCGGTTGGTTGATTGACTACAAACCCAAACAGGTAAAGCATAATTTCATCTGGCAGGCTGGAAAAATCTATATCCATAGCTTCTCCTAAAGGGTCTTCCATAGAGAATATATTTGCTGTCAAGCTTAAAAGGCTACATGCTAAAATTATTTTTTTGTTCATCTTATTTTCCTTCCAGTACTATCATTTGCTTATTCATAGCTTTATTCCTTTAATTTTCTCTAAAATAACCTCTAGTTCTCGGTTATGAAGCATTGGATATATTGTTGGAATTCGCTTGACAGTACAAATAACGATAAAGCTGTTGTCACTGCTTATTGCTACTAAACATATTACAGTTGTATGACCTTCAAAAGTAGTAAGACAATTGCCAGAAAAATCCCATATCTTTGCTGTTTTATCCAAAGAACCAGTAAGGATAAAGCTATTATCACTACTTATTGTCACCTTGCTTATTGGACCATTATGACCTTCAAGAGTACTAATACATTCACCAGATTGAACATCCCATACCTTTGCTGTTTTATCACAAGACCCGTAACTATAAAGCTATTGTCACTGCTTATTGCTAGTGAGTGTATTGCGTTTGTATATTCTTTAAGAGTAGTGATACAATTGTCAGATTGAGCATCCCAGATTAGTGATTATCACTACTTATTGCTACTGAGTATATCGAATCTATATGGCCTTCAAAAGCATGAAGGCATTTGCCAGACTGAGTATCCCATATTACTGCAGTTTTGTATCTAGACCTAGTAACAATAAAACTATTATCTTGTTGATATCTTCTTTAGCTTGTTCTGGCAAATACGTTGGACAAGTCCATGCTATCTTTTTACTTTCACTTACATTATTAGCAAGCTTTTCACCAAAAGTTTTATTAAAGCAGCAGCCATAGGCAATAAATTCTTTATCTGTATTTTCGCGCTATAGATCGTAAAAAAGATTCATCCTTTGCCAAAACAGCCCACCCATTACGGACAAGCGATAATTGAGATAGTTGTAGAAACCTTTCTTTTACCGTCTCTTGATTAGCTGCATAACCAAATATATGAAGAGCAAGCTCATCAGGCGTGGTATCAAAATAGCAATCAGACTTTTCTTCTGATTGCTCTAATGCTTCTTGCTCCAGCTCTGGTGCATCCATAGAGCAGAGGCTTAGTATTATTACCTGTAGTAAGCACAGTACTATAACTTTATTCATGTTTTATTCTTTTTATTTTCTCTAAAATATTTTCTAAAGTTTGGCCATGTTCTTCGAGAGTAGTGATACAATTGCCAGATACAACATCCCATATCTTTGCTGTTGTATCCCAAGAACCAGTAACAATACTTATAGCTACTGAGTTTATCGCATCTGTATGGCCTTCAAGTGTAGTAATATAATTCCCCAGACTGGGCATCCCAGATCTTTGCTGTAGATCCAGTAACGATAAAGCTGTTATAGCTCCTTTTTAACTGCGCGGCGAATGCTACTGATGTTATCAGTATGCCCCTTAAGAGTAGCGATACATTCTCCAGAGGTAACATCCCATATCTTTGCGGTAGCATCATCAGAGCCAGTTACGATAAAGCTATTATCTGAGCTTATAGCTACTGAATGTATCCCATCTATATGGCCTTCAAGAGTAGTTATACAGTTGATAGAAAGAACATCCCATATCTTCACTGTTCTATCGAGAGATCCAGTAACGATAAAGCTACTATCACTGCTTATTGCTACTGAAGTTATCTGATCTACATGGCCTTTAAAAGTAATAATACATTTGCCAGATTGAACATCCCATAGCTTTGCTGTTCTATCGCAACAACCAGTAACGATCAAGCTATTATCACTGCTTATTGCCACTGACATTATCGTACTCTTGTGCCCTTTAAGAGTACTAATGCATTTACCAGATTTAATATCCCATATCTTTGCTGTTTCATCAAAAGATCCAGTTATTATAAAGTGATTATCACTGCTTATTGCCACTGAATATATTCGATCTGTATGGCCTTTAAAGGTATGTAAGCATTCGCCAGATTGAACATCCCATATCTTCACTGTTCTATCGAGAGATCCAGTAACGATAAAGCTATTATCACTACTTATTGCTACTGAGTTTATATCATCAGTGTGTCCTTCTAGAGTTGTAATACATTGGCCAGATTGAACATCCCATATCTTTGCTCTTCCATCTCTAGATCCAGTAACAATAAAGCTATTGTTGCAGCTTATTACCACTGAGGTTATATGACCTGTATGCCCTTCAAGAGTAGCAATACATTTGCCAGATTTAACATCCCAAATTTTTGCTGTTCCATCCCAAGAGCCAGTAACAATAAAAGCACTATTATTACTTATTGCTACTGAGCTAATTGCAGATCTGTGGCCTTCAAGAGAGGTGACACAATCTCCAGAAAGAGCATCCCATATGTTTACTGGAGATTTTAGCAACCCCATCTTGATGGCTTCTTTAATATGCTGTGGCAAATACCTTGGACAAGACCAAGCTATCTCTTTGCCTTGTCTTACATAGTTGGCAAGCTTTTTACCTAAAGCAATGAATTCTTTATCTGCATCTTTTGTCACGATTGATTGTAAAAAAGACTCGTCCGTTGCCAAAGTAGCCCATCTTTTATTGACAAGCGATAATTTACCTAGTTGTAGAAACCTTTCTTTTACCGTTTCCTGATTAACTGTGTACCCAAGTATATAAAGAGCAAGCTCATCAGATAACGTATCAAAATGACATGCAAAATCATCTTCTGATTGCTCTAATGCTTCTTTCTCTAGCTCTGGTATATCCATAGAGCAGAGGTTAAAGGCTATTGCCTGTAGCAGGAATAGTACTATAATTTTTTTATTCATGTTTTATTCCTTTTATTTTCTCTAAAATAGCTTCTAGTTATTTGTTATGAAGTAGTGGATATAGTATTGATATGCCATCATAAGAGCCAGTAACTATAAAGTTATTATCACTGCTTATTACTAGTTTATTGTATCCCGCATGACCAGTCAATGCTTTTTTAAATAAATTCCATAGACTACAGGATTTTAACAATCCCATCTTGACAGCTATGGCAAACACTTGGATAAACTCATGCTATCTCTTTACCTTGGCTTACGTAGTTGGCAAGCTTTTCACCAAAGGAATAAATTCTTTATTTGTATCTGTAGGGGTTTCGGCATTAATATCAGCACAGCAGCGAGAAGTTGTCCTATATCTTTATTACCAACTTCGCATGCAAATATCAAAGGTGTGTCGTTTTTTATGACTACTTTATTGGCTGATCTAGTACCTGAAGATTTGTTGGTGACTTCTCTTGCCTATTGCGCAAAGAAAATAACGATCAGGGGCAATGCAAAATCAACCACATCGATTTTTACGTTTATTGGCCAGCTTTTGGAACAAAGAGATGTTGCTTTAGTGCAATTGCAAAAGGGTCATCAATCTGGGCAATCTCATATGAATATGAAGTAGAGATTAGCAAAGCACAATCATTACTTTATTGCAGCTCCCATATCGTTTTAGGCCCCCAAGCATTTATCACGAGCCTCGTTAATTATCTGCATTACCTTTGTCATGATTTCTTTTGTTATAATTGCTTGGGAGATCCCATTTGCTGCCGCTTTGTCAGGATGCCATTTCAAGCAGAGCTTTTTCCATGCTTTATGTATTTGCAGTTCAGTAGATTCCACGGATAGACCTAAGATTTGCCAACAGTTAGCATTTGCTTTAATTCCTAACAACCGATAGGCAGGCCCATACCCATGAAATTCGTTATATCTTTCAGCTAATTGCTTAAGCAAAAGAGAGTCATTTGCTATTTGTCCAAATTTTTTATTGACCAATGATAACTGAGCTAATTTATTATATACCTCTTTCATGCACGTAGCTTCAGGGAAAAAGGAAAAGAGGTGAACGATAAGCTCGTCCGGCAAAACTGCTCAACTCTGATTCGGCGTCATCCAGCAATGGTTCTTCCATGCATTGTGCGTCTGCGGCAAGGCAAGCCAACAAAAAAACGATTATCTTTTTCACGGTTACTTCTTTCGTTTTTATGAGCCGGTTAATTTTGTTATATTAAAAATAAAATTTAAATATATTTAGATAATAGCAAATATTGTTAAAAGTGCAACTCTAGTTTCAGGCCAGCTATGTTACTTTGAACGTACGTTAATTTTAGGTGTTTCCTATCAGAGTCGAACAATAATTTGCAGTAAGGAGCTGCTCTGATGAATCTAAAAATTCTTTTTTAGCATCTTAAAAATTTATGGCTATTTATTGCAGTATACAACAAGGAGGTGATGGATTGGCGTATCTTCTTAACAAGCTTCCTATATCTTGATTCCCCAATCTATCCGCTTTCATCAAAGCAGTTTCACCATGAATGTCTACAACCCCAAGATCAGCGCCATCACAAAGAAGGAGCTCTACTATCTCTTTGTGGACACTGCCAGATGCATACATCAATGCTGTTTGGCCAGCGCTATTTCTGGCGTTAACATCAGCGCCATTATCAAGAAGAACTTCAGCTATACCTTGATGGCCATGTATGGTTGCGTAGATCAGAGCTGTATTGCCGCGTTTATTGGCTATATTAACATTAGCTCCACTATCAATAAGAAGCTGTGCTCTATCTTTGTTGATCTTTCGCAGCATAAATTGACTAATTTTTATTATATTCAAATTAAATTCTAGGCATATTTTATATAATAGCAAATACTTGCAGAAAAGCAAGCAGGATCAGAGAATGAATGGGTTTTTATGCTGCTTTTGCATTACTTTTTGCTATTAGCTGAATTATTTTCACTATACGCTACTAATGCATTAAAGAGAAGAGTTGCAAGCTTTTGACGATAAGCAGGTTGCGCCAACTGCGCTTCTTCTTGCCGATTAGATAGATATCCTAGCTCAATTAATAAAGCAGGACAAGGCGCACTAACAAGCACAACAAATCGAGCTGCACGAATACCTCGGTCAAGTGCATTAAGATTGCCAAGTAATCCGTCTTTTAAAAAGGCTAAGTTCTTGGAAAACTCATGATGAGCATAACTGGCAAGCAGATAAGAACCCTGCTGAAAGGAAGAACAATAGGGCACATAGAGCTCATATCCCTTAATTGACTGATTTGTTGAAAAATTACAGTGAATTGAGAGAAAGAGCGTTGCTTTATGCTTTGCTGCTATGCTGGTTCGCTCATGAAGATCCTTTAAATGATCCGTTGAAAAGTGACTGTCTTGCGTCCTGGTAAGCACAACGGAGAAAGCATTTTTCCTTAAAAGCTCTGCTAGCCGTTTTGAAACATCAAGAGTAATATCTTTTTCTACCAGCCCGAGGACAAGTCCTTTTTTCCCTGGAAACATGCCACCGTGCCCTGGATCAATAACGATGGTACAAAAGCTAGCGCTTGTAAGAGCTACTAGAGGTAAGAAAATTCTAAAGAACATGGTTTTCTTTGCCTTAAGAGGGTTGCGACAACAAACATTCCGCTCATATGGTTCGACTCCGCTTCGCCTCGCTCACCACGAGCGGTCTCGGAGATATGTTTCGAGTTACGACACACCTAATGTCCAATACAGAGCTTAACAACTTATGCTAACTCTTTTCAACATATGAAAAAGCATTGGACATTTTGGGTACATTGGTTACGAAGGAAGCAGTGAAAATGGTGAGCTGCCCATTTAATTATTTCAATCAGAACAAGTTTTGTTTAAAAAAATCTCTCTCTTGCAATTTTTATAGTATATGGTATCATGATTATAGTAATATAACCCTAAAAAATGGAGTCCTTATGAATATAAAAACAATAGTATTATTAGGTTTGGGTTTATGCTCTAGTGCTTTAGTCGCTATGGAGCCTGGCCCAAGAGATTTGCAAAAATTTCTTACTGCAATAAATACTTACAAGCAACATCGCGATACGAGCAAATCGCAAGCATCACTAGAACAGTTAGTAACCTTGTATAACTGCTTAGCTGTCAGATCAGATAAAAAAAGAATGGCTGACCGAGAATTAGCTCGAACATTTGGTTGCTCAATGGAGCAATTGAAGCAACGTGGACGCAAGCAAAGTCAGACACCTCCTACAGCCAAGCCATCAGCAAAACCAACGGTTAATGCTCGAGTAAGCAATCCAGCAGTAGAAGATCTGTCGGATGACCTTTTAGCAATAGCATTAGCTGAATCAGCTGCTCAAATTCAACCCAAGGAAGCTCAACCTCAGATTATTAAATCTGGTTATGATGAAGAAAGCGACATAGATGTAGCTTTAGTTGAATCCATGCGGGAATTAGAAAGACAAAATGAACCCAAATTCCTGGCTGATGATAGCGATGAATCAGGTTCAGATGAAATTTCTGAGGACCTTATGCAAATAGCACTTGCTGAATCTGCACTTGCAGTTCGGGAAAAAAATCAGATCGATGATGACTATAAAGCAGCTCTTGCTGCGGTTCGCGAAGAATATTCCGCAACAGCTAAGCTAGCTAAGCCTGAACCTGAAACCAGGGAAAAGGAAGAAGAAAGACCCAACAGAGCGGAAGAACCTGAAGTCCCAGCTGCCGGTCAAAGCACGGGGGAAATTTCAGATGATAAAGGTGCTGATCAACAAGTGTCATCACTGGAAAAAGAAGCTGAAACAGTTCCAGTATCAAGTTCAACAAGAACTGATAAATCCAGACTTTTAGTAAGAGCAATTCGTAGCAGACGGGTTGAACGCAGAATGGAAAGAATAGCCAAGCTACTCCATGATTCTAAGGAAGGCCTTAACACCTGTGATGTCTTTGGAAGAAAGCCACTAGTGGAAGCAGCTCTCGTTGCTGATGAATTAATAATTCAATTCTTGCTAGATAATGGCGCCGCCATTGACGGGCAAGATCAACAAGGTTATACTGCTTTGATGAAAGCTGTAACGAGTTTTAAAACAGACGTAGTTCGGTTTCTTCTTGAAAAGCATGCAGATGCTACCATACAAAATGGTGAAGGAAAAACAGCTTTAGATATCGCAGAAAAACTTGATATTCAAGATCTTCGACGTTTAGAGGAACGCAAGAACCAAATTCTAGGTTTATTGAAGAAGTAATTTTTGAAATAGTAAGATTGGCAACTCTCTCGCTCATAGCCCTGTGCGAGAGAGTTGCTGAGTTCTAGAGTTCACCCTCATTGAGATAGTATGCTAGAGCAATTTGAAGAGTACATGCAAAAGCAGATGCAGCTTTCTCCTAAAACCTATGCGCTGTATAGCAAGGATATACAAAACTTTATATGCTTTTTGCAAGCACGCAATCGAGATATTGCCAACATGCAGTCTAGCGATACCTGCTCTTATTTAGATACATTATTACATAAACAAATGAGCTATTCATGCGGCATCCGTATAATTGCTGCGCTTAAGCTTTTTTGTGTGTTCCTATCAGAAAAATTTGGGATCCCCGACAATACCCAAGAAATAACAAACTACCAGAATAATACCTTTGCCCATTTTCCTGTTTTATGCACCGAGAAGCACCTTAATAGCATTCTAGCAAGCTATGCACACGCCACAAGCTATGCTGATTTGCGCGATAAGCTCATAGTGCACTTACTCTATTTTTATCACATTGGAGTAAACTACGTTGTAAGCTTACGCTGGCAAGATATGTCCAATGATCTTCGTACTATAACGTTCATGAGAAATACAGACTTACAAAGAATAACCTTAGCTGAAAAAGACAGTCAAGTATTCAGTACGTATAGGACGGCCCTAGCTGGCGTGGGATTTCTAGCTATGCAACAGGACTATGTATTTTTAGTGGCCAGCGGGTCAACAGTACAACCGCTTTCGCGACAAACAGTATGGTCGATGCTTAAGAAACTGCTGGCCAAAGAAATGCAAAAGCAAATGAACTTGGCTAAGGCAGATCAGCTCGGGCCAATGCAGGGGGCTCGTAAGCAAGACCTCTTTTTAGTCATCTCTTCTGCTGAATCTTTAGCAAAAACGCCAAAAAGAACAAAAGAGAAGCCCAAATCTTTAATCCATAAGCCCCTAGAAGAAGATGACAGCTTCATCGAAGAGCAACGAATCTATAAGAATAAACACCCTCGGGCATAAATTTATCCTTAAGTGAGCCGGCTTGCGCTGTTTTGGCTTGACAAAAATCGAGATTTTGATAATATATTTGTAACAATATAATCTATAATTATAATTTTAATTACACCAAGGAAATCAATATGATCAATTTCAATAATCTTATAAGGACCAGCTTACTACTAATAAGCTTTGCGCTTGTCCCCTCTTTACTTAAGGCTTACGGGGCTGGGATTTTACCTTATGCCTATTTACCAAATGGCCAAGCAATTCTATTGCTCGGTTATGAACCAGGTCGCGGCTGGTGCGATTTTACGGGTGGCGATGACCGTTCAGATCACGTTCCAGGAGATTGGCTTGCCAGTGCCGCTAATACTGCGGTAAGAGAGTTTAATGAAGAGTCGTTAATGATGTATTCAGGTCAAACAGTAGCAAAATTGGTTAACAAAGCATTAAAGGACAGTAAATATATTCACCATAGTCATCATCAAAAAGGTCATTATTACCTTTTTGCAGCAGATTTTACTAATGCATTCGATAAAAAAGGCAATAAAGGCTTAGCCCAAGCTAAGGCTTTTCGCAAAAAACGAAAGGCGTTAATCCACCAGCATGGCGGCGGCAAGCAAGGAAAACGTTGGCTTAGAAAGCATGGCGCGGAAAAGACAAATTTTGTTGTTGTCCAAGCTCGAGATTTTCTTAAAATGCTTAAAAATATTAAAAATGGTAACATTAATAAAGACGGCAGTGCCAATGTTGCTACTTTTAGTAGAACATTTAAATCTGTCGCCGTATGGCCTACTTTCGTACGCGTCCTGAAAGCCCATATAAATCAAGCTATTACCTTAGTAAAGAACATTATTAAGCATAGATAGTATTGGGATTTATCGCCAAGATGGAGCTTTCTACGGAATAAGATATGAAGCAGATACTAATTTTTTGCGTTACATGGAGGAACCGGCCCTAATCAGATAGGCCGAATCGGGCACCTTTGATACTTTGCCTGAGGAGCTTATGGTTCATCTCTTTTCTTTCATACCTGCAAGCACAAGTATTTGTGTTTAGCCGCGTGATTTGCTGGAAAAACCCAAGGGAGGCAGAGCTCAAAGCCAACCTCCCCCAGGGTTCAATAGAAAATAAATCTTATCTATTGTTTGCTTGTTTTAACTCTTCAATATCTCTATGTTGCTTTTGCAATTCATTAAGCAGCATGCTAATAATTAGCGAATAATTAATCGAAAGTGGCTTCCCTTCTTTATCTAAGCCTACTAGTTCAGGATAAACTTCAGCTACTTCTTCAGCTATAAGACCATATGTCAACGCTTTAGCTGGGTCTATGTCAGCTTTATGGTTGAATATTACGGGTCTTAATTTTAATAGATTACTGGATGTAGTTCCCATGTCTTCAATATTTTCTTTAAATCTCCTTGATGAAGTTGGTACACCAAGTCGTCCAGCCGTATTGATGTTAACAGGCATAATACTCCCGCCACTTTGTGCATGGGTTGCAATTCCTGCGATAGAACACCCGACATGAACGGTTTCTTCACCTATAGCAATAGTGTTCGATAAAACACCTGAAACTACCGTATTATTACCAATTGCAATATTGTTAGTTCCCGTACTGGCATTAGCCGCATTAGCACCTATGACTATATTATTATTGCTAGTAATTAAATTACCAGCTTGCGATCCAATGATTGTATTGCTAATACCGGAAGTGATCGAGTTACCCGAGCTAGAGCCTACGACCGTATTGTCAATTCCGGCGCCAACAGCCACAAGCGTACCAGAGCCTACTGCAGTATTGCCTATTCCTGTATTAAGCGATGCAAGAGTATTAAACCCTATAGCGGTATTTGAAAGTCCGCTAGTAAGCGCGGTAAGCGCAGCAGATCCTAATCCGGTATTATCTATTCCGGTAACGGCGTTATTGCCAGCATTATCCCCTCCAAAGAAATTCGTTGTACTGCCAGTGTCATGGATAAATAGTACGGGTGGAGAGCCCTTTAAGATACGGCCAGCAGTTGAAGGATCAACCGTCATGATAAAATCACCATCGGTAGAAATGTTTCCGGTGCTTGTTATGGTACCGGTATTAACTATGCCATTGGTTACTGTCTTATTGAGGCCAGTCACTGTGATGCTTTCACAGGTTATTTCGCCGGGAGTGATTATGGTGCCACCGGTTATAGTACCATTTACGGTCAAATTGCCGCGAACTCTTTCATTGCCGCCAACGCATAAGTTCCTTGAAATGGCAACATTGTTTGCAGCAAGGAAATTGGTCCTTAGGCATCTTTTGACAATTAATGAGCAAAAGATTTCTGGCTTGCGTCTTCTACGGGTAATGTCGTCTGGTGCAGCTTCATCTTCCTTAAGGGTAATGCTCGCTTCGCCCGCGCTAATTTGCTGTTTATAAGTATCAAGTATGGCTTGCTTTACGCCATCATTGTGACAACTTGCAAGTGCGTGTTCAATAGCTTCAAGCATAGGCTCTTTTAAGGACGCTCTGGCTTTAGTTGCTATATGCGCTTGTAGTTCTTGTAATACAAGAGAGCCATCTTTTGGCAAATCAGCAAGAACACCGAGTACTTCATCGCTTATATACACAAAGTCGCTTTGAGGATTGGCTGCAATCATTTCAAGATCTGCAAGACTAAGCTCTGCTGCTATCATTTCAGCAGTTACCAAGTCTTCAAGATTTGCCAATGGTGTAGTAGGATTGGCCTCTTGGATTAAAGGTGCATTTTTTTCTGATTTTGGTTTACGTATAGATTTAGCAGCCTGTGCATTGAATGCTGTAGAGAAAAGAAGCCCCACAACAAGCGTGCGGCTAAGGTTTAGGTTACTCATCCTAAAACTCCTTTTTTAAGTATGGTTGGAAAAATACTTCATCATCGCGGCTCATCATAAACAAGAATGATAGCCATGTCTATACTTTTGCTGAAATTCTTTGCAAGACTTTAAGGTAATAATTCAAAAGTATTTTGAAGGGCTGTGCTGTATGAAAATTGCAATTGTTGGCGGCGGCATTTCGGGCCTATTAGCAGCTTGGCTTCTAGATGGGCTTGCTGATATTCAGCTTTTTGAATCTCAGGATCGATTAGGTGGTCATGCCTATACCTATAATCTTTCTGTCGAAGGTAAGGTAATACCGGTAGAAATGGGTTTTGAGTTTTTTAACGAAAAAATGTTTCCCAACCTCTGCAAGCTTTTACAAGTATTGGCTATTGCCACACGTGACTTTCAGCTTACGTACGCCTTTCATGTCCAACAGAGCCCTAATGCCATTGTTATGCCACCCTTACAAAAGTCCGCTCTTTTTTGGCGATCATTATTGCCGGGCCCTCTTTCCAAGCTGCTTCAATGCAGCTATGTTATTGCCAAAGCTCGGGACATTGTGCGCAATTCACCTAAAGGCCTGACCTTAGAGCAATTTCTTAACGACCTCTATATAACGACTAATTTCAAAGAAACTTTTTTCTATCCTCTTTTGGCTGCTGGTTGGGGTGTGCCAATAGATGAATTCAAGAAATTTTCAGCACATGATGTCCTTGCATGGATGGTTCAAAATGGTTCAAGCGGGACCTGGAAGGAAATTGTTGCTGGAACAGCTAGCTACATTGATGCGCTCACCAAATCATTGCTCGCAGATATTCACCTATCAAGCAAGATAGTTGCCCTCTATAAAGAAGGCGCTTATTACAAACTTCAAGATGCTCATGGAAATTACTTTTACGCTGATCACGTTATTCTTGCCACCAATGCCTATCAGGCTAATAAGCTTTTACAACAGCTTGACTTAACCCAGATTGCTCAAGCGGCATTAAGTAAAGTTGACTATTTTCGTACGGCTATAGCCGTTCATGCTGATCACCGGTTTATGCCTATGCGCAAGGCTGATTGGTCCATAGCTAATGTGTGTTTTGATGGTAAATCAAGCAATCTTACTATTTATAAAGAATGGAAGAGCTCTTTTCCTCATTTTCGAAGCTGGCTCGTAAGCCCTCTCTTTTTGCCTCAGCCACTTTATGAGCTGAAGCATTTTTATCATGCAAAAGTCACTCCCGAATATTTTGAATCACAGCAACTACTCGAAACAGTACAGGGTAAGGACAATCTCTGGTTTGCCGGCATTTACACCACTGGCATCGATTCACATGAAAGCTCTATTGTATCTGCCATACGAATAGTCGAAAGGCTCATGCCTCATTCTGATCGGCTTAACCAGTTAATTGGCAAGTGAATTCAATTTAATTTTTTTAACCACCCTCATATGGTTCGATCCTTCGACCGGGCTCAGGATGTACCTCCGCTTCGCTACGCTTTGCACGCTCACCCTTGAGAAGTTACTATGCTTAGCATGAGCGGATTCTGAGATATCTCTGCGGATAAGTCTAAGGTAAGCCAACTTAGTCTAATAGAATTTAAAATATTGAACCATATAAAAATTATTGACTAATAAATATATGTCCTGCTAAAGTTATTTCTAGGGATAGCTAGATAAAAATTGGGGGACACTATGCATCTTGTTAAAATAGCGATAGGCCTAGTAACAGTATTATTTGTGCCCTTTGCTCATAGTTTTATCCTTGGGGGCTATTTGCCGTATTGGAAGCATGAAGCGGGAATCGATTCAGCAATTGAGCACATTAATGATTTTGATCAATTAAGTCCATTTTCCTTTGAAGTTGATCACAAGGGAAACCTTATAGATAAATTTAAGAGAAGCAATCGATGGAATGAATTGTACGATCATTGTAAAAAAAAAGCTATAAAAGTTGTGCCAACTATCTTCTGGACCAATACTCAAGCTATGCATCACTGCTTATCTGATGAAAAGATTCGCAAGCATCATTTAGATGCTATCATGAATAAGGTTATCAGTAATCATTTTGATGGTATTAACATTAACTATGAGCGCCTGTCGTCACAAGATAGAAATCATTTTTTAACCTTTATGACCGCTCTTAGTGAGGCCTTACATAAGCTAAATCTCGTTCTGTATTGCTCAATTGGCGGCAGAACGGGTGACACTTCTATAGGAGTGGTTTGCGAAGCTGAAAAAAATAGGCCACCAAGTAAAAATATTCAAGCGGTAAAGCCAAAAAGTGCTTCAGTATCACTTTATCCAGGAAGTGGTAAGGAAGCTGCCCACTATAAAGAAATAATGGATCGCTGTTGTGATCAAATACATATTATGGGCTATGATGAATGGGGTACACCCTGCCGCACTCATAAGATCCATATGGAAAATCAGTATTATCTCTCACATGCATCTGATCAGTGGATAGAACAAATAATAGATTATGGCCTTTCTTACATCCCAGCCCATAAGCTTATCCTTGGCATACCAACATATGGCCTAGAATTTGCTATTTATCCTAAGAAAGATACCATTTCTTTTAAAAAAATACGAAGTATAACCTATGGTGATGCCTGTGCTCTTGCAAACAAGCATAAACAGCAGCCAAAGTCAACCGCGGGAAATGAAGTTTCTTTTACCTACCAGCACGGTCGTGAGCTTCGCTATGTGTGCTTCATGACAAGCGAATCTATTAAAAGCAAGATAGCCATTGCTCAACGACGCGGTATCAGCGGCATCTACCTTTTCAAGATCGATGGCTTAGAAGACAAGTCAATGTGGCGGATTATTAAGGAAGCTCATGCAAGCAAGTCGCCTGACAATGCCCAAATTCAACATTAGTCCCATTCCATAAAAAATAATTACCAGCAGGTTGTGCTTAGCAATTCGGCATTAAAAGTCGCACATACATAGAATACAATTGAAGATTTTTATTTCGCTACCCAAGGGATTATTTGATTAAAAATCATGTATCCTAGCCCGATTTTAAAATCGATTTTTTAGAGCAATAATGCTATCTCTTTTTTGTTTTTATTCCTATTTTAGAAATTACTACTTTGACTTATTTATTCTTTATTGTATAATTATTGTTTAACAGCTTTGTAGTCAGTTTATATTAGGCAATTCCTTCTTTAAGGATAAGGATTTATGATGATACACAAGAAAGTGCTATTAATGCTCATATTACAAGCGGCTATAGCACCTCTGGGTGCGATGGAAATCGAAGAAGATGGGCCCAGCATGGCTGAGGTAGCTGAAAGTTCAGCTCTTCTGAATTTGCCTGCGGAGCTTCTTGATTGTATTTTGCGTTTTGTGCCAGATTATAGGAGCTCTGGCAAAATTTTCAAGAGCTATGCACTAGCGGCTCGTGTTCATCCACAGTTTGCTGCCTTAATAAGTGAGCGCAATCTTATACAAGCAGCAATTAATGAGTACAAAAAATTTTACAATGATGAGGCCGAACATGACTTTCGGGCTGCATGTTTTTGTGGGCACTACCCAATAGTTGCAGCTTTGATTGCTAGTGGGGTTAATAAAGAGACTAAATTTTCTTTTCCTCTGTTTGGCTGGACGTCTTTGATAGCTGCTGCTAGCAATAACCAGGCAAAGATAGTAGAGCTTCTTCTTGAAAAAGGAGTAAACCTCTTTGCTACATCCAGCGAATATCATGATCATTTGACCGCTCTAGATAATGCTATTTACTTTGCCCAACCTGAAGCTGTAGAAGTACTTATTAATGCGCAGCTCGGCACGTTTAATGCGGTAAAAGCATTGCGCTTGGCAATCAGCCGAGTTTCAAAAAAAGAAGGTTATCGAACTGAAGGTCATTTCGACTTAGTTGTAGATGGAAGAACAGCGGATGATAATTTTAGTAAAAGCTTTAGGCATAGAATGGCAAAAGTCGTTGAGCACATTCTTGCTAAAGCTGACAAGCAATTAATAGAAAAAATGAATCGCAAAGAATTCTTGCATCGTTCTGTTTATACTGAATCAGTAAAGCTAGTAAAGGCTTTATTAAACTATGGCCTAGAAATCGATTTTCTCAATAGCTCTAATAAAACGGCGATGTATCTTGTGCGCAAAAACCATCTGGAAAAAATGGCTATACTTCTTCTTGAATATGGGGCAAAAGATATTTCTCCTTCTCTATTTCCGCCAAAAGAACCGTGCTTAAAAGAGAGGGTGCTGCGAAGGGTTGCATCTGGAAGCATAAACCAAGACAGGGCAAAGGAAGAAGGCTTTGGGCCAGATGACTCTGATTCTGATTAGCGATTGAAAATAACAGAAAATACCAAGAATAAAATAGTAGAACAAGCAAAATCGTTGTTTTGCTTAGAAGACAATGATTGAGTAACTTTAATTTTAAAGATTTTTGAACTCGATAAACACATTCTGATTAATAATTAAAGGGAATATTGTGAATAACATATTAAAACAAATGAAATTGTTGCTTTTGCTTAGCATATGCTTTGGCAGTGCACTTGCTATGGAAAAAGAATTAGAATTTCCTAATCAGCAATCTGAAGAAGAAAGAGATGGAGGCTCAAGTTCTCGAGGCACCAAGCGCGCCAGAGAGGAAGAAAAACAACGTGATGCCGACATCACTAAGATGGCCAAGCAATTTGAATATGAAATTAATACTTTAGCTGGACTTCCAGATGAGCTTAAAGATACAATTTTGACTTTTGTTGCTCATAACACGAGTGCTCATAACCTTTTCGAACTTGTACGAGTCAATCATAATTTTGCTTTGCTTATTGATCAACGAAGATGTAAAGAACTTGTACAAGGCTTAATCAATAAGATGAGAAAAGCTAAAAATGCCTTATCAGAAACATTAGGCGATACAACATTAGAAAAAATGGCTTACGCCAAAGCTGCTAAGACGAGAGCTAAGCGCCTATTTCTAAAAGCCTTTGAAAATGATAGAGATGACATTGTTGAATTATTTTTAGCATTAACCAACAATACCATTCTTGATTTTTGCAATGACAAAAGATTGGCTAAATTCATACTGGAGGGTGGAAAGTTAGCTCAAACGGTTATAACTCATTTGGCTAAAGATGATAAGGATGTAGAGGCAGCAAGTCATGAAGCTGTTGACCTTGCCTTGAGAAAAGCCGTTAAGCATAGAGATTTAGCTGCAGTAGAGTCGATATTCGATCTTGCAGATCCTGATTATGAAAGTGGAGTCTTCAGCATTGCTATCATGAAGGGTTGTGTCGAGATAGCTGAATTGCTTTTAAACAAACTTAATAATCCTGGATTTGTTACAGATTTTGTGGATGGAAATCATTTAATCGATTTTGTTCCACTTGTAATTGCGGCTAACGCTAATGATGAAGACATGGTTAAGATGCTAATTCAGCGTGGTGCTCAGGTGAACAAATTTTCAGATCCATCCGTATTTCAAGATGGTGATCGTAAAAAAAGCCATACAAATGCTTTAATATGCGCAGCTAAAAATGGCTACACTGCTATAGTTCGATTACTACTTGATAGCGGTGCCGATACTTGCCTAAATGATAGTGAACAAAAAACAGCACTTGATTATGCTCGAGAAAATGGCAATCAAGAAATAATCGCAATGCTTACAAAATAAAAGCATTCATTGATTTAATAGCGCAGGAAGGATAACAATTAGCTATCCTTCCTGCCTTTTTGAAGTTTGCCAACAAATCATCATGAGCATTGTATCTCCGATTTATTTTGTGATTTACCACTATGTCTGACTTTTTAACAAATTTACTATTCCTCTATATTTTTTTGGGAACTTTAAAGCCTCGTTTGACGCAATTTTTAATGCTGTATTGCCGTGAGAGTTAATAGCACTGACATCAGCATGCCAAGCAAGAAGAAGTTTTACTATCTTTTTCTGACCATTTATAGATGCAATCATTAAAGCTGTAAGGCCATTATTAGTTATGGCATTAACATCAGCACCTCGGTTAAGAAGAAGCTTTACTATTTCGTGATGGCCATGAGCAGACGCCTCCATCAAAGCTGTCCAACGCTTATGTGCGGCATTAACATCAGCACCCTTATCCAAAAGTAGTTTCACTAGCTCAATGCAACCCCATCGATATGAGGATGCAATCTTCAAAGCTGTATAGCCATGGTTATCTACAGCATCAACATTGATGCCTCTATCAAGCAGAAGCTCTATAATCTCTTTATTGCCTGCATAAGATGCAAAGATCAAAGCTGTATTGCCATCATTATCTGCAACATTAATATCAGCACCCTTATCCAAAAGTAGCTCTAGTACCTCTTTATTGCCGCCTCTAGATGCAAAGATCAAAGCCGTTATACCGTTATCATTTTTTATGTTAATATCGATTCCTGATGTTACGAAAGCTTTCACTTCATCGATATCCGCGTGCTTCGAGTTGCACAGCTTTAAAAATATTTTCTCAGCTTTCTGCTTGTTCGATTTAACTAATTGTTGAGCAATAGCTAGTTTACGCGCCTGGCAATCTGGGTGAAATAACGTGCGAGTTTGGCGGTTGATTTGACTTAAAACAATAAATTGCTTAAATTGCTGAAATATAGTTTCATCACGCTTTATTAAATAAAGAAATATATGCTCTTTAACTTCAATAGGTAAATCGGTAAAAGTTAAAGTTCTGATACGCTCTAAAAGCTCCTTGGCGGCCACCGTTGGATTAGTTTGTGAGAGTAGATGCATTTCAAACATTTGCAGTTGCACTTCCACGGGCAACTTGCGCCATGAAAAATCACCTTCATCAAGTATGGTTGCTTTAATTTCTTGCCTTTTAGCACCCGGTGCTTGATTACGGCATAATAATCTATCAGATTTTTGGAGTGGATTTTTACTGACCTGTTTTAACTCGAGTTCTTTTGTAATGTATTTTTTAGGATTTTCACTTTCGGAAATGTTTAATTTTTCAAAAACATTGTTGATATCTTTTGCACTAAGCCTTGGATCTAATTGCCGGGCAATGAAGTAAGCTAAAAGCTGCTGGAGCGAATCGATATCCAGGAAATTAGCTATGACCATTAATCCGCCAAGTTCTTCAAGTGATTTTGTTGACAAAAACCAAAGTTTTTCTTTTGCCTTTTGAAATTTAACATAACGCTTAGAACCATTTTGCTGAAGATGAGCAATCGGAGCCATCAATTCTAACATTTCTTCAAATTCACCCGAATTAAATTCTCGGAAATGGAAACGTGTTTCTTGAGCACCGTCAGGCAGCAGGAACAGAAACGTGTTAGAAAGTGAAAAAATATCTTTAGTGATTACGAACTCTCTGGCATCTCTGCTCACCGCAGTAATTGTATCTGGCAATTCCATAGGCAATAATTTTCCTAGATACATAGAAATTATTAAGGCTCCAACCATCTTTACATGCATAAATATCCTTATTAATAGTGCCCCTTTTTGGTCGGACTATTTTTTTCTTAATTTTTTACATAAACAATACTGCATTATTTTACCATATTCTCAATCTATTCCAACTAGCTGCAGTAGAATGAAGCCCCTGGGAGAGCATAAGGCAAAATGTAGAAAGTTTAAGGTCTTTCATTCTTTGCAACATTCTCCTTGAGCAAGCATTCGACTTAGCTGTTATATGCCCTATAATTACATTATCGCAATTAAGCAATCCCTATTAAAATTATCATATGATAGATAGCAAATTACAGCAATGCAAATAGAAGGTAAGATGTGAAAAAGATACTAATGTTTTTATTAGCTAGTATAACAGAAAACTCCCAATGCATGGAGCAGCCAAAGCAGCTGGAAAGAAAAATAGAAGAAAATGAATTGGGCAGTTTTAGCAATTTTCCAGAAGTACTAATTGAATACCTCTTCTATTTTATACCTGAAGCTTCAAGCATGAAAGAGATTTTTAAGAAATTAGCTCAGTTATCACTGATAAATAGTAAGTTTAAAGAAATAGTCGAAAGCAAAGTACTGCTTAAGGAATTGGGTAAAAGATACATAAAGTTTCATCGGCTAGAAGCTGAGAAGCAATTTTTAGATGCTTCCGATCAGATTCTTAGAGGCAATAAAACAAAAGAATATGATACAATTATAGCTACTCTACTACCAGGAATTAATTTTACTCTTAAGAACAAAATTCTGATTGATGCATCTAAAAAAGGTACTGTAGAAATAGTAAAGCTTGTTTTAAATAGTGGCCCTATTGATGATTTTTATGCTAATGTAGCTTTGATGTATGCATCTAAAAAAGGAACCATAGAAATAGTAAAGCTCCTTCTTGATTCTGGTGCGAATGTTAATGCTATAAGCGAAGATGGTGATACAGCCCTGATGCGTGCCTCTAAAAAAGGTAATATAGAAATAGTTGAGCTACTTCTTAATTCTGGAGCAGATATTAATGCTATAAGCGACAATGGCAATACTGCTTTGATCATGGCGGCGGAAGGTGGTCACAGAGAAATAGTAGAAGTTCTGCTTAATAACGGTGCTTCTAATGGGTCCACAAATAAAGTTGGCTCAACAGCCTTGATTGTGGCAGCAATGAATGGTCACAAAGAGGCGATAAAACTCCTTCTTGATAATAATGCTGATATTAATGCAAAAGATCACTATCGCTGTACAGCTTTGACGTATGCATCTAGAAATGGCGATAAGGAGATAGTAAAGCTTCTTTTGGATTTTGGCGCTGATGGTCATGCCCCAATTCGTAAATTAATCAAAGCTGCTTTATTGGGTAAAAAAGAAAAGGGAAAACGTGTTCTTGAAAAGTGGGTTGGTATTGATGAAAATGATAGTATAATTTCTAATTTTATTGAAGAGAAAAGATTGTTGACATCCATACCAGAAGCTAAAAGTGTACAGGATATTTTGAAACAACTAGATCGCTTATCGCAAGTAGATAGCAGACTAGAAGCTACAATAGAAACTGAAGCATTTATTGCTGATCTTGCAAAAGGATACTGTAGATCGCATTTGCAGCAAGCTGATCGTGAGCTTGCTGATGCATTAGAGCTGATTATTAACCCCGCACAAAGCGCGAAAGAAAATAAAATCGTAGCCTTTATTGCTGATTCAATAGAGCGGGTTATTAGCCCCAGAATTGCTAATGAGCACAAAATAGCAACTTTTCTTGCTTATGGAATCCCATTCTTCAACAAAAATTCAAATTTAGTTGGGGTGGCTTTAGTTCGTGCTGCTCATAAAAACAATAGTCAGATAGTACGACTTCTTCTTGAAAGGGGTGCTGATGCTAATGCTAGGGATATATATGGCAATACCGCTTTGATTCTAGCATCTCGTCATGGCCATCACGAAATAGTAAAGCTTCTTCTTAACCGAGGTGCTGATGTTAATGCCATAACTAACATTGGCCATACAGCTTTGGCATACGCATCTAAAGATGGTAACGAGGAAATAGTAAAGCTCCTTATTGACAGAGGCGCTGATGTTACTACGGAGTTAATGCGGACTACTAGATATGACAATGGCAATAAAGAGATTGTAAAGCTTCTTCTTGATAATGGTGCTGATGCTAATGCTAGGGATATATATGGCAATACCGCTTTGTTTCTAGCATCTGCTCATGGCCATCACGAAATAGTAAAGCTTCTTCTTAACCGAGGTGCTGATGTTAATGCCATAACTAACAATGGCCATACAGCTTTGATGAGGGCATCTTTAAATGGGAATAAAGAAATAGTAAAGCTTCTTCTTGATAGCCACGCCAATATTACTATTAAAAATAATCAAGGCAATACAGCTTTAATGTTGAATCTTAAAGGTCTTTATGATGGCCGTTGGGGAATTGGTAATGACGATATAACCAAGATAGCGAGGCTGTTGTTAGAAGCAGATTATTTTGATGTGTCTAGTAGAGCGGAAAATCTTAATGTTAATGCTGCAAATCATGATGGCGATACTGCATTAATGTGGGCGGCATGTCTTAACCGTATAGAACTACTATGGCTTCTTATCTATAGAGGTGCAGATGCTAACGCTAAAAATAATATAGGAGAAACAGCTTTAATGATAGCATTAAAAGTAGGAAATACAAAAGCAGCGGATTTTTTAAAAAGCTATCCCTTAAAAAGCTACACAACTGCTTACTCAGCTAAGTCTTCTAATTGTTGCCTGCAATGAGTCGAAAAATAGAAAGTAAATAAATGAAAAAGATATTGATTTTTTTATTAGTTTGCCTAAGCGCAAACTCACAATGCATGGAGCAGCCAAAGCAGCTGGAAAGAAAAATAGAAGAAAATGAATTGGGAAGTTTTGGTAATTGGCCAGAAGTACTAATTGAATACCTCTTCTATTTTATACCTGAAGCTTCAAGCATGAAAGAGATTTTTAAAAAGTTAGCACAGTTATCGCTGGTAAACAGTAAGTTTAAAGAAATAGCCGAAAGCAAAGTGCTGCTTAAGGAATTGGGTAAAAGATACATAAAGTTTCATCGTCTAGAAGCTGAAAAGCAATTTTTGGATGCTTCCGATCAGATTCTTAGAGGAAATAGAACAAAAGAATATGATACAATTATAGCCACGCTTCTATCAGGGATTAATTTTACTCTTAAGAACAAAATCCTGATTGATGCGTCTAAAAATGGTAACATGGAAATAGTAAAGCTTGTTTTAAGTAGCGGCCCTATTGATGATTTTTATGCTAATGCAGCGCTAAGTTATGCAGCTAAAAAAGGTGCTATAGAAATAGTACAGCTTCTTCTTGATACAGATGCAGATGTTAATGCTATAAGTGATGATGGCGATACAGCCCTGATGCGTGCATCTAAAAAAGGTAATAGAGAAATAGTTGAGCTACTTCTTAATTCTGGAGCAGATATTAATGCTATAAGCGACAATGGCAATACCGCTTTGATCATGGCGGCGAAAAGTGGTCAGAGAGAAATAGTAGAAGTTCTGCTTAATAACGGTGCTTCTAATGGGTCCACAAATAAAGTTGGCTCAACAGCCTTGATTGTGGCAGCAATGAATGGTCACAAAGAGGCGATAAAACTCCTTCTTGATAATAATGCTGATATTAATGCAAAAGATCACTATCGCTGTACAGCTTTGACGTATGCATCTAGAAATGGCGATAAGGAGATAGTAAAGCTTCTTTTGGATTTTGGCGCTGATGGTCATGCCCCAATTCGTAAATTAATCAAAGCTGCTTTATTGGGTAAAAAAGAAAAGGGAAAACGTGTTCTTGAAAAGTGGGTTGGTATTGATGAAAATGATAGTATAATTTCTAATTTTATTGAAGAGAAAAGATTGTTGACATCCATACCAGAAGCTAAAAGTGTACAGGATATTTTGAAACAACTAGATCGCTTATCGCAAGTAGATAGCAGACTAGAAGCTACAATAGAAACTGAAGCATTTATTGCTGATCTTGCAAAAGGATACTGTAGATTACATTTGCAGCAAGCTGATCGTGAGCTTGCTGATGCATTAGAGCTGATTATTAACCGCGCACAAAGGGCGAAAGAAAATAAAATCTTAGCCTTTATTGCTGATTCAATAGAGCGGGTTATTATAATTGCTAATGAGCACAAAATAGCCACTTTTCTTGCTTATGGAATCCCATTCTTCAACAAAAATTCAAATTTAGTTGGGCTGGCTTTAGTTCGCGCTGCTCATGAAAACAATAGTCAGATAGTAAGATTTCTTCTTGAAAGAGGCGCTGATGTTAATGCAACAAGTAACTATGCTGGAACAGCTTTAATGAGCGCATCTGAGGAAGGACATTTAGCAGTGGTCCGCTTGCTTATTGAGCATGGGGCAGATGTTAATGCTAGGGATAGATTTGGCAGTACTGCTTTAATGTTTGCATCTATAAATGGCTACTATACCATCGCAAAGCTTCTTCTAGGAGCTGGTGCCGATATTAATGCTAGAGATAATGATGGCTATGCAGCTTTGACGTATGCATCTAGAAATGGTCATAAAGAGGTGGTAGAAATTCTTTTGGATTTTGGCGCGGATGTTAATGCAACAAGTAACAATGGTGAAACAGCTTTGATTTGTGCATCTAGATGGGGTTATAAAGAGGTAGTAAAGCTTTTGCTAGATAATAGTGCCGATGTTAATGTCAAAGATAAACAAAAAGGCAATACAGCTTTGATATTGGCAGCTCAGTATGGCTATAAAGAGATAGTAAAGCTTCTTCTTGATAATGGTGCTGACATTAATTCTGTAAATAGCGATGGCCATACAGCTTTGATGCTCGCATTACAGGCAGGACATAAAGAAATAGTCGCATTGTTAAAAAGGTCCAAAAATTCAGCAACCGATTCTAATTGTTGTATGCAATAAGTCGAAACTAGAAAGTAAATATATGAAAAAGACCTTAGTAACACGACACTTTATAAAATAAAAATTGAAAAAAGCCCTGAAGTGGTCAATACTTGGTTAAAACTTTTTCGCGAAAGAAAACCAAGTTATGGCACAAAACAGAGCTTTGATCAAGAATCTATTAAACCATTTTTCTATGCATCCTGCAAGGGCTGAAATTTTTAAAAATATGATTTTAGGCATAGTAAAAGCTGGAAGTGTTCAATTTAGAAAAATAGCTGAAACCATTGATTGTGAAGCAAAAGTTGATTCAATTATTAGAAGAATTCAGCGATTTTTTCAGTTGCAAAATTTACCTGTAAATAAGGTTGGTAAATTTATATTCAGGATTTTGAATTTGGAAGATAAGATCATTTTTACGCTTGATAGAACTAATTGGCAATCTGGCTTTTCTTCCAAATTAGCCGGGATAACTGTCCTGTACTAAGGTCTTTTTCATATATTTATTTTCTATTTTCGACTTATTGCATGCAACAATTAGAATCGGTTGCTGAATTTTTGGACCTTTTTAACAATGCGACTATTTCTTTATGTCCTGCCTGTAATGCGAGCATCAAAGCTGTATGGCCATCGCTATTTACAGAATTAATGTCAGCGCCATTATCAAGAAGAAGCTTTACTATTTCATTTCGGTCGTTTTTCGTCGCCCATATCAAAGCTGTATTGCCATTTCTATCTGTAGCATTAACATCGGCACTGTTATCTAGCAAAAGCTTTACTACCTCTTTATTATCACCCCATACAAAATTATTTTCAGTAAAAAGAGCTTCTATTTCTTTTTGATTTCTAGCTACCAATATCAAAGCTGTATTGCCATTTCTATCTGTAGCATTAACATCGGCACTGTTATCTAGCAAAAGCTTTACTACCTCTTTATTACCCGAATGACCCGATTCAGATGCCTCCATCAAAGCTGTATTGCCATTTCTATCTGTAGCATTAGCATCAGCACCATTATCAAGAAGTATTGCTACTACATCCTCACGGCAAATTTGAGATGCCAGCATCAAAGCAGTATTGCCAAATCTATCCCTAGCATTAACATCTGCCCCATGCTCAATAAGCAAGCGGACCACTGCTAAATGTCCTTCCTCAGATGCGCTCATTAAAGCTGTTCCAGCATAGTTACTTGTTGCATTAACATCAGCGCCTCTTTCAAGAAGAAATCTTACTATCTGACTATTGTTTTCATGAGCAGCGCGAACTAAAGCCAGCCCAACTAAATTTGAATTTTTGTTGAAGAATGGGATTCCATAAGCAAGAAAAGTGGCTATTTTGTGCTCATTAGCAATTATAATAACCCGCTCTATTGAATCAGCAATAAAGGCTAAGATTTTATTTTCTTTCGCCCTTTGTGCGCGGTTAATAATCAGCTCTAATGCATCAGCAAGCTCACGATCAGCTTGCTGCAAATGTAATCTACAGTATCCTTTTGCAAGATCAGCAATAAATGCTTCAGTTTCTATTGTAGCTTCTAGTCTGCTATCTACTTGCGATAAGCGATCTAGTTGTTTCAAAATATCCTGTACACTTTTAGCTTCTGGTATGGATGTCAACAATCTTTTCTCTTCAATAAAATTAGAAATTATACTATCATTTTCATCAATACCAACCCACTTTTCAAGAACACGTTTTCCCTTTTCTTTTTTACCCAATAAAGCAGCTTTGATTAATTTACGAATTGGGGCATGACCATCAGCGCCAAAATCCAAAAGAAGCTTTACTATCTCCTTATCGCCATTTCTAGATGCATACGTCAAAGCTGTACAGCGATAGTGATCTTTTGCATTAATATCAGCATTATTATCAAGAAGGAGTTTTATCGCCTCTTTGTGACCATTCATTGCTGCCACAATCAAGGCTGTTGAGCCAACTTTATTTGTGGACCCATTAGAAGCACCGTTATTAAGCAGAACTTCTACTATTTCTCTCTGACCACTTTTCGCCGCCATGATCAAAGCGGTATTGCCATTGTCGCTTATAGCATTAATATCTGCTCCAGAATTAAGAAGTAGCTCAACTATTTCTCTATTACCTTTTTTAGATGCACGCATCAGGGCTGTATCGCCATCATCACTTATAGCATTAACATCTGCATCTGTATCAAGAAGAAGCTGTACTATTTCTATAGCACCTTTTTTAGCTGCATAACTTAGCGCTGCATTAGCATAAAAATCATCAATAGGGCCGCTACTTAAAACAAGCTTTACTATTTCCATGTTACCATTTTTAGACGCATCAATCAGGATTTTGTTCTTAAGAGTAAAATTAATCCCTGATAGAAGCGTGGCTATAATTGTATCATATTCTTTTGTTCTATTTCCTCTAAGAATCTGATCGGAAGCATCCAAAAATTGCTTTTCAGCTTCTAGACGATGAAACTTTATGTATCTTTTACCCAATTCCTTAAGCAGCACTTTGCTTTCGGCTATTTCTTTAAACTTACTGTTTACCAGCGATAACTGTGCTAACTTTTTAAAAATCTCTTTCATGCTTGAAGCTTCAGGTATAAAATAGAAGAGGTATTCAATTAGTACTTCTGGAAAATTGCTAAAACTGCCCAATTCATTTTCTGCAATTTCTTGCTGCAACGGCGTTGGCTGCTCCATGCATTTGGCGTTCGCTGTAAGGCAAGCCAACAAACAAATTAGTTTCTTTTTCATGGTTATTCTTTCTTTACTGGAATCTCATAGCTCATACATGTTAGCAAATTTCTTATCGTTTATAGCATCGAAAGTTGACGCTAATAAAATTTATCTGGTTTTTATTATATTAAAATTAAAAATTTATATATTTTATATAATAGCAAATAGTTGCTAAAAGACAAGCATACTCTTTTCCAAGCTAGCACCCAGAATTGGCTAAAGCTTGTTAATTTTTGTGAGAATTTTACCGAAGGATGCCAAATTCGCACAAAGAATCGTCTATTATTCATTTTCTTTTTCTAATACTGAGATCAAGCTGCCAGATCGTTTCAAATTAATAACGTGCCCACTACTACGGTTTTGAGTTGATTCACCGGCATAGACAATAAAGCCATTTGATGGATCAGTACCAGCTACTTCGGACCAATGCTTTATTCCACTAAAGAAACCATTTGTTATGGTTTCACTAGATTTTATTTCTACTGGAACCAATGATGTGCCAAGGTCAATTAAACAATCCACTTCGATTCGTCCATTTTGATCTCTCCAGAAATAAAGCGGAGCTTCCAGGCCTAGATTGTAATATTGTTTATAAAAATCTGAAATGATTAAGCATTCAAATAATGCACCTCTAAATGAGCTTAATCGTAATACGCTTACGGATTTTATTCCAAGTAAGGAGCAAGCTAGCCCAGTGTCGTAAAAATAGAGTTTTGGTGTCTTTGTCAGGCGCTTATTAAAATTGCTAAAATGTGGTTTTAATATAAAAATGATATAACTTGCTTCAAGTATGGAAAGCCACTGTTCTGCTGTTTTTCGATGAATACCACAATTAGTAGATAAATCTTCTATATTTAATTGTTGACCAATTCGCCCAGCACAAAGTTTGAGAAATTTTTGAAATGTTCTAATATTTCCTACATTAAGAAGTTGTCTCACATCACGCTCAACGTATGACGTATGTATGAGGGGAACATCTCATTTGGAGTAATTTTTTTTGCGTATATGCGCGGATAGCCGCCCTTAATTATGAGCATATCCACAGAAGGTAGCAGGGCATTGTGCTCAATTTCATTAATCGAAAGAGGTAATAATGTTAGAATCCCCGCTCTTCCTGCTAGTGATTGAGTGATTGCCTCATTCATTAAAAAATTTTGGGAGCCTGTTAATATGAAATAGCCCGGCCTATCTTTTTGATCAGATTCAACTTGTATATAAAGAGAGCAACTCGGGGTAATGCTGGAACTCATCAAAGATAATACCATGCTTATTTTCGTGTTCGCGTAAAAATCCTTTTGGATCTTTAGTAATAAAACCAAAAGTTTCGGAATCTTCTAATGTTACGTAAACATGCTCTTTGAATGTTTCTTTTACTAGCGTTGTTTTTCCAGATTGGCGTGGGCCTAATAAGACCACAACAGGAAATTTCGCAAATTTTTTCAGTGTCTTGGTTAGATTTCTTTTAAAGATCATAGGCCGCCTCAAGGGTTTTTGTGCGAATTTTACAGTTGAGTATAATATTAGCACAAAATTAACTTTGATTAAAGAGAATTGTGATGGCTGAATTTCCAATTATTGCTCATAAGGTTTACTCTATCTATAAGAGGAATGAATAGCGCAGTGATTGAAGTTAATACATTTTAGCAATTTTAATAAGCGCCTGGCAAAGACACTAAAACTCTATTTTTACGACACTGGGCTAGCTTGCTCCTTACTTGGAATAAAATCCGTAAGCGTATTACGATTAAGCTCATTTAGAGGTGCATTATTTGAATGCTTAATCATTTCAGATTTTTATAAACAATATTACAATCTAGGCCTGGAAGCTCCGCTTTATTTCTGGAGAGATCAAAATGGACGAATCGAAGTGGATTGTTTAATTGACCTTGGCACATCATTGGTTCCAGTAGAAATAAAATCTAGTGAAACCATAACAAATGGTTTCTTTAGTGGAATAAAGCATTGGTCCGAAGTAGCTGGTACTGATCCATCAAATGGCTTTATTGTCTATGCCGGTGAATCGCGCAAAACTGAGTAATGGGCACGTTATTAATTTGAAACAAGCTGGCAGCTTGATTTAAGCACTAGAGAAAGAAAACGAATAATAGACGATCATTTGTGCGAATTTGGCATTTTACTGTAAGATTAGCACAACATAAACAAATCCTAGCTCATTTTTTATCTATTTACTTGTGTGGCGTTTTAGCAAATCAACCATCTCTTGATACTCCCTTATAGATGCCATATGCGAAGCTGTATTCGCCATTGTTGCCTAGCGCATTAAAAATGACGACCGTAGACAAGAAGAAACTCCGCTACCTCAGTGCGATGATTTAGATAAGCCCAGGTCGAAGCTCTATCGAAATTCCTATTTTCAGCATTAACATCGGCACCTCTATCAATAAGAAGCTTCACTATTTGTAGATGACCTTCGCGAGATGCCCACATCAAAGCGGTGGCGCCTTGTTCATCTCTAGCATTAACATCCGCATGATTATCCAAAAAGTGCTTCACTAGATCAGTGCGACCACGTTGAGATGCTAGCATCAAAGCTGTACTAGCATTAAAACCATGAAAGCCTATCGCCCTAACCTCAAGAAGCTTTACTATCTCTTTGTGGCCATTTTTTGATGCTAGCATCAAAGCTGTTAGGCCATCTTTAGCTTTAACATTATCTCGAGCATGCTTATCCAAAAGTAGCTTCACTACCTCAGTGCGACCCTCTTGAGATGCTAGCATCAAAGCTGTAAACCCACGCTTATCTTCCGCATTAACATCAGCACCCTTATCCAAAAGTAGTTTCACTAGCTCAGTGCGACCCTCTTGAGATGCATGTATCAAAGCTGTATCGTCATTATTATTTTGCTTATTAATATCAGCACCCTTATCAAGCAGAAGCCTTACTATCTCTTTATGATCTTGTCGAAATGCCCAAGTCAAAGCTGTATAGCCATAGTTATCTACTGCATCAACATCGACGCCTCTATCAAGCAGAAGCTCTATAATCTCTTTATTGCCACCTCTAGATGCAAAGATCAAAGCTGTATAGCCATTATTATCTGCAACATTAACATCAGCACCCTTATCCAAAAGTAGCTCTAGTGCCTCTTTATGACCGTGGCCTGATGCTAACATCAAAGCTGTTATACCGTTATCATTTTTTATGTTAATATCGATTCCTGATGTTACGAAAGCTTTCACTGCATCGATATCCGCATGCTTCGATTTGCACAGCTTTAAAAATATACTCCCAGCTTGCTGCTTGTTCGATTTAACTAATTGTTGAGCAATAGCTAGTTTAAGCGCCTGGCAATGTGGGTGAAGTAACGTGCAAGTTTGGCGGTTGATTTGACTTAAAACACTAAGTTGCTTAAATTGCTGAAATATAGTTTCATCATGCTTTATTAAATAAAGAAATATATGCTCTTTAACTTCAATTGGTAAATCGGTAAAAGTTAAAGTTCTGATACGCTCTAAAAGCTCCTTGGCGGCCACCGTTGGATTAGTTTGAGAAAGTAGATGCATTTCTAGCATTTGCAGTTGCACTTCCACGGGCAACTTGCGCCATGAAAAATCACCTTCATCAAGTATGGTTGCTTTAATTTCTTGTCTTTTAGTACCCGGTGCTTGATTACAGAATAATAATCTATCGGATTTTTGGAAGGGATTTTTACTGACCTGTTTTAACTCGAGTTCTTTTGTAATGTATTTTTTAGGATTTTCATTTTCGGAAATGTTTAATTTTTCAAAAACATCATCGATATCTTTTGCACTAAGCCTTGGATCTAATTGTAGGGCAATGAAGTAAGCTATAAGCTGCTGGAGCGAATCGATATCCAGGAAATTAGCTATGACCATTAATCCGCCAAGTTCTTTAAGTGATTTTGTTGACAAAAACCAAAGTTTTTCTTTTGCCTTTTGAAATTTAACATAACGCCTAGAACCATTTTGCTGAAGATGAACAATCGGAGCCATCAATGCTAACATTTCTTCAAATTCATCCGAATTAAATTCTCGGAAATGGAAACGTGTTTCTTGAGCATCGTCAGGCAGAAGGAACAGAAACGTGTTAGAAAGTGAAAAAATATCTTTAGTGATTACGAACTCTCTGGCATCTCTGCTCACCACAGTAATTGTATCTGGCAATTCCATAGGCAATAATTTTCCTAGATACATAGAAATTATTAAGGCTCCAACCATCTTTACATGCATAAATATCCTTATTAATAGTGCCCCTTTTTGGGATGACTATTTTTTTCTTAATTTTTTACATAAACAATACTGCTTTATTTTACCATATTCTAAATCTATTCCAACTAGCTGCAGTAGAATGAAGCCCCTGGGAGAGCATAAGGCAAAATGTAGAAAGTTTAAGGTCTTTCATTCTTTGCAACATTCGACTTAGCTGTTATATGCCCTATAATTACATTATCGCAATTAAGCAATCCCTATTAAAATTATCATATGATAGATAGCAAATTACAGCAATGCAAATAGAAGGTAAGATGTGAAAAAGATACTAATGTTTTTATTAGCTAGTATAACAGAAAACTCCCAATGCATGGAGCAGCCAAAGCAGCTGCAGAAAGAAATAACAGAAAATAAATTGGGCAGTTTTAGCAATTTTCAGGATGAGCACATTGCCTACCTCTTTTCTTTTATACCTGAAGCTTCAAGCATGAAAGAGATTTTTAAGAAGTTAGCTCAGTTATCGCTGGTAAACAGTAAGTTTAAAGAAATAGCAGAAGACAAAGTACTGCTTAAAGAATTGGCTAAAAGACTTATTAAGTTTCATAGATTAGAAGCTGAGAAATTATTCGTAGATACTGCCGATCGGATCATGAGTGGCAACAAAAAACACAAGAAAATTCTATCAGTTCTTACTGCTGATATTAATAGTGTCATAGCAACGCAAGTATTATTTCACGCCGCTAGTAGAGGCAATAGGGATTTGGTAAAGCTTCTTTTAAATAATGGAGCTAATGTTAATGCTAAAGGTACTAATGGCCATACTGCCTTGATGTTGGCATCTATAAAAGAGTCAAATACAGAGATGGTGAAGTTTCTTCTTGATTCTGGTGCAAATGTCAATGCTGCAAACAGGGGTGGTAAGACAGCATTGATGTATGCATCTAAACAAGGTAATAAAGAAATAGTACAACTTCTTCTTGATAAGGGTGCCAATGCTAATGCTAAAAGTACTAATGGCGATACAGCTTTGATTCTTGCGGCTTGTCATGGCCATCAAGACGTAGTAAAGATTCTTATTAATGCTGGTGCTGATGCTAATGCAGCAGATAGGGACGGCATTACATCCTTGATGTGGGCATCTTCAAATGGGCATAAGGAAATAGTCGAACTGCTTCTTTCCAAGGGAGTAAATGTTGATGCCTACAGTTCTAATTATCGTTCAGCTTTAATGTTAGCTTCTTATGGAGGCCATAAACAAATAGTGCAGCTTCTTCTTGATAGGAGCGCCGATATTACTATTAAGAATATTCAAGGCAATACAGCTTTAATCTTGAATCTTATAAGTCTTTATGAAGGGCATTGGGGAATTGGTAATTACGATATAACCGAGATAGCCAGTCTGTTGCTAGAAGCAGATTTTTTTAATGGATATAGAGGAGATCTTAATGTTAATGCTGCAAATAATGATGGCGAAACGGCATTAATGTGGGCGGCACGCCTTAACTGCATAGAACTAATATATGTTCTTATCGATAGGGGTGGTGCAGATGTTGATGCTGAAAATAAGATGGGAGAAACAGCTTTAATGATAGCATTAAAATTAGGAAATACAAAAGCAGCCGAGTTCTTAAGGGGCTACCCTCGAAAACGCCACACTATTGCTTACTCAGCTAAGTCTTCCAATTGTGTCCTGCAATGAGTCGAAAAATAGAAAGTAAATAAATGAAAAAGATATTGATTTTTTTATTAGTTTGCCTAATAGCAAACACCCAATGCATGGAGCAGCCGCAGCAGCAGCAGCTGGAAAGAAAAATAGAAGAAAATGAATTGGGCAGTTTTGGTAATTGGCCAGAGGTGCTTATTGAATATCTCTTCTATTTTATACCTGAAGCTTCAAGTATTAAAGAGATTTTTAAGAAGTTAGCTCAGTTATCATTAGTAAACACCCAGTTTAAAGAAATAGCAGAAAGCAAAGTACTGCTTAAGGAATTGGGTAGAAGATACATAAAGTTTCATCGTCTAGAAGCTGAGAAGCAATTTTTAGATGTTTCCGATCAGATTCTTAGAGGAAATAGAACAAAAGAATATGAGACAATTATAGCTACTCTACTACCAGGGATTAATTTTACTCTTAAGAACAAAATTCTGATTGATGCATCTAAAAAAGGTACTGTAGAAATAGTAAAGCTTGTTTTAAATAGTGGCCCTATTGATGATTTTTATGCTAATGCAGCTTTGATGTATGCATCTAAAAAAGGTACCATAAAAATAGTAAAGCTTCTTCTTGATTCTGGTACAAATGTTGATGCTATAAGTGAAGGCGGCGACACCGCCTTGATGTATGCATCTAAAAAAGGTAATAAAGAAATAGTTGAGCTTCTTCTTAATTCTGGATCAGATGTTAGTATTGTAAGCGCCAATGGAGATACCGCTTTGATGATGGCGGCGGAAATCGGCCAAAATGAAATAGTAGAAGTTCTGCTTAATAACAGTGCTTCTAATGCGTCGACAAATAAAGCTGGCTCAACAGCCTTGATTGTGGCAGCAATGAATGGTCACAAAGAGGTAATAAAACTCCTCCTTGATAATAATGCTGATATTAATGCAAAAGATCACTATCGCTGTACAGCTTTGACGTATGCATCTAGAAATGGCAATAAAGAGGTAGTAAAGCTTCTCTCTGATTTTGGTGCTGATGTTCATGTCCCAATTCGTAAATTAATCAAAGCTGCTTTATTGGGTAGAAAAGAAAAGGGAAAACGTGTTCTTGAAAAGTGGGTTGGTATTGATGACAATGATCTTATAATTCCTAATTTTATTAAAGGTAAAACACCTTTGACATCTATACCAGAAGCTAAAAGTGTACATGACATTTTTAGCCAGTTAGAGCATCTATCTCAATTAGATAGTAGATTAGAACCGGTCATAGAGGATGAAGTGCTTATGGCTGATCTTGCAAAGGGATACTGTAAATTACATCCGCAGCAAGCTGAAAGTGAGCTTCACGATTCAATAGTGCGGATTATTAGCAATTCGGCAGTCATTAATGAGCATAAGATAACAGCTTTTCTTGCTTATGGAATCCCTTTTTTCAATTCAAATACACGTGAAGATGTTAATACTAAGTCTAATCTAGTTTGTGCGTCTTTAGTTCGTGCTGCTCAAGAAGGCAATAGTCAAGTAGTAAGACTCCTTCTTGAAAGAGGTGCTGATGTCAATGCGGTTGATAATGATGGCAATACCGCTCTGATGGCGGCATTCTTCAATTGCCATAAAGAAATAGTACAGCTTCTTCTTGATCATGGTGCTGGCACTAATGCTACAAATTATTTTTTCGCTACAGCCTTGATGCATGCATCTGGAAAAGGTAATAAAGAAATTGTAAAGCTTCTTCTTGATAATGGGGCCAATGTTAATGGCGCTACAGCTTTGGTTTTGGCATCTAAAAATGGTTATAAAGAAATCGTACAACTCCTTCTTGATCGCGGTGCTGATGTTAATAGCACTGATTATTATAGCAATACAGCTTTGCGCATAGCATCTTGCCATGGCCATCTAGAAGTGGTAGAACTTCTTCTTGGCAAGGGGGCCGATATTAATGCCAGAGATAGACGACTTGGCACCACCGCTTTGATGATGGCATCTGAAAATGGCCATAACAAGATCGTAAAGCTTCTTATATGTAAGGGTGCTCATGTTAATCTTGCAAGTTATAACGGTTGGACGGCCTTGATGAAGGCAGCTCGGTATGGCAGCAAAGAGATAGTAAAGCTTCTTCTGGATTTTGGTGCCGATGTTAATATTGCAAACGGGAGTGGTCAAACAGCCTTGATGTATGCATCTAAACAAGGCAATAAAGAAATAGTAGGGCTTCTTCTTGATGCTGGTGCTGATGTTAACGCAGCTAGTGAGAATGGCTATACAGCTTTGACTTGGGCATTTCGACAAGATCATAAAGAGATAGTAAGGCTTCTGCTTGATAAGGGTGCTGATATTAATAAGGGTGCTGATATTAATAAGGGTGCTGATATTAATAAGCAAAATAATAATGACGATACAGCTTTGATTGAGGCATCTCAAGATGGTCGTACTGAGGTAGTGAAACTACTTTTGGATAAGGGTGCTGATATTAATAAGCAAAATAATAATGACAATACAGCTTTGATGATGGCATCAAGGAATGGTCACAAAAAGGTAGTAAATCTTCTTCTTAAGAATAAAGCCGATGTTAATGCTAAAAATAAATTTGGCTGGACCGCTTTGATGCATGCATCTTATCGAGGTCATAAAGAGATAGTAAGGCTTCTGCTTGATAGAGGCGTCGATGTTGATGCTGTAGATAACAATGGCTATACAGCTTTGACTTGGGCATTTCGACAAGGTCATAAAGAGATAGTAAGGCTTCTGCTTGATAAAGGCGCTGATATTAATAAGGGTGCTGATATTAATAAGCAAAATAATAATGACGATACAGCTTTGATTGAGGCATCTCAAGATGGTCGTACTGAGGTAGTGAAACTACTTTTGGATAAGGGTGCTGATATTAATAAGCAAAATAATAATGACAATACAGCTTTGATGATGGCATCAAGGAATGGTCACAAAAAGGTAGTAAATCTTCTTCTTAAGAATAAAGCCGATGTTAATGCTAAAAATAAATTTGGCTGGACCGCTTTGATGCATGCATCTTATCGAGGTCATAAAGAGATAGTAAGGCTTCTGCTTGATAAAGGTGCTGATGTTAATGCTGTAGATAACAATGGCTATACAGCTTTGATGATTGCATTACAGAAAGGCCATAAAGAAGTAGGAGCAGTCTTAAAAACCTATTCAAGTCCAGCTATTCACTCTAATTGTTGCATGCAATAGATCAAAAATAGAAAGTAAATAAGGGATAAGCCATGAAAAATATATTGGTTTTTTTATTAGTTTGCCTAAGCGCAAACACCCAATGCATGGAGCAGCCAACGCCGTTGCAGCAAGAAATTGCAGAAAATGAATTGGGCAGCTTTAGCAATTTTCCAGAAGCACTAATTGAATACCTCTTCTATTTTATACCCGAAGCTTCAAGCATGAAAGAGATTTTTAAGAAGTTAGCTCAGTTATCGCTGGTAAACAGTAAGTTTAAAGAAATAGCAGAAAGCAAGGTACTGCTTAAGGAATTGGGTAAAAGATACATTAAGTTTCATCGTCTAGAAGCTGAAAAGCAGTTTTTAGATGCTTCTGATCAGATTCTTCAAGGAAATAGAACCAAAGAATATGATACAATTATAGCTACTCTACTACCAGGGATTAATTTTACTCTTAAGAACAAAATTCTGATTGATGCGTCTAGTACCAAGAAAGGTAATATAGAAATAGTAAAGCTTGTTTTAAATAGTGGCCCTATTGATGATTTTTATGCTAATGCAGCGTTGTGGTATGCATCTAAAAAAGGTACTGTAGAAATAGTAAAGCTTGTTCTTGATAATGGTGCTAATGCTAATGCTGTAAATATCAATCGACGTACAGCTTTGATGATTGCATCTAAACGGGGTCATCTAGAAATAGTGAAGCTTCTTTTAGACCATGGCGCAGATGTTAATAATACTACAGGTAATAATGATAATACAGCCTTGATGATTGCATCACAGAGAGGCCATAAAGAAGTAGTAAAGCTTCTTCTTTATAGTGGTGCTAATGTTCGTGCTATAAATCGTTGGGGGAATACACCCTTGATGGCGGCAGCTTACTGGGGCCATCAAGAAATAGTAAAATTTCTGTTAGATAGTGGCGCCGATGTTAATGTTGTAAATAATTATGGCTATACAGCTTTGACATATGCATCTAAAAACGGCTATCAACGGATAATAAAGCTTCTTTTGGATTTTGGTGCTGATGGTCATGCTCCAATTCGTAAATTAATCAAAGCTGCTCTATTGGGTAAAAAAGAAAAGGGAAAACGTGTTCTTGAAAAGTGGGTTGGTATTGATAACAATGATAGTATATTTTCTAATTTTATTAAAGATAAAATACCTTTGATATCTATACCAGAAGCTAAAAGTGTACATAACATTTATAAACAGCTACGTAAGCTATTACAAGTAGATCAGAGATTAGAAGCCGTGATAAAAGATAAAGCGTTTGTGGCTGACCTTGCAAGAGGATACTGCAAATTATATTCGCAGCAAGCTGAAAGTGAGCTTGCTGAAATTATAGAGCGCATCTCTTGTAACGCGATAAGAGCAAAAGAAGAAAAAAATTCAAAGCGTTTTGCTCGGGCTAAAACTCTAGCTCAAAGATTTGATTATCTTGAAGAAGACCTTTATGTTCAATCTAATAACATTGCAACTGAACAAAATCTTAATGATCTTTTAATAGACAAAGCATGTTTTCTTGCTTATGGCCTCCCATTTTTCAACAAGTATTCATATTTTATTGGAGCTGCTTTAGTTCATGCAGTTCATAATAATCGATTAGTAAAGCTTCTTTTAGTTAATGGAGCTAATGTCAATGGTCGTGACAGAGATGGCTATAGAGCTTTGATGGAGGCATCTAAATGGAATCTTACAGAAATAATAGAGCTTCTTATTAATGCTGGGGCTGATGTTAATGCTGAAGACAGCAATGGAAAAACAGCCTTGATATATGCAGCTGAGCATGGTCATAAAGAGGCAGCAAGGCTTCTGCTTGACAGTGGAGCTAATGTTAATGATGCTTCTGATATTGAAGGAAATGCAGCTTTGATGGAGGCATCTAAATGGAATCTTACAGAAATAATAGAGCTTCTTCTTGATAATGGTGCCAATGTTAATGCTAAAAGTACTAATGGTGATACAGCTTTGATGAGGGCATCTGGTCATGGCCATCAAGACATAGTAAAGCTTCTTATTAATGCTGGCGCTGATGTTAATGCCGCAGATATTAGCGGCAATACACCCTTGATGTGTGCATCTTTCAATGGGCATAATGAAATAGTAGAACTGCTTCTTTCTAAGCAAGCAAATGTTAATGCCTACAATTCTAATTATTGTTCAGCTTTAATGTTAGCTGCTAATGGAGGGCATAAAAAAATAGTACAGCTTCTTCTTGATAGGCACGCCGATATTAGTATTAAAAATATTCAAGGCAATACAGCATTAATCTTGAATCTTATAAGTCTTTATGAAGGGCATTGGAGAATTGGTGATGACGATATAACCGAGATAGCCAGTCTGTTGCTAGATAATGGATATAGACCACAAAATCTTAATGTCAATGCTGCAAATCATGATGGCGAAACGGCATTAATGTGGGCGGCACGTCTTAACTGTATAGAACTAATATTTCTTCTTATCGATAGAGGAGGTGCCGATGCTGACGCTGAAAATAATATAGGAGAAACAGCTTTAATGATAGCATTGAAACTAGGAAATACAAAAGCAGCGGATTTCTTAAAAGGCTATAGCTCTAAAGACTCTCCCGTTGATTACCCAGCTAAGTCTTCTGGTTGCTGCCTGCAATGAGTCGCAAAAGAGAAAGTAACTAAATGAAAAAGATATTGATTTTTTTATTAGTTTGCCTAAGCGCAAACACCCAATGCATGGAGCAGCCGCAGCAGCGGGAAAGAAAAATAGAAGAAAATGAATTGGGCAGTTTTGGTAATTGGCCAGAGGTGCTTATTGAATATCTCTTCTATTTTATACCTGAAGCTTCAAGTATTAAAGAGATTTTTAAGAAGTTAGCTCAGTTATCACTGATAAATAGTAAGTTTAAAGAAATAGTCGAAAGCAAAGTACTGCTTAAGGAATTGGGTAAAAGATACATTAAGTTTCATCGTCTAGGAGCTGAAAAGCAGTTTTTAGATGCTTCCGATCAGATTCTTAGAGGAAACAGAACAAAAGAATATGATACAATTATAGCTACTCTTCTACCAGGGATTAATTTTACTCTTAAGAACAAAATTTTGATTGATGCATCTAAAAAAGGCAATATAGAAATAGTAAAGCTTGTTTTAAATAGTGGCTCTATTGATGATTTTTATGCTAATGTAGCTTTGATGTATGCATCTAAAAAAGGTACCATAGAAATAGTACAGCTCCTTCTTGATAAAGATGCAGATGTTAATGCTATAAGTGATGATGGCGGTACAGCCCTGATGCTTGCCTCTAAAAAAGGTAATAGAGAAATTATTGAGCTACTTCTTAATTCTGGGGCAGATATTAATGCTATAAGCAACAATGGCAATATTGCTTTGATCATGGCGGCGGAAAGTGGTCACAGAGAAATAGTAGAAGTTCTGCTTAATAACGGTGCTTCTAACGGGTCCACAAATAAAGCTGGCTCAACGGCCTTGATCGTGGCAGCAATGAATGGTCACAAAGAGGTGATAAAACTCCTTCTTGATAATAATGCTGATATTAATGCCAAAGATCAATATCGCTGTACAGCTTTGACGTATGCATCTAGAAATGGCGATAAGGAGATAGTAAAGCTTCTTTTGGATTTTGGCGCTGATGGTCATGCCCCAATTCGTAAATTAATCAAAGCTGCTTTATTAGGTAAAAAAGAAAAGGGAAAACGTGTTCTTGAAAAGTGGGTTGGTATTAATGAAAATGATAGTATAATTTCTAATTTTATTGAAGAGAAAAGATTGTTGACATCCATACCAGAAGCTAAAAGTGTACAGGATATTTTTAAACGGTTAGAGAATCTATCTCAATTAGATAGTAGACTAGAAACGTGCATAGAAGATGAAGTGCTCATGGCTGATCTGGCAAAAGAGTATTGTAGATTACATTCCCAGCAAGCTGAAAACGAGCTTATTGATTCAATAAAACAGATTACTAGTGGACCAGCTGTTCCTTTGGCTTATGACACAACTTTGGCTAAACAAAGTTTTCACTTAAAAATGTACAGCATTATTGCTTTTCTTGCTTATGGAATGCCTTTCTTCAATAACAATTTAGTTGCAGTTGCTTTAGTGCATGCGGCTAAAGAAAATCACCGTCAAGTAGTAAGAAAACTTCTTGAAAAAGGCGCGGATGTAAATGCAAAAACTATATATGGAGATACCGCTCTGATGGCTGCATGCTCCAATGGATTTAAAGAAATAGTACAGCTTCTTCTTGATCATGGTGCTGATGTTAATCCGATAGATAGAAGCGGAAATCTTAAAAGTACACCCTTGATTGAAGCTTCGATAAATGGTAATAAAGAAATCGTAGAGCTTCTTATTAAGAATGAAGCTAATGTAAATACTGCCGATTCCCCAGGCAGAACAGCTTTGCGCATGGCATCTTGCTATGGTCATCTAGAAGTGGTAGAACTTCTTCTTGGCAAGGGTGCCGATATTAATGCCAGAGATAGACTCGGCGCTACCGCTTTGATGATGGCATCTAAATTCAACGATAAAAAGTTACTCGCAAAGCTTCTTATAGATGAGGGTGCTCATGTTAATCTTGCAAGTTATGATGGTTCTACAGCCTTGACCAAGGCAGCTGAGTATGGCAGGAACGAGGTAGTAAAGCTTCTTCTAGGAGCTGGTGCCGATATTAATGCTAGAGATAATCATGGCTATACAGCTTTGAGCATTGCGTCAAGGCACGGTCATAAAGAGGTGGTAGAAATTCTTTTGGATTTTGGTGCGGATGTTAATGTCGCTACCAAGGGTGGTTTTACGGCTTTGTACAGCGCAGCTAACAATGGTTATCAAGAAATAGTAGAGCTTCTTCTTAATGGAGGCGCCGATATTACTGCAACTACTTTCTATGGCGATACAGCTTTGAGCACCGCAATATTTCATAAGCACACATCAACAATTGCATTACTAAAAAGCTATCAAAGTTCACTTGGGCCACCCAAAACCCCTAGTTGTTGTATGCAATAAAAAGCTGCTATAAAAGAGATTCTTAATTAGATAATTATTTTTACAACTTTATTCCATTAGCAGAAAACCCCAATGCTTTAGAATTCTGGAGATGAATGCTATCCGGATGATTGAGCTAAAGCAAAAAAGCAAGCCCATTAGGGATAAATTTTTACGTAGCGAGAGCTTCGGCGCGAAGTAAGCCGTAAGGGTTGCGAAGTGCCGATTACTTTGCGATACTAAAATGAAAAGATGTATTGGAAAGGTGTGCATACTACGCATAGGCTTATGTACCATATAGTGTGGATTCCCAAGTATAGAAAAAGAGTTTTGAAAAATAAAATAGCCGAAAGGCTAAAAGAACTTTTTTTACAATGTGCAGAAATGAATGATTGGCGTATAGATGAGCTCAATATTCAGCCTGATCATGTGCATATGCTTGTCCAATTAAAACCAACGATAAGTCTGTGCAAGGCGGTTCAATTGCTTAAAGGTGGTAGTGGCAAGCGAGCAGAATTTCCTGAGTTAGAAGAATTTCTATGGGGGAGATAGCTTCTGGGCAGATGGATATTTTGCTGAAACAGTTGGGCAATGCAGTATTGAAAAAATCAAAAAGTACATCCAAGAACAATAAACTTTGATCTCGGTACGCGAAGCCACGGCTTTTAAGCCGTGGCGCCTTCACTCATGCTTTATTTTTTTTAACCTCTGAAGAATACTCACTAGCTCTTGATTGTGTAGAACTCGATATAGTCTTGCTGTTTTATCACGAGATCCCGTAACTATAAAGCTATTATCAGAGCTTATTGCCACTGAGCTTACCTCTCCATTATGGCCTTCAAGAGTAGTTACACAGTTGCCAGAAAGAACATCCCATATCTTTGCTGCATAATCGTGAGAACCAGTAACGATAAAACTATTATCATTGCTTATTGCTACTGAGCTTATTGGAAGGGTGTGGCCTTCAAGAGTAATAATACAATTACCCGAAACAACATCCCATATCCTAGCGGTACCATCTCTAGATCCGGTGACGACAAAGCTATTATTACTGCTTATTGCTACTGATTTTATATTATCAGTGTGGCCTTCTAGAGTTGTAATACAATTTCCAGAAATAGCATCCCAAATTTTTGCTGTCTTATCGTAAGATCCAGTAACGATCAAGTTATTATCCCTACTTATAGCTACTGAGGTTATCCATTCTGTATGACCTTCAAGAGTAGTGATACACTTGCCCGAAGAAACTTCCCATATCTTTGCTGTTCCATCGGAAGATCCAGTAACGATAAAGCTATTATCACTGCTTATTGTTACTGAGGTCATAACATCTGTGTTACCTTCAAGGCTGGTAATACAATTGCCAAATTTAACACCACATATCTTTGCTGTTCCATCCCAAGATCCAGTGACGACAAAGCTATTATCTTTACTTATTGCTATTGAGTTTATATCATCAATGTGGCATTGTAGAGTTTTAATGCATCTGCCAGAAGTAACATCCCAGATCTTTGCTGTTCCATCGGAAGATCCAGTAGCGATAAATCTATTATCAGAACTTATTGCTACTGATGTTATCGAAGCTTTGAGACCTTCGCGTGTTCTTTTAAAAAAATTCCACACAACAGGTGATTTTAACAACCCTTTTTTAATAGCCTCTTTAGCTTGATGTGGTAAATAATTTGGACAAGACCAAGCTATCTCTTTACCTTGGCTTACGTAGGTGGCAAGCTTTTCACCTAAGGCAATAAATTCTTTATCGGCATATTTAGGCACGATTGATCGTAAAAAAGACTCGTCCGTTGCCAAACCAGCCCACTTCTTATCTACAAGCGATAATTGACCTACTTGTTGAAACCTTTCTTTTACCGTCTCTTGATTAGCTGTATAACCGAATATATGAAGAGCAAGCTCATCAGGCATAGTATCAAAATGACATGCAAAATCATCTTCTGATTGCTGAACTGCTTCTTCATCTGGTATATCCATAGAGCAGAGGTTTAAAGTTAAGCTTAAAAGATTATATGCAAAGAATATCTTTTTGTTCATATTATTGCCCCTTCAGCACTATTGTTAAAATTTTTGATGAATCGCTATTATTTTCCAAAAAGTTTGTTTTTTTGAAATTGAAAACAAAGTTGAAAAATCCTGCATTTACGGTAAAAAATCATTAAAAAAACAATATCTTAAGGAAATTTTCCAAGGAGAAGCCAGAACGTTCCAAATATTTAATTCTACCATAGAGATGATATAAGTTAACTCTTCTTTAGAGCTTATTAACAAGGATATCAAAAATGTACTGGAATTCAAAAGCATGGAAGAGCGAATTAATCTGCAAATAATAGGTGTGATAGCTTGGGCTGATAATATGAAATTTTTACTCAATTCATGATTGAGCAGGATTGCCTTGCAACTTCTAAAGGCAAAGCATATAGTATCACTTGGTATTTTTGTAGGTTATAGTATACTATTAAGGTATAGTTGAAACGTGACATGAGGGACAGCTTGTGTATGAAAAAAAATTGCCACTGAACTTAAGTAACTTCCCTAAGTTGATTACTGGTGGCTATATCTATGTAGATAAAACCCATCATATATATAATATCGTTAAAGATACAAAATTCCATTTCTTATCTCGCCCGAGACGTTTTGGTAAATCATTGCTTATCTCAACGCTTAAAGAAATATTTAGTGGTAAAAAAGAACTCTTTGATAATTTATGGATTGCTCAAAGTGATTATGATTGGACAACGTATCCAGTTATGTTGCTTGATTTCTCAGCCCTAGGTAGCTCTTCAGCTCCTGAACTAAAAACTAGTTTACTGAAACGTTTAAGTGAGATTGCAGAAGAATGTGATGTTGAAGTAGAAAAAGAAGATATCATCGAGGATATGACAAGAGGCTTAATCAAAGAATTAAGCAAAAAATATACCAATATTGTGTTATTAGTTGATGAATATGATCACCCTTTATTGAAACATATTGATGATCCAGAAACAGCAAAATCAATCTTGGAAGTATTGAAATCCTTTTACCACGTTATAAAGAGCTCCAGTGGTAAATTTAAATCTATTTTTGTAACAGGCGTTACTAAGTTCTCAAAGGCATCCCTTTTTTCTGGCTTAAATAATTTACAGGATATTACGCTTGATCATCGCTATGCATCTCTTTTAGGATATACAGCAGAAGAGCTAGATCATTATTTTGAAAACTATATCGACTATTTTGCTGAAAAATCTTGCCAATCTTACGATGATGCATTGGATAATATGCGTTCCTGGTATAATGGCTATCAATTTAGCATCAAAGCAGCTAAAGTTTACAATCCATTTTCAGTGCTGTATTTTCTTGATAAAGGTGAACTAGAAAATTATTGGTTTGAAACTGGAACACCTTCTTTTTTGGTAAACCTTATAAAGACCTATCAGTATCCTGTTCAAAACTTGAGTGGTGCTCAATTGAATACGTTGGATATGGGGACTTTTGAGATTGGTAAGTTGCCAATTGTGCCCATTTTTTTTCAATCTGGATATCTAACTATTACCGATTATGACCCAAACACTAAAAATTACACTTTAGATTATCCCAATCGTGAAGTTGAAGCATCTTTTTTAAGTTATTTTCTAAATGATACGACTTCAATACCTATTGCATCAGTAACGAACTATGTCTTTAAGCTTACCCAGGCTATAGAAAACAACAATATCAACCAATTTTGCTCCCTATTACAGCAATTTCTTTCTACAATTCCTTATGATATACATGTGCCACTTGAGCGATATTATCAAACAATATTCTATGTTATTGTTCAACTCATAGGTTCTTATATCGCCGTTGAAGTAAAAACAAATATAGGCAGAATTGATGCTGTAATTCAAACCAAAACTCATATCTATATCTTTGAACTAAAGATCGATTCTACTGGGCAGCAGGCATTACAACAGATAGAAGATAAGAAATATTACGAAAGATTTTTAGGGCTCAATAAAATAATCGAGCTAGTTGGACTTTCTTTTAGCACTCAGGAAAAAAACATAACTCCAGATTGGGTGATAAAGGTTCTTTAACTTGTCTTGATAAATATTTTATAGAAGCTCAATTAAATTCTCTAAAATAGCTTCTAGCTCTTGATTATGAAGCATTGGATATAGTATTGCTGTGCCATTGTAAAGTCCAATAACAATAAAACTACTATCATGGCTTACTGCCACTGACCATATTGATTCTTCATAACCCTCAAGAATCTCAAGAGTAGCAATACATTTGCCTGAAAGAACATCCCATACCTTTGCTGTAGCATTACCAGATCCAGTAACAATAAAGCGATTATCACTACTTAATGCTACTGAGTTTACCCAGCTCCTGCCACCTTCAAGAGTGGCAATACATTTACCAGATTGAGTATCCCAAATTTTTGCTGTTTCATCTTCAGAACCAGTAACAATAAAGCTATTATCACTACTTATTGCCACTGAGGTTATCTGATCCAAATGGCCTTCAAAAGTAATAGTACATTTGCCAGATTCAACATCCCATAGCTTTGCTGTACTATCGTAACAACCAGTAACGATCAAGCTACTATCTTTGCTTATTGCTAATGATCTTATCTCATCTTCGTGGCCTTCAAGAGTATTAATGCATTTTCCAGATTCAACGTTCCATATTTTTATTGTACAATCGAAAGAACTAGTAACAATCAACTTACTATTATTGCTTATTGCTACTGAGCTAATATGATCTCTATGTCCCGCAAGAGTAGTAATACACTTGCCAGAAGGAATATCCCATATCTTTGCTGTTTTATCTGAAGAACCCGTAACAATAAAGCTGTTATCATTGCTTATTGCCACTGAATTTATCTCACCTACATGGCATTTAAAAGTAGCAATACACTTGCAAGAAAGAACATCCCATATCCTGGTTGTTCCATCATAAGATCCAGTGACGACAGAGCTATTATTATTGCTTATTGCTACTGAGATTATCCGAGGATTATTGCCAGAGCCTGTATCGGAAAATCGGTGATCTTTGCGCAGTGTTTTTTGAAAGAAATTCCATACAGCAGATTTCTTTAACAGTCCCATTTTGATAGCTTCTTTAGCTTGCAGGGGTAAATACGTTGGACAAGTCCATGTTATCTTTTTACCTTCGCTTACATCGTCAGCGAGCTTTTCACCAAAAGCAATAAATTCTGCATCTGAATGTAGTATCGATTTTAGAAATGGCCCATCCTTTGCCAGTCCAGCCCACTTTCGACGAACAAGCGATAGTTGCTCTAGGTGTAGAAACCTGTCTTTTACTGTTTCTTGATTAGCTGCATAACCGAATATGTGAAGCATAAGCTCATCAGGTAAACTATCAAAATAACATAGAGAATTTTCTTCTGCTTGCGCCGACGCTTCTTCTTCCTCTTGCTTAAATCGCTTTTTATCAGGCAAGCCGGTTTTCTCATGTTCGTCTCGTAGGCGTTTGAAATTCAAGTCTGAATCAGGTGCCTCCATAGAGTCTAGGTTTAATGCTATTGTCTGTAGCAGGCATAGTACTATAATTTGTTTATTCATGTTTTATGCCTTTTATTTTCTCTAAAATAATTTCTAGCTCATGGTTATGAAGCATCGGGTATATCATTGCCGTGCCATCTTCAGATCCAGTAACCATAAAGCTATTACCTTTGCTTATTGCTACCGACCATATCGCCCCATCATGGCCTTCAAGGGTGGTAATACAATTGCCAGATTCAACACTCCATATCTTTGCTGTTTTATCCCAAGAACCAGTAACAATAAAGTTATTATCACTGCTTATTGCTACTGAGGTTATGCCATCCATATGGCCTTCAAGGGTAGTAATACATTTGCCAGATTCAACACTCCATATTTTTGCTGTATTATCAGCAGAAGCAGTAAGGATAAAGCTATTATTACTAATTGCTACTGAGGTTATTCTATCTGGATGACCTTCAAGAGTAGTGATACACTTGCCCGAAGAAACTTCCCATATCTTTGCTGTTTTATCATGAGATCCAGTAACGATAAAGCTATTATTGCTAATTACTGATCTTATGCCCTCTGGATGACCTTCAAGAGTAGTGATACACTTGCCCGAAGAAACTTCCCAGATCTTTGCCGTTTTATCGTTAGATCCAGTAACGATAAAACTATTATTACTACTAATTGCTACTGAGTTTATGCCATCTGTATGACCTTCAAGAGTAGTAATACATTTGCAAGAAAGAACATCCCATATCCTGGCGGTACCATCGTAAGATCCAGTGACGATAAGGCTATTATCACTGCTTATTTCTACTGAGGTTATCCAGCCAGTATGGGCTTTAAGAGTAGTAATACATTTGCCAGAAGCCACATTCCATATCTTTGCAATGCCATCGGTAAAACCAGTAACAATAAAACTATTATCTCTGCTTATCGTTACTGATGTTATCAATTCCCTACTGCCGCTCAGCGCTCTTTTAAACAAATTCCATACAGCAGGGGTTTTTAACAATCCCATTTTAATAGCTTCTTTAGCAGATTGCGGCAACCATGATGGACAGGTCCATGTTATCTCATTACCTTGGCTTACATCATTGGCAAGCTTTTTACCTAAAGTAATAAATTCTTTATCTGCACCTGCATGTAGTATTGATTTTAGAAAGGGTTGATCCTTCGCCAATCTAGCCCACTTCTTATCGACAAGCGATAATTGACCTACTTGATCAAACCTGTCTTTTACCTTTTCTTGATTAGCTACATAACCGAATATATGAAGAATAAGCTCTTCCGGCATTGTATCAAAATGACATGCAGAATCATCTTCTGATTGCTGAACTGCTTCTTCAGTGACGTCCATAGGGCGGAGGTTTAAAGTTAAGCTTAAAAGATTATATGCAAAGAATATCTTTTTGTTCATATTATTGCCTTCAGCATTATTGTTAAAATTTTTGATGAATCGCTATTATTTTCCAAAAAGTTTGTTTTTTGAAATTGAAAGGAGAGTTGAAAAATCCTGAATTTACGGTAAAAATCATCGAAAAAACAAAAATCTTAAGGAAATTTTCCAGAAGCCAGGAAGCTATAAGTATTTAATTCTATTATAGAGATGAATAAGTCAACTCTTCTTTGGAGTTTATTAACAAGGATATCAAAAAATTTGCTCGAATTCAAAGGCATAGAATAGCAATTAAGTCTAATGAAAATAATAGGCATCATATTTCTGGTTATACCCGAGGTGCAATTACTAATGTGCAATATGTGTAATGAAAGAATTGCAAATATTGCTAGTGCTATGCATTTGCTGGCAAGCCCATATGCAATCGATCCATTGAGATTTTTTTGCTCAAAAATACAAGCTAATTTTTAGCTCATTTTGAAAATTCCTCAAACAGGTTTCAAATCTTTTACTTTCTTTTCTATGGGTACAATTTCTGCATTACTTATTTGGTAACTTAGAAGTTGCTATTTTAATTAATTTTGGTATATTATAAGTAACCAATGAAGCGAGAAGGAGTACTATGGCAAATGGTTTTAAAAAATTGATGCGCGGACAGGTCAACGAGAATTTAAATAAATTCATGGATCTTCTTAAGGTCCCTACGCCTAGAAATGGGTGGATTCGAACCATTCGCGATGCTTTGGGCATGTCTAGTTATGCTTTGGCAAAAAGGCTGGGGTGTAGTCGCCCTAATATTACTGCTTTTGAAAAGAGAGAAAAAAATGGGACTATAAGCCTCAGGGCACTGGAAGAAGTCGCACAAGCTTTAAACTGCAAGTTAGTTTATTGCTTAGTGCCAATAAAGCCCTTTGATAAAACATTAGAAGAGCAAGCAAGGCTTGTAGCGAAAAAGCAAATTAATATAGTCAACCATTCAATGAGTTTGGAGCAACAGGGCCTTACTTGGCAACAGCTAAAGCAACAAGAGGATGACTTGGTTCAAGAATTATTGCAAGGTAATTTAAGCAAGTTATGGGCGGAAGAATGATGAAATTTTATTATCCAGAAGGCGCTACCCCTTTGGATTTAGATGAAATAGATGCATTAATACCCATACATATTACGACTCAAGCAGAATTGAATGCTTGGGAAGAAAGAAATATTCTGAAGGCTGAACGATGGGCTTCTAAGAAAAAAGACATTCTAACAATAACATTTGTCAAAGAACTTCATAAGCATATGTTTAATGAGACATGGAAATGGGCTGGGGCATTTCGCACTTCGTCTGGAAAGAATATTGGTATTGATTGGCGCCAAATTGCTTCTAATGTCAAAAATCTCTGCGAGGATGTTACGTATCAAATAGATCATAAGATATTTTCAGCAGATGAGATAGCAATCAGATTTCATCAAAAATTAGTTTGGATACATCCCTTTTCTAATGGTAATGGGAGACATACCCGATTAATGGCAGATTTGTTAATTAAGGCACAAGGCTATCGACGCTTTAGTTGGGGAGGTTATCAAGATTTAACTAAATCATGTGAAGTACGTAGACTCTATCTTGAAGCATTACGCCTTGCTGATGGTGGTGATTATTCAAAATTATTAGCCTTTTCGAGAAGCTAATAAAACTAATGATAAAGCTATTGTTATTGCTTATTGCTATTGAATGTTACCCTATCTCTAATAAAATAATTTTATTCATGCTTTATTTCTTTTAGCCTCTGAAGAATACTCACTAGCTCTTGATTGTGTAGAACTGGATATAGTATTGATGTTTTATCACGAGATCCCGTAACTATAAATCGATTATCACTACTTATTGCTACTGAAGTTATGCCATCTATATGGCCTTCAAGAGTAGTAATACAATTGCCAGATAGAACATCCCTTATCTTTGCCATTTTATCGTCAGCTCCCGTAACAATAAAGCTATTATCAGAACTTATTGCTACTGATGTTATCCAAGCTTTGCGATCTTCGTGTATTCTTTTTAAAAAATTCAACACAGCAGATTTCTTTAACAACCCTGATTTGATGGATTCTTTAGCTTGGCATGGCAAATAATTTGGACAAGTCCAAGCTATCTCTTTACCTTCGCTTACCTTATTAGCAAGCTTTTCACCTAAGGCAATAAATCCCTGATCTTGTATTATTGATTTGAGAAAAAGTTGGTCCTTTGCCAATGAAGCCCATGAGCTATGGACAAGCGATAATTGAGATAGCTGTAGAAACCTTTCTTTTACCGTCTCTTGATTAGCTGCATAACCAAATATATGAAGAGCAAGCTCATCAGGCATAGTATCAAAATAACAAGCAGAATTATTTTCTTCTGATTGCTCTGATTTTTTTTCCTTATCTGGATCTGGTGCATCCATAGAGCAGAGGCTTAGTGTTATTGCCTGTAGTAGGCATAGTACTATAATTTTTCTATTCATAATTTATTCCTTTTAATTTTTCTAAAACAGCTTCTAGTTCTTCATTATGAAGTACTGGATATATTATTGCTATGCCATCGTCAGATCCAGTAACTATAAAGCTATTATCATTGCTTATTGCTACTGAATATATTCGAGCTGTATGGCCTTTAAAGGTATATAAGCATTCGCCAGAAAGAACATCCCATATCTTTGCTGTATTTTCCCTGGAACCAGTAACGATAAAGCTATTATTACTACTTATTGCTAATGAGGTTATTACATCTGTATGACCTTCAAGAGTAGTAATACATTTGCCAGAAACATCCCATATCTTTGCTGTTTTATCGAAAGAACCAGTAACGATAAAACTATTATCACTGCTTATTGCTACTGATCTTATGCTGCTTTTATGATTTTCAAGTGTAGTAATACATTTGCCAGAAACATCCCAGATCTTTGCTGTTCTATCCCAAGAACCAGTGACGATAAAGCTATTATTAGTACTTATTGCTACTGAGTGTATATAACCTGTATGACCCTTAAGAGTATTAAGGCATTTGCCAGAGAGAACATCCCAGATCTTTACTGTTTTATCCCAAGAACCAGTGAGGATAAAGCTGTTATCATTGCTTATCGCTACTGAATCTATTGCTCCTTGATGGCCCTCAAGAGTATTAATACATTTACCAGAGTCTACATCCCATATCTTTGCTGTTTTATCCCTAGATCCAGTAACGACAAAGTTATTATCACTGCTAATTGCTACTGACTGTATTGGACCATTATGACCTTCAAGAGTAGTAATACAATTACCAGAAAGAACATCCCATATTTTTGCTGTTTTATCCCTAGAACCAGTAACAATAAAACTATTATCTCTGCTTATCGCTACTGATGTTATCAATAAAGAATCAACTGAAGTCCTTTCCCCACTGCCGCTCAGCGCTTTTTTAAACAAATTCCATACAGCAGGGGTTTTTAACAATCCCATTTTAATAGCTTCTTTACCTTGCAGCGGCAAATAATTTGGACAAGTCCATTCTATTTCTTTACCTTGGCTTATTTATATAGTTGGCTAACTTTTCACCTAAGGCGGTGAATTCTTTATCTGTATCTTTAGGCACGATTGATCGTAAAAAAGACTCGTCCGTTGCCAAAGCAGACCAGCTCCTGCAAGCAAGCAATAATCGACCTATCTGCTCAAACCTATCCTTTGCGGTTGGTTGATTGACCACAAACCCAAACAGGTAAAGCATAATTTCATCTGGCAGGCTGGAAAAAGAGCATTCGATATTTTCCTCTGGTTGCCTGTCTATATCCATAGCTTCTCCTAAAGGGTCTTCCATAGAGAATATATTTGCTGTCAAGCTTAAAAGGCTACATGCTAAAATTATTTTTTTGTTCATCTTATTTTCCTTCCAGTACTATCATTTGCTTATTCATAGTTTTATTCCTTTAATTTTCTCTAAAATAACCTCTAGTTCTCGGTTATGAAGCATTGGATATAGTATGCGCTTGAGCATACAAATAATGATAAAGCTGTTGTCACTGCTTATTGCTACTAAACATATTACATTTGTATGACCTTCAAAAGTAGTAAGACAATTGCCAGAAAAATCCCATATCTTTGCTGTTTTATCCCAAAGATTCCAAATCTTTGCTGTATTATCGTCAGAACTAGTAACAATAAATCTATTGCGATTATTACTTATTGCTACTGCGTTTATTGTATTGATAGGTAGCGATGCACTTACTATGTTCAACGTCCCAGATCCATGCTTTTGTTTTATACGGACTGGCAGTAATAATAAAGTGATTATCACTACTTATTGCTACCCAGGTTATGCAATTATGAGGACCTGTCAGAGTTTTTTTAAATAAATTCCATATAGCAGGAGTCTTTAACAATCCCATTTTAATAGCGTCTTTAGCTTCTTGAGGCAACCATGTTGGACAAGCCCCAAGTTATTTCTTTACCTCGGCTTACTTCATTAGCAAGCTTTTCACCCAAGGCAATAAATTCTTTATCCCTATGTATTAATGATTGTAGAAAAGGTTGATCCTTAGCCAAAGAAGCCCAATGATTGCAAACAAGCAATAATTGAGATAGCTGTTGAAACCCCTCTTTTGCCGTCTCTTGATTAGCCGCATAACCAAATATATGAAGTGCAAGCTCATCAGGAATAAGTTCAAAATAACATTCAGGCTTTTCGTCTGATTGCTCTAATGCTTCTTTATCTGGCGCTTCCATGGCGCTTAGGTTTAAAGCTATTGCTTGCATCAGGCATAGTACTATAATTTTTTTATTCACGCATTGCTCCTTTTATTTTCTCTAAAATAGCTTCTAGGTCTTTGTTATGAAGGATTGGATATAGTATTCCTGTTGTATCGTAAGAACCAGTAAGGATAAAGCTATTATCATTGCTTATTGCTACTGATGTTATTTCATATGTATGGCCTTCAAGAGTAATAATACAATTGCCCGAAACAACATCCCATATCCTAGCGGTACCATCTCTAGATCCAGTGACGACAAAGCTATTATTACTGCTTATTGCTACTGAGTTTATATCATCAGTGTGGCCTTCTAGAGTTGTAATACAATTTCCAGAAAGAGCATCCCAAATTTTTGCTGTTTTATCGTAAGATCCAGTAACGATCAAGTTATTATCCCTACTTATTGCTACTGAGGTTATCCAGTCTGTATGACCTTCAAGAGTAGAAATACACTTGCCAGAAAGAACACTCCATATCTTTGCTGTGTTATCAAAAGAACCGGTAACGATAAAGCTATTGTCATTGTTTATTGCTACGGAGTTTATTGGAGATCGGTGGCCTTTAAGAGTAGTGATACAATTACCAGATTGAACATCCCATATCTTTGCTGTTTTATCTAAAGAGCCAGTAACAACAAAGTTATTGTCACTGCTTATTACTACTGAGGTTACGCGGTGATTATGACCTTTAAGAGTACTGATGCATGTACCAGAAGCAGCATCCCAAATTTTTGCTGTTTTATCGTGAGAACCAGTAACGATAAAGCTATTATTACTGCTTATTGCTACTGAGCTTATTATATCAGTATGGCCTTCAAGAGTAGTAATACAACTGCCAGATTGAACATCCCATATCTTTGCTGTTTCATCGAAAGATCCAGTAATGATCAAGCTACTATCACTGCTTATTACTACTGAATTTATTACTTTACTATGACTGCTGAGTGCTTTTTTTAAAAAATTCAATACAACAGAGGTCTTTAACAACCCCATCTTGATGGCTTCTTTAATATACAGTGGCAAATAATTTGGACAAGTCCATGTTATCTCTTTACCCTCACTTACACCATTGGCAAGCTTTTCACCAAAGGCAATGAATTCTTTATCTGTATTTTTAGGCACGATTGATCGTAAAAAAGACTCGTCCGTTGTCAAAGCAGTCCACCCTCTATGGACAAGCGATAATTGACCTAGTTGTAGAAACCTTTCTTTTACCGTTTCCTGATTAACTGTATACCCAAATATATGAAGAGCAAGCTCATCAGGCAATGTATTAAAATAACAATCAGACTTTTCTTCTGATTGCTCTAATGCTTCTTGCTCTAGCTCTGGTGCATCCATAGAGCAGAGGTCTAATGCTATTGCCTGCAATAGGCATAGGATAATAATCTTTCTATCCATGATTTATATTCCTTTATATTTTTGCTTATCACTCGATGTCCAAAAAAAGAGCAGTAAATTTTGTGAATTACCAACCACTTAAAGAAGTGGAGGCTTCTTGGGAACTGCTGAGTAATCTCGGGATATTGGCCAAGCTATCCCCGCCATTCCGACGGTTCGAATATTTAGAGCAGCGTTGATATCACGATCTTGGATATAAAAGCAATGCGAACACTTGTATTATTCTATCGGAAAGATTTAGATTTTCTTTAATAGCATTGCAATTAGAGCACGTTTTAGAAGAAGGAAACCATTTATCAATTTTGATAAGCGGCTTTCCCCCTATCTTCTAATTTGTATTTTAGCAAGCTAACAAAATTACCCCATCCATTATCGGATACCAATTTGCCAAAATTAAGTGCTTGACTCATATCGTGTATATTTAAGTCTTCAATGATGATAGCATCAAAACAATTGGCTAATCTATGGCTCAGCTTGCGCAAAAAATCAAGTCTTGAATTAGCCCCATATTTATGATGTCGTGCTAATCGAAGACGTGCTTTTTGTCGATTCTTACTACCTTTGGTTTTGCTACTAACTAACTGACCCAGCTTCTGTAATTTTTTTCTGCATGTTATTCCAAATAAATCTTGTGCAACCAAACGTTTTTGCAAACATCTTTTCTTGCTCTTTATTTGGTAATAATCGATATTTATATGCTTTATTATATAATCCCATCTTTCTGGGCATCTTAACAAATGATAATGCAAATTGAATACTGATTGATTATTTGTGCTTGATGCCTATTGGCATTACTTATTATTCCATAGAAAAGCTGCTCATCAGATAATGTATCAAAATAACGTTCAGGTTTTTCGTCTGATTGCTCTAATGCTTCTTTCTCTAGCTCTGGTATATCCATAGAGCAGAGGTTAAAGGCTATTGCCTGTAGCAGGAATAGTATTATAATTTTTTTATTCATGTTTTATTCCTTGTTGTGAAGTTGTGGATGTAGTATTAAAGTGCTCATCATAAGAGCCAGTAATGATAAAGCTATCATTCACCTGCTTATTGCTACTGATCTTATGCTGCTTTTACTGACCTTTAAGAGTTGTAATATATTTGCTAGATGCAATATCCCAGATCGTTGATGTTTTATCATGAGATGCAGTAAGAATAAAGCTATTATTGCTAATTGCTACTGAGTTTATTGTATCCTCATGACTAGTCAATGCTTTTTAAATAAATTCCATAGGCTACAGGATTTTAACAATCCCATCTTGATAGCTTCTTCAGCCAAATGCTAAACAATGGACAGAAAAGAAATGGCAGAAGAGCATACTTGGGGATAGGAGAAGAAATAACCGGCCAATTAAATAAGCCCAACGGAAGTTTTCCATGCTAAGTTGACGGCGGAAAGACCTTAAAGCGGCATATAGATTTCTTAATTCTGAAGATGTAAGCCATGGACAATTGCAAAAGAACATTGGGATAATGTTTATAAGAAGGTGCATTCTTCCAAGTAGTATTTTTTATTCAAGATGAAATGCAATTGGATTATTCAGAACATCGATCTTTAGAGGGTGTTAGCCCCTATCGGTAATCATATGGGGACGAGGTATTATGGTACACAGCACATTAGCTGTTGCTTATAATAACCTTGAACCGAGTATATTGGGCTTAGCGAATCAACGTGCATGGATTAGAAAGAATATTTCATTCTACCAGCTAGTTTGGAATAGATTGAGAATATGGTAAAATAAAGCAGTATTGTTTATGTTGAAAAAATTAAGAAAAAAAATAGTCCGACCAAAAAGGCGCACTATTAATAAGGATATTTATGCATGTAAAGATGGTTGCAGCCTTAATAATTTCTATGTATCTAGGAAAATTATTGCCTATGGAATTGCCAGATACAATTACTGTGGTGAGCAGAGATGCGAGAGAGTTCGTAATCACTAAAGATATTTTTTCACTTTCTAACACGTTTCTGTTCCTGCTGCCTGGCGGTGCTCAAGAAACACGTTTCCATTTCCGAGAATTTAATTCGGATGAATTTGAAGAAATGTTAGAATTGATGGCTCCGATTGCTCATCTTCAGCAAAATGGTTCTAAGCGTTATGTTAAATTTCAAAAGGCAAAAGAAAAACTTTGGTTTTTGTCAACAAAATCACTTGAAGAACTTGGCGGATTAATGGTCATAGCTAATTTCCTGGATATCGATTCGCTCCAGCAGCTTTTAGCTTACTTCATTGTCCGACAATTAGATCCAAGGCTTAGTGCAAAAGATATCAATGATGTTTTTGAAAAATTAAACCTTTCCGAAAGTGAAAATCCTAAAAAATACATTACAAAGGAACTCGAGTTAAAACAGGTCAGTAAAAATCCCTTCCAAAAATCCGATAGATTATTATTCTGTAATCAAGCACCGGGTACTAAAAGACAAGAAATTAAAGCAACCATGCTTGATGAAGGTGATTTTTCATGGCGCAAGTTGCCCATGGAAGTGCAACTGCAAATGTTTGAAATGTATCTACTCTCACAAACTAATCCAACGGAGGTCGCCAAGGAGCTTTTAGAGCGTATCAGAACTTTAACTTTTACCGATTTACCAATTGAAGTTAAAGAGCATATATTTCTTTATTTAATCAAGCGTGATGAAACTATATTTCAGCAATTTAAGCAACTTATTCTTTTAAGTCAAATCAACGGCCAAACTCGCACGTTATTTCACCCACATTGTCAGGCGTATAAACTAGCTATTGCTCAACAATTAGTTAAATCGAACAAGCAGCAAGCTGAGAAAATATTTTTAAAGCTGTGCAGCTCGGATTATCCCGATATCGATGCAGTAAAAGCTTTCTTAACATCAGGAATCGATATTAACATAAAAGATACTACTTTTGGGCATACAGCACTAATAATAGCAGCTAATAACGGACATGCAGGAGTCGTAAAGCTTCTTCTTGAAAATGGCGCTGATATTAATGCCACGTCATATGCCGGCATAACGGCTTTGATTTGCGCATCTTCTCAAGAAATAGTAAAGCTCCTTGTTGATAATGGCGCCAATGTTTATGGCGAAGATTTTGCTGTTGTATCCAACGATAGCAATACAGCTTTGATAAAGGCATGTGCACAGGGTCATAAAAATATAGTTCAACTTCTTCTTGGCGTGGTATGCTATGATAACTATACAGAATTATTGCTAATATTATTGATACTAGCATCTCAAGAGGGTCATACTGAGGTAGTGAAGCTTCTTATTGATTATGGTGCTGATGTTAATGGGCCAAGCCCTAAAATAAATCATGGCAATACAGCTTTGATTACAGCATCTTATAAAGGCCATAAAGAGGTAGTGAAGCTACTTTTGGATATGGGTGCTAATGTTAACACTGCTAATATCTACGGCAATACAGCTTTAATCTATGCATCTATTGAAAACCATAAAGAGGTAGTGACGCTACTTTTGGATATGGGTGCTCATGTTAATGTTGCAGATAGTAAAGGCTATACAACTTTGATGTGCGCATCTAGTGGAGGCCATAAAGATGTGGTCCAACTATTGCTTGGTTATGGTGCTGATGTTAATGTTGCAGATAGTACAGGCTATACAGCTTTGACGTATGCATCTAGAAGTGGCAAGAAAGAAGTAGTAGAGCTTCTTGTTGATAATGGCGCCAAAGTTTGTGGCGAAGATAACGATAGCAATACAGATTTGATAAAGGCATATGCACAGCGTCATAGCATAAGCTATGATAACTATTCAGTATTATTGAGATCAGCATCTCGAGAGGGTAATACTGAGGTAATGAAGCTACTTTTGGATAAGGGCGGAGCTAATGTTAATGAAGCTGCAGATAGCAATGGCTTTACAGCCTTGACCTATGCAGCTATGCACGGTCATAAAGAAATTGTAGTGCTACTTATTAATGCTGGTGCTGATGTTAATGCAACAGATCTCTGGGGCTATGCAGCTGTGACGCATGCATCTCATGCAGGCCACAAAGAGGTAGTAAAGCTCCTTGGGGGCCTTAGGGGCAGATGCGCGTACATCCCAAGAGGGTCATACTGAGGGAGTGAAGCTACTTTTGGATAAGGGTGCTGATGTTAATGTTGCAGATAGTAAAGGCAATACAGCTTTGATTGTAGCATCTTTCAATGGGCACGAAGAGATAGCAAAGCTTCTTCTTGATGCTCACCAACGATCTCCAGATGACCTGATCAAAACTTGGGTCGTGCTGATTTGTTTGCTATTTGTTTAAATTTTCTATTTACCAATGATAGATGAGCTAATTTTTTACAAATTTTTTTCAAGCAAGTTTCAAGTATAAAACAAAAGAGGTATACCATAAGCTCGTCTAGCAAATTGCCAAAACTGCTTATTTCCGTTTCAATTATTTCTTTACTATCATCAGAATTGATTAGCGCTAGTTGTTCCATGCATTGGGTGGGGGCTGTTATCCAAGCAAGCAAGAAAACTAGTATCCTCATATGTTATCCATTACTTTGTGATTTATTGCTCTCTATGGCTTTCTAACAAATCTAATATTTCTTTAAAGCCACATCTAGATGCAATAATAAAAGCTGTAAAGCCCTGTCTATTAGCAGTGTTAACATTAGCCCCGCGCTCAAGAAGTAGCCTTGTTACATCTAACTGGGGCCATCCATTTCTAGTTGCTTCTATCAAAGCAGTATTACCAGCGCTATTTGAGGCGTTAACATCAGCACCATAATCAATAAGAAGCTTCACTATTTCTTTACACCCATTTTTAGCTGCTCTAATCAATGCAGTATTACCCTTGTTATCGGCAGCATTAACATGAGCACCATTAGCAAGAAGGAGTTTTACTATTTCCTCATGGTGAAAATCAGCTGCACAGATCAAAGCGGTTTCTCCATCATTATTTGTGGCATTAAGATCAGGGCCAGCAGTGAGAAGAAGTTCCACTACCTCTACATGTCCCTCATCAGATGCCAGCATCAGAGCTCTATTGTCATAATTATCAATGGTGCCAACGTTTGTGGCGAAGATAACGATAGCAATACAGCTTTGATAAAGGCATATGCACGGCGTCATAAAGAGATACTTGGCGCGGATGTTAATGTGCTAAGCTATGATAACTATACAGCATTATTGATACCAGCATCTCGAGGGTAATACTGATTGCTTAAATCGCTTTTTATCATGCAACCCAGCTTGTTCATGCTGGGGTAATTGCGAAATGCATGTACGAATCTGGTGCATCCATTTATTTTCTCTAAAATAACTTCTAGTTCGTGGTTATGAAGCATTGGATATACTGCAGAACGAGTCACCATAAAACTATTATCACTGCTTATTGCTACCGAGTTTATTAAATCTGTATTACTTTCAAGAGTTTGAATGCATTTGCCAGAATCAACATCCCATATCATTACTGTGTAATCGGAAGAACCAGTAATGATGAAGCGATTATCATTGCTTATTGCTACTGAGTTTATCTCTTCTGTATGGCCTTCAAAAGTAGTAATACATTTGCCAGATTGGACATCCCATATCTTTGCGGTAGCATCATCAGAACCAGTAACAATAAAGCTATTATCGCTGCTTATTGCCACTGATTCTACGCTACCTGTATAGCCTTCAAGGGTGTTAAGACATGTGCCAGATTGAGCATTCCAAATCTTTGCTGTATTATCCCAAGAACCAGTGACGATAAAGCTATTATCACTGCTTATTGCTACTGAGCTTATTGTATTTCTGTGGCCTTCAAGGGTGTTAAGACATGTGCCAGATTGAGCATTCCAAATCTTTGCTGTATTATCCTTAGAGCCAGTAAGGATAAAGCTGTTGTCACTGCTTATTGCTACTGAGAATATCCAGTTAGTATGACCGACAAGAGTATTAATACAATTACCAGAAGAAACATCCCATATCTTTGCAGTTTTATCCAAAGATCCAGTAACAATAAATCTATTATTACTGCTTATTGCTACTGAGTATATCGAATCTGTATGGCCTTCAAGGGTAGTAATAATACACTTGCCAGAAGAAACTTCCCATATCTTGGCTGTGCCATCATGAAAACCCGTTACGATAAAGCTATTATCATGACTTATTGCTACTGATGTTATCTGAGCTTTGCGATCTTCGCAAAAAAAATTCCATGCAACAGGTGATTTTAACAACCCCGCTTTAATAGCTTCTTTAGCAGATTGCGGCAACCATGATGGACAGGTCCATGTTATCTCATTACCTTGGCTTACATCATTGGCAAGCTTTTTACCTAAAGCAATAAACTCTGCATCTGAATGTAGTATTGATTTTAGAAAGGGTTCATCCTTCGCCAATCTAGCCCACTTCTTATCGACAAGCGATAAGTGACCTACTTGTTCAAACCTGTCTTTTGCCTTTTCTTGATTAGCTGTATAGCCAAATATATGAAGAAGCAGCTCTTCGGGCAGTTTATCAAAATAACATTCAGACTTTTCTTCTGATTGTTGAAGTAATGTTTCTTTATCTTCTTCAGGCATCTCCATAGAGTCTAGGTTTAATGTTATTGCCTGTAGCAGGCATAGTGCTATAACTTTATTCATGTTTTATTCCTTTAATTTTCTCTAAAATAGTTTCTAGTTCTTGGTTATGAAGCATGGGATATGTTATTAATCTGCCATCCAGAGATCCTATAACAGTAAAGCTATTATCACTGCTTATTGCAACTGAGGTTATCTGTTTATTATGACCTTCAAGTGTAGTAATACAATTACCAGAAAGAGCATCCCATATCTTTGCTGTTTTATCTTCAGAACCGGTAATGATAAAGCTATTATCGATGCTTATTGCTACTGAGTTTATAAAACTTGCATGACCTTCAAGAGTAGTAATGCATTTGCAAGATTTAACATCCCATATCTTTGCTGTTTTATCCCAGGAACCAGTAAAGATAAATCTATTATCATTACTTATTGCTACAGAGTTTATCACTTTTGTATGGCCTTCAAGTGTAGCAATACAATTACCAGACTCAACATCCCATACCTTTGCAGTTCTATCGTTAGAGCCAGTAACTATAAATCGATTATCTTTACTTATTGCTATTGAGGTTATTGGATAGGTATGGCCTTGAAGAGTAGCAATACAATTACCAGACTCAACATCCCATATCCTCGCTGTTTTATCGTAAGACCCGGTAATGATAAAGCTGTTATCACTGCTTATTGCTACTGAGCTTATCCAAATTGTATGGCCTTCAAGAGTAACGATACAATTGCTAGAAGAAACATCCCATATTTTTGCTGTTTGATCCCAAGAGCCAGTAACTATAAAGCTATTATCACTACTTATTGCTACTGAGTATATCTCACTCCTATGGCCTTGAAGAGTAGTAATACAATTGCCAGATTTAAGATCCCATATCTTTGCTGTACCATCACAAGAACCAGTAACAATAAAGCTATTATCACTGCTTATCGCTACTGAGGTTATCTGCTTAGTATGACCTATAAATACTTTTTTAAATAAATTCCATAGACTACTAGATTTTAACAATCCTTTTTTAATAGCATCTTTAGCTTCTTGAAGCAGCCATGTTGGACAATCCCATATCTCTTTACCTTGGCTTACATCATTGGCGAGCTTTTCACCAAATGCAATAAACTCTTTATCTTTATCCGTTGGCACTATTGATCGTAAAAATGGTTGATCTTTTGCTAAAACATCCCATCTCCTGGAAACAAGCGATAATAGGCCTATTTGGCGAAATCTATCTTTTGCCGTTTCTTGGTTAGCTGTAAATCCAAATATATGAAGTGCAAGCTCATCAGGTAGATTACTAAAAGCCGCATGATAATTCTCTGACACCTCTTCATTATTTGCTGCCAACCAATTCATAGATTGTATGTTTAGCTCCACACAAGCGAGTAAAAGTAGTACTATCCTTTTCATGATTTATTCCTTTATCTCTTAGGAGAATATTTTTGGATTACCAACATTATTAGCATTATCTTTATTAAAAAAGACGCCCGGTGTCAGATAATAATTAATCTTACTTAAATCCGATAGGGGTAAAATTTTGCAAGTATAATACATATTCAAATTTAACCCTATTTTACTTTATCCTCGTTATTTATTGCTCTCTATGGCTTTTTAACAAATCAACTATTTTTTGATTGCCCCGTTCAGCTACCAGCATTAAAGCAGTCTTGCCAGTATTATTTACAGCATTAACCATTGGCATCCCTATCCAGAGAGCTTTACTAAATCTTTATTGACTTAAGCTCTGGCTTTCCGCTAATCTTTGCTGGCACCTCTATCTAGAAGAAGCTTTACCAGATCGTCACGGCAAAATGCGGTTGCCTTACTCAAAGGTGTGGTACCGCATCTATTTGTAGCATTAACATTAGCCCCAGCTGCAAGAAGAAGCTTTACTATCTTTTCTTGGCCATTTCCGGCACATGCGAAGTGCAATGCTGTATCTCCACGCAGACTTTCGGCATTAACTTTTGCGCCATTGTCAAGAAGAATCTTCACTATTTCTTTAAAACCATACTGAGATGCTCTCATCAAAGGCGTTCTTCCTTCCATATCTTCAAAAATATCGTCGGTCGTAGCATTAACATTAGCGTCATTATAAAGAAGAAGCTTTGCTAAACGTATACGGCCATTACAAATTGCTTTCAGTAACAACAGGCCTTTTTTTTCAATCGTAATAGCAAGAGCAAGAGCCGATATGAGTTTAGCTGCTCTTTGATGGTCTTTTGAAGTACAATTTTGACTTAAAACAATCATTGCGGCATCTAAAAATTCTTTTTCAGCTTTTTTCGGATAAGACTCGATATACGCTTTAGCCAATTGCTTAATAAATGCTTTATCCTCTGCTATTTGCGCAAATTTTCTATTAACCAATGATAACTGCGCTAATTTGTTAAAAATCTCCTTCGCGCTTGAAGCTTGAGGTATAAAAGAGAAGAGGTAAACAATAAGCTCATCAGGCAAATTATCAATAGAACCCAATTCTGCCTCTATGACTGTTAGAGCTGGCTGTTCCATGCACTGCGCGTTCGCTATTAAGAAGGCTAATAGGAAAATTACTATTCTTTTCATATTTTATCACTTTTACTTTCTATTTATTGCTAAGAATAGCTTTGTAATAAATCAATTATTTCTGTATCATTGGCGAACATCAAAGCAGTTTTACCGTTATTACTTACAGCATTAACTTTAGCACCACGCTCAAGAAGAAGTTTTACTATCTCTTTGAATCTCTCTTTTGATGCAAACATCAAGGCTGTTTCGCCATCGTTACCAGCAGCATTAACCTCAGCTCCAGAATCAAGAAGAAGCTTTACTATCTCTTTCTGGTCTTTGACAGATGCTACAATTAAGGCTGTACAGCCATTGTTAAGTACAGCATTAACATCGGCCCCATAACCAAGAAGAAGCTTTACTATCTCCTTATTGCCACTACTAGAAGCATAAATCAAAGCTGTATAACCATAACCATCAGCACTTTTAGCATTAACATCAGTGCCATTATCCAAAAGAAGCTGTACCAAATCGCTATTGCCTTTGTTAATTGCACCGGATACTACTTGATCAGTGATATTAATATTAATACCAGAAGTAAGAGTAGCTGTGATTATAGATGCTTTTTTATAGTCTGCTGAAAACGTGCTTCTACCCAAAAGAAGCTTTAAAGCACTTAGAAATCCTTTTTCAGCAGAAGTATTTCGATTTAAAAGAAGCATTGCGTAATGTAGAAATTCTTTTTGAGCTTCTTGTGGATGAAAGTGGCTATATCTTTTAGCTAATTCATTAAGTAGTGCTTTATCACCTGCTATTTGTTTACATTTTCTATTTACCAGCGACAGCTGGGCTAATTTGTTAAAAATTTCTTTCATGCTTGTAGCTTCAGGTATAAAAGAAAAGAGGTAAACAATAAGCTCATCAGGGAAATTATCAAAACTGCCTAATGTTGCGCTCGCTCAGCTAATGCTGAAGGATCCATGCAGTGCACGTTTCCTGTTATGCAAACCACTAATAATACTAGTATCTTTTTCATAAATCCTCGTCTCCTGAATTGTAACTTTGTTAATTACTTATTTAACCATATTTATATGATAGCAATTATTAGCTTTCCCATCAATCGCTAAAAGATGGCGCATGATGGCGGCAGAAAACTCCTATGGGCTATTTTTATGCAGATTAATTGAAGATTGCCCAGTTGCTTTGATTCTTCAAAATTACTAATCTAAAAGTAAAAATTATTAATCAATTAGGTTAAGGATTGCTTATGAATCAAGTTAGACCGGTAAAATTGTTATTAATTATTTTGTTATGTGGATTGCATGCAACTCCGCCAACATTTTGTGGCAATCGAGCGTAAATGCTTTAACAAAGCAGATACATTGAACCGACAAAAAAGTATCGTTGACAATCATGAATGCAGCATCAGATGATTAAGATGATCTACGGATCGATTTCAGCAGATCTCTATCAAGAAATTAGTCATAGCCAGCTTTTGCCATAACCGGGAGGTAAATGCTTTTCAAGCAATTTTCTTATAGCTTGATAGTCATGTCGATATGCCAAATCCCAAGCTGTTTCGTAGAATATGTCCCTAATGCTAACATCAGCTCCCTTGCTAAGCAATAGCCCAACTACATCTAGATGTCCACGACCAACTGCGTGAATTAAAGCAGTCTGTGTTCTCAAATTAACAGCATCGATAGCTGCCCCATTATCAAGCAGAAATTTTACTATTTCTGAATGACCTTCTCCAGATGCTTTCATCAAAAGCGTATTGCCATCATGCTGACCCACCCCAAAGCGTCATCACAGCCTAGAACACTAATATTTGCGACGTGATCTAAAAGTAGATTTGCTATCTCTATTCTTCCGTATGAAGCTGCCCAGATAAAAGCGGTATTACCAACGCTATTTGTACTATTAACATCAGCACCAAAATCCAATAAGAGCCTTGCTATGCCTCTCTTGCCGTCTCTACATGCATACATTAAAGCTGTACTATGTTCGTCGGCAGCATCAACCCGCATTAGCATCGGAGAAGAAGCTTTATCAGTTTTCTATTTCCTAGTTGAGTTGCTTCGATTAACATTCTGCTTTTGAAAGCATATCTCATAGAGTAGGCGAGTGAGCTAACTATTTTTTTGTATTCTTTTGGGCAGTTATCCTCCCCAAAAAACTCAACAGAGCTTAGGAATTCTCTTTCAGCTTTTTCCGGATGAAATTTGACATATCTTTCAGCCAATTGCTTAATAAGTGCTTTATCCTCTGCTATTTCTTTAAACTTACTGTTTACCAGTGATAACTGAGCTAACTTCTTAAAAATCTCTTTCATACTTTTAGCTTTAGGTATAAAAGAAAAAAGATGTAGAAGAAGCTCATCTGGCAAATTACCAAAACTGCCTAATTCTGAACCATTGTCAGGCAATGGTGTTTTTTCCATGCAATGTGTGCTTACTATTATGCTAGCTAATAAAAACATTAGTATCTTTTTCATGTTTGTTATTCCTACCTTCTAGTTACAATGACACTATTAGTGAATATTGCTATTTATTTGCATTGCTGAAATTTGCTATCTGATCATTTGATAATTTTAATAGAAATTACTTAATTGCCATAATTTAATTGTAGCACATATACCAGGTGAACTACTCACCACATAAAAGAAGTGGGAGCTTCGTATAATCCACTCAAACAATATAGGATAACCGTAGTTTTAGAGAGTATTAGTTTCCAACGCTATGGGTTTTTAAGCAACAAACCCTTCCCGCAATTCCTGGGGTACTCTTACTTTACGAGTAACTTTCGAAAACCAAACTTAGTTTACATCATCAAAAAACAAATGTAAAGCGCAAATGTTTGCACATTACCGCTTTATCGTTATCCATCTCCCACCTAGAGAGGTTAGAGACTTCCGCTAATTCTTTTAAATCAACTGCTTGCCCAGGGACAAAGTGAACAGCTCAAAGATCATAAATACTGAAGGATCTGGAAAATGTATGCAAAAACTTTTACGAAGCTATGCTTTTATCGGGATTTTTTCTATGCTATAGTAATCGTGTATAGGATAATCTAATAAGAGATTGCCAAAAAAAAGATGAAAAGATTACCAATAGGTATAAGCGACTTCAAAAGGCTTATTGAAGAAAAATATTACTACGTTGATAAAACGCTTCTCATAAAAGAGTTCTTGGAAAATACCGGGACCATAGCACTTATTCCTCGGCCAAGGCGATTTGGTAAAACACTTAATCTGTCAATGCTACGCTATTTTTTTGAGCAATCAAGCTTTGACCATAGCTACTTGTTTAAGAATACTGCTATTTGGCAAGAGACTGATTATAAGAGCTTGCAGGGTCAATACCCTGTTATCTCATTAACATTTAAAGATATAAAAGAAGATTCCTGGGAAAGTACTTATGCAAAGATTCGCGAAGTAATTGCTACGGAATTTGAGCGTCATTTTCCTATTATTCAAGAGAGTCTACCAGATTATAATTTGAAAAAATATACAACGTTGTTAAGTGAGAATGCCAATGAAGAAGCTTATAGTACTAGTCTTCTTTTTTTAAGCAGAGTCCTTTTTAATTATCATAAAAAAAGGGTTATAGTATTAATAGATGAATATGATGCGCCAATTCATGAAGGTTACGCGAATAACTATTATGATCGTATCGTAAAATTCTTGCGTTCGCTTTTGACTTCAGTTTTTAAAGATAATATCTATTTAGAAAGAGGCGTTTTAACTGGAATTTTACGAGCCGCCAAAGAAGGGATTTTTTCAGGTCTTAATAATCTTTCGAGCTATACTCTCATCAATAAGCAATTCCAAGATAAATTTGGCTTTACCAGCCAAGAAGTAAAAAGCATATTGAAAGATCAAAAACTTTCAGACAAAATTCATGAAATTCAAACATGGTATAACGGTTACTTATTTGGTAGTACTACTATTTATAATCCCTGGTCGGTGCTTATGTGTGCCAGTGAACGGGGCTTATTACAACCTTATTGGCTAAATACCAGTGATAATCAGCTTGTTAAGAAGCTTATTACCGTTTCAGATGAAGAAGTTAAGAAAGATTTAGAATTACTACTCTCTGACCAAACTATCGAGAAGACCATTGACGAGGCAATTATATTTCCTGGCATCGAAAAAGATCCTGCTGCTTTGTGGAGCTTGCTCTTGTTTACCGGTTACTTAACGTATACTCATCTTGAGCTTAAAGAGGGCTTAACAACTGTTACTTTAACGATACCAAATAAAGAAATTATGATATTATACAAAAATCTTATTAAAAGTATTTTTGAAACCTCTCTTCCCAGCCCGAACGCCGCAGCTCTTTTAAAATCGCTAACCACAGGAGATGCTATTTCCTTTGCAGAGCTTTTGCAAAAATTTATCAGTTCAAGCGTAAGTGTTTATGATTTACCAAGCAATGAGCCAGAGAAAAGCTATCATCTTTTTGTACTTGGCTTGCTTGTGCTTTTGTCTGATAATTATGAGATTAAATCTAATCGCGAAAGTGGCCATGGTAGATATGATATCATGATTATTCCTAAAAAAATTACCAAGTTAGGGATTGTGATTGAATTCAAAAAAGTATCGTCAAATGAAACTTTAGAGCTTGCTGCTCAAAAGATGAAATTCAACATATCTTTTAGCCAATTCATTCAACAAATTCAGATCTTCAGCTATTTGTTTGAATTCACTATTCACTAGGGATAATTGAGCTAATTTGTTAAAAATTTCTTTCATGCTTGTAGCTTCAGGGATAAAGGAAAAAAGATGTACTAATAGCTCATTTGAGAAGTTATCAAATTGGACCAACTGAGTCTCATCAGCATGTATTGGATCTTCCATGCATGAAATGTTTGTTGCTAAGCAAGCAAATAAAAACCCTAGCATTTTTTTCATGAGATCCCTCGAATTGCAATATTATGAATCTTCTTTAAGCTTATTGATATGATAACAATTGTCAGCTGTTTCATCAATCGCTAAGAGGCTACTGATTACAAATTTATAGGCCGATTGATTTTTAGGATTTTGGAGATATAACTTTTTATAAAATGATTTTTAGGCAAGATTTGAAAAACATTTCTCAAATAAATACGCTTTATAAATCACACATATAGTGATAGAAAATAAAATTCATTCTTCAGTGACAGAAATTCAAAACCATTGAAAAACCCAGAAAGATCTCTAGGTCGACTAAATGAAAGCCGTCAGGCTTCTTGAATCTATGTCTGTAATGCGTACATTACAGACATATTGGGGCTGTTTAGCAAAATTATTAAGCTTTTGGTTTTACATCGCATTTAGCCTTTTAAGATCAAACTTGCCCAATTTGGCGTTTTTTAGTAAATCCTTAAAAAATCAATGTAGTTCGCCTGTGGATCCCGTTTCTTATTTCGCTGGCTTAAACTATTCCCGTCGAGAAAAACGTGCATCCAGGGCCGAATATGAAATTGATTCACAGGACCGATTGGTATAAAAACTTGAGCCCATTATTCAGTTATGATTTATTTTTTAAATTGCTTTTTTTATTTCTTTCTGTATAATTATGTTTAATATATCTAAAATTTTGACTGATCGGAATTTAAGAAATTTTTAATTACTATTCGATATTTAGTGAGGCTTTTTGATGGTGATAATGTCCATCGCCGCCGTGGAGCATATATAACCCCAATAGTATAAAGGAGAAAGATATGAAAAAGATAGTATTATTTCTAGTCGCTTGTATGGCTCTAAGCTTACAATGCATGGAACAATCTCCAACGAGTGATATGAAAGATGAGATGACAGAGAATAGCCTTGGGGTCTTTAGTAACTTGCCAGATGAGCTTTTAGTACATCTTTTCTCTTTTGCACCCGAAGCCACAAGCATAAAGGAAATTCATAGTAAATTAGCTCTGCTGTCTTTGATACATCCAAAATTCAAAACAATCGTTGAGGATCAAGCATTTATTAAGCAATTGGTTAAAAGATATTATGAATTACATCCGGAACTAGCTCAAGAAAGAATGCAAGCTGCTCAAGAATTGATAGATTTTCAGTATTTTTTGGGTAAGAAACAACTGATAACAGAAAAAGTTAAAAATGAGGCATGTTCGGAAATGTCTTTTATTGCGCATGCTCTGACTTTAGAAGAAAAAAATCAACTCTTACATTCGGCAGCTGCAACTGGGTATCAGATGATAATGGATCTTCTTCTGAGTAGAATAGGGAGGAATGATAATAATGCTGTTCAGAAAATTTTGAATTCTCTTCTGATTTGCGCCTCTCAACACGGAAAGCTAGAAATAGTTAAGGATCTTCTTCAAAAGGGTGCTGATGTTAATGGTGTTAATCAGGAGGGTTATTGTGCTCTAATAGCGGCATCTCGCGAAGGTTACAAAAAAGTAGTAGAGCTTCTTCTTGATAAAAAGGCTAATGTTAATGCTGTAACCAACAGGGGCAATACTGCATTAATCGGGGCAGTTGAATTTCACAATGAGGAAATAGCAAGACTTCTTGTTGCCAGAGGTGCTGATGATGAGATTAGAAATAGCAACGGCGAAACAGCTTATGATCATGCATTAGCTAATTATAATAGGTTAATAACTGGTAGCGATTGGCTTGGAACAATGGACTTCCTTAATTATATAAGGCAGCAAAGAAAACTTGTTGGCTATTTGGGCGTTGGCTGGATTTAAGAAATTTGCTGCTCTTTTTCGTGGACATCGAATGATAAGCAAAAATATAAAGGAATAAAAACATGAATAGAAAAATTATAGTACTGTGTGTACTGCAGGCAATAACATTAAATCTTAGCTCTATGGATGCACCGGAGCTAGGGGAAGAACCATTAGAGCAATCAGAAGAAAAGTCTGATCGTTATTTTGATGCGTTGCCTGATGAGCTTGCTCTTCATATATTTGGGTATGCAGTTAATCAGGAAACGGTAAAAGAAAGGTTTCTAGAACTATCTCAATTATCGCTTGTCTGCAATCATTGGGCTTCTTTGGCTAAGGATCAACCTTTTCTACAATCAATAATACATAGTGATAAAGAGTTTATTGCATTTGGTGAAAAGCTTGCCAATGAGGTGAGCCAAGGTAAAAGAATATCATGGAGTTGTCCAACATGGTTGCCCCATCAAGCTAAAGATGCTATCAAAAAAGGGTTGTTAAAATCTCCGGCTCTATGGAATTTTTTTAAAAGAACTCTTAAAGGTCATAAAAACAGCATAAGCTCAGTAGCAATAAGCAATGATAATAGCTTTATCGTTACCGGGTCTTACGATAAAACAGCAAAGATCTGGGATGCCCAGTCTGGGAATTATATTACTACACTTAAAGGCCATACAGAAGTGATAAACTCAGTCGCAATAAGCAGCGATTATAGCTTTATTGTTACTGGTTCGAGCGATAAAACAGCAAAGATCTGGGGTGTTGCTTCTGGCAGCTGTATTGCTACTCTTGAAGGACATAGAGATGGCATAAGCTCAGTAGCAATAAGTAGTGATAATAGCTTTATCGTTACCAGCTCTTACGATAGAACAGCAAAGATCTGGGATCTTAAATCTGGTAATTGTATCACCACTCTTAAAGGCCATAGTGGTTGGTTAAGCTCAGTAGCAATAAGTAGTGATAATAGCTTTATAGTTACTGGTTCCGAAGATAAAACAGCAAAGATCTGGGATGTGGCTTCTGGTAATTGTATTACGACTCTTAAAGATCATACAGAGGAGATAAGCTCAATAGCAATAAGCAGTGATAATAGCTTTATTGTAACTGGATCTTGGGATAAAACAGCAAAGATCTGGGATTTTGCATCTGGCAGTATTACTACGCTTGAAGGCCATACAGATTATATAACCTCAGTAGCAATAAGTAGTGATAATAGCTTTATCGTCACTGGATCTGCTGATAACAAGGCAAAGATCTGGGATGTTACTTCTGGCAATTGTATTACTACTCTCGAAAGTCATAGCGATTGGGTATACTCAGTAGCAATAAGCAATGATAGTAGATTTATTGTTACTGGTTCTCAGGATACAATAGTCGTACTATATCCAATGCTGCATAATCTTGAGCTAGAGGCTATTTTAGAGAAATTAAAAGGAATAAGGAATGAATAAGATTATAGTACTATGCCTACTACAGGCAATAGCATTAAGCCTTAGTGCTGATTCAGAGAAAGAAAATCATCAGCACAAGAAAGCAATTCTCCATGTTATTTTGATGCTATTCCGATGAACTTGCTCTTCATATATTCGGTTATGCTACTAATCAAGAGACGGTAAAAGAAAGGTTTCTACAACTACCTCAATTATCGCTTGTCTGCAATCATTGGACTTCTTTGGCTAAGGATCAACCATTTCTAAAATCAATATTATATACAGATCAAGAATTTATAGCATTAGGTGAAAAGCTTACCAATGATGTAAGCCAAGGTAAAAAGATAGCATGGGTTTGTCCAACATGGTTGCCTCAAGGAGCTAAAGACGCTATCAAGATGGGATTGTTAAAGACATCTGGTTGTATGGAATTTGTTTAAAAAAACCCTGAGGGGCCATATAAATGCAATAGAATCAGTAGCAATAAGCAATGATAATAGCTTTATAGTTACTTGTTCTGGTAAAACAGCAAAAATATGGGATGTTGAATCTTGCAAATGCATTAAGACCCTTGAAGGCAATAGTAATTGGATAAACTCAGTAGCAATAAGCAGTGACAATAGCTTTATCGTTACTGGTTCTGGTGAAACAGCAAAAATATGGGATGTTTCTTTCGGCAATTGTATTACTACTCTTGAAGGCCATACCCGTGGGATAAACTCAGTAGCAATAAGCAGTGATAATAGTTTTATCGTAACTGGTTCTGATGATGACACAGCAAGGATATGGAATGCTCAGTCTGGAAATTGTATCGCCACTCTTGAAGGTCATACAAATGAAATAAACTCTGTAGCAATAAGTCATGATAATAGCTTTATCGCTACTGGTTCTTGGGATAAAGCAAAGATATGGAATGCTCAGTCTGGCAATTGTATTACTACTCTTGAAGGCCATGAAGTGGGAATACGTTCAGTAGCGATAAGCAGTGATAATTGTTTTATCGTAACTGGTTCTCCAGATGGCAAAATAATAATATATCCAATGCTTCATAATCAACATCTAGAAGTTATTTTAGAGAAATTAATATCATGAAACAGCAAAAATATAAGATTCTATCACTATGCCTACTACAGGCAATAACATTAAGCCTCTGCTCTATGGATGCACCAGAGCCGGAGAAAGAAGCATTAGAGCAATCAGAAGAAAAGTCTGATTGTTATTTTGATGCGTTGCCAGATGAGCTTCTTCTCCATATATTCGGTTATGCAGCTAATCAAGAAACCGTAAAAGACAGGTTTCTACACCTAGAGCAACTATCGCTTGTTCGTGGCAAGTAAGCTGCACTGGCAACGGATCAGCTACTCCTAAAATCAATACTATATTCAGATGCAGAGCTTATTGCTTTAGGCGAAAAAGCTTGCTGACGATGTAAGCGAAGGTAAAAAGATAACATGGACTTGTCCAACGTATTTGCCTCAAGAAGCTAAAGAAGCTATCAAAATGGGGTTGTTAAAGAAACCTGTTGTATGGAATTTCTTTAAAAAAATACTGCGCAAGGATAACAGGTTTTCCGATATAAGCTCTGACAATAATCCTCGGATAATCTCAGTAGCAATAAGCAATAATAATAGCTCTGTCGTCACTGGATCTTATGATGGAACAGCCAGGATATGGGATGTTCTTTCTTGCAAGTGTATTGCTACTTTTAAATGCCATGAAGAAGAAATAAGTTCAATAGCAATAAGCAACGATAATAGCTTTATCGTCACTGGTTCTGACGATGACACAGCAAAGATATGGGATATTCCTTCTGGCAGGTATATTGCTACTCTTGCAGGACATAGAGATCATATAAGCTCAGTAGCAATAAGCAATAATAGTAGCTTGATCGTTACTGGTTCTTTCGATTGCACAATAAAAATATGGGACGTTGAATCTGGCAAATATATTAATACTCTTGAAGGCCACGAAGATGAGATAAGATCAGTAGCAATAAGCAAAGATAGTAGCTTGATCGTTACTGGTTGTTACGATAGTACAGCAAAGCTATGGGATGTTGAATCTGGCAAATGTACTACTACTTTTGAAGGCCATGTGGATCAGATAACCTCAGTGGCAATAAGTAGTGATAATAGCTTTATTGTTACTGGTTCTGAAGATGAAACAGCAAAAATTTGGGATACTCAATCTGGTAAATGTATTGCCACTCTTGAAGGGGGCAGGAGCTGTGTAAACTCAGTAGCATTAAGTAGTGATAATCGCTTTATTGTTACTGGATATGGTAATGCTACAGCAAAGGTATGGGATGTTCTTTCAGGCAAATGTATCGCCACTCTTGAGATTCTTGAGGGTTATGAAGAATCAATATGGTCAGTGGCAGTAAGCCATGATAGTAGTTTTATTGTTATTGGACTTTACAATGGCACAGCAATACTATATCCAATGCTTCATAATCAAGAGCTAGAAGCTATTTTAGAGAATTTAAATGGGGCTTCTATAAAGTATTGCTAAAGAACCTTCACTACCCAATCTGGAGTTATGTTTTTTCCTTAGTGCTAAAAGAAAGTCCAACAAAGATACCAAGAGATACTATATGCTTTGCCTTTAGAAGTTGCAAAGCAATCCTTCTCAATCATGAATTGAGTAAAAATTTCATATTATCAGCCCAGCTATCACACCTATTATTTGCAGATTAAATCGCTCTTCCATGCTTTTGAATTCCACACATTTTTTGATATCCTTGTTAATAAGCTCTAAAGAAGAGTTACCTTATTCATCTCTATAGTAGAATTAAATATTTTGGAACGTTCTGGCTTCCCATGGAAAATTTCCTTAAGATTTTTTTTCAATGATTTTTACCGTAAATTCAGGATTTTTCAACTTTAGCAATAAGCAATGATAACAGCTTTATCGTTACTGGTTCTTGGGATACAACAGCAAAGATATGGGATGTTTCTTCTGGTCAGTGTATTGCTACCCTTGAAGGTCATGCTGACTGGCTAAGCTCAGTAGCAATAAGTTCTGATAATAGTTTTATTGTTACTGGTTCTGATGACAATACTGCAAGAATATGGGATGCTCAATCTGGCAAATGCATTCAAACTCTTGAAGGTAATACAGATTTAATAAACTCGGTAGCAATAAGCAGTGATAATAGCTTTATCCTTACTGGTTCTCACGATACAACAGCAATACTATATCCAATCCTTCATAACAAAGACCTAGAAGCTATTTTAGAGAAAATAAAAGGAGCAATGCGTGAATAAAAAAATTATAGTACTATTCCTGCTACAGGCAATAGCCTTTAACCTCTGCTCTATGGATATACCAGAGCTAGAGAAAGAAGCATTAGAGCAATCAGACGAAAAGCCTGAATGTTATTTTGACAATCTGCCAGATGAGCTTGCTCTTCATATCTTTGGATATATAGTTGATCAGGAAACGGTAAAAGAAAGGTTTCTACAACTAGGTCAATTATCGCTTGTCTGCAATCATTGGGCTTCTTTGGCAAAAGATCAACCATTTCTACAATCAATAATACATACAGATCAAGAATTTATTGCATTAGGTGAAAAGCTTGCAAATGATGTAAGTGAGGGTAAAGAGATAACATGGGCTTGTCCAAATTATTTGCCACAGCATACTAAAGATGCTATCAAAACGGGGTTGTTAAAGACTCCTGCTGTATGGAATTTATTTAAAAAAATACTGAGTGGTAATGAATATGCAATAACATCAGTGGTAATTTGCGGTGATAAAAGCTTTATCATTACTGGCTCTATCAATGCCAAAGCAAAGATATGGGATGTTCAATCTGGAAATTGTATTACTACACTTAGAGGACATACACTTCCAATAACCTCAGTAGCAATAAGCAGTGATAATAGCTTTATCGTTACTGGCTCTTGGGATAAAACAGCAAAGATATGGGATGTTTCTTCTGGCAAATGTTTAACTACTCTTGAAGACCACAGACAAGCAATAAGCTCAGTAGCAATAAGTAATAATAGTGCTTTTATTGTTTCTGGGTCTTTTGAAAAAGCAGCAAAAATATGGGGTGTTAAATCTGGCAAATGTATTAATACTCTTGAAGGCCATACGGGATGGATAACCTCAGTAGCAATAAGCAATGATAATAGCTTTATCGTTACCGGGTCTTACGATAAAACAGCAAAGATCTGGCATGCCCAGTCTGGGAATTATATTACTACACTTGAAGGCCATACAGAAGTGATAAACTCAGTAGCAATAAGCAAAGATAATTGCTTTATCGTAACTGGTTCTAGTGATAAAACAGCAAAAATCTGGGATGTCGAATCTGGCAATTGTCTTACTACTCTTGAAGGACATTCTGATCAAATATCATCAATAGCAATAAGTAATAATAATCAATTTATTATTACTGGTTCGCGGGATAAAACAGCAAAGATATGGGATATTCTTTCTGGCAATTGTATTGCTGCCCTTGAGGGCCATGATAGGGAGATAAGTTCGGTAGCAATAAGCAGTGATGATAGCTTTATCGTTACTGGTTCTAGGGATGGAAAAATAAGAATATATCCAATCCTTCATAACCAAGAACTAGAAGTTATTTTAGAGAAAATAAAAGGAATAAAACATGAATAAAGTTATAGCCCTAAGCATACTACAGGTAATAGCTCTAAACCTCTGCTCTATGGATGCACCAGAGCTAGAGCAAGAAGCATTAAAGCAATCAAAAGATGTTTTTGTATGTCATTTTGATAATCTGCCCGATGAGCTTGCTCTTCATATATTCGGTTACGCAGCTAATCAAGAAACAGCACATGACAGGTTTCAACAAGTAGATCAATTATCGCTTGTCTGCAATCATTGGGGTTCTTTGGCTAAGGATCAACCTTTTCTACAATCAATAATACATAAGGATAAAGAATTTATTGCCTTGGGTGAAAAGCTTGCCAATGATGTAAGCGAAGGTAACAAGATGACATGGACTTCTCCAACGTATTTACCACAGCGAGCTAAAGAAGCTATCAAAATGGGGTTGTTAAAGAAATCTGCTGTATGGAATTTATTTAAAAAAGCATTGAGCGAACATTCAATATTCACAGTAGCAATAAGCAGAGATAGTAGCTTTATCGTTACTGGCTCTTATGATGACACAGCAAAGATATGGGATGTTCTTTCTGGCACATGTATTACTACTCTTGAAGGTCATACAGGTGAGATATTCTCAGTAGCAATAAGTAGTAATAATAACTTTATCGTTACTGGTTCCTGGGATAACACAGCAAAGATCTGGGATGTTCAATCTGGCAAATGTATTAATACTCTTGAAGGTCATCGAGGTAAGATATACTCAGTAGCAATAAGCACTGATAATAGCTTTATTGTTACTGGCTCTCGTGATATGACAGCAAAGATCTGGGATGCTCAATCTGGCAAATGTGTTGTTACTCTTGAAGGCCATAATAGGGCGGTAAGCTCAGTAGCAATAAGTGCTGATAACAGCTTTATCCTTACTCGTTCAGGTACAATCGCTAAAATTTGGAATGTTCAATCTGGCAAATGTATTACTACCCTTGAAGGCCATTATGCAAGGATAAGCTCAGAAGCAATAAGCAGTGATAATAGCTTTATCGTTACTGGTTCTTGGGATCATACAGCGAAGATATGGGATGTTCTTTCTGGTAATTGTATTGTTACTCTTGAAGATCATAATGGTCCAATAGGCTCAGTGGCAGTAAGTAGTGATAATAGTCTTATCTTTACTGGATCTCACGATGGCAAAATAAGAGTATGGGATGTTACTTCTGGTACATGTATTACTGCTCTTGAAGGTCATACTCAATGCATAAATTCACTAGAAATAAACGGTGATAATAGCCTTATCGTTACTGGCTCTAATGATAAAACAGCGAAGATATGGGATATTGCTTCTGGTAAGTGTATTGCTACTCTTGAAGGGCATAAGAGTGACGTAAACTCAGTAGCAGTAAGCAGTGATAATAACTTTATCATTACTCGTTCTTGTGATGAGGTAGTGTCAATATACCCAATACTTCACAACCTTGGACTGGAAGATATTTTAGAGAAAATAAAAGGAGCAATGCGTGAATAAAAAAATTATAGTACTATTCCTGCTACAGGCAATAGCCTTTAACCTCTGCTCTATGGATATACCAGAGCTAGAGAAAGAAGCATTAGAGCAATCAGACGAAAATTCTGCATGTTATTTGGATGATCTGCCCGATGAACTTGTTCTTCATATATTTGGGTTTGCAGCTAATCAAGAAACCGTAAAAGACAGGTTTCTACACCTAGAGCAACTATCGCTTGTTCGTGGCAAGTGGGCTGCACTGGCAACGGATCAGCTACTCCTAAAATCAATACTATATTCAGATGCAGAGCTTATTGCTTTAGGCGAAAAAGCTTGCTGACGATGTAAGCGAAGGTAAAAAGATAACATGGACTTGTCCAACGTATTTGCCTCAAGAAGCTAAAGAAGCTATCAAAATGGGGTTGTTAAAGAAATCTGCTGTATGGGATTTCTTTCAAAAAACACTGCGCAAGGATAACCGGTTTTCCGATACAGGCTCTGGCAATAATCCTCGGATAACTTCAGTACGATAATAGCTTTATTGTTACTGGTTCTTGTGATAATTACAGCAAAGATATGGAATGCACAATCTGGCAATTGTATCACTACTCTTGAAGGTCATACAGATAGGATAAATTCGGTAGCGATAAGCAGTGATAATAGATTTATCGCTACTGGTTCTGAAGATGGCACAGCAATACTATATCCAGTTCTACACAATCAAGAGCTAGTGAGTATTCTTCAAATAGCCAAGCAACATCGCTGTATCGCCATTGTTGCCTAGCGCATTAACCATGAGCACTGCTGGCAAGAAGAAACTCCACTATCTCTCTATAACCTCTTTCATATGCAAAGGTCCAAGCTGAATAGCCCAATCGACTCGCAGCATTAACATTAGCACCCTTATCTAAAAGGAGCTTCACTACCTCTTTGTGGCCATTCATAGATGCAAAGATCAAAGCTGTATAACCATTTTCGTCTAGCGCATTAACCTTAGCACCTTTGTCAAGCAGAAGCTTTACTAACTCTTTATTGCCATTAATAGATGCTATCATCAAAGGTGTACGGCTCCATGCATCTTTAGCATTAACATCAACACCCTTATCCAAAAGTAGTTTCACTTCCTCAGTGCGACCCTCTTGAGATGCCTTAACCAAAGCTGCATCGTCAATAAGTTTCTCTTGTTGACGATCAAGCAGAAGCCTATACAGAAGCCTTTCTATCTCTTTATGACCTTGTTTAAATGCCCAATTCAAAGCTGTATAGCCATTGTTATCTACAGCATTAATATCGACGCCTCTATCAAGCAGAAGCTCTACAATCTCTTTATTGCCGCCTCTAGATGCAAAGATCAGAGCTGTATCGCCATTATTATCTGCAACATTAACCTTAGCACCCTTATCCAAAAGGAGCTTCACTACCTCAGTACGACCCCCTTGAGATGCTAACATCAAAGCCGGTATACCCTTATCATTTTTTATGTTAATATCGATTCCTAAAGTTACGAAAGCCTTTACTGCATCGATATCTGAGTAATCCGAGCTGCACAGCTCTAAAAATATTTTCTCAGCTTGCGGCTTGTTCGATTTAACTAATTGTTGAATATCTAGTTTAAGCGCCTCGCGATGTGTGTGAAGTAACGTGCGAGTTTGGCCGTTGATTTGACTTAAAACACTAAGTTGCTTAAATTGCTGAAATATAGTTTCATCACGCTTTATTAAATAAAGAAATATATGCTCTTTAACTTCAATAGGTAAATCGGTAAAAGTTAAAGTTCTGATACGCTCTAAAAGCTCCTTGGCGACCTCCGTTGGATTAGTTTGTGAGAGTAGATAAGTTTCTAGCATTTGCAGTTGCACTTCCACGGGCAACTTGCGCCATGAAAAATCACCTTCATCAAGTATAGTTGCTTTAATTTCTTGTCTTTTAGTACCCGGTGCTTGATTACAGAATAATAATCTATCGGATTTTTGGAAGGGATTTTTACTGACCTGTTTTAACTCGAGTTCTTTTGTAATGTATTTTTTAGGATTTTCACTTTCGGCAATGTTTAATTTTTCAAAAACATCATTGATATCTTTTGCACTAAGCCTTGGATCTAATTGTCGGACAATGAAGTAAGCTAAAAGCTGCTGGAGCGAATCGATATCCAGGAAATTAGCTATGACCATTAATCCGCCAAGTTCTTCAAGTGATTTTGTTGACAAAAACCAAAGTTTTTCTTTTGCCTTTTGAAATTTAACATAACGCTTAGAACCATTTTGCTGAAGATGAGCAATCGGAGCCATCAATTCTAACATTTCTTCAAATTCATCCGAATTAAATTCTCGGAAATGGAAACGTGTTTCTTGAGCTCCGTCAGGCAGCAAGAACAGAAACGTGTTAGAAAGCGAAAAAATATCTTTAGTGATTACGAACTCTCTCGCATCTCTGCTCACCACAGTAATTGTATCTGGCAATTCCATAGGCAATAATTTTCCTAGATACATAGAAATTATTAAGGCTCCAACCATCTTTACATGCATAAATATCCTTATTAATAGTGCACCTTATAAACAATACTGCTTTATTTTACCATATTCTCAATTTATTCCAACTAGCTGATAGAAGGAAGTCCCTCTGAGAGCATAGGTCAAAATGTAGAAAGTTTAAGATCTTTCATCTTTGCAGTCTTCTCCTTAGACAAGCAATCGAAAATAAATTGGATGAGGCAGCTTTAACTGCGGCTTTAAGAACGGGTAACAAAAAAGTAGTAAGGGTTCTTCTTGATTGCAGTACTGATGTTAATGCCAGACATAATGGCTCTACAGCTTTGCTTAAGGCATCTAGCGGTAGTTATGAACCCTTTGCAAACTGTGAGATAGCAAAGCTGCTTCTTGATGCTGGAGCTGACGTTAATGCTCTAAACGAATACGGCAACACAGCTTTGATGGAGGCATCTTTCAAGTGTCGTACAGGGATGGTAGAGTGTCTTTTAAAGAAGGGTGCTGATGTTAATGCTGCAGATAAATATGGCCATACAGCTTTGCAAGCATGCAAAGACGATAAAGCTAGAAAGCTTCTGCTTGATAATGGTGCCAAAGCTTCTAATTGTTGCCTGCAATAAATCAAAAATATAAAGTCAATTTTGCAAATGTCGATGTTGATAATATTACAAGTATTGATGACAATAGGCGTTGCTCTTCTTTAGCGCCTATCGGTTTTTATCGAACTGGCATCAAATGCTCAAGGACTTATAAAACTTTCTGCTTCAAGAAATTGTCATGCCAATAATATCAATGGCTTAAGGCTTGGCTGAAGATGCGCAAATCAAAGTCGTTATACCGTCATATGACGTGGCATTAATATCGGCACGCGCCTCTGCCCCTAAGGAGCTTTACTACCTCTTTGTAGCCTGCACTAGATGCACACGACACAGCTGTATTGCCCATGTGATCTTTTGCATTAACATCAGCACCAGCATTAATAAGATGCTCTACAATTTCTTTATGATCGTTACCAGCTGCATACATCAAGGCTGTTCTGCCATTGCTATCTTCAGCATTAACATCAGCACCAGCATTAGTAAGTAGCTTTACTACCTCTTTGTGGCCGGCCCAAACTGCAAACATCAAAACTGTATAGCCATTACTATATGCTTCATTAACATTAGCTCCGCCCTTATCCAAAAGTAGCTTCACTACCTCAGTATTACCCTCTCGAGATGCTGATGTCAATAATACTGAATAGTTATCATAGCTTATGCTATGACGCTGTGCATATGCCTTTATCAAATCTGTATTGCTATCGTTATCTTCGCCACAAACTTTGGCGCCATTATCAACAAGAAGCTCTACTACTTCTTTCTTGCCACTTCTAGATGCGTACATCAAAGCTGTATAGCCTGTACTATCTGCAACATTAACATGAGCACCATAACCAAGCAATAGTTGGACCACATCTTTATGGCCTCCACTAGATGCAAACGTCAAAGCTGTTTCGCCACTATTGCTTATCACATTAACATGAGCACCCATATCCAAAAGTAGCGTCACTACCTCTTTATGGCCTTTATTAGATGCAAACATCAAAGCTGTATCGCCATGGTTATTTACAGCATTAACATTAGCACCATAACGAAGCAATAGTTGGACCACATCTTTATGGCCATTATAAGATGCTGCAATCAAAGCTGTATTGCCATTTAGACCATTAACATCAGCACCATAATCAATAAGAAGCTTCACTACCTCAGTATGACCCTCTTGAGATGCTAGTATCAATAATGTTAGCAATAATTCTGTATAGTTATCATAGCATACCATGCCAAGAAGAAGTTGAACTATATTTTTATGACCCTGTGCACATGCCTTTATTAAAGCTGTATTGCTATCGTTATCTCCGCCATAAACGTTGGCGCCATTATCAACAAGGAGCTTTACTATTTCTTGAGAAGATGCGCAAATCAAAGCCGTTATGCCGGCATATGACGTTGCATTAATATCAGCACCATTTTCAAGAAGAAGCTTCACAACTCCTGCATGTCCGTTATTAGCTGCCATTATTAGTGCTGTATGCCCAAAAAGAGTATCTTTTATGTTAATATCGATTCCTGATGTTACGAAAGCTTTTACTGCATCGATATCTGGGTAATCCGAGCTGCACAGCTTTAAAAATATTTTCTCAGCTTGCTGCTTGTTCGATTTAACTAATTGTTGAGCAATAGCTAGTTTATACGCCTGGCAATGTGGGTGAAATAACGTGCGAGTTTGGCGGTTGATTTGACTTAAAACACTAAGTTGCTTGAATTGCTGAAATATAGTTTCATCACGCTTTATTAAATAAAGAAATATATGCTCTTTAACTTCAATAGGTAAATCGGTAAAAGTTAAAGTTCTGATACGCTCTAAAAGCTCCTTGGCGACCTCCGTTGGATTAGTTTGTGAGAGTAGATACATTTCAAACATTTGCAGTTGCACTTCCATGGGCAACTTGCGCCATGAAAAATCACCTTCATCAAGTATGGTTGCTTTAATTTCTTGTCTTTTAGTACCCGATTCGTGATTACAGAATAATAATCTATCAGATTTTTGGAGGGGATTTTTACTGACCTGTTTTAACTCGAGTTCTTTTGTAATGTATTTTTTAGGATTTTCACTTTCGGCAATGTTTAATTTTTCAAAAACATCATTGATATCTTTTGCACTAAGCCTTGGATCTAATTGTCGGGCAATGAAGTAAGCTAAAATCTGCTGGAGCGAATCGATATCCAGGAAATTAGCTATGACCATTAATCCGCCAAGTTCTTCAAGTGATTTTGTTGACAAAAACCAAAGTTTTTCTTTTGCCTTTTGAAATTTAACATAACGCTTAGAACCATTTTGCTGAAGATGAGCAATCGGAGTCATCAATTCTAACATTTCTTCAAATTCATCCGAATTAAATTCTCGGAAATGGAAACGTGTTTCTTGAGCACCGCCAGGCAGCAGGAACAGAAACGTGTTAGAAAGTGAAAAAATATCTTTAGTGATTACGAACTCTCTCGCATCTCTGCTCACCACAGTAATTGTATCTGGCAATTCCATAGGCAATAATTTTCCTAGATACATAGAAATTATTAAGGCTCCAACCATCTTTACATGCATAAATATCCTTATTAATAGTGCGCCTTTTTGGTCGGACTATTTTTTTTCTTAATTTTTTCAACATAAACAATACTGCTTTATTTTACCATATTCTCAATCTATTCCAAACTAGCTGATAGAATGAGCCCCGCTGAGAGCATAGGTCAAAATGTAGAAAGTTTAAGATCTTTCATTCTTTGCAACATTCTGCTTGAGCAAGCATTCGACTTAGCTGTCCATATGCCCTATAATTACATTATCGCAATTAAGCAATCCTTATTAAAATTATCAAATAAGTAGATAGCAAATTACAGCAATGCAAATAGAGAATTGTTAAAGTCTCTTGTCCGTGTCGATGTCAATGTTAGAGATCGATATGGCGATACCGCATTATCTGCTTAATGAGATATCAAAAAGATATATTAGAATTAAAAGAGCTTTCGAAGAGCTCTGAAAGTTAAACCGGTTCACTTTGGCAAACCATTGTGCTATAGTTTTATGAGCTTCGGTAATGATTATTGCTATTGCCTCCCAAAAGCAAATCTACAATCATTTTGAACTTAAAACGATCGAGTTTTCCTTTTGGTAAAGATTTTTTATAGAGATATCATGTTAATACAGTAAAGATCGGAAGATATGCAAAAAATATCGATAATGATAATAGCTTTGATCATTGCTTGGCCAACTGCTTATGCAATGAAAGATAACAAAAGAAAGCAAGTTACTAATCACGATGAACAAGCCATAGATTCTATAGGAAGATGTAAGAAATTACAAAAAAATGACGGAAGTGAAAATTCGCCCTGGCAAAGTATGCCTAATGAAATAAAAGAGCATATACTATTTTTGTTACTAACTGAACAGGCTGAGCCGGTTCAAGCAATCCAAATGCTTCAAAGCTTAAACCTTGTATCTCCAGAGTTTAAGGCATTAATTGAAAGTTTAAGTAATTCAAAGGCATCCTTATTACCCCGTATTGCACATCGCATGATGGCCCTTAATGCTCATAAGGGCGAAAGTATATTCCAAAAAATTAGTGGCACGCAAGAAGCTCGCCTGACAAAAGCTTTTATTAAATCCGGCGCGCATATAAAGCATATTGCGTGCCTTAGTGCCTTGTTAAGCGCAGGAGCACATAAGCAAGCAAAAACAGTTAAAGCACTCTTACAGGCAGGAGCTTTAGGGAAAGCCCATGGGACTAAGCTATTATCTGCGGTCATTCAACGAGACTTGCCCATGGTGAATTTGTTGCTTGAACATAAGAAATCAGCCAATGCACACACTAAAGATGGAACTAGTGCTCTTATGTTTGCTGCTAATAATGGCGATAAGGAAATTGTTGAGCTGCTCCTTAATAAAGGTGCCGAGATTAATGCATATAATAAATTTGGCAAAACTGCATTAGTTATCGCCATAGATCATAATAACTTTGAAATGACTCAATTGTTCATTGCTAGAGGTGCAGATATAAATAGCGCTCACATTGTTGGCGATAACATTGTGGATTTTTCAAACGAAAGCGCTCCTTTACAGGCAAGTACTCCTTTAATTGCGGCGATTGAAGCTGGCAACGAGCGAATAGTTAATTTTCTCATAGAAAAAGGTGCTAACATCAACGAAAAATACTTTTGTCATTCTACCCCGCTCTTAGTCGCTTGCAATAAAGGCGATAAAAAGTTGATTAAGATATTTTTGAAAAATGGTGCCAAGCCTGATTCAAGCGATTCGAATCTCAAAACAGCACTGATGGCAGCAGCTCAAGAAGGCAATTATAAGCTTGTTAAACGATTAATTAAACATGGAGCTGATGTAAATGTTGATGATGTCGATGGCATGACGGCCATCATGCTTGCTGTCAAGGCCGGCCATCTAAAAGTTGTTGAATTGCTTATCGAACATGGCGCTGGTGTTAATTTTGATGATGAAGAAGGTTTTACAGCATTAATGTTTGCCGCCATCGCTGGTCATAAAGCTATTGCTGAACTTCTTATTGAAAAAAATGCAAATATTGATGCCCAAAATACCCATGGCAACACTGCTTTAATGGAAGCTATTATTAGTTCGAATGATCTAGAAATGGTTAAGTTGCTGCTTGAAAATAAAGCCGATCTTACTATTTGTAATGCAAATGGAAAAAATGCAATGTTCTACGCAGCTCAAGAAGATCAAGCACTGGTTAACCTTCTTGAAGATTTCGAAAGAACTCGCTCATAATGTAGATTTGTCGCATTATCTTCAAGCTGACTTATTGACTCACATATGCCCATTTGTATCGGTGATACCACGCAAGCAATAAAATTGATGATCAAGGCATTTTTGAGCTTTTTCATCTATTTGCTATCATTTAAATATGTTTAAAAAGAATATTAAGAACGGCTTCTCAGTATAAATAGACTGTGGATGCCAACCTCTTTAAAATGTCATCAACACTATAACCAGAAGGTAAGGGATAAACTCTTGGAAGTGTATCGTTAGAGCAAAGAATAATAAAGCTATTATCATTGCTTATTGCTACCGAACTTATACCATATTTATTATGATATTTGAAATTATGTAATAGTTTGCCCGAAAGAACATCCCACATCTTTGCTGTACCATCGCGAGATCCAGTAATGATAAAGCTATTATCATTACTTATTGCTATTGCTACTATCGACATTGTATGTCCAGCAAGAGTAGCTATACACTCCTTAGTTTCAAGGTTCCATAGTTTAGCTCCATCGCTATCTCCAATAACAATGAATTGATTATCATTACTTATCGCTACTGAGTTAATCATTTCATGGCCTTCAAGAGTAGCAATACATTTGCCATATTTAGCATCCCATATCTTTGCTGTGTCGTCCCAAGAACCAGTAACAATAAAGCTATTATCGCTGCTTATTGCCACTGAAGTTATCACTCTATTGTGGCCCTCAAGAATAGTAGTACATTTGCCAGAAAGATCCCACAGCCTGGCTGTCTCATCAGCAGATCCAGTGACAATAAATTGATTATTGCTACTTATTGCCACTGAACACAATACGTCTTTGTGGCCCTCAAGAGTCATAAGGCATGTACCAGAATCAAAATCCCAGATCTTTGCTGTAAGGTCATAAGATCCAGTAACAATAAAGCTATCATCGCCACTTATTGCTACTGAGCATATTTCACCCGTATGCCCCATAAGAGTAGCGATACATTCTCCAGAACCAACATCCCATATTTTTGCTGTTTTATCTTCAGAGCCAGTGACTATAAATCTATCATCGGAGCTTATAGCTACTGCATTTAAAGGACCTATATGGTAAGGTGTTGATTCGGGAATTGTAAATGAAATTGAAGAGCACCACTTTTTATCTACCTTGCGTGTTACTACTGGCCTTACTGGCTTTTCACCAAGGCATGCCTCATCTTCTCCAAAAGCGCTTAATACTTTAGGGTGTTTTACAAGCATGTTTTTTAGCGCTCTATCTATTGGTTTACATTCGCCCAATATATCCCAAAAAATCTCTTCTCCAAGGCTTGCTTTTTCAACAAGTTCTTCGCATAGCTTCAATAGTTCTTCGTTGGAAGAATCTGGAAAATATTTCCGGCATCTTTCAAGCATGCAGTTCACCGTCTGTTCATCCGTTGCTAGTTGGGAAAATTCCGTGTTAACACGCGAAAAGCGTAAAATTTGCTTTACAATGTCTATTGGACTTCCTGGTTTTGGCAGAAATTCAAAAATAGCCAACTTTAGCTCTGTTGGTAAAAGAGCTAAATGAGATGTCGAGCTTTCTTCTACCTTAGACGGATCATCCATTGGGCGGGCATTTGAAACCAACCCCACTAACAACAATCCTAGTATTATTTTAACCATTTTTTAATCCTCATGCATTATTCCTAAATTATTATTACTTGTCAGATAGTTAATTTTTTAATTAGCAGTTTAATTATAACATAAAATGAGAAAACTGCAAGCACCGAACTAAAGAATTTTTTGCAAAATTAAATAGCGATGATTTTGATGGCTCAACAGCTATTATGCTTGCTGTCAAGGCAGGCCCCCATCTCAAAGTTGTTGAATTAGTTATTGAACATGGCGCTGGTTTTAATTTTGATGATTAAAAGTGGTTATTCAGCATTAATGTTTGCCACTATCACGGGCCATAAAGCTATTACTAACCTTCTTCTTGAAAAAAATGCCAATATTAACGCCCAAAATACCGATGGCAGGACTGGGTTGATAGAGGTTATTATTCGCCATGGGTGATCAAGAAATGATTGGTTTGTTACTTGAAAATAAAGCCAATCTTGCTATTTGCGATGCAGACGGAAAAGATGCAATGTTCTATGCAGCTCAAAAAGATCAAACACTGATCTGCTCGAAGCTTTTGAAAAGGATTGCTCATAACTGAATTTATTGCATAGTCCCATGCTCATCTTGTGTCAGGCCATTTGCATGGAGACATGTACTCAATAAAATTAGCCAATGACCATTTTTTGAGCTTTTGCGAAATATTTGCTATCATTTAAATATGTTTAAAAATAGTATTACAATTGCAAAATTAAAGTGGGCCTTATGAAAAAAATAATAATGTTACTTGCTTGTATAGCAGTCAATATGCTATGCATGGAACAACCATGTCAAGATGACATTGGCTCTGAATTGGTCAACTTTAATAATTGGCCAGATGAGCTCATGGTATATCTCTTTTCTTTTATCCCTGAAGCTACAAGCGTGCAAGAGATTTTCGAAAAACTTGCTCCGTTATCGGTGGTAAATAGCCAATTTAAACAAATTGCTACTGATCAGCTCTTATTGCGTGAATCGGCTAAAAGATATATTAAACTTCACCCACAAGAGGCTCAAGAGAATTTTCTAGAGAGCGGACGGCTTTTTTTAGATCCGGATAATTCGGAAAAGGAACATACCATAGCGCTAAAAATTTTAACAGCTTTGGCTTTTGGTGTTAGCAAAGAAATCAAAAATAATATGCTAATTTATGCAGCTAGTAAAGATAATAAAGATTTAGTGAAGATTCTGGTTAATAGTGGAGCTGATATTAATGCCTCAAATAATTACGGCAATACGCCTTTGATTGTGGCGGCTACGTCAGGTAAGAAAGAAATGGTTGAGCTTCTTCTTGATAATAATGCTGATATTAATACTACAAATACGGATAACGCGACAGCATTGCATTGTTCATTTAGACGGAGCCATAAAGAGCTTGTGCATCTTTTACTTGATAGAGGCGCCGATGTTAATTCTATTGATAAATTTGGCCAGACAATTCTTAGCTTAGCAATTTTATGTAATGCCCACGAATTAGTCAGGCCCATTTTTGAAAAAGGGCCTGATGTTAATCAAGCACATAGCGATGGCTACACCCTCTTGATTATGGCATCAATGTTTGGCTACAAAGAAATAGCTGAACTACTTATTAATGCTGGTGCTGACGTTAATGCCACTGATAAGAAAGGTTATACCGCTTTGATGTACGCAACTGGTAGGCCAGGAAATCAAGGGTATAAGGAAATAGTAGAACTTCTTCTTAGTAAAGGCGCTGATATTAATGTAGTAAATTCTTATGGAAGCACGGCTCTCTTGATTGCATCACAGGAAGGCAATAGACTAATAACAGACTTGTTAGAAAACCATATCACTAAATCACAAAGTACATAGAGTAAAACATGAAAAAAATACTACTATTGTTGTTCGCTTTTTTAGCCACAAATACTCAATGTATGGAGCCGCCAGATTCCGCTGATAATAACGATGAAGAGGCTAGAATGTTTGAAGAAGAAGCTAGAATATTTGACGAATGGATTGCTCGAAAGTTAGAAATAGCACTAGCACATAACCAAACGGACAATGTCTACAAGCTTCTCGCCATGGAAGAAGAGGGATTTCAAGCCTACAGCCACTTAAGCTCAAGTGCAAAGGAAAAAATTACTGAAGAGGACAGCTTTGACTTTTTTATTGGTGAAATGTTTCAGGTAATACAAAATGACGAGATTGACCAACTAATTTGTTTCCTTGATTCTGTTGATGTTAATGTTTCAGATAAATCTGGTAATACATTTTTGATAGCAGCAGCTGATGCTCATAGAAAAGAGATGGTAAAGCTTCTTATTGCTAAAGGTGCTAATGTTAATGCTGTAAATAATTATGGCAATACAGCTTTGAGGAAAGCATCTAGAAATGGTAATAGCGAGATAGTAGAGCTCCTTCTTGACGCTGAGGCTGATCCTAATGTTGTTACTAGGGATGGGAATACCGTCTTAATGAATGCTTCATTTCTTGGCTATAAAGATGTAGTAAAGCTTCTTTTGGATAAAGGTGCTCATGTTAATGCTGCAAATAAAAGTGGCAAAACAGCTTTGATGTATGCATCTAAAGCAGGTCACGAAGATGTAGTCGCACTTCTTCTTGAGTATGGCGCCAATGTTCATCTTTTTAATATAAGCGGTAAAACTGCACTAAAATTAGCAGAAGAAGAAAAACGAAAAGACATCATTCCCATCCTAAAAAAAGCTATGGCATTGGCAAGTAATGATATAGTTAAGCCAAGCCGCTGGATAGATAATACCGCGGTAGAATTGCCCACAAATCACCTTATTTTTAATGAGGACTTTAGGCATAAGAGAGAATTTCATTATAATACGCCAGATATAAAAAATAACCGACCTATCATTTGGATTGTTATTCACGGTACCTGGGGAACGGAGAATACAAGCTTTTTTGACGATGATAATGTGAAAGACCAAAATTTTAGGCACATTATGCGAGCAGCAGCTTGGTATGCTCACCGGAAGCATCAACCCTTAAAACTATATTCTTTTACTTGGCGAGGAGAATGTACTCATGAAGATCGCCAACGTGCAGCCCATATTCTTGTTCTCTTTCTGCAAAAGATAAAGAATGCGGGCGCGGAGGTTGTTTTACTTTCACATAGTCATGGAGGCAATGTAGCAAATATAGTAAGCAATCTTATAGGTTATGAGCGACCAATACATTTGATTATTCATTTGGCATGCCCTATACGTACCGAAGAAAAGCCCTATAACCCTAAATACTACAAGCATTTACTCTATTTTTGGTCTAAAGCTGACATAGTTGCAAGACTAGCAAGAATCAATGAACAAAAAAAAACAAAGCTTAGTGAAATAAATAAATATTTTTTCGGAGACAACGATTTTGCTGCTCTTGATGGAAAGATTACGGTTGGACTACAAACAAAGATTAACGGGGGAAAAACGGGGCATTCTGAAATTATCGACATTGTTGAATTTTTACCAGAAATAATTGAAAAATTACATGATGATTTTCCCTATCATTATTCAAGAAGTGGCAAATTTTTCTTAAATGTTGCATCAAAAGATAGCAACCACCCTATTCATCTAGTGTGTAATCCCCTTGAATTGCATGATGCTGTAGAAGAATTTGATTATCTTGGCAACCACGATCAGCCAGGCAGCATTGATGAAACAAACCTGGAAAGCGAGTTAGCACGAGCCCGTTCTGAAAAAAAGCATTATAGAAATACCTATTTGTCAGAAATTTACCAATGAATTAAAAGGAAAAATGATGAAAAAATTAGTTTGTTGGCTGTTGGTTTTAAGCTTTTTTTTGCCTTTGTATATGATGGAAGATAGGGCCTTTAGCCCTTGTTTTGTTGATGATGATCTATTGAAAGCAATTAACGAAGGTAATTATGATCGGGTAGAGTCTCTTCTAGCCAGAGGTGCAGATTGCAACGTTTACGATCATGCAGGACAAACAGCACTCATACGAGCGGTAATAATGGGCAATGTAAAGATGGTTGAGCTATTGCTTATGGTTGATGCTGAGCGTGATAAGTGCTACAAAAATTTCTTGGCTTCACTGAAAAATGATGAAAATGAAAAGGAACCTGAACTTCTTCCTTGCAATGTAGAAAAAATGCGAAACAGCCATGCATATAGCAAGCTTGCTATAAATGCAAAAGACAGTGAAGGAGCTAATGCTTTAATACATGCGACGATTAATGATTGCAAAGAAATCGTACATTTGCTTCTTGACGCTGGTGTTGATGTCAATAGCAGGACTGCTCATGATCAAACAGCCTTAGCGATTGCCGCTGAAAATAAATTTATGGAGATCGCAGAACTTCTTATTCATTATGGTGCTGACGTAAACGCACTCGACAAGTGGCATCAAACGCCTTTGAAGTATGCCACAGTAAACGGATGTAAAGAAATAATAAAGCTAATAAATGAATCAATTGCATTAGTACCTGATGATGATGCTAAACCAACTTGTTGGGTTAAAAATCTGCCCGAATCGGAGATTACTGAAAAAAAACTTGGAAGTGATTGTTCAATTACAAAACAAGGCCATTACCGGCCAAGGAAAATAACCGATGGTATGATCGTTTGGATTGTTATCCCTGACTATGAAAATAAAGATGATCTAGTTTGCCGACATACCAAGCGAGCCGCAGCTTGGCATGCCACTAAAAAAAATAAAGAATTACAGCTGCTGTTCTTTAAATGGTTGCCTTCTCTAACAAAAATGGGTAACAGCAAGAAAAAAGCTGCCAAAGAACTTTGTGCTTTTCTTTCAAGATTAAAGCGTGATGACTCAGAGATTGTCTTGGTTGGTTATGAATCTGGTTGTCATGTAGCCAATAAGTTAACACGTCTTTCAAGATCAGATAATCCTATTCATTTACTCATTTATTTTGCTTGTCCTATTCAACTGAAAGAACAAGAGCAGCCTAAACATTATAAGCATTTAATTTATTTTTACCCCGGCACGGGATCGAAATCCCTTCTGAAAAACCAGAAGATAGGTGAAGAAGAGGCCATGAAGGCGCCTTTCTCTAACTTCATCTATTACGCGAACAATTTTTTTAAAAATTTCTTGCGCAATGCTAATCCCTTTGGTTATGGTGACAATGAATTTGAAACACCCGAAGGAAGAATTACCACAGGAATTCAAGTACTGACTCGTGGTCAAAATAATAATTTTTTTCATTTAACAAAGATGGATGCAATAAAATTTTTGCCAAGCATTATTGCAAAGCTGCACGATGAATTTCCCTATCATTATAGCAAGAGTGCCAATTTTTTGTTGAATATAGATGAAGGGGATACTGATAAGCCTGTGTATCTCGTGGCTTTACCTTTTGGCCCCCATGAAGGAGTACCAGATTTTGATTATCTTGGGGCTAAAGATGTTCTAACGAATTGCAATAGATCTCATTTACCAATAGAATTAGATTTAGCAGCTTCAGAAAGGAAGCGCTTTAAGGCGAAGTACAACTGCGATATTTTTATGTGAGCGGGCTCAACTTCAGAATTTGTAGAGATGCAATTAGGTAAGATTAACGTATTACAATACTTTCATGACCATCCTAAAAATTAGTTTGAGTAAAGTATTTCATTAAGAACCACTGTTGAAAAATATTCAATAATGGTATAATAAATCTAAATTATGAACAATTTCGAAAAGAAGAGACAGAAGACCTATGAGAAAAACTGCAATTTTATTGTTCGCTTGCATAAGCACTATATCAAAAACCATGGAACTGGACATGGTTGATACTAAAGAAGCGATGGAAGAATCTATCACTTTTGATCATCTTCCAGATGAGCTCATGGTATATCTCTTTTCTTTTGTGCCCGAGGCTACCTGCATGAAAGAGATTTTAAACAAATTAGCTCAATTAGCAGAAATAAGTAAGAGATTTAAAGCAATAGCTGAAGATGGTGGTGTATTTGCTGAAATTGCTAAAAGACATTGCCAGCTGCACCGCAAAGATGCTGAAAGAGAATTTTTAGGCGCTGCAAATATTGTCTTAAGTCAAGAATATCCAGCAAAAGACCGCGAATTGGCAAGTAAAATCGTAATAGCCCTTGCTGGCGGGATTAGCACTGAAACCAAAAATATTAAATTGCCCGAATTTGCTAAAAGAGGTTACAAAGACATAGTCCAAGTTCTTCTTGTTAAAAAAGCAGATGTTAACAGCATAAATAATGATGGCCATACAGCCTTGATTCTCGCTGCCGAAAGTGGTCATTATGAAGCTGTGCAACTTCTGCTTGCTCATAATGCTGATGTTAATGAAGCAGACAAATTTGGCTATACAGCCTTGATCGTAGCATCTACTCATGGCCATAAAGATATTGTAAAGCTTTTAATTGCTAGAGGGGCTGATGTTAATGCTTCCAGCAAAGTTGGCAATACTGCATTGATTAGAGCAGCTAAAAATGGAAATACAGAAATAGTGAAGCTTCTGATTCATTATGGGGCTTTTATTGATACAGTGGATATGGATGGCAATACAGCCCTGATTTGGGCAGCCAGAAATAATCATAAAGAAGTAGTCGAATTTCTAGTTGCTCATAACGCAAATGTTAATGCTACCAACAATTATGGCAATACAGCTTTCATTTGGGCGTCGATGAATAATCACGAGCTCATAGTTGAGTTGCTCAACATGCATTCAATGTGATTCGCCGAAAATAAGCACTTATGCTTGTGTGGATTGATAAGGAGTTGAAGGTTGTATTTGCTGTTTTTTGTAAGCAAATTTATGCCAATTTGTATAGTTAATTATGAGTAACTATTTTTTAACCAAAAACAAATTAGAAGCCATGACCCCCCTAAAAAAATTAGTCTTTGTTGACAACAAGCTGCCCAAATATAAAAAATAAATTCAGAATTGGCGCGCTAATGTTTGTGCTAAAACTAAAAAAGGCGATACAGCCTTTATTCTGGCAGCACGTGAAGGCCATAAGGAAATAGCAAATTTGTTAGCAATCTATCCATGTTCGCGTGTACCTACGGTTTGTTGTACTCAATAGAAAGAGCAAAGATGAAAAAGATAGTAATTTGTTTGTTAACCTGCTTGACAGCCAATATTCAATGTATGGAACAGCCAGAGCCAAATGATACGGGATCTCAATTGGGCGATTTTGATAATTGGCCCGATGAGCTTATTGTATATCTTTTCTCTTTTGTTCCGAAATGCACAAGCATGGAGGAGGTTTTTAAAACATTAGCCCAGCTGTCACTGGTAAATAGTACCTTCAAACAAATAGCAGAAGATCCGCTTTTGCTCAAAGCATTAGCCAAAAGATATATCGAATTTTACCCACTGGAAGCAGAAAAAAAATTCTGCGATGCTGTAGCGAACATTCTTAAAGATACTAGAGCTGAGGCCTGCCTGGAAATGGTAACAGGCGATAGCACACTAAAAAATGATAGGACAAAAGAACATACCAAAATTGTAATTGCTCTTGCCCTGGTATTAGTAGAAATATAGCGAATCAGTTGCTATTCGATGCAGCTTGCGCAGATAATAAAGATTTAGTGAAGCTTCTTCTTGATAATGGAGCCGATGTCAATGCTAGAAATGCCAATGGCGATACGGCTTTGATCTGGGCATGTTTTGAGGGTTACCCAGAGATAGTTAGAATTCTTTTAGATTGCGGGGCTGATGTTAATGCTATAGATAATGATGGCGGTTTTACAGCGTTAATGGGGGCGTCTATGGGTGGCCATAAAGAAGTAGTTAAGCTTCTTTTGGGCTTCTGTGCTGATGTTAATGCGACACATAGTGATGGAAAGACAGCTTTACACCACGCATCTATACATAGCCACACAGAAATAGTAAAGCTTCTTCTTGATGATGGTGCTGATGTTGATGCTGTAGACAATAATGGATCTACAGCTCTGATTTGTGCATCTAGAAATGAGAAAGAATTAGTAGAGCTTCTTCTTAGTAGAGGTGCTGATGTTCATGCTGTAAATAATGATGGCAATACAGCTTTGATACGGGCATTTTTAGGTGATCAAGACGTAATAGAACTTCTTTTAGCTAATGGTGCTGATGTTCATGCTGGCAATACAGCTTTGATTGGGGCGTCATTCAGAGGAAATCAAGAGATAGTAAAGCTTATACTTGATAGAGGTACTAATGTTAATGCTTCAGATGATGATGGCAATACAGCTTTGATGAAGGTAGCTGAAACTGGCAATCAAGATATAGTAAATCTCCTTTTGTGCTCTGGTGCTGATGTTAATGCCACAGGTTGCCTTGGCAATAGAGCTTTGATATACGCATCTATAAATGACCATCAAGATGTAGTGAAGCTTCTTCTTGATAGTGGTGCTGATGTTAATGCTACAGATATATTTGGCAGTACAGCTTTGATGAAAGCGTCTCTGAATGGGCCGCTTAGAGATTGTAAAGTTTCTTCTTGCCAGGGGTGCTAATGTTAATGCTACAGATATACTTGGCGGTACAGCTTTGATGAAAGCGTCTCTGAGTGGCCGCTTAGAGATTGTAAAGTTTCTTCTTGCCAGGGGTGCTGATGTTAATGTTGTAAGTGTCTCTGGTGAAACAGCATTAATTTATGCATCAAATCATGGCCACAAAAAGATAATTAAGTTGTTAACTGGATCTTTCAATTGTTGCATGCAATAAATAATATATAAGGGATAAGATATAAAAAGATTCTAATTTGCTTTTTGGGAGCAAATGCTTAATGCATAGCACGACCAAAGGTAACTACCTAAGACAATAAGTAAATTATCAAAAAGCTATCAAAATTCACCTGACTCACCTATAACTTTTAATTATTGGAATGCAATAAACTAGAAAGTAACTATAGGTATGAAAGAGATATTGGTCTTTTTGTTCATTTGTTTCGCAATTATGCATGGTATGGAACAGCCGGAAAGAACGGATGTTAATTCAGACTTGGGCTGTTTTGGTAATTGGCCTGATGAGCTACGAGTATATCTCTTTTCTTTCATAGGAAACGGTTCAAGTATGAAAGAGGTTTTTCAGCGATTAGCCCAGTTGTCATTAATAAATAGTACTTTCAAACAACTAGCAGATGATCAATTGTTATTGCTTGAATTGGTGCAAAGGTATAGCCAATTTCACAAGGTGGAGGCTGAAAAAGAATTTCTGCATGGTATAGAGCAAATTATTAAAGGAAATAGAAAATATACCAAAATCGTCATTGCACTAGCTTGCAATGTTGCTATAACGGACCAAGAACTAATCAAGGCAGCTAGCGAAGGTAATAAAGATCTGGTAGAGCTTCTTATCGATACTGGTATGGATATTGACAAGCAAGATTGTGATGGCAACACAGCTTTGATGTACGCTTCGATACATAATCAATGCGATGTAATAAAAATTCTTGTTGATGGTGGTGCTGACGTCAATGCTACAAATCATGATCAAGCAACAGCATTAATGATAGCATGTTATTCCGGTTGTCAAGTAATAGTAAAGCTTCTTCTGGAAAAGTCCGCACATGTTAATGCTGTAGATGCATTTTGCAGTACTGCTTTAATGTTTGCATCTATAAATGGCTACTATACCATCGCAAAGCTGCTTCTTGAGGCTGGTGCTGATGTTAATGCCTCAGATGACCTTGATAATACAGCTTTAATGGATGCATCTCAACAAGATCATCAAGAATTAGTAAAGCTTCTTCTTGACCTTGGTGCGGATGTTACTGCTGTAGATCGTGATGGCAATACCGCTTTAATGATTGCCCTTGCAAGTGGGCATAAAGAAATAATAGATTTGTTAACCGGCCATTATTGAATACGCCAACTTGAACGTCAATGATTCTAAAAATAGAGCAAGCCAGAGTAGGCTCTAGCTTGCAAATATTGTGTTAAGAATTATTTATGTGCGTTGCACGTGTGCCCGGCAAAGAGGACAGGATACGGTATTTTGTCCAACAAGTGGTAGTAGCCTAAAGCAATTGGTGTGGAATGTATGACCACATCTGGTTACTTGATTATTATTACCTTCTTCGAGCTCTTCTAAGCAAATTGCACAGGGATTTTCTTCATGATTTGCCGGTTGAGCCTGTTGGTTTTGTGCCGGTGGGTTATTAGCAGCTCCAGTTGTTCTTGATTCTGCAAATGCATTGAGTGTCTGAATTACCGATTTTCTATTTCGTTGTTGCGCTACCTGCAAGGCAGTTAGGCCTGATTGATCGGCTATGTCAGTACGTGCACCTGAGCAAAGCAATTCTGTAGCAGTTGCAGCGAAGCCACGCTCTGCAGCTAAATGCAGCGCAGTTTTACCGCTATCATCGGTTATATTCAGGGCAATTCCTGGTTTAGCAAGGAGCAACGACAAAGTTTCTTCGTCATTGTTTATGACAGCCCAATGGAGAGGACTATAACCAAATTTTCCTTTTTTATTAACGTTAATAGCGTTATCTTGTAGTAAAACATCAACTATTTCTTTATTCATTACTCTTACGGCGTTATACAATGCAGTCGTGCCATCTGGTTCTTGAACATTGCTATTGCCACCACTGGCTAGATAGTCAAGGATTGTTTGCATATTGTCATTGCTAGCAGCTACAATGAATGTTGGGCCCGCTATAGCTGCCTGGTTATTTCCAAAGTTAAGTAAGAAATGAGCACCAAAGGCTTGGAAGCTTGCTGCAAGACATAGGGTCATGATTAAAAAGTGCTTATTCATAGTAAATTTCCTTACACCAAATTAATTATTTACATAAATATTATACTTTATTTATTTTACATTATTTTTTATCTAAGTGTAAAACGGGTGCATGTAGTCGAGCTAAAGGCATTGAAATCTATAGGAATAAATCCAAAAATGAGTTAATAATTGATTTCAGAAAAGGCGATTCCATTTTGCTGCAGGATACTAAAAGTATCAGGAAGGTGTTATCCTATAATTATTATAAAAACTGTTTCAGGAGCAAATTCGGAAAGAGAGGTTCAAAAATGATAAGAATAGTAACTCTCATATCGGCATGCTTAATAGCGCACATGCAATGCATGGAGCAGCCAGCAATACCTGACGCAGAGACTGAATTAGGCCATTTTCATAATTGGCCTGATGAGCTTATTGTATATCTTTTCTCTTTTATACCTGAAGCCACAAGTATGGAAGAAATTTTTAACAAACTAGCTCAGTTATCGCTAATAAATAGTACATTCAAGCAGCTAGTAGAAGATAAGCTTTTGCTCAAAGCATTAGCCAAAAGATATATCGAATTTCACCCACAAGAAGCTGAAAAAGAATTCCGCGAGGCCGCAGATCATATTCTTAAAGTTACTAGAGCTAAGGACTACCTCAAAATGGTAACCGGTAATAGCACACTAAAAAATGATAGAACGAAAGAACACACCCAAATTGTAATTGCTCTTGCTCCTGGTATTAGTAGAAATACAGCGAATCAGTTGCTATTCGATGTAGCTAGTGCAGACAATAAAGATTTAGTAAAGCTTCTGCTTGATAGTGGCGCTGATGCTAATGGGTCAACACTTCGCGAAACAGCTTTGATGAGAGCGTGTTGTGGTGGGAATGAAGAGAACGTTAAGCTTCTTTTAGATTGTGGGGCTGATGTTAATGCTCTAGATGATGACAGTGGTTATACAGCTCTGATCGCTGCGTCCATGGAAGGTCATAAAGAGATAGTTAAGCATCTTTTAGATTGTGGAGCCGATGTTAATGTCAGAGATAAACAACTTGGTTTGACAGCATTGATTTGGACAGCTACTCTTGGCCATACTGAGATAGTGAGGCTTCTTCTTGATAATGGTGCTGATGTGAACATTACAAGCAATGATGGGTCTACGGCCTTGATGGAGCTATCTAGCAATGGGCACAAAGAGATAGCTAAGCTTCTTCTTGATAACAATGCAGATGTGAACGTTGCGAGCAATTATGGGTCTACAGCTTTGATGAAGGCTTCTAGCTGTGGTCATAAAGAGATAATACAGCTTTATATTGATGCTGGGGCTGATATTAATGCCGTAGATAACAATTATTAATACCACAAATAATAAAGGGGAGACAGCATTTATTATCGCATCAAATCGGGGCCATAATAAAATAATGAAGTTGCTAACTAGTTCTTTGAATTGTTGCTTGCAATAAAAGTTTCTCTGGCATCACCTTGATCATGGTTTGCTTTCGTTAAAATAAAGGTTGAAAAATACATTTAGATGTTGCAGAGCCAATCGCTTAATTTCTGGGTAACCTTTCATACCGTGACACTTTTGCGCTGCAATTTCGTCAGGATCATGACACTTTTGCGGCCTGTGAGTTAAAATGCCATTTGTTAACCCCGCTCCTGACATTGAGGTCAAAAAATTTAACAATAATAGAGATAGGTATCTTTTGCTATATGGGCCCTTTCATTTTTCATTTGATGAGGTACATAGAATCATCTTTCTTGCAGCTTGTATGATATGACACAGGAAATCTTCATCAATTTTGAAAAGAGAAATTGTACATTTTATGTCACACTTTTTTGCAAGGCTCGCATTCAACATTCAGTTGTGGTAAATCAAATCATGAGGAATTCTTGCATGTAATAGAGCTTCACACCTCATGCCGCCTTTGTTTTTCTAGAAATATAGGCTAATATTATAAAAATACATCTAAATTTAATTTGGGACTATATTCATGAAGCCAATAAATATTTTATTGCTAATCTTTTTAACTGCAAGCATCCAATGCATGGAACAGCCAGCTTCAATTGAGGTTGGCTCAGAATTGGGCAGCTTGGGTGATTTGCCAGATGAGCTTCTTGTATACCTCTTTTCTTTCATACCCGAATGCAGAAGCATGAAGGAGATTTTTAACAAATTAGCTCAGTTGTCAATAGCAACTGGTAAATTTAAACAAATAGCAGAAGATAAAGTATTACTTAGCGCATTGGCAAAACGATTCATTACATTTCACCCGCAAGAGGTTCAGAAAGAATTTTTAGCAGCCACAGCATTGCTTTTAAGTCAAAAGCCCACAGTAAAGGGTTATAAAGGAGCACTTAAGGTTGCTGCTGCTCTTGCTTCGGCTATTATGATTGAACAAAAGAATAAATTATTGTTCCAGGCAGTTATTCAGGGTAATCAAGAAATTGCACAAGTTCTTCTTGATAATGGCGTTGAAGTTAATGACGCAAATATGTCTGGCTGTACAGCTTTAATGAATGCATCTCAAAAGGGATTTAAAGATATAGTAGATCTTCTTTTAGCTTATGGGGCTGATGTTCATGTTGTCGATAATAAAGATCACGATACAGCGTTGATTTGCGCATCACGTAAAGGCTATACCGAGATAGCAAGGCTTCTGCTTGATAAGGGAGCCAATGTTAGTTTTGCAAATATTAAAGGTGAGTCTGCTGCAATGGAAGCATTGCTACATCGACATCAAGAAATAGTGGAGCCTCTTTTAGCTTATGGTGCTGATAGTAATTCTATAACTCCTCATGGTGATACAGCTTTGACCTGGGCTTCTAAAAATGGCTACAAAGAGCTGGTGAAGCCCCTTCTTGATTATGGTGCTGATGTTAATGTTACTGATAAGAAAGACCACGATACCGCCTTGATTTGCGCATCGCGCAAGGGTCATACAGAGATAGCAAAGCTTCTGCTTGATAAGGGAGCTAATGTTAACGTTGCAAACATTAAAGGAGAGACCGCTTTAGTCGAAGCATTGTGGTTTCGCCATCAAGATGCAGTAGAGCTTCTTTTAGCCAATGGTGCTGATAGTAATGCTAGAGGAGGTAGACTTGGCACCACCGCTTTGATGATGGCATCTGGCAATGGCGACAAGGAGATCGCAAAGCTTCTTCTTGGTAACGGTGCTCATGTTAATCTTGCAAGTTATTACGGTTGGACGGCCTTGATGATGGCATCTGGCAATGGCAGCAAAGAGATAGTAAAGCTTCTTCTTGATGCTGGTGCCCAAGTTAATGCTTCTTATAAATTTGGCAATACAGCTTTGATCTCATCATTAGCCAATAGCCATAAAGAGCTAGCAAAGCTTCTTTTGGATAATGGTGCTGATGTTAATGCTAGAAGTGATGATGGCGAAACAGCTTTGATGTGCGCATCAAAAGGTGGTTATAAAGAGATAGCAAAGCTTCTTCTTGGCAATGGAGCTAATGTTAATGCGACAAATGAAAACGATAGTACTGCTTTAATGAAGGCTTCTAAATTTGGCTACTTAGAAACAGCAAAGCTTCTTCTTGACAATGGAGCTGATGTTAATGCCTCAAGTGATTATGGTACTACAGCTTTAATGCGGGCTTCTAAATTTGGCTACTTAGAAACAGCAAAGCTTCTTCTTGAAAATGGAGCTGACGTTAATGCTAGGGATATATGTGGCAATACTGCTTTGATGCGGGCTTCTCAACAAGGCCACAAAGATATAGTAGAGCTTCTTTTAGGTAATGGTGCCAATGTTAATGCTGCACATATCAATGGTACAGCTTTGATCTACGCGTCTTTCAATGGGCACAAAGAAATAGTAGGGCTTCTTCTTGCTGCTGGCCCTGATATTAATGCTGTTGATAATACTGGAAATACAGCTCTCATGTTGGCATCTTCTGAGGGATATGTAGAGGTAGTGAAACTTCTTCTCACTGCTGGTCCTGATCTTAATATTGCAAATAATAAAAGCGAAACAGCTCTGATACTAGTATCTGGTTGGATGCGACTTTGGTCATCTAATAATATCAAAAATTACAAAGAAATAGCGAAACTTCTTCAAGAAAGGTTGAAAAATGATAAGAATAGTAACTCTCGCATTGGCATGCCTAATGGCGCACGTGCAATGCATGGAACAGCCAATGCCGACTGACGTAGGACCAGAAACGGGCAATTTTGGTAATTGGCCAGATGAGCTATTGGTATACCTCTTTTCCTTTATACCTGAAGCTTCAGGCATGAAAGAGATTTTTAACAAATTAGCTCAATTGTCGCTGGTAGATAGGAAATTTAAACAAATAGCTGATGATCAGACGTTGCTAAATGAATTGGCTAAAAGATTTATTAAATTTCATCCACAAGAGGTTGAAAAAGAATTCCTAGATGCTGTAGAGCAGGTTTTTAAGGGCAAAGAAGGATACAATAAAATTGTAGCTGTTCTTGCTTCTGGTATTAATCCTGATATCACCAATCAAGCGCTACTTAAAGCAGCTGATATGGGGAACAAAGCTTTGGTAGCGACTCTATTGGATAATGGTGCTGATGTTAATGCTGCAGATATTGAAGGAAATACAGCTTTGATGATGGTCTCTCAGAAAGACAACAATAAAGAGATAGCAAAACTTCTTATTGATAGCGGAGCTAATGTTAATATAGCTAATAAACGTGGCAATACCGCTTTGATTTACGCAACCATACATGGCCATCAAGGGGTAGTTGAAATTCTTCTTGATGCTGGTGCAAATGTTAATGCTGTAAATATCAACGGTTCTACAGCTTTGATCCAGGCCTCTTTCAAGAGCCACTTAGACATAGCGAGGCTTCTTCTTGAGGGCGGTGCTGATGTTAATGCTACAGATAATTATGGCAATACAGCTTTGATGTTTGCATCTAATGCAGGGCACAAAGAGATAGTAAAAATGCTGCTTGATAGAAATGCTGCTGTTAATGCTGTAAACGATCGCGGCGAAACGGCTTTGATCTATGCATCTGAAAATGGCTATCAAGAAGTAGTAGAGCTTCTTTTGGATTTTGGCGCTAATGTTAATATAGCTAATAAACGTGGCAATACCGCTTTGATTTACGCAACCATACATGGCCATCAAGGGGTAGTTGAAATTCTTCTTGATGCTGGTGCAAATGTTAATGCTGTAAATAACAACGGTTCTACAGCTTTGATCGAGGCCTCTTTCACGAGCCACTTAGACATAGCGAGGCTTCTTCTTGAGGGCGGTGCTGATGTTAATGCTACAGATAATTATGGCAATACAGCTTTGATGATGGCGGCTAGAAATGGACATACAACAATAGTTGAATTTCTTCGAAGATATACAACTTCTCCTAAAACGGCAGTTATCTCAAGTTGTTGTATGCAATAAATTGAAATAGAAAGTAAATAAGGGACAAGACATGAAAAAGATAGTAATTTGCTTGCTAGGCTTGCCTAGCAGTGAGCGTAGAATGCATGGAGCCGCCAACGCTAACCAATGGTGATCATGAGGAAAGAGCTGAAAATGCATTGGGCGATTTTGTTAATTGGCCAGACGAGCTTATTGTATATCTTTTCTCTTTTGTTCCGAAATGCACAAGCATGGAGGAGGTTTTTAAAACATTAGCTCAGTTGGCTTTGGTCAATAGTACATTCAAACAAATCGCAAAAGATAAAGTCCTGCTTAATCAATTCCCTATTGTTATATGGTATGAGGATCGGCATAGGCAATGACTAATTACTATGGTATACTGACCTAAACAGCGACAATCTTTTAGCATGATGTAGATATGGAAAAAAAATTTATTATTGAACAAAAATTGCTCTTAGGTTTGCTCTCTTCAATGCAACCTATCTGCTCTAAGCGAACTGCCCTTGATGCCACCTCGTCTATCCTCTTTCAGGTAGGCCATAAAGAGCTCATATTAAAAAGCACCGATTTAGAAATTAGCCTGCAGTCAAGCTGCGTGCTCGATGAAAGTTCATTAGTTGAAAGCAGCACCTTTTTAGTTCCTGGTAAACGCATCTTTGAGGTTGTAAAGGAGCTGGAAGGCTTAATTACCTTTACGCTCTTTGCTCATCAACTTTCATTACAGGCAGGTTCGGTAAACGTTGCCCTTAACATAAAAGATGCTCAAGAGTTCCCACCTTTTCCTGAGCGCATTGAAAATCTTATGCACCTTGATGCTCCTCTTTTGCAGAATATGCTTGATAGTGTTGCGTTCATCATCCCGCAAAATAATAGTAATCCAGCATTAAATGGCCTCTTATTAGAAATCTCTGCTAATGCTCTTACTATGACAACAACTGATGGCCATTGCTTAGCTCAAGTTTCAACTTCTCGCACATCATTACAGGATGAGCGCACCTGGCTTTTGCCTCGGCGTGCTGTTTTTGAGCTTAAGAAGATACTTGAAACATCACAAGATAAGACGCTTTTCTTGGGCGTATGTGGCAATCAGTTAGTATTCTCTGGTGAACTTTTTAACTTTTTTACCAAAATTCTTGCAGATCAATTTCCTCATTATCAAGCTGTTCTAGATAAAACATCCTTTGCTCCTGCAGCGCTTGATCGTTCTCGCTTTATAAAGATGCTTCGCCGGTCTGCGTGTTTACTTTCAGGCCAATTTTTGGCTACCAAATTTTCCTTTGCCACCGATGCTTTATCTGTTTCTATACAAAATAAGGAAGTTGGGATGCTCGATGAAAAAATTGAACTTGGTGAGCAGCTACCTTCAGCAGTAGATATTCGCTTTTATGCACCTTACTTGCTTAGCGGTCTGCAAGCTTTTTCCGATACCAATGTAACGTTTTACCTAAAAAATAGTACTAGTCCTATTATTTTTCAATCACTCAGTGATGACTATAGGATGACCTACCTGGTTATGCCCGTTTCACCAACGATGCCTTAATGCGTATTACTTCGTTAACCTTAAAAAACTTTCGCTGCTTTCCTTTGCTTACGCTCAATTTTGAGCGACCTATTATTGTACTCGTGGGAGCTAACGGCGTAGGCAAGACCTCTCTATTGGAAGCTCTTCATTATGCCTGTTATTTAAGGTCTTTTAAAACACATACACAAGGCGAATTGGTAAGGCTAACCCAAGAGCCGAGCTTGGCAAGTAGGGGTTTAGCACCAGCAGATACTACTGAATCTAGTAACATTCCATCGTGCAATGCCAATACTACTGCATCCGGTAATTTCCAATCCAGTACTGCCGATAACCCTAAATCCGGTAACTCTGAGTCATATGACTCTGGGTCCTGCTCAACCTCAGCTAGTTCGAATCATCAAAGCGATGAAATTGGCAACCTCATGGGCTCTGGAAAAAGCTCCGATCTTCAAACCCTTAAAAAACATGCCATTGAACACAGCGCTATCACTGGGTTTTCTATTAGTTTAGCTATTGCCGCCCATGATGTCAGCGGTATTGATCAGATTTGCGTTCATCTTGTTGATGGTAAGCGATCTGTTAAAGTTAATCAAAAACTGATTAGCTCTTATAAAGAATTAAGCACCTTGTACAAGGTAATAACTATGACTGAGGATGACCTCGATCTGATTAAAGGAGCTCCCACTTTACGCAGAACCTTCATCGATCAATTGCTCTCTATGCTGGATCCATCCTATGCTCCGTCTATGCGTCAGTTTCGAGCCACCCTTGAAAACAGAAATGCCTTGCTCAACCGTTATAATGGCAATCAAGAATCATATGAGCTTTGGACACAGCAGCTACTAAAAGCTTCCTCTGTTATTCAAAAAAAGAGACTAGATGCACTGGCTTTGCTTAGCCAAGAAGCTCAGAAACTCGCCGATGATTTCTTCGATTCCGCATTTTCAATCGAACTTTCATATAGCTATGCCAAGCCCTATGGCCTATCTGGTATTGACACCGTCAAGAATTTTCTACAAGCTTATCCCCATGCTCAACGACATGAGCTAGCTTTTGGACGATCCCTTTTTGGCATTCATCTAGATGATATCAGTATAACTTTTCAAGATAAAGCTTCCCGTACGTTTGCCTCTCGTGGACAACAAAAGCTCATTATATTCTTAATAAAGATTGCCATCATGAATCTTATTACCAATAAAAGCCAACTCAATCTAACCGCAAGCCAGCCATTGCCACCTTCAGTTATTTTTCTTATAGATGATTTTATGACCGATTTCGATGAGAAAAAACTAGAATCCTTGTTCGCCCTCATAATCAAGTCCGCCAGCCAAGTGATAGTTACTACCCCCATTGGGCACGGGCCTCTAGCTACCTTGCTCTCTCGTTATTCCACTCAGATAGTTCATCTTGAATAGCAAGGGCGGAAAGATTAATTGGCTTTCAGTAATTATTAATTTTTTATTTAAAACCTAAAATCACAACAGATACCACTTTGTTACAAAAAATACTATATAGCTCAAAAAAACATCGTATTTGCTATGGTGAGCGCAAAAAAAGAATTTGACATTTTTGAAATTTCATGCATACTTACTATCAGTTAGTCAGTAATTTATTACTGATCAAACGCATCAATTAGGCTTCATTACTACTCTCCTTTTTTCCATCGCATTGAGAAATCAATGCGATGGTTTGCTTTTTCCACCATTTTTCCTAACCTTGAGAACTCATTTCAAGACTTTCTTCAACAAACCAACTATTCAGCATAGCAAAAAACCCACGCCCCAAGGCGATCCCACAAGACCTGCCCCGGAACAGCACGCGCACCCCGAGTGCAAGACTCATCAAGAGCCAGACAGTAGAAAGAGAGAAACTTTCTAAGTGAAACGGCAGAAAGTTTCTCTTTATTAAATAAAGAAGCTTCAGGGGAAGAGAAGATAATTATGCGCCAAAATTAATAATATCCTTCTTATATGAATTAGTGGTGCCCGGCACAGAGTGCAGAAAAGGGCAATTATGCGACGTTTTAAAATTTATCTCTTACATGAAACAGCAACTAATGAGACCATCACCATTAAGCAGGAATAACTTGAATGAGAGTCTTAGTCCTGGTTGGCAAAAAGCAGTATAATAGGCAGAACATTAACGAAGCCAAAATCAATAAGAAGCTGTTCCAGTCGATAAAACCATGAGGCTCTTAATAATCCAGTGCCTATTTCGATGCATAAAAGATCTGCTTGGAAAAGGTTCAATAAATAGTCTTCAATCGCCCCATCATCAGCTTCATTAGCTTTACCATTAAGCAGGGAAAATTCTCGCAGCTCGTTATATAAGTCAAAAAAGCAATCAGCAATACATGAATATGACGATGATGAAAGGTAGCCTACTCGCTTATAACACTTCAAGGATTGAACAATAGACTGTATCTTTATTCGACCTGAGCTTAGATCATCAACTTGAATAGCATGGAAACCAGGTGTCAAAAAGCAACGCTGTAATGCTAGGATCCTTTGCTCTGAAAATGGTATATGGTCCATGGCATCCTTCGTTTAGGATAGCCTTAGTATAAACACTAACGCTGTTATACCAAGAACAAGCCCAATCTTCTTGTTACCTTTATTAACCTTTCATCTACCATACAATTAAAATTTAATCAAATGCAAGAATTAATTGCGATTATCTGGAAATAATTTTCCAAGAAGCACATAATGTTACGGCAAGAGCATCAGTTACATCAAGCTTAGACGGCATAGCCATGCCCGGAAATAAACGGAGCATAACCCGGGCAACCTGCTCTTTTTCAGCAGCTCCACTACCAGTTATCGAAAGCTTAATTTCACGTGGGCTAAATTCGTGGATAGCTAATGATGATTGATCAGCAAGAAGATAGAGTATCCCTCTGAGGTATCCAAGCTTCAAGAAATTTTGTGCATTTTTGCCCAAAAAAGAGGTCTCAAGCGCCAAAGCATTCACCTGCCAGTGTGCAATTTTTTCTGCAAATGTAGTGTAAAAAATACCAACTCGTTTGCTCAGCGACTCGCTAGTAGGCAAACGTAAAGCACCATAATCTAAAAGATGTAACCGAGAGCCTTCCTTCTTGATTACACCAAAACCAGTGACAGAAAAACCAGGGTCTATGCCTAAAATTATCATAATTAATCGATATCTTCAAAAAGTGTTAACTCATGCTGGTAATGTAAGTGTACAACGCCCGTAGGACCATTACGTTGCTTGCCGATTATAACCTCAGCATCATGCGGATTTTCCGACTCCTTATTATAGACCGAATCTCTATACAAAAACATAATAACATCTGCATCCTGCTCAATAGCTCCTGAATCACGTAAATCAGAAAGCATCGGCCGCTTATCAACCCTGCTATCAACTGCCCTGGACAACTGAGATAATGCAACAATAGGAATATCTAGCTCCTTTGCTAACGCCTTTAATGAACGAGAAATCTCCGAAACTTCTTGATGCCTGTTCTCATGTTTTTTAGCACTATGCAAAAGCTGCAAATAATCTAATAATAAAAATTGCACATTGTGCTCAGCCTTGAGCTTACGCGCTCGCGCTCTAATATCAAGAATAGTTTGAGTCGCGGTGTCATCAATGAACATCTTAGTATTAGCCAATTTACCAGCCGCATGAGTCAATTGAAGCCATTCTTCAGAATTAATATGCGCGGTACGTATTTTATTGTGTGGAACTCGCGACTCAGAAGAAAGTAATCGCAATGTTAATTGCTCTGCGGACATCTCTAATGAAAAAAAACCAACACATGCGCCTTGGCTAGCAGCGGATTGTGCGATGCTCAAAGCAAGAGCCGTTTTACCCATAGAAGGGCGTGCTGCCAATATTATAAGGTCACTCTTTTGAAAGCCAGAGGTAAGCTCATCCAACCGTCTATAACCACTTGCTATACCAGTCAAGCCCTTAGTCGATTTAAGCTCTGATAAATGCTTAAACGTCTTCTTGAGCCAAATATTAAGCTGAACGAAATTTTGAGCGGCTTTCTTTTGTGAAATTTGAAAGATCGTCTGTTCTGCTTCATCCAAAACAGCTTCTATCTCTTTCTCATTTTGGTTATAACAATTGGTAATAATCTGTGTGGCCGATCCAATAAGATCCCGTAAGATCGATTTTTCCTTAACAATCTTACAATATTGCTCAGTAAGCCCCAAAGCCGGAATATCTTCTTGCAAAGATAGCAAATAAGTAATCCCACCTACAGCAACCTGCTGGTCAATTTTCTCAAGCTCATCTTGCAACATAACAAGGTCAACCCGCTCTTTTCTTTCAACAATGCTCATCATTGCTTCAAAAATAACCTTATGTGCAGGCAAGTAAAAATCTCGCGGTACTAATGCTTCAATTACCAGCCCTAGCTGACCTTCATGGATAAGTATGGATCCAAGCACCGCCCTTTCAGCTTCTATGCTAAAGGGCAAGCTTCTACCCAACACTCTTTCTGCAAGAGCAATTGACTGCTTTTCCTGATACTGTTTCTTTTGCATAACGAATGCCTATTGTTCTTCCGGCACTATTGTTAGCGTAACTGTCGGCTGAAGCTGCGAGGTCAGTTTTATGGTGAGAGTATGTTTACCTTTTGCCTTAACAGACTTATCAAATATAACCTGACTCTTAGAAATACCAATCCCTTTTGTTGCAAGCAAGTCAACAATTTCACCCGAGCTGACAGCACCATATAATTTACCACCATCATGCACTTTTCTTTTCAAGACTAAATCCAATGATTTAATCTTCTCAGCCAGCATGGAGGATTTTGTTGCCACCACTTCCTTGCGATGTTCAACGACCTTGATACGATTGGAAAGCGATGCCTCATTAGCTGGTGTAACCTCTATGCCCAGCTTGTTAGGTATAAGATAGTTACGAGCATATCCTTCAGCTGTTTTAATTATCTCACCAGCCATACCAACTTTTTCTACATCTTTAAGCAAAAAAACTCTCATAGGCGATTCCCGGTAATTCATGAAAAAATGGAGGAACTATGAGCTTAAGTATAGCACACAATATAATTAGTTGAAAATATGCTCATTTTGGATTAAACTAGTAAAACATGAAAGTTATTTTTACTACAAAAAACCAATTTGGCAAAGAAAGGCATGCCACTTATTTAGCTAACTACTTATGCATAAACATCAATTCTACACAGTCAGCTTCCTGTACTTAACAGGTACTCTCTATCATACTACCCTTGCAATGAAATCTCACCACTATCCAGCTCGTTATACAGCAACTATAAATATTCAGCATAATAGCAATACACAAACCCATAGCATCAAAAACTCCGCTGGTTCAGGCAAAGGCACTTATGCCCAACCCTCACTGTTGGCTTGGCTATCTGCCCGCAAAAAGCAGCTACTTTGCTCCACTGCCTTGTTAAGCTATAGCTTGACTCAACTTGCTCTCTGGTATTTGCAAGCAAAAGCAAAAGCTGCTACACGAGGCACGTGTTTGCATGAGGAAATGTTAGTCTTGCCTCCATCACAAAATCAAATAGTTGGAGCAATAACCCAAGCTGGCATCACAACCTCTAAACAAACCCTTGACGGATTGTTTCATACCATTGATAATGAAAAACAAGCATTACACCGTTTTGCTACATGTGTTGATTGGCTTAAGAAATTTGGCATAGCTCGTTTCTTTTTTTACAATCGAGAACTCCATCAAAGTAGCTCAACACGTTTACAATATCTTGCTAATCTTGAACAATGCTTTCTTGAGCATCTACAAGAATTTTTAAGAGAAATTCGAGAAAAAAAGGTAGCATATGTTTGAAATAGTTTTCACTAATGCACAAGCACCAGATATTGATGCTCATGCAGTAGCTTTCCTTAACGCCCTGGATGTTAGACAATCATCGAGAAATACTTATAAACGGCAGTTACGAGAGTTTATTGTGTGGCGTCAAAGCACCAATATAACCAAGCCTGCGCGCGAAGATCTACTTGCCTATAAAGAATTTCTTAAAGATGAAAAGATGCTTTCATCCTATACTATAGCGGGCTATTTAACCGCCGTGCGAAAATATTTCGAATGGTTAGAGGTAATGAAACTCTATCCAAATATTGCTAAACATATTAAAAGTCCTAAAAGAAAACGGGGCTTTAAAAAAGACGCTCTTTCCCTTGAACAAGTTAAGCAATTATTAGATTCGATTGATCAATCTAGCTTAAGTGGAAAAAGAAATTTTGCCCTGCTTAACCTCATGATTCGCACCGGATTAAGAACTATAGAAATTATACGAATTAATAGAGAAGATATTGCCACACAAGCTGGCTCTTGCGTTCTCTGGATTCACGGCAAAGGCCGCGATAGCAAAGATGACCTTGTGCTACTCACCCCTAATGCTTTAGCCCCAATCAAAGCCTACCTAAAAGCGCGTGGCAAAGTTCGCGATGAAGATCCGATATTCGTTTCTCATAGTATGAAAAATTTCGGCAAGCAGCTCACCACCCGCTCGATATCACGCATTGTCAAAAATAGCCTCAAAGCAATAGGTCTTGATGATGATCGACTCACTGCTCATAGCCTGCGTCATACCGCCATCACCTTAAGCTTACTGGCTGGCGCAACTCCGCAAGAAGCCCGTGCTATGGCGCGGCATGCGGACATAAACACCACCATGATCTATGCGCATAACATCAACCGAATTGAGCAAGCTCCTGAACGAAAGATTGATAATTATTTAGATTAGCAGGTATGCTACCAATTTGATCAAGATAATTGCTGCTTATCGGTTAGGCAGCTTAGAGAACCTTTTTCGTTATCGCAATTTGTAGCTATTTATTGATTTTGCAACAAATCCACTATTTCCGTATAGTCATACATTTCGACTACTTCCAGAGCCGTTCTGCCAACCCTATTTACCAGCTTAACATCAGCGCCTGCATTAAGGAGAAGCTTTACTACTTCTTTGTGCCCATTTTGAGATGCAAACATCAATGCGGTATAACCCTCTTCTATTCCAGCACTAACAACAGCATTAACACAAGCGCTAGCATTAATGAGAATCGTTACTATTTCTACATGACCATGGATCGATGCTTCCATCAAAGCCGTATAACCATCCTGACTAGCTGCGTTAACATCAGCGCCAGCAGCAAGAAGCATCGCGACTATCTCTTTAAGGCCCCAATCTGATGCTATTATTAAAGCTGTTTTTCCATCACTTTCTGTAGCTTTATCATCGGCCCCTCTAATTAAAAGAAGTTTTACTATCTCTTCACCAATCAAGGTAGACTCATTTCCGCAAGCGTCATATCTTTTACTGAACCTTAATGCCATCATTAAAATGCTTTCGCCCTGATAATCATGACAATTAACGTCAGCTCCATTATCTAAAAGAAGCTTTACTATTTCTACGTGGCCTCTCTCTGATGCTCCCCATAAAGCAGTTTCTCCAGATTTATCTGCTGCATTAACATGAGCTCCTGAATTAAGAAGAAGTTTTACTATTTCTGTATTGCCAATTTCACATGCACTCACCAAAACTGGATACCCCTCATCATCAGTGTTAGGATCAGCAGCAGAATCTAAAAGCAGTTGCGCCAAATCTTTATTTTTATGGTAAATCGATTGGATCAATGCTTGATTTTTTATGTTTCGGCTAATAGCTAAAGCGAGAGCTGATGCAATTTTAAGCGCACCTGGGTAATCTTTGGCTATTGAATTATTTTCGCTTATAAGCCAGTTTATAGCTTTTTTAAATTCTTCTTCGGCTTCCTTAGGATGAAAGTCTATGTACCTTCGAGCCAATTGAGTAAGCAAAAGCCGATCGTTTGCAACCTGGTTAAATTTGCTATTAATTAGAGATAACTGAGCTAATTTGCTAAAAATCTCTTGCATGCTTGTAGCTTCAGGGATAAATGAGCATAGGTGAACCATAAGCTCGTCTGGCAAATCATCAAAAAGGTCCAATTGAATTTCCTCAGATCTTTTTCTTTTTTGCGGTGGTTCCATGGCTTGTATATGCACCATTAGGCAAGTGAGAAATAAAAGTACTATCTTTATCATGTCTTATCCTCTTTATTATCTATTTGCTTGTATGGCTTCTAACCAATTTACAATGTCTTTATGACCATTTCTAGAAGCCTTTGACAAAGCAGTATCGCCGACAACATCTCTCATACTCCTATCAGCGCCAAAATCCAAAAGAAGCTTTACCACCTCTGTATGTCCATTGGCTGATGCATTTATCAAAGCCGTAGTACCACCCCCACCCCAGTTATCAGCTACAATATTAACGTCAGCACCAGCTGCAAGAAGAAGTTTTACTGTCTCTGTATGACCATATTTAGATGCATCCATTAAAGCAGTCTCGCACCAAAAATTTGCACCATTAACATCGGCACCATTATCAAGAAGAAGCTTTACGATATCCTGATATCCACAAAAAGATGCGTATATCAAAGCCGTATAGCCTCTTTCGTCTTCCGCATTAAAATCAGCGCCATTACTAATAAGAAATTGCGCTAGCATGTAATCCCGAACGTACATCAAAGCGGTAATCCCTCTGTTGTTTGCTGCGTCAACATCGGCACCAGCATCTAAAAGAATCTTTACCAAATCTTTATTGCCGGCGATGGCCACTTTTATCAACTTTTTGTTTTTGATCTTTTCGCTAATACCAAAAACAAGAGCAATGACTATTTTATTGCACTGTTGTGTTCTATTATTCTTGAGAATCTGCTTAACGGCATCTAAAAATTCCTTTTTAACACCTTGTGGGTAAACAGTAATAAATCTTTGAGCCAATTCATTAAACAGCTGATGATCTTCTGCTATTTGTGCAAATTTCTTATTTGCTAGTGATAGCCGCACCAATTTGTTAAAAATCTCTTTCATGCTCGTGCATTCAGGTACAAAAGAGAAAAGATATACAATAAGCTCATCTGGCAAAGCAGCAAATCTGCTAAATTCTGATTCGGTTTCGGGTTGCACTGGTACTTCCATGCATCGTGCGTTTGCGGCGAGGCAAGCCAACAAAAAAATGATTACCTTTTTCATTTTTTCTTTCATGTAAAGGTTTGAAAGCAACTATTATTAGTACTAACTAATGCTATATAGATATGTAAAAAAGGCAATAATAAAATAACTTTTTATTCCTGTTAATTAATTTTCTAAAGAAAGAGCCGAGCAATTCTTAAAAAGTCGATCTGAATCTGTTTGCTTTTTAAAATGCTAGCTGGTAAATGATGCTTGTTCGTCGTATCCAAAGATCACTATCTGGGACCCAGCCATCCAAAGTGATATGTAACTTAGGAAACCAAAAGACTAATGACCCAACAAGGCTATAATATCGTCATTGCTAATACCCGAACAACAGTCTTGAGCAGGTTCTTAATAGCTGGCTTGCGAATACCCAAAAATGGAAACTGGTCCCGCATATAAGCTTGTTGGTATATTGCGATTTGCTTCTTGGCTTGGCTATGTAATAATGCTATAATATCGATACTATCCATAGAGTAGCTTTTTTTATCTAATGATTGATAGATTGACTAAGTCCACTTGTAAAAGGAATGCCGTGGATACCAAAAATGGCACTCAATTAAAGAAAATAAGCATGAAAAAGAATACTCTAAAAAACAATAGTAATCTACAACCTAAAGAATATGCACAGACTTTGGCTGACATCAAAAAGCAAATTCAGGAAACTCAAGTCAAGGCTGCTCTTTCAGCAAATAAGGAATTAATTAAGCTTTACTGGTCAATAGGAAAAACTATTACAGAAAAGCAAGAAAACAGTGGCTGGGGATCAAACGTTATTGAGTGTCTCATCAAAGATTTGCAAAGTATTTTTCCTGGAATAGCCGGCTTTTCTAGAGCAAACGTATTTCGAATGAAAGCATTTTTCCTGGCTTATTCAAAAGTCGCGCAGCCTGCGCGACAATTTGAAGAATTACCGATCTTCAGGATTCCTTGGTTCCACAATGTTATACTGCTACAAAAGCTCAAAGATAATAAAGAGCGCTTTTGGTATGCTGAAAAAGCCATAGAACATGGCTGGAGTCGCAGCATGCTAGAGACATGGATTAAGTCAGACTTGTATCAAAGAGAAGGTAAAGCTATAACTAACTTTAAAAAAACATTGCCAACTCCTCAATCTGACCTGGCCCAGCAAGCCTTAAAAGATCCGTACATTTTCGATTTCTTAACTTTGCATCAAGATTATACTGAACAAGACTTGGAACAAGCACTCATAAATAGCGTTCAAAAGCTGTTGCTTGAAATGGGCAAGGGCTTTGCGTTAGTTGGAAGGCAATATCATTTGGTTGTCGACGAAGATGATTATTATATTGATTTGCTTTTCTACCATATAAAATTGAAGTGCTACATAGTAGTTGAATTAAAAACTCGAGCATTTAATCCACGCGATGCCGGGCAACTTAATTTCTATCTTTCTGCAGTCGACGACTTAGTACGAGACCCTGAAGACAAGCCAACTATTGGCCTCTTGCTTTGCAAATCAAAAAAGAATTTTACGGCTGAATACGCCTTACGGGATATCAATAAACCAATGGGCATCGCAGAATATGAAACTGAAATTATCAAAAAACTACCTAAAGAACTTAAAAATAGTCTACCGACAATACAAGAAATTGAAGCCGAGCTAGAAAAACAGGAAATTCTTGAACAAGCCCAAGTGACAAAAGAATAATAAGTATGAGCTCTCACCTCACCTTAGAAACATCAACTCATGATTTAGCAAAAAATTCTAAACCTATTGGCGTAAATTGGACCTTTTCAAAAGTCGCGCAGCCTGCTAGACAATTTGAAGAACTATAGGGAATCAAGAATAGAGCGAAGAGATTTGCACTTCGCTCTGTTTCCTTTTTTCTTAACCAGCCTTTAGGCATGGCTTATTCTCGTCCTATTACCATTCACGCCATTAAAGCTATTATTCTTGCTATTTCGCGTAATCCGGTAGCCTGCTCTCTCATTTGAGAACTAGCAAACGACCGAAGGAACTATCGTTGCAAGACTTTTTCTTCCGTCATAAAATGGTTAAATGCGTATGCTGCCAAGAATCCGCCAATAAAAGCACCGCCAACATACATAAACAAATGTTCCCAAACTATTGGTTTTCCAACGAAAGCACCAAAGAGCATAGACCCGAGTGCTATAGCTGGATTAAATAATCCACCAGAGATTGGGCCGCCTAGATAGGCAAGTGCAGGAATGGTAAAGCCAATCGCAAATCCAAAAATCCGACTATCTCTGAATCTTTCCGATGTTGCCACCGTAAGAACAACATAAGCAAATACAAATGCTAACAGCACTTCCATAAGAAGAGCTGGAAGTAAATCAATTTTAAGTCCAGGAGTTGGAATACTAATATGCCGATGAAATAGATATGCTACAGCATATGCCGCAAAGCCACCTAAAATTTGAGCTATAATATACCGAGGAAATTCCTCCCAAGATAATTTACCTCGAACTGTAGCTGCAAGTGATACTGCTGGATTGTAATGTCCTCCAGATATATAGCCACCTATGTAAACCCATGCCATCAGCATCGATGCTATTGCAAATGGATTAGCGGTCATCGCTATAGTCAGTATAAAAAAGAATGTTCCTAGAAACTCCATAAGCTCTCTCTTCATATTCTTCATCTCGCACTTTCCTGCTTTGTGTGTTGACTGATACCTAAGCTAAAAGAATCTAATCTCCCGGCAGTCACTCAGTCAAGAATTTGTTTGAATTCTTGTTGAAAAAATAAAATTTCCGGCAAAAGAAGTCTGATGTTTAAATTATGCGGCTAATTAAAGAGACAACCCATCAACTCAACGTCGCCAGGAGAATGGCGTAAAAAGTTGATTTCAAACTTGATCAGCATTATCCTTCTGCTAATGGAAAATTATTACTTTAAGGAGATACTTATCAGCGATACAATTTTTGCTCCTCCGGGAGCTAGTGGATTTGCTGCTACATCCGGGAAAGAACTTAGAACCGGAATATCTGGTGTAAGTCAAGGCCCAGGATCTGGATTACAATTGCTTGCCGAGAATAAACAGCAAAGGCCAGCATCTTTACCAGGTACTTTCTTCTATTGGAAATCCCAGATGAAACAATTTCAAAAAGCTGCTAAATGTTATTGGTCTCGATACGAAAATAATAGAAAAGCGCTTGTCAACTTAACTACTCATGGCCTAAAGCCCCACTGGCAATTAATATGTTTAAAAATCAAATAACAGGAAAAAAATGAAAATATTCACATTAACTTTATTTTTACTTACTCCACTCTTTATATCAGGAATGCAGGCGCCTAAACACAAAAAAAGAAAACAAGAATATATAAAATTACATCAGTCATCAGTGGCTACATCAAATGTATTAATAAATTCTCATCAATTTAGATTTTACAAAGAATATCATGCAGAACATGAGCCTGAAAATTTTATCTTGTTCCCATTAAAAAAGTGTGATCCTATTGAAATCAACACCGTAGGATCAGCAAAATTTTTTATCACATCAGCTATAAATGGAAAGTGTTTTAAGCAGGGAACAATGATTTATTTACCTTCAGAGTATACAAATGTGGTTGCTGTTCGTGGAAAATTCGACTCACAGGAACCCGTGGTCACTCATTTTTATATTGGCTACAATTCGGAACACTTCACAATAAGTAGTAATAGAAAGATCTATGAAGCTCATTTTCTTGCTACTGTAAGTAAAAACACACGTTGGATAGATCTTAGTGGTGATATAAATCTTTACTCTGGAGCAAGAGGTTTACAAACCTTAATTGTTGGAGAAGATGTGAAGAATCGGGTACCGGCTGAATTCTTGGACTATGATTGGAATAGCGTAGCCTTTCAGGAACAATTAGCTGAAATTTACGATAAAAAATCGGTGATTAAACGTGATTGTTTTCTTCTTTCAAATCCGAATCTAATGATTTGTTATTGGGATCATTCTGGCAATAGGCTAAAGCCAAACTGCTATCAGTGGCAAAAAGATAAATCTCACCAGTAGGGCTAAAATTATCCAGTCAACCACCATGGCCTTTAGGCCATTGGCTTGAAAGAGCTAGCATTGACCAGCTTAAGCCATAGCAACTGCAAGCAAACTGAGGGAGTTATGAGAGAACGTTAAAGTTCACATCTTGAGATGCGTGCCAGTCTCAAGCTCTGTAATATAAGGTTTAAATTTCTTCTTGCTTCCGACTATAAAAAAATTATACTCGACTCAAAGCTATGCCATTATTCGTTATAAGAAACACTTCTCATGAATACTTTCATAACCAATCTTCCAAAGGCTGAGCTACACGTCCATATTGAGGGCACTCTCGAGCCTGAGCTCATGGAAAAGCTAGCAGAAAGAAACGGCGTTAAGCTCAATCAGCAAAACCAACCGAGCAAAGACTTTCATGAAATGATTGGCTTTCTAGCTCGCTACAATTATGCCTCGCTGGTCCTACAAAAAGAGCAAGATTTCTATGATCTAGCACTAGCATACCTAAAGAAAGTCTCAATGCAGGGAGTTGTTCATACTGAGATATTTTTTGATATTCAAATGTATACTCAGCGTGGCATTAACGCAGATATTGTTATTAATGGATTGAAAGCTGGCTTACAAGAAGGTCAAAAATTACTGAACATCAGCAGCTCGCTTATTCTCTGCTTCCAGCGTGATTTAACAGAACAAGAAGCTTTTATAGCTCTAGAGCAAACATTGCCACATAGAGATGTAATTATTGGTATAGGATTAGCATCTAATGCCGCTGGCAATCCTCCATCTAAATTTAAGCATGTATTTGCCCAAGCCCGAGCTTATGGCTATCATATTGTCGCCCACGCAGGAGAGCAAGATGGCCCGCAAGAGATTCGCGAAGCTCTAAACCTATTGCATGCAGAACGCATCGACCACGGTGTGCGATGCTGGGAAGATCAATCACTAGTACAAGAACTCTTACATAAACAAATAGGCATTACCATTTGCCCATTATCAAACATCGCATTAGGAATATACAAAACACTACAAGAGCATCCAGTAATGCGCATGCTTAAAGCAGGGCTTGTCGTTTCAATCAATTCCGATGACCCAGCTTATTTTAACGGCTATATTGCTGAAAATTATCAAGCAGTTGCCCAACATTTAGGGGCAACTAACCAAGATTTGGCACAGTTTGCTCGCAATTCAATTAATACTTCTTTCTTAGATACATCACGAAAAGAAAAATACCTTAAGCAAATTGATGATTATGTTATCTCTTTTGCTAGCTAGCAATACATGTTTACCAGATGGGCTTTTAACGTCCTTATAAGATAACCAAAATTTGCTTATACCATTTTCAACAGAGTTTTTTCAAGGCCTTTAGGCTCGGTAGTGGACTTTGCTAAATATTTTAGCAGCTAGACTACCAAGGTTTCAAAAAATCGCTATTCATTACTGATAGATTTCTCCACGATATTTCTTCCTAAAGCGCTTTCTCTGCCGATCAGCTTCAGCCAATTCCGTTTTCAGATCAAGAGTTGGGGTATTACTCTTTCCCAAATAATCCGAGAGAGCAATATCATGCTCAGCTAATGGCATGACAACTAAATACACAGGCTTTTCACAACCGTCAAAATCACCATTCAAGAAAAAATTACCACTATAACTGTAGTGAAAGAAAAACTTATTATGTAGCTTTTTCATGATCTTTTTCAAGAGTGCAACTATATTAACAATATTTCCATGACCAGCATTATTACCATTAAGCTTTGTATGAATTCCTACCGAAATTTTACCTTCGGGTGCTGCAAATTCATTATCTCCATACAAAAACTTAGCAATTTGACTTACAATTCTGCCTGATTTTATCTCCGCTCCCATCATTCTAGCAAGTGGGGCAACACGATCTGACAATGAGTAAAAATAGAGCAGCTGTCGGTAATTTGTTGGAGCATACCATTTTTCTTCTCGAATGGGACAAGCAAAGTAAATAAGCCAATGAAGTGGATGTGTTTCGTCAACTATTTGACTGAGTATATTAGCAACATTACATCCATGACTATGAGCAAGCACCACGACCAGAGGATCAAGAGTTTCTTTTTCTTTTAGAAATAGTGCAAGGACCTCCGCAGCTTCTTTACGGGCTTGATCATTGCAGTCACCAGACCATTTAAATGAATAGAAATCTAATGGCATCTTTTTTTTAGTTGCGTACCACGTTGCTGTACGTTTAATATGCCTATAGTTTTGGTTATAAGGATTATTGTCATCAAAAAAGCTTGGCGTTTCAGTTCCCCATGTACCATGGACAAGAATCCAGATGATTAACCGTCGGCCTTCCGTAGTCTTTGGCTCATAATGGCTTTTTTTTCTAAAGTGACATTTTTTATTAAAATTAACATCTTGAGTCTTTAGCTGAACATCTGCATCTTGCTCAAGCCAACAGCTAGGCACAGCAATATCATCAGGCACAAAAATCAGAGATTTCTTTAATAACTCGGCTATTTCTTTAAATTTTTTTTGTTCAGATGCTTCAATAAAGCTTTTTTGCTCAATCATTTCAATTACAGTCGTCTGCAATGGCGATTCAATAGTCACGTCTGCATTATAAGAAAGTAAAAGTTTAACTATTTCCTTATTGCCTCTTGTTGCACCTATCATGAGCGGAGTCATACGATTTTTGCCAACAATATTTACATGAGCGCCTTCAGCAAGCAATAGCTCTACAAGGTTTTTGTTACCTGCTTCAACTGCTGCCGTTAATGGCGTATGACCATATCTACTTGGAGCATTAATATCAACTCCAAACCATAGAAGAACTTTCACAACTTCTTCTTTATTTTTGCTCACTGCATAGACCAATGGGGTATCTATATTGTTAAAGATTGCATTACGCTTATTATATGTTGCCGAATCTTCCATGAGACGCATAATCTCTTCTATATCACCTTTATCAATCGCAGCTAATAATGGAGGCAGCTGTTTATAGCCAAAGCCAGAGCTAGCTGCTGCCCCTCGCCTTGCTGTTGCCGTATAACCAGATACAGCTGGACTCTTACTAGTAGATTCTCCGCTTGCGCCCTTCAACAACGCCAGAATGTCTGGCTTGGCAACCGCTAAATCTACAGCACTAAGACCTTGCATATTTTTTAATAACGCATCAGCCCCATTTTCCAAAAGAATCTGAGTCTCATCCTTAAATCCATTTTGGACGCAATACATAAGGGCCGTATTGCCCTCTTTATCTTGTGAATTAACTTGAGCGCCTTTTTGAATCAGGCTTTGTATTATTTGTCTACGACCTATTGAAGTACCGGGAGTCACAGTTGCCCAGATCAATGGAGTTTTACCACCTTGATCGGTATCATTATAATCTGCATTTTTGCTTAAAAATTGCCTTACTAGGTGGCCGTGACCAAACCGAGCTGCTACCATTAACGGTGTAAGCCCTGATTTAACCTTTAAATTAACATTAGCTCCATGTTCAAGTAAAAAATTCACTATTACAGAATTGCCAGACTGAGCTGCAGATAAAAATGGTGCTTCATCGGCTGAGGTAATTGCATTGGCATTTGCCCCTTCTCGCAGAAGCACTGAAACGATTGGCAGGTTGCCTTTCTTAGCTGCAATCAATAAAGGAGTATTATGAGCTCGATCTTCTGCATTAACGTTAACACGCTTGCACTGGAGACATCGCGAAACACCAACCAAATCTCCTTGAGTAACAAGTGAACAAAGAGTGTTATCCATCGAATATCCGGCATTATGTACCGATACTAGTATCCAAAATATGCTGTTTAGTATGATATTCATCTTGAGGTTTGCCTGTTAATAATTATTGATCATGAAGCGCTCTTAAGCTCATTACTAGCATATGAGAAGATATCATTATCAGAACAATAAAACTACCAATAATTATGTGCTATAAAAAGAATTAGTACTAGAGATCTCTTGATATATTTAACAGGAATGCTCAGTTTATTAGCTTCAGTCGATCAGCCAATGAGTTCTCTTTCTCGAGGAAGGGTATTTGAAACAGCATCTTGTAGGAATTGAGGTGGCATGCAGGCAAGCCTCTAAGCTCGCTTAGAGGCAGTTTCCCGATTAATTTTTCGCGTAAAGTTCTCTTGAGCTTTTACTGTGTCATCGCTTGCGCAGGATTTTTAGCAATAACTAGCTCATTTTCTGCAGGATCATACGTTAGTTCAAGAATTACAGATTTATCTTGTCCTAAAACATAGGTTGTATCTACATTTTGGCCCCCACGATGAATCCAGAGTAGCAATGAGGCCCCTCGATCAGGTTTTATTCGCTTAATCTTTGCGGTATTAGCTTTTACCTCGCCTAAATCTTCGAGGGTGCCAGCCGCGTGTGCCAGCCCGAGCTGTAAATCAAACCCAGTCTTATTTTGCACCTCTACTGTTTCTATGTTATCTGAGACTCGGCGCCTTTCCATAGATCGCACCTTATGAATGCTTACAACACTCATAATCGCAAGCATTGCAACGGTATACAATTTATTCATAGTAATCACTCCAATCATTCCTTATAGAACATTAAACACTTCAATTGTATTATACATTTATTATAAATAAAAAAGTTGCAAATAGTCAATAGATTTACAAGCCACTTTAAATTGGCCACGTGTCAGGCAAGATAAGATCGTTTTTGCGCTACGATAGAACTAATTGGCAATGGGGAGGTTTTGGTGTATACTTACCTTTATAGTTTGAAGAATTCCTAGCTTGAAAGATTCTACAATGGCGTACTCGCTTAAAAATCGTTTCTTACCAAAATTTGTGACCGATCTTCTTGTTATTATCCCTATAGCATTTGCTATTCGTACCTTCGTCTTCGGACTTTACCAAGTACCAACTGGCTCTATGGAGCCAACACTTTTGGTAGGTGAACGTTTTTTTGCCGATAAGCTTACTTATTGGTTTAGGGCCCCAAAGAAGGGAGAAATAATAGCATTTAACTCACCTGATAAATCAGTTTCTTCCTTAGGGTTTAACTACTCAAAAAATCCATTCATGAATTGGTTCCAAAATTATGTCTACGGACCATCCAATTGGACCAAGCGGCTCATAGCTGGGCCGGGAGATCACATTGTTGGTAAAATTGAAGATGGGAATCCTGTTATCTATTTAAATGACACCAAGTTGGATCAACCCTTTGTTAATAAGTATCCCCTCATTCGTGTTTGGAATGATATGTCACCAACAAAAATGGCTGCACGTTATCATGATGGGTATCAATATTCGACAAAAGGCTGGTACGGATCAACTGAACTTCCCATCATGAGTGAAAATTCTACCTTAAGGACCTTCGATCCCGACAAACCGTTTGGGTCTTCACAACCCTTTTACGCTATAGATGCCTCAAGAATTATTTTAAATGCGGCGGGTAAACCATATCAAATTATCCTATCAGGAACCCCAAGAAAAGAAGACATTTTTGATGTTACTCTTAAAGACAATCAATTCTGGGTTATGGGTGACAATCGCTTAAATAGTGGTGATTCTCGCGCTTTTGGTATTCTTTCGGGTAAGCTCATTCATGGCCGCATCGTATTTCGTATCTGGTCAATGGACAGCGAAGAATCTTGGTGGTTCATTGATCTGTTTAAACATCCAATGAGTTTTTGGTCAAAAATCCGATGGAATAGATGTTTTCAATTTGTAAGTTAAAAGCATATGCTGACCAGCACAAGTAATCTAGAAACTGCAAAAGATATCTTATAATAAATGCTATTTTTTGCAGTTTTGTTATACTACTAACATCAACACTTCTTATAGTAAAAGTTTGGGACAATTTCTATTACATAAACGAGCAGAACAGTTTAGGATCTTCATAGGCAAGGTAACACGTGATGCTAGTTCACCTATTCAAATCCTGGTTTGGCAATGTCAACCGAGGAGAAGCTAAAAAATTTTTCTTGCTAGGCCTTATTTTTGCATTAACAATTGCCATAAACTGGCTGCTGCGAACTTTAAAGGATAGTGCTTTTATCACGATAAATGGTTCTGTGTTTATACCTCACGTAAAGTGGGCTTCTTTTTTAGTCTCGATACCTTTAGTTGGATTCTACAATAAGCTCATAGATTGGTTTGAGCGAGATCATTTGTTTTACTTAGCCTGTTTATTCTTTGGCATTGGAACTCTCACCTTTGCTTATTTTCTCGGTCATGGCACCTATGGAGTTAATAATCTAGATGCTTGTCCTCATCGCATTACCGGGTGGCTCTGGTATGTTTTTGTTGAAAGCTTTGGTTCCATTATGATCACCCTCTTTTGGACAATCGTTGCCGATACCACAACGCCTGAATCGGCTAAAAAAGGGTATGGCATTATTGCCTTATTTGGCCAAATAGGAAATATCCTCGGGCCACTCTTAGTAGTCCGACAAGCAGAATCTTGGGGAACAGGAATTCTAGCAGCAAGCGGCGCCGCTGGAATTCTTCTGCTTATCCCTTTACTAAAATATTTTATTACCGTTGTTGATAGCAAAGATCTTCAAGGCTTTCCATTAACCGAACATGACACTAAGGACGTCGATTTTGCACAAGGACTGGGCTTTTTATTTTCACGTCCGTATGTATTTGGTATTTTTGCTATTGTTTGCTTTTACGAAATTGTCTACGCACTCTTTGATTATCGGTTTAAATCGCTTGCGGCATTGCTCTATCAAGGAGAGGCATTAACCAAGTATTTAGGTCAATTTGGTGTTATGGCCGGTATCGTCGCTTTTGTGAGTTTGTTATTGGGTATGCGCAATTTTACGCGCTGGCTTGGCCTCACCCTCACGCTTACTCTTTCTCCACTGATCATGGGCTTATTAACGGTGCTTACTACTTCAACCAACATCACCATTATTATGTGGGTCATGATAATTGCCAATGCACTTAATTATGCACTCCATCAACCATCAAAAGAGCAATTGTATATTCCTACAAGCATTGAAACAAAATATAAAGCAAAAGCATGGATTGATATTTTTGGATTTCGGGGCTCAAAAGCGATGGGATCTGGAATTAACCTTGCGATTGTCTCACTTGGCAGCTATTTCATGATTTTTAGCACACTCGCTTCACTAAGCTGTGTAAGTATGTGGTTCTTTATCGCGCTCTTCTTAGGAAGAGCTCATAAGAATGCGGTTAATCAAAATAAGGTTGTATGCTAATTGTACCACCACACCTTAGTGGTACCAAAACTTCTTCTTACCTTAATTTATCGGGTATTTATAATAAGAGAACTAAAAATAAGGTTGTTGATCTGATATGCACCCGTCATAGTGACCCATATGCAGAAGACAGTCGAAGAATCAAATCAGCGGAAGGTTGATACAATTGATTTTTTATAGCGCGTTAGATTTAGTGTACTGCTAACCATGTAGTCGCTTTTTGTGTTGAGTCAAATGGTCTTGGCGCTTAAAAGTGCTATTACATCCTTCTTTATCACACTTAAATGGTCGATCTGTTGAATGAATTTTTTTATGCTGAGTTAAATGAATTTTAGCCTTAAAAGCACTTGTACAACCTTGCTGATCACACGTAAATAGCCTTTCTTTCAAATGCTTACGCTTTTTGTGCTTATTCAAGTCACTGAGAGTCTTAAAAGAACTAATACATCCCTCTTCTTCACACTTACACGGCCGATCTTTTGAATGAATTTTCATATGCTGGGTCAACTGATTTTTGGCTTTAAAAGCACTCATACATCCTGTTTCATTACACTTAAATGGTCTTTCTACTGAATGCTTGAGCTTACTATGCTGAGTCAACTGATTTTTGGCCTTAAAAGCGCTCGTACATCCTTTTTCATTACACTTAAAAGGTTTTTCTTCTGAATGTTTATGCTTCTTATGCTGATTCAGTTCACCTTGACACTTAAAAGTACTATTGCAACCTTGCTCATTACACTTCCACAATTTTTCTTCAGAATGTTCATAATTCTTATGCTCATTCAATCTCCATTGCGTCTTAAAAGCACTTGTGCATCCTCCTTCAGCACACTTAAATGGCTTTTCCTCTGAATGTTTATGCTTCTTATGCCGAATCAAATCACTTTCAGACTTAAAAGCGCTCGTGCATCCTCTTTCATCACAGGTAAAAGGCTTTTTGTTTGAATGCTTGCGCCTCCTATGATGATTCAAATCAGCTTGAGACTTACAAGCAACACTACATTCGTCTTCTTCACACTTAAACGGTTTTTCGGATGGATCTAGCTTCGACTTGGTTATCTTTGAGCGCTTTGATGGTGCTTGTCCGATGGCATGAACAACAACTTTTCTTTTAATGCCCGCCAATAATGATGCTTTGCAGCATTCATTTTCTTCATCTGGGAAGTAAGATAGTTCATCCGCGTATTGCTGCTCTAATTCAACCTGTGAGTCAGTATCTGTATCGCTATCACCATAGTCAATGAGCATTTGGCGTTGAGCTAATGTGCTTTCTAACTCTTGCATTGCTTGCTTTTGGCATTTTATAGATTCATTTACCTGAAACACGCCAAGCATCATAGCTTTCTTATCTACGTCTTTGCTAGAAACCATCATAGATGATTCATTTTCATGATCACCAGTAAACTCTAATTCAGTAGTTCCATCTGCTCTATCTTCTACAAAGGTCCAGACTTCTTCGTCGCACAGGAAATTACTCAGATTTCGCTCTTCCTCTTGCGTTTGATCTATTTCCATAGATGAAAGAGATGAAATCCAACAGGTTAGTAACAAAAATTTTAGATGTGAATAAGGTTTGATCATCGCATGCCTCATCTAGACTTATAACATTAATTTTTTTTAATTTTACCAAAAAAACAAGATTAATTGATTGTTTTACTATGTGATCTATTCTTATGTTGATTCAAAGCACTTTTAGTCTTAAAAGTACTCTTACATCCTGCTTCATCACACTCAAATCGTCTTTCCTCGGAATGCTTATGTTTCTTATGATTATTCAAATCGCTTTTAGCCTTAAAAGCACTGGCGCATCCTTTTTCATCGCAAGTAAACGGTCTTTCAGGTGAATGTTTATGTTTCTTATGGTTCGTTAAATCGCTTTTAGCCTTAAAAGCACTACCACATCCTTTTTCATCACAGGTAAACGGTCTTTCACTGGAATGCTTACGTTGCTTATGCACCGCCAAGTTACTTTTACTCTTGAAAGCACTCGTACATCCGATTTGATCACAAATAAACAATCTTTCTACTGAATGCTTATGCCTCTTATGATGATTCAATTCACTTTTAGTCTTAAAAGCACTCGTACATCCTTGCTCATCACACTTACGTGGCTTTTCTTCTGAATGCATACGCTTCTTATGTTGATTCAATTCACTTTTAGTCTTAAAAGCACTAATACATCCTTGCTCATCGCATTTGCAAGGTCTTTCTCCCGAGTGCATGCGTTTCTTATGTTTATCCAAGGCATGTTGGTTCTTAAACACACAAGTACATCCTAATTCATCACAAGCACATGGTCTTTCGGCTGAATGTTTGTATGTCTGATGCTTATTCAATTCTCCTTTAGTCTTAAAAGCACTGTTGCATCCGCTTTGAGCACACATATAAGATTTTTCGTCTGAATGCTTACGAATGGTGTGCTGATTCAATTCAGTTTTAGTTTTAAAAGCACCAATACATCCTATTTCATCGCACGTATATGGCTTTTCTACTTGATCCTCCTTTAGCCCGTAGAGCTTTCGATGCTTTAATAGTGGTTTGCCAACTTGACCCTCAGATTTTCTTTTAATACCAGCCAATAATACCGCTTGGGCGTGGGTTCCTTCATCTGATGTTTCTTCTTCATCCTGGCTCTTGGCATACAAATCAGTCAGTTGGTCAATGTCTGTATCAATACCATCTTCATCAATTGGTAATTGCCATGGAGCTATTGAACTTTTTATCCCTTTAAATGCTTTATTTTGAAGACTAATAGCTTCATTTACTTGTATTACTTTGTTCAGAATCGCATCTGCATCATCCTCATATGAAAAAAACGCTGCTGATTCACTTGCAGGATTACTAACATGCTCTGAATCTCTAATTAAGGTACTCTTTTCAGCTCTATCATGGACAATTATCCAAACTTCCTCATCTGAATTTATAGCTCGTTCTTCCTCTTGTGCTTGATCTATTTCCATCGCTGCAAGAGACCAAATGCAACAGGCTAGTACCAAAAATTTTAAGTATGAATGTGATTTAATCATTGCATCCTTCTTCATCACACCGAAATGGTCTTTCATTTTGTATGCCTATTTTTCTTGTGCCGATTCAATCCCCCTTTAGTCTTAAAAGCACTATTGCAGCTTACTTCAGCACACTTAAATGCCTTTTCTTCTGAATGTTTGTGTTGGTTATGTTGTTGTAAAGCACCTTTAGCCTTAAAAGATTTATTACATCCTGCTTTATCACACTTAAATGGTCTTTCTTCTGAATGCTTGCTCTTAGTATGTGCGGTCAAATAACTTTTAGTTTTAAAAGCACTTTTACATCCTGCTTTATCACACTTAAATGGTCTTTCTTCTGAATGTTTGCTTTTCCAATGTCTACTCAAAATACCTTTATTCTTAAAATCTTTATTGCATCCATCTTCACTACACTTAAATGGTCTTTCTTCTGAATGCTTATACTTCTGATGTGTAGTCAAACTGTTTTTAGTATTAAAAGCACTTTTACATCCTGCTTTATCACACCTAAATGGTCTTTCTCCTAAATGCTTGCGCTTCTTATGTCGAGTCAAATTGCTTTTAGTCGTAAAAGCACTTTGACATCCTGAGTCGTCACATTTAAATGGCTTTTCTGCTTGAGCCGTTTTTTCCTTGTTTCTCTTTAGGCGCTTTGACAAGCCTTGCTCAGCAGCTTGAACATCAGATTTTCTTTTAATACCAGCCAATAATGCTGCTTCATGATACTCTATTTCTTCATTTAAGAAACACACTATACCATCTTCATCAATGTGTTGGAAGCTCGCATCTACCTCTGAAACCATGTCAGCACCCTCATGCTCAATTGCCAAGGGGCTTTCTATCTCCTGCAATGCTTGCTTTTGAATTCTGATAGCTTCATTCATTCGTGTTATTGTAAGAAGAATAGTTTTATAACTTTCTGCCTTCTTAGAAATTGTTCTGTCTGATTTATTATCGATAGTATACTCTGCGTCAAAAGTCATATTAGTCTTCTTAGCTATCTCATTGAGAAATGTCCAGCCTTTCTCACCGCACTCGATAATGCCCTGCTCATGTTCTTCTTCTTGCTGTTGATCAATTTCCATTGCTAGATGTGAAATGAACCAGGTTAGTAAGAAAAATTTTAAATATCCATATGGCTTAATCATTATGTCCATTATCTTGTTGATAAAATGAATTTTTGTCTAATCTTACCTTAAAAACAATAGGATTAATCTAATGTTTGACTATGCATTAGGCTTTTATGTTTAGTCAAATCACTTTTAGTCTTAAAAGCACTAGTACATCCTACTACATTACATGTAAATGGTCTTTCTTCTGAATGCTTACGATTCTTGTGCTTATTCAAGTCATCTTGCATCTTAAAAGCACTTTTACATCCCTCTTTATTACATTTGAAAGGTCTTTTTTCTGAATGCTTGCGCCTCTTATGCTTATTCAATTCGCACTGCATTTTAAAAGCACTATTACATCCTTCTTCTTTGCATCGAAAAGGTCTTTCTTCTGAATGAGCTTTTTTATGTCGATTCAAATCGCCCTGAGTTGCAAAAGCGCCCATACAGCTTTCTTCATTACACTTATATAATTTTTCTTTTGGATGCTTATGCTTCTTATGTTTATTCAAGTCACCCTGAGTCGCAAAAGCGCTCATACAGCTTCCTTCAGTACACTTATATAATTTTTCCTTTGAATGCATACGCTTTTGATGGCTTGCCAAATCACCTTGAGTCTTAAAAGCACTAGTACATTCTTCTTCATTGCACTTATATGCTCTTTCCTCTGAATGCTTATGCTTCTTATGCGAATTCAGCCCCTGTTGGGACTTGAAAGCGATATTACATCCTACTTCGTCACATTTAAATGGTCTTTCTTCTGAATGCTTATATTGCTTATGCTGATTCAATTCATATTTGCTCTTAAAAGTACTAGTACAACCTTGCTCATTACACTTAAATGGTCTTTCGGCTGAATGCTTACGTTTGTTATGGAGTCTTAAGCTACTTTTAGTCTTAAAATCACTATCACACCCATCTACATTGCACTTAAATGGTCTTTCATCAGAGTGCACAGTTTTTTTATGCTTATTCAGATTACTTTTACTCACAAAAGTACTATTGCAACCTGCTTCACTACATTTATAGCGTTTTTTTGCCTGATCTTTTTTTTGCTTGTTTATTTTTGGGCGCTTTGATGGCATTTGCCCCCTAGCAGAGCACTCATCAGATTTTCTTTTAACACCAACCAATAACGCTGCTTGGCCTTCAATTTGTTCATTTGATGCTTCATCTTCGTAAACGTCTCGTGCATCACAATTAACCATTGACTCAAAGTCGGTATTCAACTCATCATCAATTCGTAATTCTTCCTGAGCAATTGAGCTTTCTATTTCCTCCATTGCTTGTTTTTGATTTCTAATAGCTTCATTTACTCGTATTACTGCTGCTAGTACGGCTTCTTCACGACCCTCTTTGTACGAAAAGAACCGGTCGGATTCACTTTCAGGATCGCTATCGGATTGTGCATCACAAGTCAAATAAGTCTTATCAGGTATGTCTTCCTCAAAAGTCCAGACCTCTTCATCAGCGGTCCTATCAACTTGATTTCGTTCTTCTTGCTCTTTCTGCTGAACAATTTCCATAGCTGAAAGAGGTGAGATACAACAGGGTAGTAAGAATAATGTTATATATAAATGCCGTCTAATCATTGCATCCCTCATCTTAATATCTTTTTTTATAATTTTTATTTTAATAGAAAAAAGTTAACCCAGTTTTTTACCATGCACGTGCTTCTTATGTTGAGTTAAATGACTTTGAGTCTTAAAAGCACTTGCACAACCTTCTTCATTACACTTAAATGGTCTTTCTTCTGAATGCTTATGCTTTTTATGGTTAGCCAAAGAGCTTTTACTCTTAAAAGCTTTATTACACCCTTCTTCACCGCACTTAAACGGTCTTTCGTCTGAATGCTTATGTTTCTTATGTTGAGTTAAATCACTTTGAGTCTTAAAAGCACTTGCACAACCCACTTCATTACACTTAAACGGTCTTTCTTCGGAATGCCTTCGCTTCTTATGCATATTCAATTCAGGTTGAGTCTTAAAAGCTTTATTACACTCTTCTTCAACACACTTAAACGGTCTTTCTTCCGAATGCCTTCGCTTCCTATGCGTATTCAATTCAGGTTGAGTCTTAAAAGCTTTATTACACTCTTCTTCAACACACTTAAACGGTCTTTCTTCCGAATGCCTTCGCTTCTTATGCTGATTCAATTCCGTTTGAGTTTTAAAATCACTGTCGCATCCTGTTCCATCGCACTTAAATCGCTTTTCTGCTTGATCTTTATGCACGAGCTTCTTATGTTGAGTTAAATGACTTTGAGTCTTAAAAGCACCAGCACAACCTTCTTCATTACACTTAAATGGTCTTTCTATTGAATGCTTATGTTTCTTATGGTCAGCCAAATGGCTTTTACTCTTAAAAGCCTTATTACACCCTTCTTCACCACACCTAAATGGTCTTTCTTCTGAATGCTTATGTTTCTTATGTTGAGTCAAATCACTCTGAGTCTTAAAAGCACTTGCACAACCGACTTCATTACACTTAAATGGTCTTTCTTCTGAATGCCTTCGCTTCTTATGCCGACTCAATGCCGATTGAGTCTTAAAAGCACTATCACATCCTGTTCCATCGCACGTATATAGCTTTTCTAATTGATCTTTCTTTTGCTCGTTTATCTTTGGTCGCTTTGATGATTCTTGTCTAGAGACTTGGACCTCAAATTTTCTTTTAGCACCAGCCACTAAAGCTGCCTGAGAGCCCTCAATTCTTTCATCTGATGCCTCATCTTCTTCCAAGTCTTGGTCATTACAATCAATCTGTAAGCAAGTGACTGTATCGGTCTCATCATCAATTTGTAATTGATCCTGATCGATTGAACTTTCTATCTCTTGCAATGCTTGTTTTTGTTTTCTAATAGCTTCATTTATTCGCATCACTCTTTGCAGGAGCAGGGGTTGTTCCATACCCTCTTTGGATAAAAAGAGCATATCTGATTCACTTTCAGGATCGCTCCTATGTGCAGAATCACAAGTCAAATTATTCTCAGCTCCATCATCGACAAATGTCCAGACTTCCTCTTGCGCATGCTTAACAGGCTGATTTCGTTCTTCTTCCTCTTGTAGTTGATCAATTTTCATTGCTACGAGTGAAGAAATGCAACAGGTTAGTAAGAAAAATTTTACATATAATTTCGGTTTAATCATTATATCTCTCAAATCGCTAACTAAATCACTTTGTATTATAATTTTTACTTTAATAGAAATAGGGTGGTTACGCTAATGTTATACAATGTTCGATCTTCTTGTGCTCAATTAAATTATCTTGAGACTTAAAAGCTCTATTACATCCTACTTCATTACACTTATACGGTCCTTCTGGTGAATGCTTGCGCTTCTTATGCTTAGTTAAATTACCTTGAGACTTAAAAGCACTGTTGCATTCTACTTCATCACACTTATATGGTCTTTCTTCCGAATGCTTATGCTTTTTATGTCCAGTCAACTCACCCTTAATCTTAAAAGCACTATTACATCCTACTTCATCACACTTATATGGTCTTTCTTCCGAATGCTTATGCTTTTTATGTCCGGTCAACTCACCTTTAGTCTTAAAAGCACAATCGCATCCTAATTCATTACACTTAAATGGTCTTTCTTCTGAATGCTTGTACTTCTTATGCTGATTCACTTCCCATTGGCTCTTAAAAGCACTATTACATCCTAATTCATTACATTTAAATGGTCTTTCTTCTGAATGCTTATACTTCTTATGCTTAGTCAAATTTCCTTGGCTCTTAAAAGCACTATTACATCCTACTTCATTACATTTATATGATCTTTCTTCCGAATGCTTGCGCTTTTTATGCTTAGTCAAATTGCCTAGAGACTTAAAAGCACTATTGCATCCTTCTTCATTACATTTAAATGGCTTTTTTTCTGAATGGACAGTTTTCTTATGCTTATTGAAATTGCCTTTTGTCGTAAAAGCACTGTCGCATCCTTCTTCATCACATTTAAATGACTTTTCTGATTGATCTAACTTTGGCTTGCTTATTTTTGTCCGCTTTGACGGCAATTGTCCAGCGACTTGCCCCTCAAATTTTCTTTTAGCACCAACCAATAATACCGATCCAACGGTTTCGGTTTCTTCAGCTACGTCCTTGCAGTCACAATCAATCTCCAAACCGATTTCCGTGTCAGTATAATCATGATCAATGGGCAGCGATTTTTCTATCTCCTGCAATACTTGTTTTTGATTTCTAATAGCTTTATTTATTCGCATTACTGCTTGCAACAGCAGGGGTTGTTCTTCGTCCTCTTTGTACGAAAAGATCATATCTGATTCACTTTCAGGGTCGCTACTTTGTTCGGAATCACAAAACGTAGTCTTCTGAGCAATGTTATCAGGTAGCACCCAAAGCTCTTCGTCAGAATTCACCAGACATTGATTTCTTTCTTCTTCCTCTTGTGGATGATCAATTTCCATTGCCACGAGTGAAGAAATGCAACAGCTGAGTAAGAAAAATTTTACATATAAATTGGAATTAATCATGATATACTCGATTTTTATTGATAAATCTTATTTTTTTATAATTTTTTACTTTTAATAGAAATATAATTGATCCGTTGTTTTATTATGGCATGCTTCTTAGATCCCGTCAAATCCTCCTCGAGTCTTACGTGCACTAGTAACAACTTATCTTTGACGATGCATTCGATTCTTATGCCTAGTCAACTCACCATTAATTTTAAAAGCACGAACACATTCTGCTTCATCACATTTATATGGTTTTTCATTTGAATGCTTGCGCTGCTTGTGCTTAGTCAAGTCACCTTGCGCTTTAAAAAGACTACTGCAACCTTCTTCATTACACTTAAATTGCCTTTCCTCTGAATGCTTAAGAAGCTTATGCTGTTTCAATCCTTTTTTGGTCTTGAAAGCACGATCACATTCAGATTCGTCACACTTACATGGTCTTTCTTCTGAATGAACTACAGTCTTATGTCGAGTCAAATCTCTTTTAGTCTTAAAAGCATGTGCGCATCCGGATTTATCACATGTATAGGGTTTTTCCTTTGAATGGATTCTTTTTATATGCATGGACAAGTCAAATTGAGCTTTAAAAGCACTGTTACATCCTTCTTCATTACACGTATACGGCTGCCTATTTGAATGCTTATACTTCTTATGTCGATTCAAATCACCTTGACTCTTAAAAGTACTACTGCATCCTGCTTCATTACACTTGTATGGCCTTTCTTTTGAATGCTTTCGCTTCTTATGCCTACTCAAATCACTTTTAGTTTTAAAAGCAGTATGACATCCTGATACATCACATTTAAATGGTCTTTCTTCTGAATGTTTATATTGCTTATGCTGAATCAATTCACCATTAGTCTTAAAAGCACTAGTGCATCCCGATTCACCGCATTTAAATGGTTTTTTTGCTTGATTCAACTTTCGCTTGTTTATCTTTGGGCACTTTGATGGTGCTTGGTCCAAAGCTTGAACAGCATATTTTCTTTTAACGCCAGCGGACACTGATTCAATATTTTCGGGTTCTTCATCTAGAAAATGTGATACTTCTTCATCGATATCTTGGCAAGCCAAATCATCTTCCGAATCAGACTCTGTATCAATACTATCAAGATCAATTCTTGGTGAGTCTTCTATCTCTTTCAATGCTTGTTTTTGACTTCTAATTGCTTCATTTACTTGTACCACTGCAAAATAGAAAGCCCAATCACTTCTTTCTTTGCTAGAAAAAGTTCTATCTAATTCATTTTCATGCTCCGAAGAATATTCTGAATCCGGAGTCATATCAATCTTATCAGCGCTATCATCGACAAATTGCCAGACTTGCTCGTCAGAGCTCAAAATGCTCTGACTGCATTCTTCTTGCGGTTGATCAATTTCCATAGCTGAAAGAGTAGAAATGCATCCAATTAGCAAGAAAAGTTTTAAATATGAATCCGGCTTAATCATTGTTTCCTTATTTGTTAACAGATTATAATGTAACAGTGTTAAAACCTAGCGCCCTTTTTATTCACAGTTTTTTTATGCCTATTGAATTCCCATTGAGTCTTAAAAGCATTTTTACAATCTGTTTCATGATTTTTCTCCTGAATGTTTGTACTTTTTATGCTCTGTCAATGAAGTGCCAATCTTATAAAGCACTATCACATCATTCTTCATCATGGTCTTTCTTATGCATGTTTGCACTTCTTATGTAAATTCAAATTGGATTGGCTCTTAAAAGCACTATCACATCCTGCTTGGCCACACTTAAATGGTCTTTCATCTGAATGTTTATATATTTTATGCTTGAGCAAATCACCTTTTGACTTACTTGCTTTATTACATCCTAACTCATCACATTGAAAGGGCCTTTCATCAGAATGCTTATATCTTTTATGCCTACTCAGATCAGCTTTCACCTTAAATGCACTCTTACAGCCTGCTTCATCACACCTAAATGGCCTTTTTTCTGAATGTACCGTATTTTTATGTTTATTAAGATTGCCTTTAGTTGTAAAGGTAAGGTTGCACCCTACTTCATCACATGTTAAAGACTTTTTTGACTGATCTTTCTTTTGACTATGTGTCTTTGGACGCTTTGACATGGCTTGCCCGACAACCCGAGCATCACAACTTCTTTTAACACCCGTCAATAAAGATGTTTCAACATTTTCAGATTCTTCATCATCTCTGAAGGCTTGCCAATCACTTAGAGAATGAGCATCACCATCAAGTTGTATTTGACCCGAGTTTTCTATCTCTTGCAATGCTTGTTTTTGAAGTCCGATGACCTCATTTAGCCTTATTATTGAAGCGAGTAGGACATTCTGACTATCATCTTTGTATGAAAAAACCCTATCTGATTCACTTTCAAGATCGCTACAATAGTCTGAATCATTAGCCTCACCAGCCATCTCGCTGACCAGTGCCCAGACTTCTTCATCACAATGCGTAAGGCTCCGATTCAGCTCTTCATCCTCTTGGCGCTGACCTACTTCCATAGCTGAAAGAGATGAGATGCAGAATGCTAGCAAGAAAAATTTTACATATACACTCGGTTTAATCATTGCATCCTTCATCTGGTTGATAAAATCAATTTTTTTATTTTTCCTTATAGCCTTATTTCGTATAATATAAATTAATTAAATATTCTTTAGTCTTGTTTTATATTATAACTTAAACTATATATTAAGCAAAGAAGCCACTTTGGTAAGCAAACCTCTTCATTAACTAAGATCTGTTGACTTTCGAAAAACCACTATTTTATAATTCAGTATGTACAATAGTATTGCTTTTAACTAACTAAATGAAGGGGGAGTTCGCATGAACAAAACAAGTAGCATCTTAGCTCTAGGCACAATAGCCTTGCTTTTGCAACCAATAGAAGCAGCGGAACCTACTGCTAAAGAAGCTTTAAATGAAGCACAACAATCACGTAAATTGACCACTGCTGAACAACGTGCAATAAGAGCCAGGGCAAGAGCAAAAGCAAAAGCAAATGCTAAGCAACCTTCTGGCTATCCTGTTACTTACCCAAAGACTGGACCAAAATCTGATATCTTTAAACCAAAATTGAACCCTCATGAAGTTGAGAAACCATTAAGCGAATCCGATACATTAAAAGAGGAAATTGACAGACAAATTGAACATCTTAACAAAAGAAGATTAGAAGCTACGCAAAGAAGAAATAGCACTGGTTCTACAGACCAAGATAAGGCTAATGATCATCTTCATCAGCAAATCGATGCTAAAAGAAAACAACTTGAAGATTTACTAAGACAAGGTAAATAAGGATATAAAGCTATCAATTAAAAGCCGGCGATGCCGGCTTTTTTTGCATAGTTACTATCTTGAAGTTATATGCAACAGAGCTTATTTTCAGCAAATGCTGAATAATTACCCCCGGCTTTGTGTAAAGCTTGAGCAATCGATTGAGCACATGTATGTGGATTTTTATTACCAGTATTGATCACATAATCATACGCTAGGCTTGGACAAAGATAGACATATTTGCACTGGTCAAGCTCAAGGTACCTAATAACGAATTCTTTAAATTCACTAAAAAGCTTAACGGTTGGAAAACTCGAGCGTACCAAATCTATATAGTAAGACATCTGTTCGTAAGAAATAATTTCCAGAAAATCATCTTTACTACCTGGACAATGTACTTGAGCATAATGACCCAACACAGAATCAAGGGTTCTTTTTTCAGCTTTATCTTGTGAGCTATTGCGCTGATATACCCTACGAACAAGCTCGCCAAGCGGACAATGAGCAAGCACAAAAAACACATCAAATGCGCCTAAAGTCTGCAAGCAATCTTTAATATCATCATCAAACGTCATGACATGGTCTATAATAACATGCCAACCCTGACAAGCCAAGTGAGCAACATGGGCATACATAGCGTGATTATTAGCAATAACAATCTGCTTAAAATCACCGTACATGACGGAAGCTTGCTTCTTTGGTAAAGCATTAATAAGCTTTTTAATTTCTTTTGCCGTCCGTGGCTTGGGATCCGATCTTTTTAAAAGCCCCCTGGAATAAGCTTCTTCTACCAATGCATCCATTAAAAATGTATCAGTAGATACAACAACAAAGGATCTACCAAGTATACTTTGCAATTCTCGGGTTATGCTTGATTTTCCTGCACTTGAAGTGCCATTAAGGAAAATAATCGTAGCTTGTGCGCTGAAAGCGTACAAAGAACCACAAAAAAGAGTAAGCAATAGCAATTTATTCATATTATCCTATTTTATTATTATTATTTAACGAACAATATACATAACAGTTTATCGATTTTAAAATTTTTTGCAAAACATTGCCTTTTTCGCTAAAAAATTGTATTGAACATAGTAAACAATCACATTTTATCTAGGAGAAACTGGTGGATAGATCTTTTGACGCATATCATAAACTTACTATGACATGGTTATTTTTAAAGCTCGCTTATGGGCTCTTCTTTATTGCTGCTGGCGCTGATAAATTTTTTTCAATCTTAACCAATTGGTCAAAATATGTAAGCCCATCAGTATTAGCCTTACTGCACACAACACCAGAAACACTCATTCCTTTGATTGGATGTGTTGAAATCGCTATTGGCGTGCTTATACTCACTTTTGCCACTCACTTTGGTGCATGGCTCGGAGCATTATGGATGCTTATTGTTGTTGGCAATCTTCTGAGTCTGGGCCATTATGGTTTTTCTCCAGAGCTCATAATTCACAATCCCTATTTAGATATCATAGTTCGTGATGTCATGATAGCTATCGGAATACTAGCACTAGCTTCATTAACTACCATTCGTAAGCATATCGAATAACCTTGATGAATAACCTCGTGTTGCCGCAAGATCAAGTCTTCTGGCAACTTTCTCAAATCCACCCAAAACAACTGAGGGAAGATATACGTGCTGATGTCGTCATCATAGGTGGAGGCATGGCAGGCTTGAGTGCAGCACATAGCTTTGCCGATAAAGGATATTCGGTCGTACTTCTTGAAAAAGCCTATTGTGGCGGGGGAGCTTCGGGTAAAAGCTCAGGTTTTATAACCCCGGACTCAGAAATACCATTACGAGGTTTTATAAAACATTTTGGCCCAGCTAAAGCTAAAGAACTCTGGGAATTTGTCATTTCAGGGGTTGAGCTTATTCGCACTAACATCAAGCAATTTGGTCTTCCTTGCGAATATCAGGAACAGAATACCCTGGTAGTAGCTAATAGTTCCAGGACTATTGGCGAAATACAAAGGGAGAATGAAGCTCGAGAAATGCTTGGCTATACCAGTACCTTCTACGATAAACAGCAATTAACGTCCTGGCTAAATTCTACTGGCTACTTTGCAGGTGTACGCTATCCCAATTCGTTTGGTATTAATGCATATCGCTATTGTCAGGCCATGAAAGATGTCTTACAAAAGAAAGCAAACGTTCAACTGTATGAGGAAACACCCGCCTTAGCTTTTGATGCTCAAGGAGTTACAACAGCCCACTGCCGTGTTCATGCCGACGCAGTAATCGTATGCGCAGACCGATTTATTCCCGATCTAGGAGCTCTTACTGACAGTATTTATCATGCTCAAACATTTCTCATGATGTCAGCAGAACTGACTGCCAATACCATACGTGCCCTTTTTCCTCAAGAGAATCTTATGGTCTGGGATACAGATCTTGTCTACACCTATTATCGCCTTCATGGCCGCAGGCTCCTTTTAGGTGGTGGTAGCTTACGCACTATGTATGCAAGTCAAGCCATTCATGATTCATCTACTTTGTATACAAAGCTTACCGGCTATTTTAAAGAAAAATTTCCTCAGCTCAAGATTAGTTTTGAATACTTTTGGCCGGGGCTGATTGGATTGAGTAAAGATTTTATGCCTATTGCAGGCCGTGACGAACGATTTAAAAATATCTATTATATAGCTGCTACCGCAGGTTTACCCTGGGCTGCTGCTCTAGGTAGATATAGCGCTGAGGTAATAATTGACAACAAAAATGAGTATGATAGTTTTTTTTCACCTTACAGAAAGTTTACTATAGGTCATTCGCTACAATCGGTTTTAGGCATTAAGCTTTCTTTTGCCATTGCTAATAGCATCAGCAAATTATTTACCTGGCGCTAAGAGTCCGTAATGTTACTCGTCACATTTGCTTGATCACAAGGACGTTGACCCCGAGAACATGATATTTCTAGCACTACTTTTTGCACCCCTTTTTCCACCTCGTACTCAACAACAGTTGGCTTTTGAGGCATGGCAATAACGCTTATGTCTCCATTACGTTCAAGGACGGCCAATTTTACTTCTTGAGTATCAGTTACCTTGCCATTCAAACGTAAGGCACTCATGAGATCTCGCTGACTGACACGATTTTTTTGAAGGGTCCTCCATTGTATCTCTCCATCCTTAATAAGTATTTGAGGCCTGCCTTTGAGCAATGCACCCCAAAAACCTGAATACACTGTAATCAATGAAAAAAGCCAATGGAGTGCTATAAGAATACAACCTGCAAACAAGGTAGCCAAAAAAGGGGAACTTCCCGTAATAGCTTTGCTAACGACTCCGCCAAATATTAAAACAAGAGCCAAATCAAAAGAGGTGGGTCTTCCTATAATGCGACCCTGGCCCAAGCGTATCAAAAAAATTGTCAGTAAATAGACAACAATCGATCGCCAAAACATATGCTCAAGGGTAAGAGAGCATTGAGCCACACCCAAGCCTAGCATTCGATCAAGTATCTGCCATACATATACAAATAACTCCACAACTTTCCTTTTCAGTTGTAACCCGGGGTCGCCTATAATCACCGTAGCATAGACCTTAAATAATACGCAAGACTCTACAAGTAGCTGCGTACTAGCATAAAGGCTAAGGCATATCAACTCGATTGGCCGCATACTATCGACATTAATTAATTCAAGTGAATAATATTAAATAAAATAAACTATTGATTATGCTTTAGCAAAAATTTTATAGTTAGTAATGATATGAACATTTTTACCCCTGAAAGGAGAAGTCTATGAAAGTTTCATTTATGCAATTCTGCTTAATAAGCGCACTGAGCATCACCTTCTGGCTCAATCCTCTTTTGGGCGCCCAAGAACCATCTGAATGCCCATTAGCCCACAAACAGAAAGAAGAGAAGGTAACCACTCTAAAACCTCAAGATACTGCTCCTGAGTTCACCCTGGTTGATGATAAAGGGAAAGCTCATTCGTTAAGCGATTTTAAAGGCAAAAAAGTGGTCGTGTATTTTTATCCCAAGGCTAATACGCATGGATGCAACGCCCAAGCATGGGATTTTAGAGATATGGATAATGTGTATAAGCGACATAATATTGTAGTTTTAGGAATAAGTTATGATAGCCCTGAAGAGCTTAAAAAGTTTAGAGCTATCCATAATCTTCCTTATATTTTACTGAGCGATAAAAACAAAGAGGTTGCCAAGAAATACGGCGCCTATCAACCAGATTACCCGTTTGTCCCTAAAAGAATCACTTTTCTTATAGACGAGCATGGCACTATCTTTAAGATCCTCGATAAGATCAACGTAGCACGCCATGCAAAAGATATCTTAGATGAATGGGGTTTTTCCCTTGAACAACAAGCTCCTTGATTTCTAGCTAGGCACAATAAAATTCTGCTAATCTCTAACTTCGCTTAGGGATTAGCAGAAAATTCAATCAAGAACGTTTGCATTTGCAGTTTCAATCAATAGAACCGTTATCATCAGTAATGTAAAATAATGGAAAATGTCCTATAAGGAGTCTATTTAAGGAAAAAAAATCTACCCAATGGCAGCCATGGGTAGATCTAGAAATTATTGACAACAACTATTTGCTTTTATTACCATCTTTTGATGACGTTGTAGCCTCATGTTTCGGCATTGCAGCCTCATGTTTAGGTGTTGTAGCCTCATGTTTCGGCATTGCAGCCTCATGTTTCGGCATTGCAGCCTCATGTTTAGGTGTTGCAGCTTCATGCTCAGTTTTCATTGGCCCAACATTTTTTGCGCCATCTATCGAGCCAGCTTTTTCTGTACCCATGTGTTTGCCATGAGGAGCGTTAGTTACAGGAGCATGTGGATTTCCCATAGCAGCCTTAGTTGCATCGTGTGAGCCAGCATTTTGATGTTTTTTATTTGTTTCGTCCATTGTGTATCCTTTCTGTTGACCCAAAAGATACTTCGGGTCGCTTTTATTAAAATATTCATATTATAACACTATAATAGAAAATAATTGCTTGAAAAGTCAATAATTTAGTTATATTTTTATACTTAAATAGAGTAGAGTCGAATGATTTAAATCAAGTTAGAAATTTAATTATTGACTTGGTCTGATCAAAATGAGTAGTATCAAACTAAGGACTCTCTATGAGAAAAACCTGTACATATTAAACAAAATTACTATAAGGAGGTCAAAATGATTAAAAATGATAATAATACCATGGAAAGACATATTGAAAATTCGTCTAACCAACCTAAGACAAGTTCTGTTCAAGGTGGAACACCCGAGCAACATGCAAGAGCAGGCCGCAAAGGTGGATTAGCACATCATGTATGTCGTGGAAGAGGATGTAAAAAAAATAAACCAGCATAAAGAGGAGTTTAAAGAATGAAACATCTAACAATAATGGGATTGCTAGTCATGCTAGTTAATACCTATCTCTTTGCAGCTGGTGTAGGGTCCACTACCCTTAACTACATGACAGGAGATTATCCAAATGATCGTATTAGCTCTGGCATTCGTTATCGCGACCCCGGCATATTAGTAGCGGTTCCTGAAAGAACTACAAGGGTAGCTACTTATGGCACACAAGGTGGTCAAGCACTAGCAAATAATGCTTATCCTAACGTATGGATGCGTTGAGGTCAGTTAGCTTTTGCACATTTGTATATCCCGTATAAGCTCGCACTCATAAGAGCAAAACGCAGAAGATCTCCCTTGGTTACTGGCTCTTGCGAAATTTTTTTCCAGCTAGCTACCAAGGGCTGAACAATGCCCTTTTCTACTTTGCCTTTCGTCGAAGCAAATGCATGACGCAGTTTTTCCTCTGGTTTCTTTTTGATCGTATATGCTATATAAAATCCAACTGCAATCATCGATCCAGCAATAAATGCCATAAGCTTAGGATTTCCTGAAGTGATCCTAGGTTCAAGATTTTCAGATTCTGATGCATCTGATGAAGTCACAGCATCATCTTCCGGAACTTCTTCATCACTCTCACTTTCACTTGCAGAACCAGAGCTCGAGCTGCGGTCAGAGTTGCCTTCAGAACCAGACCCCTGTCCCAGAATCACCCAAGCATTATCATTATCACGTGGGGTTACAATATGCGGAGGAGAAGGTTGACGATCCTCATCACTTGTGCTTGTTTGATCGCCGCCTATACTATCAACTCTAAATATACCAGCCTCGTCGTCGCTTCTTCGATCTGTGGGATTAGCAGGCAAATCACTATTGCTGTTACTACCACTACTTAAGTGCTCAAAATCACTAGTACTATTACTGCGGGATGATTCACGCTCCGGCTGCCTGCGCTCTTCTTCTGGTTGCTGCATACCATGTAATATTGAGGTTATACCTACTAATATACATAATGATAAGAATCTCATTTTCTTGCACGCAATCATGGTCATTCCCCCTAGATAATGCTATTTCCAGTTATAACCCTTGAGAAAAGAATGAATCAATTCTCCTCTGGCATTAACAAGGCTACTGCTTTATCCCTCATTCTGTAAAGACTTTAACAAAACACTCAAATTATTGCTCAAGCAATGCAAATTTCTTGGCCAAACTCTTGAGAACTCAGAAGTCAAGATGGCTCAAACGATAGGATCTCTTGCCTTGAGACATCTTGGAACCGAGTCATTCGTGCTAATTTGTTGGATTCTTGTGTTCGGGTTATTGGTTTTGCTAAAGTAACACTGCTTGAATTCATCTTTATAGAGGCAACCACTATGATAACCTTATTAACCGCTGCACTATGCTTTACCATGGCAATAGCAGAGGCCATAAAAATCAAAGAATTTCCTCTTCCTTATAACCTGGGAGCATCGCTAGGCATAACATGCGGACCGGATGCAAACATTTGGTTTCTTGCTAATGCTAATAACAAGATAGTTCGAATAAACTCGGATAAAACATTTACGGAATTTTGCTTAAAAAATCCTGATAATTACCTCATGAGCATTATCAGTGGTCCTCTTGAAAAACTTTGGTTTACCCAATTTTATGGCAATGCTATTGGATCTATTACTACCCAAGGAGTAGTAAATGAATTCCCTGTACCTCATAGCAATCCACTTGGTATAACTGTGGGCAGCGATAACAACTTATGGTTTACCCAGGAGTCAGCAAATAAAATTGGCAGAATTACCCCTGAAGGCATTCTTACTGAATTTTGTTTACCTACCAGCGATTGTAATCCTTATGGCATTACCAAAGGGCCTGATGGAAATATATGGTTTACCGAAGAGTCCGGTAATAAAATTGGTCGTATTACCCCAGAAGGGCTTTTCTCTGAATTCATTCTTTCAACGCCCCAAGCCGGTCCTTCATCTATAACATTAGGTCCTGATGGGAACCTGTGGTTCACTGAACGCATTGCTAATAAAATTGGCAAAATTACTCCTAGGGGCATTATAAGTGAATACCCAATACCAACTCCTAATAGTTTACCAATAAGTATAACCGCTGGCCCAGATGGCAATGTCTGGTTTACCGAGTTTTATGGTAAAAAGATAGGGAGGATAACCCCTGAAGGTCACATCACCGAATTTCCTTTGCACCTACCTAATAGCATACCCGCAGGCATTTGCCAAGGTCCTGACAATACCATTTGGTTCACTATTTTAGAAACTAACGCAATTGGCGTCATCGACTTAAATGAGACGGCAACTGCTTAGAACAGCAGACCTCTTACAAAAAAAGACCCTCCGAAGAAGGTCTTTTTTTATTACTTATTTCTCTAGTTATTAGACATAGTACGATGTGTAATAATAAGGATAGGTGCTATAACCATCATAACCATCATAGCCATCATAGCCATATCCTAGGCCATAACCTAAACCATAGTATGGCCAGAAGCCACCGCCCCAACCATAACCACCATAGCCGCCACCGAAGCCTCTACCGCCTCTACCATAGCCTCTACCGCCACGGCCCATACCGCCTCGACCTATGCCACGTCCGCCACGGCCCATACCGCCACGGCCCATACCGCCTCGACCCATGCCACGTCCGCCCATACCACGACCACCGCGACCGCCCATGCCACCATGTCCGCCACCACCATGACCACCACCGCCACCGCGGGCACTTAGTTCAATTACAGAACCAAAGGCAACCACGAGTAACGCTAATAATGCAAATATTTTTTTCGTTTTCATTGCATACTCCTTAGAATTAATTGTTTATATTATGTTTATACTAAAATTATATTGTCTATTATTCTATTTTATTATAAAAAACATGCTAAATGCAATAGTTTTTTGAAATATTTTGATTGACACATGGAAATTTCCTATGCCGCTCCGCAATGATAAAGCCTCATTGTCTTCTAACAATGCCGCATTAGCAAAACATCTTGAAAGGTTAGTGCTCATAGCCAAACCGGAAATAAACAAGGTGGAATGTAGCTGATTATGCTGATAAGATCACTAATGCGATGACAATAACATTAACTAAAGATACAAAAACTCAAAGTCAAAATAATCAATAGTAGATACATGACCAAAAATGGCCTTTTTAGCGTAAAAATAAGATTGCTATCCAAGCAATTGCGGCAACTCCCGTAAAGCTTCCACAAAAGGAATAGCAGTTATTGACCCATGATATTCCCGCTGTTTACCAAGAAAGAGCAAATACCGTTTCGCTTCAGGGATCTTGACCAAAAGTTTCAAGGCCCTTGAGTGCTTTACTGGTTATATTTGCTGATCGCTTGATTTCAAAGGCATGAAATCCCCGTGGACCATAGAGAATAAAATCTACTTCATTGCCTGCTAACGTTCGCCAAAAATGAATAGAGTATCCTAATTCATAATAATCGTTGATAGCCCTTATTGATTGCAAAAAAAGCGTCTCTAATGCCGCTCCATCTGACTCTTCGTTTGAGTCTAGTGGCCCTCGAGGTTTCAAAATTTTATATACGCCCGTATCAAAAAAATAGAACTTTTGATGTGTTATGGTTTTGCACTTTGCTCGTTGAGCAAAAGCCGAAATTCTTATGCTGAGTAAAAGATCGTATGCTTAAATATGTTATCGCAGTTATCAAATTTCGTCATTTTTTGATAACTAGACTATCATTTTTCAGTAATTTATGCCAATGATTTACATTATTGCTTATACATTTGTTTAATTTCATGAACTCGGCAAAGGTAATTAAAGATGCAATGGCAACATTACACCCTCATGAGCAGGTAAGTGGAGATTGCTCCACGAGCTAATAACGAGCACTTACACCAACCATAATTAATTTGAAAATAATCATTCTTGAGCGAATCTCAATCTATAGCCAGTTTTTCTATGCACTGATCACACGTGGAAATATAGTCATCGCATACAGCGATACATTCCCGGCAAGCTTTTACGCAATCAGCAGCAATAACGCACTGATCTTCCACTCGTTCACAGGCCCGTATACACTCGCCACCCATTTTAATGCAGTCGTTAAGTGCAGCTACATGTTCGGTTTTGCCAAGCTCTTTACATTCCTTTATAACTACTTCGCAACGCTTAATGGAATTTTTACAAGCAACAACACATTGCTTACTATTCTCAACACACTTATGGTAAGCCTCACTGCATTTTTGCTCCGCAGTGCAATTTTCAATACAGTATTGACTAGACTCAATACACCGCTCACAAGCTAGAATTGCTTCATTGAGTGCATCTATGAGTGCATTAGTATCTTCTCTTTTAGAAAACATGAGCATATCTTTCGTAAATAACATTATTCAACTTTGTCAGCAAGTAGATTACCGCGAAATGAAAAATTTTAGCAAGAGTAAACGTGGTAAAAAAAAGGTTGAAAATTAAGTATCTTATAGTGGGACTTTCAGCTATACTAACGCCGAAAAGTAGGTATATCAATCATTATCAAGGTGGTAAACATGGTTAAAAAGCTAAGTCTTCTTTTATTAGTGTGTGCACCAATGTATAGCAAAATCTTACTCTGGGACCTTGGCGGCGAGCTTTTTCATCCCAATAAATTGGGCGTTGCCAGAGAGATTGGTTTGCGTCACTTTATAAGCTATACCCTCTTTGATTGGAAAAGTCCCAACATACAAAAACTAATTTTTGACGTTTTAGATCTTTTAGAAAAACCAGGGGAAAAACACTTAAAAGGAGCTGCAACTGCAGAAGAAACGCCTCTACCTCTTGTAATGTGTAAATGGCAAGCGGGCACCCTCCTAGGCCCGGACATCATAAAAATGGCCCGACCGCACGTTAAACAATTATACAAGCAGAAGTACTTCAACAGTAAACGCGAAGCTAGACTTGTCATGAAAACAATTTCTGCAATGTTTGATCCAGCCTTATTAGCTCGAAACATTCAGCCGGTTAAGGCTGGCATTAAGCTTTTGCAAGAATGTGTTGATGAACGAGATAGCCAAGGAAAGCCAAAGCATCGAAACATTGCTTTTTCAAATATGGATCCTCTTTCATACAAGCTATTTAGTAAAGCAAATGCAGGAATATTAAACAAATTTGAAGATATTATCATTTCCGGGGATATTGGCCTCATTAAGCCGCATAAAGAGGCTTTTGAGTATGTTATTAAACGTTGCAACCTACATCCAGCCGATTGCCTGCTCATTGATGACCAAAAAACCAATGCTGATGGCGCGAAAAAGTGCGGGATAAGAACATTATTATTGAAAAATTATAACTATGCTGCCCTGAGAAAAGAACTTGTTTTGCATGGCATCCTCTCCTGAATAAAATAAAATATTGCCTTTTAGAAATTAATTATGCTAAAGTTATCTTGTAGCTAATAGTTATCTAAAAACAAAACAATAATTCAAAGGAGAAACCATGAAAAAATTAATACTTGCTCTTTTTGCATTCATCGCACTTTCAGTAGTCAGTGACGTAGCGGCTTGTGGTTGTGGCGGAGGAATACGCCCAAGACCAAACAGAAGCGCGGCTCTTTAATTTTTAGCCCCCTCTAGGGTAGTCCAGGAGGGGGCCCATTGTATTGTTTAATTGACAAAACAAAAGCATTCCAGTCTAGCGTAAAAAACGAGGCATTCTAGATTATCGCTAAATTTTCGATAATTGATAGCATTGCGGAGTTTTTGCATGGTTACGTTGAGTAAATCTTTTCAGGAAGTTTTTTTACTCGCTGCGGTATTTTTTGCAATTATTTTGGCTCATATCACGTGTAGTAACGCTTATCCTTTATTGGTAGTCTGAAAATCAATTATCTTGTCGCTATAGAGCTATGGCAAAATGGTATCGATATCTTGCCAGCTAACAGCGGTACCTTGAGCGCGTTCCTGGTTTTTAAAGCCACCATAAATTACATAGCCTTTGGGATAAATGTGCTGCGTAATGTCTGCCCAGTAGTTCAATCCAGTGAAGAAATCGCTAACTATGGTGGTACTTGCTTTAATTTCAATTGGAATCAGATCACTAACATGTTCAATAATGCAATCCACCTCATTTGTCTGATCACGCCAAAAATAGACCTGATCTGGCCGTTGTGCAATATTGTAATAGTGCTTACGTATATCTGCAATCAGTAAGGATTCGATTAAGCTGCCACGAAGATAGTGGGTATCAAATTGCTCTTGAGATTTAATACCCAAAAGAGCGCAAGCAAGACCTGTATCATAAAAGTATAACTTAGGAGTCTTTATCAATTTTTTATTGAAATTTTTATAATGAGGCTGGAGAAAAAAAATAATATAACTTGCTTCGAGTACTGAAAGCCATGCTTTTGCAGTGCGTAGGTCGATTGAGCAATCGATAGCCAATGAATGAATGTTAAGTAATTGACCAGTCCGTGCTGCACAAAGCCTGATGAACCGCTTAAAGATGCTCAGGTCAACTACATTGATAATTTGGCGTACATCTCTTTCTATATAAGTCTCAGAATAATCTAAGTACCAACCGGTAGGTTCAATATCGTAAGCGTAAATGCGGGGGTAGCATCCCTTGAAGGTAAGTATATCAACAGTTTTTGGTAAAAGAGTATTAGCTTTTAGCTCACCAATTGATAATGGAAGCAAGGTGAAAAGTGCAATACGGCCGGCCAGTGTTTGCGATATTGATTGATTAAGAAGAATGTTCTGCGATCCAGTGATAACTATATAACCAGGTTTATGCTCTTGATCTACATATGTTTGGATATACGATAAAAGCTTGGGAGCATGCTGAACTTCATCAATAATTATACCATGCTCGTTTTCATTTGACTTTAAAAATCGTTGAGGATCAGTTATGGCTAGCTCACGCTCATCATAATTTTCAAGAGAAACATACACATGACCGCTAAATGTTGATTTAGCTAGCGTCGTTTTCCCTGATTGGCGAGGACCAAGAATAGCTATAACGGGCAATTTTGATGCCGCCTGAAGGAGAAGAGGTGTCATCTTTCTGCTAAACATATTTAATCCTTACGTACAAAGTGACCATTATATGTTATAAAATTATACATTCGAATGCTAGATTTGTATACTATCGAGCACTCCTTCTACTTTTACCACTTCTGCAACTACGATTTTTCACACATTGCTGACTATAATCTTGATCACAATTAGTATATCCCCAGTTATCCCAATAGCCATAATAGCGCGGATACCAAAAAGGGTCGTTAAATTCAGGATAATACGTATCGTAAAAAAATGGATCAAAGTAACCAGTATATGGCTCACAGGGTCCATAATAAGGGGCACCAAAGCTAAAACTCATACAAAAAGCATCAATAGTTGTACAAAAGCTTATTGAACCTACCAATAAGCATGTCCTGACAATTCCCTTCATTGAGTTCCCCTTATCAGCCCCATATGTTGCTATTTTCTAAATAATTTTTACTATAAATAGATTTCATTTTCTATTATACAAAAATCAATTACAAAAGAGCAAAGGTTTTGGAGAATATCGATAACAATGAACTCTGACGAGAGCTAGCTTCTGAGGTATCAAAATAGCTTGTCAAACTTGCTCGTGGTCAGCGAAGCGTAGCGAAGCATGTCCTGAGCTCGGTCAAAGGGGTCGGATCCATATGACCAGATTCAAGAATTTCATTATTGGCGACAAGCTGCCTGGCAATTAAAATCCTAATGCAAGCTTAAGCCAGATTCCCCATTGATCAAGCGCCGTATTCTTTTGCGCAAACTCATAAGAACCACCAACGGCAATAAGTGCTGAATGGTTAAACCAGCAGGCATCATAACCTAAGCTACCATAGAGCTTATGTGATAGCGCCAAGCCTTGAGCTGCTGATTCAAGATTCAGTCTACAGCGGGTAATAGGAGTAAATACCTTGTCACTCACGACTGGGTTAGCACCGGATGTAGCTTGAATAATAGTAGCTGTAGAAGCGGAAACGGGCGAACATTTTAAAGCACCTTCTAGATCAAAGATGCCAAAATCATTTGCAAACCCGTGACAGGCAGCAAAGCAAACTTTTTCTCGTTCTTTGAGCCAAAAATCATAACCAACTTCCGCTTGCAAATTGTTATATTCATAATGTAATGCAAGCCATATGTTCAGCATACTGCGTGGTGTAATGCGCAAGGGAACGGTCAACAAGTTATTACCGGCAAGCGCTTTAGCTGGTTTTTCTTTGCGCCCTACAAGCAGATACCTAGACCAATCACCATTGCATAGATCAACCGACCGACATTCAGTTGAAGCCAAGAAAAAGCGATAATCAACATCAAAGAGGTAGGTTAAGCTATGGGGGCCACAGCACCAAAATAGTTGGCCACCATTGATACCAAAGCCAAGCCCAAGATGATGGCCTCGCCCAATGATAGGCTCAAATAAAAAGCGTGCTTCAGGTCGTGAGCTCGTTGGCGCGAGCAAAACGCCATAGATAGCAAGGTGAGAGTTGATTGACCAAAAGATATTATAGCCAAGCTTAATCTCCAGGTCATCAACCCCTATTTTTGTTATTTTATGTGAACTAAGCTTACCAAATAAAAATTCCGGGCTATTGAAAGCTTCTATTGCTGTTGCATGACAAGGGATAATGCCTCTACTACTTGCTAAACATTCTTGCAAGCAGAGAGTATGATCTGCAGACATAAAAGCAAAATTAACATCCATCCATAACCCTGGATAGAGCATTCCTAAATTTTGGTGATAGTTAAACAAAGCACCAGCTAGGCTACGCCGCGGACATAAGCTTATAGTAGAAAAAAAATCGTCGGTATTGTTTGTTAGTTTAAGCCATAATGAATCGATATCTCCTGAGCCATCTTGAGCTATGACTAGTGCATTTTTGTCACATGATTCAAGAGAACATGGCAAAAAATAACGAGCAAGCCTATGTCCATGAACCGACTGCTGGAAGAACGCCGTTGCCCCAAAAGTAAAACCATAATACCGCTCTGGCCTTTGAAGATAATAATTAAAGTAATTATTCTGGGCTAAGCTCATGCTTATATCGTCAATGATGGAGCGAGGCATAAAAAATGTTTTACTACACTGATTTTCCAGCGTGCTACTTGTTAAGCAACAGCGTGTTATTGTTCCGCAGGTAGTTGGTGCACAACAGCCCGAGGTGCAATTGGTACAGGCGCGCACGGCAGGAGTTTCACTGCAGGGTGGTAATGAACTCGAGCCTAGGCACGATGAGCAAGAAGATTGCGCAAACTCACCATTGGCTATAATTAGGATTGCGATTACTATATTCCGCCAGAACATTGCTATTTTCATTTTGTGAACCTTTTTAAACGCGGATACTGGGCCTTTTAAGGCGCAGAGGAAGCGCTCGTTTGATAATTATAACTATATCCATCACAAGCATGAATAAGCTTGCAGTACTTAAAGTTAATGCCTTGTATGGTAGAGGCCTCAGTAGTAATATTAAAGTAACCGCTGGTACGTATAGCAACTTTGCCTGTATATCTACCTATTTTTTTACCTTTGGTTACGAGCGCTTGCACCATATCACCAGTTTGAAAACCAAAGCATTTTTTAGCTTCCTTAGCAGATGTGCGTGGAAAGCCATACTTGTCTACTTTGCACATTTGCCTACTGCCATGTCCCGTAGCTTTAATAGGCAGTAGATTCACTTGCTTAATAATGAGCTGTTCAGGTGTACTTGCACCAACACAAGCAGCATCAAGCCAATGAGTTTTTAGCAAATTTTGCTTAGTTCTATTAAACTTTGTTCTGCCACCTGTACCTATTTCTACTGGCAGCCCAAACGAGAGCAGTGAGTTATAGAGTTTCCAACGAGTAGTATTAACTGCTGCAGCATCTTTTAGAGGTGCTTGAGCTTGTTTATGTATTTCCGGATAGCCAAATTCTTGAGCGGTCTTATTGCCTTTAGATTGGTTACAGCTTCTGCAAGCAAGAGTGAGATTAGATACTCGATTAGTACCACCTCGGCTTACTGGCACTATATGTTCTATCTCAAGTGGTATACCAGATAATGTACAATAGGCACAACGTCTTTTAAACTTTTCAAGCAAATACTCACGAATCTCATAACCAGCAAGTTCACCTTGTTGGTAACCAATGCCGCTTATCTCAGCATTAAGCATAAGTTGTGTATCAAAGCGTACTAATTCTTGACTTAATGCTCCAATAGGGCAATAACGCATGAGCTTAATAACCCATGTCATGATGTTGGCTACTCTGCTTTCAAGCGAAGGAGCAATCCAACCTTCAGGTCTTCGTCGGTTATCAAACCTCGGCTTGCGATATCGTGTTTTTCTATTTCTTCTACTTGAACGCAAAGCTCTTCTTTGAAGAAGTTGCTCATGAATAAAGTGACCACGATGAGTGATTTCTAAAGCAAAAAGCACTACACCTGTAGTATCATTAACAATTGCCAATCCGGTGGTTTTACTACCAGGATCTATTTTTAGCCGCAACAGCTGAATATCAAATATCTCCTCTTCTTTGAGTATAATAATGAAAGGAAAGCGTCTTAATACGGCAGCTTTACCAAGTCCCAGCAATATCCTTGCTTTTGCCTGATGGCATGGATTACAGGGTTTCTTATTCTTATCTACGACAAACACCATATTGGTAAACCTTTTTAAAATATCTCCCATTGCTGGGGTAAAGTTTGCCTCGCTCATGTTATAAGGCGGTTGATTATAAGAGCACTGACTTATACCTTCAGTCTGTTTAACCCTTATATTACAGAGCTTGAGACTGGCACGCATCTCAAGGTGTGAACTTTAACGCTCTCTTATAACGTAGCCCCAGTTTGCTTGCGCTCGCTATGGCTTAAGCTGGTCAACGCTAGCTCTTTCAAGCCAATGGCCTTTAGGCCATGGTAGTTGACACTACAAGCCTTTTTTTAGTAACAATTTCACAGGTGTAGCATATAGCAATATGTTTTAGCTTTCAATAGATAGAGTTTCTTCCAGGCTTCTATCCTTTGCCTGAGCTATTTTTTATCTGAAGGTGTTAAGGCTAAAACTGATCAAATAGATGCCAAAATGATAGCTGCATTTGCCACTCAAAAGCTTTCAAATTATAAACCATTACAACTTTCTGAAGAAATGCTTAGAATGCGTGCATTGATAAAGGATCAACCTTTTCTAAAATCAATAATAGGTACAAATACAGATAAATTTATAGCATTAGGAGAAAAGTTTGCCAATGATGCAAGCGAAGGTAAAGAGATAACATGGACTTGTCCAGATTATTTGCCACTATTTGCTAAAGAAGCTATCAAAATTGGATGTTAAAATCTGGTGTTGTATGGAATTTATTTAAAAAAATACTTAATGGTCATAAAGGAATAATAAGCTTAGTAGCAATAAGCAATGATAATAGCTTTACTGTTACTAGTTCTTGTGATAATTACAGCAAAGATATGGAATGTTCAATCTGGTAGGATAAATTCGGTAGCAATAAGCAGTGATAATCGATTTATAGTTACGGGATCTCGTGATAAAACAGCAATACTATATCCAGTTCTACACATCAAGAGCTAGTGAGTATTCTTCAAATAACTAAGCAACATCGCATGACAGATTTCTACAATTTATAGCCTTTAGTAAGAATCTTTGCTATCTCTTTTGCCCTTAAGTAGCTTTGCTACCCCTTTGTGGCCATTTCCAGATGCTAGCGTCTGAGCGTTATAGCCCTTTTTGCTTATCACACTAACATTAGCACCCATATCCAAAAGTAGCTTTACTACCTCTTTGTGGCCTTTTTCAGATGCTAGCATCAAAGCAGTCTTGCCATCCCTATCTGCGGCATTAACATCAGCACCCTTATCTAAAAGGAGCTTCACTACCTCTTTATGGCCGTTCTTAGATGCTCGCATCAAAGCTGTATGGCCTATACTATCTGCAACATTAACATCAGCACCCTTATCCAAAAGTAGCTTCACTATCCCTTTATGACCGCTACTAGCTGCTAGCATCAAAGCTGTAAACCACCCCCCAGCTACAACATTAACATCAGCACCCTTATCCAAAAGGAGCTTCACTACCTCTTTATGGCCTTTTTCAGATGCATACATCAAAGCTGTGCCACACCCAGGTACATAATCTTTAGGCCTACGAAATACAAGATCTTTAAACGGAAGAAAAGTAGCTTTTATGTTAATATCGATTCCTGATGTTACGAAAGCTTGCACTGCATCGATATCTGCGTGCTTCGAGTTGCACAGCTTTAAAAATATTTTCTCAGCTTGCTGCTTGTTCGATTTAACTAATTGTTGAGCAATAGCTAGTTTGCGCGCCTGGCAATGTGGGTGAAGTAACGTGCAAGTTTGGCGGTTGATTTGACTTAAAACACTAAGTTGCTTAAATTGCTGGAATATAGTTTCATCACGCTTGATTAAATAAAGAAATATATGCTCTTTAACTTCAATTGGTAAATCGGTAAAAGTTAAAGTTCTGATACGCTCTAAAAGCTCCTTGGCGGCCACCGTTGGATTAGTTTGTGAGAGTAGATGCATTTCTAGCATTTGCAGTTGCACTTCCACGGGCAACTTGCGCCATGAAAAATCACCTTCATCAAGTATGGTTGCTTTAATTTCTTGTCTTTTAGTACTTGATTCGTGATTACAGAATAATAATCTATCGGATTTTTGGAAGGGATTTTTACTGACCTGTTTTAACTCGAGTTCTTTTGTAATGTATTTTTTAGGATTTTCACTTTCGGAAATGTTTAATTTTTCAAAAACATCATTGATATCTTTTGCACTGAGCCTTGGATCTAATTGCCGGGCAATGAAGTAAGCTAAAAGCTGCTGGAGCGAATCGATATCCAGGAAATTAGCTATGACCATTAATCCGCCAAGTTCTTCAAGTGATTTTGTTGACAAAAACCAAAGTTTTTCTTTTGCCTTTTGAAATTTAACATAACGCTTAGAACCATTTTGCTGAAGATGAGCAATCGGAGCCATCAATTCTAACATTTCTTCAAATTCATCCGAATTAAATTCTCGGAAATGGAAACGTGTTTCTTGAGCTCCGTCAGGCAGTAGGAACAGAAACGTGTTAGAAAGTGAAAAAATATCTTTAGTGATTACGAACTCTCTCGCATCTCTGCTCACCACAGTAATTGTATCTGGCAATTCCATAGGCAATAATTTTCCTAGATACATAGAAATTATTAAGGCTCCAACCATCTTTACATGCATAAATATCCTTATTAATAGTGCACCTTTTTGATCGGACTATTTTTTTTCTTAATTTTTTCAACATAAACAATACTGCTTTATTTTACCATATTCTCAATCTATTCCAAACTAGCTGATAGAATGAAATATTCTTTCTAATCCATGCACGTTGATTCGCTAAGCCCAATATAAGCGGTTCAAGGTTATTATAAGCAACAGCTAATGTGCTGTGTACCATAATACCACGTCCCCATATGATTACCGCTCATATGGATTCGACTCCGCTTGGCTGCGCTCACCACGAGCGGGGCTTTGAGCTATACATAATGCATCCCTCTATCATGTATTGAGTTTTTGCATATTAAAAGATTCATTAGAAGAAATAGTTGGGGGAGTCTAGGGCAAAATGGATTTGATTATGGTAAGCGAGTTTATTTTACGCAAAGCAATACAGGATCGGCTTAATGAGTGAAATTTTACCAGCAATGAATGCCATTCATTCTGTCCGAGTATGAGCAAAAGCTAAAAATTTTGATCATCAAGTCGAGTAATTCAGTATGTTCATTCGCTTATTATTCAAACGACTTATTAAGTAGCGAGCTCTAGTGTCATCGCCATCACATGAATGGTCTTTTTGCAAGCTTCGATACAAAATATGCTCACGTCTGCACATTTTGCACTATCACTTAAGCAGCTATTAATGCACTCCTGGCAAGCCATTATGCAGTCTCGACATTCTTTAATAATATTTTCAAGAGCTATAATACATACAGTGTCATCACAATTTTTTATCAGATCGGCACAGATAATAATGGTATCCTGACAATGCTGTATAGATTCAACACAGCTTTTCTCCAATTCTGCTAATTGACCTGCGCAATCAAGTGGATTAGCTACATGTGCTTCGCCTACATATTCAACATTTTCTTCTATGCCACAACGACTCATCATGTCTTGGCACGCGATAATACATTTTTGCAAGCGAACTATACAAGCCTTTAGCATTGCAATGTGTTCCTGAGCCAGGTAAAGATTCATAGGACTACCCTCGAGTTAATTCTTGGTATTAATTAATTATCTAGCGTTACAAAAAAAGAATGGCTTTAGCAATACTTTGCAGACAAAAATTCTTCCCTTTTGAAGATCTTTTATAGTATGCTATTAATTAATAACACTTATAACAGAAGGAATAAATACTATGAAGAAATATGTATCAAGAAAATACTCTCTAGGGTTCATGTGTATGTATGCTTTATCTTTGCATACCATACAAGCGGCTATGACACCATCAGCCTTTAGTAACAGAAAGGGTTCACCGACTAGCATTCAAGAATTGACCTTTATTGAACCACTCAACCAATTTGAAGTTGCAAAAATGACTCAAGATGAAGTAAATAAACGTTTGCTTAATGCTGAAAAGAAAGCTCAGTTACTCCTAAATTATTTGGCCTACAAACACGGCGGGGATTATAAACGACTGCTTGCAAAATCAGATCTACTGCATCAAAATATTGAGTTGCTCAAACAACGTCACGATCATTTTGTTTATTTCAGTCACTAATCAGCATTGTCAAAACGATTACTGTTATTCTTCGTCAAAATTTGGGCAATTACCACGCTTGCACCGTTGAGGATAGGTCTTTTTTCTACTGATTTTCTCAAATAATCGTTGCTCATGTTCTTGACTTTCTTGAATAGCCACATCTTGGGTGTAGGCAGATTCATTATAAGCATTTTCAGAGGCAGATGTTTTATCTGCGCTCGTTAGTGAACGCCAGTCTTCTTTGCCTTGATTCTTATTATCTTTCGATCGGAAAGGGTGAGCTAAATCATCTTGCTTAAATTGTTTGTACATATCAGGTTTTGATTTGTTTTTCTTATCCATAATATTCCTCTTTTTGCAAATAAAACATATCCATGTATTTAATATAATCCAATTATAATATATTATTACTATATAAGATATGAAAAATGAAAGTCAATACTTGACCAAGGACAAGACTTAGATTCCAATAAATAAGAATTTCTAAAAACCGCGCCAAACGCTATAAAGTAACCAGACGTTAAGGAATGCAATGGTGCCAGCTATAGCATAGGCAACTATAACCATCCATCTGCTATTGGCAAAAGAGCCCATTTTTGCTCGTTGGCTGGTAAATCTAACCAGGGGAAAGACAGCAAATGGTAATTGTAAGCTCAGAATTACTTGGCTAAACAACAGGAGCTGAGCAAGGCCATGTTGGCCAAAATACCAGACCCCAATAATAGCAGGTACAATTGCTATGCCCCTACTAATAAAGCGCCTAACCCATGGGTTGAGTTGTATGTTGGTAAAGCCTTCCATGATGATTTGACCAGCTAGCGTACCAGTAACAGTTGCATTTTGTCCAGAAGCCAACAAAGCACAAGCAAAAACAATACTCGCTAAATGGGTACCCAAAAGAGGGCTTAGTAAATAATAGGCATCTTGAATTTCTGCAACCTCATGTAAGCCTCGGCTATGAAAAACGGCAGCCGCAACGATTAAGATCCCAGCATTAACAAAAAAGGCCAAACAAAGAGCGACTGTTGAATCAATAGTACTAAAGAATATTGCCTCTTTTTTAGCAGGGCTTGAATAACCAAATGATCGAGTTTGCACAACGGCAGAATGCAAATAGAGGTTGTGGGGCATGACCGTTGCTCCAAGAATGCCAACGGCTAGGTAAAGCATTTCAGGATTTGCTACTAATTCCTTGGTTGGCAAAAATCCTGCCATGAGTGCTACCATTTCTGGCCTCGCTAAAACAATGTTAATTGCAAAGCAAGCTAAAATCGTAAAAATTAATACTATTACCAGCGATTCTAAATAACGAAAACTTTTTTGCGCAAGCGTTAGCAACAGCAAAACATCTAAAGCAGTGACCAGTACCCCAAGCGTTAATGGTACTTTAAAAAGAAGATTTAAGGCTAGAGCTGAGCCGATAACCTCAGCAAGATCGCAGGCTATAATAGCAATTTCTGCCAAGAGCCATAGGATTAGACTAATTGGCTGTGAATAATGATCTCGGCAAGCTTGGGCGAGGTCTCTTCCTGTAACAATCCCCAGTTTTAGCGATAAGTATTGCAATATGATTGCCATTAGGTTTGACAATAAAATAACCGAAAGAAGGGTATAACCAAATTTTGAACCCCCTGCTAAATCAGTTGCCCAGTTTCCTGGATCCATATACCCAACAGCTACTAAATAACCAGGACCTGAAAAGGCAAGCAGCTTTTTGAAAAAAGATGCATTTTTGTCTATGGCAATACTACGGTGAGCTTCTTCAAGGCTATTCGTAGTTTTAGCGGTGTGCCAACCCTGCGATCGAGCAAAACTAGTACGCAACATATGATATACCTAAACAATGGATCTATACAGGTATTTATTTTGAACTTTGTCTCTATTGAGTATAACTCATTACACAAAAAAAAGAACGCACCATTTAGTTAAGAGTGATAGCGGAACAGCCAAGCTGTTAAGCTCGGCTGTTCTTTCTAGAGAGGTTATTTCACCATAGTGCTCATGCACTCTCGTTTCAAAAATTAATTGATTTCTGCAGATCTACATACCGGACAGGTTGTGTTTCGCCCTATTTTTTTCCACTTTTCTAGACATTCATGATGAAATTGGTTATGTCCGCAGGCCAACGCCCTTCGTTGATCACGAGTAATTTCTTCAAAGCAAATGACACAATCTTTTTCAACTGCTTGACCTTGATTAGCTTGATCTTGCTTTGACTTATCCTTGATGTCATCGGCTTGAAACTCATCTTGCCATTGTAATAGTTGAAAGACTTCATTAGCTAACTTTTCATCTTCTGCGATTTGTTTTTTATGAGAAACTTGACTCTCTCTTTCTTGCGCATCAAGCCTTTGAGCAAACTCAAAGTCGGTTTTTTCCTTATCTTTTCTTTTTCGTCCCGAGTTCTGAAGCATCGCTGAAGCACTGTCTAAAAATATAGCCGCCTTTTCTTCTTCAGTTAACCAGTTGATATCCCAAACTTTTGCAAGTTCGTCAACTTGGTCATCATTAGACATATTTGCTTGATCCATCGCCATGCTTAAGCTTGAAAGCCCAAGCAATAGTAAACCTATTAATTTCTTCATGATTTTCCTACTTGAAAGTTTAATTTAATATATTAATTAGCACTTTTCATTGTAGCATTAAGAAGGCTATCGGTCAAATGGGCAAGGGTAATTTCGGTTTTGGCAAGCTATAAACCAGGATATACTGAAAGTAGATGATTCAACTTAGAAATTTTGCTTTTATAACTCATTGTTGCAATTTTTTAGTTGAATGAGTTATAAAAAATAGAAAAAAATGGCTCGTTTAACTCGAGAAAAAACTTCTGACATATCTCCACGACAACATATCAGCTACAAATTAAGTCAATATTAAGCAAAAAGGAGCGATAGCAGGATTTTTCCCACCTGGCTAAACGCACCAACATCTGATAATTCGCACTATTAATGAGCATGCCATTCTTGGACATGCATACTAGCATCATCCTTGCCACAAGCAATAAGGTACGTGTGCCTAGCAACTTGATGTTCCATGGCCTTATGAGCATAGAGCTCTACTCGTATTTCTAGATGACTTTGGTCGTATTCTGACTCTTGCTTACTTAAGATAATCTTGCCAAATAGACTTCCTTCAAGATCATCAACTTTTTGGTAAATCGTGCAGGGCAAGCTAACAGTCTCATGATGTTGCTTATAGTATGCAACACCATGGGCAAGTAACCCTTCGGCTGCATAAAAATAGGACTTTTGTTTTTCTAGCAGAATAACTGCATCAAGCAGGTACGAGCTATGATATGAAAGCGTAAGCATAAAAGCCGTAAAAAATGCCATGAGGGATATAATGCCAACACTATTCATAAAAAAATTCCTGTCCTAGTAGCAGCAAATGATTCAATTTTTAAGCACTTGTCGCCTTGCATGATAAGCTTAAGTTGACATCCACGAAGTTTATTATCAGAAAAAGTCGGCTTTATAATGCACTGACTCACTTTTTGTGCCACAAGCTCAGCTTTTCTCTTTTGCCAGCGGCTGCTGCCGACATCAAACATTCCGTAATCACGCATTAATCGAGAGTTACGCACGGACCAGCCGCAATCGCCATCGCGCATTTGAAAAATAATAGCGTCCTTCTCAATTTTTTTCCAGCAGCCCGGATTGGCCGATGCTTGTTGAATATCAGCTACCACGTAGTCAAATACCATGATTAGATCAAAATAACGGTTTACCATCTTAGTATACTCGGCACTTTTCTTATACAATGCTCCAAGGGTCAAAGCAAGCAAACTGATAAGGATGGTGGAAGTAGCCAAATAGACCATGGCTTCCAGGAAAACAAAACCTTTTTTTACCATTCAACAACTCCTGTTGTTAACGCAACAGTATGTTCTTTTGCATGGTCACACCATCGCACAAGCACAGTATAGTACTTAAGCATCGGTAAGCTGCCATTTTTTTCTTCTACTTGTATGGTAAATTGATCATGCATAGATTCGTCAACCAATGCGCACTTAAAAGCATGAATCTTTTCTAGCTGAGAGCAAGCTAAGGTGAGGGCTTGTAATCGGTTATATGCCTGGGCTTGCATGTTTATAGTATGCATATACCAGGCGTTCAACGTTAACGTTGCACCTATTACCAATACAAGAGCAAATGCTGTTTCTAATAGTAAAAATCCACGCATCGTTCTCCTAGGATCTTGACTAAAAGCCAATAAAGAGCTATACTTATCATAGACATTGGTAAATCGAAGCCAAAAATGCTTGGCTGCCTGGCAGCTTAGCTCGTATGACTACACTTTGTCTATCAAAACATCCTCCCAAAACTTTTATATCGTTAGTTTTTACGATATATCAGGTCAGGAGGTAGATTGCACAAGGTTGAGTTTGTTGATCTACGAAATACAAGCAAAATTTGCCTTAGTTTTGCCACCATAGAGTAAACAAAATAGTAACGTAAAGAGGAACTTATGAAGTTTTTTTCAAAAGCACATCTTTTCATAGCTCTCATTTTCATTACCTTCGGTTTTTGTGTAACCAATTATAGCAGAACAGGAGCCCCGCAAGATCTCTTACAAATCACCGATGCTGATGTTGCTCTCTTTGAAAGCATGGGCATGAGTAAGGCTGACCTGGAAGAAGCAGCTTCTTTTATCAATAACATGACACCTGAAGAACAAAATGCTCTGATTGAAGAAGGTAAGAAGGTTGAACAAAAGCTGCAAAAGCTATCACAATCAGGACAGCTTGAAAATATAACAAGCCAAAATGATCTTCTGGCACTTTTAGAAGAAAGCAGTGAAGAAGAAGATAACGAACCGGTAATGCCAAAACAAGTTATCGAACATAAACCAGTAATTCCTGCGCCAACTGAACCAGTAGCTAAAAATCTTGCGATTAAAGTTGAACCTACTGTCCTGCTCAATCAAATACTAGAACATGTAGGATCATTGCAACAAAAAGCAAGTTATAAGCAAAACATGAGCCATCGCTTAAGTAGATTTCAGTTGGAACTTCAGGAGCTTATATTCCTTTTGCATCTGCTTAACAAACGAGAGCTTATTGCCTATCTTACTAGTAAAGATTTTAGCAAACTCTATAGCACTCTTGAGCAGCTCCATTCGCAATTAATAGCTAATGAGCCTAAAATTATGATCGATACTCATTTTGAAAACGAAGAAATCGATAACCCCTATGAAATTCTAGGACTATCACCTAAAGCGACAAGTGAAGAAATAAGCGATACCTATGATAAGCTTAAACAAAAATATGACCCAGAGCTCATAAAAAAGGGGCTTGAAAAAGAAGGTATTTCTGAAAAGGATAGAAGCAGAAAATTAAAAGAAGCTGTTCTGCTTTTTGACGACATAGAATCTGCCTACGAAAGTTTAAAAAACCCTAAGGAAAAAGCTCAAATTGATCGAGAGCTGCATGAGCAGATTGCAAGCCAAAAAAGGGCTAAAGAATCTTCAAAACACGCCTTTGATAGAATTATCAATGCTATAAGCAGTGCTATCTATGATCAAAGAGTTATTCAAGACATTCAAAGTTTATTCCAGAAGCACGCTCCAGAGGAAAAAAAGAAAGCTGATGCTTGGGAAAAGGAACAAAAAGAAGCTTTTGAATTGAGCAAAAAACGAGAAATCGAGCAAGGAACTTTGGCAAAAGCGGCTCAGGCTCAAAGTCAACAAGGCTTACGAGCGGCTACTCGCCAGAAGGACGTATATCAAGAATTTTGGAATAAATATAAGGTTCCTGAGCCAAAACCAGTACCGCCAATGCCACAACCTCAAAAGGAAGCCCCTAAGGCACCTACGCCAACGCCTGCAGGTAAAAAAGAGGAAGCTAAAAAACCAGAGGGCGGTAAAAAACCTGAAGCTAAAAAGGGTGAAGAAAAAGGCAAAGCTGAAGAGAAGGGCAAAGAAAAAGGTAAAGAAGCAGAGAAAGCTAGTGCTGCTAAACCCGGTCCAATTAAAGTTGATATAGCTGACATCGGAACCGTTGCCTTATTACATGATGCTGATCTTGAAAAAATGCAAAAAAGTCTTAAGGAAGCCGCTAATAAAGAAGGGTCTGCTAAGAATCTCTTTGCAAATCAGCTTCCTGCATACCTCAATGCTCCAAAGCCAATGATAAAGAGAAGTCGTTATGAGAATCTATCAGAAGATGAGCTTGCTGCATTACAACCTGAACAAGCTGAGGCTTTGTACAATGAATTTCTGAATGCTCAAAAAGAGACTGAAAAGCCAGAGTACAAAAATGAACAAAAGCTTCTTGATGAAATTGGCAAATTTGTCGATGTATTAAAATTGCCTGAAATTACTCAAGACTTTATTAAATTTGGTGCTCAACTAGCAGATCCAAAGGTTTCTAAGGAGAAGAAAGAGAATTATAGGCACTATTGGCAAACTATCTACGATAAGTATAAAGACACTATTGAAGGCTTGTGGAAATTAGCAAATCACACGCTTAATCCACAGCAAGCACCAGTATTTACCAAATCGATCCATCAAACGCAAGAAGCATTTCATGGGTTAAGTGCTGATGATCAAGCAGCAATAGAAAAAGAAATCAAGGAAAAGAAGGTAATTAAGCCCGGCGATAAAAACTATTTAGGCTACATTAGATATACCATCGATTCCCTTTATAAAACCTTTAGTGAAATTTCTAAAAAGCTTGGGATGCAAGCTTCTAAACCGGCTGCAGTTAAAAAATAACTGCTCACAAATTATAATCGGTAATTTGCAAGAGGGTCACAAGTAGATCGTGGCCCTCTTGCCCAATCAGATAGCAGATGGTTCCTGGTCCAGCAGTCAAATTAATTCTTAACGTAATGTTTGTAGCTATTGCAAATGTTCCCACACTGTGGTACCATTTTTAGGGTGAGGTAAGTCCTAAAGGAATTTGAATAGCAAGCATAAAAAGACGTTAAAAGAAATTTTTAAAGTACCTGTGCCATCAAATGTGAAATGGGATAATGTTGAGTCGCTTTTTATCAATCTTGGTGCAACAATAACAGAAGGGCGTGGTTCTCGTATTAGGTTTCAGTTAAATGGCGCCAAAGCTGCTTTTCACAGGCCACACCCAAGACGAGAAACTGATAGAGGTGCTTTAGAAGATGTAGATTTTTAGTTGAGGCGGGTATAGATTATGATGAAGTACAAAGGTTATATAGGCCAAGTTACCTACGATGATGAAGCACGATTATTCCATGGAAGAGTAATTGGGCTGAAAGATGTTATCACTTTTCAAGGAAAAACCGCTGATGAAATCAATCAAGCATTCAAGGATTCAGTTGATGATTATCTTGCATGGTGTAAAGAACTTGGTGAGAAGCCTGAAAAGTCATTTTCAGGTAATTTACGAGTTAGAATGGCAAGCAATCTTCATGCAAAGCTTGCACAAGAAGCAACCCTACAGGGGGTAAGCCTGAATACGCTTATAGTCGATAAATTAAAAAATTAAAGAACTCATATAGTTATTATCTTCAAAATTTAGAGTGGTTCAAGCGCAGGTAGCTTCTATCTAGCTATTGCCCAAGTATTTCAGTACAACGCCTACATAAACCGTCGGGGTTTGTTACCGTGTCCCATTGCCAACACCGTGGACATTTAGCACCAGCTGCATGTTCAACGCGCACGTAAAGTCCTCTAAGCTCGCTCTTGTGTAAGTCTTTATCATTTTGCGCATATGAAAACTGCGAAACAATCAAAAACTCTTTGAAAAACTCAAGAAAGTCTTCCTTTCTCTTTGAAAGCTGAGAGCGGAAATCTTCTAAAATCTTATATTCATCAGTATCATGAGCTAGATACATTGTTATCTGGGCTTCAAGTGAATGCTTAATAATCCCTTTTTCTCGCTCAATCTCAATTGCTTTCAGAAGTGCTGTTCTGATCTCTTTTAAGGTTGCCCATTGGACATCAGTAGCAAGAGCTTTATTTTGTTGTTTAAGATCGTAATTCAGGTAAGCAATTTGACCTGAACTGACACGCGCTATGCCGGGCCAAATCGGCTCAGATTCAGGACAGCAAAGCTCCTTAAGTTTATCAACCGCAGGAAAGTCTTGCAGATGTATTGAGACCGATTTTCCTTTTTGATAATAATCAGATAATTGCTCTGCAGTAAACGATAAAATAGGTGCCATAAGACGTGTTAGGCTATCTAAGATATACCAACATACGGTCTGAGCTGATCGACGTTTTTTGCCATCTGCTCGTTCAACGTACAAGCGATCTTTAATGATATCAAGATAGAATGAGCTGAGCTCAACTGAACAATAATCTGCAAATGCGTGAAATATTGCCGTAAAATCTGCTACGTCATATTTTGCTCGTATAAAGACATTGACTTTATACAATTGCATAAGAGCATAGTGATCAAGCGCAAGCAGTTCATCAACAGGCAAGAGGTCTTTAGCTGAATCAAAGTCATACAGATTAGATAACAGAAACCTGCTAGTATTGCGAATCTTGCGGTAAACTTCAGCAACATTGCGCAGGAGCACATCTGAAACGCTTGGATCACTATCATTGCCTACGCTTGCTACCCACAAACGCAACCCATCGGTACCTAATTGGTTAATAATATCTTCAGGAGCAACAACATTGCCAAGCGATTTTGACATTTTTTGTCCTTTAGCATCAACGGTATAACCATGGGTCATAATGCCTTTAGTACAAGGTTCGTTCTCAAGCACTAAGCTCGTCAATAATGAACTTTGAAACCATGCACGATGTTGATCAACACCTTCTAGGTACAAATCTGCAGGGAAAGCAAGCTGTTCGTTGCCATAAAGAACTGCAAAGTGGCTTACTCCTGATTCAAACCAGACATCAATAATGTCCGTTTCTTTAGCAAGCTTTTGGTCACAAGAAGGACAGGTGCTATCTTGTGAAAGTTCTTGCACATCGACATGCGCCCAATATTCGATGCCTTCTTTTTTAACACCGCTAGCTACTCGGTCGATAAATTCTTTGCTCGTGTAAACATAGTTGCAACCTGGGCATAACAGCGCAGGTATCGGCACACCCCACACTCGCTGGCGTGAAAGGCACCATTCCCAGCGATTCTCAATGGTTGCTTTTAATGAATTCCTTCCATGCTCGGGAATAAAATTCATTGTTGTCGTTGCATCAACGGCACGATTTTTTACATTCTTATGATCGAGATTAAAAAACCATTGAGGCGTAGCTCTAAAAATTAAAGGATTATAACAGCGCCAACAATGTGGATAGCTGTGAGTAATATTTGCTTTATAAAAAAGAGCTCCTTTGGGTCCTTCGTTCTTTTTAGCCTCAGAGCTGTTGGCTGATTCATTAGAAGTTGACTCACCAAAAGAGGAAGCTAAATCACCTGAACGACCTAGTGCTAGCCTTTTTATCACCCAAAACTGTCCATCAGAAACAAGCATACCTTCTAGTTCTTTGGGCTCAATGCCTTTGCTATAACGACCATCTGGGGTTATTGGTGAATAAATTTCTAGACCATTTTTAATACCGACCTCATAATCCGTAGGTCCACAACCAGGAGCACAATGCACACAAGCAGTCCCTTCGTCAAGGCCAACAGAATCATCAAATAAAACGGGTGACTCTCGGTTGATAAAAGGGTGCTCAACAAACATACCAGTTAAGCATTCGGCGGAAAACTCTCGTAAGACCACTTTTTCAGCGCCAACCAAAGCACACACCTTGTCAGCCATAGCCGCGCCTACAATACAAAGTGTTTTATTAATCGAAAGCAACTGATACTGAGCATGAGGACGTACAAGAACTGCTCTGTTTAAAGGCAATGTCCAAGGCGTTGTTGTCCAAACTAAGAGGTTAATGGTCTGGCTAATATCAGGGAAAACTTGTTGCTGCATTGAAGCCCGCAACGGAAATAGAACGTAGACCGACGGATCTTTTTTATCTTTATATTCAATTTCAGCAGCAGCCAATACCGTTTGATCATGTGGACACCAAGGAACGGTTTTATTTTTACGCTCAATAAAATCATTGCCAACCAAAATACCAAAAGCTTTCACAACGGACGCCTCATAGGATTTGCTCATCGTACTATAAGGATGGTCCCAGTTCATGAGCACTCCAAGTTTCTTGAACTGCTCTCGCTGTTTATCAATCCAGTGGTTCGCATACTCCCGGCAAGCCTTCATAAGGCTTATGCGATCAAGGTCAGGCTTTTCTTGGGTAACTTTTTTTTCTATAGGCAAACCATGACAATCCCAACCAGGCGTAACGGGTACCTGAAAACCTGCCATTCTTCTTGCCTTGCAAACAATATCTTTTAAAATTTTATTATAGGCATGACCAAGATGAATATTGCCATTAGCATAAGGAGGACCATCGTGAAGAATAAACTTTTCTGCACCTTTATTATGCTCAAATGAACGAGTAAACAAATGCTCAGCGGTCCACCGCTCTATCATAAGCGGGTCATCAACTTTTGCATTGGCACGAATTGGAAAATCGGTATGTGGTAAATTCAATGTTTCTTTAAAGCTTTTTTTTGAGCTATCATTCTGACTTTCTTGATTCATCCTATTTTTCCTCTACTAGCTCCATGATCTAATAAATATCTTACCAATTCAACCTTTGACTTTTTAGCATAATTCAAAACCGTCAGACCAAGAACATCCGTTTGATTAATGTCAGCCCCTCGATCAATAAGAAATCGTACCATTTCAAAGTCCCCTTCTTTGGCTACAAACATTAATGGACTAAAGCCATTAGGCCAAAATTTGGCATTAACTTGAGCGCCCTGCTCCATTAGAAATTGAGCCATCTCACATTGATTCTTTAGCACTGCATCAAGAAAGGCTAGGTCAAGAACACAATTTTTACGTTTAAATTGTTCGCGCAGGTGCTTAACTACACCGGCCACCAACCCTTTACCTCTTTTTACTTTAGCATTAATTTTTTTATGTATTTTTTCATTGATATAAGCCTCACATTGGACAATACCTACATCTAGTAAAGCTTTGACAATATGAAAGTTACCAGAGCCAGCCGCTTCCTTGAACTCTTCTAGTGCAGTTGCGGGATATAATGTTAGGTATCGTTGAGCAAGCTGGATTACTAACTGCTTATCTTGTGCAAGATCAGCAAATTCCTTATTAATCAGAGCAAGCGTAGCAAGTTTACTAAAAAACTCTTTGGCGCTTGTTGAGTCAGGAATCCAAGACATGATCTCAAGCTTAAGCTCGACCGGTAAATTTTCTAAATCAGACTCGAATTCTATGCGTTCAGCTCCATATTCAGCTAGTAATTGAATCACATCGTAGTTCTCACACTGTAAAGCCAGCATCATCGGTGTTTCATTCTTATTATTTTGAGCATTAACGTCTGCCCCCGCCCAAAGCAAGATGTTGATCACACCATCTGCTGAATATTCATGTCCCTCTGAATCTTTATATTTTTCAATAATCATTTGCATTAATAACGTATTACCATGTTTATCTCTCACATTAACATCTGGCAGATAACTAGAAGCAAAAGATGCTAGACGTTGCCAATAGGATTGTTTATCAGGTGCTTCCATGGCCTGGGTTGCATGCGCAAGAATAAGAAATACTAAACTTAATAAAAGTAGATTGCTTTTTTTCATGGGAAGCCTAATGTTTTTCGGGTATAATAGAGATTTACACTATCTTCCCAATAATAGCACCAATAATGACAATAGTAAAATCGAGCGAAATTATTGCTCAAGGGTTTTTTATCTGTGAGTGACACATTAGGAACATGATTTACTTATATCCGGTAAAAAAAATAAATAGTTGACATTCTTAGCATAAATTTTGTACGCTCTAAATAATAGTTATAAATAATCTTTATTAAACCAAAAAAAGGAGATTCTTATGAAGAAGACTTTAATAACATTAGCATTATTAGCACTTGTAGGCCATAGCTCAAGTTATGCTTTTCATGACATGCGTAGCCATAAAGAAATAGCTCAAAAACTAGCAAAATTTGCCCATAAAATTGATGGGAAAGAGATAACCTTATCATCTGATTTCGTTAATGATATAGTACAATTAAAAGCTCATAAAACAAGGCTTTGCGCTGAAAAATTGAGACACTTATCAAAAGCAGTAAGTAGTCCAAAAACCAAAGCACAACTAGATTCAATTGCAATGAAACTTGACGATGTTTCAAATGATCTTGAGAAGGTTGAAATTACCGATGAAAGTATAACCAAAAAGCTTGATGCAAACCATATGGCTCGTTGCTTAGAGATAGCAGCCTGGGATAAGCATATGAAAAGCCAATTCCTGTACGAGGTATACGACCAATTAGGTATAGAATTTGCAAAACATATGGCAGAAAGAAAACACCATATGGGTAAAATGTTGCTTAAGGCAGCTAAGTTAATCCGCCAGGAAGCAGCACCTAAGATGGTAGATTTTGAAGAAGTAATGTTTACTAATTAAAATCGAACACTTTTTCATGCAAGAGGCACCTTGAGGTGCCTCTTGCTATTTGATTCACTATAATTATACTTTCGATTTTTTCAACATCAAATTTTTTTATAACCAATTTTCTTGTATACTGAAGCAAAACAAAGTCGGTATAACCCAATCTATAGCCAGATACTAGAGGTACGAGATAGCTATGCAACAAAAAATTGGCGTGTGGGGATTTGGCATTGGTGGTAAATCAGTTGTTTCATACCTGCACAACGAAGGATATTCTATCGAAGTTATGGACAAAAACCCCCTGAGTTTCGATGAGTTTGAATTCCTTAACACAAGATCGATAACCTATCTACCAGAAGCGCAAAAAGACCGTTTCTTTCAAGAAAATAGCATAATCATCCCAAGCCAAGGAATCGACCTACGGCCATATAACGAATATAGAAGAAAATGGCTTCCGGAACTTGATCTTTTTTTTAAGGCAACTCAAAAGCCAATTATTGGCGTTACAGGCACGATTGGTAAAACATCGGTTGTGTATCTTTTAGAAAAGGTCTTGCGTCATTATGATAAGCATTATGCTCTAGGTGGTAATGTAGGTCGCGGCATGCTGGACCTTATAGCATGCGAAAAAGACACTTATGGCTCACTGCTAGAACTTTCTAGCTGGCAATTAGAATATACTTCCTCATTTGCCCCAGAACTAGCAATTTGGACCAATTTGTACCCTAATCATTTAGATCGACATGATACTTTTGAGCACTATTTTCAAGCAAAATTTCAAATTCTCAAGCGGCAACAAGCAACTGATAAAGCATTAGTGCCCTGGGAACTTCGAGACTTACTTATAGCTCAACCAGAACTAGCTCATAGAGCTCTTTGTTTCTTTTCTTCATTAGCCCTACCTGATGAGCAGCTGGCAAGGATTCGACCTCAAGATACACTCTACATGCCAGATCATACTGGGATTCTTACCATCTGCAACTTGAACCATAAAAAGAAATTGCTATCACTTAATGAGTTACCCAAGATTTCCTACGCTTCTAATTGGTTACTCATTGCTGCCACATGTCATATGCTTAATCTATCGGTAGAACACCTGAGCAGCCTTACTGCCATCGAGTTGCCGCCACATCGACTTGAATACGTGGCAACACACAATGGCATAGCATTTTATAACGATTCAAAAGCTACTATCCCAGAAGCTACATTGGCTGCACTTAAGGCGCTTTCCAAAAAGCCAATTCTCTTACTGGTAGGCGGATTAAGCAAAGGTATTGATCGCGCTCCAGCCTTCAAGCTCTTTTCGAAATATGTAACCAAAGTCTTTTGCTTTGGCGCAGAAGCAAACTCACTCCTGCTAGCTTGCACCCAGGCTGGTATTAAAGCTGAAGCTTTTTCAACGCTTGTTGATGCATTTTATGCAGTAAATTCTCAAGCTCGCCCTGATGATCAAGTGCTTCTGTCACCTGGAGGTTCCAGCTTTGATCTATTTAAAAATCACCAAGAACGCGGAGATTATTTTAAACAACTGGTTAATGCGCTAATTAAAACGTGAGCTATTGATTAATACATATATGGCTGGTATAATAGACAGTAATTACAATAAAATTGGAATTTGCACTTAGAAGATGGTCAAATGAAAATTATAGAAACAAACGACTATGAAAGCTGGTACTTGGATTTAACCATAAAAGAACAAGCCAAGGTGATGAAACGTCTCAATAATATCAAGAATCATGATCATCTTGGCGATGTAACTGCTCTAGGCAATCAGCTTTATGAGTTAAGATGGAAAAATGGCTGGCGTGTTTATTTTATAAGAATTAAAGATACCATGATTTTACTCGTTGGAGGACACAAAAATGAACAGGAAAAAAACATCAAGCAAGCAAGAATTATCGTGGCAAGATATTCAAGAAGCTGATATAGATATAAGCAAACTGAAAGATTTAAAAGAGGTTCGGTCAGAAAGCTTCTTTAAGAATCATAATAAGGTGGCATTAGCTTTATTGGAATGCCTAATAGATAATGATCCACATGGTTATATCGAAATACTGGACGAATATCTAAGGGTTAACCGCTCAAGAGTAGCTCATAAAGCAAAAATAGGTCGCTCTACTGTGCAGGAAGTCTTTTCCAAAAAGGGAAATCCCACATTAAAAACTATTGCAAAAATAGTTCATTATTCACAGAATGAAGAAATGCCAGTAAAGAAAATCAACTAAGTCCCACATTAGGCAGTCAATAACATAGCACAAATCTAGTACATGATTTTGCTTAATCACAAAGCTTAATTCCAACAAGCAGCTTTACCTCGTCTATAAGATGGTAAATAGAGCAACCTATTGATCTTTTACTCGTCGTGGTGAGCGAAGATACATCCTAAGCCTTTCGAAGGATCTAACCGCATGAGCGGAAGCTTAATTGTCCAACAGCTTGTTGGACAATTTGAAGACCCTTCCGTTAGAGCGTTAGCTTATGAGCATTTCAAACATTTTGTTAAATTTTCTCTACATTTAATCTAAAATTTATTGCAATTATAATTAAATAATTGGTATACTTATTAAGTATATATCCAAAAAAATAAGGAGAAAAACCATGGTAAGTCTATTAAACAAAAAACTTTTATTGATACTGAGTACTCTATGTATAGCTCAAGCAAATAGTATGGTTGATGTGCAAGAACAAAAAAACCTTAATGCTAGCTTATTAAGGGAATCTAAGGAGAATATTCCGGACCCGACACCGGTGATGAAGCGTCTCATTGCAGTAGGAGCTAACGTTAATACAAAAGATGAATACGGCAATACACCCTTACACAATGCTGTAAGTAGGGGTAACCAAAAAGCAATTAACATGCTTATCCGTAAACATGCTAACATTAACGCCCAAAGCAACGCTGGTAATACGCCGCTCATGTTGGCTATGCAAAAACCTGCTATCGTCAAAATATTGCTTGAAGCTGGAGCCGATCCTTCAATAAGAAATATATCGAAAGATACTGCATCCGATATGCCATTACTTGATTGGCAATCACAAAAGCTTATGAACCAGTCACGTAGGCTTATTGAGGAGCTTGGTGCTACGACAAGTGGTAGAGAGTAAGTTAAGGCTCAATGTCATTTGATCGTTTCAAGGTAATTTTGCTTAAGCACGAAGCCCACTGCCAACAAGCAACCCTATCTTGTCTAAAAAGATTGCAAACCAAGCAAACTATTGATCTTTTTTTCTCCCTTTAGGTAGCTTATCCCTAGAGGGAAAATGTGTTGATTGAAAGCAAAAACAACCATCTTTTGTACTTTTTTATTTTGTTCATTGCAAGTCTTATAATGATAGGGCTTGTATTTATCTACTCATCAAGCTCGGTGTATGCATTAGAAAAATGTGGATCTGCTCATTATTTTGTTAAAAAACAGCTTCTGGGGTGCATCCTAGGCATTGTGGGACTCATAATCTGTCGCTTTTTGCCTATAGCATTCATAAAACGGGCGAGTCCCTTTGTGTTCGGCTGGGTACTCATACTTACCATGCTTACTCTTGTTCCTTCGCTGGGCGCTACGCTCAATGGCTCAAAGCGTTGGCTTATCTTTTTTGGTGTCGGTTTTCAGCCAAGTGAAGCGCTTAAGATGGCATTAATATTATATATAGCTTACCTTCTTGCAAAAAAACAATACCGCTTGGGCTCCTTTTGGCACAGCTATGTTCCTCTTTGGTGTATTTTAGGAAGTGCTTGTTTAGTTCTTTTATTGCAGCCAGATTTTGGCCAAGCTATTACTTTATGCATTACGGCGTTTCTGCTTTTTTTTATAGCCGAATGTCGCATGAGTCATTTAGCATTAACCTTGGCGGCTACTATACCTACAGCTCTCCTGCTGGTCTTGCTTAAGCCCTATCGATTCAAGCGTATCATTACTTTTCTCAATCCTTGGCAAGATCCAAAAGGAGCAGGTTTTCAGATCATTCAATCCCTTATAGCGATTGGCTCAGGTAATGTCTGGGGTGTAGGTATCGCTAGATCCAAGCAAAAGTTTTTTTATTTGCCGATGCAATGTACGGATTTTATTTTTTCGATTATAGCAGAAGAAACAGGTTTTTTAGGCGCTTCTGCCCTTATTTTACTCTATCTTGGATTCTTATATATAGGCATAAAAATAGCACGAAGTCTACAGGATCTTTTTAGCTTTTATGTAGTTCTTGGCTTTGTACTCCTTATTAGCCTGCAAGCAATAATAAATTTATTTGTAGCAACAGGCCTTATGCCAACAAAAGGCCTTGGATTGCCTTTTGTCAGTTATGGAAATTCAGCCTTGCTGTGCAATTTATGCATGCTGGGAATTGTTATCAATTGCTTTTATGCCGATAAAGAAATTTAGTGGCGTCCATTATTATGTTGCCAGTTCAAAAGTAAATCAACAAATAAGCGAATACCAAAACCAGTAGCTCCTGGCCGCAAGTAGGTAAGATCAGGAACACCAAAAGCAGTGCCTGCTATATCCAAGTGAGCCCAAGGAACGTTGTCCACGAAATTGTTCAAGAAAAATGCTACGGTAATAGCCCCAGCCTTATACTTCGGGCTACCAATATTACACATATCAGCAACATCTGATTTTATTGCCGGCTTGTAATCATTATCCATAGGCAAGCGCCAAACTCTATCACCTGAGCTTGCTGAAGCTTTATTAAGCCTTGCAACCAGCGTATCATCTTGGCTTAATAGACCGCAATAAAAGTGACCCAATGCCGCCGCACATGCTCCGGTCAACGTTGCAATATCAATAATTGCATCAAGCTTATAATTGGCAACAGCATAGGAAAGAGCATCAGCCAAAATAAGCCTTCCTTCGGCATCAGTATTTTGAACTTCGGCTGTTTTGCCATTATAAAAACGCAAAATATCTCCAGGCTTAGTTGCTGTGCCACTTGGCATATTTTCAACCAATGGTGCAAGTCCGATTACGTTGACATCTGGCTTGAGTGCTCCAATAACCCCCAACGTAGCAATTACCACCGCAGCACCTGCCATATCATCTTTCATGGTTTCCATGCCAAGAGAGGGCTTAATGCTAATACCGCCCGAATCAAACGTAACGCCCTTACCTACTAAAGCAATAGTCGGCGCATCAGCACGCGCTGCTTTATACTCTAATATTGCTAAGCGACATTCCTGAATTGATCCTTGAGAAACTCCAATAATTCCCCCCATGCCCATTTTGCGAATCTCTTCTTGAGTAAAAATAGTTGATTTTAGCCCGCGTTTTTGAGCTAATGAAGCAGCTTCATTGGCTAATTTTGTAGGCGTTAACACGCACGGTGGCAGATCACACCAATAGCGTGCACTATTGATGGCCTCAGCTATTAAAATCCCTTTATCAATACCTGCTTGCACTTCTTTTTCACGTGCTTTCAGAACACTAAGGTGTATCATTGAAGCAAAGTGGAGCTTATGCGCTTCATTAGTAATGAATTCATCAAAATGATAGGAAGCTTTATGTAAGATAGTAGCTGTTTCTTGAGCCAACCTATCAGTGGTTATACCAAAAAGAGCCCCATCAGGCAAAGACATACCCACGGTTTTTAGCCGATGGCTTTCGGTAAAACGAACCAATCTGCCAACAGCTCTCCGATATGATTCAAGGGAACATATACCATTTTTCTTGGCTCCAATACCAAGTAATAATAGTGTAACTGGCCTATTATTCTGAATAGCACTCAGCTCAAAGTAACTACCAGCACTTGCGGTAAACCCTCGCTCTTTAATGAGATCTTGTAAAGGAGCAAACATTGTTTTAGCAAGCTCAGCAAGCAAATCGGCATTACCATGTTCTTCAAGAAAGAAAGCATAACTTTGTACTGGTATAGTTAGAAGCTTTTCAGTGGTGAGTTTTATATCTATCATGCTAGTCACTCTCAATGCTTACAATTGGTATAACACTATGGTAATGCTATAAGCGTACCATGAAACAAGCAAAAGCAAAATAGAACCGGTTCTAAGACTTTTCTAAACAACATCACGAGGCGCAAAAGAAAGAGTATCTTTTTGAGAATTCACCACTTTTTTAGCTGGGCCCTCGGATTTCAGCAGGAACTCATGCCAGGTTGGATCGTCATAATATATTTTTTGCTTTACCCGATGGCTGGTATTTTTATCAAGCACCTTCAAAATCCAGCTCACCAATTCAGCTTTATATCTTTCTGGATCACGAAAAACTGAATCATAGTGTCGATCTCCTTTGGTAAGCCACAGTTTTTTGTAGGGGGAAGCTGCTGCATCATAAATCGAACGAAGCGCGCTAAAGGGCACCTTTTCGTCATTAAAGCAACCAATGATAAACAGAGGTATCCGAATTTCTTTTACCGCTTGTGTCGTGTCAACTGGGTAAATACAGGTATTTACCTGAGTAGCATCCAATTTTGATATGGCTTTAAAAAAATATTTTATTAACGTTTGAATATAAGGAGTATAGGCATAGGATTTAAGTAAAGAACTTCCTGGTAATGAGACCTCGTAACCAAAAACAGAAACCTTCATTTGATCAAGCGCTCGTTCAATAAGATTGTCGCTAGAATCAAAAGGGCAATCAAGAATCATACCAGTAAAAAGGTTGTTATCATCCGCTTGGGCCAGAGTAGCAGCAACCGCTCCCATGGAAAAGCCGTAGGCAATGATTGGTTGATCTTTAAGCTTCTCGTGATTTTTAAGGAATTCAGCAGCCGCTTTTACTTCAAATCGCTCATTGTAACCAAACGTACAGCATTGGTTTTCCGCCATTTCACCATGGCCACGCAAATCAAAAGTAAAAACATTGTAATCGTTAAAGATAAATCGTAAAAACCCTATGTCGAATTTATTGCACATAAAACCATGACATATGAGAATTGTCGCTTTTGCACCAGGAGTAATCTTAAGTATACCCTTACGCTCAATATGTTTGTCGGAATCTGCGTTTTCTCGAGCTAAAAAGGTAACTTCTTCAAAGATATCGCTGTTCCCATGTTTGCTAAGCTTAGGATGTAGTATCGCTGGTGCATGGTATTTGATTAAGGGATTAACTGAGCCCGTAGAATTCGCGACCTGTTGGCCGTTCAATTTGGCATAGCCATACGCTCTTGCAAGCAGCAGCCCAATACCAAGCACTAGTACTGGTATAATAAACCGTTTCATAGCTAACTACCCCCCATATCTCATACTAAAATAGTACTTATTGATATAAGAATAGCATGCATAAATTGCTAATTGCAATAATTGAATATCGATCAAGAAACCACTCGTCCAGAGCGAAGCATGGCGCAGTCGAAGGATATGTAACCCTTTGCACATTTCGATTAACACTTGAGTGAAGGGAGCAAACTTTTGTCCTCTAGCACATAGCAGAAAATGAGCTCTTTTATATCATCAGGTATGGTATTCCAAGGGTATTTTCTAATGAGTAGCTATCTTCATTGCTCTCTTCGTCTCTTATTCTTTCACTGACAGCAGCAAGATTTTGATCTGGTAGAGTATCATTAGGTCTTTTCATTGCTTGAGCAATGCTTACTAGAGCAAAAAGTGGTAAAATCCTCATTCTTGTATCCTTTGTCGGCCTTAGCTTAATTTCTTTAAATAATTATATTTCTACATATAATACTAGTATTAAAAAAGATATATAGCAAATAGTCTATTGACATATGAGTGTCCAATTACCTATACTTTTTTATAGAAACATCACAATAAACTGATGAAAATACGAAGGGGAAGGTAATGAAGCTTTTTTTATCTGTGGCAATCTTGCTTGTGCTTATTCCCTACGCTTTTTGTGGAGAAAACATCATGAAGAAAAATGACAAATCACCCGATCGAACTGATTGGAAGGCTATAACTGAAGAGGAGTGGCAAAAGAGGCTAACGCCGGATCAATTTGCCGTCTGCCGTAGAGGTGGCACGGAGGCTCCCTCATCAGGTAAATATGACAAGTATGATAAGCCAGGCATCTACGTCTGCTCTAGCTGCCAATTGCCAGTCTTTTCCTCAGACTCAAAATATGATTCGCATACTGGTTGGCCAAGCTTTAGCAAGCCACTAGATCCAAAGAATCTTATTATTAAGAAAGTGACCACATTCTGGTCCTTGCTCGGTGGAAAAGGCGGTGAAGAAGTGCTCTGTGCTCGGTGCAATGCACACCTAGGCCACGTTTTTGATGATGGTCCACCACCCACTCATAAGCGCTACTGCATAAACTCAGTGTGCTTAATCCATGTAGAGCAACCTACGGCCAAATCTTAAGCAATAGCTTGTTAACCTGCATAGACAAACGGACTGATATAATCAGCTAGTTTACGTTTGCTCATAATCTCATTGGTCCGAGCAATCTCTTTGCCTTCTTTAAAAACGAGTATATGAGGAACGCCAGGGATATTAAAGCGCTTGGCTAGCTCTTCAGCTTCAGCGACATTAACCTTAAGGAATGTAGCCTTTCCTTCAAACTTTGTAGCAACCGCGGCTACTACTGGCAACATATGAGTACAAGCAACACACCAAGGTGCATAAAAATCTATGATAACCGGGCTCTTTTTTGATGCATAATTAGTATCAAACTCTTTTGACGACTTTATAGAAGCAATTTCTATAGTTGCTTTACCAGTATCAGGTTCAAAATAATTTTTTTCAAGCTTGGCAGCGACATTATCATTAAATCCACAACTTCGTAAAAAACTAATTGCATCAAGCGCCGCTTTTATCCCATCTCCTGCTGCTACGCCTGCCTGTTTATATTCACGATCAGCAACATCGCCTGCCGCAAAAACTCCCGCAAGTGATGTCGCCTGCGTTCTAGGCATCAATCGTATGTAGCCATTGGCATCGATCGACAAGTAGTGCTGAAAGAGCTCTGAGCTCGGTTTGTGACCGATTGCTAGAAAAACACCATCAACAGTCATTTTTGACGCAGTGTTATCCTTAGTGTTAAGAAGCTCAACACCAGTAACTTTTGCTCCGTCACCGGTAACACTCGTTACCCTGGTATTATAGACAATGCTAACATGTTTAAGCTGAGCTAGACGCTGCTTCATAGGAGGTGCAGCGCGCATGCGATCACTTCTGACAAGAACCGTAACTTTTTTTGCAAAAGAAGCTAATAGCACCGCCTCTTCAACGGCTGAATCACCACCGCCAATAACAATAATATCCTTATTTTTATATAACGGAGCATCACAAACTGCACATGAGCTTACCCCTTTAGCCCAATACAGGTTTTCACCAGGTATTTCTTTTCCTCCTGGTTGACTCAGTTTAAGAGGTTCAGCACCAGTGGCTATAATAACGCTTAATGCATATATTGTTTTGCCTTCTTCAGTTTGCAGCATAAATGGCCATGAGGAAAAATCAGCTTTGACCACGGTATCAGCAACTATGACTGCACCAAACTGCTCAGCTTGTTTTTGCGTTTGGTTAATAACATTTGGACCAAGCACATTAGGTGCTCCTGGCCAATTTTCAACATAAGAAGTTGTCGTCAACTGCCCGCCAGGCTGCTTACCCTGAAAAACCACGGTGTAGATGGCCGACCGCGCTCCATACAAAGCCGCGCTCAACCCCGCAGGGCCTGATCCTATAACGGCGATTGGGATTATATTTTCTTTTGTGTAAGCAGTATCAAGAACTATAGGCAGTTTTTTACTCTGCATTAGATATGTTAACGGTGTCCGATTACAAGAAAAATACCAGACTATAGAAAGTACTGCCGACATCATAAGAGCTATCAGAATCCATTGTTTCATTCAACACCTTTTATACTAGTTAAAAAACACTTAGTTTTACTATTAAATTTTTAAAATGCAAGCTTTTGACAAATGCGATATGCAACTTAGACTAAAGCTAGTTTATTATAAGTATACTATAGGTGAAAAGAAAGGTAAAAAAGCTATGAGTATTCAAACACATTTGCTCAAGAAAATTGTGCAAATCAGCATGCTTTGCCTAGCATTTTTGCTACCGCTCTGCGCCGATACACCAAATAACCCCGTATTGGTACCTAATAACGTAGAACAACTTGCCCAAGAAACAAGAGCAAAAAAATTATTAAACATGCATGAAAAGGCATTTAGAAATCTTGATGAGCTGAGCGATATACTACAATATTTAGCACAGGCTATTAACAAAAAAGCCATTAAGCACCAGGAGCCTGAAAAAGCACGGTGGTGGATTCAAGAAAGCCAAAAAGTTATACGTGACATAAGAAAGCTTGCGCAAGAACAGGTCAATCTTGATGAAATACATGCCCATAAAATTGCGCAACTCACTCAACTTTTTTCCTTTCATCTTAATAAAACAGTTGATGAGAAGCTCAAAAATCTAACGATCTTTCCCCTTGATACCATGGTCATAAGAAGTCCTCTTGATGTGAGTTTAGAAAGCATAGAGCTCAAAATAACACGCAATGAAAGAGAAATCACTCAATTGCGCGAGAAAGCAAATCTGCTTGGACTTTCCACACTCAATCGCATGGTACGATCATTAGATGATATTAATGATGCCTATCATATTACTTCTAAAGTAAAAATAGGAGCAATCTTAATGGGCTTAAGCCTTTTTGCGTTGTACGTAATGCCTCGGGAGTTACTTAAACCAGCAGTTCGTAGTGACGGAACATTAGATGCTTTTTCTGATGCCATGCGCCCTGCAGAGCAACCGCAAGCCAGCGGTTTTTTCGATAAAACCGGCAATTGGCTGTTACAATCATGGATTGGAAGGACAGCTCGGCATATTCAGGATAATTGGTTGGGGCCTCGGCCAGATTACACAAAAGGCACGACTCAACCGACTAATAGCCAGAACTTAAAATGGGCTGGAAGAATAGAACAAATCTTTAATAGCGCAAAGGAAATGATAGCCTTAGTAGGTTTTGCCGGCTATAAGGCCTTAGGCAGTGAGGTGAGTGATAGCATCACTGATATCCGTCAGAGTATGAGAAATGAATGGGCCAAGCTTAAAGGATTTAGCGTCACTGAAAAAAGATCAGGCTATACAACAGAACAAGAGATAACCCTGGATGATCAAAGGCTTGTCGGGATGCAAGAGCAAAAAAGAATCTTAAAAAATATTGCGCATTATGTGAGCAATCCTGAAGTATATGACAATACTAATAGTGCGCCGCCAAAGAGCATTCTTTTAGTTGGATCATCAGGATCTGGAAAAACTTTTCTTGCAAAGGCACTGCATGGAACTATTAATGAGGCGATGGAAAAAGTACGACAAGAAAATAGACCGGGGCTGAAAAATAAATTTGGGTTTAAAACGGTCCAATGGCGCGAGCTTACTCGCGAAAACGGCATTAAACGAATAATTGAAAATGCTCGCAACAATGCCCCATGCGTAATTTTTATAGATGAATTACATAATTTCCCTCTACAAGCTAATGGCTATTCACAAACGCTCCATGAATTTTTAACCGAACTTAATGGAATCAACGATGTAACTGACACCAAGAAGCAGGTGATTCTCATTGCTGCGACGAATAAGCCAGAATTGATAGACAGTGCATTACGAAGAACAGGTCGGTTTGGCGATATGCCCATACATTGTGATAAACCAAATCTTGCTGAGCGTAAAGAGTACATCACGGTTACCCTATCGCTGAACGGCATTGATAGTACCGATATTGATAGCGATACCTTGGCTGCAGAACTTGAAGGATGCACTTTCAGCGATATCGATACTGTACTTAAAGATGCTCGGTTTAATGCGCGCATTATGGCTCAAGGTTTAACCCAAGCTCATATTGAGAGCAAAATCGATCTGCATATTCATAAGATGAAGAAAGATCTCCCGCTGACTGCCCAAGAAAAAGCACTTGTTGCAGCTCATCAGGCTGGTCAAGCTCTTTTATATCTATTGCCTGAAACCGCACCACAAGCTCAGCTGCAAAAAGTAACTATTCATGGTGTTCGACCAGAAATTGTAGATATGCATTTCTATGAAAGTACCGAACAGCGAAAGATTCACGCAGCAAAGCCTATTACCTATGGAGCCGTGTTTACGTATAATCCGGCAGAAACACTAAAAGTATATGCTGCAAATGATGTAGTTAAGCTTGCTAAAATTAAATTAGCTGGCGGCCTAGCTGAAAAGCTACTTTTAGATTTTGAAGGCTCAGAGTATAGCCAAAAGAGCCATGCCGATGCATTCACCTTGATAAAACAGATACTCCTTAAGGGAATACAAGAAGATATGCTTTCAGAGGTTAAGCAAAATGAACTTGCTGATCAAGCACTTGAGCTAATTGCAACATATCAAGATGAAATTGGTGAAGTTCTCCGCGCACATAAGCCCGAACTTCAAGCAATAGCAAAAGCATTAGAAACAAATGGAACATTACGCATGAAGCAGCTTACCCAGCTGCTTCATGATCTTCCTATGCAAACTCAGGTTACTTGATATCAATGGGAACGGCTCTCGAACATTAGTAGTTGACTGCCAGAAAATAGATGGGTATTCTGCTTATATTTAATAACAAAATCTTTTTTCCGAAAGGGATTCTTCATGAAAAAGCAATCAACCTTTTGGCTTATAGCTATGCTCTCTATCCAGGGCAGCATCTTGAGCCAAGACTCCCCAGCTAATGACAGCTTTATTGAATTAGAAAGTGCTCAACAAAACAGCGCTCATGCAGATCTTGCTCAAGCACTACATAAGCGCGCGATAAAGCAACTTGACTCTATAGACTTAACTTTTGAAGAATTAGCCCAAGCTGTTAACACAGCCGCTATAAAAGTGGCTGATAAAAAGACTTTTGTTAGCCATATTAGCAGCGTCAGAACTAGCATATATACATTAAAAGTTAGTCATGAAGCTGAAGAACAAGCATATACGATAAATAATCTTGAAGAACTAGCATATGGCAATCGTATTTTTATAAATCACTTGCATAAGCTCCTTGATAGAGACCCTATGAGCGAAAAAGACTTTGATGAGCCACTGCTTGACCGGAAATCAGTCCGAGGTCATAAAGAATTTGATACAGCTAGTTTTTCTCGCCTTTTATTTATTTTAGGTGAGAATGACCAAGCCCTTAAAAGAGCTATTGCTAAAAACCGTCTTGCAGGGTCAAGCGAAGCTAATCGTTTTTTCAAAGCCTCGGAAAAGCTTGCTAAACAACATGGCGCTCCCAAGCTTATAAAAAGGCTCATTCCTTATGGATTGCTGGGGATGTATGCACTTTTTCGAAATCAAACGCCGATAGATGAACTACCTTTCTACCTTAGGCCGATAAAAAAATTGGTAGGTTCTCGGCCTTATTCTCCTCATGTAGGTCCTAAAAACGATACCGTTCCAGTAGGCCCGTTTACCGCCACTCATGGTGTATTTGGCACCCCTGCATGGGTTTTAGGAGATGTTATCAGTTTTGACCCAAGCACAGCAGTCAACCTTGGTCTAACGGTATATTTTGCCAAAACGATCATGGATGATGCTCAAGATCTTTATAAATGGTTCGGCGAAAAGAGCAAATGGGCATTTACTCGCCTGAAAGGTGAATCATATGAAGATCCTTCACCGGTGAAAGCTTCCAAAATTAGCTTTGATGATATCACCGGCTATGAGCACATTAAGCTTCAATTAGAAACAATCGTACAATACTTTAAAACCAAAGACATCTTTGACCGTTTAGGGACTCACGTTGATCGTGGCTATCTTATGGTAGGGCCTCTGGATGTTGGCAAGCTGCTTATTCATGGACTTGCCGATGCCATTACCAAAGAGCTTAAGGTCAATAATAGTAGTGCAAAGTGTGGTATTTATGACGTTCATTCATCTGCCTTAATTACCAAAGACATTACTGAAATGATTAAAGAAGTTGAAGAAGAGACATCTGTTTATCCATGCATTATCTTAATCGACGATTTAAATTGGCTTATTGACCATGCAAAGAGCAAACCAGAACTCTGGAGTAATCTTGTGGGAGCGATGAATAGCAACCTCAGAGGCAATAAAAAGCAAATCTTTATTTTTGCTACAGCCCGTGAAACTTCAACGATTTATTCGACTATGAAAGGTCAAGGCAAACTAGGAACCCTTATTCAGTTTACTATGCCAACGCTCGAAGAAAGAGCTGAATACTTCAAAAAACAGCTTACCAAGCGCAGTGCTCGTATAGCCGACTTTAACATAAATGAACTCGCGGCTCATACACAGAAATGCTCTTACGAAACATTAGCTGCTGTTATAAAGAGTGCTTTTGGCAGCGCTCACGCAAATAAAGAAATTGTTAAGCAGCGTCATTTAGAAGAAGCTATTGACAATATCGTGTATGGCATTATTCTTCACGAGGATTTCAGCACCCCTGAACAACGGAAGATGTTAGCATCTCACTTTGCAGGCCGCGCTTTAGCACATGCTTTGAAAAGGCCTGATGCTCACTTTAAAGTAACGATTCTGCCAATAGCTGACAAAGCATCTTCAGCGCTACCTCAAGGCGCCCTGATTGAGTACAAGAGCAATAATCATCATGAATTTGTAACTGATCTAGATCTCCTTGATCAAGCTCTCATTGAACTTGCAGGTGGCGAAGCTGAAAAGTTAACCAATAATGGTAAAGCGTCTGCGGCCTTAGGTGAAGCTACAAAAGCAAAAGCATTTGGACTTATAAGAAAAGTGGTGTTCCAAGGCCTCAATGATAAAGAGCTAACCAAAGAAATCAAGAAAGAAAAGCTCAGTCAGGTGTGGGAAGCATTAACAAGTTTAACCCAGGACGCTCGAGAACTGCTAGAGCAAAATAGAGCGAGACTTGAAGTAGTTATTAAGGGATTACAAGAGAAGCATATTCTGACAAGCGAAGAAATACGCTTGATTCCTAGAGATAGGTTTATTGATTCAGTATTTTCTTAACAAAAGGTTCTTTTACGTCAACCTTTTGTATAATTAGATAAACTAATGGGGGCTACACGCCCCCGTTTTGCTATTCTGTTGGTTTATGATTCTTGTTATGATTTGCGCCGAGCAACCGATCCGCCTTAGAGTGATGCTTAAAATGCCTATCAAGATGCCCTTCAGCTTCTTGAACATCTTGGGCGCTCTGGCTAGTGACATATTTAGGATTCTTTTGTCCTCGATGCCTTTCTTGATCATACCATTTTTTGTCACTACCGAGTACGTTTTTTTGCTTTTTTGCCATAATTACCTCTTTTTTTAAATTTTACTTATATAGTATAGCTTTATTATACAATATAAACCTGCTTAACTGCAATAGTTTCTTCGCATGAAAATACCTCCCTTTTGAAAGGGGGGTATTCCATCTACATATTGCTCAAGCAACTAGAAAAGGAGGTGATCTACTTTGCCCATAGCCGGTAATTATTCAATTATGTTCATTATTAATGATAAACATTTTTATGTTGTCTTAAAGCCCCCTTAGTTTTAAAAGTAGTTCCACATCCCCCAATACCACACTTAAATGATTTTTTTTGGCAATGTCTGTATTGTTCATGCCTAGTTAAATAGTTTTTAGTCTTAAAAACACTAGCACATATTACCTCATCACAATGGTAAGGTCTTTTCGGATTTGAATGAGCTAGCTCATTATGTAGCGTTAAATCATCTTTAGTCCTGTATGCAACAGTACATCCCTCAACATCACACTTAAAACATCCGTCATGAGTTGTGTATTCGTGGTCTGTCAAGTTGCTCTTGATTTTAAAGCGCTCAGAACAAGTTCTGCAAACATGAGGATAAGTTGTAATAACATAAGTTTTTAATTCGCGTAAAAATTGGGGTCTTCTACCCAAAGTCGGGTTGTGCGATCTACTTTAGATAGATTTTGCAAATTCTTTATCATTTCCTTCATCTGAGGGGCATAGGCAGCCAAAGAAAGAATATGGGCTCTCAGTTCCGCGGGTAATGTTGACCAACCAATCTCTGGATATTGCGTTGTTTGATCTTCAGGGATATCAGGTGATTCTCTTTGATTCATAAGCCAAAAAAAGAGCTTTTCCAGGCAAGTGGCATACAAAGGTTCTTCGCTTTCAGTATCTGGCGCTGCAAGGGCTTTGGTTGCAAGAATATCATCCGAAGGTAATTCTACTTGAAGCATTTTGTTTGATGAATTTTCTTTTGATGGTGCTTTCCGTTTCATCGCGTAAGTGCTAAATACTAGAATTTGCGATAATAAGAATATGATCAATTTGTTCATAATGGGAATTCTCCAGGTTAAAGTTGATTTAGTTTGAGTAATTAATAATATCAATATTCAAAAAAAAATCAAATTTAATCAAAAATATGAATTTAAACAAACTCGCTCGGAAACAAGCCTCTTAGTATTATAAAGCTTATTAAACCCCGCTCGTGGTGAGCGGAGCGCAGCGGAGTCGAATCCATAGCGGATGAAAGAACTTGACCATGGAGTAAGCTAATTACTCATCTGCCCAAGCCAATGTCAACCTTTTTGTTAACGAGAATCTCAATTAAAATCGACCTACGGTAGATGCTTTTACTAGTATGTTATTTTTAATGTCAGTATCTATCGACTTAGCAAGAGCCGCTACTACTTTAAAGTTTTGTTTCGAGTGTTCCCCGCGAAGAATAATCCCCCCGTAAGTTAGTAACTCATTGCCAGCCGCTTGTGGATGTACTTTAATAAATCTTTTAGCCAATTCATTAATCAAGTACTGATCTTCAGCTATTTGTTTAAATTTTCTATCTACCAATGACAACTGGGCTAATTTGTTAAAAACCTCTCTCATGCTTGTAGCTTCAGGTATGAAAGAAAATAGGTATACTATAAGCTCATCTGGTAGATGTTCAAAATTGGCCACCGGAGCTTCATCAATTTTTGCTCTTTTTTTTTCCGGTTCCATGCTTTGTATGCTCAGTGTTAGGCAAGCTAATAAAAAAACTACTATCTTTTTCATTACATGTTTCCTTTATTTTATAATGATAACTTATGATTTAGTATGGCTTTTTAATAAATTGATGACCACCTTTATAATGGTTATTTAGTATTAGTATATAAAATATTAGAAATAAGTCAAATAAAATTAATATAAGGATTTATATTAATTTTATTTTTTATAATTGAAATAATAATAAAGCGTAAAAATAATTAATCATTCCTAATTCCTTATTTGCTTTCTGATTTATTGTTCTGTATGGGCTTATCTTTTTAACAAATGAACAATTTTCTTTATAGCGATTTTTAGATGCCAAAGTCTAATGCGCAAGCTCCATTTGAATATTGTATCCATTGTCCAATTTCCCCGCTGTATGATCAAGCAAAACTATCATTTTAAGCTGTCAATCATTGCAATTCGCTCAGCATATCTACCAGCTTTAAATTCTGCGCTCAGCCAGCCTTCAATACAAGCCAGAGCAAGCTCATTGCTCATATAATCAGCCGGTAAAACGAGAACATTAACGTTATCGTCTTCTTTATTGAGCCGGGCAATGGTTTCATTCCAGGCAACTCCAGCATAGATATTGGCAAATCGATTAGCCACAACTGCCATACCAGTGCCCGTACCGCAGGCTAAGACAGCAGCATGGACGGATCCGGCTTGCATAAGCTTAACTGCTTCAATAGCAAAGATGGGATAATCGGTGCGTTCGGCAGAATTAGAACCAACATTTAACCACTCAACCTGTTTAGTACCAACCAACCTATGTTTCAACAAAAATTCCTTAAGGACAAATCCACGGTGGTCATTACCAATAGCAATCTTCAACATCATTACCTCTAGCAAAAAACTGAAAAATTGGCATCTTATTACCTAGATACCTAGTGTAAAGAGAATAAAAAAAGTAACATCCCATGACAACAGTTCGCTTTAAAAATTATCACAAACACCTCTGGTTGCCAGTGTTGCTAGCTTTTCGCTTTATGGCTGGCCATAAAGAAAAAAATGTCGCGAGCATGATAAAAATTTGTGTAAGCAGTATCCTGCTCAGCGTCTATGCGCTCACGATGGTGGCAGCTATTATGAATGGCTTTGAAAAAGCAACTCATAAAAAATTACAAGGAATACATGCAGACGTACTTATCAGGGCACGGGCGAGTTCATTTGATGAGCAACAAAGAGGACAGAGGGCATATCTTGATGCAGGAAAGCTCATTGACGTGCTGCTCAAAGAGTTTGCTCATAGTATTACTGCTGCAAGTCCAAGCAGTATGCTGCAGCTCATGGTGCAGCATGAGCACAAGGGCGTGCAAACACAACATGTAGTTGCTCTTAAAGCAATCGATCCTGATCGCGAGGACAAAGTAACAGCGATTCAGAGCATGATAGTCGAATCATGCTCACCATCACATAAGCTACCTGAAGTTCTTCAAAAAGATAGCATAATCTTAGGAAAAACATTAGCTAATCAATTACAGGTAACTGTTGGTTCGCACATCCATCTTCTTGTTCCTGATGAAGAAACACATCAAACCAAGAAAAAAAATACCATTGCTCTGACCAGCAAAACGGTAGCAATAGCAGGTATTTTCAAAACAGGGATTGAGGAGTTTGACCAGCATGTCATATACAGCTCCCTTGACCTACTAAACACCATTACTGATCAGGGGATAACAGAAGTGGCGGTAAAACTTACAGATACTGCTTGTGAAGAACAGCTGATTGTAGGACTTAAGCAACGATTATCACTTGAGGTATATTCCTGGAAAGATTTGTATCCAGCGCTTGTTTCTGCTTTAACGCTTGAAAAATATGTTATGTTCATTATTCTCACCCTCATGACATTAGTTGCAAGTTTAAATATTATCTCACTGCTCCTTATGTTTATTTCACAAAAGCAAGGTCAAATTGCCCTTTTAAAAGCCATGGGAATGCCAAATCGGGCTATTATGTGCTTGTTTCTCTTTCTTGGCGCCTTCATTATCCTTATAGCCTCAAGTGTTGGCATTGCGTTGGGTGCGCTGACTTGTGTGCTTTTAGAACGATATCCCATCATGCTGCCCGATGCCTATTATTTTACCCATGTACCTACCAGTATGGATTGGCCGACAGTGGGCGCGGTTCTTATGGTAATGTTGTTATTCAGCCTTTTGATTGCTTGGTTGCCAGCCCGTAGTACGAAAGATATAACCATCGCACAAGTTCTTAAAGCTGCTCATTAACTACTTGATTCAAAACAAGCAATCTGCTACATTCGATAAAGTTCGGCAATTAAACAGTGAGATAATTATGCTAGTAAAGCCAGCTTTTATTGATCAAGATCTAACCAATCAACGAGTATTTTTACGTGTTGACGTAAATGTTCCCATTGTCCACGGCGCTATTAAAGGCGATTATCGCTTGCGTATGATCCAGCCAACCCTCGACTTATTGCGCTTGAAAAAAGCAAGAATAATTGTGGCAACGCATATAGGGCGGCCTCAAGGATACGACAGGACGTTAACGACAAGAATAATCGCTCATTGGCTGCAAGAGCACGGCTACGAAGTTACTTTTGCTCCGGATATACCAACTGCTCATCAGCTAAGCTTAGAGCTAAAACCTGGATCGTTATTATTGCTTGAAAATTTACGATTTTTCCCCGCTGAACAACGTGAAGATTGGGATTTTGCTAAACAGCTGAAATCGCTAGCAGATTACTATATTAATGATGCTTTTGGAACTGCTCACCGCAGGGAAACCTCAATAACCCTTTTGCCGGAGTTATTTGATGAGCATGAAAAAAGTATTGGCCTACTATTCGAAAAAGAATTACGAGCACTAACGCCTATTAGAGATCATCCACAGCAGCCCTTTTTATGCTTGTTAGGTGGTGGCAAGCCCAATAAGATACCTTACTTTGAACTGCTATTTAAAACAGTGAAAGTGCTTTTATTAACACCGGGTATTGTTTTTACCTTCTTAAAAGCTCAAGGCAAGGAAATCGGCAAATCAATTTACGATGAGGCTTTTGTTGAAGAAGCAGGCGATGTTCTGGAAGCTGCGTACCAGGAGAATACTCAAGTTTTCTTTCCCCGAGATTATTTTGTTGCACTTGATTCTCTGAATGGCCCCATTGTCTATTGCACTGAAAATGACTTTCCACGTAACGGTGTTGGTCTTTCTATTGGACCTGCTACCATCAGAGACTATATTCAGCATATTAACAAGGCAAAGACTATCTTGGTAAACGGTGCGATGGGCTTCTTTGACCGGCCAGAAACGATGAAAAGTTTCGATACACTGCTGCAAGCCGTCGCGCAATCAAACGCTTATAGCGTTATTGCCGGGGGGGAATCGGTTACAGCAGTGTACCTTAATGGCCTTGAATCGGCCATCGATTTCTGTTCAACCGGAGGTGGTTCCACGCTTGCATTCTTAGCCGGTTACCCTCTACCGGGGTTAGTTTCTTTAGAATGATCATTTACCCTGTGATCCACCCTGCGGGTACCATTTTTTACCAAAGTAATGACCATGAGCTTGCTTTTGCTCTCTTTCTTTTATATCTTTTGTGATTTTCACCTCTTTTGGATGAAAATGCAGTTTTTTAATCAGCTTCATGAGTACCTCCTTATTTTTCTTAACTATACCAGAAGAAAGGCAAACAATTCAATAATTTAAAATTATTTATTTCAATATGCATTTTTAGGGTTGCTTGAGATTCGGCGAAAAAAATTGAAAAACTTGAACTAGCGCTAAAGAAGATCCTCAAAAAAGCTACAAAATCTTTAACGAGGATCATACATGAAGCATGAACTGCTCCAAATATAGGTTTCAGTGGTATGAAAATTTTAATAAGATGAAGCGATATAGAAAGCTCATAATAAGGCAACTTGCAGAGATTAGGGCCGAAAGTCAGTTGATGCCATGGCCAATTCCGATACTAATGGGAGGTCGCACATATATATTATCGTTTAATGTTTATTTCTTGTAGTGGTAAATATGTTACTACAAGGTGTGGCCTTTTTTTAGCAGGTCTTGTCGTTTCAATGTTTATCGTTATTGTTTGACCCAGTTTATATAAAAATCTAAATAGCCGTTCAAGTGAAAAACCTGATAGCTTACAACAAATGAGCAATGAAACTTTTGGCTGATCTATTTCAAGTAGCTTAGCTGCTTCCATTTGCGTAAGCCCTTTTTCTTTAATAAGCCTTTTAATTTTGATGGCTAATTCGGATTTAGCAAGAAGTTCTTCGGCATTTGGAAGCCCAAGATCTGCAAAAACATTTCCGCTACTGTCTTCGTATTCTATCTTGACTATCTTTTTGTTTTTCATAATTATCCTTTTTTCTTGATTTCGATATCTCATACGCCATCTTAAGTCGAGCCTTTATAAGTTCAATTTCTCCTTTGGGAGTTGAAATTCCACTTTTGGACTTCTTCTGAAATACATGAAGTACATAGATGGCATCTTCAAATCTAACAGTATATACAGCCCTATATGTTCCGGCCTGATCATCCTCAATTATTTCAAGTACCTGTGCACCACCGAACCCTTTAAGGGGCTTCGCATTTTCGGGGTTATCGGCCCCACTGGACTGTTAGCAATGCGCAACCAATATCTCTTTGGACCTCTTCTGGCAATGCTTGTAAATCACGCTTGCTTCTGCCAACCCAAGTAAGTAACTTTAATCCCATCAATATACCTCGTAAATTAAATATACCAAATTTAGTATTAAAACACAAGCAAGTTATAATAATTTCTGCTTATAGAAGGCTTTGTAAGCTTGGTTTCTTTGAAAAGCGTTTGAAAAAGGTCTAAAATGCGCTCATGGCAATAAAAAGGTAAAAACCATCAAAGAAGATTTGATTGTTACGTGCTAATAATCTCAAACAAAGACAGGCTTAAACAAAGGGTAAGCCTCCACTTATATAAGTGAAAGATTACCGAAGTTCTGAGGGTTAACCTAAACTTCAACTGGCTGACTAGAAAACTGGACAAAAGCCAAGTAAAGATGCTCCACGAAGAATATCATGCTCCAGCTTTATGTCATTTGTCATAGGCTCGTACAAAAACAAAGCATGATTTTGATGCTTTAAGGTCCAGGTAAAGAATAATGGATTTGTCATAGATAGTTCACTTGCTAGCTGTCTTACAAGATGAGCATCTTCTTGTTTCTGCCGAATTTTGCTCGGTCGCTGGATTTTCCTTACTTTTTGGTTAAAAGCACAACGTAATGCATGATTAGTAAAATGGTGAGGATTTTCCCAACGTTGATCCATTTTCACTGTATCTTCGGCTCTATCATATCCAGCTATTCCCTTTAAACAATCAAAATCTGGATTATCAATGAAATATGCCGCTTTAGATAAGTTAAAACAATCCTCGTCACACAAATCGTGAAGTACAAATTCCGTCATGTTGTCAATACCGTGTAAAGATAAGATCTTTTCGGGTAAACTTACAAAGCACTTCAATAATTTTTGATGGCGTAGGGACACACTGCTGTCCATAACTCTACCCTCTAGTTAAATGTTAGAATCACAACCCTCTGAATACTAAGTATTATACCCGTATACATTCCTTTTGCTTCCATCTTAGCAGACAAGAATAAAAAAAATCAACTCTCATTTTTCAGCAGCATTTGACTCTTGCTCAAATATGTTCAATCATGATACTATAAAAGAAAAAGGAGTTATGTGAGCTGGTATAGATTCATTTGTAGTTTGGGGTTATCGTTATTACTGGGCACTTGCTTAGCTAGCAGGAGCATGTATCGACCTCTTGATCCGAGAATTCCAGAAATTATTGTTCGGTGGGTTGATGATAAACAAGAACATCGGCTAAAAAGTATTTATTTAGAAGAGTCAGCTCTTTTTAAAACATTTAATCGTCCGCATTTTTTTGAACATCAGCTGCCACAAGGAAAAATTTCCTACCGAAATGAGCCAAAAAAAAAGGTTAAGGGATCTCGGCTGGCAAAACTTACCGAGTCATTACTAACAGAAATATACCAAAGAAAAACAGAATTCACTGACTTTGAAGTGCTTAAGCAAGATGACTTTAATGCCGAAACAGCCTCAGGCTATATAGTACTTAAATTCAAGAAATATCCTTTTGTGCTAAAACTTTCCATTGAAACTCCCGAAAGCTTTGTAAAACCTTTTTCAAAAGGGTGGAAACAGTCGGTCTTTTTCATCATGGGTGGTGCCAACGGCCATTGTTGTGGATTTACCCGCATTGCAAATTTAGAAAAAATTAGTGAAATGATTAAAAATGAGCCCTATTGGTCCACTTTGGTCGATACACCACGCAAATGGTTTTTACTACCATCAAAATCTCGCTGGTTTGAAGTACGAAGCCGCAATATAGGTCCCAAAGGGGAACAATCGGTTGAGTTGCCTGCGGTATATGGTGTAATTGCTGATGCTATTTCCAGCGATAAGAACTTTTCTCTCTTTGATGCTGAACATCGGGCGTTGGCATTAAAATTAGCTCGATTTCTTGGAAATCGAATCGACGCTCACATCGATAATTTTATGCGAGAAAAGGATACGAAAAAAATACTGATCGTCGATACGGAACGATTCGATCGTAAAATTGGTCTGAAGCATCCGCTCTATTTTGAGAGCTACCCATCATGGTACTTTCAACTCACTGTCAAAGCATTTAAAGATCTCTTTTTTAGAAGCAAACGATATAGAAGGTCAATGCAACTCAATCCCCCTGGTGAGTTTATCGAAACTTAGCAAAATCGCTCTCGCAATACCGATTGTTCAAGATGTTGTAAGTCTTGACCAAATGTCGCATCATGAACGGTGTAGTGGCTAATTTTTTCTAAAGCATGAATAACTGTTGAATGATCTTTACGATTCCAAAAAGCAGCAATATCTGTTAACGAGCTATCGGTCAGCTTTTTCATAAGATACATAGCAATATGCCGGGCAAGAGTTACCTTTTTATGCCGCTTAGTTGATCGCAACTCTTGTAAGGTATAACTATAATGCTGAGCCACTTTGGCAGCTATACGTGGTAGATCAAGCACAGGCTTGTTGTGAGACTCTTTTCCATGATACGATAATACCTTTTGAGCAAGCTCCAAAGAAACCCGTTGCTGGGTAAGGCTTGAAAATGCTAAAACTCGAATTAGTAATCCCTCTAATTCTCGCACATTGGCTAAAGCCTGAGATGCAATAAAATGAGCGACGTCATCGGTTATCTGCTCATGGTGTAAACAAGCTTTCTTGTGCACGATAGCAATTTTAGTCTCTAATGTTGGTGCTTGAATATCAGTCATAAGCCCACCTTCCAATCTGGAACGCAATCTTTCGGCAAGACCAGCAATATCATGGGGCATAGAGTCGCTTGAAAATACGATTTGCTTGTGATCTGCGTAGAGCATATTAAAAATATGAAAAAAAGCTTCCTGGGTTTGTTCTTTGTTGGAGATAAATTGAATGTCATCCATGAGAAGCACATCGACATCTTTATATTTACTTTCAAAATGAGCTACTTTGTTAAAGCGGATGGCAGTAATAAACTCATGCACAAATCGATCTGAAGATTGGTAAAAAATCTTTGCTTTTGTATGTAACGCCTTTATCTGATTACCTATGGCATGCAGTAGGTGGGTCTTGCCAAGCCCGGATTGGCCATAAATAAAGAGTGGGTTATAGAGTCCGCCGGGCTTTTCTGTTACGGCGTGAGCTGCTGCATAAGCCAAAGAATTATTAGGCCCGACAACAAACGATTCAAATTGATAACTTTGGTTAATACGCGATGTTGTAATCGGGGCAGTTTTTACTAACGATCCAGCTTTCTTAGCAGGTACCAGATCAGTAGCTGGCGAAACTACCGATGGTTGCCTTTCTTCTTGCTGATTCTTCTCTGGCCGTTCAACTTTCGATTCATCTAAAAAAATAAGTGCCACTTGTTGTTCATTGAGCAAACGAGCTAAATGACTTTTAATAAGGGGTTGATAATTAGAAGCTATCCAATCTTTAACAAAGCCGTTAGGAGCTTTAAGATAGACTACCTTACTAGCTGCATCCCAACCTGTAAGCGTAACAGCTTTGAACCAAGTTTCAACAACACGGCTTCCTGCTTCTTCTTTAACAATAGATAAAAATTCTTGCCAAATAATTGGTAACTTCACGACTATTACACGTTCTTAAAACTATGGGGATATAAAATAATATCTTAAGTGTATACTTCTTCTATTTTTTTGACAAAACTAATTTTGAATCGATCAGCAGCTTTTAATCATTCAAAGTGGTGCTCGCAGAGGTATTAATCGCTTTTTTTTGAATTTTACAGGAGCAATGTGCACGTTCTTAAAAAGAAACTTTGAAAAAAGAACCAGATTGCCCCTCCATTGGCCCACAAGCTATTGAGTAAAACCCTCTATGCTTTGTTGCTCAATTGAACGAACATGTCATAGAGGCTTTTGATAATGCCAGTCATGATGTAGAGACAGATAAATAAAAATAGCAGTGGATAACCAAAAGCTACCGCGAGCGAAAAAGCCAGTAAGGCAATAAGTAGTTTTACATAATCGTAGGGAGCTGATAGCTTATAGCGCTTAAATGAATAAAACTTAATCGGTAAAACCATGAGAACAGCAACAAAAGCTACTAGACTGAATAAGATTGTCTTGCTTAGAATGAGCTTAAACCAATGGGTTGCAATCCAAGTATCATAAAGAACAAGCGAAGCTACAAAAAAGGCTGCTATAGGTGTTGGCAAACCAAGAAAATAGGATTGTTGTTTTTCAGCAGTCACATTGAAGCGTGCCAAACGAAAGAGTCCCAAGCATAAGTACACAACAAGAGCAAATTTACTCAAGCCCAATACGGGATCTGGATACCAACAATATAAGAGGACGGTTGGCGCTAAGCAAAATGAGATAGCATCACACAGCGAATCCAGCTCCATACCAAAATAACTTGTTGAGCCAAGAGCACGTGCCAAACGACCATCAATAGCATCCATAAATGCCGCCAACATAATATAATAGGCAGCGGTTATATAGTATCCATCGAGAGCCTTTAGAATCGATAAAAATCCAAAAATCGCATTTAAATAGGTAAAAAAATAGGGTATAACATTGAGGGATTTCTTATACCGCTGACGTCTTTCTGTTTTATTCATTGCTCGTAAACGCACTAATATTGCCATCTTCCTATTACCGTTTGCCCTCCGTAAACCCGTTGATTCATTACTACTGCTAAAGCTACATTTTTTGGTAACAACATATCTACCCGGGATCCAAATTTAATCATACCATACTTTTGCCCTTCAAAAACAGGGTCGCTAGTTTTAACCCAACAAACAATTTTGCGGGCAATAGTGCCAGCAATTTGGCGAATAAGAATTTTCTGAGAATCATTGGTAATGATGATGTCATTTCGCTCATTCAATTGAGAACTTTTAGGAACATAGGCTGGGACGAATTCCCCACGCTTATAAGTTATTTGCTCAATGGTACCTTGCATAGGAATCCATTGCACATGCACATCAAAGGGGGAAAGAAAAATTGAAACCTTTTGATCAAAACCATCAAAAGCGCCTGCCGCTTGCTGAATATCTACCACTTTGCCATCAGCTGGACAGACCAAAACTAACGGGTCTTTTAAAGCATCAGGGCAAGTTCGCTCTGGATTACGAAAAAACCAAAAGCAAAACAGAACTACCACACCGCTTATCAAATAGAAAAGCCAATGCAGGTAATAACCGAGTATTCCAAGAAATAAACAGAAAAGTAATGACCTGCGGCCCTGTGTCCAAATGAGATTATGTATAATACTATTGTTCATCGATTAATCGTGCTTAAATTTGTTGACAACCTCGCCTTTGCTTATATTCACAGGCACAGGACATATCGATTTTGTTGGTGCGCCCGACAGGAATCGAACCTGCGACCTACAGATTAGGAATCTGCCGCTCTATCCGACTGAGCTACGGGCGCTAATTCCTTAACAAGTGGACCCGATAGTATTCAGCATTTCAGGCACTGTGATAGTAAGTTTACCATTAATTTAGAGCACATTCAAACTGACTTTTCCACCTTAAGGCGTTAATTGCAACTAAAAAACCAGACTCGTATCACTATCGTCGATTAAAACAACAAATTCGTAAGTTATATTCTAAAATTTCAACAAGAAGCAAGGGCTATATGCATAGCTTATCGAATAAAATACTGGATGATCATCCAGATGTTAATGAGTTTGCTATAGGAGATTGGAGTAAAAAAGATACACTAGCAAAGACAAACAATCGATTTGTAAATAAAAGAATAAATCGAGCAGTACAAAACTATCACCCTCTCGAAAAGCTCATCGGGTGCTTAATGTATAAGGCATTACTTCGAGGACAAGAAGTCAAAAGATTCGATGAAAGAGGGACCACGTGTACTTGTGTTGTCTGTGGTTATGTTCATGAGAATGGTATTGATCCTTCTAAGCGAGTTTTTACTTGCCAACGATGTTTATTTACCATTTCAAGAGATCATCACAGTTGTTTGAATTTTGTAAAAAAGTTTAATGCAGCGTTGTGGCAACGCCTTTCAGGTAATATACCTGACCGTAGTATAAGAACTGGATTACATCCGTTCTCATTCAAACCTCGCTCTAGTGCTTACACTATTGCTGTATCCTCAAATACTAGGATGCCTTCGATTTTAATCGAAGGAGGATGTCACTAAGCTTTAGAAAATACTTTTTCTCAATACACAGTAAAGATTTACCAGAAAACATGGCAGTTGCTATCATATGTAGAGGATATCAGCACTCCTCAATGCCGCCTATCTCATATACCACTTGCATAGCTCCAACTTTTGCAAAAGCGGTTTTTCGATCAGTTTCAATTCTTTCTATTTCAGCTTTAAGTTCTTTACGTTTTTCAGCATTTTTGGGATTCACCTTAAGGCGTCTAGCCTGCGCTAATTTTTTTGCAAGTTTTAGGTTGATCCGAGCAATTTCGGCTGTTGCTTCATCATAATTTGCCATAACATTAGGATCTTCAAAGCCTACGTTACTCCAATCCCAACGTGTTTGCACAGTTGCTGGCGGGTTCATTGCTAACATCATGCCAGAGGTTATCATAAAAATCCCAATTAAATATTTTTTCATTTTTATTTATTACTTTCAATGTGAAACTAGGTCTTTAAAGATGTCAAAAGATGCTCTTTTTAAACCTTACGTTTGTTTTAATTATGAATAACTCGTATCATTTAGCTTAGCATTATTTTTTTAAATGTAAAATAATTTTATAATTTTAATAAATTTCAAAATATTCATTAAAAAGATTGCTCAAATAATTGGTAAAAGTTGAAGAACTGCTACAGTTATTATTTCTAGACCATTGACAATATCTTAAAGAATGATACTATAATGTAGTATCATTCTCATGAAAAACAAAATGGTAAAAAATGGCAAAAAAACATCTACCCCCCATAAAGAAGTGGATAAAGGAATGGTGAAGTCAATTAGAGTTTTTCTAGAAACTGCGGTATTTACAAATGATGAAGTATAAAGGATACACAGGTCGAGTTTCTTATGATTCAGACGCAAAAGTTTTCCATGGTGAGGTATTAGGTACCAATGCAGTAATAACCTTTCAAGGCACAACTACCGAAGAAATTGACCAAGCATTTAAAGATTCAATTGACGATTACATTGCTTGGTGCAAAGAAAGAGGCAAAAATCCAGAAAAGCCTTTTTCAGGAAAATTTATTGTTCGGATGAAAAGTCAGCTGCATAAAAATCTAGCTGAGGAAGCAATTAATAAAGGTGTATCTCTTAATTCGCTTATCTTAGAAAAGCTTGATAAATAACTGTTCAAATACTATCTTCATGGCTATTCAATTACCTAGGATTCGGTTAATCAAGCAACTTTGCTATAGAGCTATATCCTGCACGTCGTGCATAGGTGCCAGCGGTATCACCATCTGAATTTCTAGCCCAAATATCAACACGACATTATTGATAAGAATTTTTACTATTGCGGTACGACCATAGTAATATGCCATCATTAATGCTGTTTCACATGAAAAGCTGAGACTTTTCAAATAGAGTGGGGAGTGCCATTAATTTAAGGTGACTCGTCAACATCAGTACTATGATCAATAAGAAGCTGAACGATATCGTTATAACCCTTTCGGAAGTGATCGCAGTACAGACTGACCATCATCATTAGTCAGATATAATCGAGGACTTTACCCTAGAAAAAGCCTCAGCACTTCTTTATTACCTGCTTCAGCAGCCAAGACAATGGCTGTCTTACCAGCGAGATTCTTTAAGTTACTATTAGCACCACGCTCAAGAAGAAATGTGACAACTGGTATATTGTTATTTAAAACAGCAGTCATTAATGGAGTAATCCCTTGATTGTCTTGCTTATCAATGTCAGCATTGTGCTCAAGTAGAAACTGTACTATTTCTTTTTTACCATCTTTTCCACAAGCAAGACTTAAAGCCGTGGCACTAGACTTGTTGACCGCGTTAACATGAGCACCATTGCTTAGAAGAACATTAATGGCTAGAAGAATATTATCGATCTCACAATTAAGCAAATGCATTGTATCCTTCGGTAATGCACGCATTAAAACAGAATTACCAAAAAGATCTGTGGCGTTAACATCTGCCCCGTGCTCAATAAGAACTCTTACTATCTTATCAAGCCCTTTATAAGCTGCAATCGTTAAGACTGCATCTCCATCTTCATTATGAGCATTAATATCCGCTCCATGTTCAACGAATAATCTAGCTAACTTTTTAGCGATTTTACCCCTAACTCCATTTTGACCAACCACCATTAATGGAGTACAGCCTTTATTATCTATAGCATTAACATTTGCTCCTTTAACCAAAAGCAACTTGACAATTTCTAAACCAAGCAGATGAGTTTCCGTTGCCTCAAATGAACGACGAATACCCGACCAAATCCAAAACATCGGGAAGCAAGCTTTAGTAGCCGCCATTAACGGCGTACGACCGTCTTTATCAACTGTATTGACTTGTGCATCATAAGCAAGCAACAATTTTGCTATTTCAAGATGACCCCCAATGAGGGCACTCACCAATGACGTATAACCATTATCGGATTCTTGTACATTAATCTCGGCACCTTTGCTTAAAAGGTACTTAACCAATTCTATATCTCCATTCCTACTCGCAGCAAGCAACGCTGTGTTATTTATCTTAGATTTGGCATTAATATCGGCTTTGTGTTCAATAAGAATCTGTCCTATTTTTGTATATCCTTTGGCTGCAGCTTCCATTAAAGGAGTTGTGTGATCGATATCCTTAGCATTAACATTTGCATCTTTGTCAAGCAAAAGTCTAACAATTGCCAGATGGCCTCTACTTGCCGCGATACTCAAAGCTGTAGCACCCCTACTATAGCAATGAGTTACATCCGCATGATTAGCTAGTAATAGCTTAACGATATTTTTATGGCCAAATTCAGTAGCACATGTTAAGGCAGTACCATGGTAATCATTTTCCTGATCAACAATTGCTCCAGTCTTAAGAAGTAATGCTACCATTTTTTTATTGCCATTTTCAGCAGCAATCATTAATGCTGATTTCTCACGTGCAGCTCTGTTTTTAGCATTAATATCGGCACCGTTGTGAATAAGCAGTTTAGCGATTGCAAGATCGTTATTATTTGCGGCACACATAAGCGCTGTACATCCAGATTTAGTGCAGCCATTGGGGCTAACTCCCTTAATAAGCAATGCCTCAACTTTTTTTGGTTCCCGTAAAAGAACTGCTGATAATAATTTCGCTTCTTTTGCTTCTTCCAGGACACCCGCTAATAGAAGTAATTTTGTGATTTTTTTTCTGTTATTTTTTGAGGCATTAAACAAAGCTTCAGCGGACACAGAATCATTCGAATGAGCTCCCATTTCTAAAAGAGCTTCCACGAATAGAGTATCGTTTGAATTGCTTGATTTGATTAATAATTTTTGAGCATCGCTTGATTGCAAATTTTTTGCTATATATTTTTTCAATTCTTTTGAAGAAATAATAATCGATTGTAATTCCTTATCCACACTTTCAAGTTTTTTTAAAAGCTGCAGAGCGCTTTTTGGCTCGCTATTTTTGATTAAAAAATAAAGAATTGATTCCTTCATTTCATGAGGTAAATCTTCCCAAATCACTCTTGGTCTATCTGATTTCTTTTTTTGTTCTTCTCGATAAGCACTCCGACGCTCTCTTGATTCAAATCTAGCTATCTGTTTTGGATTATCCTGCATTCCGTTTAATTCTGAAAACGCTAAAATTAGCAAAGCAACAATTTTTTTTATGTTCATTTTTTGATCTTTTCTCGGCACATAGAAAGCGCTTTATTGGAAGTGGCAAATCAGGTAAGAAATAGTATTCATTGTTAGTAACTCTCTTTCTATTTTTTTGTCCAACGTGGATACGTGAGCGGACGTTACTCAAATGTTACCATAAAGCAAAGCAGTTCATCAAGGGCTCGGTTAATCAAGCAAGCTTGCTACAGAGTTATATCCCGCACGTCGTGCATAGGTGCCAGCAGTATCACCATCTGAATTTATAGCACTACGATCAGCACCACTGTTAATAAGAATCTTTACTATTGCAATACGACCATGATAACATGCCATCATTAAGGCTGTTTCACCTGGAAAGCTGAGACTTTTAAATATGGCAGGGAGTGCCATTGACTCACGGCGATGTGCTGCAATATTAACATCCGCACCATAATCAATAAGAAGCTGAACGACATTTTTATGACCTTTTCCAGAAGCAATTATCAATGCCGATTCACCATCATCATTAGTCAGATCTATAGGTATATCGTTATTAATAAAAAGTTCCATTATTTCCTTATGGCCTGCTGCAGCTGCTAAAAAAAACATCTTGCATGCACATTGATGTTCACTGGCATCTTGCAAATTAAGCCTTACCTTACGATCGATAAGAAGCTGAACGATATTTTTATGACCATTTTCAGAAGCCGATATCAATGCGGCCTCACCAAACCCGCTAGTCAAATTAACAGATATACCATTATTAAGAAGAAGTTCCATTATCTCCGTGTGACCTTCTTTAGCTGCTAAAAAAAATATCGCACAAGCACATTTATATTCTTGATCATCTTGCAAATTAAGCCTTACTGCATTAAGAGCTTTCACAACTTTACTGTGATGCTTTCGAGCCGCATCGCAAAATTCTTTTAGAGCCTCTATTCGATGAAATGTAATATATTCTTCAGCCAAGCTACCAATTAATAGATTATCTTCTGCAATGGAATTAAATCTCCTACTGACCCGGGCTAGCTGAGAAAATTTTCTGAAAATAGTTCTCATATTTATTGTTTCAGGAACAAAAGAAAAAATAGCCAAAAGGAGCTCGTCAGGTAATTGCTCAATACCCGCTCTATCTTCAGCCGAATCATCTCGGGTTTCTGTGGGGCATTCCATGCTATGAACAATTGAATTAATCCCGATAAGCAATAAGATAAATAACTTTTTCATGAGATTCCAATAAGGTATAATTATCTGATAAAATGTCTCTACTTTTTAGAATAAATTTCTAGTAGAATAAGCAATTAATAGTGATCTTAACACTTACTTCCAAGATGTCAAACGAAACAGTTGTGGTAGCAGCAATTTTATGCAAGTAGTATAAAAAAGCAGTTGGGAAACTGTCGAGGCAATCTCAACTGCTTGATAGATGCTACCAATCTTCTTCAGAATAAAAGAGATGTTTCCCAATGCGATCAATGGCCTTACGGTGACGAGGTATAAGGTTATCCGGTAATTTGTCTAAATCGAACCATGCAAGTTGAGCATGCTTATCTTTTTCTATATTTGTTAGCTTACCGGCCCATTTTCGTATAACAAAAAATAATGCTATGCACGGCTCAGTTTCACCCTTAAAATGCATAATGTGCACAAATTCTGCTTGAGCTGGACTAACTGTAATACCTACTTCTTCAAGCAGTTCACGCGCCAGTGCATGGGTTGCTGACTCATTGTTTTCGATCTTTCCACCCACCAGCCCATAGTGATTATTAAACCACTGAGTATTCGTACGATAGGTAAGCAGTACCTCATGTTGATCATTGATTATTAGAGCCAACGCGTAAGGGATTAAGCACTGAACTATCATGATGTTTTCACCGTTATTTGTATGAGGATTGGGGGCTATTGATGCAACATATTTAAATTTTCAGAGATGCTTAATAATGTGTATAACCTCTTCAAAAGATAATAAAAAGTTAACTTTTAATTATCTTTAAGCACAAGCAAAGAATATTTTTAGTTCCCTATGCCTTTGTTTGCAGCAACTCATAATAAGGTAGATTTTCTTGATATGCCTCGATACAAATTTCGCGGTGTTTTGGATTAGAAATCTCCTGAAAAGTTGGATTACCTTCTTCATCAACTACATAGGTCATAGAGCGCGTAAAGCCGGTGCTTTTAATTGCATCCATATGCCAATCCACCGCTGTTTTAGTCACTTCGATGGTATACCAGCCCGGAAAGCTCGTAAAATTTTCGCTAATATCTTTCCAATGCAACCATTCTTCTTTACATGGAACATTTAAATAGTCACAAACAGATTGAACAGTATTCTTTGTATTGTTGTATAGATCTTCTGTCTGAATAATGAGGGGGTTACAACCCTGGCTGTTCATTACTTGCACTAACTCATAGACATCTTTGAAGCCCATGGATGCTGATAGCTGAGATCGAGGTAATTCATCAAAGATTTTTTCCTTTTTCTCATAATAATCAATAATAGAGCCATGGGGATTGCGCACTAAAATAATGAGCTGCACCCGAGGATCTTTAATGAATTCCTTATTTTCTTCTAAAAAATCCTTTGCTGTATGAGTATTTTCACCTACAAATACGGCAGAGTTTTCAGCTTCCTTGTAAATATCATCCTTGGCTTGTAGATAGGTTTTAGGAGCATCTTCTCTATACCAGCCTTCGGTAAGTTTTGTATAATTATGCGCATGGCAATATGCCCAATTAGCCGGTATATGCATGACCTTGAAATCTCCACGATTTCCAATCATACGCAGAAACTCAACCATAGATGCTCTTGGATTGGCAATGAGATATACAATTCTATTTTCTGCTTTATCTTCCTTTTGTCCAGGATTAACAGTGGGCGCTTCCATTGCAGCTAAATTCATGATTGCTACTGTAAGAAATGATAGAGAAAAAAAACTTTTAAGCATGCTGTCTTCCTTGTGAAATTTAATTTCCAGTAGATTTAATTTCCGGTAGAATAACTAATTATAATTTATGTTAACATTTGCACCTAAAATGTCAAATCATGCTAGACTTTTGCCTATAAACCAAAAATGTGCTACTGGTGATCTAACAGATTTAGTTTATTCAATTTCGGGATATTTTTCAGGATCTGCTAAGCAATATTTTTCACCATAGCTACCTACTCGATGCTCAGCTATTGTAACAAATTTACGCCCTCGAAATCCACCACGTTCTTGTCGTTTTTTATCCCTTAGAGCAATAATGTCTTGCATGGTAAAGCCATGGACATCACAAAAAGAGCTTATGACTTCTAGAACATCCGCCAGCTCTTCAAGTAGTTGCTGTCTGGTTACAGCCTGCTGAACTTCAAAAACCTCTTCAATCAACTTTATTTTGAGTTGATCAGCAAATTCAGCATCATTTAGCTGCTTCCAATAAATTCTAGAACCTGACTGTTCTAAGCGTTCAATAGCTTTATCTCGCCATAATTTGTTTTGTTTGAATTTACGAAATTTCATAATTTTTTCCTGGCTAATTACTACTGAAATTCTCTAAGAATGCTACGTGCAGTAAGCAATATAGCAATTACCAGCTGGTATGCTCGTTGTTGCGATAAGCGACACAATGACAACGTTTCTGCAGGTAACATTGAAAAGCAATAGGAAGATAGTATACTCTTGCCATAAATATATTAAAGGAATTTTTATGGATACTAGTATAAAAAATATATGGTTTTCGATTTCATGTATAATAAGCATATCAGCCTATACTATAGATGAAAGGAACAACATGAAAAAATTACAGATCGAACTGGAAATCCCAGCTACCGAAGATTTAATGAAAGAGCACGGTATTCTTAACCGTGTTTTACTTATTTATGAAGAAACAATCAAGAGAATTGATCGCAATGAATCCTTCGAATCATCACTTTCTGAAGCGTTAACTATTATCAAAAGTTTTATCGAAAATTATCATGAAAAAAATGAGGAAGAGTATATTTTTCCTCTTTTTGAACGAAAAAAAATAAACACACGGTTGACAAAAACTCTTAGAATACAGCATCAAAGAGGAAGAGAAATTACGGCAAAACTACAAGAATTCACAAAATCTAAGCATCCCATCGATAACAAAACAAAAAGAACAATAAAAAGCTTATTAAACAAATTTATTCGTATGTACAGGCCTCATGAAGCTCGTGAAGATACAGTTTTGTTTCCTAAAGTTCGCTCGTTAATGACCGAAAATGAGTTTAAAGAACTTAGTGAAAAATTTGAAGAATCTGAGCATCAAATTTTTGGCAAAGAAGGTTTTAAAACTATACTAAAAAAGGTCGAAAGCATCGAAAAGAAGCTTGGCATATATAACCTTGATGAATTTACGCCATCGATTACTAGCAAAGCAGAAAATTCTAATTAGCTTGCTCCAATCTACTATTGCTTAAACTATGGGTGAGCACTTCTCAGCTCACCCATTATAATTACGATTTGTTTACTAGTCATAACACCAAAGCATGCTCTAAAATCCAATTTCCTATAAGATCTAAAGTGCTCGGCGAAATTGTTTGCTCAATAGCTCCATATTCTTTGAGCGCTCCCGTTTGGCATTCCTGAAACCGTGCTTAGCTTTAATGCAATTGTTTCTCAAGCAGATTGCTATCTATTGAGCAATCTCCTTTTTATTATATTTATTGCTAAATCTTTTTTTATATATGGCAGCAAGTGCTAATTCCTCGACTATTTTAGCATCATCAACAACTAGGTTATTGTTCGAACCAAGATAATCAAACACCTGAGGAACTTCGTGAGCCTCAAGCGGCAGAACAACTAAATAAATGGGATGATCTTTGTCATCACTTGCAACATTTAAGTAAAAATCACCACTGCGACAATAATGCGCAAGGAAGTCATCATGAAGCTTTTCTATGATTTTCTGTAAGAAGGCGCTTATGTTTATTATTTCACTATGTCCAGGGCCATCGCCATCAATTTTAGTCTGCAGCTGAACAGTAATTTTTTCTTCTGGCTTGTCAAAATCATTATCGCCATACCAATATTCATTAATTTTTAGTTTTATTAAATTTTCTTCAGGAACTTTTGCAATTTTAGCTACCCGATCAGCTTTTGACCAAAAATAAAGTAAGTGTTTGTAATTTTTGGGGCGATAACACTCCTCTTTTCTTATGGGGCAAGCAAAAAGAATAAGTAAGTTTATTGGTCTCTTAGGATCAACAAGTCGACTCAACATATTTGCTACATTACAACCATGACTATGGCCAAGAACCACAACTTCAGCCTCACCGATTTCATCAAGAAAGCATTTAAGCACTTGCGCAGCTCTTTGGCGATCATCGTGGTTTAAGTGGGCTTGCCAGGTAAATGAGTAAAAATCCAATTTTTTTCTCTTACGAGTTGCGTACCAAGAGGCAGTGCGCTTAATATGTCGATAATTTTGATCTTTAGTATCGCTATCATCATAGAAGGCCTTATTAGATTGACCCCATGTGCCATGAATAACAATCCAAACAATAAGAGCTGGATCATCATGTGCTATTCCAGGAGTCTTATAATGATGTTTCCTTCTCAATCTATAATGCTCGTTAAAAATCGTATCGTACTTGGGCTTTACTTCATCAGCTTTATTAACCCAACAGGTGGATACAATAATATCATCTGGCACCATTAAATTAGCCTTCTTTAGGACACCTGCTACATCTTGAGAACCGCTAAATTCCTTTTCAGCTATGCTTAATGCGGTTTCACCAAATTGATTTTCCTGATTAATATAAGCGCCATGTGCGACAAGAAGCTCAACCATTTCTTTATTATTTTTACCGCTGGCTACAATGAGCGGTGTGTTACCAATGTGATCTCGTACATTAACATTAGCTCCTTTTTCAAGGAGAAAAGCTACCATTTCTTTGTACCCGCATTGGCAAGCAAGTATGAGCGCCTTATCGCTAATAAAACCAGAATCTAATAGAACCTCTACGATTTCTTTATTATTTCTTGCTACTGCATTATCTATATCACGAGAGTACACAAAAGCACCCCGACTAATGAGGAGCTTTACCATATCTGTGTCGCTTCTTAGTATTGCCTTTGCTATTGCAGAGCCTCCATATTTTCCTGATCCTGTTTTATTTAGACCCTTATTTACATCACCACCAGCATCCAGAATAACTTTCACTATATCAGGTCGGCTATTTGATGCAGCTATGACTACTGCCGCATCACCCGCTCCATCGGTAGCATTAGGATTAGCACCTGCCTTTAAAAGAGCTTCAGCGTTATCTTTATCGCCCCTTTTAACAGCAAGAATTAACTCTTTATCCATAGTATTAACTTTTGCTTTAGGTTGAATAGTTGCACTAAAATTAACCGCAACTGCTGGCGCTTTTTTTTTACGAGCGTGTTCTTTTAATATCTTTTCTATATCATGAAATCCCTTGTCCCGAGCAATTTTTTCTGCCGTGTTTCAAACAGATTTACCTGATTAAGCTCAGCTCCATGAGCCAGTAAAAGCTCAATAACTTTTATATCTACTTGTTGATCTACAGCACACATCAGGGGGGTAGATCCACATGGATCAACATGATTAACGTTAGCTCCTTTGCTCAAAAGACACTCAATTAGATCAATTGATTTGTGATTTTTCCACGACATAAGACCTATAGTCAAAATATTTCCCCCATCTAAACATCTAGCATTAATATCGGGAATTTTATCAATGAAAGCCCCTATAATTTCCTTATTGCCTCTACTAAATGCAGTTTCTAAAATTCCTGCATAGTTATCTTTAATAAGCTCGTCAAAACCATGCGCAAGCAATACGTCTACTATATCTTTATGTTGTATCCGAATTGCTTCTTCTAACAACATAAATTGACGGGTTCTAGCTAATTGAGGACGCGAAGCTAGTTTAGCCCCCGTTGAAAGACCTAATTTTACTTGATTCGTATTACCTGCTTTTATAGCTTCCCATAGATTATTACAGTAGTTTGCGCTAGGATCATCCATCGAATAAGTAATGTTAAAAAAACAAATAAATAGCAATGCTTTGATTATCTTGTTCATGTGAACCTTGCTGTAGGAAAAGTTGATTTGCAAAAAAATTTTCTAAATCAATTTAACAGATTGAACAATAATAGTAAGTACTTTATCGTCCTTATATTCGTTCTAATAAGTTTCAAAGTTACACTTTTGTCAAAATGTTGTTACACGAGCCTGGTACTTTATCCAATCATACGATCAGCATAATTGTGTAAATTTGCAATCGGATTGCTAATTTACACAGATTTATCTTCACATGATCATTTTAAATGAAAACTCTTAAATGTATGCGCAAGTCATGCTCCGGAAGAAAAATAATTTCAAATCTTGAGGAAATCTCTCTATTTTTGGCATTCTATCAAGAGCCGGAGGTAACATGCAAAATAATATCAACAAAATACTCTCTTCTTGCTGGAGTGTTCCAATAGAGCAGATTATAACCACTTTCAATGTTAATACCCAAAATGGGCTTACGGTAAAACAGGTCCAAGAATACCGAACGCAGTTCGGCATGAACGCTTTAGAGAAAAACAAAGCAACAAGTATTGGAACCTTGCTCCTTGAAGGCCTGAAAGAGCCAATGATTATTCTGCTTTTGGGTATCGCAAGCCTTTCACTTCTTTTTGGAAAGCTTACCGAAGCATTTGCTATGATCTTTGTGGTTATAGCTTATATTTTGGTTGAATTTATTAACAAATATAGATCTGACCGCGTAATGGCCAAACTCAAATCCTTGGTATCCCCAACGGCAAGAGTATTGCGCGATGGAAACGAATATCAGATACCAACAGAAGATATCGTAGTGGGCGATATCTTGATTCTGTCTGAAGGGGCTCTTATCCCTGCCGATGGTCGATTGCTTACTTCGTTTGGCATAATCATTAATGAAGCATCTCTGACAGGAGAATCACTTCCGGTAAGCAAAAAAGCAATGGCGGCTGTCGCTGTCAATGCGCCACTTGCTGAGCGCATAAGTGCAGTTTTTTCTGGTACTACGGTGCTCAGTGGCGAGGGCAAGGCTATTGTTATGGCAGTAGGCAAAAACAGCGAGTTCGGCAAAATTGCACAAGAAGTTGGGAAAGCTAAAAAAGAGCAAACGATTTTACAACAGCTCATGACAAGATTAGCTAAAGCATTAGCCTTTTTTGCCATTATAATGAGCGCTCTAATACCTGCTGTTGGATTCATAAAAGGTCTTGGCTTTCAGGAAATGGTGCTCACTTGGCTTGCTCTTACTTTTTTAATGATTCCTGGACAACCACCCATTATTATTACGATGGCTCTTGCTTTAGCAGCTTTTGAACTTGCTAGAAAAAAAGTTATTGTTAAGCGATTGCGCGGGGCAGAAATAATTGGTCAAACGACAATAATCATCAGCGATAAAACGGGCACCATTACCGAAAGTACCATGAAGGTAGAAAAATTTATCCTAGCTGATGGAAAAGCAACACCAACATTACATTCTGACATGCAAGAATTGGTCGCCCTAGCCATACCCATGTATAGTAATGACCCTACCGATAGAGCGGTCATTCATTCGTTGCAATTACACCCTAAAGCAACGCTCAAACTAATCGATTTTATAGGATTTTCAGGTAAACAATTTTGGCGGGCATTAACCTATACTAACAATGAAAAATTGCTCTATGCACTTGCCGGGAGTCCGGAGCTTATTATTGCATCGTCAAAGCTCTCTCTCAAAGTCAAAAAAGAACTTGAGGAACAAGCCAAGAATGAGGCACTTTTAGGAAAGCGCATTGTAGCTTACGCAATCTATGAGAATGAAAAAATAGAGAAACTACCAAATGATCTGCAGTTTGTGGCCTTAGCAATCTTACATGATCCCGTACGCATGGGAGTAAAAGAAGCGATTGCTACCCTTGAAAATGCGGGCATTCCGACAATTATTGTAACTGGAGATCATGCTATCACGGCACAAGCTATTGCAAAGGAAATTGGCATAGCAGGAAATATAATAACTGGGGATCAACTTGAAAAAACCAATGATGCACAACTTTTATCAATGCTCAAAAGCCAATCTCGTATTTTTGCTCGAACTGACCCTTTACAAAAACTTCGCCTTGTTCAACTATTGCAATCGCAAGGTGAAATCGTTGCGGTAATTGGCGACGGCATTAATGATGCTCCTGCCTTAAAAAGGGCACAAGTTGGTATAGCTATGGGGCAAATAGGGACAGACTTGGCCAAAGAAGTTTCAGACCTCATCTTAACCGATGATAATTATGTTCACCTACCTGATGCGGTGGCCATTGGACGAAAAGCTCTGTATAATTTCAAAAAAGGTCTAACGTATTACTTATCTGCAAAGTCAATTCTTATTATTGTTTTTTTGATCCCTATTGCCTTAGGAATGCCATTCCCCTTTACTCCTATTCAAATTATTTGCATTGAATTATTAATGGATTTGGCTTCTTCAACAATTTTTGTTACAGAACCAGCTGAGCCTGATATCATGAAAGGTCCAGCTACAGATATCCGACATTTTATAAGCTTTCCCCTCATTTTACGTATACTAGCAAATAGCATTGGCCTGGCAATCGGCATTTCTTTTTTGTACGTCCACATGTATAAAACGTATGGCATTGTTTTAGCGCAAACTGCTGCTTTTGTTAGCTGGCTTTTGGGCCATATACTTTTGGCTTTAAATCTTAAACAAGAAAAAACGCCTCTTATAATCCAAGGTTTGTTTTCAAATTATTTTGCATTGCTTTGGTTAGTAGGAATGCTCTTGTTCTCACTTGTTATAACAAGTGTTCCTTTTTTGTATGTTTATCTCAACACAACATGGCTGCCACTGATCGTTTGGCTTGAGATAGGTTGCATGGTACTTGTTGCAACCTGTTGGATCGAAGTTAGAAAAATTATAAAGCTCTTTGGGCATTAGAAGTACAGTTTTTTACCATGGAGATGAAAGTTATCCACCACCAACCTTGATTTTAATCCTTCCAAACAACCTGAGGTACACGATCTGTCGGCATTGAAAAGCTATGCGCACTTATAATTTCTGCTTGATTGATAAGTACCTTAATGGCATCTAGATCTTTGGCCTGAACTGCTTGGGCTATATTCATTAACCCATCTTCATCAATGAGATTACATTCGGCAGCGCAATGAATCAAATAGGAAATCAGATCAAAATATTCTAGCCTTACAGCCCATAGCAATGCCGTTTTTATTTCGCTAATGACAGCAGCTTTATCAGTAACTTGATGCAAAAGCCTTGCCACTAACGGTATATCATTTGTAAGACTGGCAAATAAGCACTCGCTACATGATACTTTATCCCACATTAATCCTCTGTCAAGCAGCATCTTTAGAATAGCAATATTATCGCGCTTAAGCACTGCTTTGATAATGGTTTCCTTTAGGCTAGATACAGGTGCAGGTGGATTAACGTCAGCACCATTATTCAAAAGATACGCCACCAATTGACTATCATTATTAATTATTGCATAAAGCAAAGGGGTACCGTTATAAACATCACTACTATTAACGTTCGATCCATTTTGTATTAACAATGTTACTATAGATAATTTTTCGCAATTTGCGGCAGGTATGAGGATAATATCATCACAGGCTATTAGACGTTGAATAATAACATTACAACTTGAAGATAGTCCAAGCATTAAGCCAAGTTGGCCTAAAGAAATTCGTTTATCTGCTTTACCTTGATTATGATCAATGGCTCTCAGCCAAACCATATGATCTTCAATAAGGTAGAACATAGCCACAAAATCTGCCAAACCCTTGAATTCTGGAAACATTTTTAAAACTTTTTGTTTAATTCTGCCAAAACACTCTCCATGACCATAACTATCAACCAAGTCTTCCTCGTTGATAGTCACTACGGTATTTTCTAAATCGATTACACACATGAATGCTTCAAATAATTGCATGTTCCCTGTTGCACATGCAGCAAGAAATTCATGTTGAGCATCATCAGGACGCAAGCGTAGGTATTCTTTGACGATGGCTTTCACAAAAACTTGATCTGCTACAAGGGCGTCAACTTCTCGGTTGATAAGCCTCAGAGTAGCCATTCTGCTAAACACCTCTACCAAATTTTTTGCTTCAAGTATTGCTTGGGTACTTAAAACATATTTCAACAAATAGTGCTTGATCTCCGGCGGGAGAGTTTCAAAAACTGATCCTTCATCTCGTTTAGTTCTTTTTAGCTTGCTCATTTGACTACGTGGTTGTTTTGCTTTTCGCTTAACCCCGCCTTGATCATCCGCCATAGAACTTTGCACCAATTTTCGAAGAGCCTCATCAAACTTACGCTGACGGTCTTCACTAATGTTAAACACCGCCTTAATATTGACCCATCTTCGTGGCATTGCAAAGTTATCCGCACTAATAATTTCTGCTTGAGCGATGAGTGCTTTAATGGCCTCTAAATCTTTGGCCTGAACTGCTTGGGCTATGTCCGTTAAACCATGTTCATCGATGAGATTACATTCGGCGGCACAATGAAGCAAATACGAAATTAGCTCAAAATATTCTAACCTTACAGCCCATAGTAATGCTGCTTTTATCTCGCTAATGACAGCAGCTTCATCAGTAACTTGATGCAAAAGCCTTGCCACTAACTCTATATCATTTTTAAGACTGGCAAATAGGCATTCGCTGCATGATACTTTATCCCACATTAATCCTCGGTCAAGCAGTATCTTTAGAATAGCAATGCTCGTGCAATTAAATGCCGCTTTTATAATGGTTTCATCTAAGGCACAAGGAGCGGGATTAACATCTGCACCATTATTCAAGAGATATGTTACCATTTCAATATCATAATTAATTACTGCATAAAGCAAGAGTGTACCATTGCAAGCATCGCTAACATTTACGTTCGATCCATTTTGTACAAGCGATGTTACTAAAGATGATTTTTCACAATAAACAGCTGGTATGAGAATACTATCATATAACAGTAAACGTTGAATAATGGCATGGCAACCTGAGGATGCACCAAGCATTAATCCAAGGTTCCCTAAAGAAATTTTTATTTCAGATTGAGCTAGATCAGGATCCAAGGCTCTCAATTTTAGAGCAATCATATGCTCTCCAATCTGGGTGAGCATACCAAGAAATTTTTTTAATTCCTTGAATTCTGGCACTATTTTTAAAACTTTTTGTTGAATAATGCGAAAACTCTCCCCCCAGCGATAGCTAGATTCTAAATCTTCGTCATTGAAAGATGCTAGCGCAACGCCTAAATCAATTTCACCCAACATAAATGCTTCAAATAATTGAATGTTCCCTGTTGCACATGCAGCAAGAAATTCATGTTGAGCATCATCGGGACGCAAACGCATATAATCTTTAACAACTGCTTTCACAAAAACTCGATCCTCTACAAGGGCATCAACTTCTCGGTTGATAAGCCTCAGAGTAGCCATTCTGCTAAACACCTCCGCCAAATTTTTTGCTTCAAGTATTGCTTGACTACTAAAAACATAGCTCAAAAAATAGTGCTTGATCTCCGGCGGGAGAGTTTCAAAAACAGATCCTTCTTCTTGTTTAGTTCTTTTTAGCTTGCTCATTTGACCACGTGGTTGTTTTGCTTTTCGCTTAACCCCGCGTTGGCCCTCTTCTATAGCAGCAGGCACCAACTTCGAAAGATCTTCAGCAGGAAAAACAATGATCTGATTTTGCCCTTGGCTATTTTGGAAATTTTCCTTTTCCATTGCACCGAGCGATAGCATGCAGCTAACAAGCAAGAAAGTTTTTACGTGTAAGTTTTTTTTAATCATGGTAATGAATTTTCCTCATGTGATTATTTTTTTTATTTAAGCTAAGAAGATCATGTAACGAAGCAATTTATAAATTTATAATGGGATAATTATTAAAAAAATATATCATATTTTTATTATTGTGTCAAAGAGCTAACAACCACCTACAAAGACCAAATTAGTTGTCAGGCTCTGGCACAGGCCCGAGCTTTAATCGAAAAAGCTCAAATCAATTTTTAGGCAAAACTAGTATTGTGCTAGAAATAGCTGCGCTCGGACTTTGAGATGCTCCACTGTCTACCGCTGGGTATATTTACTATGCTATTTTCTATAACCATGACCGATGACTTACTAAGTGAATAGATAAAGGAGGATTACTTCTTTTTATGTGCTCATACATGATGCCATCTGCTCTATCATTTTTGGCTGCCATTGCAAAAAACACATAAAAAGTTAATAACATTAACAATTTCTTCATCATACTAATCTGCTCACTTCAAGATTTATTGGTGCAAATTGCAACACCACATGAGTATAGCAATAGAAAATGACTTAGCTACACGAAAAAAAATTCATAAAAAAACCGTGAATTAACTCGGCTTCAATTTCCCTGCCAAATCATTGTTATCGAGAAACTTTGATGCATAGCTTTAACCAGGGCATCCTTTTGACATCAACCCAAATAGACCTAAACTTAAAGAAATTGGCTCTAGATACAATAACAATACATTAAGCCCAACACTATACCTTAATCCACAATACCCAAATGAGAACCATATGATTTCAAAATGTATGTATACCGTTGTTAGTTTATTCTCTATCATTATGCCCATTTTTTGCTATTTAGGAACATGCACCGTACTTGAAAACCCAATAACAAAGCAACGAGTTGTGCTTTATGGTGATTGCCATAACGCTGAAAGTCATCCCAAGCATGAACAAATTGAGAGACTTCAAACATCCATTGTTCATGCTAAAATAAAATCTACTTTGGCCCAACCAACCGGTGCTCAGAAAACACTATTTTTATACGAAGGCATTCCTTCCTGGCGACGAGAAAACCTTAGAGGCACTCCTCAATTTCTTCTTCATTTGAGTGAACTGCATGATTTTCTCATTGAAAGTCAACCTGCGCTAATACATAACAATGATTGTAACGAAAAAGGCATGGAATCGGAGGACTCGCGCGTAATTCAAGAAAGTCGTTCATCCCAAGAAGCTCCTATACGGCTAAATCTCAGCCTAATCGATATAGATAATAGACACTTTTTATTTATAGATATGTTCAATTACTTAGTCCTTAAGGATCACTTAAAGCAAATGGAATTAAATTCTGATGAGGCTAAGCTAATCAAAAACGAATTACAAAAAGATAACTATGAAATATTCAGTAATCAAGATGATGAGAAACTGTACCCCTGCCTGCGCAAAGAGTTTTTCCAAGAATTAGCAAGATTACGAGCCGAGCTTGAGAAGGCCGAAGAAAATAAATCAAGCACAGAATTTGTTCTGAAAGAAGTGAACCGATTAGAGAAAGCATTAGAAGACATTACTTTGGATTCACCACAACCATTGCTAATGCTGGCCACAAACTTATTTGACCTTAATGCACTAGTTATCATGATAATCATACCAGCTAGTAAATATGTATTTTTCGCTGGAACAACGCATTGTGACCATATTAGGGCTATGCTAAAAGATGGCTTGGGATATCACACTGTTTACTCTACCACGAATGGCGAACCAATACTTTCAGAAACAATTGACCCAACAAAATACTTGGCAGGAATTGAACAGAGTTATGAATTGGGCGAGGTTGGTGGAAGTATGATGTATGTACACTATAACCTTCCTGAAAATGCGGATTTTGACTTTATAGATAACGAAGATGCTGCAATAGTTAACACCCAAGGCAAATCATCATCTATTGCGAATTGTTGGCAACAATGTACAAGCTCACTTCACTCAATTGTTGATTATTTCTTCAGCTAGTGAATTTTCATAACATGCAGGTAGGAAGAATCTTCTGGGATTCCTATAATTTTATAGAGCAGGGACGCGCAAGGAGATAAAAAACCAGATACCATTTTGAATCCACAGCTTTTGTAAAATGCTATAAGTTTTTTTAACCGAGCAGCGTACTCATCAGCATCTAATGTCTTCATGTTGCCAGATTCGGTTAGTTCAAAGGGACCTGGTTGGATGAATATCATTTTTGCGCCTTGCCGTTTTAACCTGCTGCAGGTGTGTATAAGCAATTCTCTTCCATAGCCTTTATTTCTACATGGTGGATATATATAAAAGCTATAGAGAACGTACACACGTTTAGACAAAATTTTTGTGCTAGAGATAAAGCCAATTGATTGATTATCAACTATATAATTCGTTTTTACCGTGTGGGTAAACCAGCCGGATTTGAGTACCTTATGTTGAAACTGCTTTGTTGGTAAGCCAAAGGTGCTGCAAATACTTAATAAAGTAAGCAACCAACATGTAATAACTTTTATGCGCATCAGTTCTATTTCTTATTTCTTTCTGGTTAATCTTCACGTTGCATACTACCAAAGATCAATAACTTGATGAACTTTTTTCTTCAAAACACGCAATTGCTGCTTTTCCAATATTTTATGCGTCGTATTAACGTTATCATAAACCAACTCTAGAACAACAACCCAAAACCACATTTTCACACTATTAAAAGATTAATCATCAGCAACTTGATTTATTAAAAAATAAATTGTATTATTTTACAATAGAATATATTAATATACAGCTCGCCAACCTTAGAAATTTAAAAGAGTTATTTAAAAGACAGGAGAACAAAAGAATGAGTGGAATCTCCATGAGAGAATTTTGCCGAGCTAGCGATCGACTGCTCTATGCTGAACTTACGCCTTTACATCAGGCTGCTTATGAGGGCAACATATTCCAAGTACGCCACTTGCTAGAAGCAGGCGCAGACGTTGATGCCCAGGATAGTTGGAGTTGGACGGCGCTGCATGATGCAGCTATAGAAGGTCATGCTGAAATAGTAAAGCTTCTTTTGGCAGCAAAAGCAGATCCTAACAAGCAAGATAATGAGGACTACTATACTCCTCTTCACGAGAAAAGATACCGCTGAAGTTGCAAGATTACTCCTTGAAGCAGGAGCCCATGTTGATTTAAAAGATAAGGAGCTCTTAACTCCTGGGCAAGTAGCAAAAAAATATAACAGCGTAAGCATTCTTGAGGTCTTTGAAAATCATAGCCCTAGTATTTAGCGATCCAGAGTAGTAATGATGAAAAAACCCAAACACCCAAAGGATAAGCTAGTCTCGCAAATTTTTGAAAGACGACTATGAAAAATTAAGGACATTCACCAAAGATCTTTTTCCGCCAATGTTGAAAAGGATTCCATAAAGCAAATTCACCGGGACCGCCAATAATAACGGCTAAAGCAAATAATATTAAATTCAAGGGATATTCAAAGCCATGATTTTGATCGAAATACCCATGAGGCCAATGCACCATTATAACGGCACCAATCATAACCGGAATGATTAAAAGAGCACCCAGTTCAGTAGCTATTCCTAGAAACATAAAGCAGCCGCCAATAAATTCAGCAAATGCCGCAAGATAAGCTAAAAATTGAGGTACACCAAGGGAAGTTATCCAAGCAACAAATCCGTGCAATCCAGGGCCCCCAAACCACCCAAAAACTTTTTGGGCTCCATGAAGAAAAAAGATGCTTCCTAAAACAAGTCTCATGATAAGCAATGCCCATGATTGATAGTCTGTCATCCTACAATTACTCATACTAGAATCTCCATAAAATTATACATCAATTACAAAATGTCACCGGAATACAAGCTATTACGCTTACCATTGGTTTGTAAAGATTCAGCTTCTGCTAATGATGGTGAGGTAGGAACCAAATGCATTACTTCAGGTTGACAGTTTACCAGATTTTTGGTATATTCAGATTGTAAATTAATCATTTGGTAACGAAGGGAAGCCAATGAAACTTAAGGCCAGGTATATCTTTACCGTACTTTTATCATTATCGCTTATCAGAAATGCTGGTTTATTAGCCACTGGGTTTGGTTCGTCTACATTTCGTACAAAAGAATATGTTCAGGGCTTGATAGATACTATAGCCATGAAAGACCTGAGAGAATTGCTTGGTGAAATAGCACTTTTAGCAAAAATCGGTGTGAACTCTGATGCTCAAGATTTGCTGGAAGCATTAATTGTAAAAGTAGTAATAGAAAAAAAAGTTGATATAAACTCATTTGATGAAGATGGCAATACCTTTTTGCACTCACTAGCGAGTCTTAGTAGAGTTAGGCTGGTTACATTATTGCTCAGCCTTGGTGCAGATTGTACTCTCGAAAATAAGCAGGGATTAACACCACTTCAGGTTGCAAAACAAACAAATAACAAAGCGATCGGCAAACTATTACTTGAAGCTTTTATAAAAGAACTAGAAAAAAGGGTAGAATTAAGAAGTGCCCCGAGAAAGCTGGCTAAAGCTCAAGATATAGAATTACCTGATGAAATAATCGAGTTTATTTATCAATTTACTCAAAAATAATTGTGCGATACATTAAGCTTGCTTGAGTAATATTGTTTACCCCGATTTCTTTTTGGCATAGCTTTCTAACAGCTCAACAATCTGAGTATGGCCCATTCTAGATGCTCGCATCATTGCGGTCCTGCTATATCGATCTCTTGCGTTGACATCTGCTCCAGCTGCCAGAAGAATGTTAACGACATCTTTCAAGCCATTACTGGCTGCCAAAATCAATGCGGTATTGCCGTATTTGCTAGCAGCATTAACATTATTTGCTGCATGATCAACAAGAAGCTGAACTATCTCTTTATGGCCTTTTTCAGCTGCATGCATCAAAGCGGTATAATTATCGCTATCTACAGCATCAATAGAAGCACCATGATCAAGAAGAAGCTCTACTATTCTTTTATGGCCACGTGCAACCGCACACATTAAAGCTGTACATCTATAGCGATTTGCTTCATCAACTTGAGCACCGTTATCAATAAGTAGCTCTACTAAAATTTCGGAACCTTTATCAGCTGCTTTCATGAGTGTTTGATCTTTCAGTATTTGATCTTTGTTAAGAATGCCAGCATTTAATAAAGCTTTTGCAACATTTCCATTACCGGGATCTAATGCATGGTCTAATTCCTTTTTAGCCTCTACTGGATGAAATTGTATATATCGCTTAATTAACGCAGTAATCAAAGGTTGATCCTTTGCAATTGCTTGAAATTCGCGATTGACTAATGATAACTGAGCAAGTTGATTAAAGATGTCCTTAATACTTGTAGCATTAGGTATGAAAGAAAAAAGATATACTACCAGCTCTACTGGCAAAATGCCCACGCCTTCTGCTTGCATTTGAGCGATTTCTTCTTGGGTAGCGATTTCAGCTGGTTGTTCCATGCCTTGTATGTTCGCTGCTATTCCCACTAGAAATAGAAATATTTTTTTCATAATAAATCCTTGACATAACAAAAAATTGAATAATTTTTAATTATTAATATATAATATGATATATTACATGGTTAGCAGAAAATGTCAATGGCTAAATGGAAATATATAATAATTCTTCCGCTCTTCGAGCGTAACGAAAGTCTAATCTATATACCCCATAGAACCATGCGGTGGGAACTTGCTAAATTAAAGAAGAACAGATTGATACAATCTGAGGGGAAAACTAGATCTGCAATTTGGTATTTAATTAATTAAGGTGCCAAAATTTATTACGCAACATTACACAATGATTACGCAACAATTGCGCAACAATTAAGCAATGATTATGCGAATACCAGTGGGCTTTAAAGCTTATAGCAGTTAATGTCCCAGAGTCCAATTTAATTTTCAGAATAAAACAGACTACTATTGCAATACTTCCTATGGCTAAAGCCATTGGAATTCTTGATTCAATCAGCAAATGCCAATTATTTGGTCTTACATTACCTAACCCAATTGTTGATGCCCAACAATGTTGATTTTTAGTTCTCTTATATATACCAAAACCCGCCTTTTTACTGGTCGTGAAATTGACACCTTTTTTAAGAAGGAGCTAAAGTAATTCGCGACGTTCCTACATGACAAGTTTACACTACTTTTTTAAGGATTAGGCACCTGGTTGTTAAACTTAGATGACATTCTTTATCTTTTTGCGCATTGACAAATATTATATTTTTCATATAATTATAATAGAAATTTAGTTTTATGCATTATTTTATTCAAGAAGGAGTTTTAAAATGAAAAAAAATATCTTATTCCTTTTATTAATTCAATCTCTTGCACTTCCCTTGCAAAGCATGGAGATTGATGACGCAATGGACATAGATCAGCAAGAAGGATTCTCTGCATTAGCTGAAGAACTTAAGGTCCATATTGTATCGTTCGCTGCAACAGCCGACAAATTAAGCGATGTATTTGCAGAATTAGGTCGATTATCACTTGTTGATTCTACTTTTCAACGATTAGTCAATGACGAGGTATTTCTTAAGCAACTCCTTAACGACTATATGAGCTCTCAAAAGAATAAATTCTCCAAGCAAGTGCTCGAGTTTTCTGCGCAGGGGAGATTACAAGAAATTATTGAATCTTTGAAAGCAGAGGATCTTAACTTCGAGAATGCCTTTGATAAATCAGAAGTGAATCAAAATTTCCGTAATCAACATTTAGTACAAATGTTGATAGCCAACCAATTACGTAGTGATTTTTTTGAGATGGTTGCTCAAGGAAATCTTAAAGGTGTTCAAGTATTGATTAAGTACGGATTTGACGTTAATGTTATTGGTCGCCAGAATGATGCTCATCATTTACAGATAGCACCTGACCATTCGTTTGAGTCTACACAAGCATGGGCATCTATGCATAATAATGAGGCAATGATTAATGTACTTAAGCAAGAGAATGCTTGTAATACTCGTAATTATACTGCCCTCATGGTAGCAGTTTCAAAAGGCCATAAAAAAATAGTTGAGCTACTTATTAAAAGTGGGGTTAACGTTAACAGTTTGACAAATGGTTCTCTAACTGCTTTGGATATAGCTCTAAGAAAAATTGCGCAAATTCATAGAGCAAATCAGGAATCTTTCGATATGAAAAACCTAAAAGTGCTAGCAGAAAAATCGTCGAATGTTTTTGTTGAAATTGCCAAAATTTTAATTAAAGCAGAAGCCAAAAGAGGATCGGTGATTCTTTTCTTAAAGACAATTTCCAAAAAGGATGTGAGCTTAATCGAATCGTTCATTCAATAAATTGTATAGAGGTAGTTGTTTAACAGTGCAACTGACCTGTTCCTTGGGGTGATTGCTTAAGAGGATACTTTATGGCCAAGCTCATGGCTTTTGAACATGAGCTTGGCTAGCTTAAGCCATAGCTAGAGCAAAACAAATTTTGTTGAAACATCTCTGAAAACCGCTTGCTTTGTTGTCATATTTTTGCTAAAATTTCTACTATAGAATTATTATTTTTAATTATCAAATTTCATGAAAGCATAAGCAATGAACATAAAACTAATCATATCAATGCTGAGCATAGTAGTCTTGGGTTATCTACAAGCGATGGAAGAACCAGAAGCTGTTTCGAATCAGCCAGTATGAATCACGCACTTTATATTTAACCGGAGTAATGCAATAAATCGCATATAGATTCTAACTACCATGTTTTTCATATGAAGTTTATCATTCATTATAGCATTGTGGATTTTCCTAATCTAGTTGGATTTTTCATAGGCCATCATCTCGTAGCAAAAATACCAGCTTACATGGAAATTACACCCTTACACTTTTTAAATGATGTGAGATTGAGCAACTTGCAATTAGTCTGCTATATTTCCCTATATCTTGTATTTGCGAAGGCAGTCAGGCTAAACTGAAGCAAAAATATAACTAATTTTTCAACTTTTAATAGCCAAACCTCAGGTATGGAGATAGCTTGCCGATATCGGAGATTACTCAGCAGTTCCCCAAGAATACTTCACTTGCGTTAGGTAATTCACACTTTTCGGATCAAACTTTTACCCGCATAAAAATGATTTAATTATGGCAGTAGATATAGATCTAAATCAAAGTACTGATGCATTAACCCGGCAATTGAGAACGAATCCAGCTGCAGGGCTAAGCAAATTAGAGGTAAAAGAACGATTAGAGCTCTATGGCTATAATGAAGTCGCGGTAAAAAAAGAGCACCCATTAAGAAAGTTTTTTAAAAAATTCTGGGGAATTACTGCTTGGATGCTTGAAATGGTAATCGTGCTTTCGTGGTTTTTGCACCGCTTTATTGACCTGTATATCGTCACTTCATTATTGATTGGTAATGCTATTATAAGTTTTGCTCAAGAGTGGTTTTCATCCAAAGCCCTTGAGAGTTTGAGAAAGGAATTGTACATTCACGTAAAAGTACTTAGGCAAGGAAAATGGTTAATCATAGCAGCCAAAGAGCTTGTGCCTGGAGATATTATTAGCATTAAGACTGGAGATTTTGCGCCAGCTGATGTAAAAATAATGTCAGGCACTTTAGAGATAGATCAATCTGCTTTGACCGGTGAATCATTAACTGTGGAAAAAAATCTCAACGACCTTGTATATTCAGGTTCAATGATTCGCAGAGGTGAAGCGATTTGTCTCGTTGTTTTAACAGGTATAAAAACTTTTTTTGGTAAAACCGTTGAATTAGTTCAACTTGCTGCGCCTCAATCGCATATAGAGTCTGTTGTTTCTGGCTTAACCAAATGGCAATTAGCAATAGTAGCTATAGCAGTTTTTATATTTTTTTTGATGTCATTTAAAAGAGGTATTGCCCTTCTGGAAATTTTTCCACTTACGCTTGTGCTTTTATTAGCTGCCATACCTGTTGCTTTGCCAGCAATGTTCACCATCAGTATGGCACTTGGTTCTAGAGAATTATCGAAAAAGAAGGTGCTTGTAACTCGGCTGAATGCTATTGAAGATGCGGCTACTATGGATATACTTTGTATTGATAAAACTGGCACCATTACTATGGGTCAGATTGCTATTGTTCAGGTTATTGCTTTAAACGGATATAGCCAAACAGATGTAATTCTCTATGGGGCATTAGCATCTAAAGAAGCTGGTTTGGATCCCATTGACCTTGCATTTATTTCAGCAGCTAAAGAAAATAATCTTCCAGTGACTTCATTTACTGTCAAAGAATTTGTACCCTTTGAACCAAAAAGCAAAAGAACCGAGGCGCTTATTGAAAAAAATGGCCATATCGTCAGGATTTATAAGGGAGCATTAGGCCTGTTGGTCAAAAATTTAAAATTACCTGATGAGGTAAATACTGAGCTTAAGGCGTATTCAGATACCTTTGCAAAAAAGGGATTTCGTACTATTGCTGTTGCAAAAAACGTTAATACTATACCAGAGATTTTAGGGCTTGTGGCGTTAGAAGATCGACCTCGGCCAGAATCGAAACAAGTTTTGCGAGAACTTACAGATTTGGGAATTTCAATCAAGCTTTTAACCGGCGATGCATTACCTATTGCTAAAGAAATAGCTAGCATTGTAGGTCTTAATGGTCATTCAATTGATTTTGCAACATACAAAGATAGTATTTCAAAAAATCCAACTTTAGCTAAAGAAACAGTTGTAGAAAACACTATTTTTGCTGAAATTTTCCCTGAAGATAAATATAACATTGTAAAAATATTGCAAAGCAATGATCATGTAGTTGGTATGACTGGTGATGGGGTGAATGATGCACCGGCCTTACAGCAGGCGGAGGTCGGCATTGCTGTAAGTGATGCTACCGATATAGCAAAAAACGCTGCCAGTGTTGTTTTACTTCAGCCTGGATTGTACAAAATTAACGAACTCATCAAGCTTGGAAGACTTGTTTTTCAAAGAGTTAACACATGGATCGTAAATAAAATTTCACGGACCATCCTAAAAACCGGTTTTATTGTAATAGCATTTTTGATTACTGACATTTATGTTATCTCATCATCAGAAATGTTATTGCTTATTTTTATGACTGATTTCATAAAGCTCTCTTTATCAACCGATATTGAGAAAATATCAAAAACACCTTGCTTTTGGAATATATCATCATTGACTAAAGAAGCATTTATTTTGGGAGTCGCAATGATTCTAGAAGCTCTTGGGCTATTATACGTAGGAATAAAATATTTTCATTTAAATAAACTGGATTTACATACTTTCAGCTTTCAAATATTATTTTATTTTGCTATTTTTTCAATATTTGTCGTCAGAGAAAAAGGTCATTTTTGGGAATCTATGCCTAGCAGGATATTCCTTATCTCAATAATAATCGATATAATTATTGCTTTTCTAATAACGACCTTTGGATTATTAGGGTTTAACCCGATACCGATACCATATACACTTTTTGTAGTTGGATATGCTTTTCTATTTTCTTTAATAATTAATGATTGGTTAAAATTTTTCTTCCAACCTAAAGAGCAAAAACTAGATTTTTAGCTGTCTCAAACCAATCCGTGTTCTTTTTCAGCATTTCCATAACCAAAACACTAGACATTATGTATAATAAGCAAATTTTCATTAGCTAATCATTGACTTAATCAACTTATTCAAGCTAAATTTTTTGCTTTGCACTGATATGGTCGACTACGTTTCACCACGAGCATTTTTGAGATATTTTTCGTCGTTATTGCGCATGGCCTAGGTGATATCATGAAACAAATTGCCAGTCTCAAAGGCCTAAGAGCTTCGGCCCTTTGGGGTTTGCTATTCAGAAAGTTATGTCGCTTGGCCTATAGCTTGTACTTTAGCAACAGACAAATTGACATGTGAAGCTCTTTTAAAACATCGCCAATATCCAATGAGCCTTCCAGTGAATATCCCTGATAGTAAAGTAGCAATATTTTCGATTATCAAAACCCCGCTATTTTGTGCTAGTTCTGGATATAGTCCATGAATTACACCAAGTGAATACCTTAGAAGGAAAAACGACATCGACAAGATTATTGCTTCCAGGTTGCCACCAATTTCAATTAAATTCTTTTGTTTATCGCACCTCAGGCCAAGCTTTTGCATTGTTAATGATCCTAACCATATACCTAAGGTTATATTAGCTGCCCATGATAAGGTTGATATAGCATCAGAATGCAAGAATATTGAATAGCTTGACCATATAAACATTAGTGCTGGCATGGTAAAAAGAGTTTTCAATGGCACTATGTTGGTCTTTCTTGCTTTCCAACCTCCCCAAAGCAAATACAAAGGCCAGATATAGAGGGGTGCCTTAGTAACAAATTTCATCATTTTTTATAATTTTCGCTTATATTTATACCATCAAGTTCGAGATTTCTCTACTTGATGCTGGCATGGATCTGCCCGACGTTAACTTTAATGCTCTCTTATAATATAATCCAAAAGTTTGCTTAGTTTAAGCTAGGGCTTAAGCTTGTTAATATGAAACTCATTCAACCCAATGACTCTTAGGCCATGGTAATTGCCTTATTCCTACCGGCTTTAATAAGTTTTCCCAAATAGAACCTCAAATGTTTATAGAGCAATCTACCTTAATAAATAGTATAGGCATCCTCTACAATAGATTCAACAGGCAATAGCACATGGTCAACTTTACCCCTGCCCAGGAGGCTTGATGCCAAATAGCTTGCCGATTGAATCAAAATATTGGTAGCCTCTTCTAGGGTTGCTCTTATTTGAATTTGCTTGTGTGATATCTCCCCGACCTAAGGGAAGGGGCTTCTCGATTCATAGGCCACCTGCTTCTGAAAAGAAGTCTTACACAAGCCTAGGTAGCTTTAATGCATGCTATTCATTCTCGTCCTTATATGTCCTTGTGGACCCGATAGTGGTCGTTGGAAAAAAAAGACCTGGAATAAGTGATGATGTGCTTCTGCTTGCATTTGGGCCGATGTTAAATCGTAAATATAGCAATGGTAAAACACCACTCATTAACGCCATCTTAGAAAGCATTATTCAAAGAAATTATTATCCAACAGAAGCAATAGAACTTCTGTTGGCTTATCGTGCTGATGTTAATGCTCAAGATAATCACGACAATACTGCTTTAAAAATGGCAGTTCAATCTGGTCTTGACAACATAACCAAATTGCTCATTGCTAAAGGCGCCAAACCTGAAAGTAAAAAAAGAAATTTGTAATGATTATTTAAACTTTTATGTTTTTATTAGTATCGGTCATTTTTTATGCACAAAGCAACTCGGTGGTAAGGACCATGAAAAAACTTACATTGGTGAAATGGCTATTTGAGCAACTTAAGCTTATATACTTTCAAGATACCACCAAGCCTGCCCAAAGATATACCAGTGATAATTCCTGAAGTTGTTATATCTAATAGGAAGAAAAATACAATTTTTTTGCTTGTTGGATATAAAGCAAAAGTGACACCTATAAAGTATTTAATAACGAAAAAAGTAAGGGAAAGCAATAATGGAATCAGGCTTCCGGATAAGTGAATAAGTTTATTTTTCTGATCTATACCAATCTTACTCGCATCTATCATGCGGTAACCAATTAAAATGCCAGCAAGGCAAAAGAATAACCAAGGAAAAATACTCGTAGTGATAATTCCACATTTACTATAGATAGAAACCAGAGACCACACAAAAAAAATGAGCGGAATAACTGGAGTTCTGTATATTGATATGGTTCTTTCCTTCATTGATTGAATGCCTATAATTAAGAGATAAGCAAGAATAACCCAAACCCATAACGGAGTACCTTTTAAGATATCAAGAAAAGTCATTTTTCACTTTCAAAAAGCTATTTATGAAACAAGATCTAATTCTCCTCATGGAGCTATAATTGGTGCATCATAGCATAATTTTTCGATTATAAACAGATGGCTTGCCCTTTTTGCTCATTAGAGGTCGTGATTAATTGCCATATACAAACTAATAAAGCTAATGCATCCTGCTTGACGCATTGCTCATTTTTATTCTTTTTCTACATATTCAAAATTAATATAGTATGGCATAGCTTATGCATAAAAAAAGTAAAATTAGCAAACTCTTTTTAATTGTTAAAGCAGGGTCATTATCAAGTTTTGCTCGAAGAAGCCCAACAATATCTTTCTGTTCAAACCTAGATGCCCAGCTTAACGCCGTATAACCATATTTATTTGCAACATTAACTTCAGCTCCTCTATCCAACAGAAGCTTCACCAATTCTTTGTTATCGCGCATACACGCCAATAGCAAACCTGTATTACCATAACTGCTCACTGCATTGATATTAGCGCCTCCATCAAGAAGAATCTCCACTAACTTTTGATGGTTATACTTAACAGCATCGAGGAAAATTTTATTTTTGGTAATAACATCAATGCTGAAAGCAAGAGCATCAATTAATTTGTAGGCTTTGGAAGATGTAGACTTAAAAAGAAACGTTGCTGTATCTAAGAATTCATATTTAGCTTTTCGTGGATTAAGCTTGAAATATCTTTTAGCTAATCCTTTAAGCAGTGGCCTATCTTGGGAAATTCTGTTGAAATTGGTATTTACTAAAGATAACCGAGCTATTGCCTTAAAAATCGCTTTCATGCTGGTAGCTTCAGGAACGAAAGAGAAAACATGCATAATGAGCTCATCCGCCAATTCATCAAAATAGTTTAAGTTTTCGTCTAGTTCTGCATTATTGTGTACATCTGAGGGTTGGCTTTCAATAGCTTGTTTTCCCATTAGCAAGCAGACCAGCATCATTAGTAATTTTTTCATATCTCTCACATGTCTCTTCAAATTGCTGATTTGAAAATAAGCTAATCGCATTGATGAACTATATTAAGAAAAAAATCTTAGTCAAATGAGGAATTTGTATTTCGCAAAAATCAATTTCTTACTAGCTATTTTCTATTTTTGATCTGCCAAGCAATTTCGAAAAAGAGATGCTTAAAGCATCACAATTCAGCCTTTACAAACTCCATCAAATAAGACGAGAGACGCTAATTCTGTATTTTTTATTTAATGTTGCTCTTGTTGTTCATCTTGAGTTGATTCGGATGATTGAGAACTTGATGTTGGCTTTGTTCCTTCATTAAAATTCTCATGCACTATTTGTTCAATGCTATCCTCGTTACTTTCAATCGCCCTCTGATATTTCGCTAAAAATCGGTGTGCTTCCTGAGTGCTAAATTGCCGTTCTTCTCGCATGGCTCTACGATGGGGAATATCATCTGTTTCAAAAACAGTGCCTTTGTCGCTGCCGGCAGCAAGATACTCAAAGTTTTCTGGTTGTACTGTTCCGCTGCTATCAAATAACACCAGACATATTGGATTTGGATCTTGCTCATCTAGGTTTAAATGAAATGTTCCACTTGAACTATAATGATCCAAGTAATATTCTTGGGTCTTTTGAATAATTCCTAATAACCATTTAGAAATATTTAAAAGTTGGCTATGGCCAGGATTGCTACCATTAATTTTTGTTCGATAACCAACTGTTATTTTTTGGTCAGTAGTAAGAAATTCATTGCATCCATCACAAAGCTTTTTAAATTGTTGACCCTTAACAGCCCCCGAACCCCAAGCTAGCCTGTAAGCAGCTATAAAAGCACCTTTAAAGCCAATATCTAACACTCTCAGGCCTACAGTCATATCTTTCGTTGCACAATATCTTTGGTGCATAGTTGAAAATACCTCAAAACCCAGCTCTAGAGCAAGCGTAACAGTCTCAGTTTCATCTGCTCTTCCGCCGATACAGGTCCAATCGGCATCAGAAAAAAAATAAAGTAAGCATACATAATTTTTTGGCTGATAATGCTCATTTCTTTTTCTTGGGCAAGCAAAATATATTAGTAAATGAATAGGTCTTTCAGGGCTAGCAAGATGTGTAAGATAGTTAGCAATATTGCAACCATGGCTATGGGCAAGTACTACTATTTCAACATTTTCATCGAATTCCATATGCCGAAAGAATTTGTTAAGCTTTTTTGCTGCGCTCTTTCTTGCATCTTCAGACCAACTACCTGTCCATTTATAAGACAGCAATTCTAGCTCTTTGCTTTTTATTGAAGCGTATCCCGCTGCGGCACGCTTTATGTGTCTATAATTCTGATCTTTTCTATCATTCGGCTTAAAGAATGCTGAAGTTTTATCTCCCCACGTACCATGAATTAGAACCCAAACAATTTTTGATTCGGAAACTATGTTTTTTGGTTGATACCGCTCTATTTTCCTTATTTTAATATTTTCTGTAAAAATTCCATCAGGGAGGTTAAGCTCATCTATATTTACGTTAAACCATCGGGTAGGCCGAACTATATCATCAGAAACCCATCCATCTCGTTCTTGAAAAAGCTCATCTACTAATTCTTCTTGATCCGGTTGCTCCATAGAATGCAGATCGAAACTTATACACGCAAACAATACAATAATTAACCTTTGCACTGCTTTAGCTCCTCATTCTTTTTGTAACTTTATAGGTTAACACTATCTGCTCAATAACGTAATAACTTTACATTTCACGATTTTTAGCTTGTTATGCTCAGGATCACATCTATGATAACCTAGAATTGTTTGGGACTAATGCATAATTTTATCGTGAACTTCAAAACCCTTTACCAAATGTTTGTAATTTCTAACAGCAGGTTCATAATCGATTTTAATTATTCAGCTTATTAATAAATCATTTTGCTTCTGCTAAAATTCGAACTGGCTTAGCAATTTCTCGAAGCGTGACACCATCTTACCATTATTTGCAATTTTTTCTAGCCAAGAATCGCTATTTCTGACCCAGATCAAAGAATCCCCATATAAACTCTGGTAGACTACACAGACTGCTTCGTCAGATTCTTGCAGGCCTAGTGCCAGAACCTTATAATGCAAAAGTGGATTTTTATAATGAAAATAAACTCCACCTACTTCTACTAATTCTTGCACAGCAGATATTCTGTCAATAAGTTCTTTTTCTACAGAATGTGCCACAGTACCCTTATGGTAAAAAAGCGAGTATTTCAATATAGTTTATCAATTCAAAAATATTTTGCTATAAAAAATAGCAGAGTGCATATTCCTCTAAATAGTCATCCAATGCTTAAGAAGGTAGTTACCCACTCTGCTTGACGGGGTCAGGAAAAATGAAACAGAAGCAGCAATTCAGCAATCAATTTCTAAACTTCTTCCGAACATATGATTATTATTGCCCACCGCAGAAACTACGAGATTGATCGGCTTTAACAAAAATAGCATCAAGCTACAATTGCCGTTCAATCTGACGAATACCTTCTATAACAAAATGGCTAATGCAATAGAAAACAATTTGAAATGTAAGATAATACTTCTATAAAATTGACTATTGGCCAACCAACATAATCAGAAACTTGTCCATCTCCAATTTCTATCAGCATAGCTTTTCCATTTTTCTCTAAAGCAACATCAATGCTGTAAAATTTAAGATTTTTGTGCTCCATTTTTTTTACTACAGCTCGAGCTATCTGGCATTTATTATCATCTTGAGCAGCACTAAATATTTTATTATTAACTACAAAAAATCTAATTTCAGAATTAGGAATTAGTTCTATCACTTCCCTTAAAATAATTCCCCCTTCGATGATACCACGATACTGCTTCATGTTTTTTATAGTGTTTATTACATCATTAGAACTGTAAACAATGCTGCCATTACCAGTTTTTAAAGATTTAACAAAGTCTTTAACAAATGCCCTACCTTCAGGAATTTTTTTAAACTCTTCGGCGGCATTTTGTTCATTAGTAATAATTGATAGCATGCTCAAATCTTTTAAATCGTCATACCAATTGGGTAGATAATGAGCATTGCAATAATCTGTTTTTGAGCTTAATAATTGATCACCAAATCTTGTTTCTAATGCTGTGTAAGCATTTTGGTTAAGCATCCATCCACGATAAACAATTTTTTTACTGTTCGTAAGTGCGGGTATGATCTTACTATTAGATAGGTTATCAATATCAACTAGGTGAACATTAAGCATTGCTTTTCTGGCCAGATCATATTCTTCTTTGTAGCCTTCATCTACTTGATTTGTATTCAAGGGACTACTTGGATATAAAAAAGCAATATTCATAGATATCTCCAGTTGGTGAGCAGCTATATTTTACCTCAAAAGCGATCTTAAAAAACAGAATGTGTTTCGGGCGTTACTTTACCCTCATTTTTTTTCCTATCCTCTATGAACAAAAGAAAAGAATATATCATTATCTATAAAACGGATAGGAAGGTTGAATGATAATTCAGCAGTTAATATAAAATATTGTTAAAATATTTCTTAATTATTTTCTGATGGGGTTTGAAAATTTCCTTCGGGAGGTTGGCAACATTGAAGAATTACCATTTATAACATAGCTCAGTCTCCAAACACTGCACTTCACCAACAAACTCTTCTAGTAAAAAAGATAGATGAACACAATGTCCTCGTTCATCTATGTTATCAGTAATAGTAATTAACTTGAATTCAAAGCCTTCAATGCCAATTTCTTCTTTAAGCTCTCTTTTAGCGCACTCTATTATTGTTTCACCATATTCTAAGTGCCCACCAGGCAATCCCCATGTACCTGCTCCGTAACAATTTTTTCTTTTTCCTAATAAAATAGCATTATCTTTTTTTAGAAAAATTTCGCAGCCAATGTTGATATTTTTATTATTCATTTTTGTGAACCTATTTAAGCGCGGAAACTGGGCCTTTTAAGGCGCAGAGGAAGCACTCGCTTTATAATTATAATATCCATCACGAGCATGAATAGTACTTGCTCATCTCTCCGGAGTAACATTTTTTTCTTCGCAGCAAGCTGCGGGGAATTAGACCCTAAGAGATTAAGTCTAATGGATTCGACTTTGAAGATACTCATGTGGTTGATCCCAACGGGCTAAGCAAGATGATGGCTATAGCTGCTATTGCATTAGTTTACACAATTACAATTGGTGAAGTCAAAAATACTATTAAGTCAATTAGGATCAAAAAAATAACAGACGTGAATTTTCTTATTTTTAGCTACGGATTTAATGTCATTCGGGTTCTTTTAACAAAACCTTGAAAATTCAAAAATTCTTATTCATTTGCTTGAAAAAATTACGTTAAAAACAGGCTTTTCTTCCAAATTAGGGGATAACTGTCGAGTACTAAGACTTTTTAGATGTCTAGTGCTTCCAGCGTGGAGCTCTCACCAAAAGTTTAATTGATTTTAAATACAAATGGGTTAACTAAATTTAATGAACTTTCAACCCTTTGTTCATTATGCATATCTTCTGTAAATAAAATGCTACAGCCCGATTCAAGTGCAGTAGCCACAATTAAACTATCAGGCAAAGAATACTTATATTTCGAGGCAATTTTTGTAGCAAGCAAAATGGTATCATAGGCTACCTTAACGATTTCGAAAGCTAGATTCAATTCTTTTAACGCTTGCTCAATATCGCTATAGTTATATTTGAACTTTCTATGCATGACATAACTAAATTCAAATAAAACCTGAGTACTAATCACAATATTTTGATATTTTTCTAGCAAGTCTTGTATTTGATCTATTTTCTTTATTTCATCTGACGAATATAGATAAATCAATATATTGGAATCTAAAAAAACCTTATTCATCGTATATTTCAGCTCGGGCAAACTTAAATCCTTTAGTTTTTACTTTTAAGGCCTTAAATGTTCTTTTAGATGTTTTGTTTGTTGCGGCCTGAGTGTTTAAAAGAAGAATAACACGAAACTCACCAGATACTTCGTCTGCATATTCTTTGGGAATTTCAATGGTTTTTCCTCGACCTTCTTTTACTTTCGTGATGAATTCGATTGCTCTCATAATAACCTCCTTAAGCAATAAGAACCATTAGACTAGTGAACATTACAATAGCATAACATAAAATAGCAATTCAACCAATTGAGGGACATTTTAAGTTGAAGTCGGCTACTTACAACATTGCTCAAAATTTGCCCACACTCAATTGTGAAGTGCATAACGGAATAGCAAAAAGAGCCAGATGAAGCTAAGATTGACCTTAATTAGATTCCAAGCTAATGAAAGGATCAACTTATGCCTAAAGGCTACATTCATCTGACTTATGAACAACGATGCCAGATTTCTGCATTTTTGAAAAGAGACTTTAGTGAAAATCAAATAGTTAAGGATCTTAAAGTTCATCAAAGCACAATAAATCGTGAGATCAAAAGAAATAAAGGTCAGCGTGGTTATAGATTCAAACAAGCGCGTATGAAAGCCGGAGCGTTAAGATCTGCAGCAAGCTCAAACCGAAGAAAAATGATACCAATCATCAGTTTATAGAGCAGAAGCTCAAGGAAAAACAATGGAGTCCAGAGTAAATTAGCTAAATGCCCATTCTTTACAGCAAGCATTAAAGCCAGTCATGCCATCTTTATTCCTTTTATTAACATTGACGCCCATCTTCAATAATATTTGAGCTAATTTTACGTTTCCTTTTTCAGCAGCTACTAAAATTTCTTGTTCTGCTTGTTTAAATCGGCGCTTTCGCTCGTGCTTTTGTTGCTTTTTAACCGACAGTTTCTTATATAGCTCTAGTATGGTTGTTGCTTTGTTAAACTCCTGGTTTGTAAAATTCACTCTCGGCTTTTTTGCATTCTTCAATTGCTCTTGTTGTAGAACATTGTTCCTGTAAAGCCTCGATTATTTTTTCCCGTTGATCTTTGACTATATTCGCAAATTGTCTATTAATGAGCTCTATATTAGCTAGCGTAGATAATAGTTCCGTCAAACTTTTTGAATTAGCAATAGTAAAGACTATGATAGCCTTAAGCTCGGGAGGTAGATTGGTAAGTTTGATAAGTTCTGCGCTCGGGGGATCTTCTAGGAATTCCAAGCTATTCATAATTGTTGGCAATGTATAAAATAGAAGTAACACAATAAGTATCTTTTTCATTTTTTCTCTCAATTGAGGTATATTTTATTAGGACTATCAAATTTATGAATTTAATCGCGTATAAGGGAAGGAGCTTTAGTGCTTCACTTGCATTCACTTTACTTAATGATTATTGATAAAGTCAAAAGGGGAAAACTTTGTGAATAAGGCGGTAAACTGCAGTAGATACAAACTATTGAAAATAATACTAAAATACTGCTCTAATGATCGATTCTTCATAATGTTTCTTTTTTTAGGCACTCTAGCTACTGTCATCCACAGTATGCAGCAAGAGGGAAAGGAACTTATCGAAATTAATGAAGATAGAGATCTCAGAGAATGTCCAATCTGTTTTTCAGAATATAGCTGGAGTTACGTAATAAATGAAGAAAAAGAAAAGGAAATAGAGCGGGAATTTGTCCGTCCAGTGGTTTTGAATTGTTTTCATTATCTTTGTGAACATTGTGCACAGACTATGGAGGACGAAGCTAAGCCCTGTCCAATATGTTTAAATCCTTGCAGAATAAACTCAATACCATTTGAGCTTCATGTATACAATACGTATCATCCCTATCTGGATAGAAAACAAACGCAATGTGCTAAATGTAGTATTGAATTCAAAAGAGATGAAGAAGTGATAAAAGATGCTTGCCCTCATAAGCATATGTTTCATGATCCTTGTTTAAATCAATTGATTATAGCAAAAGGAGAAAATACTAAATGCCCTATCTGTAAATCATCAATAAAGATTGAGAGCGATATAATTCATGAGCTTAATCCTAGACCTGATCCAGAAGGTGACCAAGATGCGCAAAACCGCGGCATGTCTGAGTTGATGAATGCAGCTTTAAATAATCAGATTGCAAGCGTTAAGCTTCTTATTGAAAAGGGAGCTGATGTCAACGCTAAATATGAAGGATGTACACCATTAATGTATGCCTGCTCTAAAGAGATAGCAAAACTACTCATTGAAAAAGGAGCCGACGTCAACGCTCAAGCTGCAGATGGCGGAACAGCTACATCGGGTCAGGGAGGTGGTGGAACCGCTTTGATGGGAGCTTCTCGTGGCGGTGATACAGATTTAGTTCAGTTTCTTCTTGAACAAGGAGCTAACGTTAATGCAAAAGATAAGACAGGCTGGACAGCTTTATTACTTGGCATTGCACCAGACAAGATAGAAATTGCTAAGATCCTTATTGAAAAAGGTGCTGATGTTAACGCTCAAAATGAGCATGGTTACACAGCTTTAATGAGCGCTATTATCTGTGATGATATGCAATTAGTAAAACTTCTTCTTGCAAATAATGCTAAAGTTAATATTCAAAGAAGAGATGGTAAAACAGCATTAATGTGCGCAGTTGACAACGGAAACCCAAAAATAGTAAAAATGCTTGTTAAAGCTCATGCTGACTTTAACACCCAAGACGAATACGGAGCGGCAGCTTTGATGCTTTCAGAGTCAAAACAAGATAGCGAATTGCTAAAAAAATACATTAATAAAAAGTTAATAGCTGCAGCTGGATCAGGCAATAAAAAATCAATAAAGCTCTTTATTAATAGTGGAGCAGATGTCAACGCTATTGATGACTCAATCGGCTCTGGAGATACAGCTTTAATTCGCGCATCTCGTAAAGGAGAAAAAGGGGCCGTAAAGCTTCTTCTAGCTAAAAATGCAGATGTCAACGCTAGAAATAATAACGGCGATACAGCTTTGATGTTGGCGCTTAAATATAACCATCAAGCAGTTGTGAAGCTCCTTATTAATAGTAAGGCAGATGTTAATATTGCTAACTTTTGTGGAGATACACCTTTGCTCTATGCCTCTATCCAAGGTAATATCGAAGCGGTAGGGCTTCTGCTTGTTCGAGGAGCCAATGTTAATGCTAGAGATAATAATGGTAATACAGCTTTGCTGCGTGCTCAAGATTGGCAAATAGCAAAACTTCTTCTGGATGCTGGTGTTGATGTAAATGCTATAAACAATAGCGGTTACACCGCCTTGATGATTGCAAGTAAATATGGCAATAATGCAGTGGTGTATGTGTTATCAAGAATTCAAGAATAAAAACGAAATCAATTAACTTCTTTACGACATATGCAGGAACCTTAAATGAGACTACAAGAATCTACAAATCAAATTTTCATAATTCTTTTTTTTTTGAGCAATTTGCCCAACGTCACCAACTGTATGCAGCAAGAAGAAATTGAAATTAATGAAGACAGAGATCTCAGAGAATGCCCAGTCTGCTTTTCAGAATATAGCTGGAGTTACGTAATAAATGAAGAAAAAGAAAAGGAAATAGAGAGGGAATTTGTCCGTCCAGTAGTTTTGAATTGTTTTCATTATCTTTGTGAACATTGTGCACAGACTATGGAGGATGAAAATAAGCCTTGTCCAATATGTTTAAATCCCTGCAAAATAAACTCCATACCATTTGAGCTTCATGTATACAATACGTATCATCCCTATCTCGATAGAAAACAAACGCAATGTGCTACATGTAATATTGAATTCAAAAGAGATGAAGAAGTGATAAAAGATGCTTGTCCTCATAAGCATATGTTTCATGATCTCTGTTTAAATCAATTGATTATAGCAAAAGGAGAAAATACTAAATGCCCTATCTGTAAATCATCAATAAAGATTGAGAACAATATAATTCATGAGCTTAATCCTAGACCTGATCCAGAAGGTGAGCGAGAGGCGCGCAGATTATATGATGAAGAGGCTAAGTATGAACAATTTTTTAAAGCAATTAAAGATAATAATATGAAAACAATAGAGGCCACTATAAATGAAGGTATTGACTTTGATGCCAAAGATCTTTATGGCTCCTCAGCTTTAATTTGTGCCGCTCAATATCGCAATACAGCAATGGTGAAATTTCTTTTAGACAAAGGAGCTTACGTTAATGCTCAAGAGCACATCTGGGGCTTTACGCCTTTACTGTGGGCTGCTGCAGAATGTCCTGAAATGGTTGAAATTCTTCTAGATAAAGGAGCCGATATTAACGCCAAAAATACTCATAATGGATTTACGGCTTTACTTTGGGCCGCAGAAAGAGGTAATCTACCAATAGCAAAGCTTCTTCTTGCTCACAATATTGATGTTAATGCGAAAGATTTATGGCACAATACACCATTGATAATCGCTGCGAAAAAAGGGCACTCTGAAATAGTTAAGCTTCTTCTTGAGAAAAAGATGGAAGTTAATGACCATTCCACTGATGGTTATACAGCCCTAATACATGCTGCGGAAAAAGGACATACAGAAATAGTTAAGCTACTCCTTGAGAAAAGGGTGGAAGTTAATGATTATTCCATTGATGGTTATACGGCCCTAATGCATGCTGCGAAAAAAGGACATACTAATATAGTTAAGCTTCTTCTTGATAGTGATGCCAATGTTAATGCTAAAACTAAAATATCTCTTTCGGATTGGACAGCCTTAACTTTTGCTGTTTCAAGTGGTCATTTGGAAATAGTTGAACTTCTTCTTGCCGCTGGGGCTGATGTTAAGAATTACTCGAGCAATTTAGTACAAGCTGCTCAAAGTGGAAATATAGAAATCGCTATGCTTATTCTTGAAAAACACGGTGATGTAGACGCCAAAGATAAACTAGGACAGACAGCCTTAATGGGAAGTGCCAAATGCGGCCATAGAGATATTGTTGAGCTTTTACTTGAAAAAAATGCTAATGTTAATGCCAAATGCAAGAGACATCGTACTGCATTAATTGAAGCGGCTAGCAAGAATCATGCTGCAATAGCAAAGCTTCTAATTGAGCACGGTGCCGAAGTCGATGCTATAGATTACACTGGTTGCACAGCATTGATTCATGCAATGTCTAGGGATGATAGGAATCATGACAGATTAGTCGAAATGGTAAAACTTTTGATCGAAAAAGGGGCTAATATTAATGCAAGAGATAAAGACAACAGAACAGCTTTAATGTACGCTGCTGAAATGAAGCATCTAGGGCTAATAAAATTGCTTCTCCAAAAGGGTGCTGATGTTGATGCTCAAGAGAATCCTGGTGGTCCAGGTAGACGTGCTCAGAAGAGAACAGCTTTACTGATTGCAACCAAGTATGGTAATAGAGAGATTATTAAGTGTCTTCTTGAAAATAATGCCGACGTTAACATTAAAGATAGTTCAGGTTATACAGCATTACTCGAATCTGTACACAGGTCATATGGAGATATAAATAGAGATATAGTTGAACTTCTTCTTGATCATAATGCTAATGTTAATGCTCAGGATATGAATTTTGAAACTGCTTTGAGCATTGCACTAAGAGGCAAAAACAAAGAAATAGTAAAAATGCTTGTTAAAGCACATGCCGACATTAACACTCAAGATAAATTCGGATACACACCTTTAATGGATGCAGTGTCAACCGAAGATATGGAAATAATAGAATTTCTTCTAGCGCATGGTGCACATATTGATCAAAAGTCTAAGTGTGGAAATACAGCCTTAATGAAGGCTGCTCAAAATGATAATCCACTAATCGTTGAATTTCTTCTTGAAAAAGGGGCTAATATTGATGCCAAGAATCAAGATGGTTATACGACCTTGCATCATGCGAAGTGCTATAAACATGTTGCAGTAATAGAGATTCTTAAAGCACATGGAGCTCATGATGATGGTAAAGAGATGCCATAATGCATATTACAATATAAAACCTGTCTAGCAAGTCTTGTATTTGATCTATTTTCTTCGTCTCATCTGAAGAATATAGATAAATCAAAATATTAGAATTTAAAAAATCTTATTCGTCGTATATTTCAGCTCAGGCAAACTTAAATTCCTTAGTTTTTACATTTAAGGCCTTAAATGTTCTTTTAGCAATTATTGCATCGCTAAATTAAAATGACACCTTCAACTAAAAACACTTCTCGAAAATGCGTTTAAAGATGAAAAGAGCAATAAACAGTGTGGTTATTGCTCTGCAGAAAATTGCCTAAGTAAATCCAGCAAATGCAAGATGATATACTACTGTTCAATAGAATGTCAGAAAATCCATTGGTCTATACATAAACAAAGATGTAAAAGTTAAGTTAGGACTACATACCAAATCACCGACAATCTCTTCAAGATAAAATTACACCTAGATCTAGCATTTTATGTTTAAACGTTCATATCGAAGCTAATCGAGGTTAAAAGATTAGTTGGCAAATTACGCAGCAGCAGCCTGCGTAATTGTGATTAAACCAACTTTAACAAACGTTACTCAACAAAGTAATGGAAATTAGTTTTCAATTAGGTAAATTACCAGAAGCGGAAGATAGCTACTATAGCACTATTTAAGTATCTGCTAGAACTAGCAAGCCATGTATATGAGCTATTTGTAAGTTCTGAAGTCCGAAGAAAAGCGTCAATCAATTAAGCTCGTACGGTCGGACTTATGGCTAAATGAAGAAAAGCTCGTATACGATGCACAAAAATCCTTCGATTCAATACTAAAATAGACGATGGTAAAGATGATGCCCACTAGTGTACATGTTCAGAGAATTCGATTTTAATTTAAGCCACCTACAAACAGAATTTTCAGTGCTCTGATTCTAAAATTTTTGATTTGGGGTTCCTTTACTGGTTTTTAGCATTTCTTAAATCTATTTGCATCGATTTTCAAAAACAAATTATAGCCTACTAATAATGTTATTTTGCACAAATTCAAATGCTTCATCAAAGTTCCATTCAATCATAGGAGGAAGCAAAACATTCATATCAATCTGAAAATCTTTATTTAAACGCTTTAATATCATATTTTGATGAAACAAATCCCTAAAAGTGTTCGCTCGTATTAATTTCGATTTTTAACTTACTGGGTAACTTATTAATTGATTCATATTGATATACTAATTTGATACCACGCTCTGTTAATTTTCGCTTGGGTTCGCCTAACCAAGAACTCAATGCTTGCCGTATGGCATTTATTGTTTCACCAATCGGTTCTGCTTTTTTCTGCACAAAATCTATATCTTCACTATAACGAGCAGGTGGCTTAATATAAAGTTTATTAAGGGCAGTACCACCCCGAAAAACAAGACTTTCCCGAACATTAGGATGATTATAAAGGCAAACTAAAGCTCTACTAATTATCAAATCTTGCTCGATCATTGCTAGCGTTTGCCATGATACGTTTTGTCGCCAACTTTCGATAAAACTTTCAGGAATCATCAGTCGCTTTCGATTGTAATATTTTCAATAATTTTCCACTTTTCTGACCGCGGACTTCCTTCTATTGATATTTCCGATGCCAAAGGTATAAATCTGAGCTTCTTTGATGATAGATAATCAGCTAATCTATTAGTAATTTGTAGCTTCATTTCATTGTTCATGACATCGATTTTTTCTAGTATGTACCCTAATCGTTGCATCCAGAAGATCTTGTTCACACTAGATGCAAGCTCAATTAGTTTTTCCACATCAATTGATTCAATCAACTCTGATAACACAGTAGCAATATGATTAAGCCCAGCACTTCTGTTTGGATAAAGAAACAAATCCATCACAGTAAGTTCCGGAGATGAAATTTTTAAATAGCCAGTGCGGACCACAATATCTCGAGTAGGCAAATTGGCTAATGATTTTTTGTAAATTGAGTCAATATTAACCAGTCCAAATTTTAATGGGTGCTTTATTCTTTTGTTCGAAACAATTTGAAAAGAAGCAGGCTTTTGATGTGAAGCACCATAATACAGAGAGGCAGTTAAGAGACCAGCATAATAATCAATGTTCAAATATTTCATTAAGATTGGCACAAGTTCCTCAGAAGGAATACTACCTTGTAATTTATGTTCTGGAGGCACAATGATATATAACCCCCTTGCAGGACTAATAAGATCGCCACTTTTTTTCATCCTATACACTGCACTTTTAATCTTATTAGCAGAGGCTTTGAGATCCTTCATAGCCTGATTAATGGTAAAATAATATCTACCAGATGCACGCAATTTTTTTATATAATTTGAAAACATTTCATGTCCTTTAAGTGTCATTTTTCGACACCCAAAAGACATGATAATACAAAAAAATTAAAAAAGCAATCCTGTACCAGAAAACTATTAACAACAGTCTGTTGAAGATGCAAAAAGATTTGCTTATTTTACATGTTGCTTGATCAATAGAAGTTGAATTAAGGTTCCACTTGCGAATTCATTCATTTTTGGAACAATCAGCATAGGAACTCAACTCCATGTTGGACTTTTTACCTTGATAAACTCAAAGGAAAGAATTACTGAGGACCAATATGACAGATTTTACACAAATCTACGTGAGCAACAGGATGACATCGCTGCCCACCTTAGCCTACTGAAGTAGGCTGAAGACAATTACTATAAATTACTATATAACAGCAAAATATTTACTGGCTCTTACTAATCGAGCACATGACCTTTTTGTTAGTTCTGAAGTTGAAGAAAAAAGGTGATTAATTAAGTTTGTACTATCGAACTTAAGGCTAGATAGCGAAAAATTCCTATTTGAAGCACAAAAACCTTCGATTCAATAAAATAGGCGATGGTAAAGATGGTGCGCCCGGTAGGACTCGAACCTACAACCTACGGATTCGAAGTCCGGCGCTCTATCCTTTGAGCTACGGGCGCTTAATTAATTCTTTTTAAGTATACAGCATTGGTCAGGCAAGTCTATTGCTTAACCAGCAAAAAGCCGCCCATTAAGAGCGGCTCATAATGTCTTTAGGTGTTACCTTATTTTGCTAATAACTGCTTTAGCAAGCTAATATTATTGTTCTTCGCTGCACAAGCAAGGATATTGCTCTTGACCAAATAAGGATGAAGAGTCGTAAAACGTGGCGACAAATTTGCATCGTAAATTACAGCACCATGGGCAATAAGCAAATCATATATGTCCTGATAATTTCGGTCTGCCGCAACATTAAGAGCAGTAGTACCATCATCAGCCACAACATTTACAGGAGCTTCCATTTTCAACAAATACCTTACAATATTATGGTGCCCATGACCAGCAGCCAACATCAACAGAGTTATACCTCTTTGGTCCCGTTGATTAATGTCAATAAGCTTCAAGTTAACAAACACTTTTAAAACCTTTTTATGTCCTTCACAAACTGCTTGTTGAGCTAAATCAAGAGCAGTAGCAGGATTGATGCGAAGCTGAGACAATAAATAACCAACAACTTCAACATGTCCACCACGCACGGCAACCTGTAATAGTGAATTATCTCTTACATTTGATCTAACTGCCATTCCCCTTTCAATCAGCCTTTGAACTGCTTGTAAGTGCCCATTGAATGCGGCTATATGAATAGGGCTTATATGGATGTTATTTTGTAAACAATGATCATAGCCTATTTGAAAAAGTAGATCTATAATTTCAACATTGCCATTAGCCGCAGCCAACCCCATGCAAATCAACTTCCCCGCTGGGGTCAATTTGAAATCTTGGCTTTCCATAATCTTTTTAAAAGCTTGCACTTGATTATCAATTATAGCAAGCGCAAGAGATTGATTTGTAGTAATCTCGCTAACTGAATCCTTGAGCTCATTCTTAAAAGGAATGACCATCCTTGCTATTGTTTTGTCTTCATGCGCGCATGCATGGAATAACGGGCCGATTATATGCGAATCTTTAACCATAATTCCTGCGCCAGCTTCCAAGAGCAGTTTAACAATGTTTTGATGTTTACCCTTAATCGCACTAATTAAGGCTGTTTGCCCATGATAACTTTTCGATGCTGCATTAACATCTACACCTAAACGTAGAAATGCTTTGACGGCGATTTCATTGCCCATGGCTGCTGCTTTAATAAAACTTTCTGCATTAAGACAACTTTGAGATTCATGCTGATTTTTTAACACTGTTTTGAGCAGTCGTTCATTGTCTACACTTTGAGCAAAATCTTTACTTACTAATCTGAGATCCGCAAGCTCTTTCATTGAATCAAAGTTAGAAAAAATCAGCTCCCAAACTTCATCTGGCATTTCTGGTAGCTGTTTTTGATCAATCCTTTGCACGGCTCGCTCAAGATCTTCTTCCTTTTTTTTCAACAATAAGCAAAGAATCTCGTGCCGCCGTTTTTTCGCAGCCAACAAGATGGGCGTTATTCCCGCTTTAGTTTTTACATAAAGGGGAGCATTGGCTTTGAGTAAGTCCGCAATCAAGTACTTACAGTGATTTTTTATAGCATTAATTAAAGGAGTTTTACCCTTTTTATCTTGAATAGCTACATCAGCATTATGAGCGAGTAGCTCTCGAACCATGGTGATGTTATGACGTTGAGCGCAGAAAGCTAAAGCAGTCTTACCATCGTGACGTTGCTTATCAACAGAAGCTCCCGCCTTGAGTAAGAGTCTTGTAATGTCAAGCTCGCATAGGCGAGTTGCATACATGAGCGGTGTCATGCCGTTGTTATCTTGAACATCAACATTCGCCCCATGTTCAAGGAAATATTTTACTAGTGGATAATCAAGCATTCTAACGGCGAGAATTAATGAGTTATGGTCCCCCTGGTTATCAATGATAAAACCCTGACGCACTAATTCTTCGATTATCAGTTTATTACCCGCAATTATTGCATAGGCAAATCCAGTAAAGCCCGCAGTATTGCTGGCAGCAATATCTGCTCCAAGGGCTATAATTTGCTTAACAGCGTCAAGATCTGCATACTTGCATGCTAAGATCAATGGCGTATTACCTTGAGCATCTACCAGGCTAACATTCTTTTCTTTTATGGCATTTGCTATGTAGGCTTTTTCATATTCAGCAATTACGCCAGGGTTATGTAATTCTTTTTGAACATGAGCTAAAAATAATTTCTTAGTATTGATAATTTTATGGCATAACAAGCATTCATAACCCAATTCTAAATTACCAACCCGCCCTCTGTCGGAAGAATTATGCGTATGCTGATGAATTGAAAAAGCTAATGGGGTGCTAAAACTTTTTGAACACGAACAGACGTAATGATGGTCCTTTTTATGAGCTTTCATCTCAGCACTTGTGCTAAAAGCTTTAGGGCACTCATCACATGAGTAACTGTTTTCAATAGAATGTGCTTTTTTCCTATGACTTCCAAGCAATATAAGGCTTTTAAATGCATCATGACAATTATCACAACGATACCGAAAACATGCATGATTCTTTAATAATTCCTTTGAATTAAAACCATGCTTGCACTCTGAACAACTGTGCTGAGATGCATGGAATTTTTTATGAGCAAGATAATGAGCTTTACGCTTAAGGTTAAGCGAGCATATACCGCATGAAAATACACGAGCCTTTTGCTTTTTATTTATTTTTTTCTGCTTTGAAGAAGCCTTCCTTTTTTTGCTCGCAGCACTTTGCGGCTTTTTTTTATCTTGCAGGTCAAGCTCGTCATTCGTTTTCGTATCTTGTTCTAGAGATAATTCATTATCATCCATAAGTTCAAGCTCTTCACCAATAACAAGGCCTTCTGGCGTTGTAGTTGCAAGAAAAAAACCATCATTGGCAGCTAATCCATTATCTAAAGCCATTTCATCTTGAGTATCCATGGTCTCGTCAAATTCTGGATTCATTGCATAGCTAGCCATAGAAAACAAACAACTGAAGACACCGGTAATTAAGTATTTTGTATTCATGAAAAAACAACTTTCGCTAGTGATACTCATTATCCCTCTAATAATTGCTTGAGCCAAGGAATATTATTCGATTTTGCAACTTGACCTAGCATCATCTTAAAATGAGCATGATCATCAGGGGTCGCAATTGCACCATGTTGAAGTAGCAGGTTATAGAGATCATGATAATTCCAATGAGCAGCGTAAAATAATGCAGTCTTGCCATTATTATCAGGCAAATTCACCCGTGCTCCCTGTGCTAATAAATAACATACTATGTTTTTATGTCCCCAACTAACACCATTCATTAATGGGGTAATACCCTGACTATTGGGTTGATTGATATCAAAACTATGAACGTCTACCAACATCTTTAAAAGCTCTTGATGACCTTCACAGCAAGCTATCGTTGCTAAAGAAATAATAGTAGCTTGGTTACGTGGATTTTGGGCTAATAGAAACTTAACTATTTCGGTATGGCCCCCATAAGCAGCTAACTTTACCGAGGGAATTCCTGCTTTATCAGTTAGATCAACTCGAGCACCTTTCTCTACTAATTTTCGCACAGCCAATTCTCGTCCATTGCAAGCAGCGATAAGTAAAGGAGTCAACTTATTATAGCGCTGAGCATTAACATCATATCCCATTTTAATGAATAGTTCGATAAGCTCAACATTGCCGTTGCCAGCGGCAATAAACATAAGCTCCGTTAAGCCAGCTGGGGGAAGGTTAAAATTGCGACGTGCTAAATTGCATCTAACAAGCTTTGTTTCATTATTTATTGCATCACTAGCAAGTTCTTCGACATAACCATTTTTTTGGCTTGTCTCTTGCCAATACCTCTTCATGAGCAGGTGTGCTAATGATTTATCTTTATGAGCAAGTGCATATAAAAAAGCTTCCATACCATGTCCATCTGCCATTTTAAAATCTCCATCTGCAGCTAAAAGGCACTCAACTATATGACGGTGTCCCTTGCGCGTTGCGGCTATAAGTGCAGTTCTCTGATGGCGTTTTGATCGGGCATTAACATCGACTTTCAAGCGCAGAAAAGCTTTCACTGCCGCTTCATTTCCTAATTCAGCTGCTGTTATAAACTTTTCTGTCGGCAATGGCTTTGCATCCTTATACTTTTTTTCCATTACCATTCGATACAGCACGGGATTATTGAGCATTTCGTTAAAGTCTTTACTAACCGATCTACATCTTTCCAATTCTTGAGTTGAATCAAGGTTTGATAAAATATGCTCCCAAACTTCAGCAGGCAGCAAGGGGACTTCTTTTCCAGCTATTCGTGTTTCTGCACGCAAGTTCTGCTCGTCTCTTTTATTAAGCAGCGTAGCAAGCAATTTCTTGTCATTATTATTAGCTACCAACATGAGCAGCGTAATGCCTTGAGCATCTGTCGTTGCAATGGAAGCATTGGCTTTAAGTAATTCATTAATTACATATTCACTTTTATTTTTTATAGCATGCATCAACGGTGATTGACCATTTTGATCACTCAGAGAAACATCTGCACCGTAAGCAATAAGTTCGCGGGCCATAGGTATATTATTATTTTGTGCACATAGAGCTAAAGCTGTAGCACCATCATTACGCTTCAGGTTCACGTTTGCCCCTGAACTGAGTAAGAGCCTGGCGATTTTAAGATCACAAAGTTGAGTAGCGTGCATTAATGCTGTCATATCCTTAGCATCTTGAATGTTAACATAAGCACCATTTTCAAGTAGAAATTTCACCATTTGATAATCAAGCATTCTGGCGGCGAGCGTTAAAATAGGCATACCACTAGCCTGCGTATTAATATCTACGCCTTGACGTAGGAGCTCTTCAACAACTGATTTATGCTTGGCTAACACAGCAGTAGCAAAAGGAGTCAAGCCACTTGCATTAACTGCACAAATATCAGCTCCCAAGGCTATAAGTTGCTTTACTTGTTCCACATTGCCATCCTTACAAGCAAGTATGAGCAAAGTATTGCCATATATTGCATCGTTAAATTCTATATCTTTTTTTGCAATAGCCACTGAAATCGCTCTTTTTTGCTCAATGATGGCATCGCTCGTTTGTTGGTGCTGCTTTATATGCGTTAAAAAATTCTGTCTGTTTTTGTATTGTAATCGTGAAATTGGGCTTTTACAAAGCAAGCATTCATAAAATAGTCCAGAAATATGCCGAAACTGATGACGCGCTAGGTCAAGTGGTTTTTGGCATTTTTTATTACATTGAGAGCATGCATATTCTTGCTTATGGCTTTTTTTATGCAGCTTAAGCGCTGAACTTGTCTGAAAAGCCTCTTGGCAATCTTCACAATCATAAGCCATTTTAATATTATGGATTTTCTTTTTATGATCAATTAAAAGATTAGCACTTTTAAAAGCATCGAAACAGCTACCACATCGATACTTCAAACAAGAATGAGATGCCAGTAACTTCCCAGAACCAAAACCTTGCTTGCATTGGTAGCATCGATACTCAGATTGATGGAATTTCTTGTGCGCTAAAAAATGAGCTTCCTGGTTATAACGCTCGGAACATACACCACAACTATGCACATTGCCAACCCTGGCTTTTTTAGGAGCTTGTTTCGGTTGTAAAGCAGAAGCGGGCCGTTTTTTGCTTATCGGTTCTATTTTTTCTTGTTCTTTTTCTGGCTTGCTCGATACAATACCTTCCTGCTCTTCAAGCTCTAAAGCATCTTCATCGATCAGCTCAATTTCTTCGGCTACCAAGGTGCCATCTGGCTCTCTTCTAACCGTTAACCGTTCATCTTCATAAACTTCTTGCTCATCTTCAGTACATTCATCCTCATCAGTTTCCATATAAAAGTCTGAATCAGAGAAACTTGAATTGTCACTCATGCTTGAGTCAACCATTGAAGTCGACTCATCTGACTCAGGATTCATGGGATACAGCGGCATACAAGGGAGGCTAAAGAACATCATAGCAAGCAATTTCATTACATACTTAATACTCATGAAAAATCCTATTCGAATTATAAATTATTTTTGCTTATTTTTTTCTTGATATTATTATTATGCATGCTTTTTAATAAAAGTCAAATGGAAGGACATCAAGCATTGGAAAAAATAGAACTTGGGATTTATTAAATCATTTACAATTATAAATAATTAATGCTATGATAGATACCAAGGACATTAATATAAAAAATCACTACTAAATGTAAGGAAAGAGTAACAATGGCAACGTTCAAAGCATTCAATTTAAAGCCTGAACTACAGCGAGCTCTTGATGAGCTGGGCTTTACCGAACCGACAGATATTCAAGAAAAAGCAATACCACTCCTGTTAAGTGGAAAAAAAATAGATTTTCATGGACAAGCACAAACAGGAACCGGTAAAACTCTTGCTTTTGGTATACCCTTGCTTCAACGAATTGACCCACTTCAAAAGGTGCCCCAAGCAATAGTAGTTGCACCAACCCGAGAGCTAGCTTTGCAAATAGCAGATAGCATTAGCCAGGTTGCCCGATATAGCGGCATAGCTATCGACGTAATCTACGGTGGAGTATCAATGGAAGATCAAATCAGGAGATTGAAAAAAGGGGTACAGATTGTTATAGGCACCCCAGGACGCCTTAATGATCATCTACGAAGAAAAACACTTTCATTAAGTGCCATCAGAACCCTGGTGCTTGATGAAGCAGATATCATGTTGGATATGGGATTCAAGGATGAAATTGAAGAAATAATGAACTATATTCCGTCTACCCGAGAAATCTGGCTTTTTTCCGCTACGGTAAAGCAAGGCATTAGCGATATCATGAAAAAGCATATGCACGATACGGTTTCGGTAATAATCAATAAACAGGTAAGTTCGCAAAATACTGTGCAATTCTTCTGCATCGTTCCCTTTCGATCTCGATTACCCGCTTTAGCAAGATTTATTGAAAGCGACCCTGATTTTTACGGTTTTGTATTCTGCCAAACTAAGGTGCTCACAAGCGAAATAGCAGAGCAACTTATTAGGCGCGGTTACAACGTTGGTGCACTTCATGGAGACTTAAGCCAAGTTCAACGTAATGCCGTTATTAAAAAATTCAAGCAAAAAGATATCACCATAGTAGTAGCAACCGATGTTGCTGCCCGAGGAATTGACGTAGCAAACTTAACCCACGTTATTAACTATTCACTACCAGAAGATTTTGAAAGTTATGTTCATCGTATAGGCAGAACTGGAAGGGCTGGCAAACAAGGAATTGCCATTACGCTCATTAGCAAAACCGAATTACGATTACTACAACAAATACAACGCCGTTTTCATCTTACGGTAAATCCAATCGATGTTCCTTCCCGAGAACAGTTGGTTGCTGTACGCTTGAAAGCCGCACAGGCCTATAGCTCCGCTCTTAGTAACATAAGCGCAGTTCCTTATTATGAAGAAATTGAGCAGGTACTCAAGCCATTAACCCAAGAGCAAAAACAGTCATTACTTATCCATTTGATGAGTGACAAGTTCTTAAAAACCCTTGATCTTGAAGAAATTCCATTCACCCATATGGATCGAGGTGGAGCTGCCGAACAATCTCAGGAGATTTATATAAGTGTAGGCACCGATGATAATGTTACCAGAGATGATATTCGTGATTTTCTCCTTAAAAGTGGTGTTGTCACCCAAGAACAAATTCAAACAGTGCGCGTGATTAAGCGGCGATCATTTGTTAAACTCAACAGTGATTGCTCACCAGAGCTTCTAACGGCTCTGCGCGGCCAATATCTTGGCGGTCGTAGAGTCAATGTTAACCTTACCTGCGTGATTAATGAGGGCGGCGGTGGGTTTAGACCAAGAGGAGATAACCGAGAACGCCGTTATAATAGACCTAGTCGGCCATTTTCTAGAAGAAAATAAGGTCTCTTGCTTTCTTGGGGCATAAATGAAACAAAAAATACGATTGGATGCTCATTTACTAGAAGAAAACCCAAGCTATAGCCGCCAGCAAATTCAAAGCTGGATAATGCAGGGAAATGTCAGGGTGAATGGGATTGTTCAAACCAAAGCTGGCTTTGCAATCACGCCTAAAGACGAAATTGAACTCATTATTGTTGAGCCAAAATATGTATGCCGTGCAGGTTTGAAATTGGAAAAGGCTTTAGAGCATTTTCAGATTAACCCCGAGGGTCTAACTGTCCTTGATGCTGGTCTTTCCACGGGAGGGTTTACCGATTGCTTGTTACAGCATGGAGCAGCAAAAGTCTATGGCGTTGATGTGGGATATGGCCAGGTACACGAAAAGATACGAGTTGATCCACGCGTACTAGTGCATGAGCGGATGAACCTAAGGCACCTAGAGGATCTTGGTGAAAAAGTAGACTTAGTCACCCTTGATCTATCGTTTATTTCCCTTTTAAAAGTTATACCTGCAGTTAATAAAGTAATCAAAAGTAATGGTCAATTGATCACTCTTATAAAACCTCAGTTTGAAGCACAAAAGCACGAAGTTGGACGCGGCGGCCTGATTACCGACCCCACAATCCACGCAAGAATTGTATCTTCGGTTACCCAAGCTATAGTAAATCAAGGCTATAGCCTTGTAGGGATTACCGAGTCACCTATAACAGGCGCTACTGGTAATAAGGAATTTTTAGCATATTTTAAAAGAATAGCATGAGAACCGTGCAGCTTGGAAAAAATAAATACATTATTTGTCCGCTCATATGGATTCGACTCGGCTACGCCTCGCTCACCACGAGCGGGCTTTGACGTGGCCGCGATCATCTCTCCCGCTACAGCTAGCAATGATGGAAGCCTTGGCGATGGTGGAAACCTTGGTGACGGTGAAGCTTTTAAGCGTACGAAGATGAGTGGAAACAAGAACTTTACTTCGGAGTAAGCTGGATTATTACTTATTTTGAATCGTCTATCGCCCATGAGGTGCTAGGCGACAACTGGACTTAAAATTACACTATGCTATACTAAAAGCATACATTATCTATTTGCTTAAAAAAATAGCTACTGTTACTGTTATTTTACAAGCAATTTTTTATAGAAAATTACAAATAAACCAAGGATTACCATGTCAAAGACTAAAGAAATAGCATCGTTTGATCGGTATGCTATTTTTCAAACCGGTGCAAAACAATATCAGGCACTTGAAAATAAAACAATAGCTATCGAGAAACTTGATCAGCCAGAAGGCGCTGAGGTTGTTTTTAATGAGGTCCTTTTGCGCAAACTTGGTGATAATCAAATCGAGATCGGTAAACCATATTTAAGTTCGCCTGTGAAAGCTATTATCCTTAAGCACACCAAAGGGCCAAAGCTCATCGTATTTAAGTTCAAACGACGCAAAAAGTATAGACGTAAATTAGGTCATAGACAACTTATGACTATCGTTCGTATTCAAGCGATATAAAGCATTAAGCACCTAGCTATTTGACTATACATAGGTGCTTAAATCATGATATTATGAAATTCGTGTAATGGTAATTGAAGCAACAGTTGGCAAACTAGTCGCTGCTGATGCTAAAAAAATACCTGTAGCAGTATCATCAGAAACTGGCAGAAATTGAATTTTAAGGTTTTGTCCTGCTACGCCAGACAACAGAAACGATTTGGAAGCCATTGAAATATTCTGTAAACTCGGTCTGGTGCCCGGAGCCACACTTGTATCAGAACCAACAACGGTTGTCTCTAAACCAATTGGTCCAAAAACTGCTTGTAGACCACCATAGGGTGCATCTATATCAGCGACACTGAGCGGAGCTTCACTAAAAAATTCTACGCAAGCCTGATACGAAACCATATAAATTCCTGTAGCTGGACAAGTGAAGTTAGCACTTCCAGATGAGTGCGACCATCCATTAGTAGGGCCTGCAATCTCAAATGTAACATCGATAAATGTAGAGGTAGTAGCTTTACCTGAAGCGGGTTGAGTTATCTGTGTTGCTGCAAAAATATAATCTGATGCTATAATAGATGTCCCGGGACTACCCATGGGCCCTTGTGGTCCTGGAATGCAGCAGAAAGGTTTAGGACGGCAAATTTTTGGGCAACACTTGCGACCATATAAGGGCTGGCCAAAGCCTAACGATGCGACACCCAGAGCTAGAGCCAGAAACCTATTCAATCTAATCATAGTAACTCCTTTTTTGTTAAACAACATGTAGAGTAGTTATACTTTAAGGAGTATTTACGAATCAAGAATTTAGAAAATATTTTCGATAACCTTTACCATTAGTTTGTCAGAACGATATTTGAATACTGTCCAAGAATAGTTTTTGTTCACAAAATTTTAGCCGAAATTAACGATCGCTAGCCAATTATTATCAATAGCTTCAGCCAAGAAGCTTCGATTACATATCAATGCGAACAGTCACACCATGCAATTTGTTAAAAGGAAATTTATAGAATTGAACAAATGAAGGGGTAAGTTTCTTAATAATACTATAAATCTTCCAGATAATATTGTGGGCGGTGATATCTTCAACACCGTAAAAAATAACCTTAGGATTTATGTCAGCAGCTTGAAATACCTTCTCAACTTTTAATATTTCACTATATCCCACATTAATTTCAAAAACGCGAAGGCCGGGAGCAAGATTTTCTTTGAATAAGCTAGTTATGCCATAGGCTCTTTCAAGCGTTTTAACAATAACAATTACATTATCTTCATAAATAATATTATTAGTAAGCATCGTAGACACAATATACGTTGGGATACAATCTATGCTCTTTGCCAGAAATATTGCCGTACCACGAATGTGTGTTGTACGAGAAGCAACGGTGTTGTAGGTTTCCAGGAAAAATGGCAGTGATAGCTGATGTAATTCCTTGCACAGCTTTCTCTGACCTGAGGTGTAAATGATAATTAAACTGAGCGGTATACAAGCTATAAGCAATGACCAATAACCACCATAGGGAATCTTATATAAATTTGATAAGAAGAAAACAGTATTGATACAAAGAATAAAAAAGGAAAGAGTTGACTTAAGCCGCTCTCGTTTTACCGTAAATATCCAAGTCAGAAAAATTGCTGTAATGGTCATTGTACCGCTTGCAGCAAGTCCATAAGCATTTGCCAGGTTATGCGAATACTTAAAATTAATTATAGCGAATAAGACGAAGATCAAAAGGAACCAGTTTGCCATTGGAATGTAAATTTGTGACATGAGCTTGCGAGAGGTATATTCAACATGTAGATGGGGCAACATGTTCGTTGTAATACCTTGATAGAGTATAGAAAATATACCGCTGATCATGGCCTGAGAAGCAATTACCGTAGCTAAGATACTTAGCAAAAGTAGAGGGATATAGAACGCCTTGAACTGGTAGAGTATCATCTGATAAAAAATATTATGTGCTTGCGGATGAAGCATAATAAAAGCACCTTGACCTAAATACATAAGTATGAGGCAGCCAAAGACAAGCACCCAAGAAAACACAATAGGCTTTCTGCCTAAGTGGCCCATATCAGCATACAATGCTTCAGCACCAGTAGCACAAAGAATAATCTTTGACAATAGTAAGAAACCAACAAAGCCATGGGTAACCATAAATTGTAGCGCGTAGTAAGGATTGATCGCCTTAAGAATTGCAGGATACTGCATAACAAAGATCGACCCTAAGACTGCAATAAAAAAAAACCAGATAAGCATAATTGGACCAAACGCAAGAGAGACTCGCTCAGTGCCGGATTTTTGAAAAATAAAGAGAAAAATGCTAATAATACAAGCAACCACAATGATAATTTCTTGGCTTAAATTCTGAAACTTGGGAATCAAAGTAAGCCCTTCAACAGCGCTCAATATACTTATAGCAGGTGTTATAACACCATCACCAATAAAAAAAGAAATGCCAAGAAATGCTAAAAGAGTAACAATAATCATTTGCTTTTTTGAGCTCAAAAGTGGCATTAATTGTTCTTTAAGAACGATAGTTCCACCTTCACCTTTACTGCTTAAGCTCATTGCTAACCAGGCGTACTGTATGGTGACAAGAAATATAAGAGTCCAGACAATCAGAGAAAGAATACCCATAACATTTGGCAATGTTGCTGGCACTACGGCAAATGCTACGGTTAGGGTGTAGATGGGGCTCGTGCCAATATCACCAAACACGATACCCAGCGATTTAATTATATCTTTAATATAGGGAATCATAGGCTTTTTACTTTTACATTTTCTGAACTATGGTGTGGTAGTATGATGAAAGCATGAACACTTGTCAACTTTGCTTGCATGTTGCCATGACTTTCCACCTCGCTCTATGAACTTCCATCGTAGCCAAGTATGCGCTCAGGCTCAATAATTCTCCATTGTGGTCATTGTCTTCAAACGTCCGTTAATGGAATAGGTACCACAAACCAATAGTAAGAGCTAGTATTAGAGATACAAAATAATAGAAATATTTGTCAAGATAATACTGCACATGATGTCCCCACAGGTAGACTGAAGCGGCAATTGCATAGAAACGCAGGCCCCTACCTAGCATCGAGTAGATAATAAAAGGCACTATCGGCAACCTACAGAAACCGGCAGTGAAGGTAAGGGCTTTAAATGGCAAGGGCAACAGAGAAACCGAAAGAATGGTCGCAGCTTGATAGTGCCTGAGTTGGCCTACGTAATATTCAAATGACTGCTGTGAAATAAAATAATAGAGAAAGCTATGACCAACCGTCCTCCAAATAAGAACTCCGATGCCATAACCAGCAATGGCTGCAAACACAGACATAACCGTAACAATGCTAGCATATAAAAATGACTTCTGCCGATTTTCTAAACAATAGAAGGCAAGAATAGTAGTTACCGGAGAGAAAAAAAAGCCCTCAAGAAAAGCAAAGAATGCCAAAATCAAATTGCCATAGGGTTTATTGACACGCTCGCCTAACCAATAATATATATTTTTCATCGGCCTATGTGCTCTTTCAAACTATTGTTGATATATTCTTCTACTCTATCAATGGCTATTCTTTCTTGTGCAGTCGTATCTCGATGGCGAACAGTAACACGTTGATCCTGTTGGCTTTCAAAATCATAGGTAAAGCAAAATGGCGTACCAATTTCATCTTGACGCCGATATCTTTTACCAATCGAGCCGCTTGCATCATACTGTACTTCTAAACCCTTGCTTTTAATAGTTTTATACAATGCGCGCATCGGTTCTGCCTGCTCTTTGGTTAGTGGCATAAAAGCTGCTTTATACGGGGCCATGCCAGGGCTAAGTCGCAAGACAACTCGTGTTTCTCCTTCTATACTATCTTCATAATAGGCATCAAATAACAAGGTTAAGAATAATCGATCAGTACCTACTGAGCATTCAACGACATGAGGTATAAACGATGTCTTAGTCGCTTCATCAAAGATGCTTAAGTCTTTTCCGGAATGCTTCATGTGTTGGGTTAAATCAAAGTTACCACGATATGCTATGCCCTCAAGCTCTTTCCAGCCAAATGGGAACAAATATTCAACGTCGGAAGTGTATTTTGAATAATGAGAAAGCTCGTCGTCCGCATGTGCTCGTAAACGAATTTTTTCGGGTGCAATGCCGATACGGCTATAAAATGACTGTCGTTCTGCGCACCAGAAGTCGAAAAATTTTTTAGCATCCTCTTCTTTACAAAACCATTCAAGCTCCATCTGCTCAAATTCTCTCATACGAAAGAGAAATTGCTTAGGAGTTATTTCATTACGAAAGGCCTTACCAATTTGTGCAATACCAAAAGGTATTTTCACTCGATTACTACTCATGACATTCTTAAAATTAATAAAGATCGATTGAGCAGTTTCGGGTCGAAGATAAGCAACTGATGCTTGATCAGCTGAAGCTCCCAATTGAGTTTTGAACATCAAATTAAATTGACGCACTTCTGTCCATGATTTATTACCACAATTTTGGCAAGCTTTTGCTATGTCAATATCGTCTGCCCTAAAACGATGCTTGCAGATCAAGCAATCTATCATAGGATCCTGAAAATGTTCCAAATGGCCTGAAGCTTGCCAAACTGCTGGGGGGCCTAATAAAGCTCCCTCAATAAAAACTATGTCAAGACCAGTGCCATCATCTTTGTCTATGCTCGGTTGGGCACTTAGGATGTCATGCATCCAAGCACTTCGTATATTTTGCTTTAATAGCACGCCCAATGGGCCAATGTCGTAAACGCCATTAAGACCACCGTAAATTTCTGCCGATTGGTATACAAAACCGCGTCGCTTACACAGCGAAACTATTTTCTCGAGGGTAACAACTGATGATGTCATGGATATCGCTCCTTATACTGCGTAATTGTTGCTCACTACTATACCAAATATCCAGTTTTGAGCAATTATACCTGGCATTTTGTCAAGGTACTACAAGCCTCGTCTTGAACAATAATAATAAAGCTATTTCTTTATGACCATTTTCTAGCGCTAAATCAGGTGGGGTCTTGCCAGACTCATTCGTGACTTCAACACTAGCACCATGCAATAGTAATAATTTTACACATTCGAAATTACCCTTAGCGGCTGCCAAATGCAAAGGAGTTTCTCCTTGGATATTTTTAATAGAAATATCGGCACCAAGTCCAATCAGTTGGTTAAGAATCCATTGTTTGTTATGAATAGCAGCAAGACAGACTGGTGTGTTGCCATCCCTGCCATGCTCATTAATATTTCCAGTAAATTCTGGCAAACGAATCTTAAAATTCTTATTTGCCTTCGACCCTGAAATCACACTATGCAACCAGCTAACTGAGTCTGGCCTGCTTTTTTGAGCGAATCTAGCTCGTTTTACTGTAGGAAATTGATCATTAGTTTCTGCTATAGCAAGTTTTCGCTTGGCATCACTTGGATTCTGTGCAGGAGCACCAGCATGTTCTTCCTCTTCTTCATCTGAATCAAGAACAGTATAAACTTCAGGTTCTTCATAGGAAAATTTGCGATCAGAATCACTTATTTCCGAATCAGATTCAATTACCCTTGGATTACTGACTTCTGCTTGCGCATCGACTGAATCATCAAAGAGCTCTTGGTTAAGTGCTTCAAGGCGCTGCTCTTGGCTATTTGTTATTTTGGGGGATAGCGTATCCTGCTTGCTCGTCATTTCAAGCTGTTCCCAAATAGAAATAGTAGAGTCTTGGAAACTAGCAGTAATAATAATAGCATCGTTTTGCTGGTTAAATTCTGCAAAGGTTACTGGCACGCTAGAGCCTTTTGCATTTTCATGAATGAAGCGATCATCACAAACCCAAGTAGGATCCTCAATAGACCAGACTTTTACCAAACCATTATCAGAAGTGGTTAAAAGCTTTTTTCCTGTTGCATTAAACCGCACACAAGTAACCCTTTCAAAAGCTTCATGGTCTAATGTATGAGATCGAAGTTCACTTCTCATATCAGCAGCAAGGTCGCAAATGACAACATCATGTGATCCAAGCAAAGCTATCTTGTGTTCATGAATATCACCGAAAAGTCTCTGTGATTGCAGCAAATCAGCATCTAAAGTAAATGTATGATTACTAAAGCAAGCCCTTCCTTCTTCTTTTAGTATCTTAAGTAAAGCAAAATTGGGAAAATCTGCTGATACAAGTTCAATAAGAAGAATTGCCCCAGCACGGGGAGTGCCAATAATTTTTTTAATTGGACTATCATATGCTACTGAAATAGTTTGCGATGGTTTGTTGCCCATAAAGCGATATGCATGCAATAAGCCTTTATCAGTTCCGACAATAACCAAGTTACAGGTACTATTAAGAGCTATGGTAGCTATTGCTCCGATATCAGCCAAGTCACTATTTAAAACCCATTCACTTTTCCACCCTTTGATAGTTTTGTCATACTTCCAAAAATGAGTAGTCCCTTGCGCAGTCCCCAATACAATTACTTTTTTTTTGGGGCTAATACAAACTGAAGTGATAGCTGACGCATGACCAATAGATTCAAGGTTTAACGTAACAATATGATTGCCCGTAGTAGCATCCCATAGCTTGGCGGTGTGATCTTTCGAACCAGTAATCACTATGTTTTTTTTAGAGTGAAATGCTATACAGGTTATATCATCATTATGACCAATGATGTCATCAATACCAACTCTGCATATAAGCTTTGACGATTGAACATGCCAAATTTCTGCAAAGTTACAATGATGACCTATAACTGCTATTTTGTCTCCGGCATTATTTAAACAGATATCTTTGATTTTGCCGACAGAGCTCTTCAGCTTCGTATGAATCCATTCATGTTCGTTTTCGTATTTCGGCTTTTCCATGGATAAAGCCATTGGAATAAAGAGTACCCAAGCGCTATAAACAAGCCATGTTCTAATCATAATAACTCCTTAGAGTAGCGAGAGAGATCTAGTTTTTCTTTTTAGTATTTAAATTTAATAAATATAGTAATATTTAATCAATATAGCATAAATTAAAAAAATGTAAAAAAATTGCTCGGCAGCCTAGTTTTTTTTGAGTATCCCTATAAGCTAGGTAGATATGTGTTACGCTTTAAGCCTTATTAATGCTACAAGCGATATAGGCAATTAGCTTACTTATTCAAGCACCAATAGTGACCTATTATCCTAGCCATGAGGGTTAAGTTTTTTGCAATAATTATCTAGAAAGTTTATTACTTTAAGAAAGAGAGGACGTATGTCTATTAGCGCTAAAAAAAGTTCTTTTAAATATCTGCTTTACTCCCTTATGCTTACGATTTTAGCAGGGATAAGTACTATCATATATCGCCTGCAAAATACTGAACATAGGCAAAGAGTTTTGATTCAAAAGCTAAAAGATGAAGTTGCGACCTGGCAACCCGGCATGGTAGCAAGTGCGACATCATCACCTGCCGCTGAAAATGCAGCACCAGCTAAAAAACAACTTTGGAGTGTCTTACAACAAGAGCTCAAAGACACCGTAGTCCAAGTATTTAACCAGGTAGCTGAGGCTAATATTATTGAGCCTTATAAGACTCCTTCTCAGTTTGAAGCCTATGGCACTGCATTTTTTATCAATGAAAAAGGGGATCTTATCACCAATTACCATGTGGTCAAAGAAGCAAAAGCACTAGCAATTCAAATTCCATCATTAGGAAAGCGGCAATTTGATGTAGCAATAGTTGGTGTAAGCCCTAAGCGAGATTTGGCATTGCTCAGACTTTGCCCTTGGAGTATTGAAATACTAAAGAGCATGCTTAATCGTCAAACATTCCCTTACTTAAAGTTTGGTAATTCAGACACGATTCAGCGCGGCGATAAAGTAATGGCACTGGGATATCCTCTTGCTCAACAGGGACTTAAAAGTACGTCGGGCGTTGTTAGTGGTGGCCAACAAATGCAAGGGCAACATTATATCCAAATAGATGCGGCTCTTAACGAAGGAAATTCCGGGGGACCTTCATTAAATAATCTTGGCCAAGTAATTGGCGTTAACGCCGCTATTATTAAAAATGCTCAAAATATTGGCTATATTATTAAAAGCAATGAAGTTAAGCTTTTTTTACGACAGCTTGAGCACATGCCTGCAACGAACGATCCAATACTCTTACGTGAGCCATTTTTAGGGATTATCTATAACAATGCAAGCGATAGCTTAACCAAATATTTGCAAAACCCGCTTCCTGGTGGCTTGTACGTTATTGAAGTATATAAAGGAAGCCCGCTTCATAAAGCTGGTATTCAGCGCGATGATATGATATATGAGGTTGATGGCCATTCTATTGATATTTATGGAGAGTTGAATGTAAGTTGGGGCCTTGAGGACAAAATTTCAATTATGGATTATGTTGCTCGCTTACATGAAGGCGATGATGTTCACATAGTCTATTATCGTAAAGGCGTAAGGCAGGAAACGGTTGTGAAATTTACCCAGTCAGCATTAGCACCTGTTCGTCTTATATTTCCGGAGTTTGAAAAGCTTGATTACGAAGCGTTAGGAGGCTTAATAATAACCCCTCTTACGCTTAATCATATAGTCATGATGGCGCAATTTGCACCCGAGCTCATGCAATATGCAGACTTTAAAAAACAGCTAGAGCCGATATTATTGGTCACTCACATCCAAGTTAATTCCCCAGCATTTCGCAGCCGTACGATTAATAAAGGATCACTGCTTACTGAAGTCAATGGAAAACCAGTAAAAACACTTGAAGAGTTTCGAGCTGCAGCATTACAAAGTATTCAAACGGGTTTTTTAACACTAAGAACAACAGAAAGTGTATTTATGGCGCTTTCGCTCAGTGATATTATCAAAAGCGAAGAAAAATTAGCAGCCACGTATTTTTACCCACTTTCAGCCACCTACAAAGAGCTTGCTAGGCTTGTTCAGCAGAAACAGGATGCATAACTTGTGATCACTACTAAAGGATATTAAATGAGTACTCTCTTATTTTTTACTTTAATTTCATGCCTGAGCACATGCTTGCATGGGTCTACGTTGCCATCAAAAAATAATCCGCGGCGCTGCCTTGAGCTATCTTCTCCTGATATGCCTCATATTTCAAATGAAAATGGGCATAAAGATAGCACCAGAAAACTCACAACAGATACCGAATGGGATGCAGTAACAGCAAAGGCTCAAAATGCAGTTGTAAAAGTTATTGCTCAAAGCACCATCTTCGACTGGTTAAAACCCTTTAAAGCACCGGACTATGGAACAGGCTCTGGTAGTGCATTTTTTATTAATAAAGAAGGATATTTACTCACCAATTACCATGTGGTTGAAGGAGCCCAGTCGGTTTATGTATATCTCGAATCACTAGGCAAACACCCTTTGGCAGTTAAAGTTATTGGAGTATGTCCAGACGCTGACGTGGCATTACTCAAATTAACAGATGAAGCCCGATCGTTTATTCTTTCAGAGTTAAAAACTATCTCATTCTTAGAACTCGGTGATTCTGATGTGTTAACAAATGCACAACGATTATTAGCCGTAGGTTTTCCCTTTGGTCAGCTCAAAAAAACAGTAGGTGAAGTGGCTGGATCAGAATATATGGAAAGTCATAAATCCTATATTCATATTACAGCACCAATTAATCCTGGGAATTCTGGCGGACCTGCCCTTAATATGGCTGGCGAAGTTGTTGGCATTAATACTGCTGGTGTTAAGGAAGCACAAAACGTTGGTTATATGATTCCCATTAATGATATTATCATATTGCTTGATGACCTCCATAAAACGCCTTTAGTTCGCAAACCACGATTAGGTATATCCTGCAATAAAGCAACAGTTGAGCACGCTCAATCGTTGTCTAATCCGATTCCTTCAGGTGTTTATATAAATTTCGTTGTGCCTAATTCTACTGCTGACGAAATTGGCATCAAGCAAGGAGATATGCTCTATTCAATTAATGGCTACCAGATCGACCAATATGGGGATGTAAAAGTCGATTGGCGTATTTCTAGCAAGGTTCCTTTTGGTCAATTATTGATTCGTTTTGCCATTGGTCAGAAGCTTGATCTAGTGCTTTATCGCAATGGTGAGCGCATGGAAAAATCATGTATCTTTAAGATTCCTTTTTTGTACCCAATTCGTCGCGTGTATCCTGATTTTGAGCCGCAAGCTATTCGATATCTTATGTTTGGTGGGTTATGCATTATGCAATTACGATGGGATCATTTCTTACATATTCCAATGAACTATTTGCTTTCTCAATATTTGTTACAAGAAAATTTGGCAAAAGAAGTGTTAGTGGTCACTTGCGTTTTACCAGGGTCTGAGTTAGATAAAGTGGAATGTTTTGGCGTTGGAAGCATTATCGACAAGATCAATGGTAAAGAAGTGCATACGCTTGATCAGCTTCACGATGCTCTTCTATTAAGTGCTCAAACGAAGCATGTAGCAATAACAACAAAAGATAATCGCTCAACGGTTGTTTCACTAAAAAAAATTCTCGATGATGAATCACGCTTAGCTCAAGCATTCATGTTTGGTATTTCATCTACCCTGAAAACATTAAAAAAACAATGGCATGGTAATTAGTATGCGCGAAGCTTGTACTCGTATTGCTCAAATACTAGATTTTTGGCAGACTGAAGGAACAAGTGAGCAAAATGTAACAAGCAAGGAGATTTTATGGCTACAATAACAATGGAATTAATTCAAGAACTACGAGCACGCACTGGTGCTGGTATGATGGATTGTAAAAAAGCGCTTGAAGCAAGCAATGGCGATATTGAAAAAGCAATTGATTATCTGCGAAAAAAAGGTGCGGCAATAGCAGAAAAACGAGCAGGTAATCTCACTGCCGAAGGAATCGTTCATTCCTATATTCACCCTGGATCTCGTGTAGGTGTATTGATAGAAATTAATTGCGAAACGGATTTTGTAGCAAGAACCTCTGATTTGGCTCAATTTGCCCAAGATGTTTGCATGCAGATAGCTGCTTTTAGGCCAGTGTGCATCAGTTCTACTGAAGTTGACCCAGCATTGATAGAAAAAGAACGAGCTATTTACCGAGAACAATTAACAGGCAAGCCACCAAAAATTATTGACCAGATAATAGAGGGCAAATTAGAAAAATATTATACAGAAATTTGCTTATTGAATCAGCCTTACATTAAAAATGATAAAATTACGATAAACGACTTATTAAAGGATCTGGTTGGAAAATTAGGTGAAAGTATAAAAATTAAGCGGTTTTGCCGCTTTGAAATAGGCGCCTAATTAAGCCCTCATGAGTACTGCAAAGAACATTATATTAAAACTCAGTGGCGAAGTTATTGCTCGTACAAGCCAAGGCTATGATTCAGGATTGTTGCGCTCAATTATTCAACAAATTAAGCAATTAAGACCTGCTTATCGTTTCAGCCTCGTCATAGGCGGCGGCAATTTTTTTAGAGGTTCTGCTCAAGCCACCAAGCTTGGCATTAGCGCAAATACCAGCCACTATGTGGGGATGTTAGCAACTGCCATGAATGGCTTGATCGCTCAAGATATCTGTCATCACTATGGGATACCAACTACGCTCTTCTGTGCTCTTGACTGCCCTGCAATCGGCATACCCATTTCCAATTCAACTATTGCCGATGCACTTGATAAGCAGCATTGCCTTATTTTTAGTGGGGGCACGGGAAATTCATTTTTCACCACCGATACCAATGCCGTATTACGAGCATTACAGCTGAATGCCGATGAGCTATGGAAGGCTACAAAAGTAGATGGGGTATATAGTAAAGATCCTGCCCTGTATCCAGACGCAAAGCTTTTGCCAACATTAACGTATGCGCAAGCATTAGAACTCAATTTGGGTATCATGGACGCGACCGCATTTGCATTGGCGCAACAGCATGCTCTATCAATGCGTATCTTTAATATATTTACTCATAATGCCCTGATTGCCGCTGCCGACAATCCTTCATTTGGCAGTCGTATTAACTCTGTTATAGCAAAACCTAGATAATAACTAAGGATTGAACATGAATATCATTTTTACCGAAGGCGCCAACACAAAAGAATTTGAAAAAGAAATCGAAACCGAAATGGATAAGCAAATTAAACATTTTGAAAAAGAACTTTTAAAAATACGCACTGGTAGGGCTCATCCTTCAATGATGGAAGATATAAAAGTAATTGCTTATGGGCACTTATGCCATTACAGGAAGTTGCAGCAGTTTCTGCTCCTGATGTAAATTTGCTCATGATGTCAACCATGGGATAAAGCAAATATGGCTGAAATTGAAAAAGCAATTACTAATTCAGACTTGGGGCTAACTCCTATGAATGATGGAAATGTCATTCGTATTCAATTGCCCAAGATGAGCAGCTAATCGGCGAGAAGAACTTGTAAAAGTGCTTCAATCAAAAACTAGAGGCATGCAAGGTAGCGATACGGAATATGCGAAAAGAAATCCAAAATACCATTCGCGAAACAGAAAAATCAAAAAAAATATCTGAAGATTATGGACGGCGCTTGCAAGAGTCCTTGCAAAAAAGTTACTGATAAATTTATTGAAACGAGTGATACAATCTGCGCTAAAAAAGGAAGAAGAAATTAAGACTCTTTAAGATTGTATCTGCTAAATCTGGTAGAGAATTAACATGTTATTGAAATTTTTACCTGAATAAAGGGCCGCTAGCTCAATTGGTAGAGCAACAGACTCTTAATCTGCAGGTTCTTGGTTCGAGTCCAAGGCGGCCCACCAATAAATTAATTGCAAGAGTGGCGAAATTGGCAGACGCGCTGGACTTAGGATCCAGTCCCGAAAGGGGTGGGGGTTCAAGTCCCTCCTCTTGCACCAACTATCGAACAAGGAGAAAAATTTCGTATGAAGCCTCAAGAAAAAAATTTTGGTTTTGCCATAACGCAAGAAACTCCAAGCAATTATATAGCTTGCATAACCGTACCTAAAAATCATATTGATACATTCTATCAAGGAGCATTATTAGCCCAAAAAGCTGAAGCTCATACCTATGGTTTTTCAAAAGGTGCAACACCTTTACATTATATTGAACAAACGTTCAGGCCCAGTATTATTGAGCATTTAAAGGAGCTTTTTTTTATCCACGGGGTTATGGGCTTTCTTTGCCAGTCATTGTATCAGCACAAACTAGTTATTGCTGGAGAACCAACTCTTGTCGAAATACAGCTTGATGCACACAAGGATGCGTCTTTTATCTTTTCACTTATCAAGGTAGCTCCTGAAAAAGAAGAGCGTTGGAAGCGCTTGACGTTACGGGCGCCCGAGCGGAAAAATTATAAAGATCTTGACTGCCAAGTAGATCGCTTTATCAAAGAAGAACAGGATAAAGCTCAAAAGCAACAAGCTGATGTTGTTAGCATGGGGGATTGGGTCTGCTTTGTTATGGATATCGTCAATAATGATACATCAGAACCACTATTGCCACATTACCATGACCTGCTTTGGCTTCGGATGAACGATGAAGAAGCAGATTTAGAAATACATACATTGTTTCTCGGCAAAAAAAAGGACGATATCTTTACTACGCAAAGCAAGTTTCTTCAAGGATATATCAGCAATAAGCTCGACATGCATTATACGTTTCGTGTAACCATTAAAGATTTTATACCTCATGCTTATTTTTCGTTTGATCAGTTCAAAAGGCATTTTCAAGTTAAAAGCCCAAAAGAAACTCATCAAAAGCTTATTGAAGTTTTTTCATTTCGCAATGATATTTCCCAACGGCGCGAAACAGTTGACGCTACATTCAGGCTCCTATTAAAGCAAAATACCATTTCTTTACCCAATCAGCTTCTTGAAAGTCAACGTCAATTAGTGCTCGATCAAGTTCACCTTAATCCTGATTATCACGTATATAAGGCTCAGAGTGACTTTAAAGAAAAGATTAAGCTGCTGGCCGAAAAGCAACTTAAAGAAGCGATAGTTATCGATACCATTGCTTATCAAGAGAATATCGAAATAACTCACAATGACGTGGTTGGCTATTTAAATTTGCTCAAGCGTGCACGCACTAAGGAATTTGTTTATTTTGATATGCCAAGTACTCATGTAAATGGTCAAGAAGTCCCTCTATCAGCAGAGTTCCTAAAGCGATACTGCTTGCGTGAAAAAACGCTTAACCATGTTATTTATCAATTAACTAAAAAAGTTATGTAATAGAGTCGCCTTCAATCGCCCTTCTTCCCCAGTGGCAAAAGAAGAGTCCAAAGGATAACGAACCGCTTGATACATATTTTTTGAAAAAAAATTAATAGTATAGTAAAATAAAGAAAGAACATATTTAGCAAGGAATTACCAATGTCAGTTACATTTAAATTAAAGCGTAAAAAAAGAAATAGAAAGCATGGCTTTTTAATGCGTATGGCAACTCATGACGGCAGAAAGATAATTAACCGCCGGCGTTCCAAAGGCAGAAAGCGTTTAGCTGTTCATGCCTAATAAGGCTCACTCTCTTGCTCGCCAGATTACGATCTTTAGCCGACGTGAACTACAGGAGCTTTTTGCTCGAGCAAAACCTGTGTTCAGTCATGAAGCTTTTACCATTCGTATCTCTCGGGCAACCGGAATAATAGGTCGCATGCTTATTATTACTTCAACAAAAATGGGTAATGCCCCTGAACGTAATCTCATACGTCGGCGACTTAAAGCCATTTTTTATCAAGAAAAACTGTACCTACTGCCCTATGATTGGATTATCTATTGCAAGAAAACAATTCTTAGCCTTACCTTTAGTGAGCTCAAAGTCCTCATTAGCAAGATCGCTCATAACCTTCATTGAAGGTTTGGTAAGCAAGACACTAATCTTTATTATTATTGCTATACGGCCATTACTTGGGTCATTTGGCTGTTGCCGCTATGCATTTTCATGCTATGATTACGGCATCAAGCAACTTCAAGAGCAGCGGTTATTAAAAGCGATTTGGTGCATCACTCTGCGGGTACTATCTTGCAATCCACTATTAGCTTTTTTTCGAAATCATAGTAATTTCTAACAATATCCTCATCTGGTCGAAGCATAGTGATTTGCATACTCATAAGCATTCCCATTTAAATCAGCAATTTTTACCATAAATGGCTCTAGCTGTATATCATTTTTTTGCTCAAGCATCATTATTGCTTTTTCGATATGAGCATAAATGTACACGTCCTTATTGTATTTTTTTTCAAGTAAATAGATCACAAGATGTTCATGATAGAGCCTTAATAGTCTTGTCGTCGGTATTGATAAACTATTTAAAATGCTATCGATTTCTTCAATGTTAGATTGGGCATAGAGAGTTCGCATAAGCACTTGAAAGGCTTGTACACTTTTTACTTCATTTCCTAACCGACTGTACAGCTCGAACAATTTTTTTAGATAAGCTATGCCCTCAGGAGCTAGTATTGATAGATGCTCATAGAGCCCAATGGCCTCCCTAAATTCTTCTTTTTGCTCGTACAATGCAGCTGCTTTAGCATAGGAAGCAAGAGCCTTATCATCACCAAATGACAGCAGAAGATCTCCTTCCAGTTGATAAGCAAATGCTTCATCGCGTAGAGAGTGAGCTAAAAGTCGATATATTGCTAATGCTCGTTCTTTCTCTCGGCGCATAACAAATTCAGCCAGCTTAAACCATGCTATGCTATATTTCCCAGTTTGGAGTGCCATCATTACCACCTTCTCACCTTTTTTAGGACCCTACTACTCTGGATAACATACTAATGAGGTTTACTCCATTATGCAAAGCTTTTTCTTTTTTTTTGATAATTTAACCCGGCAAGTTCGGCGAAAATCAATAAAAATTCTCATCTCTGCATACCTCAAAATAGGTAAAGGTTGACTATGAGGGGGTTATTGGACACTAATTGTTCGAGAATTTTCTCTTTGTGTAGCTTGCTATTGCATTTTCAAGCTTTTCAAGTCGAATTGACTCAGCAATTGATTCTTTGATGCTGTCATGATAATCCCACAATGAGAAGCTCACTATATCAACCAAGCGGCGAGCCAAAGAATTAATTTTCATTGCTTCGTCGATGACGTTAATTCCTTCATTAAAGCCCTTATTGAAAAGCTTAACATGAGTGTAGAATTCAGTAAATTTAGTATATATGTGTACTTTCTTGTGCGCTTGCAGATAATCAAGCGCATTTTGTCGAGCATCTGATGGCTTCATATCAAGCAATTTTTGATATCTCTTGGTTAATTTCTTAAAAATTGTTAGTTCTTGCCCATCTCTATCGATGATGAACTGCAATGCATTCAGGTGCATTTGCATATGAGCAAGGTGATAATTTCTCTCTTTTTCTAGCTCGGCAATGATATTATGCTCTTTTATATGATAATAAGCACCATCTAAGCAAAGAAGTCTTTCAGGAAGATTAGCCAAATGATATTTAGCAGAATCTAGGTTTTCGATCAACTGGTTATACTCTTTTTGCAGAGCTTCAAGAATACTAATATACATGAGATATTCGTTGAGTTCAGCTAATGCCCTTTTCGTTACAGTAGGCGATAGCCGCTTGCCTGTCATAAAAAGATACGAGCCCTGGGTTAACGTCTTTCCAATGAGCGCGCCTGTGCCAAAAGCTGCTCCTGCAGCTATAACCCCTCGAAGCATTAATTTTGCCTTATATAATACCTCATCATCAGAGTATATATTTTGCACTGCCTGACTATCTAATAATGCACCGATTGGCGATTGTAAACCTTTAAACAGCGCATATCCAACTCCTGTGCATACAGCGCCTGCCAAAGCCAATGATGCAATACGAGCAGGTTTATTTGGATAAAATTCATCATGAGCACCAGTAGCTCCAGCTACAACGATGCCACTCATTACCAGCAAAAGCCAGAATTGTTTAGTTTCGTTATTCATAAAATTCCTCGCATAATATATGCCCTTAAGCGCTCATTAATACACTACCTTACTCTAATTAGTAAAAAGAGCAAAAGCATCAAGTTCACTGATTTTCCAAAAATAATAGAAAAAAAGCGACTTTTCATTAGCTAATTAAACTCATTGGAAAATCTTGCCTTTGCTAAAAGTCTTTATATACCCTAGTGTCTAATAACGTTGTTTATTTAGCTTTAGGATATTCATGACAAGCAAGAAAAGTCTATTACTAGCGATCTTAGTAGCACAGGCAAATGTCCTTTCGGTGTCAGCACCACTTATACCAATACCATCGCCCTATTGCTGTCCGCCGCAGGCGTGTCCATTACCATGCCCAAGGCCAGTATATTGTCCTCGACCAAGCCGTCCGTGCCCACCGATTCCATGCCCCTTGGCAATAAGACCTGAAAATCCTTGTCCTCCACGTAGAAACTGTTGTCCAGTATGGCCTGCCTGTTGCCCTATTGCTAAACCGACGGTATGTCCTTTACCAAAACCGGTTTGCTGTCCGACTCCTCGGGCGCGCTGTTGTCGTCCTCGCCGTGTATGCTGCCCTCGACCAGTTCGTTGCTGCCCACGACAAATTCGATGTGTACCAAAACCCGCAGTCTGCCCCGGCCCTTGTGCTCTATGCCCAGAGCCGCAACCTGCATTTTGCGCAATACCGGTATGCCCACCTTGCAATTACTCGGCCCCAGCTCAATCAATAGGCTACACTAATCAACCTGATACGGATTTAGTGCACGAAGTCGATGTATCTTTTGCAACCCCAATAATTGAGCAAAGACGTGGCCTGCGCCGAACCAGATGGAATGGATGTAATCAAGCTCCTCGTAGACCACTATATGCCTTACCTGAGGCACCTAGAGGGCCTGTACAACCAGAACCGATGCCACAAGAGCAAATGCCTCTACCAATGCAAACCGACTTTGAGCCGGAAATGGCTCAGCCTCTAGAAGCTGGCATGCAAATGCCAGCTGAACGGCTACCGGAGATACCAGAAGATAGCGCAGTTGAACAGCCAATCATATCGGCCCCTGAAGCAGAACATCCCATGGTGCTGCCACAAGAGCAAAAGATAATGGATATGCTTGCTACGCCAGAAACAAGAAATATTCCTATTGAACAAGCACCGCAATCGATACCTGAAATTGCTACCGAGATAGGTTTGCCTAATGAACCAATCCAGCCAATGCCTGCTAATGAACAGTCCCCAGTCAGTTCTGACACTATGGCAACACTTCCTTCACAAAAGTCGGAAAACAGAGTAATCAGCAATGCACAAGCTGCAGCTATCGATACTGTCCAAGAAAATACCGATGCCGAAGGACAATTAGAAACGGCTGGGCCATTACTTGTTTCTAATGATGTGCATGAAACTGAACAACCAAGTTCTCTGAATGTTGATTCAGCGGATGATTCACCTACTGATTTAGTAATCATGTGAGCAAAATCTCAATTAGCCGCATGCTATCGTTGTTGCACCATCGATTAAACGCTATAAAGGTTCAAAGTATTGAACTAATAAGCAAAAAAAGAGTATCCTGTAAAGTATAAAAGCATAATAAGCGAAATAAAAAAAGGAATATTCATGAAGATACTGTTTTACAGCATAGTGCTATCTTTTACTTCACTAATACCAATACTTGGTTGTGCCCGTTATTATTATGATGAACTACATGCACGAGGATTTTACCCGACTGGCATGAAATATGAAGGAAGACTGGATTATATGGCACCTGGAGAACGCGTAGCCTATCTTTCTTAGTCTGGCTTTACCAAGGCTGATGTTTGAGGACTAAGCTTTAGAATGATTTTATAGTAGTGAGCTGGTGCCGAGAGACGGAATCGAACCGTCGACACGAAGCTCTTCAGGCTTCTGCTCTACCACTGAGCTACCTCGGCAATGAATGGATCAACGTTTGACTACTCATTACAATAAAATCCAGCGATAGTTAAGACTGAGTCTCTGAGAACAGGGCTCTCAGGCTTTGTTTCGCATGCTTTAATGCTATTTTTATGGTAGTCAAATGAGTTTATGCTACTTAGTTTTAGTAGCTTTCTAAGTATATATTGAAATTTCTTTCTGTCTACTCGAGCTTTCATCCCCTATGATCGTACTCATAGGACATTGCTAATCTAAAGCTTCATCAGAAATTTATTCGTCATCTTCATCGAGATATTGAGCAAAAGAGCCTAGATCATGCTTGCCGCCACCTTGGATGCTTTTCTTTACTCTCTCGAGAATATGCTTATTTTTGGGATCAAAGAGCCATTGCTCACCCTTAGGTACTTCTTTAATAGGCTCCAATATTATCTTATCTCCCCTTGAATATGCTCTATACAAAGTTGATAAATTCTTTGCCACTTTAGTCAAGGTTACCCTATTTTTTGTATCAAGTTTTACTATAAGCTCTTTCATAAAAATCTCCTTTTCTTCAAGTTATTCCCATTATACCATAGTGGGAATTTTAAATCAAGAGAGCCTCAAAAATAGTTTGTATGCTGGTAATTACTCATTTTCAATGCACAATCAAATATTCTTACCATAGTTCTTCCCTCTTTATAGGTGATTTTGCACCAAAAGCTGATTGCCATTTAGCAATTGCTTTGTTACGCTAATAGGAGCAAAGATAGCCGAGACTCAATTGCAAGCGGTTTCAATGAGATTCGAAGGTATACTCAAAACTTCTTGATAAGCAGTTATAGATGAATCCTATGGAACATATAAAAACACAAGCATCAGCAATTGAAACCCAATTTCTGCATGACCTTGCACAAGTTAAAACAGAACAAGAGCTAGAAGCAATTCGTATAGCATATTTAAGCCGTCAAGGGAGCATTAACACTCTGATAGAGCAAATAAAAAATCTATCTTTAGAAGAAAAGAGGGTTTTGGGACCATTGCTTAATGAGCTTAAAAAATCAGCACAAGCTGCTTTCACTACAACGCAAGAGCTTTTAGCAAATCAAAAATTGTCGCAAGAGTCGAAAAAGTTGGCTTTCTTTGATGTATCATCCTATAAGCCAAATCAACCAAAGGGTTCTTTACATCTCTATACACAAGCAATTGAAAAACTTGAAGATATTTTTATCACTATGGGATTTGAGCCTATTGATGGTCCTGAGGTAGAAAATGACTATCATAACTTTGGTGCTCTTAATATTCCTCCTGATCATCCTGCGCGTGATATGCAAGACACCTTCTGGCTTACTCTGCCGCATATGCTCTTGCGCACTCATACCTCCTCGGTCCAAATACACACTATGCACAATCGTAAACCCCCAATAGCAATGGTCTCGATGGGACGGGCTTACCGAAATGAGGCAACTGATGCATCCCATGATTTCATGTTTATGCAATGCGAAGGGCTCTTTATTGATAAAAATGTTGGCCTTCCTCAATTACTTGGTACAATAAAGGCCTTTCTTCAGTCTTTTTTTGATAAGAAAGATTTAGCAATTCGTACACGTCCGGGCTATTTTCCTTTTGTTGAACCTGGTCTTGAGACTGACATGTCTTGCTATTTTTGCAAGCATGGGTGTTCTGTGTGTAAAAAAACTGGTTGGATTGAGCTTGGTGGTGCTGGACTTATTCATCCAAATGTTCTACGCTCCTGTAATATTGATCCGAAAGAATATACAGGATTTGCCTGGGGATTTGGTTTAACCCGCCTTGTTATGCTCAAGCATGGCATCAATGATATACGTCTTTTACATAGTAATAAGCTAGATTTTTTGAAGCAATTTTAAGAAAAAAAAGGAGCATGATGGAGATAGTAAAAGCAATCATACCAGCGGCAGGTATAGGAACTCGTTTTTTGCCCTATACGAAAGCCATACCCAAAGAAATGCTTCCTTTGTTAAATAAACCAGCTATTCAGCATATAGCAGAGGAAATACTGCAATCAGAGATCTCAAATCTTTTTATCATTACTTGTAAAAGAAAAAATGCTATAGCCGATCATTTTGATTCTTCGGCGATATTGGATGCACTGCTTAAAGAACGCGATCAGATGGAACTTATGGCCAGCACGGAAAAATTAGCTCGGTTAGCTCACTTTACCTATATACGTCAACCAGAACCGCTTGGTCTTGGACATGCTGTTTACATGGCACGTCATTCAATTAATAAAGAATATTTTGCTGTAGCTCTGCCTGACGATATTATTATAAGTAAACAGCCGGCTTTGGCTCAAATGATACGCATTGCCCGACAAGAAAAAGCAAGTGTTATTGCCATACAAGAGGTGCCAGCTGAATGTGTATCTTCCTATGGTATCGTCTCAATAAAAAAACAGATTACTCCCAATCTTTTTCAACTTTCACATGTTGTTGAAAAGCCCCAACCTAAAGATGCTCCTTCTCATTTAGCAATAGTTGGGCGTTATATATTATCTCATAAGATTTTCAGTTCCCTTGAAGAAATAAGCACCTATGCCACGGGTGAATTACAACTTACGGATGCTATAGCCCATATGATGCAACATAATGAACGAGTCTTTGCCTATAAGATACAAGGAACACGATATGACATTGGCACGCCTTTAGGATGGGTTAAAGCTATCATTGGCTCTTCATTACAAGATCCAGATTATGCGCCGCATATCCGTAAATTCTTAGCAGAACTTACAACCCCTGAATCGTTCCTTTACAATCCTGCAAAGACCATTGAGCATAGCTTGTAATCTACGATTAGTAAGTAATTGCCTCAAACAGGTCGAGGTTGACCTGCATAAAAAGGTTCACAAGATGAAATTTATTAAACCATTTAGTGATATAACCGATAAAGATAGTTCATTAGTTGGCCCAAAGAATGCCTCTTTGGGTGAAATGATCCGTCATCTGAGTGAGCAAGGTGTTGTTGTTCCCTTTGGTTTTGCTATAACTGTTGACGCTTATTGGTATTTTTTAGCACATAATGGCCTCGAAACATTAATTAAACAGGCCATGGAAACCCTCACTAATCCTCAAAATATTTCTGCTCTAGAGCAAATAGGCATATCTATAAGAAAGATGATTGTTAATGGTGAATTTCCTGAAGACTTACAAGATGAAATTACTCAAGCATACAAAGATCTTTCAGTCTATTATAAGCAACAAGCTCTATCGGTAGCTGTCCGTTCGTCGGCAACGGCGGAAGATCTTCCGCAGGCATCATTTGCTGGTCAACAAGACACATTTTTGAATATTCATGGCATTGAAGATGTGCTTTATGCGACAAAACGATGTATGGCCTCTCTTTTTACTACCAGAGCAATGGCTTATCGTATTGAGCAAAACTTTAGTTATCAAGATATCGGTATCTCCGTAGGTATTCAAAAAATGGTGCGCTCTGATAAAGCGTGCTCAGGTGTCATTTTTTCACTAGATACTGAAAGTGGCTTTAAAGAAGTAATTGTTATTAATTCGTCTTATGGCCTTGGTGAAAATATTGTTAAAGGTATCGTAAATCCTGATGAATTTCATATTCATAAGCCCACTTTAGAACAAGGGTTCAAGCCGATTATTAAAAAGTCTTTGGGACAAAAGCAAAATCGACTCATCTTCGCTGATAAACAGGAAGTAAAAAATATTCCGGTACCCAAAGCTGAGCAAAGTTTGTTTTCGCTTAATGATGAAGAAATCCTCGAGCTTGCGCGTATAACGTTGGTCATAGAAAACTATTATACCAGGCTTCGCTATAGTTGGTCCGCTATGGACATTGAATGGGCTAAAGATGGCATTGAGAACAAGCTATACGTTGTTCAAGCAAGACCAGAAACCGTTCATTCACACCGCTTAAAAGCCGATATGCTGATTCGTTATCACTTAGATGTCAAAGAAAAACCAATCCAGTTGCTTACCGGCCAGAGCGTGGGCCAAAAAATCGCTCATGGCACTGCACGAGTTTTACCAACTATGCAAGAGCATAAAAGTTTTAAACCCGGAGACATCTTGGTGACTTCCATGACAGATCCCGATTGGGTGCCACTTATGCAACTTGCTTCTGGTATCATAACCGACCAAGGCGGTCGAACATGTCATGCAGCAATCGTAAGCCGTGAGTTAGGTATTCCCGCGATCGTAGGAACGATCAATGCTACACAAATTATAACCCAGATGCAACAAATAACCCTCGATTGTAGCCAAGGCTCGGTGGGATATATCTATGATGGCTCGCTGCCATATCATATAGAACAAACCGTTCTTTCTGAACTTGCCAAGCCTCCGGTTCCTCTAATGCTCAATATAGCAAACCCCAATCGAGCTTATGAACTTTCCTTTATGCCAGTTCATGGAGTAGGTCTTGCCCGTATTGAATTTATAATCACTAACACCATAAAAGTACATCCAATGGCAATTGCTGAGCCAGAACAAATAACCGATGCGGATCTAAAAACTAACATTGACCAACTAGCCAAGCCCTATGGCACCTGGAAGAACTTTTTTATTGATACCCTTGCACAAGGCATTGCCACCATAGCAGCAGCTTTTTATCCCAATCCCGTCATCGTGCGATTATCTGATTTTAAAAGTAATGAATATCGTAATTTGCTTGCTGGTAAAATTTTTGAGCCAATTGAAGAAAATCCTATGCTGGGATTTCGTGGAGCAGTCCGCTATTGCAATAAAGAATTTGCTGGAGCTTTCGCCCTAGAATGCGCTGCATTTCTTAAAGCCCGCAATAGCATGGGCTTATTCAATATAAAACTCATGGTTCCGTTCGTTCGTACTCTTGGTGAAGCTCAATGCACACTCCAAGCCCTTGAAAAGAATGGCATTCGCCGTGCTGAAGATGGGCTTGAAATCATAATGATGTGCGAAATTCCATCTAATGTTTTGTTGTTGCAAGAGTTTAGCCAGTATTTTGATGGATTTTCCATTGGATCTAATGATCTTGCTCAACTTACTCTTGGCGTCGATCGAGATTCGGCTTTGCTAGGCACTCTTTTTGATGAGCGTGACCCGGCTGTTAAAAAAATGCTTGAATTGGCTATACGAAATGCCAAGGAAGTAAAAGCGCCAATTGGTATTTGTGGCCAAGCGCCTTCTGATTTTCCTGAAATAACTGATTTGTTAATCAAAGAAGGAATAGATTATATCTCACTTAATGCTGATTCGGTCATTCCCTTCTTATCACGGATTACCAAAGAAAAGCACACTCAAGCAGATGATATAAACTCTTTTCAAAAATAACGCGAATACTTGACAGCAAGAGTCCGCGATTTCCAAAGAGACTCTTTTTCATGAGCAGCCTTAGATTAAAGGCAGTTGCGTTGGATGCTGAAAGCGCTATAATAAAGGATAGTAACTTAATAAATTTTTATCGAAAATAATTAACTAATCAGATTGCAATAGAAAATAAGGAATAAGACATGAAAAAGATAGTATTTTTTTTACTAGCCTGTATAACAGCGGACATGAGATGTATGGAACAACCAGCCCCAACTGACATTGAGCTAGAATCGGGCAGTTTTGCTCGTTGGCCTGACGAGCTTATTATGCATCTTTTTGCTTTTGTACCAGAAGCTTCAAGCATGAAAGAAATTTTTAACAAACTTGCTCAATTATCGCTAGTAAATCGTAAATTCCAACAAATAGCAGAAGATACAGTTTTGCTTAATGAATTGGCTAAAAGATATATTGAGTCTCACCAGCAAGAGGCTGAAAAAGAATTTCGAGATGCTATAGATCATATTCTTAAAGACGATAGTCCACAAGACTACAATCAAATTGTAGCTGCTCTTGCTTGCAATATTAATGGTAATGTCAAGAATCAAGCACTACTAGATTCGATTAAATTAAAAAATACTTATTTGGCCAAGCTTCTTGTGGATTTCGGCGCTGACGTTAATTCTGCCGACAGTAATGGTGCTACTGCTTTGCTGCACGCTTCTTGCAATCGTTCTAAAAAGATAGTAAAACTTCTTTTAAATAAGGGAGCCAATATTAATACTGCTGCTAACCTTGGTACAACACCCTTAATGTGGGCATCTTGCATGGATAATAAAAGGATAGTGCAGCTTCTTTTAGATAGTGGAGCTGATGTTAATGCTGTTTGCAAAAATGGCTCTACTGCTTTTAGCTTCGCGTCGGACATGGGGGCGGTTGAAATAGCAAAGCTTCTTAAGGATCATGCCAATGCATTAAAAGATGAATCTTTAGCTGATCAGCCAATAACGATTGCTTGTTGTCTGCAATAAAATGCAAGATAAGTAGAAAATAAGGGATAAGCCATGAAAAAGATACTCCTATTTTTGCTAGCATGTATAACAGTGAACATACAATGCATGGAACAACCAGCCCCAACTGACATTGAGTTAGAATCGGGCAGTTTTGCTCATTGGCCCGATGAGCTTATTATGCATCTTTTAAGCTTCATACCAGAAGCTACAAGCATGAAAGAGATCTTTATAATGCTTGCTCAGTTATCGATAGTAAATCGTAAATTTCAACGAATAGCAGAAGATACAGTTTTGCTTAATCAATTGGCTAAAAGATATTGCGAATTTCATCCACAAGAGGCCGAAAAAGAATTTCGAGATGCTATAGATCATATTCTTAAAGACCAAAGAGCTCAAGATTACAAAAAAATTATAGCTGCTCTAGCTTCCACTATTAATACTAATCTCAAGAATCAAGCACTACTCGATGCAGCTGATGCAGAAAACAATGATCTGTTAATTTTTCTCATAAATTGTGGTGATATTAATGCTGTCAACAGTATCGGTGCGACGGCTTTATTTAAGGCTTGCAGCGGTGGCAATGAAGATCTGGTTAAGCTTCTTATACATCATGGGGCTAATGTTCATATTGGTACCAATCGTGGTTCAACACCCTTGATGTGGGCATCAGCCATGGGTCATGAAAAAATAGTAAAGCTTCTTTTAGATAACGGGGCTGATATTTATGCTGTTTCCAGAAATGGCTCTACAGCTTTGACCTTCGCATCGAAGATGAAGGAAGAAAAAATTGCAAAGCTTCTTAAGGATTATGCTAATGCTTTCAAGTGGACATATTGATCCAGCTTTTAATGATTAAACGACAAATTGCACAACTTCCAACTATCGGCGGCAATAAATACCCCAAAAGATTACAAGAAAAAAAGATTATAATTTTGGACCTGGCGGCAAATAGACAACCAGCTCTTGAAAATTTGTTCATCAAAGCCAATTTTAGGCATTCCATTAAGAAATGTCCTACGGGTTATCTAAAAAAATAAAAGTGAGTCAAAAAGTAGGTCAACAAGATAAAGCATTAGTCTCATCATAAGCGACAATTTTCGAAACATAGCAATCCAATCTTAGTTACTTAAGGTATTCTATAGTGCTCACATTCAGAACATTGGCCACGATCAGCACGCATTGGGTATCGCTCACAACCGCATGCACAATAGACAGGCTCATATTGCTTGTAATCATACCCGTCAACGTCTTTATTAGTATGATAACTATTATCCATACAGCCAATTGAACATTTGATCAAACTTGATTTTATTATCATCAAACTTATTACTGCTAATATAAGCGCTAGCTTCTTCATATTGTCCCCTTTATGTCCTCTAGAAAATCTATCACCATTAATCAGTATAAACAATCTGCTTTCTAACAACAACAATTTCATAATAGACAAAAAATAATGAAGGTCGTGCTTCAGCACGCTAGTAGTATAAAATCTTGAGGATCTTCAAGCATTACAATTAACCCCCCAACATCTACAACTTGTCTACCGCAAACCCGTTACAGAGCTCGAGCTTAATAAAAAAAATAGCCCACAAACCATTAGAGAAAAAGGCGAGCAAGCTCATGCAAACTAATGGTGCCCTGGTTAACCTTAAGCACAGCATCATCTAAAAGCGATACCATACCATCATCACGCGCTTGAGCGTGAATATCATCTATCGATGGCTTGCTGGTAAGCGAACGCCGCAATTGCTCAGTAATTACTAAGAGCTGAAAAATACCAACTCGTCCTTTATACCCTAAATGAAGGCACGAGGCACAGCCGGAACTTTTAAAATGTCTGCTAATCGGCAACTTATAAGATGTGATAAACTCATGCTCTTGGCTTATCGAGGTTTCCTCCACTTTACAAAACTCACAAAGCTTTCTTGCAAGCCTTTGCGCTAAAATGGCCGTTAATGATGCATTGAGTAAAAAAGGCTCAATGCCCATATCAAGCAAACGGAGTACCGTGCTGGGAGCATCATTTGTATGCAAAGTACTGAGCACCAAATGCCCCGTAAGAGCAGCCTGTATGGCTACGCTTGCTGTTTGAGTATCACGAATTTCACCGACCATGATAATATCGGGGTCCTGACGCAGTAATGCACGAATTCCCTTTTCAAATGAAAACCCAATTTCGGGATATACCTGACCCTGAGTAATACCCGGTATGCTATATTCAATAGGATCTTCGAGTGTTACGATGTTTATCTCACTTGATCGTAAAAGTGAAATACATGAGTAAAGGGTGGTAGTTTTGCCTGAGCCCGTTGGACCGGTTACTAAAAAGAATCCCTGAGAACGATTAACCAACTTTTTAAGATAATCAAGCATTTGTGCAGATAATCCTAAGTGCTCAAGATCAAGCAAATGATCAAACCTATCGAGAATACGAATAACGATTTTTTCGCCATAAACTGCAGGAAAGGTAGATATGCGCAAATCAATAGTTTTGCCGTTTAGCACTGAACAGAATTTTCCATCTTGTGGTATCCTGCGTTCAGCAATATCCATACGAGCAAGCACTTTGATACGACTTAACACTTGAGCCATAGAGCTTTGCTCGATAATTGGCTCATCATACAACAAGCCATCAATGCGAAATCGAACCCGCAAGGTTTGCTCACATGGTTCTAAATGAATATCGGAAGCCCCTTGCAAAATAGCCTTCTCAAGTAATCGATCAACCAGAATGATACCTGGAGAATCAGTAACGCCGGAGAACATTCTTTATGCAAGCTCCCACGAGATAAAGAAGCCAACACAAGCTGCAATTGTTTGACCAATATGGTTGCGAACCCAAAAAATGGCAGAGTCAATAAGATCACGCAATGATATTGTAGAAGAAGCACCATACAGAGCTTTTACATAAGAATAATTTATCGAAACGACATCATAATAATTCAAAACCCAAAGAAGAAGACCAGTGCAAATAATCCCAAGAATAACAAATCGTGCAAAATGTTTTAGTAAAAATCCAGCAATCAAACCTCCAAGAGCAAACGCTCCTATTTCCATCAGCCATCCTGTCGATGGATCAGAGGCATGATATTTATCTATAACTGATTGCCATCGTTCTTTTATCGCAGCAAGCATATAATGTTCTCCCATGTTATATCCCTGATTGACCCCAGGGCTACTTACTAGTTGTTACCTTGGTTAGAAAAAAAGGGCGCTTAACTTGAAGCCAAGCTAAGCGCCCTTTTTTTATTTATGCCTTCTGTTAAACAGAAACCATTTCACGTAATGCTTTTCCTGGCTTAAACTTGGCAACTTTTTTTGCAGGTATCTGCATTTTTTTGCCAGTAGCCGGGTTAATTCCTACGCGACTCTTTCTCTTCATTTGAGAAAAAGTACCAAAGCCAGTAAGCACAACCGATTTCCCGGTTTTGAGGGTGTGCCCTACTGATTTGATAAATGATTCAAGTGCCTTTTTGCATTGAGCTTTAGGCAGCTTGGATAACTTCGACATTTGTTCAATTAATTTTGCCTTATTCATAAGACTTCCTTCATCTTGTACAGATTTCTCCAGCATATAAGACAAACAAAATTAGCATTCAAACTCAATTTCTTTGGTGCCGAGGGCCGGACTCGAACCGGCACGGGCATAACCCGAAGGATTTTAAGTCCTTTGCGTCTACCAATTCCGCCACCTCGGCGGATCTCGTATTTCAAACTAATTCAGTGGAGGCGGCACCCGGATTCGAACCGGGGATGAGGGTTTTGCAGACCCCTGCCTTACCACTTGGCTATGCCGCCAAACAGAGTGCAATTTACTCTATTAATCCTGCCTCTTTCATACGCATATGAAGTTCTTGCGCAGTAATTACTGGTACATCTGTATCTTTGTTTTCAGTTTTTTCTTTATCAATTGGTGTTTTCAAATAACTTTCCTGAGCAGGACCTTCAAATGGATAACTTTTATCCTTGAGGTTGAGCTGATACCACTCAGCAATGCCACCTTCATAGGCGGCTACGTTAGTAAAGCCATGTTCCATTAATGCTTTTGCAAAGGTTTTACTTGCAGTGCAAGCATAATCAGTACAGTACACAACGACAGGGGTATTTTTATCCCATCCTTCTGTTACTTGCTCAAGATTCGTTATTTTTTCATATGGTATACGGATATCCCCTTTAATGTGGGCGTCCTTATACACATCTTCATCGTTAACACTAACTATTTTCAATGCTTTATTGGTAGCTCTTGCTGTAGGTTGCTCTCCGCCTTTTTTCTTGAACCAATCACAGGCAGGCAGTAACGCCAAAAGAATAAGGGAAAGAGTCCAGGCAGCGTAACTAAATCCAGTTTTATTCATCGTACCTCGCTTTTAAAGGATAAAATAGCGTGTCAACTTTTACACTGTAGCACAATTTCGTTGCATTGCAACACTTTTCTATTTTTTCTTTTTTAACCTCCTCAAGCAATGTAGCTGTTATAGCTAATAAGCCTACGCTTAACTACTGTTTATTCACGATTGTTAACAACTCGTACTTTCATTGTATCATTAATTACCTTATATGCAAAAGGCCCTTTACTTAATGTACCCACTGTAAGCAGCTGCCCCAGCGAATTTATGACAAAATTTCCAACGGATGCTTTCTAAAATCAATAACACCTGAGCGAAAATGATTGTCTGATGACCCCAGATACTACAATAGCTTACTGTACATTAAGAAAACATTGAGCAAACCAAAATGAGAATTATTTTACCACCAAAACTATGCCAAAAAATAAAATGGATTTGCTTGTTTACCAAAAACATATACTTCGAAATGGAGGTGAGATCCATCGCCGCCACGCTTGCTTTTACGAACTGTGCCGGTAGCACCCACCCTGCCAATTTTTTGATATTGCTTGACTTCCTGGCCAACTTTAACATTTCTTTCTAAAAGGTGCGCATAGCGAGTCTTAAATTTTCTATTATGAGCAATAACAATGGTATTGCCATAGCCTCGAGCATTGCAGGATTCTATAACGACACCAGGCCCAGCCGCTTTAACCGGGGTTCCCTTTACTGCAGCTAAATCAATACCCTTGTGAAATTCAGAAGTTCCATCAGGTTTTTTTCGTACGCCAAACATTGAGCTGAGCCAAAAATCTGCACGATCAATTGGCCAACCAAAGATAGGCTCTTTTTGCAATTTACGTAATTGATCAATAGTGGCCATTTTTTTAGAATTAGACCGCTTACATGTATAGGAGCGCCGTCGATTCGTCCTTACTACTCCTGCTTTTTGAACTCGGCTAGTGCTCATAGCAGGGTCATAATGAACAAGAAGGGCATGGTCAATATTTTCTTTGCGAGCAAAAGCAAGTGCTGATTTTTTCAGGTAATCGGGCTCTCTATTGACCACTAAAAGGAATTTTTTTTTTGAGGCTTTCGCCCCTGTCATTCCATTCGTTTCTTTTTCTTGTTCTTTTTCTTCTTTGGGGCCATCATATTCGGCCATTAATTTCTTGAGTGCCAATAGGTGATTAGCATAATCATCTTTCAGGTGATTTAATTGCACATTTTGTTTTTTAAAAAACCGATATTCCTCCAATAGTAAGCCTGTAAGCCCCAATAAAAGAATACTCCACACTATAAAAATAAGCTTACTCGCAGCCATTATTCCTTACCATATCTAGATAATTCACACGATTCCTCTAACAACCAACCATCACCATTGACAGATTTGACAAACAGCCACTTACCAATTCGCTTTCCAATATGCACTTCTTGCAAATGGTCCAGCTTAGCCCGTATTGGATATGATACATCGGGCCCAAGATATAAATAGGCACTTGGAACTTTAATAACTCCTGACCGAAGCTTGCTAAGAGTGTATGCCTGTGATAATGGAAGCATTACCAGGAGAGTAAGCACGGGCACGATACTTACCAGGTAATTCCCATATTTTTTTCTAAAAGCAACCAAAAAACATACGAGCCACCAACTTGATAAAAAAAGTAACTGCCATACAATACATGGAACCTGCAACATGCCCGAAGTAAAAGCAGCAATATTCATAACACCCTTCCCAGCCGATCAATCCAATAGTATGCTTGTTCTATCAGCTCCTTACAAGACCCAATTTGTTGTTGCTTGTAAAATGAATGTGCCAATAACTTGGTAATAAAATTGCGCCATTCTGCTAAGCATGTTTCATCACACCCTCTTGCTATAAGTTCTTGCTCTATTTGCGCATCAGTCAATTGATCGGGCTTGCAAGAGAGTCGACCTGCTAATGCATTTTTCATAATCGGGTAGAGAGCACCTATATCAGCACAAGCTTTTGCTCGAGATAATTGCTTAAGTGCTTGAAATAATGCACGCTTATGGCTTCTTCTGTCGAAATACCATTGCCCATAATAAAGTATAGACGGATACCAAGTCAATATGCTAAAACCAATAATAGGCAGAAAGGCAAACATGATAAATAACCATAGAGGAAGTGCTAAAGAATGATCATCGCTTTCTTGCCGTAATCCCGAAAGAGCTGTAACCGGCCGATTATCCGATATATTTTGAACTAAGTCATCAGCAAGATTTTCTTGGGCAATTGGCTCAATGAGTGATTGATCAGCATCCTCCATTGCTCGTTCTTCTTTTGCTGGCTCAATGGTAATCGATAGCGAATTACTATGCAACGTTTGATAGGTGCGTGTTTTGGTGTCAAAGAAGGTAAATGTTTGTGATGGCAGTTCATGGCTACCTGGCTTTAGCCCCTGCAATACATATTCAAAAGATTTGCTAAATCCTTGTTCACCTATTGCTACTGTGCTTTTTGAATCATAATAACGAAGTTCTTCAGGCACTGCTAATGGCGGGAGGGTAAATGATGTATTTGCATGCGCACCTTCTATGGTGGCTACAAGCAAAATTCCCTCTCCGGCAATTGCCTTGGCCGCACTTACATCCAAAGTAAAGGTAGTAAATTCGCCAATGGCTGATGCCATAAAAGCCGGATCAATGCTTGGCAATTCTTCTACTATGAGCTTATTTTCTTGTGTTGTACAAGTGTGGTGTTGCAACGCCCTATTAACATTAAAGCCGAATACGTCAAGAAAATGTCTGTTTGCTTTTCCGCCAGCCATCGGCAGCACAAACTCAATGGTCACCCCCGGCAATACAAATGTTCCGGCTCGTTGGGCATAATAAGCCCCACGCCATTCAAGCGTTCGATGTATGACATTTTGGTCAGCTTCATCGTTGGCAAAAGGGCCTTGAACCTCAGCAAGCTCAAAGCCATCTCTTTGTACAGTGCCACACCCTTGGAGGTGCACTTTCGGATCATTAAGCCTAACCTTAATTACAAAAGGTATTTGCTCACCAATTACCACCTTCTTTTTTGCTAACTCCCAACTACAGGTCACCGCATCTAGCTTTGCTGGCTGGCCCAACCCCTGGTTATTTTTTTGATTGTCTGCATTACCTGCTACTGAATTCATGCTCTTGTCTAGCATGACTCCCTTAACAGCTGAATTGCCAGACTGTCTTTCTTTTATCATAATGCTAACACTATTTGATGCTACATAATTACCAGCACTGTCAGATAATGAAAGCGGACCGAAAGTAAGCTCTTGTGGTGTATTCACTTGTAAAACATACCTAACTATTTTTTCCGTTGTACTTTGACCATTGGTAATGCGCATGAACATTTTATAGTTCGTATCAAGAATCTGAGCATGCTCAATACCAGGCACGGTCACACTTGAGTTTAGGAAGTCATCTTCTAATTGCACCTCCAAAAGGAAGGGCACTCCAACCACTGTGCCAACCAAGGGATAACCATCTGCCGATAGTACCTGAAGTTTAATAGCATTAAGACAATGGGCAAACAAGCAGATTAACAGTATAATTGACGCACGCCCCCTAATAACAGACAACTGATGCCAACGTGTGAGCAATGACAGAAATTTACCAATTCTTATGACCATATTCTTTTACCGTTGAATTTTTTATACGTGCTTGTACCAAGTCCTTACAAGCTTGAGCATCAGCTTTTTCTAATGCTTGCAGTAACGCTATTTCACGTTTATCAAGTTTTTCTTCATTTTCTAGCTCACGTTCCTGACTTGTTGCTGCCTGATGCCCTTGTTCTTTGCTGCCATTAGCTGTATCCTTATCACTAGGTAACTGCTCTTGTTGCCGATTGTTATTGGAGGGATTTGTATGCTGTTGATGTTGTTCAGCTTGTTGACTATGGTCACCTTGTTGCTTTGCGTCTTTTTTCGCACCGCCTTCGCTTTCATCACGACTGTCGGTTCCATCATGCTGTTCAGCTTTTTCCTGATTCTTAGCTTGGCTCTGTTTATCGGAATCATTGCCTTGCTGCCCTTGCTTATTCCCCTGATCTTTTTGGCCAGCATTCCTCGGTTGTTCATCAGCGTCATTTTGCTTTCCATCGCTCTTTTTTTGTGGATCTGAGTTCTGCTTCTGATCTTCGTTATTTTTTTCTTGTTCTTGCTTTTTTTGTTTCTCTTGCTTTTTTTGATCCTCAAGCAATTTTCTAATGTACTCTATTCTTTTTTTGGCAAAAGAATTTTCAGCATTTATTTCTAATACTTGTGCATACTGCTGCAGTGCTTGTTCATACTTCCCCATTTGAGCAAAGGTATCGCCAAGCATAAAGTGAGCTTGTTCCAATTCTTCGTTAGCAAGCTTACCTTCAATAACTTTAGCAAAGCATTGTTGAGCAGCAGGGTAATCTTTTTGATTATAAGCAGCTTGGCCCACATTATACAAAGCTCGACTATCATTAGGATCATGCATAACTGCTTGTTCATAGAGCTCTCGAGCACGCTGATAGTCCGCTTTATAAAAGGCATCAGCTGCTTGCCAGTCACTAAGTACAGCATGACATGGCAACGGCACTATCAAGATGACAATAAAGCAACAAAATCTAAGCATGCTATAATACCCATTCAATCAGCAATAATGCGAAACTTATCCAAGCAAAATAATAGTAGCGCTCTCGCAAACAAGATACTGTTTTATCATCAAATTTTTCAACGTCAAATTTTTTAACCCTCTCAGCTATTGACCGCATTTCTTTATGACCACCATCACTAGCTTGAGCATAGATAGCTCCCGTTTTATGTGCTATCGAGCGCATGAGTTGCTCATTCAATCGGGAAATAACGATACTTTTGCCCTCATCCTGTTGATAACCGGTGATCGCTCCTTGCTCATCAATGATAGGGATAGGAGCTCCTTGCGTAGTTCCTATCCCAACAGTAAAAATGAAAAGCTTAAGCTCTTGAGCTTTTTTTCTAATGTCAGCTAAATTTTGGGAAAAGTCTTCTCCATCAGTAAAAAGCACCAGCAGTTTATGCTTTTTTGTCGGTATGTTTGCAAACAGAGCAATAGCCTTTTCAAGTGCTTTATCGATCGCAGTCCCTGAAGAAGCAGCTTCAACATCAAGCGAATCTAAAAAGAGCATGAAAGCATTTTTATCCGTGGTTAACGGACACACCAAAAAGGGAGCGGATGAAAAGGCAAGCAATGCAAGCCTGTCTGTTGGTAGGTCATGCAATAATGCCTTAATTTTCTCCTTGGCTGCTTGCAATCGATTTGGTCGTATATCTTGCGCAAGCATACTTCGTGAAATATCAAGAGCTATAAAAATATCTCGACCCTCTTGTTGGACTCTCTGCTCAATAGTACCCCATTGTGGTCTTAAGAGTGCTACACTTAAAAAAACAAGACTTAGGCTCAACGCACAAGTTTTTATTGCTTTTCTTTTTAAGGAAAAATTACGCAATAAGCTATTCTGTTCATGATCTGGAGACAGCAAAGCCGCAAGTTTTTGTTGCCAAAAAAAGCGTCGTAGTAAGAGAACGATGACAACCAGATTTATTAAAAACAACAACAAGAAATAGTGGCCGTTAGCCCAGGTAATAGCAGCAAACACAGAGCTCATAGTGTTAACCACACTGTTGAACATATAACACATTCAATCACTAGCAAAAAAAATGCTAACCATAAGAATAACATAAAATATTCATAATAATGCATAAACAAAGGCATTTCATTCTCGTGCTTTTCAAGCGAATCGATTGTTTGATAAATGCGAGCAAGTTCTGCAGGATTCTTAGCCTCAAAAAACTGTCCGCCAGTATTCTCGGCAATCATCTTAAGCAGAGGTACGTTAAGCGCGCTTTTTACTCGCTGCAATCCCAAAAGGGTCGGCATAAATCCACCTTCTGGTGATCCAATACCAATGGTATAGATTTTTATACCAATTTTTTTAGCCAATGCAACAGCCTCCTCAGGACTACTATCACCTTCTGATGGTTCACCATCAGTGAGCACAATCATAATTTTGCTTTTGGCACTTGAATTTTTTAAGCGTGCTGCTGCTGTTAGAATAGCACGAGACAATAGGGTGCCAGTGTGGTCGATAATACCTAAGGTAACCTCCTGCATAAGCTCCGTTAGGATGTTTTTATCAAGCGTAAGTGGGCAACGGGAGACAACTCCGTTGGCAAACAACACAATACCAATAGGGTCATTAGTTCGTCTTGTTATAAAATTAAGCGCTTCAGATCGAGCGACGGCAATACGTGAACGTTTATCGTTCAAATCGTCAAAGAGCTGCATACTTCCAGAAACATCAATAACTAAGAGAATATCAACACCTTCGACAGATATTTTTGTTTGCTCTTCTGGCTTTCTCATGCGGCACAGCGCAAAACAAAGCATTACTAATGCTGCTAATCGCAAGGTAAATACAATAGCTTCGTAGAACCAAGGTGAACGAGTTTTTACCGAATCAAATATTCGAATGCTTGAATAGAGATAGCGAGGCCTTTTGTAGTAAAACCATCGCCACCAAGCAAGGGCAATCAAGCACGGCAGCATACAATATAAGACTAGTGGATAAGCAATAATAAGCATGGTTACTCAAAGAGAATGTGCTGAATCTTGTATTTTGCTTGAGCAATATTTGGCTCAGCTAATTGCTTTATAAAATTAAAGCTTGGTTGATTCTTTGATAGCAAAATAATTATAACCAATGCATGCAAAAAGAAAACAACTTTCCTGATTCATGACATATGACCCATCCCCCACTATAATTGCCTCATAAAAAATCGTCTGATATTTCTGTAAAATTAGCTCAAAATATCTCCGAATAATCTGCAGATTGCTGCAAAAATTAGTACCAATAATTTACAATTTTTATATGATATTGCGACCGAATCCAATTATAGACAAATACCTTCTTGAATGGAAATGGCTCTTCCCGCAAGACGTTGCTCATACGAGGAGCAAGACAAGTAGGAAAACTCATCAGTTAAACAGTTTGGAAAAAATTTTGAGTATTTTGTCACTATTAATTTTGAGCTTGAGCCAAGACGCCGCTAAATTTTTTAACCATATCTGTATCCGGACAGAATAATTCAAGCCCTTTCTTTATAATATTTTTAGATATTGCTCTCTGTCAAACAGCACTTGGTCAAAAATTAGGAGATTGGATCATTGATCCTTTTACCCATTTCATTAATAAAGGAGAAATTGTTAAAACATTTATTGGACAAGAATTATTAGCTTACTCAAATCCTTATCACAAAGAGCAATTATTTTTCTGGCATCGAGAGAAACCTGGCAGTCAAGCTGAAATGATTATCTTCATTGCAAAAACAATAATGTTATAGGTATTGAGGTAAAAAGTGGTACGACGGGACATATAAAAATCCTGCATTCGTTTTTAGAAAGTCGTCCAAATTTTCCTTATGGAATTCGTCTTTCTCCTCATAATTACTTAAAATTAGAAAAGATTTTGTTCATATCCGTTATATGCCGTTTATAAGGTATTATAATGTCTTTTTACATGCCTATAAATAATATGGCCATTAATACAGTGTTTAACAAGGTTGCATATTTATTCCAACTTTGGTATAATCTTATGAGAATCAGGTTATGAGGAACATATGGTAGTAAAATCACTTTTATGGGTTGGTAGAAGCAAGCGAGATTTAAAAGCTTTGCCAAAAGAAGTACAAAATAGTATTGGCCTTGCATTGCTCACCGTACAATGGGGTGATAAACCTGAAAATGCAAGGCCTCTTAAAGGATTTGGCGGCGCACAAGTACTTGAAATAATTGAATATAGTAAAGCAGGAACTTATAGGGCTGTATACACTGTAAAATTTGAAAATGCTATTTATGTGCTTCATGTATTTCAAAAGAAGTCAAAAAGTGGTATTTCAACTCCTAAAGAAGAAATGGATCTTGTAGAAGTGCGTCTTAAGATGGCTTATGAGGACTACAAATTAAGGAAAAAGGTTCAAAAATGAAAAATAAAAAAATAGAAACAATAGAAATTGAAGAAAGTAGTGGAAATGTTTTTGCTGATCTTGGACTTTCCAATCCTGAAGAACGTCTTGCAAAAGCCGAGTTGGCAATTCAAATCAGAAGACTAATTAAAGAAAAGAAACTTACCCAAGCGGCGGCAGCTAAATTACTTGAAATAACCCAACCCAAAGTTTCATTGCTCATGAGGGGCAAATTATCAGGTTTTTCTCTAGAGCGGCTTTTTAGATTGTTATATAAACTTGGTCAAAGTATAACTATAAATATAGAAACAACAAAGCCTGCTAAAAAACGTCCGTATCTTATAGTGACATACTCACAAGTACAGGAAAGCTCTGTTAATAGGTTCACAAAATGAATGTAAAGATTGCAATCTTAATGGTTTTTATGTGTCTTGGAAAACTAGTGTCAATGGACTTGCCAGATACCATTTCACTTGAGAGCAAAGACAAACAAGAGTTTGTGATTAGCAAAGATATTTTTTCGATTTCTGGAACTTTGCTTGATATGCTTAATTTTGCTCCTCAAGGGAAAACTCATTTTCGCTTTCCAGAGCTTCACTCAGTTGAACTTGAAGAAATGTTAAGATTGATGGCTCAAATTGCTTCTCTCAGACAAAAAGACAGTAAAATTACATTTCAAAAGGCCATAGATAAGCTTGCATTTTTATCGAAAAAAACGCCAGAAGAGCTTTGTAAATTAATTTCTATAGCTAATTTTCTCGATATTGATTCGCTACAGGAACTTATAGCTTATTTTATTGCTCAACAACTAGATCCAAAGCTTAGTACAAATGATCTTAATGAAATTATTAACGGATTAATGATTCCCTCCAGTGAAAATGCTATAAAGTACATTAAACGGGAGTTAAAACGATTCAGTAAAAATCCCCTCCAAAGATCTGATATGTTATTATGCATTGATCCCAAAAAAAGGCAAGAAATTGATGAAGAAGTACTTGATGAAGGAGACTTTTCATGGCGAAAGCTCGGCTTGGAAGTGCAACAACAAATGCTAGAAGCATATCTACTTTCTCAAGATGACCCAACAGCTATTGCTAAACAACTTTTAGAGCGCATCAGAACTTTAACTTTTGGTGAATTACCAAGCGAGGTTAAAGAGCACATATTTCTCTTTTCGGTAATGCCTGATGAAAGTGTATTTAAACGATTTAAGCAACTGGCTGTTTTAAGCCAAATCAATCATCAAGCTCGAACCTTACTTCAGACTCATTGCGAGTCTAATAAAGCAACTATTGCTGAACATTTAATTAAATCAAACAAGCAGAAAGCTGATGAGATATTGTTAAAGCTCTGCGGCTCGGAACATCCAGATATAGATGTGGTAAAAGCTCTTATAGCGTTCGGAAGCGATATAAATATTAGAGATGAGTCGGAAAAAACACTATTAATGTTGGCATCAATAAATGGGCATTAAGAAATTGTGGGGCTTCTTATTCTCGCTGGTGTTGATGTTAATGCCAAATGTACTTTTAAACACAACACTGCTTTGCTGCTAGCATCGGAAAAAGGGCATAAAGAAATAGTTGAGCATCTTATTCGTGCTGGTGCTGATGTTAATGCTGCAAATCAATATGGCCAAACAGCCTTGATATTGGCATCTGTGCATGGGCACAAAGAGATAGCAAATCTTCTTATCGAAAATGGGGCTGATGTTAATACTAAAAATCGCTGGGGGGAGACCCCTTTAATAGTTGCAGTTCATGATGGTTATAAAGAATTAGTAGAGCTTCTTTTGCGATGTGGAGCTGACGTTAGCGTCGCAGGCATGTATAGTGGTACAGCTTTAATGTGCGCATCTGTAAAAGATCATAATAAAGATCATAGAGAAATTGTGGAGCTTCTTTTGAATCATGGTGCTGATGTTAATGCTGAAACTGAGAATGGCAGTACAGCTTTAACGCTTGCTGCTGATAAAGAGATGAAAGAGCTTCTTCTGGCTTATGGTGCCAAAACTTCTAGTTGCTGCCTCCAATAAGTCGAAAATGCACATCTAACCTACTTGTTTGCCTACGATCAAACATTGCAAATTTATAAAAAATAGCAAGAAGTAGATTACACTTAAATTAACGCGAAAAGCAGCGCTAGAAAAAAAGCTATTCTTGAGCATTTTGTTTGTTTTGCTCAACAAACCAATTATACACTTTTTGAGTAAAAAGATCATCTGTGTCGCTGTCAGGATTATAGGTAAATGCTTGTCCGATAACAGCTTCGACCGGGTATGAGTGAATTAAGATACTATGAGGAGGATAAATCTTGCCATTGTTCTTCATAAAAACTGGAATTACCTGACGACCTGTTTTTCTGGCAAGCACCGCAAACCCTTCATAAAATTTATGTATAGTACCATCGGCGAATCTGGCACCTTCAGGAAAAACAAGCATATGGTTGCAATGTTCTTTAGCAAAATGAATAGCATGCGCAAGAGCTCGGGCAGCTTTAACCGTAGTGGTATCATTTACAACAATATTCATGCGGCGAACAAAAGGGCCTAAAATAAAGTGATGGGCATAATATTCTAGTACAAGCCATGCGTGAGGAAACCCATTGCACAGAGAGCCAATCATGAGAACATCTACTGATGATTGATGATTAGCGACAATAATGGCTGGTTGAGAAGGCCAATTCTCTTTGCCACGCAAGTGGATTGGCAAAAATAGGAATAGCAGCGAACTTTTATACAAGAAATTGAGAATTGCAAAATAAAGACGATTGGTATAACGATAGTTCTCAGGAAGCATAATAAGTAATAAAAGTGGTATAAAGCACACAATCGACACGAACACGATAAGGCAATAACTAAGAATTGTTCTTGCAGCAGCACCAATAGTTTTCAACTTCATACACTCTCTTTATTTAATACTTTTTACCTATAATACAGTGAAAATTGCTCATGAATCCTTTTAATATAGAAATTGGTTATAAGAGCACTATACACTGGGAATACTATCATATAAAAAAATAATTGACGAAGTACCAGCTCAACAACGCTATTTCTAAAAGTAATCGTTACTAATATATTGAAGCAATAGTTAAAAATATAAACTATTGCAAAAGTTAAAAAAAAGAAAGGATAGTTATACACAAACATAATGAGTGATCGAGCTAATGCCATGAATTGTTCTTTGAACGTTTCTTGAGCATCATATACAAAAAATACCATGAGATCCAACATCACGATGGGAATTGCTAAAAAAAAGATAACTACATTTGAATTAACTATCATCCACATAAACAATAGCCCGCTTATGCCGAATGCAATAGCAAGAGTAAGGGTTGACCAAGAAATCAATTTACTTGCATAATATCTTGCTGTTTTAAGTTCTGAACTTGAGCGTAATGCAAGCAAGAAAACGCAAAAGCAAAAAGAATATACGAGCGCCCAAAAAAAAGATCGGGGGTAAAATTTTTCCCAACAAGTAGCGGATACGAATATCATTAAACAGGCACCGAAAATAACCTTATAATTCTCCTTTAATGCTTTAAGCGCTAAAAGCAGAAAATTTTTAAGCTCCGTCGGCTTGAAGACAGCCAATGATCCTGTCCATGATCGTCCGATCGATTTAACCCACCCGAGTAGACTAAATTCAGCTGATTGCATAGTTTCCTTTCAATATATATACAAGCTTAGCTGCACAGAAAATTTGGCACAATGATTTTTTGCAGTATAGCTATCAATTCATGATAATTCCCAAGAAATGAGTATACCATAAATTGAAATTGGTACCTATCTAGTCTCTTTTGTGTTATCCTATAAGCGTAGCTGTTTTTTTAAAGAAAGAACTGAGTATGTCTTTTTTCCATTTTAAAAACTTACCAAAAGCCTATTATCATTTTTGGAAAAATCTTGTTGATTTTAAGCATAAAGCCCATATTTTGCCGATCAATTTTGAGCAACCATGGTGGCACGTAATATGGGTGCAGAAAAAATATTTTTTTTCTATTTTATTAGCCGAAACTCTTGATAATGCTTTTTATACCCTCATTCCTCTGTTTGTCGGATTTCTCGTTGCCACTCAGAAACTCTATTTCTTTTTTATTTTCATGGCATTTTGGGGTATTGCTATTTGCATTGAGTATGGCGCTCTCTATCTTTCAGCTATTTTACAAAGGCAATCGATTCACAGTCTTCTGTATTATGCTCATCGATTTTTTTTAACCGTCGATCCCATTTATCACACAACTCGGTCAAGCGGTAAAATTATTGGCAAGATTGAAAGAGGGGTAAATGAATATGAAGATCTCCTGGATATTGTTTCTTTTGATTTATTACCCACTTTCATAGGAATTCTCACGGTAGTACTTTCTTTCTTTCACTTTGATACATGGTTAGGAATTTTGGCACTTGCCATGATTTTATTAATTGGAAGCGTTAACATCTTCCTTCAATTGCTGAGCACTCGGGCGTTTGAACCTGAGGTCATTAATGCTTCTGATCGCCTTAATAGTATAAACATAGAAAACCTTGCCCAAATACAATTTATTCGATCCTGTTTTGCAAGCAATGAAATAGAAGCCAATCTTAAGAACACCAATATTCATATGATGGACGTAGCAGGTACTTCATGGATTGCCTTTTCTGCCCTTACTTTTATAACCCGATTGCTGTATCTTTTCAGTATTTTGGTCTTAGGATCATATCTCATTGTTCTTATTAAAAGCAACGCAATTTCAATAGTGATGGGGACAGCGTTATTGATGACGTATATTAATGGCTCATATGAAATTATGCGATTGGGAAAAAAGATAAAAAAGATCTTGAAATCAACTACACGTATTCGCGATCTTTTCAACTTTATAAGATCTTTCGGCAAACAAACATATCCAGTGTTAAGCATACAAACGCCAGCAGTTGCTATACCCGTTATAAATAAAGACGTTGATACGCTCATGGTAGCCATAGATAATCTACATTTTAACTATACTCAGAAAGCCACTATTTTTGACGGCCATTCACTTCACTTGGAAATTTCACGCCATGACCAAAACAAACTCTATGGTATCATTGGACCTTCTGGCATTGGCAAAACCACGCTTATTTCTATTCTAGGTGGACAGCTCAAGCCTACGCAAGGTACCGTATGTATCCAGGACGTTAACATCTATAAAGTTGATGATTTCACTCGTAAGTATATTGTTGCACTGCAAGGTCAAGTAGCCAGCAGCTTGCGGGGAACTATTCGTTATAATCTTCTTTTTGGGTTACCTCATGGCACCGAGCACACTGATCAGGAGCTCATAAAGGTTCTTACTTCTGTGGGTCTTTGGCAACTTTTTGCCGAAAAAGAAGGACTCCATTCCCTTATTGGTGAAAGTGGTTTAAATCTTTCTGGAGGTCAACGCCAACGGCTCAACTTTGCCAATTTATATTTAAGAGCAAAATTCTTTAGCCCCGCTTTACTCTTGATCGATGAGCCAACAAGCAGCCTAGATGAGGTAAGCGAAAAGGCAATTACGAACATGATTGATGAATTAGCAAGAAATGCGATTACTTTTGTCATTGCTCATCGTCTTAATACTCTTGAGCAAGCTGTAGGTATACTAGATTTTTCTCTGCTGCTAACAGAGAAAAATATCCTCTTTCATTCTAAAGAAGAACTTATTAAGATTTCACCTTATTACAAAAAGCTTGTTGAAGGCGAGATCCAATTTGAGCAAGGTACGATGTGAAAAAGGCGAAGCTATTTCTAGCTTCGCCTTTTTGATTAACTTAATAGAAAGGAAATCTTATCTACGACCCCATCCACCGTTACCATTGCCACCGCGGCTACCGCCACGATCACCACCAAAACCGCCTGTGCGGGGTGGACGACCGCCACCAGCTTCTGGTTCACGGGCTTCGTTTACTATAATTCTTTGTCCTTCTAATTCAGTACCATTCATTTTAGCAATTGCTTGCTGAGCTTGAGCTGTTGGCATTTGAACAAAGCCAAAACCTCTAGCTTCTCCAGTAAGCCTATCTTTAATAAGCTTAACTGAAATAACTTCACCAAATTGCTCAAAAGCAGCCTTTAGAGCATCTTCTGTAACTGTACGAGCTAGTCTTCCCACATAAATATTCGTGTTCATTTTTTTCGGTTCCTCACCTTGAAATAGAGTGTTGTATAATTGCTTATTGCGCACAACCTTGTAAATAATGTTGGCCAATAAGATAGCTTATTTTTCTAAAAGCTCGTGAATTACTTGCACTTGCAAAAGTACAAGCTTCTTGGGAATTTCTGAGCAACGTCAAAATATTTACCAAGCGAACCCCGCTATTCCAGCGGTTTTTATATTCTGCATTTGTAGTATAGCATAAAGAAAAAATAGCGCAATTCATGTCCCAATTAACGTTAGAATAGTTCTCGCTTACTTGGTTAGAAGATAGGTAATTAAAAAAAGTATCCATCGGATATGCAAACTGCTTATGTTTTATCGCTAAAAATTCTACAAGATTTATCAAGTTTAAAAAACGGTAAATCTTTATTACTTAGCCAGTATATCAAAAAAATTTAATATTTACCAGCATTTTTAAATATTTTTTACCGCCGATGCGTTACGCCAGATCTACAACAGAGTGAATACAGTGGACAGCGAGAACAAAACGGTGAAATTGGCACGCAAATATTTTGGCCCCACATCACAAAAAGCTGATTAAGTTCGATCCATTGATCTTGAGGTATGAGTTTAGCGAGTGCTTCTTCAGTTTGTTCCGGTGTCTTAGTTTTAACAATCGCCAACCGATTTGCTACTTTATGCACATGAGTATCTACACAAATTGCGGGTATACCAAATCCCTCCCCTAAAACGAGATTTGCCGTTTTTCTGCCAATACCCTTAATAGACAACAAAGCTGGCAGGCTTGCAGGTACTTTATTGTCAAACCTTTTGATAAGATCACTACTGACTGCATGTAACAGCCGAGCTTTTTTGCGATAAAATCCGGTTGAAAAAATAATCTTTTCAAGTTCTGGAATTGGTATGGTAAGCAACTGGGCTGGCGTGCGAGCACGTGCAAAAAGTTGTTTGCACACAACAAACGTATTAGCATCTTTGGCACGTAAGCTTAAAAGACAAGAAACAAGAATTAAAAAGGGGTCTTGCCCGAAGAGCTCTTTAATAAGAGCCACCATAGGCCGCGTCATGTCCTTGGTCGCTTGACGCAATACCATAAGTATCTTTTGAGCTCTTTGGCGATCGCTCATGGCGATCGCAACTGCACAAGTATTTGTTGTCATAAAAATTTGTGAACGTTATGTGCGCCTATTTTTTTGCAATTAAGCGAAAGAAAGAATCTCTCTTTCGCTTAATTGCACTGCTTGGAAGTAAGATTCTTTGAATTCACTGTTAATTTTGAGCTTATACTATCATTTTCTTGAAAAAATTTACATAATCATGCTAACAAATATACTCATATTGTATATTTTTGTACAACATAGGATCAATTGCTTATAGAAAAGATACCCACCATAAGCAATCTCAGGGAAAGTGATATCTAAACTTATTAACCTTGCTAGCGACGTATGAATAGAATTGAATTTGACAATAAAAAAAAACAATTTTTATCGTATATAAAGCATGAAAAACAGCGAGCAGAAAATACGCAAAAAGCCTATCAAGCTGATCTTGATCAATTTACCGCTTTTTGGCTCACGGTAGATGAAAATGAATATCGAGAAACACTACTGGAAGAAGTGTTGCAAACATATGTAGAAAGTCTTTTTGCACTTGAGGTAAATGCAAGCTCAATTGCAAGGAAAATATCTTGCTTTAGCTCGCTTAAAAAATTTTTAGAACAAGATCACATTCCTCTTGAGGTTACGTTAAAACGCCCCTATGTTCCGCCTAAAGATCCTGTTGTACTGCCCGTTATTCAGGTACTTGATCTTTTAGACAAAACACCTGATAATGCTTTACCTACCAAGCGTCCGCTGCGTGATAAAGCAATTTTAGAACTTCTCTATGCAACAGGGGTTTGTGTTTCTGAGCTTGTACATATTGAATTTGGCCACATAGATTTTTATGCTCAATCGATCAAAATTCGGACTAAAAGCAAAAAAGATCGTAGAGTATTTTTTGGCGCGCAGGCATTGAAATTATTACAGGCTTATATTCAACTTGAACGACCTCGGGTGCAAAGCATTGAAGAGCGCGTTTTTTTAAGCTTCCGCTCAACACCGCTGACCGTCAGGTCTGTTCAACGAATATGTGCGATGTTTCGCCAATTCTTGCTTACAAGTTCTAGCTTAACACCCTGCTTATTACGGCATTCGTTTGCTACTCATATGTTTAAAGAGGGAGCGGATCTTGACACTATGCAACGATTGCTTGGCCATAAAACAGCTATTAGTACAGCCCGTTATCAAAAGACCGAAAATGACGGTTAGCACATGGACCATTTAGCACCTATTTTTACCAATCGCCTTAGATTTTTTGTTCTTATTTTCGGTATTTGTTTTATGGCGCTGCTGTACCATTTTTTCAACTTACAGGTGATGCTGAACTTAAACTTCTTTAGGCTTAGTCGTAAAAATTTTCTCCGTTATGAAAAAATTGCCTCATTACGAGGCAACATTATCGATAGCAATGGCAGACTGCTTGCGACCAACAGACCTTTTAGATCGCTTCATTGGCAAGGTACCGGCCAACAAAAGCTAACCCCCGAACAAGAAGAAATTATTACCCAGTTAGAGCATTCTTTTTCTTTACCTGCTGGGGCAAAAGAGATGATCGCCAAAGCGGAAAAATTATCAAAAAAAATACCATTAGCTGAAGATATACCCTTTGAACAGTTTAGCCGTATAATTGAACAGTTCCCGCATCACAAAAATATTTGTATTACCCATCATTTTAAAAGACATTATCCCTTTAAAACAGTTGCTAGTCATATTATTGGCTACCTCGGTAACATTGGAACTGAATCAACCGGGCTTATGGGATTAGAAATGCTTTTCCAGGAAAAATTACGGGGTGAAGTAGGCCAGCGCGTAAAGACAATTAATTCTATTGGGAAAAACTTAGCAGAAGAGGAAGTAAAAAGAGCTCTTTCAGGCGGCACTATCGAAACAACCCTTGATATCGATTTACAGCATATTGCTGAAGAACTATTTCCCGAGGAAGAATCAGGGGCAATAATAGTTCTCGATCCCCAAACTGGCGCTATAAGAACATTACTCTCAAGACCTGCCTTCGATCCTACTATGTTTCTTCATGAAGTTAATAAGCAAGATTGGCAAGCTTTGCAAGATAAAAAGTGCTTCATAAACCGTGCTCTTAATGCTTGCTATCCGCCTGCTTCACTCTTTAAACTAGTCACTCTCAGCGCTGCTCTTGATGAAGGCATAATCACGCAAGATACCTCGTGGTATTGTATAGGACATGTAAATTTTGCAAATCGACCTTATCACTGCAATAATCAACATGGCCATGGCGTTATCAATGCTGAACAAGCCCTCGCATATTCATGCAATACGCCTTTCTTCAATATTGCTACCAAGATCAAAATTGATACACTCGCCCACTATGCACAACGATTGGGCCTTGGTAGTAAAACAACAAACCTACTTCCAGAAAAAGCGGGGCTTATCCCAACTTCAGCGTGGAAATTACGGGTAAAGAATGAACCTTGGTGGCCAGGAGAAACATTATCAGCAGCTATAGGTCAAAGTTTCTTATTAATTACTCCCATGCAAGCAGCATGCATGATTTCGGCTATTTGCGAAGGCTACCTTGTCAGGCCACGTATACTGACATCTGAACCGATAGCAAAGCAAACGGTCGCTATTTCTCAGCCGACATTACAATTTTTAAAAAACTCGCTACAGCATGTTATCAAAAAAGGTACCGGACGGAGTCTCAGCCGCTTAAAGGATATTGAAATTTACGCAAAAACGGGAACGGCGCAAACAAGTGATTTGGCAAAAAGATCACTAGGAAAGAAATATGAAGAGCACGGATGGTTTGTTCTTTATTTTCGGTATAAGGATAATAAGCCCCTTACTATGGCGATTTTAATCGAAAATATCAGCTCATCAAGAGTTGCCACGTCGCTTGGCTCCCAGATTCTCATGCGCTATTGCACTCTTATGGATGAACGCGCAAAAAAGGATGACCAGTGATGCAGAAAATGCAAAATGTATAATGAGTTAATTTTTAAGCATTTTTCTATTTAAAATCAAAGTGGTCATTTATCCCGCAAAATACCGTTTAACTTTTCTGCAAAGTTCAGCTATCTTGGTAGTAACATTTTTTAGCTTTGAAATAAATAGCGTTACGCATAAGAATTTAATAAGGATAATGTTATGAAATTACAGCACATACTCTACTCATTAGCTCTTTTACTCTTAGGAAACATTTCTTTTCTTGGTTGTATGGATCGAGATTTAGGAGGAGAATTACAAGATGGGACAATGCCAGCTCAAAATACTGAGTCTTATGATGATACCACGGAATGTCCCACCTGTATGGAATCTTTTGATGACAAAAAAAAACTAGGTGTAGCCCTACAACCTTGCGATCACTTTTTCTGCAAAGAATGCCTAGAACAATGGAAAGAGAAAAATGCTGGGAAAGCAACTTGCCCAACCTGTCGACAAGACTTTAGCTCGTTTGAATTATTAGCAAATAAATATCATCATGGTAAAGACTCCCAAACTGCATGCTCAATTTGCCAAGAAAGCTATAAGAGGGGTGACGACATTGATCGTTTCTTTTGCCAAAATCATATTTTCCATGCAAAGTGCATCAATCAACACATACTTACCCAAGCTGAAAATGCAACCTGCCCTGAATGTCGGGCTATCCACCCAGGGCTTGGCAACAAAATAAGCCATAAAGCAGGCGGTCCGAAACCAGACCCTGAAGGCAAGCGCCTGGCACACCAATTGCAAGACGAGATAAATCGTGGAGATGGCCAACGTGCTCATAGGTTTGGCCGCAGAAACCCCCATATCCGTCAAGACGCGAGTAGTCCGATTTACCGAGGCGTCAACAATATACCACTCGATCAACCGGTAGATGACGATTTCATGGAAGAACTATTGGGCGGAAGCAGATTTCCATTTAGTGGTATGCCACCCTATCCACCAGGTCCGAAACCTGGAGGCATGCCGGCGGCTTACCAATACCAGCCAAAAGCTGCACCGGTGCCACCTGCTCCCCCATCAAAGCGACCATTTGGCTTAGCTCTTGAGCTGCTTACCGCAACTGCTATGAGCTCATTAATATATCAAGCTTGGGCACATGACTCATACACAAATCAAGAACCTGGCATACGTATTGCCAGCATTGCCGGGTCACTATTGAGCTTTTTTGTAGCTCAAAAGGTATTAGGAAAATTACATCCTGCACGATATGATAATCCTGGCAAAACAACTCTATGTTGGGCCTTAGGCAGCGGTTTAGGTGGCTTTGTCCTGCCAAAGATTTTTAAAAAGAAGACCGATGGTAACGCTTGATAGATGGCATCTTGGACTAATAAAACCTGAATCAAAAGCAATTATTTTTATGAAATTTCAGCACCCAGTTTCTTCATTAGCTCTCTTACTTATAAGCAGCATTAGCTTCTTGGCTGTTGGTATGGAACGAGATTTAGCTAGAACATTACAAGATGATGGAGCACATACTCAACGAGATCAAGATAGCGATTACGCTAAAAAATGTCCTTCCTGTTCTCGATCTTTTGATCAAGAAAAGAAAGTAGGTCTAGCCATACAGCCCTGCGGCCATTTTCTGTGTAAAGAATGCCTAGACGATCGATGGTTAATAAAAAATGACGGAGAGGCAGCTACCTGTCCATCCTGTCAAGAAAGCATTAGCTCATCAAATTTATTAGCTCATGTGTATAAACCTGGCCAACATCCCCAAACGAAGTGCTCAGTCTGCGGTGACCGCTTTAAGCAAGGCTGTCTAATTGATCGCCTGTCCTGCAAAAAGCATATTTTTCATTTCAACTGCATACATGTAGTCGCAGGGTCTGAAAAATCAACCTGCCCTGATTGTCGAGCTGACCATCATGAAGATGAGCACCTGGCACGTCAATTGCAAGAAGAAGAAAATCGTGGGGTTTTGCGCAAAAATAATCAACATAGGTTTGAGCGTGAAAACAGGGGCGGAGAGCAAGCTGAAGCAAGTAGTCAATTTGCCCGAAGCAGGCTCAATGCTCTAAATGACGATTTTCGGGAGAAATTAGAAGCACTAAGAAGAAGCAATTCTCAATTTATTCAACCTCACGTCGGTCAACCTGATTCATTCGTTCCTCAGCCTTCACCTGTTGCCGCTGATGCACTATCAAAGTCATCATTTGGCTTAGCACTTGAACTACTTACAGCAACAGCTATAAGCTCATTGATGCATCGGGCTTGGTCACATGACTCATACACAAACCGAGAACCTGGTGGTATACACATTGCAGGTATTGCAGCATCAGTGTTGACCTTTTTTGTAGCTCAAACACTATTAGGAAAGTATCATCCTACACGCTATGACAATGCTGGTAAAACGGCCTTATGCTGGGCCTTGGGTACAGGCTTAGGTGGATTTGTATTGCCAAAGATTTTCAAAAAGAAGACCAATCGAAAAGCTTAATGTAAGATTGATAACATCTTGGTCAACTGAGTAATAACCGCTTTTGAAGAATGGAACAACATGACTCATAACAAACTGCCGCTGGCTCTCACGGTATTAGCAGTTCTTGCTTGTCCGCATGGACAAATAACCATAGCCATGGAATTTCCTTGGCTTCGAGGTTCTGAAAATAATGATCAGCGGGCTAGAGACGTGGACAATGACTCGCCTGAAGGGAGTAATACAGATTCTCAAGATGGCCCAAGCTGTGCTATCTGTACTACCACTAATATAACAAAGCCCATTGTTTGCCTATCGTGTCATCCGACACACCGATTTCATCTTTACTGTCTAGGATCACTCATCTTAAGCAATAGTAAGACTCATCAAAGCAATACGTGCCCGCTGTGTCGTAAAAGCATCCAAGGCTTTAGCAACATGGGCACTCGTAGAGGAAGGGTGTACATTGACGGCTATCCGGCTCTAAATGACAAAGAAATTCACCAGGCCAGTACTTTGCTCAATAGACGCCTTTGGAAGCAGCAAGATCTAGCTAATGCATTTGGGCAAGAAGAAATAATTCAAGATGATGAAGATGCTAATGTAAGTTATGAAGAACTTATGGCACAAGCTCATGCCCATGCTGAAAACGTAGAAGGTCTGGCTCAAGCTGCCCGCCAAAGGATCGCCAGAGATGCTGAAGAAAAGGAACGGCAGGCTCGAACCCGCGAAAGAAATCAGCTGCTTGCAAAACTTTTACCAAGTGAACTAATAGCTGCTTTTGCCAATAGTTTTATAGCCCGCACACTCTTTGAAGCTGATATATTGACGAGCAATGAGGATGCCAAACGCAACACTGGCATCGGAGTTATGAGTATTATTTTTATTGGAACAAATCTCTTATTACAAAAACTTAACCCCCAACGCCTTGATCATAAAGGCAAAACATTTGCTTGCTGGGCTACAGGTATAGCAATGGGTGGTTTCTTACTGCCTAATGCCCTAAAAAATAAAGTTGATAAGAAATAATTTTTCAGCCAAGATGGATGCTCGTTGAGCATCCGGGCCCAGTGAATAAAATCAATTGGAAGTTGCTAAAGCCTACTCAAAGTCCCAGCCGAGCTAGTTTACTTACTTTCCAGCAGCTTGCTCAGTGCTTTTAGGAGCAAATGCTGCATTGACTCGTTTAGCTAAACGGCTAAGCTTGCGTGAGGCAGTATTTTTATGCATCACACGCTTGCTTTTGGCACGAGCTAATTTTGCTGCTATATCACTCAAAAGTTCTTCTGTTTTTGCTTGATCTGCACCTTTTTCAAGGGAACCCATAACCTTTTTAATAGAAGTTTTAATAGCAGTTCTGCGTGCCAAATTACGCTGTCTGCGTACTTCATTCTGCTTTGCTTGTTTTTTAGCTGACTTGGTATTAGCCATGGTTTTTTCTCTCTTAAATTACTTTTTGAATCTTCTGCGCCTTTACACACTTTGTACATACCTTACCTGCGTGTACCGTTTTATCAGCACAAGCAGTTATGGTAAAGCGCATTTTATGAACATTGGGGTATACCCATTTCTTAGTACGGTTATTTGCGTGGCTAACAATATTGGCCACCTGTGGCTTTTTGCCACAAACAGCGCATATACGTGACATGGTAAAATCCTTTCTGAGTGCTCGTTCGCTTTTTTCTAATGTTAGAGATAGTTACTCTAGAAGTCTACCACAATTAGTTTTTTTTTCAATTAAGAATTGAGAATCACTTAGCAAAGCTTATGATCTTCACGAGGAGGCAAGCTAAGCAACTCATAAAGTTCACCTGCAAATAAGGTATCCTTTTCAAGAAGTTTTTGAGCAATAAGTTTTAATTTATCTATGTTATCTGTTATAAGTTTCTTTGTTTGCTCATAACAGGCTTCTATGATCGACCGAACTTCTCGATCAATAAGATGAGCCGTTTCTTGAGAATATTCAAATCCCCCATTAGTTTGTTGGTAAATAACCGTCCCAAGAGATGATGCCATGCCATAAAAGCATACCATCTTACGAGCAATGGTAGTTGCCATATGAAAGTCACTAACAGCACCACTTTCAAGGGTATTAAAAATAAGCTCTTCAGCTGCTCTTCCACCTAAAGCTACCATAATAATTGCCAACATTTCTTCCTTTGACTCAGTATGTTTATCCCGCAATGGCAGCCAATGCGTGGTACCCAAGCTATCTCCTTGTGGAACTATGGTAACTTTGTATAACGGATCAGTCGTTTCGGGAGTAAGCAAGAGGACTAAGGTATGGCCCGCTTCATGATGAGCCAAAATATTTCGTTCTTTTTCGGAGAGCATCATCCTTTTGTGTTTTTTGCCAAGCATTGTTTTATCTCGGGCTTCGTCAAGGTCATAGATAGAGACTCTTTCTTGACCTCGCCTTGAAGCTACAATAGCTGCTTCATTAATTAAGTTTGCCAATTGAGCACCGCTAAAGCCAGGTGTTCCTCGCGCTAATTGCTTAAGATCTACGTCGGAGTCAATTTTTACGCCTTGAGCATGTACCTGAAGGATCTCTTCTCTGCTAATTAAATCAGGATAAGGAACATGTACTTGCCTATCAAAACGGCCAGGGCGCATTAATGCTTTATCTATAACATCAGACCTATTGGTGGCTGCCAGCACAATCACTGAAGCATTCGATGTATCAAAACCATCCATCTCAGTGAGCAATTGATTGAGCGTTTGTTCACGCTCATCATGCCCACCACCAAGACCGCTACCACGATGGCGGCCAACCGCGTCAATTTCATCAATAAAAATGATACTTGGTGCATGTCTACGTGCTTGGGCAAAAAGGTCCCTCACGCGAGCCGCACCTACTCCAACGAAAACTTCGATAAAGTCCGATCCACTTATACTAAAAAAAGGACAATTAGCCTCGCCCGCTACCGCACGGGCCAAGAGAGTTTTGCCATTGCCTGGCTCTCCTATTAACAGGATACCACGGGTAAGCTTAGCGCCCATGCGCTTGTACTTATCCGGGTTTTTTAAGAAATCAACAATATCCTGTAAATCTTCTTTTGCTTCGACTGCACCTGCTACCGAGTTAAAATTCACTTTGATTTGGGAAGGCATAAACATTTTTGCCTTACTTTTACTCATACTGAAAATATTCCCACCGTTGCCTCCGGTGTTGCGTGACTGACGCAAAAAATACCAGATAACAAGTGGCGTCATAACAAATGAAAGCAAAAGCAATAGATGCCACAGGCTAAAGTCTGATGATGTTGGCGATATAACATCTACGTCAACATTATTCTTACGTAAAATATCCCACACTTTAGTATCATGTTGATGGATGTTCGTCTCAAATCGTGTCTGATTATCACGATATTTTCCGTATACCTGATCACCCATGACTTGAATTTCTTTGACTGCCCCTAATTCAACTTTTTTTAGAAAGGCGCTCAACGTTATTCTTTGCGTAGTTCTTGTATAGTCAGTTAACTTAGTAAGGGCCCAAATACCTATCAATAATATTCCAAGTAGAAACAGAAGGTTAATTGGCCCGCCTTTAAACTGCTTTAAATTTATTTTCTTCATAATTAACCCAATTCTGTAGCGAAAACCATTTTCTTATTAATTTTCTTTCCTAACGATTTGACGCGATGCTCATAGTTCAAGAATACTGTAATTTTTTAGTAAAAGACAATAATTTTGATTTGCATGAATTTTTTTGCCTCATTGAAATAACCTGGACGAAGCAGGCAACTTTACACTATTGCATAGTATAGCATCTTTTTTTACTTTTGTGAATCACTCAAATGCCAGTAGGTAGGCGGCTCTCATTGATTCGCTCCTAGGTTAGTAAGCAAGATAGGCCAAAAGACTATTTGATTTGAGTAGCTGAACTTGGATAGAGGGTATACGTTGGGGACCAAGCAGGGTAACTGCATTCATTTGCGGCATCAGTAATAAAAAAGCGCTTTTTCAACAGCACATGCAAAATGACTATCGATCTTTTTTTGTCATGCTCATAGCAAAATACCAGGTAATTACCGCATGGTGACCAGGAACAATCAATTTTGTTGCCCAGGTCAAAGGTGAGCTGTTCATGAATATGCTTCTTTCTATCAAAAATAAACAGTTGCATGATGCCATTGACACGCTTTGAATAAGCAATTTTATCAGCTAATGGACAATAAGCCGGACCTACACAATAGCCATCGTAGGTTATCGGGTCTATTTGCTTAGTATCACTATGATAATAGTAGAGGTGGGGACCTGCAGCTTGTTTAAGATTTCTGGCCAAAGTTACTGAATCTGAGCAAAAAAGTATATCGCCATTTTCTAAAAGCGTCGGAGACATATTTTTGCCATCGTTAGCTATGACACACTGATGCAAACTTCGTTTTGTGCTTTTATTAAATACACAACGCCAAATATCGCCCGACCTTCCATAGATCCCTTGCGATCCATCCTTGGAAAGTGATATTCCCACACACGTTCCATCTAAATCTACAAGTATTTTTTTTCTGCCCTCCAACGTGAGACTGATTAACTGGAGATTAAAGCGAGTAAACTGCGAGCAAAAAAGGCGTGCAAAATCGCTATTAGGATGCCATGATAGACCTACATATCCGCGACAAGTATGAGAAATTTCTTTTTCATGTGATCCATCATAGTCGCAAGTACAGACTACGCAAGAGGTTCTGCCTATAGCATCTTGCTTTCGCTTAATATATGCAATTTTACTTGAAAACGAGCTTGGTTGTTGGGTTAATGCGTACCAAAGTTCATCGGCAAGATTATAGGCCCAGCCTTCTAAAGAGCCACCGCGCTTATACATTCTCTTGCCCTTAATCATTGTAGCTTGGGCTATGTTATAGATACGCCATTCGATTGCCTGTGCTTCTTGCGAAAGATTAATAAAGAGTGCAAGACCATAGCCTTGATCGAATAAAGAAACCACCGCTTTTTTAGCTTTTACTTGCTCAAACACGTTCACCGTTACTTTAAATTGCCCACTTCGCTCAAGTGCTTTGACAATGAGCTCGGCTATCTCAGCTAATTCGCTTGTAGTCTCTCCAATAATGCCGAGGCATAAGTTCATACTTATCGTATGACTTTGCTTGGAATCCCTTTTTATTTCTAGCGGATCAGCATGAATAATGCTCATGCAACAGAGAAGAGCCATCATCTTATAGAGCATATAACCCCACTAAAAAATAAAATCCCTAAATGAATGCCAAACTTCCTTTGGATACTTATAGGATAGCAAAAGTTTTTGAGCCGCCGCTATAATCACTGGAATTGTACAACCTGACTGATTGGTTAATACCGGCTTACCTTGGTTATCGATATAAAGAGTTATCTGCAAGAGTTCTCGATCTTCAAATCCTTCAGGCATCTGCAGTTGATTATTCATTTCTTTTTGCATCTTTCTTTCCCAAACCGTCAATTCATCCTTGGATTCTTGAGCCACTTGGTAGGTGTTCAAGACGGTTATAGGGATATTTTTGCCTATCGGCAAGCTTTGCTCAACTAATTTGTCAGTCACTTCCTTCTTTAAAGGTTGCTCTGCCATAGCCTTCACCTGCTTGGCTTCCTTAGGCTTATCTTCTATCACTTCCTTGAGCTGTTTCTTGGATTCAGGTTTTTCGATAGCTTTAGCATCAACTACTTTTTTCTCTGGTTTAGGTTTTAGCTCGGATGCATGCTTTGGTTCTTCTGGCATAGTTGCTATCTTCTTTTCCTCTTTTAAAGGTAGAGCCTCTTTTGGTTCCATTTGCTTTACCTTTTGCTTGCTTGATAGTATCTCATTTTTTGGTATTGTCTCAAGCGGTACAGCTTTTGGTTTTTTTATGCATGTTTCTTTTGCTAATTTCTTGGGAGTTTTTTTGGGGATCTTTGCGCTACGCTTGGGCTTATTGTTGCGGCTAGCAGACTGAGCATTGGTTTTGTTAACCTGGTCAGAATTCGACAAGCGCCTTTGAGATACATATATACGAGCTATCGCGCCTGTTTGCTTTAATGAATTGGAACTAAACAGCATAAGGCATAGTACTATCAAAATAACAACTATGTGGACAGCAGAGGATTTGCCTACTATGTTGAGCTGTCTTAGCTGTTCTGGCTCAAGTTTTTTCAGTTTCCAAAACAACATGTTCAACACCGGCTATATATTTAATGGCATCTATTAATTCGGCTATGGCTTTATAAGGCGCATTGCCATCACCACGTATAAACACAACACGGTCTTTTTTTGTAATTGCCATTTTTTTAATTTCATGCATCAATTGGTCTTTAGCAAATACTTTGCCATTAAGGGTTAGCTCGCCTTTGCGGCTAACTGCAACCATTATTTCCTGATTGCTAGTTCTTGCCTCATCGACATGCCCTTTTGGCAATTCCAGTTTAACAGAATTGTTCATAACCGGCGTAGTTATTATAAAAATAACTAAAAGAACAAGTGCGGTATCGATGAGTGGTGTAAGCGGTAGATCATTCATGCCACTAGAGTATGAGCGCGTTCTTGCGCGTCGAGTAAATCGAGTCATGTGTATTTTCCCCCTATTGAATGCCAACCGTTTTAGCAGCTTGAGGTTGTTTTTCAGCAAGCAGGTCTGGGTGCTCTATTGAGGCCACGTACTTCATACTTGCTATGCTCTTTTCAGCAAAAATCATCAGCTGTTGCTCAAATGATTTAAAGGTAACCTGCAAATAATTAAACATTACCAAAGCTGGTATAGCAACCAGAAGACCACCCAATGTTGTAATAAGCGCCTCTGCAATACCGGGAGCTACCGATGCTATATCAGCACTTTTTTTAATGCCAATACCTATGAATGCGTGAATAAGGCCCCATACAGTTCCGAAAAGACCAATGAGCGTAGCGCATGCTGCCGTTGTTGAAAGTACGGGAATATAGGCTTCCTCTTTGGAAAGTGCATCATCAATGCTATGCTGTAAATTTGTTTGCAATAATTGCCACTCGCGGTCTGCTAATAATGGCTTATAATTGCCTGACATAGTTAAGGCCGTTTTAAGCTCACTCAGATAATGGGCAAGCATTTCTCCTGGAAAAGTTCCCTGTAAAAGGGTGGCCTTTGCTAATAAATCAGATAAAGCGTACGACTTGCTTACCAGCTGCTGCGCCAGCTTAAGATCTCGAATTTTTACCAACAAAAGTCGTCGTTTATAAAAGAGAATGGCCCAGCACATAATTGATAACAAAAGAAATAGGCAGAGAATCGCTTTAGTAGTACCATCTGTTTGTAAAATAAGCGAAAGTAATGCAGCATTAACATTCATTTTTTGAAACCTTCTATCCTATAGTTTTTCTTTCAAAGCATTTACCCTAGTCTACAAAATTGCACTACTAAATAAAAGCTTCATAAAAATTTTCCCAAGAAAGCCATCAAATCTTGCAAAATACTCTAAATATTGATATTATTAATAAAATAAGAAATTATTTTCTATTAATCGATGGTGTCGAGTTAAAAATAATGAACTAATATCATAATTCTAGGAGTAAAACATGAAGAAGCAACTACTTGCAGTTTTCATCACCCTAACAATGAGTCTTTTACAAGCAATGGAACCCAAAGAAACTAAGCCATTTGAGCAATGGGCAAAACTGCCACCGGAAGTTCAATCGTTGATTCTTTCATTTACCCCAGAAGCGGCAACCTATAAAGAATTTACCAAGTTGAAATCGGTTAATAAGGAATTTCATGACTTAATGTTAACTCCTGGGGTTCTTGAAGGCTTTTTCAGGAAGCTCATTGAAAAAGATCCTGAACAAGCTAAAGATTTCTTCTTAGCAGCAGTTGAAGATAGTAATGTGCCAACTGCCAAGCCCATCATTAAGGCATTTTTACGAGCTGGTATTGATCCTAATATAAGAGATACTATCCATGGCACGCCAGCTTTATTGATTGCTGGACTATACCGTCACAATGAAATAGCCGCATTGCTTTTAGAATATGGAGCTGATGTCAATGCCCAAGGAACTATTTATGGCAAAACAGCTTTATTGATAGCAATTGAATCAAGTAACAATGAGTTAGTCGATCTTCTTCTTAAATCAGGTGCCTCTGTTGCTCTTGCCGATAAACATGGGCGTACCCCATTAATGGCTTCTGCTGAACGGCTAGGCTACAAAAACATTTTCGATGAGCTGCTTAAAAAAAAGGCCGATATTAATGCTACAGACGATGAAGGTTGGAATGCTCTCCATTATGCGGCTAAAGGTGGTAGCAATGAAACAGCAAGGGAGATAATCACAAAAGGTCTACTTGATGTTAACTTTACCACTAATACTGGTGAAACACCACTCATGAATGCTGCTACTAATGGGCATTTTAAAATAGTTGAACAGCTTCTAAGAAAAGGAGCTAAAATTGATAAAACCGAGAGTATTGGCTGGACAGCTTTACATTGGGCAGCTGCATGTGAATGTGGCAATGCTTGCGATTGCGAGCAAGATGTATGTCCAGCACAAAAATCATGTGTAGAAGCAGCAAAAATACTAATAAAAAACGGCGCCGATATCGATGCCAGAGATGCAGGATACAGAACACCTGAACAAATTGCGGAAGAATATCAAAGACCCCATTTGAAGGCCTATCTTGAGAATGTTCGAGAAAAGCGGGCTGGCATTTAGGTTTCTTAGCAGTTAAGAAGTAGTTGAATGGCAGCGTAAATCTGGGCATTTTTTTAAGTAAACAGATTATTTGAATTTTGCCATTAAATAGCAGGCCGGCTTGTTTTACTAAAATTTACTAGGACGCTTAGGCACAAGCTGTTTAACAAGCTCCTTCAACTGCTCTTTGTCTTGGATGCCTTTTTCAAGCTGTATCTTGTAGGCAGTTTTTAGCAGCTTTCCCATTTCAGGACCGGGCTCAACGATATCAGCGATATCTCGTCCAAGTAAGAGCGGTTGTTCAGCATGTTCAAGAACCTGACTCATTTGAGCTCGCTTTATAAATTCTTCCACATGGGGCATAGCGCCAGTAAGTGGTGTATGACCATGAGGATTTCTTCCACGAAAATCGGCAATAGCAAGCTTTGAAAGCAACGCCAAGGTAACATCCGGCGCCAATTTCAGCGCAAGGCGTTTATAGGCAGCAGGGGTAGCATTTTGATTTATGAACGCACCCGGTCGCATGTGAACTTTCACCAAAGCAACAACACAAGCAATCAATTTTTTTCTAGTAATTATTCTGCTAAGCAACTCTTGAGCTAAAACGCCACTAGCTTGCTCATGGCCATAGCTATGCAAGCGACCCTTTACAAGAGCCGTAGTAACAGCTTTACCCAGATCATGACATAATGCCGCATAGAGACAGATTAATTTTTCTTCAGCATTTTGATACGATAAAGCTGCAGCTGCATCAATAGACTGCATACTGTGCTCAAACACATCCCCTTCAGGATGCCATAGAGGATCTTGCGGAATGCCAACAGTATCAGCTAGCTCGGGCAAAACTTCACGTAATCGGTTGATAGTATGTAACCAGCGAAAGCCAAGCGATGGGCGTTTACTTTTGAGTAGCAATTTATCAAATTCTACTTCTTTTCGCTCAATTGAAACCGTACTAATATCCATGGTAGCACACATGCCATTAAGGGATTCATCCGGCACCATTTCAAATCGGCCTATAAATTGCATGACTCTAAAAAATCTTAATGGATCTTCAATAAAAAAAAGTATATCCGGCGAACGCAACATTTTTTGTTGCATATCATGCCTACCATTAAAGGGGTCTATAAGTTCATGAGTTTGCAAATCTATCGCCATCGCGTTCATCGTAAGATCGCGGCGGCGTAGCGCAGCCTCAATACCCATAGATGGTAATAACGCCACCTTTGGTTTGCGTCCAGCCTCATCTATTCGTGGCAACGACCAATCAATGGGCAGATTGTGCATCTTTAATATGCCAAAAGATTTGCCAACATAGCTAACTGGGGCAATAGTACTTAAAATTTTTTCCAACTGATCAAGTGATAGATTGTGCACTTCAATGTCCATATCGTGCACCGGTAAATTAAGAAATAGATCCCTGACAGCCCCACCGACGAGATAGGCTCGACCATGCTCTTTTATAATCAGTGCGACAGCTTGCGTTATAAGTGGATATTTTTGCAATAGACTTTGTAATGAGCTTTGAATATTTTTTGAAAGTTCTATACGATCCATAAAGCTCACTCACTTTAATTAGATTTATTCAACGAGAGGTTTTTGAGATTTTTTTTGAGTTATTACGCATACAGTATATTATACAAATACTATCATTTGATAGAAAATCTCGCAACCTTCTAGAGCCCTTCAACCAGAGGCATTGCTTTTTTTTGAATATTTGCTGAAAGTTTTGTAGACTGCATATTACTTTGATCAAGATTTATAGAGGAATTCTTATGTCGAAATTACTCACGGCTATAGCATGTATACTGGCTTGCTTATCTACTCAAACAAGCTTTGCATTTTCAGTTAAGGACTACGTTCCTCGTATGCTGCTGAAAACCGAGACAATACTGATCCCCGCTAAAGAGTATACGATTGATAAAATGGCTTCTCTTGAAATCAAAAATATTAATGGGGATATTATCATTACTGCATGGGACAAAAAAGATGTCATAGCCATTGATATAGTAAAAAATGGTACCAAAGAGGAGCTAGATCAAACAACCTTCGCTATTTCAACTAAGCAGGGGAAAGCAGTAATTACCTCTCAGGCAACTGATGAAAACCGCGCCGCCATACTCACCTATACTATTACAGCACCAGCACAAGCAGCTGTCAAAGTTGTAAGTACTAAGCAGGGAGATATCTCCATTAAAGGCATGCAAGGTAGCATTCAGGTCTCAACCCAAAAAGGATCAATTGACATCAACGATAGCACAAAAACAATAGTTGCCAAAACTGCTAAAGGCGCTATAACTATCAAGCAAAAAGCACTGGGCGAACCAAATTCTATTTTTCTTGAAGCACTACGGGGTAATGTTACCCTAAGCCTTCCACAAGATATTCAGGCCACTTTGCAAGCCAATACTCTACAAGGAGTAATTACATCCAAGCAAGAAATTACCTTGCAGCCGATGACAATGAAACTAAACAAACAAGCTTGGGAAAGAATAAAACGTGAAGTACAAGGAACCATTGGTGTTGGTGGAGCTCCCATTACCATTGATGTGACCAAAGGAAATATATCCTTTGATATATATTAGATAGTATGCCTAATAAGATTGGCATGTTCCGCTCATATGGTTCGATCCTTCGACCTTCCTGTAGCAGATGCAAGAATTTTTGCTATTGCCCGACAAGCTGAAGAGATTAAAAAAGAGATTAGCGATTTTAATAGATAAAGTTAATAGGAATTTGAGCTTAATAATGAGCAAGCAATGGTGGAGCTGACCGGGGTCGAACCGGTGACCTCATGAATGCCATCCATGCGCTCTACCAACTGAGCTACAGCCCCATATTGTTAAGGGTAAAAGATATTTTTGAAAATTGCAAATGTACAGCTTTAAAAGGATAATGCATGAAACACTCCCATTGGTTACCTCTGGCAACCGTATTTTCTTGCCTTCAACTGTTTGCCTATACCACCCAGATAACAACGGACGAACAGGCAAAAGATAAGAAGACAATACATGTGCATATTGCGCTAAAGCCTGACGAAATTATCTACAAAGATACCTTCAAGGTGAGCGCAAATACACAAGGTATAACCCTAACTTCACCACAAGCTAACAAAGAGGCTTCCAGCTATTTTGATCAAGCTACCAAAGAGACAAAGGAAGGCTATAAAAATGATGTTACCTTTACTTTTGATGCGATCAAAAAGGACCTATCTCAAACGGGTAAGTCAATAGTACACACAAGCTTCGCTCTAAACACAAGTGCAGAACCACAAGAGAAACTCATTGATCTTAACTTTGCATCGCCTGAGCAAACTGATCCCACTAATGCTAACGCAATTACCACTCATAGGCCAATCCAACCAGCATCAAGTTTTTCTGAGCAGCCCTCATTCATTAGTAATATTGTACAAAAGACAATTACCCAGATCAGTGATGTGGTAAAGCTTTGGAAAAATAAGCTTTCTAATCTTTTTGAAACGACAGGCTCCGGGTGGTTGCGATTGTTGGTCGCATTCATATTAGGAGTTTTATTAAGCTTGACCCCCTGCATTTATCCCATGATTCCTATTACCGTTGGGGTACTACAAGCAAATACGGGCAAATCGGTTATAAAAAATTTCCTTGTTGCCCTTGCATATACGTTCGGCATATCTTGCACTTTTGCACTTTTAGGGTTTGTTACGGCGTTAACTTCATCGGTATTTGGTGAACTGCAAAGCAAGGCCTGGATTATCGTTCCCTTCGCAATGCTACTTGCTTATTTAGGCTTTGCTATGTTTGGCTTGTATGAATTGTATATCCCAAAATTTTTACGTCCTAAATCTACCCAGGTTAAAGGTGGTTCATTTGTATCCGCCTTTATCTTTGGCGCTATTAGCGGCACTATTGCATCACCTTGTCTATCGCCCGGCTTAGCGCTTATTCTTGCTTATGTCGCTAAAATAACTCAAGCAGCAACAGTAGCAAGCTATTTTAATGGCTTTCTAACCCTATTTATTTTTGGCGTAGGCTCAAGCCTGCCATTACTGATAATTGGTACGTTCTCCAACTCAATTACCTTATTGCCTAAAGCTGGTGCTTGGATGGTTGAGGTAAAGAGAATGTTAGGGCTTATGTTGCTAGGCACTGCTTTTTATCAACTGGAGAAAGTCATACCTTGGTATATCTTAGTCTGGGGCGTTGTGCTCTTCCTTTTTGCCGTCGGTATTTACTATTTTGCTGATAGAAAGCCCTATGACTCTAGTGGATTTCGTCGGTATAAACAGATCATCGGCACCCTTTTTGTTATTGCATCTTGCTTAATGGTAGTACAAGGAATTAAAGCATTCTACACACGGCACGAATCAGCCTCATCACTTTGGTTAACAGACTATGCTTTAGCAAAAACAAAAGCTCAAGAAGAACATAAAAAGCTATTACTATCATTTAAGACAGCTTATTGTGCAGCATGTAAAGTACTAGATAACAGCGTTTTTGTTGATGCATCAGTTATCGAAGCAATGAAACATTATATTCTAGTAAAAATTGATGGCACTGATGCCTCAAGTGAGCCATTTGCTACACTTAAAACTGCATTTGGCATTAAAGGCTTTCCAACCGTTGTTATAGTGGATCCTCAAACTGGGGCATTGCTGAAAAAATGGGAGGGTGATGTTGGTCCGGTAGATATTTTCTTGCAAGAATTAGCCAAAAATCAATAGCCACTAATCAAAGAGCTAGTGACGTTCTTACTAGCTCTTTTGCACCTTTGAAGGTAATTCACACACTTTTAAATGAATCTTGATGCCGTTGTTCATCATCAAATTTATCTTTTGCTTTGCGAATTTCTCGCATCATGATGTCAATCACTCGATCAATTTCTTGATACATTTCTGCACCTTCATGGTGAGCAATGAGGCTAAAGCGTGGGGTACTAACACGTAGCTCAACCTTTTGGTGAGCGTGATCTGGCGCTGCCTCTAAAACAAGATCTATAGTTACTGGCATTCTTTCATTTACAAGCAATTTCTCGATTTTTTCCAGATGCTTATTAGCAAATTCTTCAATGAGAGCTGAGTGATCCATATGGCGAAAGGTAATACGCTTCTGCATTAGTGTCTCCTTTTAAGGTGCTGTTCCTTTTTTTAGAACAAATTTTACTGGTGTACCTTGCATATCATACTCGGAACGCATAATATTTTCAAAGAATCGTAATTGAGCAGGGCCAAACCAATCTGGTTCGTTAACCCTAAGTAATATCGTAATAGGGGCTGTCCGCAGTTGCTTTACCGTGTAAATACGCAAAAGCTGTGTCTTATGATATAATGGCTTTTTTTGCAATGCTGTGAAGAAAAGCATACTTAATGACTCATCATCAAGTTTTTGACTGTAGCGCTCCCATATCTTTTGTATGAGTGGCAATACTCGTCCTACATTTTTACCAGTTTTGCAAGAAATATACTCCACAGCTATAAGCTTAATCAAATGTTTGTAACAATCAAAGCTGCGTGCAAGATCCTCTTTGCTTAACTCTGTCATAAGATCTTGCTTATTAATCAATAGAATGAGTGCTTTATAGTGTTCTGTAAAGGCATAAAATGCTAACTTCAGTTCTTGATCGACTAAGGCATGAGCACTGCCATCTATTAGCAATACTATAATATCAGCTTCTTTGAGAGCATGAAAAGAACTTTTTACCATAAGTGGCTCAATGTCACCAGTTACCGATCGCTTTCTTCTGACTCCCGGAGTATCGGTGAGCTCTATCGCTTCTTTATAAAACATTATTGATTCTGAAATAGCTTCACGAGTGGTACCGGGTATTGCTGAAACAATAAGTCGTTCTTCTTGTAAGAGAGCATTCATAAGCGAGGACTTGCCTACATTAGGTTTACCTAAAAAAACAACCTTGAATGTGGGAGCAGTATCAGCTATTGAGCGAGATTGACTCGGCAAATTGCCGACAATCATTTCTAGTAGGTCATTGATACCAGTACCATGTTGTGCAGAGAGAAACACCATCCGCTCATATCCTAAGTTAGCAAATTCATGAGCATGCTCTTGGGCTAGCTTACTATCACTTTTATTCACTGCGATGATTACTGGCTTATTGCTTTTATGCAAAAATCGAGCAATTTCTCTATCTTCAGGTATAACGCCAACAATACCATCGAGCATAAAAATGATAAGATCGGCCTGCTCTATTAAGGTTAACACTTTGGCGCGGACTTTTTCTGTTAATTCATCCTGAGTTTTACGTAAACTTATACCCCCTGAATCTATAAGGTCGAAAGCAACGCCTTGCCATTCAACTCTATCTTTTATAAAATCTCGGGTAACCCCCTCAAAATCCAAAGTAATGCTTCGCACTTTTTCTGAAAGTCGATTAAAGAGCGTAGATTTACCCACATTTACGCGGCCAACAATTACCACCTTGCTTACATTGCTCATAAAGCCACTTTCACTAGGTAAGGCATTGTCATTTCTTTCTTAAACATTATTTGCCTTCACGATAGTCCCAGGAAATACTTTCAGCAGTTGGTATGCTTTCTGCCATTTTTTACTATCTGTTACATCAATTGGTATATCTCTGCTTTTCTGCGGCTTTACACCCATTGCTTGTTTAGCGCCACTAGAAGTTATAGGAGCACCATTTTTTACTGGACTTGCAACCGCTGAAGTTCTTTGCTGTTCTGGCTTATACGCAGATTTAGCAATGAATTCATCATCCCGGGTAACTCCAGACTTGGCCAAGGCCTGTCCGGATGGAAAGACTAAGCTAGATGAAGCATCGCTAAAACTGGTAATACAAACTGCAGGAACTCCAAAAATTTTTTCCAATAAGGGCTGCCAAAGCTCACGAGTTCCAGCTAACCATTCAGAAAAAAATGTTAAATCGTTGCCAAAAGCGACATGTACTTGGCATTCTTTTGTATCAAAATCTATAAAGCGCCCTTGCTTAAAAATCGAAATAACAAGAGGATCCTTTAGCCTCTCAAGCTCTTGTAAAAAGAGGGACCATGGGGTCGTTTGTGCAGGCTCATTCAGGACTCTGGTAAGAGTTCCTTCAGGCGGTTGCTGTACTACGCGCACTGCAGACTCTTGATATTCAACCTTTTTGTTAACTGAGTCGACACAGCCTTTCGGTTGGCATAACTTTACAAGCAAGAGTTCAAGCATGCCATAAGGAGCAGCCGTTTTAGCAAATAAAGCCTCATAAGAATAACAGATATCCAGCAGTGTTACCAATCGCTCTGTTGAGCAGTTAGCTGACAAGCTCGCTATAGTATCTAATATCGCTTGGGCAATAGTACATTCTTGTGGTCGAATTTTGTGCTTGAGCCATAAGGCAACCCGGATATACTCCACTAACTTTTTCCAAAACAGAGCTACATTAACTTTACTCAACTTAGATAAAGAACAAAGCTCTAATACCTCCTGCGAGCTTTTATTAAGCAAAGCATCAAAGACCTGAATAAAAAGAGCATCATTACAGAAACCCAGCGCTTCGCTTACTACTTGCTGGGTAATAGAATCATAGGCTAATCGTATTCGCTCAACAAGATTAAGAGCATCTCGCACCGATCCCTCGCTCTCTTGCGCCAGCATATGTAATCCTTCTAGCTCATAGGAAATATTCTCTTTTGTACACACCATAGCTAAATGTTCTACCAGCTTTAGTACCGCTATAGGTTGAAAAAAGAGCTGAAAGCATCGAGATTTGATCGTATCGACTATTTTATGCATATCAGTAGTAGCAAGCATAAAAAGAACCGTTGGGGGTGGCTCTTCCAAAATTTTCAGTAAAGCATTAAATGCAGCCTTACTGAGCATGTGTGCTTCATCAATTAAATAAATTTTTTTCGAACCTAGCGCCGGAATAAACGAAGCAGTATCAATAAGCTGCCTCATAGTATCGACCCCCGTATGAGAAGCAGCATCTATCTCAATAAAATCGGGATGGGCACCTGTTCGCATCGCCTTACATGAAACACAGACCAAGCAGGGCAATGCCACTGCTTGTGGATTTTTTTGAAATGAAACCAGTTGCTCACAATTAATGGCAGCAGCAAAGAGCCTCCCGGTCGTTGTTTTACCACAACCTTTAGCACCTGCTAGCAGATATACCGGAAATACAAGATTGCGATATAAACTATTTTTAACAAGACGAACTACAAGCTCTTGACCAATAATTTCATCAAATTGCCTCGATCGCCATTTACGAGCAAGATTTAGCTTTATATCATCCATGCATTAGCTTCGCTTTCTGTCAATTACCACTCGATAAGATGTGTAATTTTCTTGGGAATTTCTGAAGCACTCTTACAATAGCTTTGATTTATTGCTGAGGTACTAGTATTTTTATAGTAAGTCTTAGTTGTCACTACTATTATTTTACCATAGAGAAAAAATAGCGCAATGTATCAAGACCGAGCTGATTCTTGCTTGCTTTAGGATGAGTGCTTCTGGAGCCAATTTCTGAATTAAAACCGCTCGTAGTGAGCGGAGCGAAGCGGAGTCGAATCCATATGATCGGCGAATTCAACTCCTTAAAAAAGGAGAAGCCTATACAAGAGCTCGTTACCCCTGCTGCTCCCTTTCGGTCCTGACAGATTAAGCACCTACTCTTTATAAGCTTCTCACACTTGTACAAGCAATCTTACTAAAAGCTCATCACTATAGCTTTGGCAATTGATGGTGGAGAGGGAGGGATTCGAACCCTCGATATCCCTTTCGGGATATACGCGATTTCCAATCGCGCTCTTTCGGCCTCTCAGACACCTCTCCGCGAGCTATAGAGAAAGTTGTAGCGTCCTTACTCTTTAATATCTTTGCTCTTTGGCTTGTCTGCTGACTTGCGTTCAGTCTTGGCCGCTTGAACCTTGGGCTCACTTTTCTTAGGACCAGTTTCTTTAGTTACTGGTGCTTGCTTTACTGAAACCTCTTCTGGTGATTTTTCGATAGCAGCTACTGGTTCTGAAGCCTTCTTTTCTAATTCTAAGCTTGGCGCCGCATGTTCAGCTTTTTCTTCGTCAGCAAATTTTCTGCCTTCAGGGTGCTTAAAAGGTTTGGCTTTCATTGGAGCTTGCTTTTTTGTGCGACTAGCACCAGCGGGAACAACTTTATGCTTACCCGAATCTTCTTCTTCCTCTTCAAGACCTGGCGTAGTTTCAAAGACTGATTCAAATATGTTTTCAATAGATTGCTCTTGAGGTTTATTAGCAGCGACAGATTGACCCTTTTTAACTGCTTCTATTAGATAATTAATCAAAACGGTAATAGAGCGAGGAGCATCGTCATTTGCTGGAATTACGTAATTAATCAACGATGGATCACTGTTGGTATCCACTAATGCAATCACGGGGATACCTGTTGTAATAGCTTCTTTAACAGCTACGTGCTCTTTTTTAACGTCTACAATAACAACAGCTCCAACTGGCCATGAAAGGTGTTTAATGCCGCCCACATTCTTCATAAGCCTATCAATGAGCTTTTGGTAGGTATTAAGTTCTTTTTTGCTATAGTGGAGTTCTTGCGCTTTTGCAATGATATCTTCATAATGCAATAAGTTAGCAACAGATTTACGTACTTGGCGATAATTGCTAAAAGTGCCGCCTACCCAGCGGTTAACCACATAGGGCAACTGACATTCTTTACCAGCTTTTTCGATGACCTCTTGTGCTGGTTTTTTTGTGCCGACCCATAAAATTGTTTTTCCTTCAGCAGCAAGTGACTCTAAAAATTTTGCTGCTTGCTCTAGCTGATATGCCGTTTTAGAAACGTCGATAAGATATATGCCATTTTTCGATCCCCAGATATAGGGCCTCATCTTTGGATCCCAACGAGAGGTCTGATGACCAAAATGCACACCACTTTTAATTAATGTTTTTAAGTCTATTGACATGGTTAATCCTTCGAGGGTTATAACAGTCGTTTCCTGGCCCGATTCGCTAGGTAATCGGCAACCACCCCGTAATAGGAAACAAGTGACTATGAATAATTACACCTTGGTAGTATAGCATAAATTTGATTATTGTGCAAAATTGCTTAATATGAACTCAAGGCCTGCAATTGGTTTTGGAGTGTTATGATGACTATAGGTAAAAAAAGACAATTTCAAGACTTTAGCGAAATCCTAAAAGATAAATTAAAAAATCCGGAACTGGCAATTGCCTATCTGAATGAAGCATTAGCCAATAAAGATAGAAAAGTCTTTTTGCTAGCGCTTAAAGATGTCGTTGAAGCACAGGGAAATATAACTACCTTTGCACAAGCAGCTCAAACGCCCCGCCAAAACATATACCGTATGCTTTCAACAAAAGGCAATCCTACCTTTGAGAAGCTTTAATCGATTTTTGATACTATGGGCCTTCAAATGCAACTTTCTAGAAAGATTTCTTAATTGCTGAATGTATTTGTCGCTTAATCTTTATATTAGCCCGTAGCTGTTTCTTCAGAGCCTATAACCTCGTTGCGCTTAACCGCTTTTTCAAAGCGCTTGCCTAACAGATATGCGGTTATGACCCATAAACCGATGGTGGCTGAAAAAAAGACTGATTGGGCAGTAAGCCGAGCCACCTCACTTAAAACATCGGTTACAGCATTAAAATTCACCGCACAGGTTTTTGCAAATTTTGCACCAAACCCTTCAATCCAAGATTTAGATTTGAATTGAATTTCTTTTATGGTTGGTATGTATAAGCTCTCACGTAATGGCGTTGCAAACGCATAATTAATTGAACGAGTAACAACAAAGGCCACCGTGGCAGCAAATGCCGACTTAGCCCAAATGAAATAGAGCACTGAAATGCCAGTAAGCGTGGGCACCAGTACTAAGCATCGTTTTTCCCCTAATGCCTGAATAAGGGCTCTCGTACCGAATACTACGACAAAAAAACCAGCTAAATGCACAAACATTGCTTGCATAAGCAAAAAACTCGTAAAGCCGGATAAGCTTTTAGCGGTATTTACCCCAAACACAATATTTTCGATCTTAAACGCTTGGCTAATAAGCTCGAAGAAAAAACTCATGCCAAAAATACCCATAACGTAGGGATACTTAAACAGCAAAAGCAGTCCTGAGGTCATGCTTTTAAGTAGGCTGGTCGATGTGCCTTCTTGTTGCTTATGCCGCTCTTCTTGTATTTGATAACCAGCTTCATATCCATGTAAAGCATGTGGGGGAACTTTTTTAACCAAAATGGCTATAAAAATAGGCACTATTAATAAAGCGCATGAGGAAATGCCAAGCAAAATTTGATGATTAATAACATCGGAAAAGAGAGCATGGTTTAATAATGTACATGCAAAAAAAGCTGCAATAATCCCTCCTAACTTTGAGCCAGCAATCATAACCGTATAATTTTTTTTTGCGGCTACAGGACTGGTTATTGAGTTAGCAAATGCCCAGAAAACGCTCACCACAAAAGGTACAAACCCTTCTATGAACAAATAAAACAACCATCCAAAAATCCTGCTTGAATGAGCGATAGTATTGCCCAAGCCAATGGTAGGATGTCCCATATAATAGACAAAGCAAAGACCAACTATGCCATAAGCAATAGTATAAAAATATAAAAGATAATGACGGCGCAAAACATCAACGAGCCTTGAATGAAAAAATATTGCCGGTACTAAGACAACCATGGCCAAAATTTTAGCCCATGCTTGATAACTGCGGCCAGCTCCTGCAACCAAACGGACAAAAGCTACGTCTTTAAGCTCACGCGTTATGGTATAACTGCCGATAACAAGAAAAAATGAGATAGTTAAGAGCAAAACCTTAAGCCGCTCTTGAGGCTCAATGGAAAAGAAATAGTTGCTAATCGCGCGAAACTTAAAACTCATGTGAATCATCCCCTTCAAAAATTAGTATATAAGCTTACAGATGTTCACTAAAAGATAAGCCCTCTCATGCGATTTGCTTGAGAAGGCTTATCTTATTTATCATAACGCAGTACCTCTAGGGGCGGTACTAACAGACAACTTTATTTTGATCGATTGCTTTCTTATGGGTTCTTCCAAGGTATAACGCCACAAAGAACCAGGCAACGATAAGACCAAAAGATAAATAGCTGCCTATTGCTATATGCCATGCAAGACCTGCTTGTGGTCCAAGCGCTTTTTCAAATGGTTTCTTGAGCAGGTTAAAGCCAGAACCCGCACCTTTTGAACTTCTTGATCCAAAGGTTTCAATCCATGCCTGAGATTTATATTTAACATCTTTAGTTGTAGGTACATACAGCTGCTTTTGTGAAGGACTATTTAAGGCATAGTTAATTGCTTTTGCTGCAACCATGAGCCAGAAAAGCACGGTGACATTCGGATAAAATTTAAATAGTATCACCATACCAGCTACAATAAAGGGCATCATGCCAAGCGAAACAGTAAGACCAAGCTTGCGCTGTATGTTATTAATACCAAATAAGAGGCATAAGAACGCAACTAGGTTTACCCAAACGGCATAGTCGCCTAAAAAGAGTGTTCTTGAGGCTTCGTCAACCTGACTTGCATTTACCATGCCCTTAAAATGGAAATCAATAATCGTAATAATAATTTCATAAATACCGATGATAGCAAATATCCCTAGCAGGTAAGGTTTTGAAATCATTAACTTAAGCCCTTCTAAAAATCCAGGCTCTTGCTCTTTCTCAGCCTCAGCCTCATTTTTACCATGAAACCCAACAAGCTGCTCTTTCGGGGTTACTGACATAAAGAACTTAACACTCAGAATCATAAGAAGGATAAGCACGCCACAGATCATGATGACTGGCGCACTATTGGTAAAATAATTTTTGCCCAGTGGAGTTAAAAATAAAGGTCCGAGAATACTACCGAGCTGACCAATCATTACTACCAAACCAAAACCACGCTTAGCGCCATCAGAGCTTGAAGTGTCGGTTGCAAATGCCCAAAAAAGAACAACCAACAGCGAACCATAGCTTTCAACAAAAACATACCATGCCCATGGGAGAATTCTTGATGCATCTACCGTTGTGTTGGCAAGACCTATGGTGGGATGCATAAATAAAAAGCCAAAAATCATGGTGAGAACAAAGTAAATACTACCAAGAGCATAGAACATATAATGGCGAGGGAATTTATCGACCAATTTACTATAGAGAATTACCAGTGGAAACAGAACTACTAATGATACGAGCTTGGCCCATGCAATATTATCAGAATGTGCCATCGACATAAAAATAGAATCTTTCATCGGCCTGAGAGTCCAATAGACCCCGATAACGAAAGCAAAAATTACACCGAGCAATATGAATTTCTTCAGCTCTTCTTTGCTAAAGTTTCCAAACATCCACTTTAAAAAACTGATTATAAGGTTTAAAAAAGAAGCTAATATATGAAAACGCATAGACAATCCTTCGATTTTTGATAAAAAAATTAGTAATCATTATAACTATAGCTCAACCTTTTTCATTTGTAAAAAAAATTATAATGAGCCTTATCTTATCATATATTTAAAAAAATATTAATTTTGTCTTTTATGCTACATTACAACACTCCTCAAAAGTATATACTCAACTCCCTGCAGAAGGCAAAAGTTTCGAGCAATACCGGTTTACCCAGGTAAATGCCTATAAGCAAGTAGCTTTTACTTAGTTTATAGCAACAATCAGCACTTTACCACAGCCATTTTGTTCAATGCCAGTATTTGCTTGTTCAAAACTATGCTATAATCTTGCAAATAGGGTGAAAATAAGTATATAGTACGTCAAGGCATTACGTGTCAAGCTACTCTTGTGCAGAGCTAAAAAGTATTGGGTGTACAAATTGAGTGAAGTTTGCTAAAATAATCTATAAATGTAATGTTAAATTTTAACTAGGAACTCACGATGAACGAAATAGAATATTATGATTCATCAACATTTTTGGCCCTCTTGCCCTTAAAAAATGTTGTTACACTCCCAAGAAGCATTACCCCCATAATTGTTGGTCGAACTTCATCTATTCAAGCTGTTGAATACTCCTTAAGGCACAATAAGGAAATTTTTATTGTTGCTCAAAAACACCCTGATGTCGAGCAGCCAGGACTCAACGACGTTTACACAATAGGAACTCGTTCTACTATTTTGCAAGTTATGCGCATGCCCAAGGGCACCCTTAAAATAATGGTAGAAGGTATGTCCCGAGCACACATAACTCAATCAGAACCTACTGATGGATTTTTGGGAGTCATTTGTGAAGATTTGCCAACCACCGGCCTTGAAAACTCGGTTGAGCTTGAGGCTTTGTGGCGTCAGCTAAAATCTCTGTATACGACCTACGCTCAACTTAATACAAAAGTTCCCGTAGATCTCATGCATAACGTCAAAACTCCTGAAGATATGGATAATATCGCTGATACCCTGGCGGTAAACATTAATCTTTCCTTTGACGAACGGCAAGAAATCTTGGAGACGCCAGACCTTAAAGATCGAATGCTTAAGCTGTTAAGCTTTATTAAGCGAGAAATTGATATATTAGAAACAGAAGAGCGAATCCGGGGACGCATTCAAACTCAAGTTGAAAAAAGCCAACGTGAATATTATCTTACTGAACAGATTAAGGCAATTCAAAAAGAGCTTGGTCGGGATGACAATCAAACTGAACTCAGCCAAATTCGCGCTAAAATTAAATCCTTAAACTTAAGCCCTGAGGCAGCTGAAAAAGTGGAAAAAGAGCTTAAGCGCCTGGAGCAAATGCCCCCACTTTCCTCCGAAGCTGTCGTTAGTAGAAATTATATCGACTGGGTGATTTCGTTACCTTGGCACAAAATGAGCAAGGACACCATAAGCCTGGAAGAAGCTGAAAAAATATTAAGCAAGAATCATGCTGGGCTTAAAAAGCCAAAAGAACGGATCATTGAGTTTTTGGCCGCCAAAAAATTCTCCAGCGCATTCGAGCGTTCGCCAATTATTTGTTTAGTTGGTCCACCTGGTGTGGGCAAAACATCCCTTGCTCATTCCATTGCTGCCAGCTTAGGCCGAGAATTTGTACGCATTTCCCTGGGAGGCATCCGCGATGAAGCTGAAATTCGAGGGCATCGCCGAACCTATATTGGCGCTATGCCAGGAAAGATTATTCAGGCAATGCGCAAAGCCAAGACACTCAATCCAGTGATTTTGCTTGATGAGATAGACAAAATGTCCCGTGATTACCACGGCGATCCGGGTGCTGCCCTTCTTGAAGTCCTTGATCCGGAACAAAACAAGTCCTTTGTAGACCATTATATTGAAGCAGAGTTTGATTTATCAAAGGTCATGTTTCTTACCACGGCAAATCATGCTGACGGTATACCCTACGCACTCTTTGATCGTATGGAAGTGATTTGGCTATCCGGATACACCGAAGATGAAAAAGCAGAGATCGCCCGCTCATTTTTAATTCCAAAAAATCTTAAAGAGTATGGGTTAAAACCACGGCAGTTTAAGTTACCAGAAGAAATCCTTCATAAAATTATTAGCAAATACACTCGAGAAGCTGGCGTACGCCAATTAGAACGGCTCATAACAAAACTTATGCGCAAGACTATTCAGGTACTACTGCAGGGAGAAAACATAAAAACGATTACTGTCGATGATACCCTGCTCAAAGATTGGCTGGGGCATTCCCGCTATAAAAAAGCAAATATTACCCGCTCCGTAAACCGTATCGGCCTTGCTACAGGTTTGGCCTGGACTGAAGTCGGAGGAGATGTTCTTGAAATCGAGGTGACCGTCTTGCCTGGCAAAGGTGGTTTAACACTGACAGGTCAACTTGGCGAAGTTATGCAAGAATCTGCTCATGCTGCATTGAGTTATATTCGTTCACGTGCAAAAGAACTTGGCCTGAATGAAGAATTTTATTCTACCAAAGATATTCATATTCATATTCCTGAAGGAGCTGTTCAAAAAGATGGCCCTTCAGCTGGTATTACTATGTGCGTTGCTCTCGTTTCTGCATTAACACGCAATCCTTCGAAGTCTGATGTTGCCATGACGGGAGAAGTTACCTTGCGCGGTAGAGTACTTGCAATTGGCGGGCTTAAAGAAAAGATTCTTGCTGCCCGACAACATCAGATGCACACCGTATTAATTCCTCAGGACAACCAAGAAGACGTCACTGAAGTACTTAAAGAAATTGGGGTTCAAGACCATTTAGAAATCGTATTCGTCGACAACATGGATGAAGTTTTACAACGAGCCTTAATGGTTAACCCTTTTGAACACGCACAAGAGCAAAAGAATGAAAAAGCAAAAGAGAACCATAAATTGAAAAAAAATAATAAAGAAAAGCAGAACAAAAAAAAATAACCCTGGCGCATCTAATAATCGCTATAACTCATGCATCGCAAGCCAGATCGCTGATCACTAATTTTATATCGAGGGTGATAAAACCACCCTCGCTTCTTTACAGCCCCTTGCGCAAACCCTTTTCTTTTTTTACACTCATAGGCCAATAGTATAACTCTTTAGTAAGGAGCCTAAACATGAAAAAATATTTTTCACTAGCAGCTTTAGTCAGCGCACTCTTGCTTATGCCAGCCTGCGGTTGGCCAAGAGGAAGAAGCTTGCCTTGCTACAGGGGCTGTGCAGCGCCATGTTCGATATCAGAACCTGCTGAAACAGTATGTAGGCCGTGTGATTCCGGAGCTTGCCCAGTAGGTTGCTCTTCAGTTCAGCCCGCCATGCTTCCAGCACCCCAACCTGGATTCCAAGAACAGGCACCAGCCATGAGTTACGATCATGCAAACACCAACATCGCTCAAGAAACTCAACGTTATCACCCTTCCGAGCAATCCGATGAGCAAGATTTAGATCTAGATGCACCAAACATGATTCAACCACGTGCTCAAGCACCTTCAATGGATTATTCACCCGACTTAAAATAATAGTTATTTAGAAAAAGCGCACAGTGATTGTGCGCTTTTCGCCTACTGAATTTTCTTTCTGTAATTGGAATTACTTTACATTGCTACGAGGCACTTTGGCATGCCATTTCTTGAATATCATGTAGCTAATGCCAATGACTGAAACAACGGTAAGAAATTTTGCTAATGAGGTAAAGCGATGTCTTTTTGGCAATTTGCCAGAACGCATCTCTTCTGCTTTCTTAAAAGCCTTATTGTACTCTTCGGTAAATCTGCGTCTCGACTTAAATTCACGAGTATCCGCTAGAGCAAAAATGCCTGCTATTTCGGATTTTCTGTCAGCAATGTCCTGAGGCGTGGTATTGTTATATTGCTTTTTGTAGACCGGCTCAACTACGTGTAGAAAATCACAAGCAATATCTTTGCTTGCTCCAGCGCGCAATAGGTCAAGGATTATTTCCTCATGCCATGGCCTACTTATAACCGCGTGAAATAAAGGAGTTGCACCATCTGCATCTTTGGCATCGACATCAATACTTTCATCTTCTAATAATTCTCTAACCCGGCGTACATTTTCAGCCTTCACCGCTTCGTGTAAACGATACTCGGACCCCATATTAACATGTTGCTCACTTTGCATGGCACAACTTGATAGTGTTAGAAAAAAAGCAGAACCATATATTGATACAACTTTTGTAGTGTAGTTTAACATCGACGCAATCCCTCATGCATTTGTTATTTTTTTATCCTTCAAATTAGAATACCAGGAACTTTCAAATTGTTCAAAAGCATAGCATGTTATAAGCGTGACTTGAAATGGTATAAGCAAGAAACTTGCAAAGCTACAAAAAGGGCTGGCAAGCTCTTTCAAAGTCTACTACTTACTCACAGGATCAGTTTTTTTTGATGAGTATTTTTGATGAAGATTATAAAGAAGATACCCTACGCATCCTGCAAGAAAAGCAACAAATATTTTTTTAGCAGAAAATAATTCAGGTGCTTGCTCGGCAATTCTTTCAGGTTTTTTTAACGGAAATTTTAAAGGTGTTTTCTCTGGTAGCTTAATAGGTCTGGCAATGGGGGTATACTCTTCTTGGTTTAAGGCTGCCAAAAGAGCCCGACGATCGTCTTTGGTTGCTGCTAATTGTTTGGGTGTAATCGCCTTATAGTGCATATAGGTACACTCAAAGTTTTTAGCCCCTGATTTCATTAGAAGACGAATGAGATTACTATTACCATTATCTACTGCGTAAAATAATGCACTACATTGATTATCATCTAAGGCATTTACATCTACGTCACTTTTTAAAGCAATTTTCACAAATGATTCGTTTCCATGCTTAACCGCTTGGTGCAAAAGCTGACGTCCCTGATGAGTATTTAAAATAGCAGGTGAGATAGTAGCGCCCTGACGGAAGGCAGCAGTACTGATCTCTGGCATTTCAGTCATCATTTTAAGCTGGTCATAATTATCAAGTACTACCGAAGAAAGTTCTTGATGTGCTAAAAGCAAAACCATACCTACAAGTGCTCTACGGATATAACAAAGCAACATTAGATTTTTCCTATTCATGGTGGTCTTCATTATCTGGCGATTGTATATAATGTAATAGCAATTGTAACGTTTCGTCTATAGTTAATCCAGTATTATCAATGATCAAAGCATCACATGCTGGCTTTAGAGGGTCAATATTGCGTAATCTATCTCGATTATCTCGATCTTCAATAGTTGCCATACTCTCGGACAAGGTAAACCTATGCCCTTGAGCGTTTTGATCTGCTTGCCATCGTTGCGCACGAACACGCACATCAGCTATTAAAAAGAATTTATAGTCTGCATCGGGAAATACTCTAGTCCCACAATCTCTTCCATCGGCAACCAGGGAATAATCATTTGCAATAGCGCGTTGTAACAAAAGAAGAGCAGATCTTGCATGACTATTGGTTGCAATAAGCGAAGCCCACGTATCAACCTCAGGCGTTTTAAGCTCTTTTGTAATGAGGTTGGTATCAAAATTAATACATACACCCCCATCAGCACTATACGTATAGGTTATTTTATTAATGAGTAGACCTATTTCATGGAAGCTCAGTGCCACTAACTCATCTTGCCGCTTGTGAGCATACTGTACAGCAACATAGGCTAAAGCGCGATACAAGAGCCCTGAATAAAGATAATAGTATGAAAGCTTATGAGCTAGCAAACACGCAAGAGTTGATTTTCCACTTGCTACTGGTCCGTCAATAGTGATGATCATAATGCTACGTCAACTCCCTGTAATTCGACAGAGACTTTTCCATTCCAGTGATTTTCAGTGACGTAGGCAGCCAGAGAGATAGGCTCATTATGTCGGCTACTCAATGGTTCAAAAAGTTCCGGCCTGTTAAAAAAGAGTATTGGCTTAATAGTACCTTCAGAAAAGACTAAACATTTTACGTGGCTATCTTTTAAAAGCTGTGGCTTTTCTATGAGGGTAGCATTCTTTACATAAAAAAGCGGTTGGGCATTCTCGTTGCCAAACGGTTCTAAATATGCCATATCCTGCACTAATTTTTTATTAGCTTCTTCAAGTGTTAATTCTGCATCGAGCATAATTTTTTGCTTTGGCTCAAATACTGGCATAGTATCAGCTATTGCTCGTTCAAGCCTTTCCTTCAGCTCAGGCAGCTTTTGCTTTGCCAGCGAAAGCCCAGCAGCCATCGCATGACCACCAAAAGAAAGTAATATATCTTTATGTGATTGTAATGCATGAAACATATTAAACGATGGTATAGATCGGCATGATCCTTTTGCAATACCATCTTTTGTTACATAAAAAAGCAACACAGGTCGATTATAGGCAGCAACTAACCTTGATGCAACCAGGCCAATTACACCGGGTTGCCATAAGGAAGATGTTGCGAGAATAATACGCTCTTGCTCTATATCAATAATCTTATTTTCAATAGATTCTACAATCTCGTCATAGATTTTTTTCTCGATAGCTTTGCGAGCATTATTAAGCTCTCGAAGTACGGTACCCACTTGTTCAACTTCTGCTGCATCGCTGCCCACTAAAAACTTTACCCCGCTACGAGCATCTTCCAAGCGACCGAGGGCATTAATTTGAGGCGTGATAAAAAAGCCAATATCAAGCGAAGAAAGTATAGGCTTAGTAACTCGAGCATTCTGCTTGAGAACCCTTAAGGAAAGGCTCTCAGCGTTATTAACGTGCTGTAACCCATGGCGTACCCAGAACCGGTTTTCTCCTGTCAGAGGAACCACATCAGCCACCGTACCCAACAACAAGAGCTCATATACTTTTGGTGGCATAGGCTTGGCCATCTGCTCATATAAAAGAGATAAAACCTTAAACGTTACCCCGACACCTGCAAGCATTTTATAGGGATAGGTACAATCAGATTGATGTGGATCGACTACTGCAAATGCTTCAGGCAAATGCTCATGAGGTCGGTGATGATCTGTTATAATCAAATCAATGCCAAGCTTTTTTGCTTCTAATGCTGCATCAAAACAAGTAATACCGTTATCAACCGTAACTAATACTTTATACCCACTTTGTGCTGCCCGCTGTACCGTTTTAACTGATAAGCCATAACCATCACGTACACGATGAGGTAAAAAGAAGTTAATTTTTGCACCCAATGGCAGTAAGCAGATCATCATCATTGCCGATGAGGTAATGCCATCAACGTCATAGTCGCCACAGATTAATATTTTTTCTTGCTGCTTAATAGCATGCAATAAACGTTCAACAACTTTTTCTGCATCTTTGAGCAATCGAGGATGTGCTACATCTTTTTCTAACGTACTAAAAAGATAGCTATCCAGTTGTTCTCTATTAGTGTAGCCCCTGGTTAATAACGTTTGCATTACGGGAAATGAAATGTTATACGAAGAAGCAAGCTCTGCTAATTGTAGTTGATCTATGCTCGGCAAAGCCCAACAATATTTAGTGCCATTAACGACACAAGCATCATTCATGAAAACCTTTTTTCTTTAGTGTTGGAAAGAAAATTACTTCCTTGATCGAAGGAGTATTAGTCAGCAACATTACCAAACGATCGATACCAATGCCAACCCCCACCGTTGGTGGTAGCCCATATTCTAATGCACGAACAAAATCAGCATCATACTGATGAGCTTCAGGATTACCAGCAACCTGTGCTTGCAATTGCTCACGAAAGCGCTCCGCCTGGTCAAAAGGATCATTAAGCTCATTATAACTATTTGCAAGTTCCATACCAGCAATAAATAGCTCAAACCGAGCAGCAATAGCTGGATTATGCACATTTCGTTTGCTAAGCGGAGATGTTTCTATTGGAAAATCCATAATAAAGGTGGGCTGGATTAAATGTGGCTCAACCAGTGTTTCAAATAATGCCATAATTTTTTCACCAACACTTACTTGCGATGAATCAAGCTTTACCGAAAATCTGCTAAGAACAGCATCTATCGATTTTTCCTCTAAATCAGTTGCCGCTAGTTTACCGTAGCTCAGCACGGCATCTTTCATGCTCATACGCTTAAATGATGAAAAATCCAAAATATAATCACCATATGGAAGCTGCAATGAATCAGAAATTTTGAGAATAATAGTGCGCAGCATATCCTCAACAAAATTCATACTATAATGGTAATCTTCATATGCTGTATAAAATTCAAGCATGGTAAATTCGGGATTATGCCGAGTAGAGATCCCCTCATTGCGGAAATTACGATTAATTTCATAAACACGATCAAACCCGCCAATTACTAAACGCTTTAAGTAGAGCTCGGGGGCTATGCGCAGATAAAAATCACTTGCAAGTGCATTATAGTGAGTAATAAATGGCCTTGCAGCTGCCCCTCCAGCAATAGGATGCAGCATAGGAGTTTCAACTTCCCTATAGTTATGCGTGTCTAAATAACACCGCATAGCTACAATAATCTCTGAGCGTTTTATAAATCGCTCTTTAGCCTGGGGGTTAGTAATAAGATCTAAGTAGCGCTGCCGATATTTAGTTTCTATATGTGTAAGCCCATGAAACTTTTCTGGCAATGGGTGGAGCGACTTACTCAAGAGAGTATAGGTTTCCACAAGCAGAGTAATCTGACCCGTTTTTGTTCTAAATGAAGTGCCTTCACACCAAATAATATCACCGATGTCAATCAAGTGCTCAAAAACGTGAAATGCCTCTTTTCCGATCGTATCGGTCTTAATGTAAAGCTGCAACTGACCAGAAATATCCTGCAGTTGTGCAAATGCAGCTTTACCATGCAAGCGAATATTCATAAGCCTGCCAGCTATAGCATAATGACGAGCATTTTCATTTTCTAGAAAATCTTTAATTATTTGCTCAGTTGTAGCCGTAACCTCTTTTCGACCCGGCCATGGCTCAATGCCCAATGCGCGTAATTTTTTTACTTTCTCAATGCGTATTGCGTGTTCAGTAGAAACATGTTCATGCGTTTGCGCAGTAGGTTCTTCAGTCCGATCATATGCTTTAGAAAGAAATGATTGATCTCTAGAAATAGGATTGAGAGAAATATAGTCGTTATCTCTTTTTATAGTAACTTGAGGCAATGCAGCATTAACAATTGCTACCGATACCTTACCACCACAATATCGCTCAATTAATGCAGCTAGTTCATGCGTAGCTGCCTCAAGCTGTTCTTTGCATGGATTTAATGCTTCCAATACTAACAGGGCATGGCTTGTAGAGGGAGTAATTTTTGTTCGCTCAGCTTCTTTCCAATTCCATCTCCTATAAATAGCACTTATAGCATCCTTGTAGATCACTTCACCTAGCTTAGGTGGTCGCTCATCAGCTTCGCCTAATAGTTTAACTGGCGGCTCATTACTACTAGCTATGCTTAAGTGTATATCGCCACGAACGGCATTGAGATCTTCTCCACCAGCAGGTAAACAGTATTTTAAAGATATAGTATTATACAAATCAACCAGAGTATTTATAGGTCTCAGTTGTTCTCCCTTTATAATACGCCGCAACAGGCGCTCAATTGAGGAGTTGTATTGCTTTGGATTTATGCCACTTTTCTTATAAGCAGCTTGCCATGCTTTAACACAGGGATGCTCAAGTAATGTGTCCTTATCAAGCATGCCAATGCTCTTTTGTTGCTCCTCAAACAGATTCTTTACTTCTTCACTTTCGTGGGAGTTATCGATATTGTAAGCGAGAATAAGGCCAATAGATACATCAGGGAATTCCTTGAGTACTGAAGGGTCAATTCTAAATAACATATAAGCGCTTTCTTAAGAATAAAATATAATTCTTGTTTTACTTCTTAGTATACCGCAAAAATAATTTTGATTAATTCCTTCTGCTAGCTATATTTATTACTTTATGTTAAACTATAATTACATAAACTTATATTTGTGTAAATTATAAAAACAAGCGCTTCCATTCTTAAAAGCCCAGTATTTGCGCTTAGAAAGGTTCAATATGAATACAAAAAATGAGCTTTCACGGATCATTATCGAAATACCCAGAGAGCAGCATAGGAGGCTCAAAGCCAGAGCAGCTCTTTTGGGAAAGAGCATGCGAGAGATATTTTTAGATGCTCTTAATTCAGTAGAAGAGTGCATCCATGACACCGACTCAACTAATTCTGAGTAGACTGGTTCGCATGCTGATTTGTTTTAACAAAATTAACTCAAATTTTGCTTAATAGTTCAATATTCATTCATATTCAAAAAATAAACTCTCTACCGGGACAAGCATCTGGCATCGATTAACTAATCAAGCTCGCTTGCGGTGAACGTAGCACATCAGAGTCGAATCCATAATCTGTCCCCCGTAGCTTTTAGATAACCCTAAAACAGGAAAATCCATGTATGCAGCTATCACCGATCTGACGCTTGATCATCTGTATATAATCATTCCTGGAGATAAATCGTTTTTGCTTGATAAAAAAATAAGTATTTGTGGGCTAGATGCACTTCAAACCATTTTTGATCATGACGTGCTCAGGTAGAGATGAATAATTTTGCTTAAGCGCAGCGTTTGTGTCCATAAATAAATAAAAACTCAATTGACTTTTTATTTATTTAAATTAAACTAAAATTACTATGAAAACATTTTGGCTACAAGAAAGGATGCCATGTTACTAACCAAGCAATGTTTACTTGCTTTGAAGTCCAGTAATGCACAACAAAGCTGCACTGCATCACCTTTATGCTCAAAAATCCTATCTTTATTAAGCGACTCTTCTAAGATTGCTCTTTTTTTCTACACCTATCCCTTTTTCTTGTCATTCTATTTTTATGAAAGCTTTAGCTTTTAATTTTCTCAATATTTTTCCATCATATAATTTTTAACATTACATTTTTATTACTTTAAACGCTGCTATAAACGTAGCTCGCCTGTAGTATTTTAAGATTACTAATTACAATTAGTCAAAATAAATTTATATTGCTACTATTTTTACAATTTCAAGGAATTTTATGCTTAAAAAAATAGGAGTAATTTTCCTACTACTTACAGCCCCCGCAAATAATGCGATGGAGATGCCAAACAATCAAAACACTTTAAGCACTTTGCTCTTTGGTAATGATAAGAATGATAGAGATCAAGAGGTAATTGCCCGAGCTTTAGTGATGCTGGCAATTGCAGAATTTGCTAAAGGGAATCTCCACTTATTTGATGGCTTAATCGGTAATAATCAGTGCCATATTACTGCATTAAGAATAGTTGAGCTTTATAATTGTTACAAGAAGGGATCGCTTTCTTTGGATCCCGACCATTTGACCTACTATAATCGTGATAAAAGCGTTGAACGGTTTCTAACATTAAATTTGATACTCAGCTCAAGTATTAAAAATAATAAAGGGCCTCTAATAAAATATGTATTTGCTCAACGCTATCTTAAAGCTATGGGCCTAGAAAAGAAGCATAAAACAAAAGTTAATCTAGTGCTAAGCAACAAAGAAGTTCTAACATTTGCAAAGGAAACTTTGTCAGTAATGGTTATGGACTATCTTGCCACTTTAATACTTTCATTAGAGCAAGAGCAACCCGAGCTTGCTTTGGAGATAAGTAAGCTTATGCGCAATGATTTAAGAACGATTGTTGACAATATTAGCCTGCCGGTACTGGCAAAGCTGCCAGGCATAGAGCTACTCATTGATCGGATTAAAAAGGACAATATTAGCTTAATCATCAAAGTTAAAACAATTTGCCAGGGGGGCTCACATTGCGCAATATACAAGAGTACTCCAGATTACACTCTTAACCTTATTTCCGAACCAATACCCTCTGATGAACCGGTCATTGTTATTGAGGGAATAGGCAGTGTTAATCAAGCAATAAGGACCTTTAATGATTACCGTAAGCTTAGAGACGAATGCGCTCATAACCTTTTGGCAAAAAAGAAAGTAAAAGTAACCGATCATGAGTGTTTATTGTGCACGCATGCTCATAATTGCAATTGCGAGCAATTCAAAAGCTTGGATGGCTTCGATTGCATAAGTCTACAACGAGCAATCTCTGCTGATTTTATGTATGCGCTCCAATCCAAACTAAGTGAGCTTATTAATAATGGAGAATTTCCACTCCTTACAGAAAAAAGCAAAGAGTACTTGGAGCTAGCACACAAGCAGGGAACCTGTCAGAAAGATATAAGCCTCTTCTATATCGAACATATGTATGCAAGTACACTCAAATGTGCAATTAAGCAAAAACGCCTTGTCGATTCAACGGAAGGTGAGCTGATTGCAATAAGCTATAATTCATAAGGGGTTAGAATAATGACTAGAATAGATTAATAAACCAAAAGAGTACCATCGTGCAATTTGGAAGAGCAACTTCCAAATTGCACAGAATATTAGGAAAATAAGATAGAGCAGCCAAAAGTAAATTTGACTGCTCTTGTTTTCTATAGGCAACTTCCCTTGCCCATTTTTAGCTTGAGGTCACATAGCCCTCATAGATTGCCCATGAAGCAATAGCCCAGCAAGTTAATTTAGTCAATGTTTTTATGCGCCTCTACCTCTGACGACCTCTCCTGTTAGACCCTCTGACGCAATAGTTCGCCCAAGCAACTCAAACATACTTTTAAGCACTTCGTTTTTTTTACCACTAACAGCTTGTACACCAAAAGTGGTAAGAATTGGGCCACCAAAACCGGGAGTTCTATTAGGAAGTTTTTGTAATTGATCTTTAGTCCAATCATGATCTAACAAATAAGCATCAAGTTCTTTTCTAAAAAGCATGCCATACTTTTCATATAAGTCAGCAAAGGCTCTAGCGAGACCTTTAGTAGCCCCAACGTCAATAAGAACTTTAACGATATCGATTCTATTTTTCATGGTAGCTTCATAGAGCGGTCTTATGTGCATGCCCGCCCCCCCTCTTTTAAGCCCTTGGTCGTTTACATCAAATTTTCCTTCTTCAATTAATAGCTTCAGAGCCTTTGCTGGAGCTCCTTTTTTTATTTTCAATACTATATCTAAAAGGCTAGATTCAGGGAACATAGAATGAAGCTTCTCCATGAATTTTGCGAGCATTTTTGGATTAGACATAAATGTGTTGAACCTTTTGTCTACCATTAAAAGATTTTCGTAATTTGCTATTGTCTTATCAAGGGTGTCTCCTGCTTTAGCATAATCGAGAATTTTTTCAAGCATCTCCAATGGCAAAAGGTTTATCCCAGCTTCCACAGGAACTTCATGCTGCTCCATAGCATTACTATAGCCTATCAAGCTGCCAAGCCCTAGAACTAGTACAGATAGTATGAATTTTGTATTCATGATTTTCTCCTTTTATTGTATAAACTATTTTTTAATTATCAGATATAATTAATTTTAGCTCAGCCTGATACGAAAAGTCAATGGTTTTGCTGTACTGCATGGGCCATTTCTGACTCAAGTTGGGGCGGGCTTATAGCAAATTCTTGCTTTGCTATTTTTACGCAGTAAACTTAAACTGCAAAATATCTTTTTACCCGAGGAAATAGCAATGTTCATTAAACGCTTTAGCACAGTATTGATCACAATTTTAGTGGCCTCATACTTACATGCTAGCATAGACCTCATCCCTCGAACTGTTCTCTTTGGTAATCCCGATAAATGGCACGTGCGACTTTCGCCTGATGGGACTCATCTTTCATATCTAGCATCATACAATGGTGTCTCAAACATCTGGATCAAAGAGCTCGATGGAAATAAGCAGCCAGAGTTAATTACTCAAGATACTAATAGAGGTATCAGTAGCTATAGCTGGTCAATTGATGGTAATAATCTGCTCTACGTACAAGATCAAGATGGTGATGAAAATTGGCGGCTTTACACTATATCAATTAAAACCAAACAAGTGCGTTGCTACACCCCATTTGATAAGGTGCAAGTTCGGATACTAGCTTCACACAAAGACTTTCCTGACACTCTACTAATTTCACTAAATAAAGACAATCCAGAGTTACATGATGTCTATAAGCTCACTCTTTCTTCGGGTAATCTAGAGTTGCTCGAAAAAAATCCGGGATCCTATGCAGGTTGGCTTACTGACAGATTTCTAGCCATTCGGGGCGCTGTGGCAATAAATCCTGAAGGTGGAAAGCAGGTTTTATTAAAAAATACTGAAACAAATTGCTGGCAAGGGCTTTTAAGCTGGAACCAGGAAGATAGCCAAAATAGTGGACCTAGCCATTTTTCGTATGATGGCAAATCTCTCTATTTCTTCAGTTCTAAAGGATCGAACACGAGCCAATTACTCAAGTACGATTTAGCATCACATAAGCAAGAAGTGATAGCTCAAGATCCGAGTTACGATGTAAGCGGCTTTTTAGTTCATCGAGATACCTATGAAATCCAAGCTGTTTATTTTAATAAAGATCGTCCCTCTTGGATCTTTCTTGATAAAGAACTGGAAGAGCACTACAACTATTTAACAACGGTACAATCAGGAGATATTGTTTATTTGGGCTCTGACAATGATTTTACTAAATCGCTTGTTGTTTATTATGATGATACCCATGATATAGCTTATTATCTTTATGATCATCAAAAGAAACACGCTTCTTATCTTTTTGGCATGAATCCTGCTCTAAACAACTACAAACTCGCTCCTATGGAATCCATCAGCTTTGCCAGTCGTGATGGATTAACAATCCATGGTTATCTTACCAAGCCAGTTGGCGCAACTGGCAAAGTGCCACTTGTTGTACATGTTCACGGCGGTCCACGGCTTCGTGATAATTGGGGTTATAGCGGCGAAATACAATGGCTTGCAAATAGAGGTTATGCCATCCTACAAGTAAATTACCGTGGGTCTTCCGGCTTTGGCAAAGGTTTCATGCATGCAGGTGATAGAGAATGGGGCGGCAAAATGCAAGATGATCTTGTTGATGGAGCTCATTGGGCAATTGCCCATGGTATTGCTGATCCGAAAAAGATTGCCATTTATGGTGGATCCTATGGGGGGTATGCAGCATTAGTAGGCGCAGTCGACAACCAAGACATTTTCTGTTGCGCCGTCGATGTTTTCGGACCTAGTAACTTGTTCAGCTTTATTGATACTATTCCACCCTATTGGCAACTGTTTAAAAATGAGCTCTATCAGATGGTTGGTCATCCAGAAACCGATAAAGACCTATTAACTGCTCGATCTCCTTTATTTAAAGCTGCAACTATAAAAATGCCTCTTTTGATAGCTCATGGAGCTAATGACGCTCGAGTAAAACAAGCAGAATCTGAACAAATTGTAAAAGCTCTCAAAGATAATGCTATTGCACATGAGTATCTGCTGTTCCCTGATGAAGGTCACGGTTTTGCTAAACCCGAAAACAGACTCAAATTCTATGCAGCAGCTGAGAAATTTTTAGCCACCCATTTAGGTGGCAGATCCGAACAATAAGATACTATTGTAGGGGCTGCTCGGATTGAGCAGCCCTCGATTCTTAACGTATTGCTGCGCGGTAATTCTCTTCAACTTGGTCCCAATTAACTACATGCCACCAAGCTTCAATATATTCAGGCCTTCTGTTTTGGTATTTAAGGTAATACGCATGCTCCCACACATCAATACCTAAAAGAGGAATAAGCCCTTGAGCTATAGGAGCATCTTGATTGGGCAGCGACATAATAATAAGCTTGCCCTGTCCATCTAAGCCCAACCATCCCCAACCACTGCCAAAACGTTTTTTTGCTGCCGTTGTAAGCAATTCTTTACAATGCTGAAAGTCCCCAAAAGCTTTGATAATTTCTTGTGCTATAGATCCGCGAGGCTCGCCACCACCATTTTTTTTCATCATATGCCAAAATAGGGTGTGGTTAAAATCTCCACCACCATTATTACGTACCTCAGCTTGTATTATCTCAGGTAAGCTAGAAATATTTTTCAAAAGTTCTTCGAGTGTTTTTTTCTGCAGCTCAGGATAGGGCTCTAGAGCTTTATTGAGATTATCCACATACGCTTGATGATGTTTTGTGTAATGCAATTCCATTGTTTTTGCATCAATATAAGGCTCAAGTGCATCATAGGAGTAAGGGAGTTTTGGCAAGGTAAATGACATAGGTTTCCTTTTTTGGTTATAAACTTAATCCAGTTATTCAGGGTATCGATACAATAGTTCGTTCGGGTAGGCCATGAGCAAATGTTCTCTAATAAATTTTTCTTTATTAAATGGATGACTATGCCATTGCTCAAGCTCATTCTCGGCCGCTTGTACAGCATGCTTAATGGTAGCCAGTTCCCTTTTTAGGGTGCTATTTTGTTCTCGTAAGCGCATAATCGCTTGTAATCCTTGTGCACCGAAGAGATAGTAATAGGAAAAAAAAAGGACCTCGAGGAAAAAAAAGAATCTTACTACTAGCTTTTTAAAATCCATTTCCGCACAAGCCTTTATGTGTTCAAATCTTTAGCAATATCTCTATGTTTTACTAAAAATTGTACATTATCAAGCTGTTGACGTGCAAGCTCTTGCACAAAGGCAACGGATCGATGCCTACCACCAGTACATCCAATAGCTACATGAAGGAAAAATCTACCTTCAACATAGCACCGCTCGAGCGAATATAAGAAAAAGGGTTGTAAGCGAAGCCAATATTCTTCAACTTCTGGCCTTGAAAAAAGATACTCATGTATAGCTGCATTGGTCCCATCGAGCGGCTTGAGCTCTGGAATAAAATAAGGATTTGGCAGTGAACGCACATCGTAAATAAAATTACTTTCCTGAGGAACCCCATATTTAAAACCAAATGATGTCAGACTTACCATCATCTTTTGTTTATTATCTAACACAATATACTTCCTGACAAAAGCACGAAGCTCATGAATCGTAAATTGATCAGTATCAATAACCTGATGCGCGATATTGCTCAAAGGCATAAGCAATTGTTTTTCATGCTCTATAGCATCGGGCAAATCAAGAGGATTGGCTAAAGGGTGTTTACGTCTAGTTTCCTGAAATCGCTTCATTAAAACTAACGAGCTTGCAGTCAAAAAAAGTATCCTAAGCGAATAGTGCTCATGTTCACCGGCAGCTACAAGTTGCTCGACTAGCGATTGCGTATGTCCTACTCGGGCATCCATGCCTAAGGCAATTTTTTGTGTTTGCATTTGTGGTTGACGCACAAATTGAAAAAAAGAAACTAAGAGCTCAATTGGTAAATTATCGATGCAGTAAAATCCTAAATCCTCAAGAGTTCGCAAGACGGTACTTTTACCTGCGCCAGAATAGCCCGTAATAATAAAAATTTGAGCTTTTGTTTGTTTAACATGCGGCTGTTGCTTGTCTAGCTCAATAGATCCATGAGGGGTATTCTCATTGTTCATAGAATTTCATTTCTTTTTTTTGTCAGCCAACTTTTGCTCTTTTGCAGTAGTATATCACACTTTAACCGAGCGATGCTATAATCGTTTTTTCTGTAGCCAAAGAGGTCTTGCCAATAATCAGTTTGGCTACAAGTAACTAGTTCTCTTTAAATTCTTATGCTAGTTCAGCTATGCTCACTATAAGCAAGAATAAGTGAGGGGGAGGAACTGATGAGCAGCAAAGTGCCAAGCATAGCTATAATGACTCTATTCTTGACGACAAGTTTAGCAGTTAGCCCTGCGGCCATATCCAGTGATTTTAATGATGAAGTACATTCGTGGTCTCGCTCAGTAGCTGAAACACTGCACCTAATAAACACGAAATCTTATTACCCAATGTCTTTAAGCCAAGCCCTACCAAAAGCTCTTGACACCTTACTTAATGCTCAAGACAAATACTGTCATTTTTTAAATCCCCAAGAATTTAAAGACCTCATAAAAGCAACTACTGGCCAATTTTTTGGCATAGGAGTAATTTTAGAGCACAAGAAACCAAATGAACCTTATTTAATGGTAATAGATACCGTACCTGGTAGTCCCGCGCAGAGAAAAGGCATCAGAACAGGTGATAAAATTCTGAACATTGATTCGCTAGCAATAGCTAATAAACCGTTTGATGAAGCAGTAGAATTGCTCAAAGGAGAGCGCTCTACCCCTGTAACAATTACCTTGCAGCGTGGCAAAAAACAACTAACTATTACTCTCGAACGCGATTCGATAAAAGAAGATCATAGTTCCTGCTACTACCTACCGGACCATCAAGCTGTATACGCTCATATCAGCTTATTCACGCAACAAGCAATTGCAGACTTAGAGCAAGCACTAAACAAAATACGAGTAAAAAATCCAAAAGCATTGATTATAGATCTACGAGAAAATCCAGGAGGTATCTTGCAAGCAGCAGTCAGTTGTGCTGGCCTATTTTTAGAAGAAGGCAGCCTGGTTGTCGTTACGAAAGATCGAGAGCAAAAGCGCATTGAAAGATACTATACCACAAGAAAACCGCTTAAAAACTACGATATCCCAATACTCTTTCTCGTTGATAACAATACTTCTTCAGCTGCAGAAATTTTAGCAGGAGCTTTGCACCACCATGCACAAAAGGTAGATCGTACATTAAATAATCATGTTTTTTTGCTTGGTACACAGACACATGGTAAAGGCTCAATCCAAGAAGTCATCCCGGTTGCTAATGATTGTGCCTTGCGATTAACTACTTGCCTCTATTATCTACCAAATAACTGCTCAATTGATAAAGTAGGCTTAAAACCTGATTTCATTATTGAAAAGAAATATCCATTTATCTGCTCATTAGGAATTACGCCACCGAGTAAGCCCCAAATTCTTAATGTAGAAGCCCAGAAGCAAGCCTATTTAGAATCTGATTACCAGTTACGTTGTGCTTTGCATATTGTCAGATTACTTGAACTTGGCCAACAGCTCTGCCCTCAAGAAGTAAGCACTCACGCTAAAGCTTACTCCTGGTTAAAAAGGAATTACAGCACACATGATAAGCTTAATCTTGAAAAGTTGTAAACCATGCCGAATGCATTGCAAAAGTTGGACTAAAAATTGCTCAAGTTTGTTAAAGCTTGCAACACCATATTGGTTGACGCTACGTTCCCATAATCAGCCTGGTTCCACCATGGCTGCTCAAGAGCTGCACAATATCTTTATGACCTCTCAGTTCTGCCCAGTATGTTGGTGTTAAATATTCATAATCCCATCCATTAACGTCAGCCCCCTTTTTTAAAAGCAACTCGACCACGTCGCGATGACCATTAGCAGCAGCAAAAATCAATGGAGTAAGCCCGCCAAAAGTCCTTTGCTCGTTAACTTTCCCTCCATATTTTAGAATCAACGATACTAAAGCAAGGTTTCCCCGCTGCGCAGCAAGCATGAGCGGTGTCATCAGATTCTTACTAACAAAAACGTCAACTAAACCTTCCTGCAAAAATATTTCTACTAATTCTCTATTGGTACCTTTATTAATCAAGTTGGCCAAAGCTTTTGATGCTTTGAGCATATCTTTTTCAATTAATTTTTTGATAAACTGGCGCATTACCATAGGATCAAGCGCAAGCCGATTATAAAGTTTGCTTGTTATAATTTTGGCAAGGGTTTCATAAGGTAAATAGGTAAGGATATGAACTTTTAATTCTTCTGGTAACTGTTCCCAAACATCAAGCTCTTGCTCTATAAGTTCATTGGCTTCACTTTCCATTTGTTCAGGCTCTTGCGCGATGGGAGCAACCTTTTTTTCTATAAATTGCCCTTCTTTAGCAAATTCCCGAGCAAGATTTTGAGCGATCACATAATCAGCCTGTTCTTGTTGCTGCTTTCTTTCTTGCGCCTCTTGTCCGCTGATTTCAAGAGCCTTCCTTAAGTCTTCTAGTTCTTGGGTTCTCTCTTTTGCTTCTTTTTCCGATATGCTTAATGCTCTTGCGATCTGCTCTTCTTCATTAAGCATGCCAATAGCTGACCCTGAGAGGACTGCTAAAAAGTTTATGAGTAATATATTTTTCATATTTGATCCATTTTTAATTTTAAATGCAGTTTAAGACTCAATCATTAGCTTATTTAGCACTCTGCACTTTTTCGAGTAATTCTAACACAGTGTATTGCCCGTATCCGCTGGCATAATCCCTAGCCATTCTATTCTCATCATCTGTAACAGAACTATCAGCTCCATGGTTGAGTAACGTTTCAGCTATGTCTGCAAATCCACGTCGAGCTGCTACCATCAATGCAGTCGAATTATTTTCGGCGCGATAATTAACATCTGCTCCATACTTTAGCAAAAGATGCACTAGTTTTTCATCACCATAGGAAACAGCTTCCATTAAAGGAGACAGTTGTTTCACCTCCATATGCGGGTAAAAAAATGGCTTATTTGCTAATCTGGGATTTACTTGCAAATAAGCTTTAGCTAAATTCTCATTGCCGCGTCTTGAAAACAAATTGTTAAAATCTTCGACAACATCTTTTTCTGGGACATACTCTAGCAAAAGTTTCATCATTTTATCATTACCGGTCTTTGCTGCTTTGATTAAGGGTGAAAACTTAAATATCAATTCAGGAACAAAAAATCTTTCAGTTGCAAGCTTTGGTTCTAATTTCAGAAAATCAGTGACCACCGAACTATTTCCATGTTCAATAGCTTTATAAAAAGCCGCTTTCGCTTTTTCAGGATCTGCTTTGAGAAACTTCTTAATAAATTCACGCATTACCATAGGATCAAGCGCCAGCCGATTATAAACGTTGCTTGTCATAATTTTGGCAAGTGTTTCATACGGTAAATAGGTAAGAATGTGAACTTTTAATTCCTCTGGTAAGTCTGCCCAAACATCAAGCTCTTGCTCTATAAGTTCATTGGCTTCAATTTCCATTTCTTCAGGCTCTTGCGCGGTGGGTGCAACCTTTTTTTCTATAAATTGCCCTTCTTTAGCAAATTCCCGAGCAAGATTTTGAGCAATCTCATAATCGGCCTGTTCTTGTTGTTGCTTTCTTTCTTGTGCCTCTTGTCCGCTGATTTCAAGAGCCTTCCTTAAGTCTTCTAGTTCTTGGGTTCTCTCTTTTGCTTCTTTTTCCGATATGCTTAATGCTCTTGCCATCTGCTCTTCTTCACTAAGCATGCAAAAAGCAGATCCCGAGAGTAGGATTGATAAGCTTATTAGTAATACATTTTTCATAGGTAAGCCTTTCTGATTTTTATTTTTTGTCCCCCATTATATATTTTGTATTATAAATTAAATTTGATTAAAAAACAATACTTGATTTTTTTATCACGAGTATGTTATACAATATAATTATAATTTATAAATAATAAAGGAGGAACACCATGGAAAATTCTATACCAAAATTTTTAACCCTATTTATTGCTTTAATGACAATAGCAAACATCCAAGCAGGTCGATGCATTTGTACCGCCGAATCAGTTGTTGGACCAAAAAAAGAACATAAAGAATTACCTGGCGGTGGCGTCTTTTATGCTGAAAAAGAAAAGGCCGCTAAATTTACCGCAGAATATACAACCGAGAGTGAGCGAAAATGCCAAGCAAAATGTATGGATGCAAAAGATAAACTATCACCATTCTTTGGCCAAGCAGAAAATGTCACCTTTAAGGCCGAGTTCTTGCCTTAAGCTTTTGAAATCATCTAGCGACAAAATAGGCGATTATGACAATCGCCTATTTTTTATTGTATAGTAAAAAAATTCTATTCAGCTCAATTCTTCAGCTTTAAGTAATATTGCCGCTATATCTTCATGTCCTGCAGCTTGTGTATACTCAAGCGCGCTTGACATGCTATAGTCATCAAGAATTGATACACTTGCTTTATGAGCCAATAATGTTTCCACCATCTCTTTATAGCCACGAACTGCTGCCATAGTTAACGCTGTTTCGCCACCATTCATGCGAGCATTAATATCAGCTCCATAATCCAAAAGAAGCTTAACCAGCTCAAGGTAGTTCTTGTTTGCCGCAATAAGTAATGGCGTTTCGTCATGTGATGTCATGAGATTAACTGGAGATTTATTATCAAGCAGAATCCTAGCAACTTCAAGATGCCCATTGATGCAAGCATAGCTCAATGCTCCCCATTTCAAATTATCTCGCACATTAACATCTGCTCCATAATTTAAAAGCAGTTCTACTATCTTGTCATGGCCCCATTCAGAAGCACACATTAATGCAGAAATTGAATATTTAGGTCGATTTAGAAACTCAGAAAGTGAATCCATACGGTTTTCCAAATACAATTGTGCATCGGCTAAACTATTATCCTGTTTAAGAAATTCTTCAACCACGGCATAATCACCATCCCTGATTGCTGCAAAGAAAATAGATGTAACCTTGACAGGATCATCTTGGAGCGAGCTTTTTACAAATTTCTTAAGCAAAGACCTGTCTGAAGCAACGCGGGCAAACGTATGGTTTACCAAGGCCGCATTCTTAACCTCTTTAAATGACAAGAAATTAAAAATATAGAGTGCGAGCTCATCCGGAAGCTCGCCAATGAGGCAATCTGAATGATCTTCTTGTGGCGCTTCCTTCACTTCGGGATTAATTACTGAAGCTAATGCGGCGGTAGCGCAGTCTTCCCCTTCTTTTTCTTTACCAACTACTTGTTGCCCTAACCAGAGCTCTTTCTCAAGCTTTCGGGCCATCCAATAATCAGCTTCTTCTTGTTGAAGCTTTTGTTCTTCAGCCTCTTTTTTGCTTAATTCAAGCAGTTTTTGAAGCTTAAGCTTTTCTTGACGTTCCATTTCTTCTTGTTCTGATAAGCTCGCCCATTGTGCAAATAAAAGTGCTTGTTCCTCTACATATTCTCGCTCATGTTTATCTTCATATTCTTGACAAAAAGCAGTTGTAGCTAATGGTAATAATAAGCTGCTCAATAAGAATTTTTTCATAAGATCCACCTTGTTTTTTATTTTTAATTATCATATATATATTCATTAATAATTTTTATTGTACAATATGAAATACAAATAGTCAAATGGCATAAACTTCAAGGCGAAAACCTGACCGCTCATATGGTTCGATCCTTCGACAAGCTCTGGATGTACCTCAGCTTCGCTTCGCTCACCACGAGCGGTTAAAATACATTCTTAATGTGGTAGTTTCTGAGTTCTTCGCAGAAAGTCCATTACTCAACGGTAACTGATTTTGCTAAATTTCGGGGCTTATCGATGGGTCTTCCAAGTACTTTGGCAATATGGTATACAAAAAATTGCACGAGTCCTATCATCGAAAGAGGCGCTAAAAGAGGGCTCACTTTAGGCAACACAAAAGCAAAATCCGCAATTTCGATCAGCTCGTGCTGACCTTCAAAAGCAAATACGACCAAGTGGCCTGAACGAGCTTTAACTTCTTGAGCACTTGAGACAATTTTCTGATAGACATGGGGATCAAGAACGGAAAATAAAAAGACCGGCGTTTGACTATCTACCAGGGCAAGTGAACCATGCTTAAGCTCACCAGCTGGATAGCAATCGGTAAATATATAGGAAATTTCCTTAAGCTTTAAAGAAGCTTCTAAAGCTAATGGCAAGCTAATCTGACGCCCCAAGAAAATAGCATGCTTAAACTGAGCATAATAAGGCGCTAACTTCGTACTGATAAGCTGCTTATAGTGCTCAATACTATTTTCAAGAACTTCAGCGGCAACCAAAAGATCTTGCTCTGCTTTTTCTGCTTGCTCAATGCTTATAGTCCCTCGAGCACTACCAAGTGCATTTGCTAATAGATATAATGCTGCCAACTGTGCAGAAAATGCCTTGGTGGAAGCGACAGCAATTTCAGGGCCTGCATGAGCAAGCATATATCCATCAGTTTCCCGCACCATAGTGCTTGAACTGGTGTTGGTCAACGTAACAATGGGCATATGATGCTTGCGCAAAAAGCGCAAACAATCAAGGACATCAGCAGTCTCACCAGACTGCGAAATAGCAATAAAAAGCGTATGCACGTCAGTAAAAAAAGGCATATGCCGAAACTCTGATGCTATTGAAGCTTGTACCTGAATCCCCGCTATCGATTCAATAAAGAACTGTGCGATACGAGCAGCATGATAGGAAGTGCCACACGCAATGAAATATATCGTTTTTACGCTGGTTATGCGTTCACTGCTAAGATTAAGCTGAGTCCAGATCTGTTTACCCAATGCTCTATACGCAGCTACCATATCCTGAATTACCTTCTTTTGTTCAAGTATCTCTTTAAGCATAAAATGCTCATACTGTTGTTTGCCACTGGCATCCCAGACCTGAGAAATGGTCTGAGGTGAATAGGGTATTGACCGCCCTTGAAAATCATAGAGTTCTAGAAAGTCTTTTTTAATTAAGGCAAAAGTTTCCTCAGGCAAAAAGAGAACGTTATTTGTGTATCCAGCCAGTGCTAATTGGTCTGAAGCTATAAACATCTCACCTTCGCCAACGCCGATACACAAAGGCGATCGCCTACGAATTACAAGAATAGTGTCAGGATAATCTTGCATAAGAATACAAAATGCATTTGCTCCCTGTAAGCGATTTACCAAAGCAGTACATGCAGCCTTAAGATTATCTGATTCAACTAACAAAGATTCTAAAAGATGCGCTACTAATTCGGTATCAGTTTGGGATTGAAGCCTATGTCCCCTGAGCTCAAGTTCAATTTTAAGCTGATGGTAGTTTTCTATAATACCATTATGGACAACAGAAATTTTCTTATGGCAGTCCATATGAGGATGAGCATTATCAAGCGATGTTACTCCATGGGTAGACCACCGAACGTGGCCCATGCCAACAAAACCATCAATAGGTGTTTGTTTCAGCTGGTTTACCAGGTTGAGAAGATCACCTTGAGATTTGGCATATTTCAAGCTGCCACTCGATGCCTCAAGACAAGCAAACCCCGCTGAATCATATCCTCGATATTCAAGCCGCGAGAGTCCCTCAACTACGTATGAGCGGCTATAATTTTTACCAATATAGCCAACAATACCACACATAATAGTGCTCTCCTGGCAGGCCTATCTAGGCTATTATTAACGCTTTACAAATTGGAATTTGCGACGTGCTGCTTTTTGACCGTACTTTTTACGCTCTTTTACTCGAGAATCAACTGACAGTAAGCCATGTTGACGAAGAATTGGGCGAATGTCTGGATTAATTTCAACCAATGCACGGGCAATGCCAAGTTTTACCGCATCTGCTTGCGCACAAAGGCCTCCACCGCAAACATTAACCACTACGTCATAGTGTGAAGCTTGTGGATAGGCACTGAAAGGCAGAGAAGCTGCTAGACGCGTTATTTCGGTATCAAAATAGTTAGTGTAATCTTTATCATTAACGCGCAAGGCACCTTTGCCTCGTTTAAGCCATACACGAGCTACAGCAGATTTTCTTCTGCCAACACCATGCGCTAAGGGAGCTGTATGTAGAGCTGTTTTTGGCGCTGGTTTTACTTTTTTTACTTTATCTTGTGCTTTTTCCATAGATATCCTAGTGAATTACTTTGTAAGTTTCTTTGTTAGCTTGTTTTTTATTATACCATAAAGAAAAAATAGCACAATTAATCTATGCGCACTGGACATTCTTCTTGTCTTGCTAGTAGAAATGCTGGAGCCGATGATCGGATTTGAACCGACGACCTACTGATTACGAATCAGTTGCTCTACCAGCTGAGCTACATCGGCGTCAGTTTCAATCAGTATAAGCTCAGCTTGTAGTATAGCAACACATAAAAAATTTACAATCTAGGCACGGCCTTCTTCTAATGCTTCTTGGCAGGCAACACAACGAGTAGCATTTGGATAAAGGAGTAGCCTCTTTTCAGAAATTGGATTATTACATTCGGTGCAAATGCCATAGGTCCCACTATCGATCATGCTTAAAGCTCGCAAGACCATATTGTATTCATCCAGCTCATTATTGTGCAAAGAAATCTTTAGTTCTTCTAATGAGGATGAAAGTGCTTGATCGCCAGTATCCTGTACTTGATCATCTGTTAATTTTTCACGATACCTGGTAGTAAAAGCTTGTTCTAATTCATACTTACGTGTAATAAGCTTTTTTTTAATTGCCTCTAAATTGCCCACTCTCATTCCTCTTCTTTTTAAAAAAATTCTTTAACAATAGTTCTGTTTCTTCTGCCATAATACCAGCAGTAATTCCTTTAATATGTTTCTTATATAAATTAGGCAAGGTCTCTTTGTCAAGATGATGCCCAAAAAGAGGCGAAGTCGCGCCATAAACTATTCTTTCTATGCGACTTAAGCAAATAAGAGCCACACACATCGCACAAGGCTCCAATGTTACATAGAGGGTAGCCCCTGTTAACCGCCAGTCCTGCAACTTTTTTCCGGCACTCTGTATGGCCAGCACTTCAGCATGATTATTCTGCCCATAGTTCGCTTCAGTTTTATTGTGCCCCCTGCCCAGCAGCTGACCTTTGCCACTTACCACAACTGCCCCTATAGGAACCTCATTTTTTGCCAATGCCCGAAGAGCTTGGCAATATGCTTTCCTCATAAAAAAGTAATCGAGATCAGTGCGCAAATCCATAAATCTTAACCATTATCCAAATGCTATAAAGCACTCTTTACCTTTAGAAACATCATATAAATTAACAATCTTTTGAATAAGCATAACTAAGTCATGCTTAGAATAGCTTTTTAATAGCAAGTCTAGTTCCGTTCGCTCGGGGAATGCCCCTGGTGCTGTATGCCATGCAATGAGCAAAGCAGCTATATGCTCACATGGTCCTAAGCTGGTTTTTTTGCAAGTACATGATGAACCAATAATTCTTTGATTATCAAATTGAACAGTCAAATAATAATTCCATGATAATCCCTCGCATAAGGCCTTAAGAGCCATCGATTCTTTATAGCGGATAAATAATGCATCAGTATTTGTATAGGTAGCACCCTGCTCGTATATGTTTTTTCCACAATAGTTTATTATTTGCTCAAGAGCAATAGGAGGAATTTCCATAGTGCATTCCCGTCGCTTTATTAGGTATATTACTATTTTTATCAGTTTTACAGTATACCCTACTGCCCGTATTTTCGCAATAAAATCTTTTTTTATTTTGTATTAATGCTAAATCAAAATTAATATTAAAGCAAGTTAGACCCTGTGTAACTTGTCAAATGTGCTAGCAAAAGTTCGCTAAAGACGGCCACAAAATTGGCTATTTTTTAATGTTTGTGGTACAATTAGATAATAAACTAGGAAGAAACCAATCTGAAGTGGAGCCTAGGGGCAACAATCAAGCTCATAAAGGCAGGAGAAATGTATGTCAGACAATACAAATAACAAAAAAGGCGTTATGCCCGAATATACCGCGAAATCTATTCGTGTTATGGAGGGTCTTGAGGCGGTTAGAAAACGACCTGCCATGTATATTGGCTCAACAGGAGCTCAAGGATTACATCATCTGGTATATGAACTAGTGGATAACTCGGTTGATGAAGCCCTCGCCGGCTATTGTGACACCATTAAAGTTAATCTCCATGAAGATGGCACGTGTTCTGTTGAAGATAATGGCCGAGGAATTCCAACTGATATCCATCAGACAGAAGGGGTATCTGCCGCAGAGGTGGTATTAACCAAACTACATGCGGGTGGCAAATTTGATAAAGAAACCTATAAATTTTCCGGCGGGCTTCATGGCGTTGGTGTCTCGGTTGTAAATGCTCTTTCAAGCCACCTAGACTTAACAATTTTTCAACATGGCAAGATCCACAACCAGCAGTATGAGCAGGGCAAACCGATTGGCAAATTGACGGTGGTAGGAACTACTGACAAACGTGGAACGCTTATACGATTTAAGCCTGATGCTGCGATCTTTCAGGAAACCGTTGAATTTAACTTTGACACCTTATCAGCTCGTCTGAGAGAATTGGCTTTCTTAAACAAAGGCCTACGCATAACCATAGTAGATGAGCACACTAATAAAAGTCATGACTTTTACTATGAAGGTGGCATTGTTTCCTTTGTTGAGCACATTAATGCTAAAAAGACTGCGCTCTTTCCTGAAGTGTTATTCATGCACCGCGAGGATGAACAGTCTATATGCTTGAATGTCGCATTGCAATATAATGATGGCTATGGTGAGCAACTTTTTTCCTTTGTTAATAATATTAATACGATTGAAGGGGGCACCCATGTTACTGGCTTTAAATCCGCACTTACCAAAGCTTGTAATAAAAAAGCACATGAATTTAACATGCTCAAAGGTGAAGCAAAGCTTTCTCAAGTGAAGATGTCCGCGAAGGACTAGTATGCGTCATTAATCTTAAGATTGCCGAACCACAATTTGAAGGCCAAACAAAAGGCAAACTGGGCAATAGCGATGTTAAAGGTATTAGTAGAATCATGGGCTTTCTCATTTCTTAGATAGCTACTTTGAAGAACATCCAGCGATAGCGAAAAAGATTTTACAAAAAGCAGAGATTGCACTACAAGCACGAGAAGCTGCTCGAAAAGCACGGGAACTAACTCGCAGAAAAACGGTGCTTGAATCAGTAGTTTTACCAGGAAAATTGGCTGATTGCTCAAATGAAAATCCCGCAGATACTGAACTATTCATCGTTGAGGGTGATTCTGCAGGCGGATCGGCCAAGAGGTGCTACGAGATCGCCATACACAAGCAATCTTGCCACTACGAGGTAAAATCTTAAACGTTGAAAAAGCACGTTTTGATAAAATTCTTTCAAATGAAGAAATCAAAGCGCTTATTGCCGCTATTGGGTGCGGTATTGGCAATGACGGATTTCGATATTGAAAAGGCACGCTATCATAAGATCATTTTCATGACCGATGCTGACGTTGATGGTTCTCATATTACGAACCTTGCTGCTTACTTTTTTCTTCCGATATATGAAGCCACTTATTGAAGACGGATATCTGTATATTGCGCAACCGCCATTGTATAAAGCAAAGATTGGCAAAAAAGAGCAATACCTAAAAGATGAACGTGCATTTAACAAGTTCTTATTTGATTGGATTCGCGATCAAGGTACTTTAAGCATCGATGGCAGTTTACTTGAAAAAACGACTTGGCATTCGTTGCTTGACACGATTCTGAAGTACCAGGAACGCCTGGAAGAAATCGCCCAAAAGTTTAGGTTAAGCCAACAACAATGCCACGCTTTGGTCGGCTGCATGTATAAGACTCGCTGGCATGAAGATGAAGGAATTTCTGAGCTTGTTAATAAAGTTCAAGAATGCTTTAAAGATTCTCTGGTTGACGTTCTTCCTCCAAAAGAAGTTCACGAAGGTGAGCAGATGGTTCCAGCAGCGGCAATCAGACTTAGAAAACTAAATAATGATTGGACAGTAAAGCTTGATTTCTTTAGCTCACATGATTTAGAAAAGCTCTTAGAGCTCTACAAACCATTGGCAGTCTTAGAGCAGCCTTGGACATTGCATATCACTGACAAGGATAAAGAGATAACCGATCAAGGTATTTATCCCTTTATGCAAGCAGTTATTAAAATAAGTAAACCCTATCTTTCTGTACAGCGATATAAAGGTCTTGGTGAAATGAACCCTGATCAACTTGGCGAGACAGCTATGGATGCTCAATCAAGATCATTGCTGCAAGTATCAATAGGCGATGCCTTAGAGGCTGATACCTGGTTCGATACCCTTATGGGAGATGATGTTACTGGAAGACGTGAATTTATTGAAGAAAATGGCAGATTCGCAAACCTTGATGTCTAAGATCATTGAAAAGGTTCAGCAATTTATCGATAGACATGACCTTATCAAGCCCCACAGTACGATTATTGTGGGGCTATCAGGTGGACCAGATTCGGTCTTTTTGCTACATGTTTTAAAGCACTTACAAGTCAGATATGGCATCACTCTTATAGCTGCGCATCTGGATCATCAATGGCGCGAGAATTCTCATCGGGATCTTCTTTTCTGCAAAGCATTAGCAGAGTCCATGAACTGCCAGTTCATAGGCACGCAAGCATCCACGATTGCGTTAAAAAAAACATCGAATGGCTCTCGGGAAGAGCTCGGCCGCTTACTGCGTCGGCAATTTTTTGAAGATTGTGCAATTGCCCATAATGCTCAAGCGATAGCATTAGCTCATCACGCAGATGATCAGCAAGAAACTTTTTTCGTGCGCCTTATGCGCGGAGCTACAATCACCGGGCTTTCTAGCATCAGACCCTTGTATGATAATTACATTCGACCTTTGCTCGGCATTTATAAAGCTGAAATCCTTGAATACTTACAACAACACAATCTACCATTTCTTGAGGATCATACCAATTTACTTGATACGTTCTTGAGAAATAGAATACGAAATCAAGTGATTCCAGCTTTACGAAACAGCGATAATCGCTTTGATATAAATTTTTCAAAAATGCTTACCCATCTGCAAGAAACTGAGCTCTACCTTGATCGCTTAACCGAGAAAGCGGTATTGGAAATTATTCAAGAGCAAGATAATACCCCGGTGATTATGATCGAAAAATTTTTAGCGAGCGACCCTTTTTTGCATAATCGCCTATTGCTTAAGTGGCTGTGCTTAGCGGATATTCCTTTTAGCCCAAGCACTGCTTTTTTTGATGAGATAACGCACTTTTTACAACGACCTGGCTCAGGAGAGCATGCGGTTCATCTAGGCTGGAAAATAGTTAAGAATAATAATCGGGCTTATATACTATCTTAGCAAGATTTTTTGTTCTTTTGTCGAAGACCAAAATTGCCACAAGGAGTAATCATGAGTATAAAAAGCGAAATGTCACGCATCACCTTTACCAAAAGAATCACACAAAAAGCTCAAAGCACGTGCTGCTTTTCTTGGGAAAAGCATGCGAGCTATTATTCTTGAGCGACTAGACATCACCGATGAATGTCCTTGCCCTTATAGCCAAGTTCCTAACAAAGAAACAATCAAGTCGATGGAAGATATAGAAAAAGGGATAGATCTCGTTGAATGCAAAGACCTTGATGATCTTTTTCATAAGTTGGGTCTGAAAAAATAATGAATGTCTCAAAGATGAAGATGCCGAAATATTTTTAAATGGATTGAAAAATGTTTTTGAAGCTCTATGTGGCGGTTTAAAAGATGCGAAGTAATCCTTCTCAATTTATTGAGGAGATATAAATCGCTGCGACGTAGTATTTGTCCCGACGGGTCTTGGAAAAATACCTATACCCAGCAATGCCCACTTGCTTAATGGGTTAAGCATAGTAATTTAAATGATGTAAAATCCTCGAAAAAGCATACAAGCTTAATCGAGGATTTTTTTAATAATTTCCATTTTATTGCTTTTTAATTTTGCTTAATGTTACTATTGAATTATAAACTCCACAGAAACCATAGTAACTAAGGGGCAGTCATGAAGCAATTTTTCTACAAAACAATAACAATAAAGGCGCTCTTTATAGCGCTCGCTACTCTTGCTTTTACCAGTTCTCGATCTGAAGAAGTAACACTGTCAGATGAGCTTGACCCAGCGCTTATACAGCCCCAGGAGGCGCCAGGAACAGATATTATTCTTCCTGATGAAGATGTCCAATTAGTTGAGACGATCAGTCCAAAAGCACCCGAAGAAGCTGCTCAGGCTAGCATAACCATGAGCATTCCTATTATTGGTGAAATCGCCTTGAAGCCAAGTAAAGATGCTCAAGGGGAAACAACCTGGCATGCCACTTTTGCTGACTCGAATAAAAAAATTGACCTAGGCCCGCTAGTCATTAATGAAGGTGAAATTTCCTTAAGCGGAAAAAAAAAGGTGGGATTGAGCGCAAAAGCAACAGCTTTTGGCAAGTATGCTGCTCGCTTGAGCCTGGCTGCAATGGATTTCGGTTCACCAATAGCCAGCAAGGAAGGTAAAAAAGCTATCACTATTCCGATCAATTCAGCACATTTGCGGCTTGAATTTATTAATAAACCACAAATACCTTTGCTTTTTGGCCGTGCTATTGAGCTTGACCATGCTGAGATTATTCTAAAGAAAGATAAGCCTCTAGAAATGCTCGCTCATATCACCATGTTTGGCAAGCCCACAACCCTCATGTTTAATGTTGGTAAAGAAGCAGTAAGTATTAACTTTGCCATTCCAGTGATAACCTTTGCAGACGTCATTAAGCCTCTAGAAGGAACTCCATTTGCAAATATTTCCTTAAAAGATGGCACTTTCACCATAAAAGGTGGTCTTGGCAAAAATTCATTACCAACGTTGAATGAGTCTTCCATAGAATTTTCAGGAATAGCCGATTTTTCGAGTGTCGGTATTTCCGGTTTGGGCACTTTAGGCAATGTCCATATTTCAGCCAGTGGCAATAAAAAGGAAGGTTTACAGTTAGTCGCTGGATTGAAAGATTTTACTTTGCCTGTCGTGGGTAATATCGCTTCGGCTCAATTGCAATTAGCAGTACCGCTTAAAAAAAAGACGAAACCCTCGCTAACGATCACCGGTGAAGGCTCATTAGACCTTCCAGAAATAGGCGCAATACCCTACACACTCAACGCTGGTTATACCGATAAAGGATTTGCTATCCAGGGTCAAGTTAAGCAGGATGTTTCCTATCTTGGGGTACAAATAAAGAATGCGACTATATCCCTTAAACCTGAAACCAAGCAGCTGACGCTGACCGGCAATGCCGGCGTTGAAGGATTGGATCTATTAGCCACATTGCTCATAGGCCAAGACCCTAAGGAGCCAACTAAAAAAACGATTAACTTCAGCGCTAATGTAGAGGAAAAGACTATCAAGCCCTTTGAGAAAACTGGCATACCAGGTCTTAAAGACGTTACCATAGAAAACGCCAAAGCAGGATTACAAGGTGCTAAAGGTGCAACTACTTCAGCAAATTTTTTTGTCACTGGCACCATGAAGATTCTAGAAAGTACCATTGAAGGATCAGCATACTTTATTAAAAGTACCGAAGGCACCGGCATTATCGTAAAAGCAGCCATTCCTGACACATGGCGGGTCACCGATGCTATCCCTCAGCTTAAGGGAACCTTCTTTGATGAGCTTGCCATTAAACAGGGCTCACTGTTTGCCTGCAGTTTATCGAGCTATGTCGATCCTGAAACTAATATAAAAATTAAACGAGGCATTACCCTCAGCGCTACCGTGCCCCTTAAGGGAGCCCTCGGACCTGTGGGCACATTAATCGGCGGAGCACTGCCAGACGCCAGAATATACGGAACCCTTGATCCTAATCCTGCTAATATCATTCTGGGCGCAGAGTTAGGAACCGGCATTCCTTTGGGAACGAAGATGGTACAAACAGGACCATTAGCACTAGAAATTACCGGCAGACCATCTATAGCACTGCTAGGCTCAATTATCGTAACCCCTAGTGATAAAGATGAGCCGCTTGATTTTGTTGGTAGACTGCAAGTTGAGCCTATTGAGGCTTCGGCCTCCAGCAGTATGGTGGGTATGTGGAAGAATCCTTTTGGTATAAAAGGTTTTTCTTTTGGCAACATCGGCATGCAGCTTGGAATCAATTACGCTCAGTTTGCTGCAACCCGATTACCATCAAAACTTGGGCTTATTGGTTCGATGTCAGTGGCTGGTAAAGAGCTAACACTTGGCGCTCAAGTTGATACCTCATTTAAAGATATGGCGCTCTTGGGCAAGCTTAATGAGCTGTCAATATATGATATAGTAAGCGTTTTTGCAGCTCCTATGGGCGCAAATATCCCTAAAGATACTCTTGCCAACTTAAACATAAAAGATGTTGAAGTTAAATTTGCTCCTCATGACGTTTCAATTGGCGAGATAGTTATTCCCCAAGGACTTACGATCAAGGGAGAGCTTAATATCCTACAGAAACAAGCAGTACTTAATTTTAATGTTGACAGTGGCGGCGTTACCGCCCTCGGTTATATGTCACCGATTGAGTATCAAGCGCTAAAAATAACAGCCAGCAATCCTAAAGATAGCCCAACGGGGGGTCCAATTTTAAAAATTGCGCTCAACACCAGTGAACAGGCTATCTTAATTTCAGGGCTCATTCAGATCGCAGAACTCTTTAAGCTTAACAACCGATTGAGCATAGCAAAAGATGGTATAAGCTTCGAGTTTGAAACCAAAATTGTTGATAAGTTCAACGTGCTCGCCAAAGGACAATCCTCTGGTAGTATCAGCAATCCAGAATTTGCCGTTCTGTTTGACTTCAAGCAAGACTTTACGGAATTTTTACTCAAGCAGATTAATGAAATCTTAGGCAAAGCAGAAGTAGGATTAAGCACAGAAGTTACCAATGCCATTAGTAAACTTAATGAGATCAACAAGGCAATTGCGCAATCAGACAAAGATCTTAATTCAGCAAAGAATGCGGTAAAAAATGCAAGCAATAAGCTCAATGAAATCGACAAGGCCTTAAGCAAGGCCCAAAGTGGCATTGATTCAGCTAAACGTAAAGTAGATAGCTTGCAAAAAGATATTGATAGCACCAATAGAGATATAGATAAAGCAAAAAGTAGCTTCTTTGATAGCTATAAGCTAGTAGCTTTAGGACCTAAGCTTGCTGGACTTAAAACCGCCAAATTTGCTGCAGATCAAGCCCTTAATCTAGCTAAAAAGGCAGTAACCGGTACAATGACTTCAACGAAACAAGCAGCTAAAAAAGCTTTAGCAGTTGCACAACTAAGTGTTGATAAAATTGCTAAAGGAGCAGCGCGAGCAAGCCTTATTGCTGCACGAGAAAGCACTAAAGGAATTTTAACTGCAGCCCAAAAGAGCGGTGCCGTTGTCCTTAAGGGCGGCAAATATGTCGCTCAAGGAGTCTTGGGAACATTCACCATTAATAAGGCACACTTTGAAGGAAGCTTAAGCGAAATCAAGGGTGGGCGCCTACCTCATATGTCTATAACTGTAGGTATTTTAGGCAAAGAACACACGGTCAATGTGGATTACGACTTTAACGATATTCTCAATAGCGCTAAGTCAGTAGCTCAGAAAGTACTTGAGCGCTTGCAAGCTTGATGATACATGTTAGGATCATATCAAGGGGGAACCTCATCCCCCCGATGATGGTTAATCTTGTTGCAATATAATTATTGACAAAAAACGACTCATTTGTTTATAGTAAAATTATAACTGAATTATTAAATAATCAATTGTAAGGAGCAAAAATGAAGAATACCTTATTATATGGCTTTCTAGGGCTGGCGCTTTTATCAAGCGCGCATCCAGTTGAAGCTATGGAACAACCTGAAGAAAGTACCACGCCAAAAGATATATTCTCTCTCTTGCCCGCTGAACTGTTAGAACACATCAAAGGCTATCTATTAGCAAAATCTGGGACTAACCTGGAAGATACCTTAAAGGAAATTGGAAATTATGCACTCACAAATAAGACATTTAGAGAGCATTTTTCTGATCCTGAACTATTAAGCAAGATAATTGTAGACCTTCAGAAAAAATTTCCTTCCTATGACCTTTTGAGTATCGCTTTACGCATTAAGTCACTACCTGTAGCTCCCGCACTTGAGCTATTAATAGATCAAGGCAAAGTTGACGTCAATAAAGAGTTTGCCAAAAGGACACCCATACAAAGAGCAGTCCTAAAGAATAGGCTTGATCTGTTACAGATTCTTATTAATAAAGGCGCTACTGCGGGGCTGAATAGAAGTTTTGAAGAACTGTACAGGAATTATTTTACTTCTTTGCCTAATCAACAGGAAATTAATAAGTATTTAACCGAACATGGTTGGACACGCACAAAATGGGTTCGTTTCATTGATAAGCTGGAAAAAAAGCAGCCAGGAAAATGGAAGCCTAGTGAGAAAGAAACACTCTCTGGCCAACTTCCGCTTCTGCATCCTAAGTCACTTGCATTAGAAACAGCTGCCAAACGTGGCGATATTGAAGCACAAAAAAAGTTAGAGGTTATTGGGGAAATTATCAAACTGCTCGGCGAACAACTTGCTAAACCAAAAACCAAATAGCTAATTTCTATACGTTTATAAGAGTGGGCAAGCGCCCACTCTTTTTTATGTATCTGCAAATCATCAGAATTGACATGGAAAGCTTCAATTGCATGATAAGATAAATGCAAAAAGTCTAAATCTCTTTTTATGGTGTCTGTTTTACCACTAGATCAGCAAATTTATTTATTCTTCCGGCGCCTAGAAGTAGTACAAGATCACCGTCTTGCAAAATAGGATCTATACTCGTTTTAACAGCAGCAAGCGTTGGCTCATAAGGCACGTAGGTAACATTGCAGGCAGGTTGTTTTTGCTTAAGGGCCTGAACCAAGAGAAGGCTTGTAACGTTTTCAATGGGAGCTTCACTAGCAGGATAGATATCAGTAATAATCAAATGATCTATTTGGCTATGCGCAAATAAATCTACAAAATCTTGCCATAGCTTATGAGTTCGAGTAAACCGATGGGGTTGAAAAAGGACAATAAGGCGATTACTCGCTCGCCTTCGAGCAACAAGCAACGTATTGAAAATTTCAGTGGGATGATGACCATAATCATCAAAGAGCTCTGCTCCTTTATACGTTCCCTTAAAGCTAAATCGCCTTTCAACGCCCTTGAAGTTCTTAAGAGCTTGTGCAATGGTTTCAAATGGTATTTCAAGGTCAAGAGCAACCGCTATCGCCGCTAAAGCATTCAAGACGTTATGCCTGCCAGGCATAGTAAGGTAAATCGCTCCTAATGAAGCTACTTGCGATCTAGAGTATACGTTAAATAGGGAGTGATCTTTTTCTAAAATGACTTCTTGAGCAAATAGATCGGCCTTCGGTTCAAAACCATATTTAACGGTTTTTATGTGCGGCAATGTTGGCAAAAGAGAGCAAACGTGAGGGTCATCAACACATACAATCGCTTTACCATAAAAGGGAATATTTGATAAAAACTGCGTAAAGGTGGCTTTGATATCTTCAAGGCCAGAATAAGTATCTAGATGCTCCAGATCAATATTCGTAACAACCCCAATCGTGGGATGTAATCGAGTAATAGAACGATCACTCTCATCGGCTTCAGCAACAAGAAAATCTCCAGCACCCCACCTGGCATTCGTTGAAATACTTTTAAGGTGCCCGCCAATAATTACCGTTGGATCCAATTGTGCTTCGATTAGAATATGCGAAACCATTGACGTAGTAGTAGTTTTACCGTGGGCTCCAGCTATTGCAATGCTGTATTTGGTTCGCATGAGCTCAGCAAGCATGAGTGCGCGAGAGATAGTTGGAATACCTCGCTCTTGAGCACGAACAATTTCTGGATGATGCACTTTTATATCGGATGAATACACAAGAATATCGATAGTTGGATCATGACATAATGGGGTGTTATTCCCATTAAACACCTGGCAGCCAATGCTCACAAGATCCCGAACGCTTTTTTGTTCAAGATCTAAATCACAACCAGAAATAGTATAGCCTTGGTACTTCAGTATTTTTGCAATACCACTCATACCTATACCACCAATACCTACAAAATGTACATGTCCCTTTTTATACATAATTATCCCATGCTTATATCAAGTCTCGCAACTGAATAAGTTTTTTTTGCAAATCAATCATCTGCTTTGTTATTTTGGCAATGGCATCCTCTGAGCTTTCCGAACGCTGACGACACTCTTGTGTAGAAGTTTCAGAATCTGACTTTAATGCCGCAACAATCGACATCTCTTGCTCAGCCATTTGTTGTATATATTCTTTCGCTTGTTGCAACGTATTATTTTTAGTATACAGTAACTCTTTAATTATCATAAATTTTTCTACCTCCTGCGACCCATATGAGCGCTGGCCTCCTGCAGAACGCTTGCCTTCTATAGCGCATTCTTTTTCCCACCTTTTTAATACCGATTGCTCAACTACCAACTGTTGTGCAATTTCTTTTAGGCTCATTCTTTTTTGTTCTTGCTTCATAACATTCCTTTTTTAGTTAATGGATCAAGCTGCGACTAGTATATACTCAAATCGGCCTTGCATGTACAGTTTTTCTAGGACAAAAAGATATTACCTGTTATACTATAGTCATTTAGCCAGCACTGTGGCTCATAGAGCAAGGGGCAAAAAACTAGCAGCTCTCCTGTTAAACACTTTCATTACTTAATTAATCTCTTTTTTTAAAGGTTCTTGTTTTATGAACATTAAACAGATACTCGTTAATGCAGCAATAATTGCAGCAATATATTTTTCGACCGCTTGGATTGCGCAGCGTATATTTCCACCAAAACAGTCATCTGCCACTAGCGAAGCAATCTCAGGTAGTGAATTTGTTGCACCTGCAGCGCAGCAATCATTTCAACCTCTTGAAACTGAGATTCATTTTTCACCTGATGAACCACAACGAGAAAAGCATATCACCACCATTGAAACTCCCCATATGATCTGGTACTTTTCTACTAATGGTGCTGTAGTAGATCAGATCTCCTATAAGCGTATGGTTGCAAGCAAAGAAACACTTATAACGCCCTTTGCTTCATCTGTTATAAGAACCTTAGGCGGCTTTTTACTTGCATTAAGCACAGATACCGATAAAAACATAACACCTTATTATGCCTACGAGCTTGTGGATCAAAAAAAAGAAGCTGATAGCACTATTGTAACCTATAAAGCTGAAACACAGACAAGCACCATCACTAAAACATTTGTGGTACACGACACTGTATATAAGCTTGATCTTATAGTCACCGTAGAACCAAAAAACAATACTCTACTGCCGCGCATATTCTTCCCAGCGCCTTTTATTGCTGATCCTGCAACTGCGGATGTTTCAAGAGGCGTTATCTATTCTCTGGCTTCGGGTCTTGTTAAAAAATCAATAGAAGAGCTTAAGCAACGGGGCTGGTATCAACCCGCACTTTTTGGCGCAGAAGACCGCTATTTTGTTTCCGCGCTTGTACAAGATCCACAAAAATTTGCCAAAAGGGGCTATTTTACTACTGTTAATGCAAATCTTGCAGGATCTGAAATCACCGCTGCACAAAATGATCGCTTAATTGTTATATTAGAAGGGCCTGCTATAAAAGAGAAGCAAACATGGCAGTTATCATTCTATTGTGGCCCTAAAGAAAGAGACGCATTACTACAAGTAGATAAACGATTAGATGGCCTATTGGATTATGGCTGGTTAGCGCCTATTTCACAGCCGTTATTGTGGTTACTTAACTTCTTTTATAGTTTCTTACACAACTGGGGTCTTGCTATTATTATGCTTACGGTATTGCTTAAGCTCATTATGGCACCATTAGCACTTAAAGCAGAAAGAACAAGTCGTCAAACTGCAGAAGTGCAACGAAAATTACAGTATCTCGAGCAAAAATATCATAATGATCCAGAAGTACTTGCTCGTGAAAAAGCTGAACTTGTGCGCAAGCATGGTGCTTCGATGCTTGGTTGCTTACCAATACTCTTACAAATTCCTATATTTATTGGATTAAATAGAGTCTTGTCTAATTCAATTCAGCTCTACAAGGTACCATTTTTGTGGATGAGCGATTTGTCAGCTAAAGATCCTTATTATATTCTTCCTATTGTTCTTGGTATTGGCATAGCTTTACAAACTGCCCAAACTGGTGATGCACGTCAACGCCTTGCTAGCATGCTTATGGCATTGGTTGTTGCCGGTATAACGGCAAATTTATCAGCCGGATTGGCATTATTTATCGCGACAAGTACATTATTGGGCGTTGCTCAATCGGGCATACAGAAAGCATTAAAGTTATGATAGAGCAGTATCCTACGCTAACTCTGTTGATAAAGCAGCTTCAGCGCATTCCTTACTTGGCGTCCAAAAATATATTTCGGGTAGCCGAATATTTTTTAAGCATGAACGAGCAAGCAATGCAGCTCTTCTGCCGCACTCTTATGGATGTAAAGGCTCATACTATCAAATGTGAGATTTGTTGCACCTGGAAAGAAAAAGATCAAGCATGTTCATACTGTCATTCTTCAAGAAGAGATAAGCGCACCATTTGCGTTGTAGCATCATGGTATGATCTTATGATAGTCGAAAAAACCAGTGGCTATACTGGCGTCTATCATGTACTAGGCGGCATAATATGCCCTCTTGATGGCATAGGACCTGAAGACCTCAGTATTGATCTATTAATAACTCGCGTAGAGCAATGTGAAGAACTTATATTTGCCTTTAGCCAAACCCCTGAGGGTGAGGCTACCGCAGCCTATATTGCTACAAAAGTAAAAGATAAAAATATACGAATTACTTGTTTAGCGCGTGGGCTACCCGTAGGCTCTTCTCTTGAATCAATGGATCGGCTAACTGTTTTTAAAGCACTTTCAGAACGAAGACCGTTTTGACATTCTATTATTGTAATTTTTACTAGGAATTACCCATGCAAAAAGATTTTACCCTTTTCAAGGCAAGACGAAAAGCATTACAAGAAGCGATTAAAGCACAATATCCCAATAAAAAGGGAATTATCCTCCTATTTGCTGGCTTTGAATCCTCTGAGCGTTATCGCTTTAGACAAGAAAGCTCGTTTTATTATTACACAGGGCTAGAAGAACCAGGTGTAGTACTCATGATCGATATGAATGGTCAAACTACGTTGTTTGTCCCCAACTATGATCAACCTCGCACAAAATGGGTTGAATCGTCAGTGCAAGGCGCATCTAAGCAGCAGCTTACGCAATGGGGTATTGATGAATTACTAGAGCTCGGGGCTAGTTGCTTGGGCTATCAGTTTTCATGTATCTTTAGTGCAACTGAATATGAGAACGTACTCAGCTTGTTAAAAAAACAGATCGCCCTTGGAACAACTATTTTTACTTTAAACCCCTCAAGAGGCTATACGGAGCAACGACTCTTGCTTGAACGTCTCGTGAATTTTGTGCCTGAGATGACAAATCAATTGGTAGATGTTTCTTCTACTGTTGCTAGAATGCGACGCATTAAATCTCAACAAGAAATTGAAGCGATTTTCTTAGCAATTGATTGTACTATGACAGCTCATGAAGCTGCAGCTAGTTATATCGACGATAGCATCAGCGAGTCAGAAATTCAAGCAAGTATTGAATACATATTTACTGAAAGTATGGCAACGCCTGCTTTCCCTTCAATTGTTGCTGGCGGAGCTCGAGCAACTACCTTACATTACACAGCAAATAAAGGTTCGCTAAAAAGAGGTGAGCTTTGTCTTGTAGATATCGGCGCTGAACTTAACTACTACTGCGCTGATTTAACTCGCACATATCCAGTTTCGGGAACATTTACCAAGCGCCAGCGAGAGCTCTATGATATTGTCCTTAACGCACAAGAATATATTGCTGAACAAGCCAAGCCTGGCATTTGGCTCTCCAATAAAGATAAGCCTAAGCAATCTTTACAACATCTAGCTCAGCACTTTTTTGACCGAATTGGCTATGGTTCCTATTTTACTCATGGTATAGGTCACTTTTTAGGCATGGACGTCCATGACGTTGGTGACAAATTAGAACCTTTGCAAGATGGAGATATAATTACCATAGAACCCGGCCTTTATATCCCTGAAGAAAAGATTGGCATCAGAATTGAAGATAATTATTGGATAGCAACTGAAGGCATTGTTTGCTTAAGTGAGCTACTTGCTAAAAATTCTCATGCTGTTGAAGATATGATGGCTCAAGATCTAGAGTCATGTGATGATGAAGATTATGATTAATAGACTTTAAGCGCAATAACTCGAAGTGGGCTTGATTGCCCTTAAATACCAAAGCAAATTTCCAGAATTCATGCGGACATGTTATTGGGCTCGTCCAAGATAGCTCGTACAGTACGCCATTATGCAAAGCAAACCGCTCGTGGTGAGCATAGCGAAGCGGAGGTGCATCCTGAGCCCAGTCGAAAGATCGAATCCATAACTTGACCGCCGCTTTTAGCTAAGAGGGATGAACGGAAGTTAAGGCTATGCATAATCAATCGCTCATGGACCCCTTTGCTTTTTTTAGGAGATGACCTAAGCTTTTATGTAAGCAAGATTGCACTATCAGCAGTTTAGGATTTACTAGAAAGTTTCATGAAAACAATCATTATTACCCTCATTTTTTCTCTCATGCTATCAATGCTTTCTGCAATGGAGCAACCCTTTGAGGAATCTGCTTCTGGTTGTTGTGATGTGCAATCAAGCCAAAACGGCACAATCGGGTGGGATAGCTTGCCTGCTGAAATGAAAGAGCAAATTTTTACTTTTCTCTCTAGTGCTGAAAGACCTATGCAAGTGCTTAAAGAATTAATGAAGTTACGATTGGTAAATAAAGACTTTAAGCTCACAAGTTCATCTTTCCCATTATTAAAAAAAATTGCTAGAAAATTAATTAGCTACAATAGGGAAAAGGCTTCCAAACTATTTTGGAGAGCTTGCAGTTCGGCTAATATAGAACTTGTAAATGCTTTCTTCAAAGAAGATAGCACCATAGACAATGAGTTAACAAGGTCGGGCTTATCGATTGCTGCTGAACATGGTCACGAAGATATAGTTAACCTGCTTATTAGCGAAAATGCAGAATCAGAAGAGAGTATGGTAAATGCTTTGTTAAATGCTGGGCGTAACAAACATAAAAAAATTGTTAAGGCACTTTGTGATGCTGGAGCTCTTAAATCAAAAGGATCTGATCAATCTTTCTTTAAACCGGTAGTGTTAGGTAACATGTCTAACATTAACAAAGCTTTTGATCAGGGGCTCACTTCCAATGCTTGCCTTGGTAAAAAGCAGATAAGCTTACTAATAATAGCCGCTCGCAATGGCAATTTGCCTCTCGTTAAACTGCTCATTGAAAAAGGTGCAAATGTTAACGCACAAACTAGCAATGGTTCAACAGCGTTAATTCGTGCTGCTAAAAAAGGACATCTTGATGTCGTTCGTTGTCTTGTTGACAACGGTGCTGATAGCCATATCCTGAATAATGGTAAATTTTGTAAATCTACCGCATTATTAAGTGCTGTTAAAAAGGGTCATGTTGACATTGTTCGATTTCTATTTGACACATGCCAAGATAGCGATCAAAAAAATCTAGCTTTAATACATGCTGCCTCAAGAGGGCATTTAGAAATTGTTCGTTTCCTGGTTGATAAAGGCGTTGATCATACTGGTGGCTTCGATTACTTCAACCCGTTAAGCTGTGCAGCAGCTTCAGGACAGATAGAAATTGTACTTTTTTTTGTCGATCACATGGGCCGTTATAGCGAGGATCAGCTAATTGAAGCCTTTGTCTTTGCCGCAGCTAACGGTCACCTAGAAGTCGTAAGTTTTTTCATTGAGCATTCGGTTACTATTAATGGCAAAGATAATGGCAAAGGTGTAATAAAGGGCTTTACTGCATTACATGCTGCTGCAAGAGGCTTTGACCGATCACATGCTACTGCAATCGAGCATTTAGAAATTGCTCGATTGCTTGTTGATAATGGTGCCGATCCTCACATCCTTACAGATAGCGGAGAAACAACCCTCATGCTTGCGGCTGCAGGAGGAGATCTAGAGCTCGTTCGTTTTTTTCTTGACCAATGCGTTGATGTTCATATCAAAGCAAACTATGGGGTTTCAGCTTTATTTCATGCCTGCTTAGCCCCAAACCCAAATATAGCTGCCTTACTTATTGAAAGAGGTGCTAATGGTAACGATGTTACCAGTTATGGTCTCACTCTCTTAATGCATGTAAGCTTAGGGGGAGGAACCGTCGAAGTCATCCGCTTTTTACTAGAAAAAGGAGCAGATATTCATGCCATTACTAATGAAGGGGAAACAGCATTAATTTTTGCTGCTGAAAGTGGGTCATTGGAAATTGTTCGCATTCTGGTTGAAAAAGGAGCAAGTGCCAATACTTGCGATTTTGAAGGAACAACAGCATTAATGAGACTAGCTAAACACTTAACAAGCATGCCGGTAAAAAAATATTTAGATGTGGCAACATTTCTTATTCACAGCGGTGCAGATGTTAATGCTACTGATGATACTGGGTGGAATGCGCTAATGTATGCTAGCGGCTATAATAAACCCGCGCTTGTACAATTGCTTCTTGAAAATGGTGCTGATTTTCATCATAGAAATACTACAGGGCGCACTGCATTATCAATTGCTCAACGAGAAGGAAATTCAAGTATCGTCGATCTTCTTGAAAGCTTCAGGAATTCAAATTGTACCCCGTAAGTATTCCTCAAGCTTTGTTTCACATCAATTCGAGTTTTGAGCGAGTCATTATTACCAGATTTATTTTTCCTCTTTTATAGCTTCATAAGCATTTTCAATCATTCTGGTGAGAACTTTTTTTACTTTATCAGATAGTGGAGCACCTCCGACTGATTCAGATAGTATTGCTCTGCGCTTCTCTAAAGCCTCGCGTAACTCCTGTAGAGAAACGCCGTGTTGTATTCCCAGAATTTCATACGGTGTTGGCAACACGAAAGTTGGCAAATCTAATAGGCTTCTAGCTGCAATTTCTTCATCACTAGGAGTGAGCTGATCCGCCGCATTACGAATAATAGCCATGTACGATTTTTTAACTTCTTCAGATGGTTCGGGCTTAAATTCTCTTAGTGCCTGACTGCGCTCGCGGAAGGCTTTTCTTACATCATCTTGAGATGCGGTTCGCAGTATGCCTAATATCTCATAAGCCTTTGCAGTCGGTTCAACATTTAAAAGCCTATAAGCCTTTCTTTCATTTTCACTTAATCCAATATGTTGAAATCCTGTTTCGGCAGGTGCTACTTGGCCTTCTTTTTCTTGCAGTCGTGGGAAATGAACAAATTCAAGAGTACCAATAGCTAAGGGAAATAGCCTGCCCTCTATTATGGGGACAATAGCATCATTAGCTTGAGCTTTCTCGAGAATATTTTTGATATCAATTGACACTGATTTTCCAGGAGTATAATAGCTAGTACCCTCATAACGAACTGAGATACTAGGATTATGCCAAGGAAGTTCCACTGTATATTGGCCCCCAGAGTTGACCGGTGGCTCATCATGGGCATTCACGGTGATTATTATAGCATGCTTGGTATCATTTCTTAATACCACTATCGGTTTAGGGACTTTCTCTTCCTGGAACGGTTTAGGTTTACGTGATGATGGTTTTTGCATGGCGCCCAGAGCACTGGTTAAAGCACAAGCAAATAAAAGCGTCTTGCATACTACATTCTTCATTACTGGTTCCTTTTTTCTTATGAATTTAATAGGTTTTATATCTTTAAGTGTAAGTATACACAAAATATAACCAAAATTTCAAGGATTTAAAAAATAAAATTATTGCTATTTGTGAATAATTTATTCAGGATTGTTTGAAGTTGTCATATCATTTACCAATCAATTGCTATCTTTATAATAGTAGCTGACTTCAAGAGCTACATTACTGCGTCCATCACATTCCATTATTGGACATAAGGTAATTTCTAGTTTACACTTTTGCCCACGAGGTATTGCGCCATTACTTGAAGGGAAATTTCTATGAACTTGAAAAAATTCGGGTTTTTGATAGTAATTTTGTCTACTACTAACTATCAGCTTTCCATGGAAGCTGGAACTGGAGATCGATCTAACGAACAGCAAGCTACTTTAAGGCATAGAACTTTCAGTGGTCCATCAAACATAACCATGGATAGAGAAAATGGTTCAGGACGCACTGACCGACCTGGTAGCGATGCCGATCCTATAGCAAGGTGCCTTGAAAATTGCTGTGCTCATTTTGCTCGTAACTATCAAGACATGCAAAAAAAACAAGAGGCACAAAGAAAAGAAGTTGCTGAAAATCCTATTTTTCAAGCAATAGAAAGCAACAGCTTGGGAAAGATTGAAAGCATGATTGATGAAGCTTCAATTGAGCAGACATTGAGCTTTAATGGATTCACTCCTCTTTTGTTTGCTGTTTCACTTGGAAACTTGGGTATAGCAAGAAAGCTTCTTGAAGGCGGTGCAAATATTAAGGCTCAGGGCAAAGGAGGCCTCACAGCTCTCCACATAGCTGTTGCCAGCAGTAGATTAGATATAGTAGAACTGCTAATACGTAATGGCGCCGACCTTGATATGCAGGACAGCACCGGAAGTACCCCTTTACACATAGCTATTTCTAAAAATTTTGTCAAAATAGCGCAAGCATTAACCGATGCGGGCGCAAACAACGCTATAGTGGATAGTAAGGGCAGAAAGCCCGAGCAGCGTAAATTAATTAAGCAAAATTAAGAAGAAAATACCCCAAATGCTCGTAGTACCTGTTTGAGTTACTATCAAGCAAATAAGCTCAATTCGATCTAACATAACAATTTTGGTGCGAGGTAACACACCTCTTTTGTTTTCCAAAATCACTCTCAATTTACAGCGATTCTGATAAAGAATAATTGCATAATGTATTATTGCCCACCAAAAGACAAGACCTAATAATAACTATTGGCTTTTATAGTCAAACTCGGACTTACTTAAGAAAATCTATTGTAAAAGATAGTAGTGATGTTGTACGTTAGGCTTTGACACTAGTAAAAGTTATCAAAAAGGAAATGGGATATGAAATTCCATTTAACGAAAGAATTCATTAGCAGGTTTGTAACTGTTAGATTTCAAGCAGTAAGTATGTTGATCTTACTTGGAATTATCACCTTTTTCTTTTACAACGCATTGCAACATTTTAATGCTTCTGACCCCGCTCCGTTAATAAAACCTTTTTACCCATTACCAGTATCGCTTGAATCGAGTTCAATCGTTGAAGTGGACGTCGGAATTCACATTATAAATTTTCCAAATTTTGATTTTCAGACGAATAACTTTATAATTGAAGCAATCATTTGGTTTGCATTCAACCCATCACTTTTGACCCTTGCAACCGTAAGCCAATTTTCTTTTCAGAAAGGTAGCTTCTTAAGCAAAGTCCAAACGAATATGAGGCTCGTTGGAGATAAGCTTTTTGTTCAATATGCTATCAGGTTGCAGTTTACGAGTAATTTATATCACCGATTGTTTCCCATTAACGACCATTATCTGTATCTCATGCTTGTTAATCAACTGAGTACCGTCAATGAGATGGTCTTCAAAGTTTCATCATCATCTATAACAATACCTCGGGACACTCAAATAGAGGAGTGGATTCTCGTTGATAAGCAAGCAAAAAGCGGCTATATAGAAGCAACGCTTGATCACAAAGATCAACAAAAAGGTGCACTCTATCCAGCCGTTCTTTTTACGCTGGATTTTGCTAAAGGTGGCGTTCGTAAAATATTTGTTATCATGCTTCCCTTGCTACTTATTTATTTCATAAGTATTTTTACGTTTGCCATTACTCCAAACCCGGCAGGCTTGTCTCTTAGCATTAAACTCGCTGTTGGTGCCATTACTGGTCTGATAACTTATCGCTTTGTTATCGATAAAATTATTCCTAATGTTGCCTATTTTACGCTAGCAGATCATATTTATAATCTGTTCTTGACTACTACATTTATCATTCTTTTGATTGATATCTTAACATCGGATTATGCTGAAACTACTGATCGTACAACTATTACTTTTATCCGGGGACTGGCTTTTATTATAATCCAATTAATACTTATTTTCTCAATGTATTATCTTCTGAATAATTGGACTCATACACAAAATCATTATGAGATGTTATGAACTGTTATATCACATTTATGTTACTCATTACATTGGTCATACCTACTCACGGTTTTCAAACCCTTGACGATCTAGAATTGTGTGCTCAAAAAACTGAAGAATTTCCAAAACCAGACAATAGCAATTGGCTTGACCTTGATTTCAGTAGCTATCATGCCAGGAATGGTGTACAAAATTGGAAAATATTCATTAGCCGCCTAATGCAAAAGCTTGGCTTTAAAAAAAGAGTTCCAAGCATAGCTGAAAAGCTTCAAGAATTGCTTCTTAAGCTTAAAAAAAAGCAAACAAACGAAAAATCAAGAAACACCGTATTGCTTCTTGACCCTTTGCCAAACACAGCTATTGTTGTTTGGACGGATCTGCTTGGTGCTTTTCATTCACTCGTGCGCGATCTTAGACAATTGCATAACCTAAACTATATAGATAACAACTTGGTTTTGAGTCCCAAGTGCTATTTCATTTTTAATGGTAACACGTTGGGCAGCTCCCCAGCCCTTTTAGAGATGTTACTCATTATTACAGAACTTATGTACAAGAACCCAAAACAAGTATTTTATCTACAGGGATCAAAGGAAAAGACCAATCTTTGGCAAGACACACCCCTGAGACGTGAGCTGATGGAACGTGCCAGCGGCTTGACGAAAGAACGACTTCCACTTGAAAGCCTTCTTACGGGTTTCTTTGGAGAGCTGCCTAAAGCCATGTATCTTACATTGCCTGGCATTCAACCAAAATCATTTGTAAGAATCTCATCTTTAGGTCTAGCCTTTCCACTTCTAGATGAAAAATCTATCTTTGACCTCATAACAGCTCAAAACATTGTAACTCACATAAGCAGTGATATAGAAAACGTTTCAGAATCACCAGGTTTAATTAAGGCGGTATTGCGAAGCAATTTAGACCCCATTATTTACCAAGTAAGTAATGGCTTGACATTACTTGTCCCTGAAAAAGGGGCAACCACCTGGTCTAGCTTCTCGTCACCAACACAAGCATCTCGGGAGCTTTATCAATTTTATAACGATGCTTTTGTCATTTTAAAAACTGCACCTATTGCCGACGACTGGAGCATAAGTCTCTATAAACAAAATAGTTTAGAAAAAAAGGGATTTGATGTTACCACCTATAGGTTGATTACTGAGCAGGAAATTAGCAGGGAAGTCTACACTGAAAAGATAGTATTTGGCTGTACGCTAGATCTTAACAAAACAGTGGCCAGCATAGGCAAAAGCTTGGAAACAGGATTGACCCTGGCGGTTAACAAGGAAAATCAGCACGGCCCTTTTCCTATATTTATCGAGCTCGTTTTTCTCAATGATAACTATTCTCCACAAATGACAAATAGAAATGTGCGAGAATTTCTAACAGTTTATAAAACACCCTTCATTCTTTCGCCAACTGGCACTCCGACCACGGAATCATTATTGCCCTTGATACGCCATAAAAAAATTCTCGTAATATTTCCATGGACAGGGTCATCAGATCTTAGAAAGCCAGATCTTACCCATATCCTTCACATAACAGGTTCATATGCTGATGAAGCGAGGGCACTGCTTGAATATGCAATCACTTCATTGAAAGCTAAAACTTTTGCTCTTTTCTACCAAAATGACGCCTATGGCCTAAGCTGCCTAACAGCAGCAAAAAAAATTTTGAAAGAATACGGAATAACTACTTGGGTTGACGTGTCTCATGCCAGAAACAACCTCGATGTCAAAAAAGCCGCTGAAAAAATTACTACCTTTAATCCTGAAGTTATTATATTCTTTTCTCTTTATGCCCCATCAGCTGCATTAATTAACGCTATTGGACTTGATTTGCTTAGCGGAAAATCTCTTTTAGGAGTTTCGCCTGTTTCTGATACTTTTAAACATTTTTTAGAAGGAAAAGGACTTAAATTTATTATTTCTCGTACGTTTCCCGATCCTTATACCAGTCAACTACCTATAGTAAAGGAATATCGTCGAGATATGAAAAATGCTCATTTTGAACATAATTTTTCAAATTACTCTTTGGAAGGATATATTAGTGCTCAAGTACTGGTTGAGTTATTAACAAGAATTAAAGGGGCAGTAACTATGGATGCTATCATAAAACAAGCAGAAGCTATTAAGAATTTCAATTTCAAGGGGCTTATGCTCAATTTCAATCCTGAAACGAGGGAGCTTCGCAATGACGTTTGGGTCGATGCAAGCAGCTGATAGCTCAGCCACTTTGCTCGTTATTGAAAAGGCCAAAGAACGTTTTCAGCTTTTGAAATATCAATACCAAAAAATATATTAAGCATTGTATGCTTTTTAATCAGATTATTTAGGGGCTAAAATCCCTTTTAAAAATCATTATGAGGAAGTATGAACCGTTATATCTTGTTATTGTTGCTGGTTACTTTCGCTCTACCTATCCAAAGCTTTGAGACACTTGATGATCTAGAAACTTATGCAAAGAGGGCAGAAGAATTTCCCAAACCCGACAACAGCAATTGGCTTGACCTTGATTATAGTAGCTATCATGCTAAAGAATCTCCGAACACGCTGATAAGCCACCTAATGCAAATGCTCGGCCTTAAAAAGAAAGCCCCCAACGTAGCTGAACAGTTTCATGACTTACTTCTTAAGCTCACCAATGGGCAAGCAAGCAAAGAAGCAACAAACACGGTGCTGCTTCTTGATCCACTACCAGATACAGCGATTGTTGTTTGGACTGACCTACTAGGATCATTTCACTCACTTGTGCGAGCTCTTAGACAATTGTATAAGCAAAAATATATAGATAACAATTTGATCCTTCAGCCTAAGTGCTACTTCATTTTTAATGGCAACACCTTGGGGAGCTCTCCAGCACTTTTAGAAATGTTTCTCGTTATTACAAAACTTATGTACAAAAATCCAAAGCAAGTGTTTTATTTAAAGGGATCTCAAGAAAAAGATAAAATATGGCTTGATACTCCACTCAAAAGTGAGATAACACAGCGGGTAGGGGGATTAAAAATTCCTTTAGCAGAACTCATCACCAATTTCTTTGCTTCATTGCCTCAAGCAATGTATATTAAATTGCCTGACGCTCAATCATTCGTCAGGATTGCTTCATCGGGACTTGAACAGCCATTTTTAAATGAAAAGACAAGTCATGTTCTGATAGAATCCAAAAATGTAGTAAAGCACATAAGCATTGATCAAAAAAAAGCTTCGGAATCAAGTATATTAGTTAAGGCTCTTCTAAGAAGTGAATTAAACCCCATTACCTATAGAATAATTAATGGCTTGATATTAATTGGTCCCGAAAATGGGGCAATTACCTGGTCTAGCTTTAGCGCAGCGACACAAGCAGCCCAGAAATTATATAAATCTCATATCGACGCTTTTGTTATTTTAAAAACGGCGGCTGATGCCAAAGATTGGAGTATTACCCTTTATACACAAGATCTTTTAAAAAAATTAGGATTTGAAGCTAAAAAATATAGGTTATTAACAGGTCAAGCATCCAACCAAAAATCATACACAAACAAATTAGCTATTGGTTGTACACTAGATCTTACTAATGAAGTTGCTACCATAAGCAAAAGGCTTGAACTTGGAATGAACCTCGCAGCCAATAAAGAAAACGAGGTAGGTCCTTATCCTAGTTTTCTGCAACTGATTTTTCTCAATGATAGTTATTCACCCCAGATTGCAAACCTCAATGTTCAAGAATTTCTCACGGTTTATAAAACACCCCTTATCCTTTCACCAACCGGTGCTACTACTACTGAAGCCTTATTACCACTTATAAAGGAAAAAAAAATTTTAGTAATATTTCCTTGGACTGGATCCGCGGCTCTACGAAAGCCGGAACTTACCCACATATTTCACTTACGCGCTTCTTATGCGGTTGAAACCAAAAAACTACTCATGTTTGCATTAGATACATTAAAACTTAAAAGCTTTGCCTTTTTCTATCAAGACGATTCATTAGGCCTGGATTGCTTTGAAGAAGCAAAAAAGATTCTTGAAAAAACTGAAAATACCACCTGGATCGGAGTATCTCATGTCAGAAATAATCTTGATGTAAAAAAAGCCGCTAAAACAATCACTGACTTTAGCCCTGAAGCTATTGTGTTTTTTTCACTTTATGCTCCATCTACTGCATTGATTAATGCTATTGAACTTGATGTCCTTGCTGAAAAAACTCTGATGGGAGTTTCAACTGTTTCCGATACTTTTAAGCTATTTTTAAAATCTAAAGGTCTTCAATTCATCATTTCTCACACATCACCAGATCCCTTTAAAAGCGAATTACCTCTAGTAAAAGAGTACCGTGAAGCTATGAAAAGCGTACATTATGAGCAAAGCCTAACGACATATTCGCTGGAGGGATTTATTGATATGCAAGTTTTGGTTGAACTATTATCTAGAATTAAAGGCCCAGTAACGATGGATGCAATCATAGAACAAGCAGAAGCTATTAAAAATTTTAACTTCAAAGGACTTATGCTCAACTTCAATTCTGATACGAGGGAGCTTCGTGATGATGTTTGGATTGATGCAACATGATACCTTGCTCAGCCTCTGGCGTTAAAGCAAAACGCCAAAGAACATCTTTAGCCTTTGAAATACCAATACGAGGGGTGACAACAATCATAGCATCTACAATTGGTTGATCACCTGCAGCTACTACTAAATTACTTGCAGGATTTGTTAGATCTACGCCATCATCAGCCTTTGTAATAGAAAATGCACGGCCTACCAATCCTGGACCTTTGGCAAAACGCAAAGCAGTTTTTTCATTCATTGTGCCAAATCCCTCAATAGGTATAATAGCACGTATTAAGCATCCTCCAGCCACCGCATTTTGTTTATCATAAGAAACGATATTCAAACAGTAATGTAAGCCGTAACTTAAGTATACATACGCATGACCAGGGGGCCCAAAAAGTGATTTATTCCGTTGAGACCTTCCAGTAAACGCATGACTTGCCGGGTCATCTGACCTATATGCTTCAACTTCAGAAATAATGCCTACGAGCTTTTTGTCCCCAATTCGCCGAACAAGCTTTTTGCCCAAAAGATCATGGGCAACCAGGGGCGTATCTCGCAGGTAAAATGAACGAGTCACTATATTCATAAGGTTTCTGGCAATTTTTAATTATTTCAGCATATACTTGCTCTAACGTATAAAAAGCATACCATTGTCTGAAAAAGGAGGCAAAGGCGAGCTTGCAAAAGGTAAAGAAGAATAATAATGAATGACCACCGTCAAGAGAAATATTTCTCGTTAATCTCATCATGCTTATTGCATTGTTTCTTACTCATGCTTTGCCTTTTAGCTCGTCATTTCGTCATACAAAAAAGCGAACAAGCTCTGCAAAGTGATGAGCTAACAAAACAAACGCCAGCTCGCGTTAGTATTTCACAAAAAAAACATGCCATTGCCTCACCTCAAGCTAGACAAGCTCGAGCTATGCAGCCTACAAAAAAAAATCTGGTACAACAAAACCCGCTACAGCTCAAGCAAAAATCACCAACTCAAGATAAAAAACCACATCCCCTTGATCAAAAAATAAGCAAACCAGCCATGGCAAAGCAAGAAGCTGTACTGCCTAAACCAAAAGCTAAAGAGCAGGAAGTAGCAAAAATACCTCCCAAGCCAAAGAAGATCGCACCCACAATACCAGAAAAACCAAGTGCTCAGCCCATGCCGATATTTCCCGAAAGAAAAACCAGTCATGTTAGTATTCCGCGAAGCGGTGATTCTCGTAGGGATCACGCATATCGACCCGGCAGGAGAAGAAGAGCGAGAGTAAAAGGAATAACCGGTGCTCAATTTATGCAAGCATTTCGTAACATTTACCGAGCAGACCAACAAGAACAAGCTCAAAGAACCCCTTATAGCACCTATGAATCCCAAGCTCAAGAACGATATGCCTACGCGCAAGAACACTTAAACAAGTTAAAATATGCAAATTATAATACCAAAGTAAACGAAGTACTGGATAACTCATTTAGCATTTATAATGCCCCGATCTATTTTGATCAGGATATTTATAAGCAAATCAAGGTCACTATTACCATTGGTTCACTCGGGCAAGTTAATGACATACGCTTTACAGAACCAACTGGGTATAAACCACTTGATGATCATATTGTCTCTGTCATTAAAAAGTCACATTTTGCACCAATACCAAAACATTTACAGTGTGATCAGTATACTTTTTCCCTAGCGCCATACGTGAATGTCAAAAAAGGTACAGGATCTGTTTCCTACCATTATGACAAAGAGAATGAGCATTGGTGATAGTCACCCTGGACATTTCATTTCTTTCATTCTATAACTAGTGCCAGCGTTATAAAGAGGGAAAGGAAAGCACGATGGCCGATATTGTCATAGTAGGAGCAGGCCTTAGTGGCCTTTCAGCTGCATATCATCTTGAACAACAGGGCTTTCATGATTATAAAATTTTTGAAAAGGACTCGACAGCTGGAGGGTTGTGCCGCTCAATACAACAAGATGGCTTTACCTTCGATTATACCGGGCATTTATTACACACAAGTGATCCTTATTTCAAGCATTTTATAGATACCGTTCTTGGCATCAATAACTTGAACATAATTAAGCGGCGTTCATTCATTTATGCCTGCGATGCTTATAGCGCTTACCCTTATCAAATTAATTTGTATGGAAGACCTCCTGAGGTTATTGCTGAATGTATTGATGGTTTTGTTAATCGAGTAAAATCGCGCAAAAAACCACGTTCATTTTATGATTGGGTATTACATACCTTTGGTGCAGGCCTTGGCAAGCATTTTTTCTTTCCCTTTCAAGAAAAAATTTTTGCTTATCCTATTAAGAAAATAACCCCAAGCTGGACCGGTCGCTTTGTACCTAAAACATCGCTTGTTCAGATGATTTCTGGAGCACTTACTGATCGTTCAATAGAAGATATAGGATATAACGCCAATTTCTTTTACCCAAAAGCAAGAGGAATTAATTTTTTAATAGAACAGATAATCAAGAACTTAAAAAATCCAATACATACCAACTATTGCGTTGAACGTGTTGATATGCAAGCTAAGCAAGTTATATTTACCAATGGTAATGTCGAGCACTTTAAGCATCTTATTACCACGATACCCCTTGATCACCTGCTCACGCAACTACAGACGCCATCAACCGTGGCACTAAAAAATGCAGCAAAAAAATTAGTATGTAATTCAGTAGTTAATTTTAATTTAGGTATACAGCGGGCTGATCTTACTCAAAAGCATTGGATCTACTATCCTGAAAAGCTCTATCCCTTTTATCGGTTAGGCTTTCCTCACAACTTTTCTTCTTCCATGACTCCCTCAGGCTGTAGTTCTCTTTATGGTGAGTTCTCTTACATAAAAAAATCACCCCAAGCCATTCGGGCCCTGTTAGATCAAGCCCTTGCAATCACCAAAAAATTGTTTTCTTTAAGCGATGCAGAAATTATTACTCAAAAAGTCATTCTTATCAACCACGCTTATGTCATATTTGATGCTTGGCGCGATAAACATATCGCACCATTGCTAAAGCAACTGGCTGATGCCAATATCTATTCAGTTGGCAGATATGGAGCATGGAAGTATGCAAGCATGCAAGAGGCTGTTCTTGATGGTAAGAAGATAGCCCAGATGCTCATTGCTAAACATAGTTAAGGTGAACGGAAATACCATGACTCCCATTGGCTTAGTGCCTATAAGCCCTACTAAACCAGCAGCCACTTTTTATAAAAATCTGCCCGTGCTAGTAACCGGCGGAGCTGGCTTTATCGGTTCTTATATTGTAGAAGAGCTCGTAGCACAGGGAGCATATGTAACGGTGCTCGACAACCTTTCAACCGGCTCAGTTGCAAATATAGCTCCTGTGCTAGATAAAATCACTTTTATAAACAATTCAATTACAAACATGGATGCCTGCTTAAAAGCTACTGAAAATACGCAAATAGTATTTCATTTAGCGGCTTTCACCAGTGTTGCTGGTTCCATTGCCAATCCTGGTGAGTGCCATGCTACTAATATAGTTGGATTACTTAATGTTCTTGAGGCATGCCGGCTAAACCATGTCGACCGATTTATTTTCTCATCTTCCGCTGCAGTTTACGGAAATCAAGCTCTTGCCTGTCATGAGCAATTGCCATGCAAACCCGAGTCACCTTACGGTTACTCTAAACATATTGGTGAACTGTTGTGCCAAGAATATAGCATGCTCTGTGGCCTTCAATGTCTTATTTTACGCTACTTTAATGTGTTTGGCGCAAGACAATCAACCGATAGCCAAACTTGCTCCGTTATTGCTAAGTTTAAGCACAACTTGGAAAAGAATCTTCCTATTACCATTTTTGGTGATGGCACCCAAACTCGCGATTTTGTTCCGGTAGAAACGGTAGTGCAAGCCAATATTAGGCTCGCCACTCGTTTACCCGAAATTTCTAGCGAAATAGTCAATATAGCACATGGAAAAAGCATAACCTTACTCGAACTACTTGCTAATTTACAAAAAAGCTATTCTGCCCAAACGCCTTCTATTACCTTTACCCCTGGAAGGCCCGGGGATATTCAGCATTCGCAAGCTGATTGCTCAAAGTTTCAACAGCTTATGCTTAAGTATGATGCTCCTTGCGGTGATATCTCCGCGACCTAAAGGAAGGTGGCTTGCCGTGTTATTTTGATAACCGATGCTTAAGTTTGCTGCCAATTGGTCAAGTAGCAAGAACTATTACAACTCAGCAATAACATTCTTGAGGTATTGCTATAGATTATTATACCTATGTACATTTGTACATTTTTGTGTTATACTAATTACCAGAAGTCAGAATCATAAGGAGTAAACATATGGATAGGAAGCGTATCATAATAGATGTGCCAGCAAATGAACATAAACGCTTAAAAATGAAAGCAATAGAGCTCGGAACAAGTATGAAAGAAATGTTCCTAGAATCAATCCGGCTAATGGAGGCGAATGCTTGTGCATCAAGTAACCATATACCCAATGAAAAAACAAAAAAAGCTATGAAAAATGCAGCAGAAGAAAAAAATCTTATAAGTGGCCATGAAGCGGAAGAAATTCTTAAGAAACTAGGCCTCTGATATGTTGCAACGCATTCTTGAAAAGCAATTTGAGAAAGATGCAAAAAAAGCAATTAAGCGCGGAAAAAATATAAAAAAGCTTGGAGAGGTCATTGATCTTCTTGTTAAAGGGCAACCCCTAGATAAGAAATATTGCAATCATAAGCTTCAAGGCGTGTTCAAGGATCATTGGGAATGTCACATTTCACCAGATTGGTTATTAATCTACAGAAAAACAACAACCAAGCTTATCCTGGTAAGAACAGGTAGTCATTCAGATTTGTTCTAAGAGTAAATCGAGCGATGGAAATACAACATCATTAATAAGAGTTCGATACTTAGTGAGTTATACCTCTCAAGTAATTTGATAACAATGCTATTAATTTTCTTGAGTCAATTTTTGTGATATACTGTTAAAAAACAGGTAAAACAAATAATAATATAGTGATACTATGGCAAATAAACGAGACTATTATGAAATACTTGGTGTTGCTAAAACAGCAACTCCAGAAGAAATCAAGGCAGCTTATCGTAAACTAGCACTACAATTTCATCCTGATCGTAATCCAGGAAACAAAGAGGCTGAAGAAAAATTTAAGGAAGCTGCACAGGCTTATGAAGTATTATCAAATACTGAAAAGCGCCAGCAATACGATCAGTTTGGTCATGCAGGGCCTGAGATGGGCTTTGGTCAAGGCCAAGGCATGAACATGGATGATATCTTCCAAAACTTTGAAGATATCTTTGGTGATATATTTGGGGCAGGGCAAAAGCGTAAAGCTAAAAAAGCTGGTCCGACACCTAAGCGTGGCCATGATCTTAATAAAGAATTAACTCTCACTCTAGAAGAAAGCTTCTTGGGAACGACAAAAGAAGTAACCCTCTATCGTTTTGTTACTTGTACTACCTGCAAAGGAAAGGGTATCGCTGAGGGTGGCACGATACAACAATGTCCTGAATGCCATGGTAATGGCCAACTTAATTACCGTCATGGTATATTTATGTATAGCCAAGCCTGTCCGCGCTGCCATGGTGAAGGCTATGTTATTTCAAATCCATGTCCAACTTGTAAAGGCCAATCGAGAATTCAACAATATGATACCTTTTCAGTTACTATACCAAAAGGCGTCTACGATAGTGCTGAATTGCGCATAGCCGGCAAAGGTGATGCTGGTGTTTATGGGGGATCTTCTGGTGACCTCTTCTTGAGGATTAGGGTAGTACCAAATAAAAAATTCGCACGCATTGGTGATGATTTAGAATCAAGTGCGCTGCTTACCTATCCACAACTTGTATTGGGCTCTCAAATTGAAATCGAAACTATTGATGGAACAAAAGAGACGCTAAAAGTTCCTAAAGGCTGCCCTGTAGGTGAACGCCTTATTATACCGGGAAAAGGATTTCATAAGATCCGAGGCAAAGGACGCGGCAATTTAATTATTATTACCAAGTGTGATATTCCTAAAAAGCTTTCAGCTCAAGCAGAGGAAACGCTCATTAAATTTTCTGAAGAAATTGGTACCAAAACCGATACTTCTGAAGGTAGTATCAAGAGCTTTTTTAAGAAATTTCTAGGCTAAGACTAGGCTACCATAGACCTGCTGATGACAAAAATCATTGACCTATTACTATTAGATATTGTAAAATAAAATTAAATAGTAATATTTTCTAAAATAAAAACAGGGGTGAATGATGGTTAACTATCTATTAATAATGGCTCTTTCTGGAATTCTTTCAAATAGCTTACTTTTTTCAATGGAGGCACCAGAAGAAACAGTACCTGAGTTGGTACAAGATGAGAGAATACAAGCGGATGAAAGTATCGCTAAAATGCGAGAATTGCTTTCTTCGGCCAAGGAACATCTGGATAAAAGAGATAGAGCTATGAAGAAAGCAAAAGATGGCATCGAAATATTGCTCAACGAACTTAGAACTGCTACATCTAAAACTAAAAAAGATCAGTTAATGAAAAAAATTGAAGCCCAAAGCAATCTGATAGACCAATTGAAAAGAGCTAACTTCATCCAGCGAGGAAAACAGACACCTATAAATCATTTGCGCAATTATGAAAATGCCATCATAAACTATGAAAAGGCTATTAATTTTTATTTCGCTGTTCCAGAAGAAGATAAAAAAGCAAATCAAGAAATAGTACAAGATCTCTTGCATGATTTACTAAAAACGGAACAATTCATACGCAAAAAAATAAGCTTAATTGATGGCCTCTTAAGCATATCTTACAAGACCTGATTGAATCATCTTGGCAAAATTGCCAGCGATGACCCTCATGGAGCAAGCTTCAAGGTATCGTGCAAGCTTATCAAACTTGCCTCTTGGTGAGCGGAGCAAAGCGCAAGTACATCCTTGAGCTCGGGCGAAGGATCGAATCCATATTATGAGATGAAACACGTTTCTAGCGCTGCAAGCTATGCTGCCCTGCAAGAGATTAAATGCCAATAAAACGCTTTTTCATGCTTTTCTGGGACAGAGCGTACCGCTGGTTGTGCGTTATACTCATGGTATAAAGAATCTGGTAAAAATATTCTCTGTCGGCACTTTTAACTACAGCCTGCTCATGAGCTTCAGCAAGTACCACCGGGTAGCCATAGCCCTTTATAATTTGATCAACGGTTATGCCTATTACCTTTTGCAAAGCAACTTGATCAGCTGCAATCCATGCAGGTATTTCTATACGCACAATTTCATCATCAGTACGTAGATAGAAGAAGTAAGGTTTCAGGTGTTCTGGATAGTACTGAACTATAGATGAGCGATGTTCAAAGAGTGTAGAACGGGTCCATGGTTGCAAAAAGAATGTCGCTATATCAGCATCAACTAGATGATCAAGAGCTATGCTCTTCAGAGTTGAGGTATTAACCAGGCGATTCAAGAGTGCTGTTTTGATGATAGCAACAAGTTCTCTGCTTTTAGGTAGACTAATATAGCCAGCAAGCAAAAGCTTATGGCGATAAAATTGCTCTAATACTGCAATATAGTTCTTAACTATTGCGTCTCTGCTCTTAGGATCTTTGCCCTCTATATGCCAACAAATAAGCGAACCATCAGATAGGAAAATCATTGGGTCTTGCGAATTCTCTTGCGCTTGTTTCATGAGTTCAAGACCAGTGCTGAGCTCAAGTTCACTTCTCAAGCTATCAATGACATCGGTGGAATTAAATTTAGATCCATGTTCTTCCTCTACGCCATGTAATGTTGGTATTGAATTGAGCAAAACCTCTGCAGTAGCAGCCTTATAGTGTAATTGCGTAGAACCAATATTCAGCAAATAGCATGAAATTCCTTGATGACGATCAGGGTAAATTTGAGAGCCATCAACGGAGATTACCTTGTAAGGAAGGGCTTGAGGTTGTACGACATGCAATGTTCCAAGATGTTCATGCCACAGGGGAACAGACCATTGAGAGAAACACTCCTGTGTCATGTGGGCCGCTTGTTCATCGGCAACCAGAAGCTGCCATACTTCATAGGCAAAAACACGCTCTTGTTGGGTGCCTAAAAAAAATTTGGGCATATTAAACTGCAATTCTTGAAATACTTTATGCCTATTGAGCATTACTTCACTTTCTGGGTAATCCTGTATTGTCTGAGACCTTCATGTAATGCTTCAAGAGCAAGCAAAGCACAGCGCAAACGGGTAGGCCCAAGCGTAATGCCAATCATAGAAATGATATCAGATTTAGAAAGAGCCTCAAGTTCTTCAAGCGGTTGATTAAGACACGCAACTGTTAACATTGACGCACTTGATTGGCTAATGACACATCCTTGACCTTGAAAGAATATCTTGGTTATAATGCCTTCAACAATCAAGGCCGACAATGAGATAGCATCACCACATGAGGGGTTTACGCTGATAGAAGCTATATCAGCATTAGGAATAACGCCGTAATTACGGGGATATCGGTAGTGATCAAGTAATTCTTCTTGGTAAAGTTTTTCTTCCATTAAGGCACCGCTTGCACTATTTGTATTATTGGATAGTATTAATAATAATTATATTATTTATTCTACTATTTTTAAATACTTAAGGGAATAGCAATGAAAAAAAATAATTCATTATTCACAAGAAAATTCATACTCAATGCCATCCTCTTCTTAGGAGCTTTTTTACCAATCGAGCTACAAGCTCGAAGAAGGTATAGGCATAACAATAGGACAATGACGGCAGTACAGAACCAGCCACAGCAGGCCAGATCTGTGCCCTGTGAGCCATCAAGCAAGCGCATCCTTATTTTTGACCTTGGCAACACCCTCTTTCGTATAGATAAAATCGGAATGGCCCGCGATATAGGGCTCGGTGATTTTATTGCTTATCCGTTGCTTGAATGGAAAAATCCTGGAAAGATTGAAGATAAAGTTTTTCAAGTATTATATGGTTTAAAAGAGGGAGATCATGGTCATTGCTCAATGACGTCTAAGGGTAAACCAGTGCCACCGATTATGTGCGATTGGCTTGCAGGCAAAGAAAAGGGTCCAAACATCATACAAAGAGCACATGCTCATGTGAGTCATTTGAGCAGCCAAGGTTTTTTTGCAAGCCCATTGGAACATCGGTTAGTCAGTAAAACCATTGATGCAATTTTTAACCCCGCAATTGTAGCTGCACACATGAAGCCTATTGAAAAATGCTGCAAAATTCTTGAACGATGCTCCCGTGCTGTCGACGCTCATGGCCGCCCACTCTATGATCTTTATGTTATTTCAAATCTTGACCCAGTATTATTTAATCATCTTTATTGCTCTAATAGGAGCAAACGAGTTTTTAACTATTTCGCTCAAAATCGTCTGGTCATTTCAGGAAAAATCGGTATGCTAAAGCCGGATCCATCAATTTTTAGCTATTTTTTACGCACCTACAACCTGCAACCTCAATCTTGCATTTTTATCGATGATCAAGCGGAGAACGTTGCAGCAGCCAAAGCACAGGGCATGACCGGAGTAGTATTTAAAAATCCGCGCCAATTGGAACGCGACCTTAAGTTACTCAAGGTGCTTTAACACTTTGAGTGATCTCAGGAAGCATTGGCTTATTTAGTTTCGATTGATATACTAATTTTAATCAGAAACTAAACGTATCTTTTTAAGGTCGGTAGATGAGTGCCATTGATTTACAGTCACTAACAAAAATTTTCACCCAGCGTAATAAACCCCTCTTTAAAGCGGTTGATGATCTTACTCTCTCAATCCCAAAAGGACAAATATTTGGGTTTTTAGGTCCTAATGGTGCTGGTAAAACAACCACCATTAAAATGATTTGTAAGCTCATAACCCCGACGCATGGCTCAATTTCCTTAAATGGTTATAATATCTCTCATAATCGCAATAAAGTTGTACAGCAAGTTGGCGCTGTACTTGAAGGTGCACGTAATATTTATTGGCAGTTAAGTGCGTGGCAGAATCTCATTTACTTTGGTCAGTTAAAAGGCATCACAGGCAAAGTACTTTATGGTCGAGTTGAGTATCTTTTGCGGGGACTAGAATTATGGCATCGCAAAGATGAGTCCGTTGGTAATTTTTCACGGGGTATGCAGCAAAAAGTAGCAATCGCCTGTGCTTTGATTGCAAATCCTCCCATTATTTTACTTGATGAGCCAACACTGGGTCTGGATATACAAGCTTCACGTACCTTACAAACTTGGATTGAGCAATTAGCTCATGAAGAACAAAAAACAATTATCCTTACAACCCATCAGCTTGATATTGCCGAGAAGCTTTGTGATCGTATTGCAATCATGGATCAAGGCAAACTCATAACTGATAAAGCTAAAAAAGAACTGCTAGAACTATTTCATCAAGAACATTATCAAATTGTTATTGCAGGCCCACCGGGAACAAGCGTTTCACTTTTTCCTGATATGAACATCGTTCAAACCGAAGCTGAAACGATATTTTCTGGTGCAATTGCTAATCAGGATGATTTATATCAACGACTTAATACGTTGCGTGCGATGCAAGTGCCACTAGTTGCAGTAAATAGAGCCAAGTATAATCTTGAGGATATTTTCTTACAATTAACGCAAAATAAAATTCAGCCCAGAGCCTTAGAAAGTTAATGGCACATGTATCACCATTTCAACAATGTTACACTGAATCCTATGTTTTTTACCTTATTTCTTAACGAATTGCGGCTGATGACCATTCTTTACTGGCATTACAAATGGAATTCATTAGTAAATGTGCTTATGACGGCTTCAGATTTCATTTGGTGGATGCTTTTACTCGATGGAGGCACTATCAATCCTGAGAAAATTGCTCCATTAGCTGTTGGGTATATTATTTGGATTTATGCCAATTACATGATTACAGATGCAAACAATTTTATCGTAGAGACATCACAAACAGGGATACTGGAGCAGATCTATTTAAGCGCTGTATCGCTTTCCAGGCAGCTTGTTGCACGCTTTGCAGCTAGCTTTATACTCTGCACGATTGAACTTTGCTTTGTAACCACTGTGCTCATGTTTTACTTTCCTACCATCATATTGCCCTATTCTATACCTGCTTTCATTATTTTTTGTATAACCATAATGGGCATAGCGGGCTTTGCTTTTATGATTGTAGGCTTTGGCTTAATCTTCAAAAAATTACAAGCATTCACTTATATGGTCACTACACTTTTACTGTTCCTTAATGGGTCAATATTACCATTAGAAACTACTCCTCTATGGGTTCAATGGTTAAGCAAAACGCTACCGACCACCCAGGGAATCGCAATTCTACGCTCTATGCTATTTCACGGGCAAAGAATGAGCACTGTCATTCAAGACGGAAGTTTGTTATTACTTCTTATAAATACCATAGCTTATATAGCTCTAGGATTAGCAATTCTTTATCTTTGCGAACGGTATGCTCAGCAACAAGGGATAGTTGGTCATTATTAAACAAATAAGAGGGGAGCTCGTAGATAACTCGAGCTCCCCTCTTGATATTTGGATCTAATTTTTTGTAAGTATTGATTCTTTGTTACCTGTTTCCTGATAACTTGGTGGACTTGCTGCTAATTCCTGAAGACTACAGAAAAGTGAGCATGCAATGAGTATTACCATTCCTAGCTTTATGGTATACATAGAAATCTCCCTGTTATAATATTTGAGCAAGAAAAGTCATGGCTTTGCCTTTAAAAGGTTGCCGTTGACTATGGGCCTTAGTCAGCTATCGTTTGCACCTCATTTTCAGGAACATATGGGGCCCATGGACAAGGAGCTTCTGTTGCTGCACTCAAATAATTTAGAAAGGAAAAAGTAATAACTGATAAGATTAACATCTTTATGACAGGCATAAAAGACTCCCTAAAAAATTTTATAATTAAGAATTTTAATCAATTGGGTCAATTGGGTATTCATCGGGAGGGGGCATATGCAGAGCAATTTCTGAAGAACCAGCAATTGCTTGCAAAGAAGATGCCAAAGAGAAAGCAATGACAACCATAAATAGATACTTTACATTGAACATAAGAAACTCCTGAAAAGGGATTTAATGCCGCTTTTCACTACCACAAACTCGGTGACCAGTATAATAGAAGAATAATTAATAGCAAGAAAAACTTGCGCTTTATTTTATTTTTAAAATTTTGTACAGTTCATAAGCTATGATCAAATTCACTTTAGCTAATTCAAATTTTTAAGTCGTGAGGGGATGTGATACCAATTTTTAAGTATATTTGCTCAACGTTAAATGCACCTCATCTACTATTTATCGTACTTTCATGCGCATTGGCCTTTAAATCTTATCTTTTTGGTTGTATTTCAATAGCTCGCTTTCATGCCGTCACTAATAAAAAGATATTCACTCTATTATTAGCAATTATTTTGGGTAGCATATCTACAGATGTAGCATGGATGATCCATATTCTTAAGGTATTATTTTCGGTAAACCTCAACCACAGGGTTGCTTCATTCGTTATTAGTATAGCTTGGGTTTTTTTCGCCATTCAATATCAAAGCCTTGCCATTTTATTAGAATATTTAGCAGATTCGAAGTTTACACTTACAATCCGCCGCTCATGCTATTTAAGCGCTAGTGCTGTGCAATGTCTGATCTATGCCTATTATTCATTTGGTGTTCTATTTTCTTTTACTGGAATAGAGTATTTACGGACACTTATCTACTATTTTCAAAGACTTAGCATTGTTTATATTTTAGCACTAATGGTGCCGGTTTTATATCATGTACTTTTGAAAATATATTCAAAAACATTACCAAATATCCTTAAGCATCAGTTAAAGATTCTCGTCAATATGCTTATTTTGCCTCATTTAGCAGGGGAGCTTTTCGCCTATAATATTGGGCCATTTCTTTTTTCTTCGATTAATCTATTCATTTTTAGTTATACCGTTACAACCACCTCAACTCTCCTGATAACACTAGCTGCCTACTTCTGCTATCGAAAAATGCTTCGTTTGCGATTCTTAAATTATAGTGATCAGGTTGAAACCCGGATGAAAATTAGATTTGTCGATGACTTTAAAATAGTGCTACACAAATTAAGTCGTGTAAAGGCAACCAAAGAGCTTGATCATGTTACGCATATATTTTTTAATAACTCATTTGAAATACCCGTAGAAAGTATCAGTCTATACATGAAAGAAACAGAATCACTTAAAGTCAGTAAAGCAAATGAGTCAATAAGAGCAGCAGTAGAAAGTTTTTCTGCTGAGCACCTAACAAAAAATTCTGCAATTAGCCACATATTAAACACCGCTAAAATTTTCATTAAAGATGAGATAGCGTTTACTAATTTTTATGAAGCAGATACAAACCGGGCAATCATATTATCATTTCTAGATTCTATACGTGCAGACATTTTTATTCCGATCTTTGAATGGGGAGTGTTGGGTGCTTATATTATTATTGGCCGTGATAGTCGACCTAAACGATTGTATAATAATGTTGAGCGCGATGAAATGGTTGTTTTTGCTGATTATTTAGGCGCTATTTCATCTCTTTTAAAATCTAACAATACGAATCTCTTATTAAAAGAAAATAAGGGGCTCAAAGACGAAGTCTATAACAAGCATCAAGAAATTAATCAATATAAAGAAAGTATACGAGGATTTTTCCGCTCTTCTGTTGAACGCAAAATTGGCTTAGTGTTTTATAAATCTCGACGTTTTGTAATTGCAAATCCTGCTGCTAAAGAATTAATTGGTGTTGATATTAACAAAGATCGAGGTCATTACATAACCAAAGCATTTCAATTGCTTATGTATAAAATTAACGAATTTAATTCCCCACAATTTGTTCATACCCATGATATTAATAATGCTAAAATTGTTCTATCAGGTATATTAAATGGCAGCCCGGATAATGTCACCATCATGGTATATTATCCAGAAATTTCAGACATTATTAAGAAACAATATGATCTCTTGCAAGACCCTTCTGCCTGGGATTACTTACTGTATTTAGAAACTACTCGAGCCGGTCAACTTATCAATCAGCTTATCCCAAGCAATGGAAGTACTCTCTTACATTTTAAGATTAACCTTCTAGCAATAGCCTTGAGTAAAAAAGCCATTCTTTTAGAAGTTGCGCAAGAGGATCAACTTCCTATGGTGGAAATAGTAAATTATATTAGTGGCCGGGAACTTGTTGAAACACTCAATCTTACTGAGCCTGAGCGTAATAATGAATGGGCAATAACAATCTTTGGCTCAAATCAAATGCCAATGAACAAAGACGAGCCATTTGAATTAGTAAAAAAGCTCGATAATAGCGGTACGCTCTTTATTCAAAATGTAAATCTTTTAAGCATGGAAACACAGGAAGCTTTAGCACAATTGATAACATATGGTTTTTACCATCGTCACCTCAGTGAACAAAAGCTCTTCAGCAACGTACGCATTATGTGTTCTAGTAAAGCAAATTTGCAGACATTAGTAGCTGAGAATCGCTTCTCCCAAGAGCTGTACAACGTATTAAAACATGCTTCTTTACAACTACCATCACTTGCAACCCTGCCTAAAAAGGAACTTAATGAGCTCGTTGATGGCTTTACTGGCCAAGCAATGAAAACTGATATGTATACAAACATACTTCAACTTAATGACCAAGAACGGGATAAGCTTTTTGAGCATCGTGTTGCAAGTGTGCGAGAATTTAAAGAAAGGGTATATCAGTTCATCGTACAAAAATCGACTAAGCATCAGCTCAACGACGTTGCTGAATTCGATCCAGCCTACCTGGTGGAAGATCCAAGACTTGCCGAAGCCGGCCGTATGGGAGTTAAAGCAGTACAAGATCGAAAGATGATGCAGTATCTTTGGCAAAAGTTTGGCAGCCAAACACGCATCGCCGAATTCTTGGGAGTTAATAAGTCTACCGTAAATCGCCGCTGCAAAATGTTTAATCTTGGAACTGAGCAAAATGATGCTGCTCCCGAGCTTTCAATGGAAAAGAGTAACATGGCTTAATTGCCTCAAATCATTGGATCAATCATTGCATTATTGATTAAGATGCCTTTGAAGGACCTCAACCGCTCACGTCCGTCTTGGAAATTTTGGCCATCATAAAAACATTAAGGATGGAGACGGCGTCTACGAGATCATCTTTGATTACGGGCCCGGATATCGAATTTATTATGGTAGAGATAAATTATCAATAATTATCTTATTAATAGCTGGAGAAAAGAAAAGCCAACGTCGTGATATTACAAAAGCAAAACGATATTGGCGAGAGTACAAGGAGCCGTTTCATGAATAAGCACAGAGTTATAGATTATCACGAAAACCTAATGCAACGTTTGCAAGATCCAAATTTCGCGATTGCTTATTTAAATGAGGCAATCGTAGATGAAGACCAAAGGATATTTTTACTCGCCTTAAAAGATGTCATTGAAGCACAGGGTGGTGATATAACCGGATTGGCAGAAGAAGCAAAGCTTAATCGGCCAACAATCTATCGAATGCTTTCCGATAAAGGTAATCCACGATGGGCAAGCCTATCCTCTCTTGTCAATGCGCTGGGTTTGCAATTGCATGTTTCTCTTAAAAAATAAGAGAATTACAAATCTTTGAAGATAGTTAATAACTTAGATTTCGATGCGTTCTACATTTCAAAAGATAATAGTTTTATTTTCCCTTGCAATAATCAGCTAAATCTCATCATACAATTAGAAAAACTTTGTCTAAGACTTGAAGAGCTCAAGCTCGGTTTTGAGCCACTGGTTATCATAGCCCCACGGCTTTTGATCTTTATCCAGCATATGCTATGCTGACTATACTAATGTAGAAGTAATTCCATTCTCGGAGGTTATCATGACTGATTGCGCAGCTTATATGGCTGTGAACACTAGTGTTTCATCTGTTTTTTTTGCATCCTCATTAATTATGCCCCTGGTGCATAGTCTATTGCTTGGAAAAGCGCAAAATAAAATGCCCAATGTCGGTGAAGTCATTTTGAAATATGCCCTATTTTTAAATGTTGGTTGCAGCTTCATTTTTAGCTTTATTGGTGAATCATTGTATGCGGCAGAAATGGCCGAGTGTGCTGGATGGGCGTGGTCTCCATTCATTTATGAGCTTGCATTTTCACAGTTAGGACTTGGCATTATGGGCCTTCTTTGCCCGCTTTATTCCTCTGAATTTTGCTTAGCAACACTTATTAGCTCTTGCACCTGGCTTTGGGGCGCTGCCATAGTGCACGCAGCCGATGCATTTATGCACAATAACTATGCCGTTGGGAATATGGGCTTTGTGTTTTACTGGGATCTTCTTATGCCGTTCTGGATAATAGCAATTTATGTTCTCTGTCGTAAAACATACACACAAAACGTAAGCAAAGAAATTAACAATTACTCTTCAATGAAAAATATTTTGAAAAAAGCTGTCGGTAGGATACACTAGCTTATAGAAACTATCTTTACGCTATGAGGTTACACTTTATGATATCATTAAACAATCTAACACTCTCAAATGTAGGTAAACTATTTCTTATGAGCATAAGTGCTTTTTCAGTGGCTACTTACAGTCAACAAGCAGTTCAAGAACGTCTTGAAGCCCCTGTAACTGGTTTTGCAACCATTGGTGATCAACTAGCCGGCGGCCGATTAACGCCAGAGAATGAATCCTTAATACGGGATATTTTTAAAAAAATGGGCGTCACCAGCAACATACGCCTAGCTCGTGCTATTGAATCTTTTGCTGAAAACCATCCAAACTTTCGTTATGTCCATAATTCACCATTACTTGGTCACTTCTATGTAAATGAGCCTTGGTTTAATAGCTTATCTGAGCAAGAGAAACGTTTTGTTATCGGTCGAGCTGCAGCCGATATGACAACCGGTCATAAAGCTCAAGAAATTCTTAAGTATGCGCTTCTTGGCAGCCTTTACGGTTACGTAGGTTATAAAACCTATACCACTTTAGAAAGACACCAATTCAATGGCACCAGACTGCTTTCAAAAATAGTTAGCGGCATGGAAGCCCTAGCAGCCATGGTTGGGACCAGGTTTTTCATGAATAAGCTTGTACTCAATCCTATTGGGCGGTATCAAGCATATAAAACTGATAAACAAGTAGCTCAAAAACTTGATTGTCTCGATGGTGCTGTTAGTGTGTTAAAAAAGATGCATGCTGATACTCAGGTTTACGAACACCTTAAAGATAAAGCACCGGTGCTCGCTGAGTCCATCAAGCGGCTATCTACTCAAGCCAAGACTAAGAAATAGAAAATTGCTCTAGTAGTTTTTTTAAGCGCGCAAGAAGTATATCCACTTCTTGCGCTGTATTATAGAGATAGAAGCTAATACGCACAGAGCTGCTAATACCAAGTGCTTTGTGCAATACTTGAGCGCACTGATTACCAGCACGAACTGCTATACCATAACGGTCAAGATAAGCAGCAACATCATGTGCATGAATACCATCAACTGAAAAACTCACTATATGCCCTTCAGTCATGAGCTGATCAATAGGGCCTAATAGTTGTACTCTTGGCATGCTTTGCAAGCCTTCGATCAGTCGGCGACATAAGAAAGCTTCATATTCACGTAATAAGGTAAAATCCACCCTATTTTTAAGATAATCAATTGCGGCTCCTAGACCTATAGCTTGCGCTATAGCGGGCGTGCCAGCTTCATATTTGTGCGGAGATTTAAGCCAAGATGCGCTCTGTTGATGGACTTCATAGACCATGCCACCACCAACTTGATAAGGCTCGAGCTCGTTCTGTATGCTGCGAGCTGCATATAAAACACCAATCCCAGTAGGCCCAAGCATTTTATGAGCAGAAAAGGCTAAGAAATCTATTGCAAGACCATGAGCATTAATCGAGTGATGCGCTACAGTTTGAGCAGCATCAACTAATACCTTTGCGCCAACCGCTTTAGCCTTGCCAATTATAAAGGAAGCATTGGTGTTCGTTCCCAGCGCATTGGAGGTAAGGGTAAATGCTATGAGTTTTGACCTTGGGCTTAGCATTGCACTATAAGCTTCATAATTTAGTGTACCATCTGCTAGCACGGGAACGTATTTCAGAGTAAGATGTAACTGTTGAGCAACTCTAATCCAAGGAACAAGATTTGAATGATGCTCCAGCTGAGTAATGATAATCTCATCGCCCGTTTTTAGGTGGTTCATTGCCCATGAGGTAGCAACAAAGTTTATGCTCTCAGTTGTGCCTTGCGTAAATAGTATTTCATCGGGATCAGCAGTAATAAAGTCGGCAACTGTCTGCCTTGCAGCTTCGTAAAGCTCAGTTGCATGTTCCGCCCGCTGATAAATGCCACGATGCACCGGCGCATAGTCATTTTTATAAAAATTTTCCATTGCTTGCAATACTGATAACGGCTTCTGGCTTGTTGCAGCGCTATCAAGATAGATTAATGGTTTGTTTGTTTGCAAATAAGGAAAATCTTTTCTGAATTGGTCCACTTCAGGTTTCCCCCTCACAACCCACAACAAATTTAGGAATATGCTTTTTCACCCGCTCAACTAGCTGTCGAGCAGTAGTTTCGTTACAAGTTAGCATAGCACTATCAAAAAAGCCATCGACAAGCATCTTCATTGCTTGCTGCTTGCTAAGACCACGTGATTGCAAATACCAGAGCTGTTGCTCATTAACTTGTCCTGCAGCTGTTCCGTGTCGACATTGTACATCATTATTTTTTATTTCTAACTCAGGGATAGCACAATTGCGAGGCTTGCCATCAAGAGCAAGAGCAAACTGATATTGACATGCCTGTGTTGCTGTTGCTTGTTCATCAATCCTTATAGTACCTCGATAAAATGAACGACTATTTCCCAACAGAAGAGTTTTGACTTCAACCGTACTGTTAGTGCATGCTGCTTCATGATGTTGTTTGGTTATAAGAGCTGCTTGTTCATTATTTCCTAAAGCACTTAAACTGACATGCTCGACTTTCGCATACTTTTGCTGAAGATAATAGTCAAAACAAGAAATACTCAGATTAGTAGTCGTAATTGTATGCTGCACTTTAAGCATTGCCTCATTTTGCAAAAAACAACTAACATACGTCGCTATGAAAGAATCTTCATGAGCATCCTGATGAGAAACAAGAGTAAGTTGTGAATTTGATTGCATAAAGATCCAAAGATGCCGCAAGACTATACCTTTTGCTGCAATCTTTTGAAGGTCCTGCACGGTTATTTGAGCATGAGTTTCAAGAATGATTATAACATTCTCAATTAAACATTGAGCACCATGGTCAATAAGTGAAATTGCTTCATGCAGCACAGCTTGGGATGAAATGAAGAGGACGTACATGCTCATGTATGAACTTGCCATAAGCAATTGCATGGCAGATAAGTCAGGGTTTAAAAAGATATAACGAGAAATAAGCTCTTTCAAAGGGGGATATCGAATCAACGCTTCTTGTATGTTTGCAAGCCAAGCACCGTGAGCTAGTTGCTTAACAGACATTTTTAAACTGTCATTTAGTGTAACTTGTTCCCATACAATGGAAGCCGACAAACACTGCTGAAGCTCGATATCGTCAAGCACAGGGTTGAGTTTGCTATAGTAAGTTAATGCCCCCAAGCGTAACGATTTCAGAAATTCATTATCATCTTGGCTCACTGAGGCTAACCATGACGAAATAAGCGAGGCAGAAGGTAGCAGAATTTTACCCAATGGATCCCTCCATCTCGGCAAGAATAAGCCGATTAAGCTCGACAGCATATTCCATAGGTAATGTTTTTACAAATGGCTCAATAAATCCATTTACAATCATAGCACTGGCAGCAGCCTTACTAATGCCGCGACTGGTCAAATAAAAGAGCTGTTCATCATTAATCTTGCTCACTGAAGCTTCATGGCCTACATCAATAGCCGACTCATTGGTAATCATGGTAGGGTACGTATCGGATCGGGAATGTTCATCAAGAATAAGCGCATCGCAGCTCACTCTAGAACGAACGTTGTTAGCTCCAGCAATTATTTTCAGCAGGCCTCTATAACTTGTACGACCCCCATCTTTGCTAATTGATTTGGCAACAATAGTAGAACTGGTATTTGGAGCAAGATGAATAATTTTACCGCCAGAATCTTGGTGCTGTCCTGCGCCAGCAACAGCAATCGAAAGGATTTCTCCTTGTGCTCCTGATTCTTTTAAAATAACAGCTGGATACTTCATCGTTAGCTTGCTACCAAAATTACCATCCAGCCAAGATATTCGAGCATCTTTATAAGCAATTCCTCGTTTAGTAACTAAGTTGTATACGTTGGCAGACCAATTTTGAATGGTAGTATATCGTACTTCAGCTTTTTCATGAGCGATAATCTCAACAACGGCGCTATGAAGGCTATTGCTGCTATACACGGGCGCACTGCAACCTTCAATATAGTGCACGTAGGATCCTTTTTCAGCGATAATAAGCGTGCGCTCAAACTGTCCCATTTGAGACTGGTTAATCCGAAAATAAGCTTGCAAAGGCATAGTAATATGTACACCCTCAGGAACATAGACAAAGCTACCACCGCTAAAGACGGCACTATTAAGCGCTGCAAATTTATTGTCATTGGCAGGGATAATAGTTGCAAAATACATTCTAAACAATTCTGGATAGTCGGAAAGGCCACCTGTCATATCACAAAAGACAACACCTTGTGCTGACCACTCTTGCTTGAGATTTTTATAGACAACTTCAGATTCAAACTGAGCACCAACACCTGCAAGCAAGCGCTGTTCCGCTTGTGGAATACCTAGTTGTTCAAACGTATTTTTAATACCTTCGGGTACATCTGACCATGACGAGAATTGCTTTTCACTGGGCTTGCAATAGTAATAGATATCATTAGGATCTAAATCAGAAAGATCCCCTCCCCAGGTTGGCATGGGCATCGATTCAAAAATTTCTAATGCTTGTAAGCGAAAATCTGTCATCCAACCGGGTTCATTCTTTTTTTCTGACAGTTGAGTAACAATAGCACGATTTAAGCCTTTTTCACTTTTAAAGTGATAATCCATCGTATCCTCGTTGCTCAATTTCCCATGATAGTCGACTATCACCTGACCTAACAATACGGCCTTGAGTAAGTACATGAACATAATCAGATTGAATATACTCAAGTATGCGATTGTAGTGGGTAATCATAAGCATGCTCATCATGGGTTGCTGGGCTTTGGCATAAGTAAGCACCTGAGCCAGTATTTTCAGCGCATCGACATCAAGACCAGAATCTATTTCATCAAGAATAGCAAGTTTTGGCTTAAAAAGTAAAAGCTGCACAAGCTCAAATTTTTTCTTTTCCCCACCAGAAAAACCCTCATTAAGATTACGATAAGCAAAACTAGCATCCAAATTCACGATATCCAACATTTGATACATAAGCTGCTTAAAATCAGCTACTGATAGCTCAATGTTTGTGAGCATACGATGGGCTTCTTTTAAGAAAGTAAAAATCTGGACCCCGGGCACTTCCTGAGGATATTGGCACGCCAAGAAAATGCCTGCCCGCGCACGTTTTTCAACAGGTAATAAGCCCACATCTTGGTTATCAAAAATCACTTGGCCAGACCGAATAACAAAGCTCGGATGCCCCATAATCGTAGAAGCTAGAGTACTTTTACCTGAACCGTTTGGCCCCATGAGGACATGCAATTCTCCTGATCCCAGGACAAGGCTAAGATCGTTAAGCACCTGCTTATCATCACGAGTTACTACAAGATTTTTTATGAAAAGCATTTTTCTCATTTTTTGATTGAATTACATTGATAATTATTATAGCGAAGATGTCATTTTTTTCAACAGCTGATAAGAAGAAATTCGCGCAAAAAAAATATTCAAAATTGACAAGTTATAGTAAGACCTGCCCTGTTTTGAGCCACCATATCACCTGCCTAACCCCTTATCGATGCTTTCCTGCGCGGCCATCTAGATAAAACGATCTGCCGAAGGGCTGACAGTCTTTCACCTGCCCTAGGTCTTTTGACTTTTTTTTAGTATACTCATTCATATAATTAACATAATTCATATGGTGCCTATAAAAGATGAGGAAATTCTTGCTCAAGCTCGTTAAAAAAATATTTGAAAAAAGCGTGCATGCAGCTGCTAAAGGTCATTAAAAACATGAAAATGCTACCTATTGGGATCAGTGACTACAAGAAGCTTATTGAAGGCAACTATTATTATGTTGATAAAACGCTCCTTGTAAAAGAGATTTTAGAAACAGTAGGAGAAGTAAAACTTATTCCTCGACCTCGAAGATTTGGTAAGACGCTTAACATTTCTATGCTCCGTTACTTCTTTGAACATTCTTCTGAAAATAATAGCCATTTATTTACCAAGACTGCTATTTGGCAAGATTCTTGCAGCAGGAATTTGCAAGGTCAATATCCTGTTATTTTTTTGACCTTTAAAGATGTAAAAGAAAGAACCTGGGAAAGTACTTACAAAAAAATACGAGAAGTAATTGCTAACGAATTTAAAAGACACTTTGCCAAGCTTGAAACAACCTTAAGCGAATTTGATTTAAAAAAATATACTGATCTTTCAACTGAAGCTGCCGCAGAAGAAACATATAGCACAAGTCTTTTTTTCTTGAGTCAGCTTTTGCTCAATTCCTACGGCAAAAGAGTTATGGTATTAATCGATGAATATGATGCGCCAATTCATGATGGCTATGCTCATGATTATTATCATCAAATAGTAAAATTTTTACGTTCTTTGTTGACATCAGTGTTTAAAGACAATCCTCACATAGAACGAGGAGTGCTAACTGGTATCTTACGTACCTCGAAAGAAGGAATTTTCTCAGGGCTTAATAATCTTCAAGTTTACCAGCTTACCGATACCGAATTTTCAGATAAGTTTGGCTTTGTCAATCAAGAAGTAAAACAATTGCTTAATGATTATAACGTACTTGGAAAAAGTAATGAAATTCAGCAATGGTATAATGGCTATACTTTTGGCCAAACAACTGTTTATAACCCTTGGTCAATATTATCATGCGTAAGCAAAGAAGGTGCCTTGAAACCTTATTGGGTAAATACAAGCGATAACAAGCTTGTAAGAAAGCTTATTACTCTTTCAAGCATAGCAGTTAAAGAAGATTTGAATTCATTGCTTTCCGGTAACACTATTGAAAAAGAAATAGATGAAGCGATAATTTTCCCTGGGATAGAAAATGATGCAAGAGCGGTCTGGAGCTTACTATTATTTACTGGTTACTTAACCTATACGCATCTTAAGCTTAAGGAAGGCAAAACAATTTGTACCCTTGTAATACCTAATAAAGAGATCGCAATACTCTACAAAGGTCTCATCGAAGATATTTTTGAACATTCGCTTAGCCTATCTACTGTTCAAGATCTGCGTATTGCTTTAACAACGGGTGATACTTTTTCTTTCGCTAAAGTGTTACAAGAGTTTATTAACTCAAGCATGAGTGTTCATGATATACCAAGCCCTGAACCTGAAAAGAGCTACCATCTTTTTGTTCTCGGTTTGCTTGTACTTTTAGCTGATGATTATGAGATAAAATCTAATCGCGAAAGTGGCCTAGGCCGCTATGATATAATGATTATTCCTAGAAAACCTAATAAGCTGGCAATTGTAATTGAATTCAAAAAAGCAACATCAACCGAAAACTTAGAAATAGGTGCAAAAAAAGCTTTAGAGCAAATTAAAGAAAAAAATTATGTTCAAGAGCTGAAAGAGAGAGGAATAAAATCCATAAAGCTCTTTGGCATTGCTTTTTTTGGTAAACAACTATTTGTTGACGCTGAAAATGTTCGATGAAAAGATAGTAGACTGGCTCCCATTAATCCCCTATTTTTGTAACAAAATGCCAATAATCTATTTATATCAAGATTTTGCACGATCATTTTGTGGTCCATGGGCTTAGCATAATTACAACCAACAACGTCGCATTTAAAAATGTTGTTATACATTAAGCATAGTTAGTAGTATATTTTTAGGCTGATTTAAAAATGCTTTTGAGGAGTCATCATGAGCCATATACTAACTATCGATAAAGATGAAAAAGGTAATTATTTTATTGCCGAAACTAACGATGAAAAATTGGAAGTAATAGCAGAAGTTCTATTAGACAAAATGCTACGTGTCTTTTTAAAAGAATATTTAGAAGATTTTTCCAATCTTGAAGATCAATACCACGAATTTCCTGGCTGCAGAAATGGGGCTACCTACCATATTCTAAAAACGGGGAAAAGAACATTTCTAATAAGAAAAACTGCTGAAATACCACCCTTGCAAGAACAAGCTCAAATCCTTGAAATTGACGGAACTGTAGATACATTTCAAGATCTCATTGAAAAATGGGAAGATCTTGAGCAAGAAAAACCTCAACAGATTTTTCTAGAAAGAACAGCTGATACGTATACCCTGACGAGTAGTCTTGATGACCTGTGAGTTAATCAGCTAAAGCTTCTTGCAACATCCGATAACAAAGAGGAAAGATTATCGCAAAAATTACCGCGATCCTTATGGATGCCCATATGATCACAGCTAACAAAGAGCGTAAGTCCGATTGTATTGCGCGGTGAAAAATAAAGTACATAGCCACCGATTTAACAGCATAGAAAAGCAGAATTCCACCACCAATAAAGCCGATAATCGAAAAAATCAATAACCCTACTTTCATAAGTACCTCAATAAAAATGTTAGCTTTCGATTGGCATGTTATCACATTTTCCTCGTCTTGTCTGGAAGGCCATTTGAAAAGAATAGAAATTATAGTAGCATCGAGGTATAGTAATTAGTGTTCATTCGATGAGGGTAGCGTGCAAAAGATAAAACTCATTAGCCGCACTATAAAACTAGTATGTTGGCATTTGCTTATACTTTTTGGTTGCTTTGGCCACGCGCATAAACTTGAGCAAAAAGAGGTTATTATTTTTGTTCATGGTACAGTTTTTCCTGCTCTTGCATTCTTAAGTGCCCATAAAACATATGCTCAAGCTCTAGACTCAGATGATTGGTATATCCAAACACTCACACGATTACGTAAAGATCCATCGCTGTTTGAAGATTCCATTCTACTGGAAGAAGGGATCCAACAAATTCCTCACCATTATATTGAGTCATATCACAAGCAGTCATTAGCACCTGGCCAAAGCAAAATTGGTGCTTATCAGGCAATCGGGGCATATGATAGCTTAAAGCGATTATGTGAAAAAACAGCAGAAGGTTATGCCAAGCCAGATTACTATACCTTTGGATTTTTAGGCGCACTCAGTGATAGACATCGCAAAGAAGCAGGTAGTGACTTGTACGGGGCATTACGCAATCTCAAAGTCAACTACCACGCTCATGGATATGAGCCAATCTTTACCATAATAGGCTATAGCCATGGTGGTAATGTCGTATTATATCTTGCATCAGCCTATGAGCAGGAAAAGTATGATATAACCGTTCATAACGTTTTCCTCATAGCCACCCCCATTGCTCGAGAAACTATTCATTTTGCTAAATGTGTTCTCTTTAAAAATATCATTAGCTTGTTTTCTGAAGGTGACACCTTTCAACTGAGAGATGTCTATTCTACCTTGAGTGGTGAAAATGTTCGTGCATTAAGTCATGCACTAGACACGAAAGCTGTAATGAAAACTTCTGGCAAAACTATTGTCGATGTTAGCCTCATGGCAGCTGATGACCCTCAAGCTTTTGGCCATTCCTGCTTTTGGTATTTCAATCAATATGGTACTTCATTACCTTGGAGTGGCAATACTAGTCAGATTATTTTCGATGCTCTGAGTCCCTTGCCGCTGGTCATTTTACTGCCTGTCATTCAAAAAATGCTTGATGATCTTAAAAGCAAAAATGGATTATTGCCACAGCTGAACTTTTCTCTGACGTTAAGCGATAACAACTTTCAGGTGAAAGCTTTAGATCCAAAAACAGGTCTTTGCTTGGCAGAATCTGAGAACATTAATGAGCAGCTACACAAAGTCCAAGATTATGCTGTACGAAGTTGGCTCAGACATGCAAAATCTAGCGAATTAACAAAAGCTGGTGTGGGCGTGCTTGCCGCTCTCAAAACAGCTCTTGGGTGGTAGCTAAAGAGTTAGCGCTCGTTGAATCATTGTTAAGAGTTGCACCGCACATAATATTAGTATACCCTAAGAAAAAAGCATAAACGAAGGGTTACTCATGCAAAAATACATGCAATCAACAACACTTACCACCGGCCTTGCAATATTTGCCATGTTATTTGGCGCGGGGAACTTAATATTCCCGCTCAAGTTAGGCATCCTCGCTGGCGATCTTACTCACGTTGGCTTGCTTGGATTCATGATAAGCGGTGTACTTCTACCTCTAGCAGGTCTTATTGCTATGGTTTTTGCTGATGGTGATTATAAAAAATTCTTCAATCGAATAGGCGAAATTCCAGGCCGTTTGCTGGTATTTTTTTGCATGCTCATTATTGGACCATTATTTGTTATGCCTCGGATAATTGCTCTGAGCTACACTCTCATGCAGCCGTTCATGCCTGCTATGTCCCGCTTTACCTTTAGCCTTATTTTTGGGGTACTCGCTTTTATTTGTTGTTATAAACGAGATGCAATTCTCGGGCTATTGGGTAAGATATTAAGCCCTTTAAAGCTCTTAACGCTCTCTACCATTATCGCCGTAGGATTTTGGTATTGGAAGCCTGCTGCCCATCTTAATCTTAATGCCTGGCAAGTATTTATTAATAATTTTAAAGAAGGGTATAACACTCTTGACCTCATGGGGACCATATTCTTTTGTTATATTATTCTAGCAATCTTAAGGAAAACATTAGATAAAGATACCGCTTCCGATCAAAAGGCACTCGCAAAAATCATGTTCATTGGCGGACTTATTGGTGGCTCATTGCTTGCACTAGTGTATATTGGTATGGCATATCTAGGCACATTTCATGGACAAGGACTTGGCCATTTAGCAACTGATGAAATGTTTATCGAAACAATACGTCGTGTTATGGGCGATAAAGGTGCGTTCTTCATCAGTATTACCATTTTAGTTGCTTGCCTTTCAACCATGATTGCTCTTGCAACAGTGGTTACGGAATACCTGCGTACTGAAGTTTTGAAGAACAAAGTATCCTACCTGCCTTTACTTGCTGCAGTACTTGGTTTAACTTCAATAGTAGCACGATTTAAATTAGACTCGCTCATTACATTTTATGGTCCTGTTATGGATATTTGTTATCCCGTGCTTATTGTGCTAACGCTCTGCAATATAGCCTATAAGCTTTTTGAATTTAAGCCGGTTAAGCTTCCTGTTTTAATCACGTTTATCATCGCCTCAATGTGGACCGCTTATAATTACCTGACTCCTAGCCGAGCTGAAAAAGTTATTGCATCGAAAGAACTTGAAGGAATGATGTAATTAATTAACGAAACTTTCCAAGGCACGTGCTATTACTAGGTGCCTTAACGTTAATTTTTTAACGAGTGTTTAAACAAAATCAAGCCTTCGTTTTAAGTTATGCAATCCTAAGGCAAAGCATAAGACAGAGAAAAATGCAGTTGCCAATAAGCATAACCAAAAGTTGATGTAGCCCGCTTGACCTAAAATAGCAACTCTAGCACCTTCAGTAATGTATATCATGGGATTTATAAGATTGAAAATAGCAATCTTCGGCAATTCATGATAGAGGGCCATCCAAGAAAATTGAAATCCTCCCATCCACCACATAGGAAAAATAAACCTTGCCCAAACACTACCTAATTTGGTCATGTTAGCAATAATACTTGCGGCAAATAGGACAAAACAGGCATAGAAAATACTTTGAAACATAAGCGTAATCAGTAATTTAACATATGAAACGGTACTAAGGTCCAACTGCTTCCATAAGCATAGTTTGCCAATGGGAAACATAAGTAAAGCGAGTATAAAATATACAATAAAGTAATAGGTAGCCTTGCTGACTATGGCAAGCCAAGAAGGGATAGGTAAAGTCAATGAATAGTTAATTATTCGATCACCTTCAAAATCGGCAACTAAATCGACAACGCTTGAGTAAAGCTCAAAGAGCCCTGCCGCTGCAATAATACCTCCTAACTGAAAAGGGCCGTAATCTGCTGACAGCCCAAAGAAGGGCATAATATAGCCCATGACCACAATGGTCAATACTACCCAAATAGTAAGATCTATAAATTTATCAAAAAAAGTTTGCTTAAAAACTACTAACTCCCAAGCAACGAGTGTCACACACACATTAAAATACATTTTTTTATTCATCTTGGATACCTTTAGCTCTTCCTCATTTACTCTTGGCCTGCCTTTAATAACTCAATAAACATATCTTCAAGGTTGTTTTGCTTAAAATCTGCTATAAGTTTATCAGGAGTATCAATAAGCTTAATTTGGCCCTTATCCAAAATACAAACACGATCAGAAAGCTTCTCTGCTTCATCTAGGTAATGAGTCGTCAGCAAAACAGTAATCCCCTCATTTTTGAGCTCCCTGATAGTTTTCCACAAGCTTCTTCTAATATTCGGGTCAAGACCAACCGTTGGTTCATCCAATATGAGAAATTCAGGCCGATGAATTAAGCTTCGAGCGATCATAAAACGCTGCTTATACCCTCCTGAAAGAATTGAAGCTTTTTCATGTAAGTATTGCTTCAGCTCGAGCTGTTTAACTAGATAATCGATACGTTCACGAATCTCAATTTCTGAAATACCATAAAATCGCCCAGCAAAGAGAAGATTCTGCTCTAATGTCAAATAAGGATTGAGATTAGGCTTTTGCGGACAAAAACCTAATTTGAGTCTAAAATCAGCAATATTATCATAGATTGACTTGCCATTATACTCAATAGTGCCTTCTGTTGGTGGATGTAATGTTGCAATAATTGAAGATAGCGTTGTTTTGCCAGCCCCATTAACCCCTAACAGGCTTAATATTTCTCCCTTAAAAATGTCCAAGGTTATCCCTTTTAAAACTAATGAGCTTCCATACATTTTTTTTATATTTTTAACTTTAAGCAGAATTTCTTGCATAAGCTCCCTCAAGATTTTTCCGGAAAAATTTTCTTTTTTTCAACTCATATCAAGACGCTGATGCACACATGAACTTCAAAATAACTGGGTTTCTACGTGAGTAGCCCTTGCGGGTTTTTGGGCAACTTTTTGCTAGCTGGCTTACTTTCAAAAATTATTATATACCCCATCTATGCATACGTTAATAATCTAATATCACGTTCTAACGTATGATAGTAATCGCTCTTAATAGTCTTGATAGCATGTATCAATTTTTCAAATCGATAACGAGGCAAATCTTCGATAAGTAAGATTAAGCTACGTATCTGGTTACTCAATGTCGTTATTTTTTCTATTAATACTTCTGATTGACTGATTAACTCAAGATTTTTACTCTCGCCTTTAGATTGCAAACGAGCACATCGCTCTTTGATCCAAGAAGTATGTTTCTGCAGGTTTGCGACTTCTTCACGTAATCTTTTTTTTAAACCAAGTACTGGATAGTTAAACACACTCTTATTGACAATCTGTTTCACAAGCTCTTGCTTTAGTGCTTTTCTTTCTTGATGATCATTACAAGCCTCAAATTTGCTTATCATTGATAAGTAAATCTCTTTTTGATTTAATAGATCAGCATAATATTGATTTGCTTGGCTTAAAATTTCTTGATCCGTTCTCTGCGCCAGCTTTTTTTGTTGGGTCCAGTCTAAGTACCACTGATAACCGCAATAGGTAGCAAGCACTCCAGCACCACAAATTATTGTCCACTCTAATTGCGATTGCGACAATCTAGCTTCTAATTTTGGGGCATTAGCCAGGCTTAGCAGAACAAGTACGGGAAACATTTTTCTAACAATATACATCCATGTATCCTTCAAGCAATTTTAAATCGTAATCATAATATTAATATATACTATTAGTTTTTACAAATTTGCAAAATGCTAAACTGCTAGGAAAGCATAAAAGATGCTTGGGGCATTTGACTGCTCACCAATTTTATGAGGCAATAAGAAATGGGGATTTAGCCTCACAAAACAATAGGAATTATTATGCAACAAATTAAAAGAACCATACTATTGGTTTCAATAGCACTGTTTATAGGCGGTATTAGCCTAACAAACGTTCATGCTATGAAAAGAAAATATGATAGCGAAGAAAAAAAGACTGATAAAAAAATTTGCGTACCAGAAAGTAAAACATCATGGGATTCTCTACCAGCTGAAGTTAAGCAACATATTCTTTCATACATTGCTGACGATAACACACTTCGTCAAGAAAAAAATTTAGTTGCTGTTTTTAATGGGCTTTATTCATCAAAACTCCCTTGTACAGAATTTGCAAATCTCATCATAGATGAGATGTTTTTACTAGAGCCATTGCTCGCCGTTACATAAAATTGCGACCAAGCGATGCAGCAATTGAGCTTTTGAAAGCTTGTGCTACAGGAAATGTGAAGTTATTTGAACTTTTTAGGTCAGTAGGAATCAACCTTGACTCTCCTTTACCAATGAACAGCCAAGTTCTTCTTCATGATGCTAACACTTGCAGATCTGAAACTATAGATAACCCACCTCAAGCAAAAGAAAAATTCTTAGAAATATATGCGAAAGAATTCCCATTTTTAAACAAATGTTCTAGTGATTTTTTTGAAATTTTGGGTTCTTTGGGCTGGTATATGGAAGGACGAGATGACCCTCACCCTTTCTACGGGCAACTTGGCTTTAATGTTAGCACTATCTTGCAATTGCAATGAAATGATCAAACAACTTATACAGTACGATGTTATTTTAATACCACTGATAACCGATTACAATCCCAGTGCGGTAAAAAAACTTCTTGCAAATGGTGCTGATGCTAATGCCATAGAGCATGGAGAGAATATAACAGCGGTAGAAGCTGCTGCGGATCTTCGTATGAGCAAAACACTAAGGTTGCTTTTTGAATATGGTGCTAAAGTAAGCCCTGAAATTGCAGCTAGGCTTAATGTAAAAGAATTATTCATTCATAACTTAAAAATCTTGGCCCATAACCTTGAGATGAACATATTTCCTTGTGCTCCTTTGCTGTATGCCATAATCAAGCAAGATCTTGACTCGGTGAAAGCATTAGTAAAAGAAATAGAAGACATTAATAGCGCTATTAATGGCAAACAACCGTTATTGTGGGCAGCCGAAATCGCCGATCTAGAGCTTGTTAGATTTTTTATTGATTGTGGTGCTGATGTCAATCAACGGGATGATTTAGGTTGTGCAGCTATAGATTATGCAGTAAAAAAAACAAATGTACCTATTGTCAAGCTGCTCATTGAAAGAGGTGCGGATTTACATTCTAGTCCCCTAATTTTCAAAGCACTTTGTAGTAACTCAAACACAAAGCTAGAAACGATTAAGCTTCTTTTGCTCCATGGTGCAGATGTTGATGCCAAATATGAGAATTTTGATGAAATTTGTATGTCACTCTTGGGCAATACTGCTTTTATGACGGCTGCATACTTTCCGGGTGAACTAGAATATGCTAAACTGCTCTTAGCACATGGTGCAGATATTAATGCAACGAACGCTGACGGTCAAATGGCACTCATGCTTGCAGCAGCCCGGGGTCGGTTAGAAACTGTTGAATTTCTTTTAAAAAATGGAGCAAATACTAGTGTAACTGATAACTTTGGAAAGACTGCTCTTAAGTATGCTCTAGAATACTCGAAATTAGATAACGCTGATTTCAATATTTCAGAAATCCTCGTAACGACCCTGCTTCTTGTTGAAAGTTTGCCCCGAAATTTTTTTCTGTAATTCACCTACACATAGATCTGCTCTGATCTAAAGGCTGAATATTTTTTTCGTCAAAATAATAATGGAAACATTGAGGGAGTTTGCGATAATCAATCCCCTTTAAATGTGTTGAGAAATCGAGTCCGCAGTAGGTATTCCAAAAAAGCACAACTCCCCCCTTTGGCTGTTTTGCATCATGTAATAACGAGGCAAAAGCTTTTGCCGTATATGTTCCTTCTAAGCTTATGTTTTCCTCATCAAGCAAAAAATTCTGTGCTTGCATACCTTCAGTCGTAAATATCCCGTACTCAGGCCCGGTAAAATTAAAATCTACTCTCAGATCTTTATCAGTATAAGAACATTCAGGAAATGAGCTATCCAAAGCACGGAGAAATTTATTAGTCTCAATAAATAACGATCCAATAGTTTGGGCAAAGCCAGGAATTTCATCGGGTTCTACTGCCACAGCAACTATTTGGCTATCTAAGCCCGATGCTTTGCACCCCAACAACAACCCTGCAGCCGTAGCGCAACTTCCACAAGGGACATAGATATATGAAGGCTTTGGCATCATCCCTTGTTTAATTTGTTCTACAAGCTCAAATACCGCATTAACAAAACCAATAGAACCTAATACCGTCGAGCCTCCGGTTGGTATAATATATGGTACTTGGCCATCTTTTTTATAGTGCTCAAGCCAGACAATGAATGCATTAAGATTGCGAATAGTATTGTTGGCATTATAGTGAAGCTCTGATTTATATTTTAGCTGCATTAACAGATTGCGTTGAACAACATGAGAGGGAGGTTGATGCTTAAGCATACAAATGGTATGCATTCCCAATCGATGTGCGTGCACAACTGTTGCCACAGCATGATTCGAGCCGACGCAGCCAAACGTCATAACCTTTTTAGCACCAAGCGCACATGCTTGACCAAGTAAAAATTCTAGTTTGCGAACCTTGTTGCCGCCATACAAAGAGACACCTTGTGAGTCAACGCCCCCGGTTAAATCATCTCTTTTTATATAGACATCAACCCCAAGCTTTGTGCTGATTCTTTTTAACTTCAGCACCGGTGTTGGCAAAGTAGCTAACGACACATAAGGAAGCTTCTCTTTTAATGCTGGGTAATGAACAAATAACGAGTTAGTAGATGAATGCTGCAAAGAATTGCCATAGTTACATTGCGCAAGCCTATTGTTAAGTTCATTAATCCAATCGTTTTCCAAAGCAACATGAATATTAAATTGTTCATATAGTTCAAGCTCTTTTTGGGTTTTAATAATTGGCAAAAGTTCAAGAAACAATAAAGCCACTAAGAGAGACGAGACATGGGTGTTTTTCATCATATTCCTTATGAAAACACATATAGCAAAATTAGGTGTAATCTATCAGCCAGATTCAAGAAGCAAAATAATATAAAAGTTTGTATCACTTGATGCTAGCAATCAATAAGCAGTAATGATTTATTACTTCTACCTGAGATTAGGCTGTCTGTGATTACATCGTCCATACATGTATTTTCTTTGCATTATATGAAACCATTTCATTAGAAATTTTTTCATCCCAAGATTTTGTAGAGTCATTGTCAAAAATAATAAGGTGGGCCTCATCAGATTTACAAAGATCAATATAAGTAGTTATTTGCTCAAGTCCTTGGCGCAATGTATCTTCACCGCGTTTAATTTTGAGCTCTACTATATAGGTGAACTTTTTTCCCCATTCTATACATAAATCCACTCGTTTTGTACCTATAGCATATTCTCTACATAGAGTGCCACCCCCGTTAATGATTCGTTGAAGATAGGCCATAAGTAATAGATGCGGAAAAGATTCTTTATATGCATTTTTAGTTTTGTTTGTATCAGCTCTAGCTGTATGAGCATCTGCATTTTCTCTAAAAAACTTAGTAAAGGAAGATAGTAACTTTTCCATATTAAGCTTACCAGAAGGCTCTACATACCAAGCAGTTTCTTCAGGAATAAGTTGTTGCATAACATACGTTAATGCACGAGGTATGACTTGCTGATAAATAGGGTTAGCTATCTCCCAGCTATTTTCTTTAATAAGACCCAAGTCTCTTACATATTGAATATCATCAGGGTTGAAGAATAGTTGGTCAGAACCACTAATAATAGCATCAATAATAACGCTTACTCGGAGCTCATGGAGCTTATCAACAAGTGCACTAATATGGGTGTCCCTGCGTAAAATAAGTTGATCTTTAGCTCGTTCAATAGCTTCTTTTGTAATCGGTGTACTCCAATCGGGAACATCTCTAAAGCAGGTTTGATAAGCAAGAGCATTAACAAGCCATGGTTGACCTTGTGTAAGAGTATAAGCATAAGCAAGAGCATCGTCGGTAAAAATTTGTCCAGTTTCTTGCGTATGCTGCAGATATAAAGCAGCAACTTCCTCTTTGGTAAAATTTTTCAGCACTAAAGCATCAGCAACAATATTAAAGGGGCTCAATAAAATCCCTTTTTCTATTTCATCAACCGATTGTAATTTGTAGTCAGTCAAATTGCGGACACCAATAAGGCAAATTGATTGCGGGAAAAATTCCGGCCTTTTTGTGTATCCTGTACGTAATTGCTTAAGAAGGGAGACAAGAGAATCTTCTACAAGCCCATCTATTTCATCAAAAAAAATAGCTAGAGGTTTAGTATTACTCTGGGCCCAAAGATGAAGAAATCGATATAGAGCATTCTCAGCTATTGGTCTTTCTTTTAAAGCGTTGACTAGAAAAGATAGGGCTTTATCCTGATCAGCTAATTGATCCCTAATTTCTGTCTCAAATTGCGATAGCAACCAATAAAGAACTCTTTCTATTTCATTTTTAGCAGTATGTGCAGGCTCAGTACTCAGATAAAGAGCGATATACTTATCGCCTTTATTTACGTGCTTTACATATTCAAGTATAGATGTTGTTTTGCCACTTTGCCGTGGAGCATGCAGAATAAAATATTCTCTTTTAGCTATTAATGAATCTAGCACACCCCAATTAAGCCGCTTGGGAATAAAATAATGAATTTGTGGATTAATAGGCCCAGCAATACAAAACCATTTTTTAATAGCCATTTCTTTTATCACAATGATATGCTTTCCTTCTAGGCATTAATGGGCAAAAAGTAATTGATACAAGTATACTATAAAAACGATGTTTCGACAATCATGGTTTTTCCAAAAATGCTTTCTCCAATCGCAAAAATTATCTGTGACGCTTTTGATTAAAATATCACTCATGCTATGCTAAACAAAAAACTTAAAAAGTTAGGAAACCTGCATGAGTAAATTATTTTTCAGGCTATTCATTTTAGCGCTTTTAATACCAATTGATACCCGACAAACACGAGCAGCAATACCCTGGAAAGAGATAGGTATTGGAACTGCTATAATAATTCCAGCTTCTATAGCCTTAAGTTATATCATTAAGCATCAGAAAATAGCACTTCGCAGTAATCAACAAGTCATAGCTGATGCGCAACATTCTATCAATTCAACTAAAACTATCTATCAACCTTTTTTGGATATTATTGATCAAATGAAATCAGACTTGAATGAATCAAGCCTTATTGTCCTCGATTATTTACTCTTCAAAAAAGCAACAGGACGATCTGATGTTCTTCCCTGGTACTCTTCTGACGCAGCAAGTATAAGAATATATTTTCTTAAACAAAATATTATAAAAGCGTTTAACGAACTCAAACAGCATAGCGATTGGCTACGAATTCGCATTGGAAGCGCAATGGCACAGCTGGATGATTCACTGAAGGCTGAACTTCAAAAGATGGCTGACGATAGTCGATTATGGATGAGTAAACTTATCATCATTCAAGAGACCTTAGCAAGTAGTTACTTATGTCGTGCAATGCAAATAACAGGCATCTAATAAGCATTTGCAGAAAACAGGAGATTAACTTGCGCTTAACACATGAGCTACGTTAATAATTTTAATCTTAAGAGTACTAGTAAATTTTTCAACCACCGATGTGCATTATTTGGTCGGCAACGATACAATAGGAGAACTTATGCAAATTACAAAAAAAGTAGTTTTAGCAATAGCATTGCTTTTGCCTTTGGGCAGCGTGAACCAAACAAAAGCCGAAACTAATCCGTGGCTAGTAGTAGGAGTTACCTGCGCGGTTATCGCTGTACCTGTCATTAACTTAAAGAATTAGAGAGAAAAGCATTAGAGCAGGACCTTATTGGCAAGGCAATGATCTCCAACAATCATATCTATCGCTTACTTACTTTTGAAAATAGGTGTAGGAATTCGATAGAAGATGTCAAAAACACAAGAACTGGCAGATTAGTCGAGTGCTAGCACAGGAGCAAACACCAGATACAAAAGCATTTATTGACGAATCAGAGAAAGTAATTGCTTTGATGGATGAGTTACTAGTGAATTACCGACCACTTAAAGAAGTGGCGGCTTCTTGGGAACTGCCGAGTAATCTCTGGATATTGGCCAAGCTATCCCCGCCATTCCGGCGGTTCGAATATTTAGTGCAGCATTGATATCACGATCTTGGATATAAAAGCAATGTGAACACTTGTATATTCTATCGGAAAGAGTTAGATTTTCTTTAATAGCATTGCAATTAGAGCACATTTTAGAAGAAGGAAACCATTTATCAATTTTGATAAGCGGTTTTCCTCTATCTTCTAACTTGTATTCTAGTAAGCTAACAAACTTACCCCATCCATTGTCGGATACCGATTTGCCAAAATTAAGTGCTTGACTCATATCATGCATATCCAAGTCTTCAACAATGATAGCATCGAAACAATTGGCTAATTTATGGGTTATCTTGTGCAAAAAATCAAGTCTTGAATTAGCCACATATTCATGATGTCGTGCTAATCGAAGACGTGCTTTTTGTCGATTCTTACTTCCTTTGGTTTTGCTACTAACTGACTGACCCAGCTTCTGTAATTTTTTTTCTGCACTTCGAAAGTATCTTGGGTAATTGGCTTTCTCACCCCATGAACTAACTAAAGATCAGTCATTGAAAAATCTAATCCTATAACTTTTTCTTTTCTAATGTTTACTGTTTTATCGTTCATTCGCCCTCAACAATTATGCTTATATAATAGTTACCCGAAGTTGCTCGCGATTTATGGTACACGATTTTATTATTTCAGCTCATTTTATCAGTCTGTGTTGTATAAATTTTACATAGCCTACTTTGGGCAGGCGAATATAATTATTCTCGATTCGAATAGCATTCGATGCTTCTTGGTTATTTGTTGTATAACTTTGCCTTGTATCTTTTCTACTTTTAAATCGTGGGTGACGCGCTCTTTTGGCAAAAAAAGCTTTGTAGCCTTTTTGAAGATTGATTTGAACGTTAGCTAAAGCAAGGCTATCAACTTCTGATAACCATGGATATTCTTCTTTGTAGCTCGCAGGAGTACTATAATCAATTTTTCCCGTTTCTTGATAGGAATCAATCGCATCACTCAACATTTTATTCCAAATAAATCTTGTGCAACCAAACGTTTTTGCAAACATCTTTTCTTGCTCTTTATTGGGTAATAATCTGTATTTATACGCTTTATTATATAATCCCATCTTTCTGGCCATCTTGTCTAGCGATAATGCAACTTGGATAATGATTGATTATTTGAGCTAATGCTTATTCCACTTACGTTGTATTTCTACCAAATATACCATAATGAAAAATTAGAGCAATTCATCTCCCGCTTACAGAAGATCTTGTCATTACCCACATCTATTATTGTAAATATTAGATGATAAACTGTTTCTAAAAAGGCAAAATGGGGGAGTGATGATGGACTTTCTAGATGCTAAACAATGGACAGAAAAGCAATGGCAGAAGAGCATACTTGGCGATAGGAGAAGAAATAAGCGGGCAATTAAACTTGCTGCAAGTTTATTAAACAAGCCCGACGGAAGTTTGCCATGCCAAGTTGATGGTTGGAAAGACCTTAAAGCAGCATATAGATTTCTTAATTCTGAAGATGTAAGTCATGGACAATTGCAAAAAGAACATTGGGATAATGTTTATAAAATGGGGCATTCTTCCAAGGGGCAAGTAGTACTTTTTATTCAAGATGAAACGCAAATTGGATTATTCAAAATATCGATCTTTAGAGGGGTTGGCCCTATCGGTAATCATATGGGACGAGGTATTATGGTACACAGCACATTAGCTGTTGCTTATAATAACCTTGAACCGCGTATATTGGGCTTAGCGAATCAACATGCATGGATTAGAAAAAATATTTCGTTTAAAAAAACTGAAAAACGGTATGACAGACATAAAAGGTCGACCGAATTGGATAATTGGAAAAATAGTTTGCAAAACATTGGCGTATTTGATAAAGCCAGTACATGGGTAAGTATTGGTGATCGTGCAAACGATATATTTACTTTTATTAGATATTGTAAAAATAATTGATGGAACTATGTTGTAAGGGCATATCAAGACCGTATAATCGGCATTGAAGGACAAGAAAAAAATACGCTTTTTACTGTAGTGAGACAATTGCCAAGGCAATCTTCCAAGTCAATTGATTTGAGAGGTAGAAATGGCGATAAAGCGCGTGATGAGAGCGAAGAAATCAAAATATCTTGTATATGTTGTTGGGAAGATTCTCCCGATGGGCTTGAATGGATACTATTAACGAATATGCCTATCTTTAAAGAAAAAGATGCTTTGGAAAAAATTGATTGGTATAAAGCTCGATGGCTTATTGAAGAATATCATAAATGCTTAAAAACTGGTTGTGCAATAGAAAAACGTCAGCTCAAGTCAGCACATGCGCTATTAGCATTATTGGGTATTTTAGGCATTATTGCTACTAAGCTTCTTGAAATAAAATTTCTTGCTCGCAAATATTCAAATGGCTTAGCCGAAAAATCATATTCCATCAATCCCATTAAAAATTATTCCTTCTCGCTTTGAATTATCTCAAGAACACATAACTCTTCGACAATTCTGGCATAAGGTTGCAGGATTGGGAGGCTTTATTGGTAGAAAATCTGACGGTGATCCTGGCTGGCAAACATTATGGAAAGGTTGGCTTCGACTCCTCGATATGTTAAGTGTTTTTGAAATACTTCAAAAATGTGGGTAATGACAAGCTTCTGTAAGTGGGAGATGAATTGCTCGAGCTTGTTAAAGCTTACGAGAGTTTGTGAAATCATTGGAAGCTCCCCACAATTTATTCATGAGCGAGCCATGCAGCAAATTCCAGTTCCAGTAGGCTCAGTTTACTATTCTTATTATTAATAAGAAAAAGAAGGCTCAAGCTATAGCTTGAGCCTTCTTTCCAGTAGTTCCTATAATTATTTAATTTTTTGATCAAATAGATACCTTGTTCTTAATCGCTTTTCTACTAAATCGCTCAATCCAATATCACGCAAGAAAGCAACTGAATCTAATGCAGCCTTACAACCACTTGAAGCAGCTACTACCGCTTGGCGGTATTCAGCATCTTCAACATCACCAGCTGCAAACACACCAGTAATCGAAGTTGCCTGAGTACGCCCATGTAATTCAATATAACCTGCAGAGTTAAGTTGCAAAAACCCTTTGTATAAGTCCGATCTCGGGTTTTGGCCTGTTGCTATAAAAAGACCATCAGCTGAGATTTTAGTTATCTCATTTGTATCTGTGTCTTCAATTTCAAGTCCCGTCAAAACCTTGCCGTTGCCCAGCACCTGAACAATGCGCTTATTATACTCAACTTTTACATTTGGATAGCCTTGTAATTTTTCTTGCATTGAACGAGCTGCACGCATGCGCTCTTTACGAACAAGCAATGTTACATTTTTTACATAGGGTGATAATTGCATCAATTGCTCAATACTATTGTCGCCACCACCAACTACATATACCACTTTATTCTTAAAGAACACACAGTCACAAACTGCGCAGGAAGAAACACCTTTCCCCCAGTAGGTCATTTCACCAGGAATTCCTAACTTTCGCGGTGCTGCTCCAGTTGCCAAGACCAGAGTAAGAGCATGAACTCTAGTGTCATCAGAAAGATGTAAGACAAATGGCCAAGTATCAAATTCTATTTTTTCAATAGTGACGCCTTCTTTTATTACGGCACCAGATTCTTCTACTTGTTCTGCAAGTGTTTGCATTATATCATAACCAAGCGATTTCTTGATCCCGGGCATATTTTCGACATATGAAGTTTCCGTTAATTGACCACCAACAAATGAAGTAAAAACAACTGTATGGATACGAGCACGGCCTAAATAGAGGGCTGCTGACAATCCTGCCGGTCCTCCTCCAATAATCACCGCTGGAATAATATTTTCTTTAGTGAATGCTTGTTCAATATCAAAGGTATCTGGTTTATCCTGATATACATTTTTAAAAATTGGCAATGAGCCAACCTCGACAGTATGGCCATAACACGATTGTATGAACAACAACATTAAGAATGCATTTTTCTTCATAAAAACCCCTTAAGTAATAGCATAATACTATAACGCTCGTTTAAGATCATACAACAATCTCTTTTTTTAATAAAAGAGTTAGATAGGAGAAACCCCCATGAGACTCTTGAAGCTTAGCAGTTACCCAAAGTCCTCCGAGCTTTAAATAGCTAACCTAACTCTCTTCATCTGCTTTGCATAATCTTTAACAGCTTGCTTAACTAACTTTTTTTGCTCTCGTGTAAGTATGTTCATAAATTCAGGAACTTTTAAAACCATCGGGTTATCAAGCGCTTGGTTAATCAAATCTATTAACAGAGCTGGCTCTAAACTTGCAAATTGTTCTTCGGTAAATGAGGCCCACAACTTGCTGATTAAGCCACGATGGCCCTTATTCTCCGTCGCACACTCATTATATAATTTTTTAACGATAACTAGCGCCACGATTCCAGCAAATAGAGCTGCCGATCGTTTTGGATTATTTTTAACGAGTGCATAAGCTTTTCTTAACCCAGTTGTCGTTAAGTCGCGTAGTTGCTTAAGAAAATCAATAGCATATGATTTGCCTTCGTAAAACTTTGGTGCACACTTACCCGTAATATCAAAAAGATCATTTATTTTTTTTAAGGCATATACACTGCCTGCTAGCCCTAAACCACGCACAAGATCGCCACGAGTTACTCGTTCTTCTTGCCAGTCTTCCCAGGTAAAAACGAGAGGAGCCACTTTCTCAACAAAAGCATAATAATACTGCGTCCCTTTCTCAGAAGTGTCTTTTAATTTCTGGTCGATATCTTCCCTGACACTTCGTATATTTTTATAAGCCAGATAGGTACCAAGAGCACCACCACCTAAACCAATTGCCGTAGCTGACTTTGGATTCTTAGCAGCAAAGTTTTCGGTAGCAGTAAAGCCTCGTTTTGCATAATGCCCGATTGAATCTTTTACACGAGAAAACCATGAAGGTTTTTCTGCATCATCTTTTTTTTTATTTGTGGCCTCTGATTCATAAATTAATGTCACTTTTCCCGGACCAGGAATAACCAAACCTGTTCCCATGTATAATGTTTCTTTAGTAGTTTGTGACTGTTCACGAGGGATTTCAGGAATATCGATATCGTACTCTTGTGGCTTAATGACCGATCCAACTCCAAAAAGATTTATTAATAAAAAAAGTGCTTTATGTCTAAAAATAGCCATCGTTAGTTCCCTAGTATAGTGCGTGACATTTTTCTAGCTTCATTGACTGCGCTATCAAATGTAACCATGGATGCTAAATTGTCAAATGGGATAGAAGATCTTAAAAAGGTTGATTATTCAGCTTCAAGAAAACCCAAGAAATTGACTCGGCCGCCCATTCTAATAAGCTGAGCGGCCGAAATCGATATTTAGAATCAAGCTGCTGCAATTTCAGATTGCTTACCGCAAGTTTGCTCATAAAGCATTACGACCGCTTCAAACTTCTCTTTCTGTTCCCCCGTTAACAAATTAATCAGCTTATTATTGTTTGCTATAATTGATGGATCATTTTTAGCAGATTCCAAGAGCACAGTGGCATCCTCTATTTCGACTTCTAAAAGAAGCAGATCCTCAATCGTTAAGCTATCCATGAATTCTTGATAGGCTTTATGCCATAGCAAGTTTTTATTGCTCGCATGCTTATACAATTTCCAGACAGCTCCCAATGATATTGCCCCAGCAAAACCCGCAAGAAGGATTTTATTTCTATCATTTTTCAACAGTGAGCTCAACCCTCTTTTGATGACTGACCCACATGATTCAAACGTGCTATAGATTCCAGTTCCTTTTGCTACTTTATGAAGAGCATAACATGAACCAAGCACTGCCCCACATCGTGCCATATCACCCCGAGTCAGTTGATTATTTTTCATTCTCTTTACAACTTCAAGGCAAGGAACAATAATCTTCTCACGGGTTGCATTACCAGCAAGGTATGTCCGGGTCTTAACAGTACCTAACGCACTCCGCACCTTGTCGTGAATAGCTTCATAATGACGGAGCAAATAACCTCCTAAAAGCACACCAGCAGTTCCCGCTAGGAACAGAGGCATTTTCGAACTATCAGCACTTATAACTTGGTCGTCACTCTCGCCTTCAGAATCATCAGATGGCGGTAGCTCATCCTTATTTTGCTCAATAATTTGTCGCGGTACGCCAAATTGCCCTAGTTGCCCTTGACCTAACAGTCTAGCTAGTTCAGCTTCTTCCGACGGAGTTGAGCTTGATCCTTCATCATCAGCAAGCAGTGGGCGTTCATCTTCAACGCCGGCATCAACTATCATATTTTTTCTTTTAGGTTTTCTAGGCTGCTCGGGCTTATTTGATTGATCAGTGACAGAGGGCTGCGCAATCACACTTGAAGAAGTAGGCAAAACTTGGGTAACAGGAGTCACAGAGCTACTTGATGCTAGATCTTGGGCTTCTTTTAGCCTTTTTTCCTCTGCCGCCAATTGAAGTGCCAATTCATGGCTTCTTCGGGTCTGCTCTTCAAGCTCTTGATTCTTCAGTTTTATTTCCGCTTGTTCTTGTTTGATAAGCTCTCGGGCTAATGCTACATCAGCTGCCTCACCACGTTCTCTTTGCTCTTGTCGTTCTCGATCGGCATCGCTTTCTTTTTCTTTACCCTTATCGCGAACTTCTTGTGATGACCCTGAATTTCCAGGAAAGAAAAATGTCTGATCTAATTGATGGTTAGGGTCTAACTGCTCAGCTACACCCCCATTACGCCAACTTCGTTTTTCTGCTGTGGGAGCTTTTAAATTTTGATAGATTGGCTGATCCGTTTCTGCTCGGTCTTCTTCCTCAAATTCTTGTACGATCGCTAAAATCTCTTTCTCATCTTGCTCCCGTTTCTCTCTATCTTCATCGCTCTCTTTTGCTTTGCCCTTATCACGTACTTCTTGAGATGAGCCTGAATTATCAGGAAAGAGAAATGTTCGGGGGTTAGGACTACGCCGTTCATCTAAGCTTGGATTTTGCTCTCGATCATTTTCTTGACTATGGGCATCCAATAAATAGGGATTGATCGGGCGATCAGCTGGCAGTCTTCCTACATCATCTGATATAGCAGGAATAACTTCATCGCTTTCTGCTGCGAGGAGATTTTGATAAATTTGCTGATTCACTTCAACTTGCTCGACGTCTTCTACCAACGGGGGAATAGCCTCAGGATCTACTTGTTCTCGATTTTTATTGCTTTCTTCATCTAACAAAACCCGCTTGTGCGTGGGTTCCACAAGTTGTTCCCGGGTTACTAGAGTAGAGCTTGCCTTTTCTGCTTTGCCACTTATTCTTATTCCAGCCCGGGTCAATTCATCTCGTAATCTTACCAGCTTGCCCCTGGAATTTTCATTACTTGCATCAAATCTTTTAAAAAAATTTCCCATTTGGCCATTGTCGTGTTTGCGCTCATTCTTGGGTCCAATATGAGGATCTCGGTTATCCCATTCTAATTTCCGATCCGCCCATTCTTTTTGTTTTTTTGCTCTATCTTGGTGCCTTCGCTCCCATGGTTTTACTGACTCTTTCAAATTCTTTTTTTTTGCTCTGGACGACGGCGTTCTTCTTTGGTTTCTCCGATTGAGTTTATTTCACCCTGCTGATCACCTTGTTTTTCTCTCTTTAACAGCTCTTCTTCCCTCTTTAGCTCCTCGTCTTCTTTTTTTAGCTGAGCTTGAATTTCAAGCACCCTTATCTGCTCCGTTAATACCTCAATTTCATCATCTAATGCTATATCAAGTGAATCTTCAATTAAGCCCCCAGCTCGTGATTCAGGCCTATCAGGAACCAATCCTTCAGAATCGTCAACATCATTAGCTTCGCTTTCTTCATGATGGCCAACTGGATTTTGTCCATTTACACCGCGAACATAGCCATTTCGTTTATGAGCAGATGGCTCAGCTAGCGCTTCTAGTTTTCTTTTTGCAGATGGAATTTGCTCACTTTGAGTACCCTCGCTTTTTTGAGCAGAAGCTTCGGGGTCCATCGCGTACGCAGCTGTACTAAGACCTAGCAATACATTGAACACAAACAGTATTTTTTTTATAGGACTCATAGTTATCCTCTCGTCCATGAAAATCTAAAATTATCTCGAGCTAAAATTCTATGATACATGCTACAAACCTGTAGGTAATTGTCAACGGGTCTATGCAAAAATCAGGCGTACAAAAAATGATACTGTTTTGCAGTAAGGAAACTCAAGTGAGAACGAAAAATACCTAAAAAAAGAAGGCATTCTTTGAGCGAATGCCTTCTTTTTTTAATTACTTCTGAAGTTTATTCTTGAGCAACTTCTGCCTCATATAGTTCTAATTCTTCACCTCTGGTTACTTCTTCACTTTCATGCTTAGCACTATATGCTTTGTATGCCTTGTGTCCAAGGTAAAGTGCTGTTGCTAGACCAAGAGCTGCTCCTGTTCCTGCAATAACTTTGTGAGTAGTATCTTGGTTTATCCAGTCCCTTGTTGAACTATAACATGAACAGCCGTTAAGCTTTTCGATGAATTGATTCCATTTTTCAGTTGTTAATGTTCTTACACCAAAAACATCTTTATAATAAGCCAATGCACCAAGTAATCCTGTTGCGATAATAATCGCATCAGCACGGCTCAAAGGTTGCTTATCGAGCTTTTTTAATGTTTTTTGTATCGGATTAATGATGGTCTCTTTTACAGCACCGCAAACAGGCTTAGATTTGTCTTTAAGCCACGATGCAGTTTTATCCGCATTTTCTTTGACGCCAGGAACATAACAATAAGCCGCAACCCCGCCAGCAGTTACTGCTAGAGCACCCATGCTATATCGATGGTCTGACAAGAATGCTTTGGCTCTTTCTGTGTATGACTTCTCACCTGATTTATCGTCAGGCTCTTCCGAGTCATCAGATGCATCTTTCTTTTTGCCTGTTGACTCACCTGATTTTTCTGCACTCGTTCCTTCGTCTTCTTTTTCATCACCGCCGGCAACTAGAGCCATAGGAGAAACAAACAATAAAGCTAATGCCAAGAAAGAGAGTTTATGTACATAATTCATAAAGGAACCTTTATCCTAAAACGATTAATATAACCATTTCTTTTTAATTATAAAAAATTTCTCAAAGCCTGCTGAGCCTGAGATAGTTCTTGCCAGAGTAACAAAATCTCCTGCAAAAGCAAGCGATTTTCGGCAGATGAAATAAAGTATACCTACATTTTTTCTATCAACGCGCCCCCTCAAATAAATTTTGACTAGCTAATAACGCTTTATAGTCTAATCAATCAAAGGCTTAAATGTAAAGAAAAAATTTACTTTTTATAGTGGCTAAGTAACAGCAACAGCCGATTTGCCATTAATCCCACAGGTTTGCCAAGCTGACCAATTTGCATGATCAACACAAAAGCAATGATTGTTTTTACGTAATCCATTGCAAGCCTACTATGGACTTCGATTTCGGCAGTAAAAAAAGAGGGGGGATAACATACCCCCTCTTTTTTAGTAATTATACTAATCTAAGCTTACGCTCTAGCAGCAGCTTGTAGGCTTTCTGCTTTGCTTTCAGATTTCTTTTGAGCAAAAATTAATTCAGCAATTAACATTTTTTGCAATTCTGAAGCAGTGTCATAGAAATCAGGTTCCATCAAAATGGTAGCATCAGTTTTTGCTACTTCAAAGACGTCCTTAATCATATTCTTTTGTTTATCGGTTAAAGAAGCTCGGATGCGTTCAAAGAGTACAGGAATTTCAGCATCATCATTCACTTCAGTTTTGCGTCCCTTGTAAGCCTTATACGCTTTCCAGCTTAACCAACTAGCAACACCAACACCAGCAGCTGCACCAGCACCCACTAACACCTTGTTGGTTGTAGAAAGGTCATTAAACTTCTGCCAAAGTCCTTTTTCACCTACAAAGAAGTTTTTAGTGCTTGTCCAACCATTAGCAATGTGAGATTTAGCGCTTTCAATTAAGCCATAAGACTTATTTGCACGATATAATCCATAACCAAGTCCAACTGCAAGACCAACTTCAGCAGCAATTAAAGGAAAGCCTTTTTGCTTGTGATAGTCATAGACAGCAAGTGCACGCTTTTTGGCAGCTGCATAACTATTGTCAACTACTTTTTGTACGCGCTCACTCTTCTTGTAGGCACCAAATCCTACAGCACCAGCAAGACCAAGACCAACTGCTGTTGTAGCAATCGGATGATCGCCCGTAAATTTACGTGCATCAGCAAGCTTCGCAGTTAACGTAGCTTTCCAACCTTCTTCTTTAGTTGGGATTTCTTCCTTCTTAGAAGAGCCTTCTTCAACTTTCTCGCCAGAATCATCATCGATATTTTCCATACCATGAATAGCAGGAAATGCTACCAACAAAAGCACTAGGCTTAATAACGATTTACTTGTGTAATTCATAGAATCCTCCTAAATACACAGATTATTGTTTGATTGTTCTACCCTCAAATGTATAGTAAGCACTTTTAATGTCAAAAGGGGGATGATATGCCCATGGTTTGATTCTCCAAATCGCCCAAATGAATCGGTTCGTGGAGTCTCATTTTGATGGTGCCTAGGCGGCACCGTGCTTAACCCAATTGCGAACAACTGTCACAACATGGAATTGATCACAAAAAAACTCCCAAATAGCGTTGTTTGGGAGTACTTACAAAAATGTGAACTTATGCTATAGAAATGACTTCTTGGACTTCCGGAATTTCTTGCTTGAGCCGTTCTTCAATGCCTAACTTAAGCGTATATAAAGACATAGGACAATGGGCACAAGCTCCAAGCAGTTTAAGAGATACAACACCATGCAAAAATGAAATAAATTCAATATCCCCGCCATCGCCAATAATAGCTGGTCGCAATTGCTCAAGAATTGCCTTAATCTTTTCGATCAACTCATTATTATGTATCGTCTCAACTACCATCGTGTCCTAGGCTATACCCATTCAAGACGAGCAACGGTAGCAGTATCGCTTGCGCGTCGCCCAAGAGGTATTATCCTTGTATAACCACCAGGCCTATGTATGTAACGAGGGGCAATCTCCAGAAAAAGCTTAACCAATGCCTCATCTTTATAAGGAAGCAAAGCTTTTGCCCTGCGACGGGCATTGAATGTATTGCCTTCACGAGCAAGCGTAACAAGCTTTTCGGCTAGCCGCCGGACTTCTTTAATCCGAGCCTTTGTAGTAATGAGATGCCCATAGGTAATGAACATAATAACCTGATTGCGCAACAACGAACATCGATGCGCAGATTTCATATTTAGTTTTTTTCTACCACTTTGATGTAACATGATTTGCTTCCTTAATCTTTACTTTCTAAGAGCTTTTTTATATCAGATTCCTTAATATTCATGCCAAATGATAGACCAAAAGGCCTCATGCTCTCTTTAACTTCAGTTAACGATTTGCGTCCAAAATTCTTAATCTTGAGCGCTTCATCTTCAGTCAGATTAACAAGATCAATAATGCGCTTAATGCCCTCATTTAAAAGACAATTATGTGCACGAACTGATAGCTCTAATTCATCTATTGGCTTTAAAAGAAGCTCTAGGGGAATACCTTTAAGTGGTGTTTCTTGCGCTTGAGGCTGCTTCTCTTGTTTTTCTTCCTGAGGTATCACTGAAATTTCATTAAACGGAATTTCAGTATAGATAAGAAAATGCTCGAGCTGCGTCCTTAACACTGATACTCCATAATGAAGTACATCAACTGGGTTTCTGACCCATCAGTAACAACTTCAAGCCGAAGCTTATCATAATCTATGTCCTTGCCAACACGTGTTTTTTCAACATCAAAGTTGACCTTTCTCACAGGAGAAAAGAGAGCATCAACGTAAATTTTATTATCTTCCTGTAGGGCTTGTCCAATTGGCCATTGAGCGGCCCTATAACCACGCCCAGATTCGACAAAAAATTCAATATCTAATGAACCTCCCTCTGAAACATGAGCAATAACAAATCCTTATTGATAATTTCAAGATGACTATCAGCTACGATATCCAAGGCCCGAGCTTGCAATTCTCCCTGCACCTGCAAAGACATTTTTCCGGGCTCACCAGTACTATTACGTACGACAAGCTCTTTAATATTTAATATAATCTGCATCGCATCTTCAACAATGCCGGGAAGTGGTGAAAATTCATTATTAACACCTTTTATAATGACTGAGGTAACCGCAGAACCTTCTACTCCCCCTAATAATACCCGCCGCAAGGCATTGCCCAACGTAATTCCAAATCCTGGCTCGAGAGGCTGTGCAACAAGTTCACCAAAATTGCTACCTAAAGTCTCTTTATTCCAACTGAGCCGCGGAATCGTTAAGGCTTGATATATTTTTTTTGCCATAGAATCTCCTGAACCTTAACCACCCATTATGTAACGTTATTATCTTATTTAGAATACAATTCAACAATGAGATGCTCTTCAATCGGAGCTTGAATGTCGGACCGGACTGGCAGCCGTAGCACCTTGCCCTTACGATCTTTTTTATCAAGCTCAATCCACTCAGGAATCTTAGCGCCTGAATTAAGGCGTTTATCAATTACCTGTTCAACAAAAATATTTTTTTGCTCAACATTGGGCGCAAACGAAATTTCATCGCTAATATCAACCAAAAAAGAGGGTGAGTATACCTTTTTGCCATTTACCAGCACATGCCCATGCACAATAACTTGACGCGCTTGTCGTCGCGTTGTCGCAAGCTTTAAACGATACATTGTGTTGTCTAAACGTCGCTCAAGCGCACTTAATAAGCTTTCACCAGTCGCCGTCTGCCCTCTTGTAGCCTCGGCAAAGAATCGTCTAAATTGACGCTCACGCATGCCATACATCTCTTTTACTTTTTGCTTTTCTTCCTGTTGCCGACCATATTCAGAAAGCTTTCGCGCACGCTTTACCACACGCTCGGACGAAGAAGCTTTTTTTTCTTTCTCTACCATGCTAATATCTTTCTTAAAATCTTATACTCTAGATTACACCCGACGTTTTTTTGCTGCACGAACACCATTATGTGGCAATGGGGTTACATCGCGCAAAACTGAAACAGTCAAACCCGAAGATTGAAAAGCCCGAACAACAGAATCACGTCCAGCTCCAGGTCCTTGTAAATTAACTTCAACCGTTCTTACTCCAAGCAAACTCATTTCTTTAGCAAGAGCTGACCCGATTTGAGTTGCGGCAAACGGCGTTCCTTTACGAGCACCCTTAAAACCTAATTTACCCGAACTACCTCGCAATAACACATCTCCTTCAATGGTTGTTATTGCGACCAAGGTATTATTAAATGTTGATTTAACATGTGCAATCGCAGTATCTACCTGTCGCTTTACTTTTTTTGATTTTTTCTTATATGTCATTCTATCCTTATTGTTCTCAGACTACCAATGTCTATTTCTTAGTTACTTTACGCTTAAGCGCGACTGCAGAACCAGCTTTACGTGGTCCTTTACGAGTACGAGCATTTGTCTTAGTTCGCTGTCCACGGCTTGGGAGCGATTTTTTATGCCTCGAACCTCGGTAGCTACCAATATCTTGTAATCGTTTTATATTAAGGCGAATGTCTTTCCGAAGATCACCTTCAGTTACATAATTACTAGAAACTTCTTTTTGTATAGCTGCAATTTCCTCATCGGTTAAATCTTTAACTCGTTTATCAAAATTAATATTTAATTTATTAAGAATATCACGCGATAGTTTTAAACCAACTCCAAAAACATAGGTTAATCCATACTCAATGCGCTTATCTCGCGGAAGATTAACACCTTCTATTCTTGCCATATTTTCCTCAATACTCGTATGTGCAAATTTCTTAGATCTGCGTACATTTTACCTATCCTTGACGCTGTTTATGTCTTGGATTTTTTTTACATAAGATGCGTACAACGCCTTCGCGATTAATAACGCGACAATCACGGCATATTTTCTTTACTGATGTTCTTACTTTCATTTCTTTCCTTGCTTTAATTGCATTAATGGTATTCTAATTTTTATACCGAAACACAATGCGTCCACGGGTTAAATCATAAGGAGAAAGTTCAAGCGCTACTTTATCACCTGGTAAAATCCTAATATAGTTCATACGCATTTTCCCTGAAACATGCCCAAGAACTATATGGCCTCCTTCAATTTCCACTCGAAACATAGCATTAGGTAATGTTTCCTTAACAATACCATCAACTTTAATAACATCATCTTTTTGTGTTTTCATACGTCCTTCTAACACTATGTACTTAAAATCTTGTTATAATTCGTGGCCCATCCTCAGTAACTATCACGGTATCTTCTACATGTGCAGCAAAACTCTTATCAACAGTTTTAACCGTCCAACCATCTTTTGTCACATATACTTGATAATTACCCATCGTAATCATTGGTTCAATAGCAAATGCCATACCTGGTCTGATTACCGGTCCGCAATTAGGCTTTCCATAATTTAAAATCTCTGGATCCTCATGCATTTTTTTACCAATACCGTGGCCAGCAAATTCACGAACAACCCCATACCCATGGCGCTCAACCTCAGTTTGGATTGCCACCGAAATATCACTTAATCTATTACCATCTAATGCAGCACGTATACCACAATCAAGAGCTTCTTGAGCTACATTAACAAATGATACCAGCTGGGCAGCCGGCGTACCTATAAAAAAACAACGGGCCATATCAGCACAATAACCCTGATATGAAGCGCATACATCAACCTTTACCAAATTGCCATCCTTAAGCTTTGCATCCATAGCCGGAATACCATGAACCACTTCATCATTTACCGAAATACAGCTAACATGCTTATATCCCATATAGCCACGAGTACTTGAAACAAGGTTATTGGCATCAAGATACTTTTGTATCCAAGCATCAATCTCACCAGTGCTCAGTCCTTGTTCAATATAATCAGCAAGTAGAACAAACAAACGAGCAAGCAAAGCCCCCGTTTGCGCCATCTTCTCTTGAGCCTCTTTATTTTTAATAATAATCATATAATTTCACAGCCAACAATACCAAGGAGCTGATCATATACCTTTTCTAGAGGCTGCTCTACATTAAGCGCTATAATATTTTGCCTTTGTTTTTGATAAAAATCACTTAACCCCTGCTCATGCTTATGATACATCAAAAGCCTTTGGCGCGTTGTTTCTTCATCATCATCTGATCTTTGCATAAGCGGGCTCGCACACTCATCACATAAGGCATGTTTACGAGGCTTTAGCGGTGAACCGTTTGCAAGGGAGTAAACAGCCTGACATTTACTGTTCTTGCAAATAGAACGCATAGATAAACGCTTCATAACGCTTGCATCTTCTAAGACCATTTTAACTACCTTAAGCTTTACCTGAGAAAGGTGTGGCAGAGCTAAGAATTCACTTAAAGACTCTGCTTGCGCAACAGTTCGAGGAAATCCATCAAGTATTACTGCTTTATGAAGCTCACTATTTGCGCGTAACCACTCATCAACCATGGAGATTATAAGGCTATCAGTAATAAGTTTACCAGATTTTATAGCAAAATCTATCTGTTTCCCAATTTCAGTTTGTTCACAAATGTTCTGCCGACATAAATTGCCAGTCGATAACTGCACCCAACCAAGGCGCTTGGCACATAACTGCGAAAGCGAACCTTTACCTGACCCAGGAGGTCCGAGAAAAATAAAAATTGTTTTAAGCATATTCACTGAACTCAACGTATTACCTGCTCTTCATTCTGCCACTAGGTAGAAATCCTTCATACCGATTTTCGATAAGATATGACTCAATTTGTGAAGAAGTCTCTAGGGCAACACCAACCATAATTAACAGCGAAGTACCATTTATACTAAATGGCAACTTAAACAATACTGCTGCAATAGTAGGAGTTACTGCTAAAATACCCAAATAGATAGCACCGACCAGCCCTATACGGGTTAAAATAAAGTCAAAGAAATCAGCGGTTTGCTTACCAGGTCGGATCCCAGGAATAAAACCACCACTCTTTTTTATATTATCCGCAAGCTCAGTAGGATTAAAGGCTATAGCAGTATAAAAGAAGGTAAAAAATATAATAAGCGCAAAATCAAGCGCATTATATAAAAAGCCACCAACTGCTAAGGCATTAGCAACTGGCTGTAACCATGGTAATCGCCCAACAAAAGTACCAACTAAAAACAGAGGAATATTCAACATTGCTTGAGCAAAAATAACTGGCATAACCCCGGCAGTATTTATCTTAAACGGAATATAGGTACTTTGACCCCCATAAACTCGCTGGCCAATAATACGACGAGCATATTGCACAGGGATTTTTCTATTACCCTTTTCAAGAAAAACAATACAACCAGCAATGATCACAAAGCCCGCTAATATCAGCAGAGCAATCATCCAAGACATTTGGCCATCAAGTACAGCCTCAATTGTTTTCCGAATATATTCAGGAAAACGAGCCACGATACCAGCAAAGATAATCATCGAGCTTCCGCTACCAATGCCAAAGAGCGATATTTGCTCTCCAAGCCACATAGTAAAGATTGCGCCCACCGTTAACGATAATGTAAACAGCAATTTAAAACCAAACCCTGGTGTTACCAAAAGCCCAGGTATATAGGTAGCATTTAAGTTCTCTAAGTAAAGAGAGTATGCAAAAGCATATGCTATACTCAAGCCGAGAGCCAAATATCTGGTATATTGATTAATTACCTTGCGCCCATAATCACCTTCTTTCATGAGTGCTTCTAATGAAGGCACCGTCATGCTGAGCATTTGCATCATAATAGAAGCAGTAATATAGGGGCCCACACCCAGAGCCAAAACAGTACAATACTGCAATGCACCTCCTGAAAAAGTATCAAAATAGCTCAACAAGCCACTAAAGCCTGAAGCCTTTTTCATATACTCTACAAGAAGCTCTGTATTAATACCAATGGCCGGTATTGCAACGCCTATTCGATATATTATTAAAACGCCAAACGTAAAAAGTATTTTCTTGGTCAGTTCAGGAATTTTAAAAATATTCCCAAAATTTTTGAGCAATATCACAGCGTTACTTCTCCTTTGTCAAGTGTACTTCACCACCTTTATGAGTGATCGCTTCACGTGCCGCTTTGCTGAAAGCATCGGCATGCACTATAAGCTTTTTGTCAAGAGTACCATTGCCTAATATTTTAAGGCTTGCTTTTCTTGCAGCCTTAATAATACCCCGAGCACTCAAGATATCCCTAGTAATGATAGCACCCTCTTCAAAAGCAGTATTTAATTGCGAAAGATTGACAATCTCTACCTCTTGAGCAAATCGGACATTAGAAAATCCTCGCTTTGGAAGACGACGTGTAAGCGGCATCTGACCACCTTCAAAGGCTGATCCTATACTCGGACCTGAGCGCGCCTTTTGGCCCTTGTGGCCCTTGCCAGAGGTGCCCCCGCGACTGCCGCCGCGGCCAACTCTTTTTCGTTTTTTACTTAATGACGTGAGGCTATTCAGCGCTTTCATGGTCACCCTTTACTAATTGCTGTATGGTTTTTCCGCGTAATCTGGCTATTTTTTCAGCAGAACGGCACTTGGCTAATGCATTTAATGTTGCCTTAACTACATTCTGACCACAACGAGAAGGCCCTACCGATTTTGCAAGCACATCCTTTATACCCAATGCCTCCATGACAGCACGAACAGCGCCACCGGCTATAACACCCGTACCCTTGTATGCTGAATTGATGACGACCTGCGTAGACCCATGTTTTCCTACAACATTGTAAGGAACAGTCGTACCACGTAATGTTACCTCAATCATACTTTTTCGAGCACGTGCTGTTGCTTTAGCAATAGCTGACGATACCTCGCGACTCTTTCCCAGTCCGATGCCAACACGACCGTGCTGATCGCCGCTTACTACAAACGCTGAGAAGGAAAATCTCTTTCCCCCTTTAGTAACCTTAGTCACCCGATTAACGCTTACTACGCTATCGACAAATTCTTTTGATGTTGTTGCCATGTATAATCCTATATTTTTCGTGATATACACATATTACATGTGTATGCCACCCTCTCTCAATCCTTCAGCTAACGATTTAACCCGCCCATGATATAAAAATGAACCCCTATCAAACACAGCAGCGGTAATGCCTTGTTTAAGTGCAAGTTGTGCCAATTCAAGGCCAACCGCATGAGCACGCGCTTTTTTGTCGCCCTTCTTTTTCTCCAATTGACTTGAAGAGAAGCTGGCGATCGTTTTTTGCTTTTGATCATCAATAATCTGAGCGTAAATATGATGTAAGCTTCTAAAAACAGAAATACGAGGCAAGAGCGATCCCTTTACATTCTTTCGCACACGCCATGCTCTTCGTTGTTCACGTTTATTTACTTTTCTTTGTATTGACACGATTAACTCCATTAAATCATATGATCTACTATCTTATGCTGACGATTTAGCTTTTCCTGCTTTACGCAAAATAACTTCATTAGCATAGGCAATCCCGGTACCCTTATAAGGTTCTGGTAAACGCATAGCTCGTATATCACTACAAACTTGACCCAGCAACTCTTTATCTGATGATTGAAAAGTAAGAAGTTGACCAGTTTTATCAATTATGAGACTCACCCCTTTAGGTAACTCATAATCGATTTTGTGACTATACCCAAGCGTTAGCTGCAACTTAGAACCCGAAAGTGCTGCCTTAAAGCCCAACCCAGTAATACGCAATTGCTTTTCAAATCCCACATCAGAACCCTTGATTCTATTAGCAATGAGTGCTCTATTCAAACCCCATATCCGATTAGTATCGCTCGTTCTTTTTACTGGAGTAATCCATAGGTCTTTACCTTTTAGCTCTATTGCAAGACCTGCCGGCAGGATATATACCCCTTTATCTTTTTTACCGCTGTAATGAACTTCATTCTTTTTTATTTCAACGGTTGCATTGCCTATATTAATAGGCTTTCTTCCAATCTTTGACATAGCACTATCCTTACCACACTGTACAGATTATTTCGCCGCCAACCGAAAGATGACGTGCCTTCTTATTTGTTATAATACCATGGTTAGTAGTCAAGATTGAGATACCAAGACCGCCAATTACCGGCTTAATCATTGCAATGCTTTCATAAACACGACGGCCTGGTCTACTAATACGCTTAATTTCATGGATAACCGATTCACCATCAACATATTTTAATGTTACCGTAATTTGCTTATGAGATTCCGAAATATCCTCTACCATGACATCTTTAATAAAGCCTTCTTCCTTTAAAATAGTAGCTATTTGATGCTTTATTCCGGAATAGGGAGCTGTCACACTTCGCTTGGAAGCTAATACACCATTGCGTATTATTGTTAAAAAATCACCAATTGTATCAATTGACATAATAATCCTTTGCTATTACCAACTTGTTTTCTTTACGCCTGGCAGTACTCCGCTCAATGCAAGTCTTCTAAAGCAAAGTCGACATAATTGGAAAATTCTAATGAATCCACGTGGTCGACCGCAAAGTTGACATCGATTGCGATGGCGTACTGCAAATTTAGGAGCTTTATTAGCTTTTTCAATTAATGCTTTTCTTGCCATGTATTCCTCGATCTATTCAATGTTACTTTTTGCGTCATTTTTTACTAAATGGCATACCAAAGCTTTTAAGCAGTTCAAAGGCATGAACATCTTTTTTTGTTGATGTTGCAATAGTTATATTTAACCCAAATACTTTTTCACTGGTTGTATCAGCTTCAGGAAATATCGACCATTCTTTTATGCCAAGGTTGTAACTGCCGCGACCATCAAGGTTATTTGTTACCCCTTGAAAATCTCGCACTTTAGGTAGCGCCAAATTAATTAGTTTATCTAAAAATTCATACATTTTTTTTCTGCGCAATGTTACTCGCACACCTATAGGCATACCCTCACGTATTTTAAAGCCAGCAATAGATTTGCGTGCTAACGTTTTAACTGCGGTTTGCCCGGTGATATTTCCCATCGTCTGGAGAACTGTTTGTAAAATTCTGCTATCAGCAACAGCTTCCTTTACGCCCACATTCAATACAATTTTTTCAAGCTTCGGCACTTCCATAATATTAGCCAAACCGAGAGCTTCTTTTAATGAAGGGCGTAGTTTAGTAACATACAGTTCTTCAAGCCGGGGCTTATTTGAGCCATTCGTCTTTGCTACAGCAGCTACTTTCTCGCGCGTTTTTTTCATCGTTTTCCTCGGTTATAGAAGTTCTTGGCAGTTGCTGCACACGCGGGCTTTTTTACCATTTTCTAGAAATTTAATATGGATACGGCATGGCTGAGAACAAGACCGGCATACAGGCATAACATTTGAAAGATTAATATAACTTTCTTGTTTGACAATCCGAGGGCTTTCACCTTGACGCCGAGCTTTCATATGCTTAGTTACAAGAGCAATTCCTTTTACCAATACTTTGTTTTCTGTTGGTAATAGCGTGATAACATCTCCAGTTTTACCCTTGTCTTTTCCCGCCATTATCTTTACCGTATCATTTTTTTTGACACGTAACATCATCTGTTTTCTATCCTTTACCTTATATAACAACTATATTACTTCTGGCGCCAGCGATAATATCTTAACAAAAGCTCGCTCACGTAATTCTCGAGCTATAGGGCCGAAAATTCGTGTGCCCACAGGAAGCTTATCCTCACTGCTTTTAATAACCACAGCAGCATTTTCGCCAAACCGAACGTAACTACCATCCTTACGGCGAGATTCTTTTCGGGTTCGGACAATAACTGCTTTTACCACATCGCTCTTTTTTACTTGACCACCAGGTATTGCTTTTTTCACCGTACAAATAACAATATCACCTAGGTATGCATATCGCTTACGGGTACTACCCTCTATATGGATTATCAATAACTCTTGAGCACCTGAGTTATCGGCTACTTCTAGTCTTGATTCTTTTTGAAGCATATTCGTATCCTGCTCATCTATTATCTTATTGTACAACTCGAGCTAAATACATATATTTAGTCTTAGACACTGGCCGACCTTCGTAAATTTCTACGGTATCACCTAATTGTGCAATGCCAGTCTCATCATGCACTTTGTACTTTTTTCGAGATCTCATGACCTTCTTAAAAAGTGGATGCATGTAACTTCGCTCAATTTGAACAACCACAGTTTTGTCCATTTTATCTGAAACCACTTTTCCACGCATAATGCGTTTTGGTACCATATCTTTACTATCACTCATTATTAAGACCTTTATGTGTTTTTTGGTACAGATAGGTTAACGCCCGCGCGATCTGTCTGCGTAATTTTTTATAACGAGTAGTATCTTTTAATGGTTTTGTTGCTGCATGTAGTCGTAGGCTAAAAAGCTCTCTACGAAGTGCATCAACACGCTCATTAAGTTGTTCGGGCGTAAAAGCTTTTACTTCTTGCTTATCCATGAATAGCCTCCACCAAATCAGATTTACGCACAAACTTTGTTTTCATTGGCAGTTTATAAGCAGCTGCTCGCAAAACTTCCTTGGAGGTTGCTTCGTCAAGACCGCTAATTTCAAACATAACTCGACTCTCTTTTTACCACAGAAACCCAATATTCAACATTTCCTTTTCCTTTACCCATACGAGTTTCAGCAGGCTTTTTTGTAACTGGTTTATCAGGAAACACTCTCAAAAAAAGCCGCCCAACTTTTTTAAGCTTTCGTGAAATAGTAACACGAACTGCCTCAATTTGCTGCGCAGTAAGCCAAGCTGCTTCTACCGCTTGCAAACCATATTCACCAAACTCGATCGTTCGTGCTCCTTTTGAAAGGCCACGCTTACGGCCCTTTTGCACTTTACGATATTTTATTTTTTTAGGCATTAAAGCATTGCTTCACCTTCTAAGGTTTATATTCACCCCGGCAAATACATAACTTTAACACCAATAATGCCGTAGGTAGTTTTAGCTTCAACTAAGCCATAGTCAATATCAGCACGCAAGGTATGCAATGGTGTCGAACCAATACGCAATGTTTCAGTCACGAGCAATTTCAGCACCACCCAGCCTGCCTGCTATGATAATCTTTACACCGCGAGCCCCAGCTTTTATGGTAGCAGTGGCTGCTTTCTTCATAACCTTTTTAAAGCTCGCACGTTTTTCTAATTGATCAGCGATACTTTTGGCAACAATTACAGCATCTAATTCAGGCACTTTAACTTCTTGCACTGAAACTTCTACATTTTCACGTTTGAGTAACTTGGCAAGTTCTTGCGTAAAGAATCAATTTCTTGACCCTTTTTTCCAATAACTACACCAGGCCTTGCAGCATGAATAATGACACGTATAGTATCACCAGTTTTCTCAATTTTGACAACTGAAATCTCGGCTCCTGCAAAATCTCTCTTGTTTTGAATATACTTTCGTATAGCAATATCTTCTAGCAGAAGCGTGGCATAATTATGATTGCGTGCAAACCATGTCGAGTCCCAATCACGATAAATGCCAAGCCTAAATCCTATTGGATTAACTTTTTGTCCCATACTATCACCTATTTATGCTTTTCTTCTAAAATCACACTCACATGACTTAATCGCTTACGCTGTGGCGTTGCTCGTCCCATTGCACTCGGCTTGAAATAACGGTGAATAGGACCTTGGTCAATGCGTATATCTTTTATTAATAGCTGTTGCGAATCAATAGCATTTAAATTTTTCGCATTAGCAACAGCTGATTCAATAACCTTTTTAAGGGGAATCGTACGCTTAGTCTTATAGGTAGTCAGCCATCTAATGCATATTCTGCATCTTTACCTCGTACTACATCAGCCAAAGGTCTTAACTTATAGGGTGAATACCAAATATACCGAGCTTTCGCTATATATTCCATCATAATCCTTATTTCGGCGCGGCAGCAGGAGTTTTACGCTGACCACTATGCAGTCTAAATGTTCTGGTGGGAGCAAATTCTCCTAATTTGTGTCCTACCATGTTTTCAGTAATAAATACCGAAACAAATTTTCGTCCATCATGGACAGCAATAGTAAGCCCCACAAAATCAGGTGTTACCATACTTCTACGCGACCATGTTTTAATAACTTCCCTTTTGTTGCCAGCTTTCGTACGATCAACTTTTTTAAGAAGTGAATCATCAACAAAGGGTCCTTTATTGGCAGATCGAGTCATTCTCATACCTTTACTTAGCGGTTATTATTTTTTTCTTCTCTTTAAAATAAGCGGATTTGCGCGCTTGCGTGTACGAGTACCTTTGGCACCTTTACCCCAGGGACTCACTGGATGCGAACCTGATTTAGAGCGCCCTTCACCACCACCATGAGGATGATCAACAGGGTTCATAGCCATACCTCGCACGGTTGGTCTAATACCCAAATGGCGGGTTCTACCAGCTTTACCAAGAGTAATATTTTTATAATCAGCATTTCCTAATGACACCAACGGTAGCCCAGCAATCAAAATGTACCATGCGTATTTCTCCTGAAGGCATTTTAAGCGTTGCATATTCTTCAGCCTTTAGCAACCAACTGAACCGAAGTTCCGGCACTGCGTGCAAATTTACCACCAGAACCTGGTGTAATTTCGACATTATGAACGGTAAACCCAACAGGAATATTACGCATGCGGCAAACAGTTACCGACTTTTGCTTCGGCTTCTTTACCTGCATAAACCGTGTTACCGATGGATAAACCTTCAGGCATTAGCATATACGCTTTAGCGCCATTGGCATAAACCACCAATGCTATGCGAACATTGCGATTTGGATCATACTCAATCGCTACAATTTTCCCATGGACATCGCGCTCTCATGCGCTTAAAATCAATAATGCGATATTTTCGTTGCAGCACCACCACCACGATGGCGTACCGTAATGCGACCATAAGCATTACGTCCACCATGTTTACGCAGCCCTGCAACTAAACTTTTTTCAGGGCTTTTCTTTGTTAAATCACTTGTATCGAATAGGTTTGAAAACGTAACGATGCATTGCGTGGTCTTTCTTGATCTAATTGCCATAATAATTCCTCACGTTTTAAACTGCCTTCTCTATTGAAGGTTCCTGCACTGGCGCTGCAGAATTGGAAAACCCCATAAGATCAACCGAATGGCCTTTTTTCAGAGTAACAATAGCTTTTTTTCTTGTTTTACCCTGCACACTACGCGGCCAACCCTACGATTTTTACCCTTTAGAAACAATTATTCCAATCTTTTCAGCTTCCACGTTAAAAAGCTTTTTTAATGCTTCTGCAATAAGAGGCTTATTTGCCTGTAGGATGTACTTCGAGAACTAACTTGCTTAAGCGTCTGATTTAATCGATAGGCTTTTTCTGTAATCCGAGGGCCCTTAATAATATCGTAGACTGTCAAATCCATGTGCTGACCATTTCCTTAAAGGCATCCATATCTTTTTTTAAAATGACCCAATAATCACCATTGCGAAAAATCGTAGACATTCGGTTGATCGAAAAGTAACATACTTACATTGTGCAATATTATGCAAATGAAGCATGGGTATCAGTGTCATCAGCTGCTTACAAAAAGAACAATTTCTTTGCATTAATTTCAGCAGCCTTGAGTGCCTTATAAGCATGAAGCTGTCTTGGGCCACCATCTTGTGGAGCCCAGTCCAAGCGTTACTATACTGCTTGTTATCAAGATATTCCCAAAATAGAATTAGCCAATACTCCCTGCTTTAATTTTTTTGGTACTGTCAGCGTTCTGTTCACGTGCTTGTGGTCCAAAAATGACACCACCTTTACGCCAAAGCGGGGAGCGAGCACATCCAGCACGAGCTCTACCCGTTCCTTTTTGCTTCCAAGGTTTCTTATTTGAAAAAGCAACATCTGAGCGTCCTTTACATCCAACCGTTCCTTGCCGCCAATTTTGCATGAGAACTCGTACACACTGGGAGAACCCTTCTGACGATACTTACTCTGTTTTTGCTCAGAGCTCAACGTTTAAATCTTGAGAACCGATCACACTAAAGGTGTGATTGCTGATTGTCTGTTGATTTTTTCGTATTCATGTGCTTACCTACACTTTCTAACAAACACCAATGAACCAGATTTACCTGGAACCGAACCTTTTACAAGCACCACACGTGCTTCTGGTTCAATCTTAATTACCTCAAGATTTTTCATCACTTGTTGTTCAGACCCATGTGCCCAGGCATACTCTTACCCTTGAAAACACGTCCACGACTTCTCATACAGCTCAAGCCTCCCGGTCAATCGACCAAATGTCGAACCATGACTCGCTCGGCCACCAGCAAATCCATGTCTCTTAACAACACCCTGAAATCCTAGCACCTTTGGTAATACCGAAGACGTCAACATTATCCCCTTTAGCTAAAACTGCACCAACATCGGCTGGCTTGCCCACAACTAAATCGGATTGTTCGTCTAATGGCACTTCTTTAAAAGCACTAAAATATTTACGGGGCTCCCGTAACCAATCATTGGAAAAAACTTCTCGAGTATATTTATCTTTTACCCAGCCAATTTCACTGCATCATAGCCATCACGTTCTTTAGTCTTAATTTGCGTCACATACCAATTAGCAACATCGATAACTGTCACCGGAACTACTTCTGTTTCGTCAGAAAAAACTTGGGTCATGCCTATTTTTTTACCCCAGAGTACCGCTCACCATTGTATAACCTTTCTCTTATTTAATTTCAACATCTACTCCAGATGAAATATTGAGCTTCATAAGCGCATCCATTGTTGCATCTGAAGGTGCAACAATATCTAAAATGCGTCGATGAGTTGTTAATTCAAATTGTTCTCTCGATTTCTTATCAATATGCGGAGATCTCAGAACAGTAAAACAACGTCTTTTATTGGGCATAGGAACAGGACCCATAAGGTGAGACCCGGTTCTTTTAACCGTCAAAACAATTTGCTTAACAGCTTTATCCAATAATTGATGATCGTATGATTTAAGAGTCAAACGAATTTTTTGTTTTTTCATGCGTTAACCCACATTAATCTAGAATCTGAGTAACAATACCAGATCCGACAGTTCTGCCACCTTCACGGATAGCAAAGCGTTGATCTTTCTCCATAGCAATCGGAGAAATCAATTCAACATCAACTGAAACGTTATCACCTGGCATTACCATTTCGCGGCCTTCGGCTAATCAACAATACCAGTAACATCGGTTGTTCTGAAATAAAATTGTGGTCTATAGCCATTAAAGAAAGGACTATGACGCCCGCCTTCATCTTTACCAAGCACATAAATTTCACAATTAAACTTTCTATGCGGGGTTACTGTATGCTAGGTTTTGCAAGAACTTGACCACGTTCAATTTCTTCTTTCTTAATACCACGAAGTAAGAGCCAACGTTATCACCAGCTTGACCTTCGGTAAGTTCTTTTCTGAACATTTCAACACCGGTCACGGTCGTTTTTTGACTCGCACCAAAACCTACTAATTCAATTTCTTCACTTACCTTAATTTTGCCACGCTCAATTCTTCCTGTAGCTACGGTTCCACGACCAGGGATAGAGAATACACCTTCAACCGCCATTAAGAATGGTTTATCAATTTCACGTGTTGGCTCAGGAATATAGGAATCAAGCGCATCCATAAGCTTCATAATAGCTTGTGAACCAATTTCGCTTTCATCACCATTTAATGCTTTTAATGCTGAACCACGAATGACTGGGATTTCATTTCCTGGAAATCCATACTTTGGTAAGCAAGATCACGAATTTCTTCTTCAACCATATCGATCATATCTTTGTCATCAACCATGTCAACTTTATTCAAGAAGACAACAAGGGCTGGTACGCCAACATTTTTTGCAAGCAAAATATGCTCACGTGTTTGAGGCATTGCACCATCAGCAGCCGATACCACCAAGATACCACCATCCATCTGAGCAGCACCAGTGATCATGTTTTTTACATAGTCAGCATGGCCAGGGCAGTCAACGTGCGCATAGTGACGCTTATCCGTTTCATACTCGACGTGAGAAATAGCAATCGTAATACCACGTGCTTTTTCTTCAGGTGCATTATCAATTTGATCAAACTTTCTTGCTTCCGCAAGTCCTTTTTTTGCTAAAACTGTCGTAATCGCAGCTGTTAACGTTGTTTTACCATGGTCAACGTGACCAATAGTACCTGTATTTAAATGAGGCTTTTTGCGCTCAAATATACCTTTTGCCATCGTTATCTCCCGACAACACATTTAAAAAATTACACTACTTCCTATGCACCTTTAAGAATCTGCTCTTGTAGCATGCTTTGGCACTTCACGATAACACTCAAATTCCATTGAATAATTCGCACGTCCTTTGGTCATCGATCGCAACTGTGTTGCATAACCAAACATTTCAGCAAGAGGAACTTCGGCGACAATAGTTTGATTACCTACTTTAGATTCCATACCTAAAATACGACCTCGACGTGAATTTAAATCACCCATCACATCACCCATATATTCTTCGGGTGTTTCTACCTCAACCTTCATAATCGGTTCAAGCAATACAGGATCTGCTTTATCCATACCAGACTTAAATGCCATACTGGCGGCCAACTTAAATGCCAATTCAGATGAGTCAACATCATGATATGACCCATCAAACAAGCTTACTTTAAAATCGACAACAGGATATCCACCTAAAATACCCGTATTTTTTGCATCTTCTAGCCCTTTCTCAACCCCTGGAATATATTCTCGAGGAATAGTACCACCAACAACTTTATTTTCAAATTGATAACCCTTACCACGATCAAGCGGTTCCATCTTAATCCAGACGTGACCATATTGACCTGTACCACCCGATTGCTTAATATATTTACCTTCAACTTCGACAGCGGCTTGTAATTGTTTCTTTAAAAGCAACTTGAAGCTTACCTTGCGTCACATCTAACTTTATGCTCTCTCTTTAATGCGATCGACAATAATTTCTAAATGCAGTTCACCCATACCCCTAATAATTGTTTGATTTGTTTCCTTATCATAACTGAAATGAAACGAAGGATCTTCTTGCATCAGTTTTTCGTAAAGCAATCGTCATTTTTTCATAATCAGCTTTATTTTTTGGCTCAACTGATAGAAGAAATAACAGGATTGGAATATCAATTTTTTCAAGTAATATTGGATGAGCTTCATCACAAAAAGTATCACCGTGTTGCACGTCTTTTACTCCAACAATAGCACCAATATCGCCCGCACCTAATGACTTGAATATCTTCCTTTTTATTAGCATGCATATTCACAAGTCGGCTATAGCTCTTTCAGCACTTCCTTTGGTAGAATTATATACATAAGAACCGGATTTGAGTGTCCTGAGTATACCCGAATAAAGCTCAAGTATACCCACAAAAGGATCATTCATAAGCTTAAAGACTCAGACCTGAAAATGGTGCTTGTATCGGTCGGAGGTCGTTCTTGTGTTTCTTCAGAACCGGGTACAATTCCCTCAACAGGCGGAATATCAAGCGGCGAAGGAAGATAATCGATGACTGCATCAAGTACTAACTGAACGCCTTTATTTTTAAAAGCAGAACCACAAAATGCTGGTGTTACTTTCCGTTCTATAGTTCCCTTGCGCAAAGCCGCCTTAATTTCCTCAACTGATATCTCTTCTTCATTTAAGAACCTTTCGGCTAGACTATCATCTAATTCTGCCGCTTTTTCAACAATCTTGGTACGTAATTCTTCTACTCGCTGTTTGTGTTCTTGCGGAACGTCAGCCCAAGTAATAGTGGAACCCTTATCTTCTGCCCACTAAACGTTGCCATTTTACGAGTAAGCAAATCAATAATGCCATAAAATTCTTCTGAAACGCCAACAGGCAATTGCATTGCAATAGCACTGCCATGAAGCGAGTATTTACATCATTAATAACTTTAAAATAATCTGCCCCAATACGGTCAAGTTTATTCACAAAAATAATACGTGGTACCTTATAACGGTTTGCTTGTTTCCATACCGTTTCAGATTGTGGTTGGACGCCTCCTACGCCACAAAATACTGCTATTACCCCATCAAGCACTCGTAAAGATCGACCGACTTCAATAGTAAAATCAACGTGACCAGGAGTATCAATAATATTAATATGATATCCATTCCAGGAAGCAGTAATAGCAGCAGAAGTAATTGTAATACCTCGTTCCCGTTCTTGCTCCATCCAGTCAGTCGTTGTTTCTCCTTCATGAACTTCACCAATCTTATGAGAAATGCCTGTATAAAAGAGTATACGCTCAGTAACGGTAGTTTTCCCAGCATCAATATGTGCCGCTATACCAATATTACGATATTTTTTTAAGTCATTGCTCATTACAGGTCCTTTGTTACCATGCATAATGGGAGAAAGCCCTATTTGCTTCTGCCATCTTATGCATATCTAATTTCTTTTTAAAAGCAGAACCACGAGCCTCATAAGCTTCTTTTAGCTCCTGTGCTAAACGAATACCCATAGTTTTATCCGGTCTGCTGGCAGCAGCAGCTATAAGCCAACGCATTGCCAATGCTTTCGCTCTATTAGTTTGCACTTCCATCGGTATTTGATAAACACTACCACCTACACGACGTGGCCTTACTTCAACTGCTGGGGTAAGATTATCAAGCGCCTTGGAAAAGATTGCTAATCCTTTATCTGGATCACCGCCCGCCATTTTTTTCAGCTCATCCATTGCTTGATAGACAATCGTGCGAGCAATGTTCTTTTTACCGCGCTCCATTATAACATTAATGAGTTTTTGTATGGTTCTTGATCCATATCGCGGGTCGACGCCTATAGGGCGAATAAAGTTAACTGATTTGCGTCTTGGCATAGCCGGCTCCTACTTCTTTGTTTTCTTTGCGCCATACAAAGAACGCGCTTGTTTTCTATTTTCTACACCTGCAGCATCAAGAGCACCACGCGTTACATGAAATTTTACGCCAGGCAAATCTTTAGCTCCGCCCCCTTGTACTAATACAACGGAGTGTTCTTGTAAATTATGTCCTTCACCAGGTATATATGCAGTAATTTCTATACCCGTTGATAATTTAACACGAGCTACTTTGCGTAATGCAGAGTTAGGCTTCTTAGGCGTTGTGGTAAACACACGGGAGCACACGCCACGTGCTTGTGGTGAGCCTTTTAAGGCTGCACTCTTTGATTTTTTATGAGCTCGTTTGCGCCCTTGGCGAGCAAGCTGATTAATTGTAGGCATTGTTAACCATTCCTAGGTTTATAAATATATTAAAAATTTCGTAAGAATCTGCTATTGTTACTTTACTATTAGTTTCGTTACAATAGAGAAATACCCAAAAAGGATAGGATTATTAGTAATTATAACTTTTTTTATAATTTTTTCAAGTGAATGAGATCTATTATCCACATTCACCTATCCGACACATGAGGTGTTTGGTATAGTTTAACAGAAAATTTCTTATTTGTCACTACTTTAAAGGAGCTCCATGTTGTCATTAGCTTTTTTTTCCTCAGTTATCATAGGTTTATTGGGAATAAGCCTTTTAGTTGCTGTTCATGAGCTTGGCCATTTCATGTTTGCTAAACTCTTTAATGTCTATGTTCCCTCGTTTTCCATTGGCTTTGGTCCACGCCTTGTTGAAAAAAAAATTGGCGAAACCACATTTGCCCTTTCAGCCATACCCTTGGGCGGTTATGTAGAAATAGCTGGAAGCCAAGAACTAGGTCAGGGGGAGCAACTGCATGCAAGCAGCAAAGATGAGCGATCTTTTGCCGCCAAGCCTTATTGGCAAAAATTTTTAATCATGATTGGAGGCATTCTTTTCAATCTCATATTTGCTTTTCTAGCATTGAGTTTCTTATTTAATGTCGGCACCCCTGCTATTGGGCCTATGACAAATAATAAGCCTGCTATTATTGGTGCTGTGCTGCCCGATTCTGCAGCTCAAAAAGCTGGACTTCAACCACATGATAAGATTATAGCCGTTAATGATGCGGCTATCGTGACCATCCAGGATTATGTCAATAGCACAAAAAATAAGCCCAACCAAACGGTGAATCTAACTATCGAGCGAAATGGTGTCGAGCAAAAAATTTCAACAGCTCTAGGCTCTCAAAAAGTAAACAACGCTGAAATTTCCAAACTTGGCGTCCATTGGCATATTCTAGCGCTTCCCTTTGCTCAAGCAATACAAAAAGGCTTTCAGGAAACAAAAAACCTTGCAATTCTTACGTTTAAATCACTGCTGCCAATATTTCCTAAATCGGGTGAAGAGCAAGGCTCCATTGGCGGTCCTATAGCACTCATTGCCCAAATGATACAAGCAGCTGGCAATGGCATGAAATTTTTCTTGCTGTTCCTAGCTTTAGTCAGCATTGGTCTTGCAGTTTTGAACCTATTTCCATTACCTATACTTGATGGTGGGCAGATTTTATTCTTTACCATCGAAGCGATTACCGGAAAGCCAATTGCAGATGCTACCCGCTACAAAATTCATCAATATAGCTGGTATTTCATCTTAGCCTTGATCGCATTCTTAAGCTATCGAGATATCACTAAATTGTTAGGGCTTGATGTTTACATCGACAAATTAGTTGGCTCTATTCGGGGGTTATTCTCAAAATAGGTGGAAGTAATTGTATTAAGAATTGATTAACAGCTTAATCTGCTTGCTCCAAACGAAGCTCAAACATAAGAAGAGGTACAAGCAGACAGAGATACAATGCCTGTTCGGTTTTTGTAGTATACTATGAGAAAGTGCGGACACTTATAACGATTGAAAAAAAAGATGAAAAGACTGCCAATTGGCACCAGCGATTTCAAAGAAGTTATTGAAAAAAATTATTACTATGTTGATAAAACTCTTTTTATCAAAGAATTGGTAAATGCCGTCGGGCAAGTAGTACTCATTCCACGTCCTAGACGATTTGGCAAAACACTTAACCTTTCAATGCTACGCTATTTTTTTGAAAAATCGCCACATGATAATCGTTCTTTATTTACCAATACCACTATTTGGCATGAACCTGATTATATGGCCTTGCAAGGTCATTATCCGGTCATTTTCTTAACATTTAAAGACATAAAAGAAGATACATGGGAAAGTGCTTATAAAAAGCTAAGAACAATCATTGCTAAAGAATTCCAGCGCCACCTACCAATTGTTCAAGAAAGCATGACAACTTTTGAATTAGCAGAATTTATCGAAATTGCTAATCGAACAGCAGATGAGGAGGATTATAGCACGAGCTTCCTTTTGTTAAGCAAAGTACTATTCACTCATTATAATAAGAAAGCTGTCGTATTAATAGATGAATATGACGCACCTATTCATGAGGGCTATGCTCATGGCTATTATCCTCAAGTGGTAAAATTCTTTCGCTCGTTTTTTACTTCGGTATTTAAAGATAACAGTAACTTAGAGCGTGGTATATTAACAGGAATCCTACAAACTGCTAAAGAAGGAATTTTTTCTGGTCTTAATAACCTCAAGACGTATAGCATTACCCATACTGTCTTTCAAGATAAATTTGGCTTTACTCAAGGTGAAGTAAAAAAATTACTAAAAGATCAAAAGCTCTCTGATAAATTACCTGATGTTCAGCTCTGGTATAATGGCTACTTATGTGGAAATACTACCATCTATAACCCCTGGTCATTACTTGATTGTGCTGCCGGTTTGTTAAAGCCTTATTGGGTAAATACAAGTGACAATCTTCTAATCAAAAGAATTCTAGCTGCAGCCAATGAAGATATTAAAAGTGATTTAGAATTATTGCTTTCTGGCAAAACTATCAAGAAGGAAATCGATGAAGCAGTTATTTTTCCAGGAATTGAAAATAATCCCAAGGCATTGTGGAGCCTTTTGCTTTTCAGCGGCTATTTAACTTATACCACCGTTGAGATTATTCAAGGTGCAACAATTTGCACACTCATCATCCCTAATAAAGAAATTAACTTATTATATGTAAAGCTGATTAAGGATATTTTTGAGGAATCCCTTACGGGATCTAAAGCATTAACACTTCTTACAGCTATTACCACCGGCGATGCTAGTAGCATTGAGCAGTTACTGTAAGAATTTATCAGTTCAAGCATGAGCACCTTTGATCTTCCAAGCAATGAGCCTGAAAGAAGTTATCATCTTTTTGTGCTTGGCTTGCTTGTATTGCTCTCAGAAAATTATGAAATCAAATCCAACCGCGAGAGCGGTCTCGGGCGTTACGACATAATGATTATACCAAAAAAGCCAAAAAAACTTGGGCTTATCATTGAATTCAAGAAAGCTGGCCCGAACGAGACTCTTGAAACTGCTGCTCAAAGAGCCCTAGAGCAAATTAAGAAAAAAAATTATGCGCAAGAGCTTAAAGATCGAGAAATCAAGCAAATAAAGATTTTGGGCATCGCGCTATCTGGGAAAAAAATACTAATAGCTTGCCAAGATGCTCATTAGACTTAATCAGCAAAAATTCAAAATATCTAAAATCCCGCTCGTCTACGATCTAGCAGGCTTGTTATTCTCTACTGCCTTGTGAACTGATACAGCCCTGTGAACAATTCTGCTTAAAGTTTTAATAGTAGGGTTTTTCCCCTTTATAGCTTGGTAAATAGTTGATCGTTGCATGTTAGCTTCTTTGGCCAATTTGGTTTTATTTAAGATATCGAGATATATGCTAACAACTTCAACAACCCCTTCATGGTCACCATTCATTAGACACTCTGCTATAGCCTTTCCCAAGAAACCTTCTTGAAGAACTACTTCGCCAAGACGATAAGGCTCAAGTTTAACATTAGGCTTCATCTTGAGCCTCAAAGTATTTTTTAAGGATGTTTTTTGCTTTTTTGATGTCTTTGTCTTGTCCATTTTTATTTCCTCCTAAAAGCAATACGATATCTAATTCGGCAATATAGCTAAAGTAAATACGTCTGCCATTTTTCCAATGCACAAATAGAACTCTTCTTAATCATAATTGCTATTCCTCTATGTATTATATAAACTATACATTCTTTATAATAGCAATTATGGTGTTAATATTACGAGGGTTTTAGAATATAAGAATTCTGATCAATTTATGACTTGATTTTATGTTTAACGAATTGCAGCAATTCTTGAGCAGCTCTTATGAGTTTTTCAACCGTTTGATCACTAAGTTTTTTAGATCCATAGGAATCGGGATATCTAACACGTGCCGCGAGCTTACTTAGTTCAACAAGGTTACAATGAAATTGCCGAAACTCCTCATCGAATTCTATACAACTCTTAAGGAGTTGTTCAAGTTTATGAATACGTTCAAATTGCTTTTGGTGATGAGCAAGATATGCTTTCAATGATTTTTCGGCGCACTGTTGCGCATGATAGAGTGCCGGTCTTAGCAGCCGAGATGCAATTAGAATTTTCGAAGCTTCATAATCTTCGGCTGCAAAAGAAAGCCATGTTTCAGTTTTGCTTTTTGGCCTACCCTGGCTATTTATTTTATTATAATCAAATGGTAAGGAAGAGTAATCTACTTGGCCTGAAGAAGATGAGGCACGTTCAGCGGGTTGCTTGCATTCGTTAATTTCTTGATTTTCTTCTTTTGCCATGCCAGAGGCTGTTTCCTCAACTATATACCAGCCCTTTTGCGCAATCATTGATACTGCTGTATTACCTTCTTTATCTTTAATATCAATGTTAGCACCTTTAATAAGTAACGTTCTAGTTACTTTGAAGCTTCCCTCCTTGATAGCAAACATTAAAGCTGTACAACCTGCCATATTTTGAGCATCAATATCTGCGCCCTTATCAAGTAACATCAGTAGGATATCATTGAGGCCATTGCCTGCTGCAATCATTAAAGGCGTAAAGTTCCACTTACCTTGAAAATTTACCTCAGCGCCATTATCCAGCAACATTTCGACTATTGCTTTATGCTGATTTTGTATAGCTATAATCAATGGGGTAGCCCCAATTTTGTTTTGAATATTAACATTAGCACCATTATCGATTGCTAATTGAACAAGCAGAACTTTATTGTTCTCGACTGCTTCTAAGAGGTTATTTTCTTGCTCTAACTTATTTTCAGCAACTGGAAACAACCAGTTATAGATAAGACCTGTCCAAGTGCGTGAATTAGTAGAATTTTGCTCTTGGTTTTGTTGATCAGGCTTTTCCATAGATGACAGAGAAGCACCAAGTAGCGCCATTGAAAACAATATTTTAAATTTCATAACCGACCCTCTATACTTAATTATTTAGGTTTTTTCTGAATATTTGCACTAATCATTGAAAAATACCTTCCGGGAACCGATTCTTGCAAACAGGGATAATCAGGAGGATTTATAAATGTTGTGGTCCATGAAAAACCATTCTTGAATCTGAAGTCGATAGCTTTACTAGCTTGGCTTTACCGCAAATCCGATGAGTTGGGCTTTATGGGGATGTTCAGCCCCAGCATAAACAAGTAATTTGCTACCAAGTTGGCGTGCAAGCTTAGTCTTAGGTAACATTCCCCTAACAGCAAATTCTAAAATACGTGTAGGATCTTTAGCCTTGAGCTGCGCAGCAGTTAAGAATTTCTTATTACCTACCCAGCCAGTATAGCGATCGTAGACTTTTTGTTCCATTTTGTTGCCGGTAAACACAATTTTATCAGCGTTAATGACAACAACATAATCACCGCCATCAGTATGTGGGGTGTAATTTGCTTTATCTTTACCACGCAACATATCAGCAAGCTTAGTAGCGAGGCGACCGACTATTTGGCCTTCAGCATCAATCAAATGCCAGCGCGGATTACGATCTTCTTTTCGCAAAAAGAAAGCTTTATTCATATCCATGTGCAACCTTATGTATGTTTATTTTTTATTAATGAGCAAATTCTTGTATACTATCAATCATTACTATACCATCATTGATACATTTTAGCAAATTCATCTCTACCAGCTGGAGTCTTTATGCCTGATTCTTGGATTGTCTTATTACCTCCCATTGCAGTATTGGTCATAGCGGTTATTTCCCGTAATGTTATAGCTTCGCTCATTACCGGCATTCTTGCAGCATCGGCTATCGCAACTCATTACTCACTCTCTAAAACAGTCTGGTTAAGCATCTGCCGTATTTGGCGCGAAACGCACCTACAAAGTCTTTGGTGCCCGGGAGAAACTCCCGACCATCTCTATACTTTTGGCTTTCTTATTTTCCTTGGCATAATAATATCGCTTATCACGCACACGGGTGGTATAGCAGCCTATACCAAAACTATTCAATCAAGAATTCATGATAAAAAAAATGCTCAAACGGTATCTTTACTCCTTTCAGGGTGCTTTTTCATTGACGATTATTTAAGTAGCCTCACCGTTGGGGCCATTATGCGACCACTTACCGATAAATTCAGTATTCCTCGGGTAAAGCTCGCATTTTTGCTTGATACCATGAGCGCTCCCTTGTGCATAATTATTCCCGCAACGAGCTGGGTAGCCATGGTGCTCGCTAATTTAGAAACGGCTGGCGTTTGCGAAAGCAAAGCTTGTGATATTTTTGTTGATCCTTTCAATGCCTATTTACACGCAATTCCTTATATGTTTTATCCCTTTTTAACTATTATGTCTTCATGGTTTATTGTAAGAAAAAGGATATCTTTTGGAACTATGCGTCAGCAAGAACAAGAAGCTGAGCAAACAGGTAACCTCTTTGGTGGAAAGCCAGACCTTGTCGTTTCTCTTGATAATCCATCGGCCAAGGGCGGATTATTAGACTTTCTTTTACCCATAGGCTTATTTCTCTTTTTCGCTCTGACTTGCATCCTGTATACGGGCCATTGGACTGCTTTTGGTGGCACAAACCATTTTCTTAAAGCTATGCAAGAAGCAAATACGCTTCAAGCTCTTTTTATTGGAAGTTTTGTTACGCTACTTATAAGCATACCTTTCTTCTTGTTGCAAAAAAAAATTACTCTTTCAGCGGCACTTAAGACTGTTTTACAGGGAGCACTTTTGATGAAAAATTCGCTCCTTGTGTTATTACTAGCATGGACATTGGGTAGCATTCTTAAGCACGACCTTAACACTGGTGCTTATTTAGGCCATCTCTTACTTGGTGCATTACCCCCCTTTTTGTTACCGCTTATGGTCTTTATAACCTCTGCACTCATAACAGCTTCGACTGGATCAGCTTGGGGGACTATAAGCGTTATGGTTCCTTTGACAATTCCTTTAGTAATAACCTATTCAGGTCATGCTCTACCGCTCGCTTTTGCTGATGCAAACCTTTTATCGCCGGTAATTGGTGCGCTCTTATCAGGAGCAGTCGCAGGTGGTCATTTTTCACCGATCTCCGATTCGACGGTTCTAGCTTCAACAAGCTCTGGGTCATATCATCTTGACCACGTAGCTACGCAAATACCCTACTTATTACCAGCATTGATTGGTTCTGTGTTGGCGCTTATTTCCAGTAGTATATTATTACCTTATAGCCATTTTTTAGCACTAACAGCATCGTTTATTGGGTCAATTGTCGTAACTGTTGCAATGCTTGCTTTCCTTAATAAAAAATCAGTGTTTTAGAGCTCTGTTAAATGAAAGTTTTTAAACTCTTAATACATTGCTTATTTCTCGCAGGGATATTTTTGAAGTAGCAATTGCTATGCCTAAATTATAGAGTTGATTTTGGCTTAACGAATAGGGAAGATCGTGATAGCTAAGAAAAACTATAGCAAGCAAAACCCCAGTTCTTTTATTGCCATCAATAAAAGGGTGATTTTTGATTAATCCATATGCATAAGCAGCTGCCATTTCGTAATGGTCTTTATAAAGATAATTTTGCAAAAAGGTGGCTTGTGGCTCATGAATTGCAGAAAGTAATAGACCATGGTCCCTGATGCCCATAGAGCCACCAAATTTTTTAACTTGATCATCACGCATTGCAATTACTTCATCTACTTCAAGAAAACGTATCTCTGTCATTAGTTTTTTGCCAATTTTTTCAGCGCAGGGGCATATTTTTTAACAAGTTTTTGGTAAATTTCTTGTAATTTCTCATCCTCGCTAATCATAGCTTTATCATTAGCAGCAGGCCGCTGAGGTTCAATAATTATACGATTTCCATCAGTTATAATCTTAAGCGCCGTTCCTTCATTTATGTTAAGTAATTCTAATATTGGCTTATCAATCAAAATAGCAAAGCTATTTCCATATTTAGAAAGTTTTTTTATCATATATTTATCCTATTATTAATATCATTTTTCTTTTTTAGTATATACCATATATTATATAAAGTATATACATTATACCATACCTCGTCTCAATACCAAAAAAATTAGGCCCGGGTGTTAAACATTAGACCTTGTGCATAATAAGCATTAACAAGGCTAACAATTGAATTAATCGACGTATTTCATCCTCAAACTCATAAACATTTAAACAAAAAACTCCAGGTTGAAACCCTATAGCTTTTGAACAATTTGGCATGAGCATTAGCCCACTTGCTTTAAATCATATTCAAAAATAGAAAATCGGTCATATTTCTAAAAAAATTCAAATAAACAATAAACTATTGACTTTTCGGCCTCATTTTGTGCAAAATCAATATATACATGGGTAAAAGCTTAAAGCTAAAAGGGGGCTTGAAATGAAAAGAGGAACAATGCTGTTGGCAATAATGATGGTTTCAATAGCTGGACTTGAAGCGCAGCGAGGATCATGGAGAACAGCATGCCCATTTGAACCTGAAGAATACAGCCTTTATGGCTATGATACCTATGTTCCACCTTTTACGTATTCATTGCCCTATACGTATGATTATTTACCGTATAGAAGCTATAATAGCTTTTTTGCTTATGCACCTGGTAATTATTACTATACGTTTCGCTAATAGAAAAATATTCAATAATCAAACCTAATTAAGAAGGAGAAATAGTATGAAATACAATATAGCACTCACGCTCATGGTGGCGCTCTTAATGAGTTATGCTCAATTTGCTGGCGCATGGTTGGGAAGTATTGTACAGGCTCCATTTGACGTGGCAGCTGATGTAGTAGATTACAGTGGGCAGGTCGCCGGTGCAGCCACCGATACGGCTTTATCACTCGGGACCCTTGGTTGGTATGATGGTTATGGCTATCCATATTCTTATAGTTACCCAAGCTATTCTTATTCCCCCAGATACGGTCAACCAGAGTATTACACCTCGGGCTATAGTGAACCAAGATACGTAAGTTCCGTAGCAAGACCTGAACCAATGCAAGAAAAAATGGTGCCTTATGAAGAAGCAATGGAGCCAAAAGCATATCACCCAGAAGTCATGATGCCGGAAGCAAAACCTATGGAGAAAGAAATGGCGCCTATGATAGAATCTAAGGCTCCTTCTAGTGAAGCTATGGTAACTGAAATGAAGCCTATGGCTAAAGAAATGGCTCCTATGACAACACCTAAGGCAACTCCTGCTGAAGCTATGGTAACTGAAATGAAGCCTATGACTAAAGAAATGGATCTGGATGATGAAGAGTTCTTTCCTTCAAGATCAGAGCGAATGATGGATCTTAGCCAAGCAAAAGAAGCTATGGAGTAAAGAGATATCTAATAAAACTTAAAGTCGGTTATGGAGGTTGCCGTGCCATGAGCATAGCAGCCTCATTTTTTATAAAATAAAAAATAAATAACAATAAAATTATTGACTATAATAAAATTAATTCGTCATACTAACAATGTAGATCGAGAAAACCAAAACAAAAGTATAAAGGGGAGATTATGCTACTGGGGACCAAAAAAATAAAAATACTCATACTATCTATAAGTCTATTGTTAAGTTGCTCGTTTAATTCCTGCCATGCACGTAGCGGCTTTGGTGGTGGATTTGCTGCCGGTGCTTTCACTGGAATAGGAGCTAGTATGCTTTTTAGCGCTATAAATGCTAATCAGCAACCCAATGTTGTGGTTGTTCAACAACCCACGCCAGCACAGAGCCCAAGCTATGCCTATGCTGCTCCACCTCCACCAGTGCAAAGTAATTCCCGTTACCAGGCACGAGATGCAAACTCAGCTAATGCTTACTTAGATGAGAGAGAAAGAAGGCTTGAAGAACGTGAACGACAATTGGAAATGAGGCAACGCAGACGTGCTCGTTCAAGGCCAGAGAATTAATAAGGGTACAACATCACTTTTAAGGTTTGTATCATCTATCAAATGAATCGTAGTGAAGAAGCAGAAAAGGCACATTTTTAGAATTCTAGATGTGCCTTCATCTCTTATATCAAATTGTTTAACACGCAGATCTCCGAAGAATTTCGGCGACCTTTAGATGATTATTTGCAACAGCTAAAGACAAGGCTGTCCAACCACCATTTGCAACAGCATTAACATTGGCTCCCAAAGCAATCAATAATTCGATGATATCTTGCCGTCCCGTCATAGCAGCAAACATTAAGGCAGTACGCCCATCATGAGATGTCGTATGTATATTAGCACCCTTACCTATAAGAAATTCTACTACTTCTTTATGACCTGCTAGAGCAGCAAACATTAAAGCTGTATCGCCCCTGTATGATACCGTACTTAGATTGGCTCCCTTGGCAGCCAGAAATGCAACTATATCCTTGTGTCCACTATGAGCCGCAAACATTAAGGAAGAAATCCCACGATTTTCTACTGAGTCAATCGGTACATTTTTTTTAACGAGTAGTTTTACTATTTTTTTGTGCCCACATATCGCAGCAAGCATTAAATAAGTACCTTTAGTAGGCAATACTACGTTAACATCAGCACCTCGGTCAATGAGAAGTTTGACACTAGGAAATATACCAAGTTTAATCGCTGCTTTTAAGCTTTCAGATACAAGATTTTCCCGTTCTTTGGCAATCCCTCCCTCAAGCAAAGCATTTATAACTTTGCTATTTCCTTCTTTAATAGCTGCATCAAATTCTTCAAGTGCTTTCTCCTTTTGCAAACGTAGGTATCGTTGAGCTACTTGCTTTATAAGAATGCGATCTTGAGCCAAATCTGCCCATTGTTTATTGGTAAGCGCAAGCTTTGCAAAAGAAGCAAAAATCTCTTTCATGCTTTCGGCTTTTGGCAGAAAGGAAAAGATAGCAAGCTCCATTTCTTGCGGTAATGCGGCCCAAATGCTAGATTGCTTGAGCTCCTCATTGCACAGGGATAACTCCGATTCAGCTTCCATGGCAATGCTTAATGGGAAAATACTTAACGCTAAAAAACCAAATGACAGAAATTTGTTCATGCTATTCTCATTGTTATTTCTATTATGTTATTAATTATTTTTAATAATAGCATTAGTATGAAATATGTCAATTGCTTGTTACTAATGAGCATTTTTCTAAAGAGTCTCAATTAATCTTGATGATTACTTAATTTCTCTAGTTTGCATGCATTTAAAAATTATTTGGCCGGCTCATATTGATTCTATCCTTCCAGGGTTCAGGATGTACCTACATTTTGCTACGTGCAGTTCGATCCATCACAAGCGGCTTTGATAAGCTACACAATATTCAGTTGCATCCCTGAGTGTTTTCTTTTGCAATACCCAAGACTTACCATGGTCGTGTTTGCATTGACATAATCTTTGATAATTCAGCTAATTTGCTTTATTATTCAAAAGAGCTCCTAGCATTCTGCCGCCTCCTTAGATAAAGAACAAAAACGAGCAATTTTAAGGTTTTTTCTCATGATTCATGCAAACACACTTCGTGCTATTGGCAATACCCCCCTTGTGCAAGTTGATTTCAACTCTCCAGCAATTATCTGCGCCAAGCTTGAATATCTTAACCCAGGTGGTAGCGTTAAAGATCGATCAGCGCTCTTTATGATCGAGCAAGCGGAACGGATGAATATTTTAAAGCCTGGAGGCACGCTTATTGAAGCCTCTTCAGGCAATCAAGGCATAGCAACAGCCATGATCGGTGCGGTTAAAAATTACCAGGTGATTATTACTGTTTTTGAAAAGGTGAGCAAAGAAAAAGAACAAACGCTCAAGGCCTTCGGCGCACAAGTAATTAAATGTCCTATGACACAATTTGTTACTGATGCAGACAGTTATCATAGTAAAGCCGTTGAACTGCATAAAAGCATTCCCAATTCGTTCATGCTCAATCAATACTATAACGTATCTAATGCCCTGGCACATTACTCCTCATTGGGCCCTGAAATTTGGCAGCAAACTGATGGAAAAGTTACCCATTTTTTTGCAGCCGCAGGAACAGGCGGCACCATAAGTGGCGTTGGGAAATATTTGAAAGAACAAAATCCTGCGGTAAAGGTTATTGCCGTAGATTCGATCAATTCATTTCGTGCTACTCAAGGCAAACCAAAACCCTACAAGCTTGAAGGTATTGGCGTAGATTTTACTTCAGAGGTGCTGAATACCGCAGTTATTGATGAATTTTTTTGCGTAACCGATGAAGAGGCCCTTGGCATGCTTAAGCTTGTTGCCTCTAAGCATGGCATTTTAATGGGGCCAAGCAGTGGTGCCGTTGCCTATGCCGTACAGACATATGCCCCAAAATTGACCAATAACGATGTCGCTGTCTGGATTTGCGGCGATTCTGGCAGGGCTTACCTTAGTAAAGGTTTTTACGATTAATTAGGCTTGATATTCTTAGCTTCCGCTCATATGGTTCGATCCTTCGACAGGCTCAGGATGTACCTCAGCTTTGCTTCGCTCACCACGAGCGGCTTTAAGTTTTTTTGCGTTGTGGTGAATTAAGCCCAGTGTCCTTAGCACAATCGAAAGTAATCCTAAAGCTGAAGCTCGGTAATAATTGACTTTTCAAATCGCCTAGCGGCAACAATTTCTTCATGCAATGATAAGCGTTGTCCTATCTTAGGCATATACAACTGTTTGCTATCAAGTTTTCGTTCTTTCCAACAATCAGTCAAAAGATCTAAGGGCATGAGCATATTATCCATGCCAAGATGATAGGTTCCCCAATGCATGGGTACAAAATAATTTGCTTGTAAATCAATAAACCCTTGCACTGCTTCTTTTGCATCAATGTGAGAATGCTTCATCCAACTTCGTGGCTCACATGGGCCAATGGGCATAAAGGCCAAATCAATTGAACTAAATTCTCGAGCAATATCCTTAAAATGGGGAGAATAAGCAGTATCACCAGCAAAATACATCGTAATATCATTACACCTAATCATCCAACTTCCCCAAAGAGATCTATTATAATCAAATGCCCCACGCTGCGACCAGTGTAATGCCGGTAAAAACATAAACTCTATTTGGGTTAACCGATCAAATGATGCCGTAAATGTTTGTTTATCCCACCACATGTGCTCAATAACACGTTCAAAGTTGCGTGCCTGAAACCATGCTTTATCTCCCTTTGGAACTAAAAAAGTAATACCCACATGCTCCTTAAGCCGTTTAAGCGTATAGGCATCCATATGGTCTCTATGATTATGTGAGATAACCACAAAGTCTATCGATGGCAATAATTCTATAGGTATGCCAGGCGGCGATGCCCGACGAAACAAGGGTGTAAGATCAGTAAAAATAGGATCAGTTAAAATATTTATACCACCTATTTGAATGAGAAAAGTAGAGTGGCCAATCCAGGTTATCTGGAGCTTTATACTATGAGCAATAGGATCTTTTTTATCTATCCAATTGAGAATAGCATGCTGCTTGCCCAAGGATTGGATATTAGCCTTAAGCATCATATAAAGGGAAGAAAACAAAAAGTTGGCTTTCTTTTCTCCTTCATAATTATAAAAACGCTCTCGATGAACGTGTGGATATTTTCGGTGATTTTTTTCTTTATGTGACATAATACCATAAAAGCAACCCCTATCCAGACAGGCGTCAGGGACAGGGGAAATGGAGGTTATCTTAACTTAATTGCGCTCTCAATCTACACTAGAATCTTAGAAAAATCAAAAACTTTCTTCTTTTTCTTCCTGTGCTACAAGAGCAAAGCTCTCTTTTGTATCACAAATTGTTGGCAAAACACCTAAATTTCCAAGTACTTTTTTTACTGCATGAGTTGATGTGCAATGAATACCAGCTATATTACATTTGCGAGCACCTTCAATGTTATGTATTAAATCATCTATAAAAATTATTTGCTTATCACAACCCAGAAATTCTATAAATCCCTCATAAAAACTTTCTTTGGGTTTATGATCATAATTGTTTTTAGAGCAAGGCATATAGTAACCATCAAACTTTCCTAATATTTCTGGAAATTTTCGCTTAAACACCTCAAAAGTTTCGCTACCAAGATTTGATAATGTATAAATAGAATATCCTGCTTGCTTAAGCTGATCTATAACTTCTACCATGCCCAAAATAGGTCGGTGAGCATTAGCAATGGCATAAAAATCTCCCTGAAATCGGATCAAACTCGGAAACTCATGGGAAAGTTTCTTATACACATTTTCGGTGATTTCTTTACCTGCACCACATTGCATAACCCTATACCAAAAAAAGGGATTAATTGCATAAAACAAACCACCTCGACACGTTACTGTTAAACAGCGCCAAACAACTTCGACAATGTTTCTTTTAAACACAACATCATGTAAATCAAAAGCAAACACCGTTGTTTCAGGATTGACTGGCTGGGTTAAAGAAGCCAGATAAGGGTCGTCCGAACATTCAGTCATGGATAAAAGATTGCCAAAAAAAAGTGCAACAAGCACTAAGGCATGACAGCGATAACTCATGCATATCTCCAGTTAATTGGTTTCTGCTCTTGTGGTTCCATGATACCTAGAAAATGCTTTTTTGCAAACGGATGACTTTATACTTTTTGCTTAACAGATAGAAGATCGGTCAAGTTTATTTCATGATAGCTATTGATAATAAGATCGGCTGCTTTTACTTGTGCAAGATTACCCGATGTATTAATACCTATACAAAACATACCTGCCCCTTTTGCCGCAGCGACCCCATGCGCAGAATCTTCGATAGCTATACAATGAGTTGGGTCCAACTTGAGCTGCGCTGCTGCATGAAGATAGAGCGCTGGGTCAGGCTTACATTTATTATTAACATCGCTAATATTATAAATATGCCGACCAAAAAATGTATCCAATGCTAATGTTCTTTTAGTAATCGAGAGTGTCTGATCATCTGCATTGGTAGCTATGCCAGTTTTAAGGTTATGGTTTTGAACTTTTTGATAAAAATCAACAAAACCAGGAATAAATGCAATTCCCTGCCGATACAATGAGCAAGCGATACCTGTTTTCTCAGCTATAAGCTGCTCTACAGAATCAGCAAGATCAAAACACTCCTTAATAAGCGCACAGGTTTTATCCATGGCAAGACCATGAATTTTATTATCAAGCTCCTGCAAAACCTCTGGAGAGCAATGAGCCCCCTTACTTGTAATAAGCTCTTTTGTTGCTGCTTTCCATATGCCTGATGAATCGATTATGGTGCCATCCATATCAAAAATTATTGCTTTATAATGCATTCTATTTTTTTCCTAAGGTACGTTCTACGAATTAATATATATTAAAAAATATGATACACTAATGGTATAGTATCATGTAATATTTTTTTGCTAAAGGTAAAAGCTTATGCTCATTAGAGCCCTTAATCGCCTTGTCAGCTTGCCAACTCTCACTCATGCGACATTGCATAACAGAATCCCTACCAAAAGCCAACGAGGATTTTGGTACCTTTTGCATGTAGTGATGAGTGAAATAACAAAAATTATTCGCATCCAAATTATTTCTGGAACAAAAGGAGCATTCTTTTCTGCTTCCCATTGCTTTTCTCCCCTTGTTGGACTATGGGGAGGAACAAGGGCAAGTTGTGTGGTGTATCTCGTAAGAACTCTTTTCGCTTTGACCAAGGGTGGCATAGCGAGTATATTCTTAGTATATCACATTCCAACTTTTTGTGGAGCTTTATATCTTTCATCAAATGCCAACGCCATACGCCTAGGCTTGCCCCTTATATGCTTTTTATTGTTTGCTGCTCATCCAATGGGCAATCAGGCAATCCCCTACACTTTTTATTGGTGGATACCTATGCTTATCGCTTTAAGTAAGTCTCGTTCCATTTTTGTTCGATGTTTGGGAAGCACATTCACCACTCACGCCGTAGGCTCAGTTATCTGGCTCTATTATTATAATCTTGGCCCAACTTTATGGTATAGTCTTATTCCTATTGTTTGGCTGGAGCGACTCATACTTGCCCTTGGCATGACACTGCTCTATCATCTGGCTGATTTTCTTAGGCAAGTAATGCCAAAAGCAATGACCATGGGCACAAATAGCTGCTTCATTGCAAGGAATAACTAATGGTTCATCACTTAGCAATTATTATGGATGGCAATCGACGTTGGGCTAAAAAAAGAAGTTTAATGCCATGGAAAGGGCATGAAGAAGGAATAACTGCTGTAAAGCGAGCTGTCGAATTTTGCCTAGAGCAAAACATTAAAACGCTCTCTCTTTTTACCTTTTCTCAAGAAAATTTTCAAAAACGATCCGCGCAAGAACAGCATTTTTTATTTGATATTATTATCCAGCAATCTGAAAAGATGATTGACGATCTTGTTAAAAATGAGATATGTCTCAATTTTATTGGCGATAGAGCACAGTTCCCCCGCCACGTAAATCCAGCTATTACCAAGCTCGAGCAAGCAACTGCGCATGCAAAAAAGCTTAATCTTAATATGCTTTTTTGCTATGGTAGTCAACAAGAAATAGTTGCTGCGACCAAGCAGCTTATTCATGATATAAGTACTGGAAGCTCTTTTGAGTTTCTCGATGAATCATTATTTAGAAAATATCTATGGACAGGCTCCTCGCCCGATCCTGATATTATTCTCAGAACCGGAGGAGTTAAACGCTTGAGTAATTTTCTATTATTTCAATCAGCTTATAGCGAGCTTTTCTTTCTCGATTGCCTTTGGCCTGACCTAACTAAAAATGATTTAGCTAATGTAGTGCAAGAATTTGAATCACGTAAACGAAATTTTGGCTCATGAAGAAAGTTACTGTTTTAGGAGATGGTGCTTTTGGGACTGCCTTCGCAACTCTGCTGGCATCTAACAACTATCGAGTTACGTTATGGTGCTATAACAAAAGCATTGCCGATTCCATTAAAAACTTGCACATAAACCCACAGTACTTACCAATGGTTCAGCTTTCACCTTTAATTCAACCCACCACGTCATTACAAGAAGCTCTGGTTGCAACTGATTGGGTCTTTGAAGCAATTCCCGTGGCATTCTTGCGATCCGTCTTGACCGAGTGCATACCCTATATCCATCAACATCGTATAGTTTTTCTAAGTAAAGGAATGGAACTAGGCAGCCATATGCTTCCTACCCAGATTGCTCAATCTCTTGGCTATAAACGAGCCCCGCTTGTCCTTTCTGGTCCAAGCTTTGCATATGATTTAGCACGCCATCAACCAACAGCGGTAGACCTTGCTTACCAAGATTTAGAAACTGCATGCCAACTCCAAGCGCTCATTACAACTAATTATTTTATTACCTATCTAACCACTGATGTTATTGGTGTGCAAGCAGGAGGTGCAGGTAAAAATGTTATTGCGCTAGCTCTTGGCATCCTAGCAGGAGCCGGGTACTCGGATAATGCTAAAGCTCTAGCACTAACTCAAGGGCTACGAGAACTCGGCATCATAATAGAATATCTTGCAGGCAAGCGTGAAACAGTCTATGGTTTAGCCGGTGTAGGAGATCTACTTCTTACAGCCTATGGAACTCACAGTAAAAATTTTTCACTAGGTTTGGCTCTAGGTCAAGGAAAAACACTCACGCAAGCTACAAGCCAATTTCCAACACCGCCCGAGGGAATCAATACTCTCAAATCAGTTTCTCAGCTTATTAAGCAAGGCAACCTCAGATTGCCTTTATGCTCAGCTCTCTGTGAAATCATGCTTGAAAATAAACCAACAAAAAATCTTATCAAAGCCCTCGGCTTTTGATACCTAATCTTCGGTGGTTATATGGAGACCTTTAAGGACACATTGCACCCCAGTTGAACCCAAAATTCCTACCAGCAATGATAAGCCAAGCACCTCACCTGCAACCATTATTTTGCCTCGTTTGGTTGTTGCTGGTTCCCAAGTATACCATCGATCTATATGCCCTTTTGCAGGACCAGTTTTGGTTGAAATTTCTTCAGCAGTACACTGCCAAAGCAGACTCAGCGCATCGTATCTTTCTTTAGCAAAGGTACCAGCAATATAAGCACCAGCTAGGCAAGCCGCCCCAGCAGTCGTATAAGCAATATCCTTCAACATTGATGACTGCTTTTTGAGCTTGCGAGTTCTTGTTTCTCTCAGCCCTTTACCCTCAACTACACTTGGAATAACTTGCACAACAAGCAACAACAAAAAGAAAATGGCACGTGTGTTCATGGCTCAACCCCAGCAAAACTAAAAATTTACCCTACTAGTAAACTTTAGCAGTTCGTAAAAAACCGTCAATCAAAAGAACAAAAAGAACTAGCAAAAGGGCCCCGCCCCTTTGCAATCCCCAGGGTGATTTTCTCCAGCAAGCTCGGAACTCGAGCTTGCTGAGTCGGGCTTATTAAGAGATCATCTCTGACCTTAAAATATTAGAATAATTCAAAAGAATTTTATTTTTTAGTACGTGTCGGCCTTTGCAAATGCAAATCTAAACCTTGCCTAATTAAGTTAAGCCCTGTGGCTCCTAGGAGTATTGACGCACTCGCCAAACCAACCGTAACTGCATAACCTTTGAGTAAACGCTTCCTTTTGTCACCTGCCTCCGTGCTTTCCGTTGAAAATGCTGGAATTTTTGACTTAATCCATACCCAACCCCATGATTGTGCCGATGCGTTAGTCCGGCAATCTTGATAGGCATTAACCGCACAAAAACCAGTAATAGCAGCTGCAACACAAAGGCTTACACCCAAGCTAAGTTTGGTGAGATTTCTAGCTGAGCTATTGTCTTCTTTGGGCGGCCTATAGGGCTCATAGCTTTTTTTGTAGTTATCACCGTAAAGTGGCATGCCTAGCATTAAGAGTAGTGGTAATAAAAAAAAACAAATATACTTTTTCATAACAACCTTCACATTTTTGATGGCTTTAACGTCGGTGAAATAAGGTCGCCTGCTAATGCTTTTGTAAGACAAAATGCTCCTGTACCAAATAATGCAATGCTCAAGCAACGAAGAGCAATGTAATAGCGAGAACATTTGGCAAGAAACTCCTCCTGTTTAGCGGAAAAAAAGGGTGGTAAAACCAACCAATTAAGCCAGCTGCGTATATACTCAGTATCGCTAGATAATGCCCATGTCAGCCCACCTGCTGACACGCAGCCAACTCCTGCAGTAAGATATAATCCTTTTTTTAGCAGCCGTGTACGACTTGAAGGCTCATATTCTTCCTCCATTGCTCTACAGCCACACCCGATTAGCAGCATAGCCAAAACTATAAAAACTTTCTTTTTCATGATTTGCACCATATTTTATTTCTTGATTACCTATATAAGCTCAAAAGCTCTCGCGTGAAAACAGGTTACCTGTTTTGCACAGCCATACGTATATGTGTATAGCCGCTTTGAGTTTACTATACTCAAGAAATTCTGCAAATGGCTTGCAAAGCTTAATTTCAAGCAAAAAAGCCAAGGCTCATCAAAACCTTGGCTTTTTTAAAAGTGTCTGAACAATTTTTCAATCAAGAAAGAGCAGCTTTTAATTTGTAATAGCTATATGGTAATAGCTTATAAGCCGAATACAAAAGACCCATGTCCCCACCAAATTCAATAAAAGTATCACGTGGGGTTCTGCCGTCGTGCTTTACAATGAGATCATAGCCATCAGAAAGTCCCCGCAAGCCACCAACAAGACCGACATAACCAGCAAGCATTCCCTTAAGGAAAGCAACAACTTTTTTATCTGAATTGTCTTCTTTGTCATCTGATTGAGGCTTTTGCAATTGCAGACATTCATGACTATGAGGTGCTAGCTTTCTTACCGCATAAGCAGTTCCTAAAAGTACCGCTAAACGATGAAATAGGTCAAATTTAGGAGCTTCTTTCAGAATATTGGCTTCTGAGGTAAATTTCATAGCAGAGGTAGCTGCAACAGCACCAGTTATAATACCTTCAGCAATGAGCATCAGACTATCTTTGTCAGTTATAGATTTACCTCTGAATCCTGCAATGCACGGCATCAACATACCAATGCTTACAACAAACAAAATAGTTCTTGTGGTCTTCATGACTTTTCCCTTGAGTTATAGAAGATAAAACAGTTTAGTCTTCTTAAGTATTACCTAAAATCATGAAAACGAGTAAAGATTTTTAAAAAAAAAGCCGCCTCACTCGTCGAGTGAGGCCATTATGTATTGTTTGAAAATCTAAGCTTTGGCTTTAGTTTCCATCTGGGTGCGCTTGGTATGCCTACGATGTTTCCTAGCTTTCTTTCTTTTCATCTTCTCAGCTTTTTCCCCAGGTGTTAATGCTGCTTTTTTTTCACGCCCATCTTGTTTCTCGTTAACCGATTTTGCATTAGCTCCATGCTTGGCACCATGATGCCGTCTTTTGTGATGAGCTTTATGTGTTTGAGCTCTATGCTTATTTTTTTCAGCCCACGCAATTATAGCTGGGTCTGCATTTTTCTCTTTAAGCGCGTCAAGAACAACATTCCAACGATGCACTCGAAGAGGATGGCTTTTTGATGCGACTTTATGCGGCGTCTCATGACCAGCAAAAGACTCTTTAAATCTTTCCCACATCCCAGGCTTTTCTTTCTCAGCACTTGCTACTGGAGCTTTAGCAAAACTTTGTCCACTAAAGAGCGCGATCGCCACTAATGCTAACGCTAGTGATTTTATCTTCATAGAATCTCCTTTTTGATTAATAATTTATTAAAATATGATTCACTAGTATTAGTCTAAAAAATTATTGATAAAAATGTCAATTATAATTAAAAAAATATGCTTACTATTCCCGAAATGGGCTTGTTATCTGGTGGATCCTCAGGCTAAGGCATTATTTTGCCGCAACAGTAAATTGCACCGTAGGCGGTTTTCGTAAATCTATAAGAGAACCTGCTAATGGCCGCTGATCAATAATGACACAATTTGAGCAATCATGGCTTTCATACACCTTAGTTAGGTGAAAAACCTGACTTTCAATGGAATGTTCTTTGAGAAATTCTTGTACCTTATGTAGCTCTTGTCCCTTACAAAGAGGAAACAATCTCACTGGGCTTACGCCACTTGAAACATAAGCGGTGATTTGATCTTGACAAAGTGGCTCTTGAGCCTCTGGCGATTGAGCAAAACAAATTCCTTCAGGATAAGCACTTTCAAGCCTATGAATTTTTATAAAAAGTGATTGATCTCGAGCTAAAGCTTCAATCTCGCCGACCTTTAACTTGCAAAGCAAAGGTGCTTTTTTTGCCGGAGGCTTACGAGTAACAACCAAAAATACAGATTGATGGGATTTAATAGTATGACCACCTTCAGGTGATTGACTTATAACAATACCTTCAGGAATTTCAGGATCTTCCTTTTCCTTGAGAATACGTGCATTCAGCTGATGAGAGGATAATTCCTTAATAGCGTGCTGCAAAGGCATGCCCAATACAATAGGCATTCGCAAAACTTCATTATGAGAAAACCATGAGACTAATTGGTACCCTACTAAAAAGGATAAAAAAGGGGTAACCCACAAGAAAGAATAACCTGAAAAGTGCATAATGTTTAACTCATTTAGGTGAGTGAAGATAATCAATAAGCCGGATTCTGTCCTGTATTAGCTAGTTGGCAACCATCTATCTATGCGACATACCCGCATGTTTAAACCGGAACGAAACACCGAACATGCCTATTTTGTCTTGCTCCAGGTAGGGTTTGCCCCTGCATAATATTACTCTAGAATGCATCGTGTGCTCTTACCACCCGTTTTCACCCTTACCCATATAGCTAAGGCGGTTATTTTCTGTGGCACTTTCCATAGGCTTACGCCTCCCTTAGTTTCCTAAGGTACCTTTTTCGTTTGGAGTCCGGACTTTCCTCTTAGTACTTTCAAACCAAGCGATTGCCTCGATTATCTTCAAGAATATATGCTAATACAATATACAATAGTATACTATAGATGCCAAAAATCGTCAAACTCACACAAGATTTCAAGCTTTTTAAAAAGATAAAAGAATCGATAACGCTTGCGTGTATACCCAGGCTTATGAGAATTAACAGGATGCACAGGGGACGTATTGGTTGTAAGCGAGGATGAAAATATTGAATAAACGCTGTTAAAGGTATCAGGACAAGTAAATCTACACAGATGATGCCATGTATCAGAAATGATTCAAGAAGGACGACAAGTCCAATAAACACAACCCTGACACGTGAGCTAGGTCCAAAAAGCTGGGCATAATAGAACATGCGCACAAGAGAAACCATCGAACTGCCACCCAGATCGAGCATACATAGATCTAGCAAAAAAATCGTAATTACTGATAGATAGTATCGCAAGCAACAAAACCAGTTTTAAAATAGTAAAAGTACGATATCCTAATGTCAGATCCATAGAGTAACACAAAACAATATTTATGCTATGAGCTTATTAAAATTACTCATTTTTTCGTTTATTATCTTTGCTTCTTGCACTCTCGGGGCCTTTTTTTTTATCGCTCAACAGCCTTGGGTTGATTTTTCTATTCTTGATTATTATAACCCTGGCAAACCATCTATTGTTTACGACGAAACAGGTGTTGAATGGACGCGATTTCAGTTTGATAAGCGAGAGATAATTACTATTCAAGAAATTCCTCAACACGTAATTGATGCCTTTCTAGCTGCTGAGGATTGGAATTTTTTTAAGCATAACGGCATTTCGCTCAAAGGTATCCTGCGCTCATTTTTGGTAAACATGTACCATCGAAAGAAAATCCAGGGGGCAAGTACGATTACCCAGCAACTTGCTAAGCTCTTGTTTTTTAGCCCAACAAAAAGCTATTCGCGTAAAATTAAAGAGCAGTTCATAGCTCTTATCATTGAACGTCAGTTTACCAAAGAGCATATCCTAGAGACATATCTCAACCATGTCTGTTTCGGGTGTGGTATTTATGGGGTACAAGCAGCTAGTCAACGATTTTGGGGAAAATCAGTCACTGACATCACCATTGATGAAGCAGCTACGCTAGCAGGAATAGTCAGATGCCCGACCAACTACTGCCCCTTAACCAATAGTGAGTCTGCAAAAATTAGACGCAATATAGTATTACGTACTATGCATACGCTCAAATTAATACCCGATGAGCTTTATGAACAGGCAAAGCTTCAACCTTTAACGATTGTAAAGCCAGACCAAACTACGGCAGCTCCACACCTGCGTGAATCAGTGCGCATGTTTTTAGAAAATTTGGTCGGAAAGCAAAAGCTCTATAGCGGTGGACTGAAAATTCAAGCAACCCTTAACCTAAGAATCCAGGAGGCAGCTGAATTACATTTCAACAACGAGATAGGCACGTTAAAAGAAACAATCACTCCAGATATTGATGGGGCACTCATAGCCCTTGGTACCAATGGAGCAATCCGCGCACTTGTAGGAGGCTACGATTTCAAGCTATCTAAATTTAACCGAGCAATGCATGGCCGCAGGCAGATGGGTTCAACTATTAAACCGCTTATTTATGCTGCAGCTCTGCAAGCCGGCAGAAGCTTAGTCGAAACAGAGGTTGATGAGCCATTAACAATACAAGACAATAGCAATGAATGGAGCCCTCGTAATTTTAACCATGCCTTTCTTGGCTCTATGACACTTGCTTACGCTCTTTCTATATCCAATAATATTATTGCCATTAAAAGCTTACTCAATGTAGGAGCTGAAAAAGTTATAGCATTAGCTCAACAATGTGGCATACAAGGCCCACTGTTGCCCTATCCTTCGCTTGCACTTGGCTGCGTTGATGGAACAGCCTATGAAGCTGCAGCTATGATGCATGTTTTTGCCCACAATGGCACCTATAGCGAGCCCTATCTGATAGAATGGGTTAAAGATGAATGGAATACAAAAATATGGAAGCATAAGCAAAGGAAACAACTGGTTCTCTCTTCATCAATAAGCAGCCAAATAGCAAAAGCACTAACGTTAAGCATTGAGAGATTAAAAAGAAAAGCCACTACCTCTTGGCTTGATTGCCAAGCATTTGGTAAAACAGGAACAACCAACGATGCACGCACTTGTTGGTTTACTGGATCTACTCCCAGCTTAACCACCTCTGTTTATATCGGTTGTGATGATAACCGATCTTTGGGCGATCAAGCTTATGCCATTAGAACCGCTTTTCCGCTCTGGCTCGAATTTAATAAAGCCATTGAATCGAAAGTTAAGGAATTTTCTTTTGAGCCAAGCTTACGTGAAATTACCGTTAATGCTAAAACTGGGTGGCCTTGCAGTGATACTAATCCCGATGCCATCACCTTATTGGCCGAGTAATCCCTAAATTAATAACTTAAACTTGCCTACTGCATACCGCAGTGCTAATATTAGACAAATCCGACATTTGAAGTCGAAATTGCCAAGTTTTTTATCTTTGGCATAAACAAGCCATCATTATCCTTCGACTACGCTGCGCTTCGCTCTGGACGAGCAGTTTTTAACCATTCTTTGGCAGCAACTCTTGGTAGTTTGATTTGGTAACACCCTCATTAGACTTTGGATTGATATTTTGAAATTTCGCTTGTTATTTGTTTTTTGACGAATTCAAAAAATATTTCAGGATTGTTCTCAATATCTTTTTGGCGAATAATGGTAAAGAGGCCCGGCTCTTGTTTTGCCATAGCAACTGCATTATCAACTTGATGAACATTTACCTTTGTTTCTAGGGGAATAATAATCGATGGCTTTTTAAAAAATGCAAGCTCAAAGAGCGTTCCAGCGCCAGCTCTGGCTATCACGATATCTGCTGCAACATAATGAAACTTTAAATCTTGCGTATAGTCAAACACCCAAGCTTTAATTCCAAGGCTCTCGTAAGTAGCTTGTACCTCTTTTATATCGCTTGCTCCCGTCTGATGAATGATTGACAAAGATTGTATATCAGAGTCGTGGGTTGAAGCTAGCTGTGTCATTAATCGGTTAATAAATTGCGAGCCCTGCGATCCGCCAAGCACTAGAAGTATTGTGTCATTTTGACTCATCCCCAGCTCTCGACATGCTTTTGCTTTATCAACTGTGTCTTCTTGCGTATAACGAAGGGGGTAAGGAACCAGAGCCGTAGTAGCAGTTGGAAAAAAATGTTGAGCTTCGGAAAAACAGACATAGGTTTTGCAAGCAAGTCTTGTTAGCCAAGCTACAGCTTTACCAGGTGTAGCATTAAGTTCAAAAAGCTCTATGGGTATGCCAAGGCACCAAGCTGCAAGACAAACGGGTACTGATACGAAGCCACCTATACTAATGACCCTCTCAGGGCGCAGACTGCGTAATACGCGAAAACTTCGGACAAACGAGACTATGCATTGAGCAATAAAGCGAGGATATTGCAGGGGCTTTTTTCCTGGAATTGCATCGGCCGAGAGCTCGACATGGCTGTGTACCGCCCTCCATTGGCCAAGAATGGCAGTGTCAAGTTTACTAGTTCCAGAAAAAAATATAAGTTTATAAGCAGCGTTTTCTGTCATACATGTTTGGGCAAAAGTCATAGCAGGTATGATATGGCCACCAGATTTCCCAGCAACAACAGCAATAAAATTTTCTTTGTTCATGAAGCATCCGAGGTACAGCGAGCAAGAAATGAGACAAGCATTGATCCTAATTGCTCATCGGCAATGGCAGCAATTGCTTGCTTTTGTTGTAAGTTCAACACGATTGGTTGGGTGCTTCTTTTTTGCACTGAAACAAATGTTCGCTTAGATGTAAGTGGATACTCTTTTTTCTCCACCAATTTAAATCTTACGCTGGTGATACGTGGTTTATCAAGCCGGTTATTAATTGATTGCAAAAAAACACGAGATAGCAAAAATAATTCTTGCATCCAATGGCTTTCATAAACACCCAAGACAACAATATCTCGATCAATCTTTTCTAAACGCACACGATTTTTAAGGGAGCCGACTATGGTGTCCCAATTTTGTAATAGGGTCAGGCGCCAATCATCTTGCTCATAAAGAAAAGAATGAAGCACATCTTTCAGAAGAAGCGCCATAGGGTACCCTCATTTTTTAGCATTATTTGTGCTTACAACTTTAACAGCTTTTGCGTCAAATTCAATGATTTCTCAACGAATTGCCGCTTTACAAAATTTTGCAATCGTGTCCAATACCTAAAAAAGTGCACGTTCCGACGCTTTCTTACTCAAGATCAAAGCCCTGGGGGGGGTCGAAGGGGGATAAGATCCCCCTTCAAGCTACAAGCTACTAGCTTTTAATTGTTTTTCTGCAGTAACCTATATACCATAGTGACGTTGAGGGGGAGATCGCCTGTGGTTAGCAAGAACAAAACAAAGCAGCTTACGTATTCGATATACTCGGTACCAGCACTTGAAAAAGAGCTTAGTACTTCAATTGAGCAAGGCTTAAGTGCTCAAGAGGTACTTGAGCGGCACAAAGTCTTTGGCTATAATACCTTAGCCGAGCCGAAAGGCTATTGGCTTAAGCTCATCTTGCGGCAATTTGAATCTCCTTTTGTCTATCTTTTGCTCTTTGCAGCGGTGATTTCTTTTTTTGCCGAGAGCAGAATCAATGCTCTTTTTATAGCAGTTATTTTGTTGATAAATATAGTATTAAGCTTTATTCAAGAACACCGAGCTGAACTAGCAGTACGTAAACTTAAGCAGCAGCTTTTTGTTAAAGCACAGGTTAAACGCAATGGTGCCTATAGCTCAATTGATAGCAAAGAGCTTGTGCCAGGCGATGTAATTAGCCTTAAAGCAGGTGATTATATTCCGGCTGACATTAGGTTTGTGCAAGCGGAAAATCTTACTATCGATGAATCGGTACTCACTGGTGAATCTTCTGATGTAAGAAAAACAGATCAACCGTTGCCAGAAGTTGCTCTGACAATATATCAAGCGGCAAACATGGGATTTTTAAGTACTCTAGTGGTTAGTGGCTCAGGCTTAGGCGTTGTTGTAGCAACAGGCACAAACTCAGTTTTAGGGATGATTGCAAGCCTTACTACACAAGTTTCGCGAGAAAGCGATTTTCAAAACAAAATAAAGAGCTTAAGTGCATTCCTCATTCGCATTATTTTGATAACAATAGCGGCAATCTTTGTGATTAATCTTATTATTAAAGGTGGGCATATATCTATAGCGGAGCTTCTGTTATTTTCTTTAGCCCTTGCTATAGGCATTACGCCAGAAGCCTTGCCAGCAATAACCACGGTTGCACTCACTCAGGGGGCACTCGAACTTGCTAAGCATAAGGTTTTGGTAAAGCGGCTCTCTGCTTTAGAAGATCTTGGAAGTATAACATTATTATGTACTGATAAAACGGGTACGCTGACAGAAAATAAAATGACCGTAAGCGAGATTTTTAGGGTCGACCACTACGACCCACTACTTCTTGCAATGCTTGCGTCAAGCAACATAGGAGCGGGGAAAATCGATCCTTTTAACCGAGCTCTGACAAACTCATTGTCAGCTGAACAACAAGAAAAGCTTCATAGTTTCAAAGTTCTGCAAGAAATCGCCTTCGATCCAATACGCCGAAAAAATAGCATCTTGGTTGAAAACCAGGAAACGTTTATGGTAATCAGCAAAGGTGCACTTGAAGAACTGCTAAAAACTTCATTACCGCTTTTGAATAATGATGCGGCTGATCTTAAGTCCTGGATTACAAAACAGGGTAATGAGGGTAAACGAACTCTAGCGGTGGCTTTTAAAGAACTTGCGAACAAGCCAACTAAGCTAGGCCAGGAAGAAAGTTCTATGCACCTTGCCGGTGTTATAGCATTTACTGATCCACCTAAACCAACTGCCAAGAAGACTATAGCAAAAGCTAAGTTGCTTGGAGTAGGCATAAAAATGCTTACCGGTGATAGTAAAGAAGTTGCCTGTGCTATAGCAAAACAAGTAGGATTAGCAAGTCAAGAATATTGCAGTATAACAGGCACTGAATTTGAGGCCCTCAGTGCTGTCGAGCAGCAAGAAGCAATTCTTAAGTATGATGTATTTGCACGCGTGTTGCCCGAACAAAAATATCAAATAGTTACGTTATTAAAGGCATACTATACCGTAGGTTTTTTAGGCGAAGGCATTAATGATGCGCCCGCGTTAAAGGCAGCACATGTTGCACTCGTAGTACATAATGGAACCGACATAGCCCGCGAGGCAGGAGATATAATACTTTTAGAAAAAAGCTTACATTCTATTATAGAAGGGATTGCCATTGGCCGAACCGTCTTTGCCAATACCTTTAAATATATTAGAATAACCCTTGCATGTAATGTGGGCAATTTTTACTCTATAGCTATAGCATCGCTTTTTATTGATTTTTTACCTCTCTTGCCATTGCATATCTTGCTTATAAACTTACTCACTGACTTGCCAATGTTAGCATTGGCTGGTGATACGGTAGACTTAAAAGAATTACAAAAGCCGCCGGCTTTTAATATACGAGAAATAGCGATGTTTTCACTTATATTTGGATTAGTAAGCTCACTGTTCGATGGCATTTTTTTTGCATTTTTTTACGCTTTAGGCCCACGCATTCTTCAAACAAACTGGTTCATCGAGAGTATCTTAAGCGAACTAGCTGCTACCTATTCTTTACGGTCTAGGTTGCCAGCATTTAAGGCGATACAACCATCATTTCTTTTGCTTGCATTTTCGATCGCTTGTGCGGCTCTTGCCATTATTCTTCCCCTGAGCAGCAAAGGAAGAAAATTTTTTAGCTTCATTAAACCAACACTGTGGCAAATACTCACTATTGTTGTAATTGTCATTGCTTATTTTATTACCACAGAGTTAGTAAAATTGGTATATTATCGCTGGCTTAATCACAACAAAAATAAGGTACATTAATCATGGATAGTAAAAGATTTGAGATAATTCCACACACTGCAGACCTTAAAATAAGAGCCTATGGAAGTACCTTGCAGGAACTGTTCGCCAATGCTTTATACGGCATGTTTGCCAGCGTTAGGCCTGAAAGCCAGTTTATTGAGTATAAGCAAACAAGGGATCAAGATAGGCAAGCAGCCTACAGCAAATATACCGTCGAACGGTCTGTTGAAGTGCGTTCAGAGAATCAAGAACTCTTACTTATTGATTTTCTTTCAGAATGCTTATATTTATCTGACGTCCATAATGAAGCATATGGTGATGCTACCTTTACGGTTTTCGAGCCAACTGAATTAGAGGCTATCATCTTTGGTGTCCCAATCACTGGATTTGAAGTAACTGAAATTAAAGCAGTGACATATCATGACATGGACTTCTCATTAATCGAAGGCGTTTGGCAGGCTACTATTGTATTTGATATCTAACCAATTAACCAATTAGGCAACATAATGGCTTATGGAACAATTACCAGAGAAACACTGCTCAAGATAGACGAAACCCTTTTTGAAATTCCAAAAAGCTTTCGGTCTGATATGCGTGTAAGCGCAAGAGTTTTTACTAATGAAAAAATGCTTGCTGCTATCCTCGAGGATAAATCCCTTGAACAGCTGGCAAACGTTGCTAGCCTACCGGGTATTCAAAAATATGCGCTTGCTATGCCAGACATTCACCAAGGTTATGGATTTCCAATAGGAGGTGTCGCAGGCCTTTCTGTAGATCACGGTGGCGTAATTTCTCCTGGCGGTATCGGTTATGATATTAACTGTGGCGTCAGACTTCTCAGTGCTAACATAAGCTCACAGGATATTAGAAAATTTCTAGCTACTTTAGCAACTGAGCTTTTTCATGCCGTTCCTTCGGGTGTAGGCAGAGGTGGCAAACTCAAGCTATCAGTTCATGAGCTTGATAAAGTGCTTGCCAGTGGCTCTAAGCGCATGATTGAAATGGGGTATGGAACAGAAAGCGATAGACAGCACTGTGAGGAATATGGTGCTATGGATAATGCAGACCCATCGGTGGTATCCGATAAAGCAAAAAATCGAGGTGCCGATCAGCTAGGAACCTTGGGCTCTGGAAACCATTTTTTAGAGGTACAGCACATAACAGAAATCTATGATGCTCACGTGGCAAGCGTATTTGGGCTTGCGCAGGGCATGGTCACGGTTATGATTCATTGCGGCTCTCGGGGATTGGGGCACCAAACTTGCACCGATTATGTAAGGACAATGCTTACTAAACTCAACCATTGGGGTATCGTTTTGCCAGACAAAGAGCTTGCTTGTGCGCCATTTCACTCTCAGGAGGGCACCGATTACTTTAATGCAATGGCTGCAGCCGCTAATTTTGCTTGGGCCAACCGCCATCTTATTGCTCATTGGGTACGAGAAGTATTTACCCGCGTTTTTGGTACTACGATCGATGTCCGCACCATTTATGACCTATCTCATAATATAGGCAAACGAGAAAACCATATCGTTAATGGTAGCTCATTAGATCTTATCTTACACCGTAAAGGGGCAACCAGAGCCTTTGGCGCAGGCAGACCTGAAGTTCCTCCTTTATACCGAGCAGTAGGACACCCCGTGCTTATTCCAGGAACTATGGGAACAGCTTCCTATGTGCTCGTCGGTACTCAAGAAGGCATGGAAGAATCTTTTGGCTCTTGTTGTCATGGAGCAGGAAGGCAAATGTCGCGGATGAAAGCTAAAAAAATAGTAAGAGGATCTGAATTGCGCAAAGAACTTGAAGCTCGAGGTATTGTTATTCGTTGCGATTCTGATGCAGGACTTGCCGAAGAAGCACCCATAGCCTACAAAGATGTTGATAATGTTGTGCAAGTGGTTAAACAAGCAAAGCTGGCCAGACCTGTAGCACGTTTGGAGCCTCTAGCAGTTATTAAAGGCGGCTAACACTATGCGATTATTTATAAGTGTTGAGGTGCCTGAGAATATTGCACACTCCATAAAACGACTTCAGCAAATTATCGGCGAACAAGAGCTTTTTGTAGGCAGTTATGTGCGACCTTCACACCTTCATATAACCCTTGCCTTTTTGGGTGAGATTGACCCAGATAGTCTGCCAGAAATCACTTGCGCACTGCATTTAGTGTCAGCTCATTCCTTTTCATTTTCTCTAGAAACCCTCACGGTAAATTCCTGGCATCACCCCCATGTTCTTTGGTTTAGCATTAATTGCCCTGAGCTTACTCTATTAGCTGAGCAGATTGCACGGGTTTTACCCATGGCATTGGAACCACGGCCTTTTCATGGCCATGTTACGATTGCTCGGATTAAGCGATTGCTAAGAGGGGACGAATTGCGTAAGCTTTTCGAAAGCATGGCTATAGCCCGTATGCACTGGCATGTAACTCACTTTAATCTAAAAGAATCTACGCTAACACCAACTGGTTCGAACTATAGAACGATCGAGAGCTTTAAGCTCAAGGCTTAATCTTGCTTGATTTTTGTTCAATTTCTAAGCGATAGTGCAATATTGTCTATTCATAATGGTTAATTCAATGTTTGTCATGTTCTTATGCATTCTCTATACTAGAATAGTAGATGCTAAACAATTGAAAAAGTGGAAGCTCGCGAAAGTTAAGGGATGTCATTACAAAAGCAATGTGCGATGATTTTAGTCTTGCTCTTGAGCACTAGCCAATTAAGTCATTGCATGGAGAGTGAAGAAGAAAAAGAGATTGAGCAAATGATTCAGCCAGCTCATGCTGATAATGAACGCCGCTTCAATATCTTAGGAGAGTTACCACTAGAATTAATTGATGTGATTATGGATCTTCTACCAATCGGCAATTCAGGATATAATTACTTGAAGCTTTACCGCAAACTCGGTATATCTCGAAAGAAAGCTTCAGAAGCAATCGATAACTTTTATAGTAAAGCTGTGCTGGCTTCCAATAGTTTGACAAGCCTCAATGGTATTTTAGAAAAGCACTATGCTAAACTTACTCCCGATTTTCCAAATTATAAGACTTTAAATGAGGTCTACCAACTCAAGCTCCTAGGAAAAAATTTCTTGCTTACTGAAGCTAAAGAATTAGTAGCCAAGATGTATGAGCAAATGGCTCAGCAAAATATAGCCGGAGTGCAACAGATCCTACAGGAATTCATAAACCAGCGAACACAATTTTTAACAGGCTCACAAGACGATGATTCCACTCGTTCATCAACAAAAGAACGGTTGATCACACTTTTTCAGTTAGTCCTTGCATTAAAAAAAGCAAAAAGGCGAGTCCCAGTTTCTGCAGTTTTAGCGTTTGTTTGTAAAAATCCTCAATTGTTTGGCTATTTGTTTCTTTTAATTTTTTGGCATGGGGTTGTAGCTGTTATCCTTCATAAAAATCCGTCTTTACCTCAAAATATTATCTCAAAAGCTGCTCGTCGAATTACCAAGAATATTCAGCCTCCCGTTATTGTCGGTACCACTGGTATAAACTCAGTGGAATCTGTTATTGATAACGAGCTAACACAGCTAGAGCGCGAAATAGAAGCACTTAAAGAGTTGCTTATAGCTGAATCACGAGAGCTTGCAAAGAGCATAAAATGCAGTCGAGTTAGAACACTAAGTGATGCTATGTCTGAAATGATAGAATGGTAAGGTTTTGGTAATTCCTCATTGAGGTACTTGAAGTAGTTAATGCAAAATGATATCGCCAGTATCATTTTGAGACGCAAATTGACATTTTCAGTATCATTTTGCAACCTACAGGTTCTATTTTTCTCAGGCGCCCTCTTTTGTATGTAGAGCAGTGAACTGCAAGAAAAGATTTTTTAAGAATATCTTAGCGCTGCCAGGCATTGGTGGCTTTTCGTATGCTCGTTTAAGCACACCTAACACTTGTTCAGCTTTATGAGCGACTGCAAGCCCTCGTCGCATGGAATCTTTAAAAATTGATAACCAATAACTCTGCAAGAGATCCAGGAAATCAAGAGCATCTCGTTCAGCTAATTTTAAGCGATCAAGCTCTTTAGCAAAACCGACAGGATCAGGTATAGCAGTGGGGCTAAAATAGCGCAAAAGTGGATGCTCTTTACCCACCGATTCGTCATTAAAAGTTTGAACTACACATCGAGAGATAATAGTTGGCAATAGCCCCTCGAGTCGTGAGCTAAGCAATAGAAAGTGATATCCCGTTGGGGGCTCTTCCAGGGATTTTAATAAGCTATTAGCACAAGTAGCGCTCAATAGATCGGCACGCTCAAGCACAAAGAAAAAATGCTCGCCGTCAGCCAATTTATACACGATTGTTGAAAAAATAATTTCAAGATCAGCTACGACATAGTTATTCTCTGGTTTTAACCACCTAATTGCATGATGTTGCTGAGTTGTTATTAGTTTGCAGGTTACGCACCTATCACAAGAGCCAGAAGTGCAAAGTAACTGCTTAAGAAAGCTCTTAATGTTCAAAGCAAGTTGTTCCGGTTGACCAATCCAGAGATAAGCAGGGTGCAATGCCTGAAGTTCAATCATAAGCTGACTCAAGCAGAGGTAAAAGTTGGGCCTTCATTTGCATTAACACTTGATTGGCCACTTGGTCAAAATCTCTGCTGGCATCAATCACTACTACCTCAGGCCGTTCTTTAAAAATAGTATTAAAGCCATCGGTAACCCGCTTAAAAAAGGCAGCTTGTTCTCGTTCAAAAGGAGTAAGCTTCTGGTTACGCAATGCAAGCCGCTTGCTTGCTGTTTCATAATCAATGTTCAGGTACAGGACTATATCTGGCTTTATGCCGCTCATTACCCAGCTGTTAATTTTGTTGATATATTCCTTATCCAACCCTCGGCCAAACCCTTGGTATGCTTGGGAAGAATCTGCCATGCGGTCTGAAATAACAATACATTTCTGCTCAAGGGCAGGTTTTACTACTTCAGCTATATGTTGAGCACGATCTGCCGCAAATAATAAGAATTCAGCTTCAGGACATAGAACATAGGGACGATCATGCAAGAGCGAACGCATATGGTTACCAAAAGCTGTACCTCCAGGTTCTTTAGTAAGAATTACTGGAACACCTTCGGCCCGAAAGTGCTCACCTAGCATGTTGGCTAATGCCGTTTTCCCGGAGCCATCGATACCTTCTAAAGAAATGAGAATACCTCTTGATAGAGTTCGTTTCTGTGTCATCTTGAAAAAGCAAAAAAGGTAAAAGGATTTGTTATGTTATCGTTAGTATAGCACATAGAGAGTTGAAAGCTAACAAGTATAGTTCTCAAAGTTTACTTATAAAGACATGGACGCAAAATGATATTTCAGATATCATTTTGCGTCTCATTATGACATTTCCAATATCATTTTGCGATCGTATTACTTGAAAAAGCTTCTAGTCGCGATTTTCCATCACTCAAATTTTTTCATTTTAGTGAAAATTATGATATATTATGTTGGAAAGGCTAATCATGAAAACAAAAAATGTGACATTTAGCTTACCATCGGAAGTTGCTAAATTGCTGCAATCGCTCATTGAAAAACGTCAAAGGAGTAGCTTCGCTGCGAATGTTTTGAAAATGACTCTTGAAGAATTGCTTAAAGCAGAATACGCGCAAGCAAATGATGATCCGGATGTTTTAACAACTGTCAATGACTGGCGACATTTAGATGCTCAAGGATGGCGATGAGCTATATTTTTCAAAGCGCGAGCAACACGATTACCAACCCAAGCTCCTTTGCCATATGGCTATGGATTCTCTATACTACCTAGAGAATTTACTTTTTTGCAACGATAGGTTTTATATGGAAAAAGTGTGGATTAGCCCTGGCTGCATAAGCTGTGGCAGCTGTCAGTTTATTGCTCCCGAAGTTTTTGAAGTAACTACGATGTCCACGGTAAAAGATGATGCAGATCTGGTAAAAAATACCGCTCTTATTGAGGCTGCTGCTCGCGCTTGCCCTGTTCAGGTCATCAAATTTACAAAGGATAAGGACGTTATATGACCGAGAAAGAACGTTTTGACAAGCTCTATCAGACCTTAAGTATCAATGGCCAATTGATGCATGTACATCTGTTACTTGATAGAGCAGCTCACTTATGGCCTGATAAGACGGCGGTTATATGTGATGATGAAGAAATTACCTATAAACAACTTTTTCAGCGAGCCTCGCTCTTTTGTCATCATTTGCGATCCCTTGGTGTTGAGCACAAAGATAGGGTTATTCTTTTTTATGAAAACTCAATAGAATTTTTTATTGCATATTTTGGTATATGGCAAGCTGGCGCAATAGTTGCACCCCTTAATGTTTTTTTACATGAACAAGAATTTGCACACATTGTGGTTGACGCCAAGCCAAAAGCGATTGTTATTTCCGAGACTCAAAAAAGCAAAATAAGTGCGCTTAAAGAAATACCCACTATCATTGATAAAAGCGGATTTGATTTCAGTAAAGAAGCTCTTGAAAATCTTCCGGCCTATACAATCCCTACGTTCCCCCTTGATGACCTGGTAGCACTGCTCTATACTTCAGGAACTACCGGGTTTCCCAAAGCGGTTATGATGAGCTCACGCACTATCGCAACGAATGCTATACAAGGAATAGCTCGTCTTAATGCACGTCCAGATTACCGAATTTATTGCGGATTACCTCTTTTTCATAGTTTGCCACAAAATCTTTGTGTATGGGCAAATATTATAAATGGTAGTACTGCTATTACGGGATCAAAGCTTGATCGTCGTTCTGTACTCAATGGCATTGCTAAAAAACCAACAATCGTTGTCGCTATTCCTGCACTCTATGGAATATTTTGTCTTATGAAAACAATACCATTTGAAGGAATTGAGCACTTTTTTTCAGGTGGGGATGTGTTATCCGATAAAATTAGATCATGGTTTAGCCTAATTTATAGAAGGAAAATTTGCAACGGTTACGGACTAACAGAAACTTCTCCTTTCATTGCAGTTGACATTGATGACTTTACCCAGCCCACCAATACCGTTGGTAAACCCTTTATTGGTATTAGTTGTGCAATTAGAGACGACACTAATAATAATTTACCTCAAGGCGAGATTGGAGTTCTTTGGGTTAAAGGAGATAATGTAATGCTAGGCTATTATGGTTCTCCGCAGCAAACTGCAGCTGTCTTGCAGAATGGTTGGTTTTGTACTGGTGATCTTGCTTATATTGATAAGAACCAAAAAATAGTTCTTGCAGGCAGACAAAAAGATCTCATAATCCACAAAGGAATAAAAATATATCCACAGGAAGTTGAAAATCAATTACTCACTCACCCACAAGTGATACAAGCTGCTGTTATTGGCATATCTCATCATGGGGCAGAAATTCCTATAGCTTTTATAGCATCAAGAGCAAAGGACACTAAAAAGCTTGTTGATGAATTACGTAATTTAAGCAAACATAATCTGGCCATCTACAAGGTTCCACATGAGTTTATTGTCAAAGCAGAACTTCCTGTGACCACAACCGGAAAAGTAGACAAAAAAAAGTTGAAAGCTGAATTTACAGAACATAAAAAATAGAAGCCCGCGCATAACACGGGCTAATACAGTTTTTATAGGTTAAAGCCAAAATCAAAGCCAATCCATCCTCGTGGCTTATGTCTTATAGCCATCGGCATAGGACGCGCCGGACCATAGGTACGAACCACTGTAGATTGGATCATTGGTGCTGGCTGATACACAGGTACTGGTTGATATACTGGAACTGGCTGATAAACGGGCTGGACGGTAGTATACATCATTGGTTGTACATAACCAGGAACCGTAACTACTGGCCTGATATTTCTATAGTCTTCAGTATAGATAGTACCTAATCGACTATCAGTTGTTTCTGTTAATGCTTGAACCATGCCTTGTACTTTGGCGCGCAAGTCGCCACCTACAAATTTGGCAAGAGCTTCATTAGCAATGGTTGATTGATTTACCAGACCTTGCACTTCAGCTTCAATACTGCGAGAAACTTGTTTTGCGATAGAATCGTCATGAATGTTAAGCTTCTTGACTTCTCTTTGTGCTTCTTTAAAGCTCTTCTTCTTAATAAAAGTTACCGCCTTTTGTAAAATCAGCGGATACAATTGGTTAGCTGTTTGAGAGTGAGAGCTTAATGAGCTTACTGTTGCGTCAATAAATGATTCAAGCTCTTGTCCATGACTACCTGCATGCTTATGTGGTGCAAATAGAGCATCTATCACATTCTCTATATAATGTCTCGCTTGCTTTTTTGACAATACCTTGTCAGAACCCAAGGCTGGATTTGCCATTGCCAAGACCGTAACTATAGTTGCAGCTACCATGCTTTTTCTTACTATCATAGTGTTATACCTTTCATCTAGATGATACATTAACCTGAATTTAGTTAACTATTTTTTTTGATAATTTTAGTATAAATGAAATTATGACAACTGCAACAGCTAACCTTTTTGCTTAAAACAGCAAAAAATAAGAGGTGGATTGACCACCTCTTTCACCAGTAATTAAGCTTTTTTACACCCCATGTCGCTTCTCGAACTCCTCAAGAGCCTCTCGCGCGTGATTTTTTAAAAGCATTGTCTCTTCAACCCGGCTAGATGTCGCCGCATGCTCAGCTTCAGTTCGAGCTCGCCAACGATCCTCGAGGGCTTGTTCAAATAAAGCATCCAGCCTTGAATATTCATATTTTAAGCGCTTTTTACGAGCTTGAATATCACCCAGAGTAGTTTTTTGTTCATGCTCGCTACCTCGTTGCTCCATTGAATAACTTTGCATAGTAATAGATGCAAGAAACAAAGCAATTATTATATTTTTTGTCATAACTCTTTCCTTTTTGCTTCTAGTTATTTTCGTTTATTAATTATATGAAAGATGAGGGATATGGCATCCCTCATCAAGATAAAAATTAGCTAATAGCTTAACAACAATCCATTGGATAATTATCAAACGTTACGGTACAACAACCGCCGCAATTATTCCAAGATTCACCAGCCCATCCATAACGGCTTCCGCCCCAAGCAAATACTGATGATGCTGCGGTAGCTGCAAAGAGCAATGCAATAGCAATTATTTTTTTCATAATGTATCCTTTCTTTTGATATTTATTCATTTTGGGTTAATTATAAATTTAATAATAGTATTTATTTAAGCAAAAAGTCAAGGATTTTCAGTAATCAATTAATTGCTTTCTATGCCTTAGGCATTATAAAAGCTGGTGTGGGGATCTTCTTAAGCTCAGCTTTTAGCTGATTTTGAACCATGCTGTGCAAGGAAGCGCCTATAAAATCTGAAAGAACACCTCTTTTCAGGCCATTATCTTCAAGCAATTGGCCAGCTTTATGCACTATTGCCTTTGCAGCAGCAGCAATAATCTTATGTTGGTTGACATTGGTATGAATAAAGAGATTTTTGCTATCTTCTTGGGCATAGGTCAATGACTTTTGTTCAATAAAGGATTTTATTTCAGCTATAAGTGCAGTCCGAAGTTCATCGGTTGTATAAGCTTTCAATGCCCAAAAATCTTTACTATCATAACTGCCAAGTTTTGCTAGCAAAAGAATGGTTGTTTTCTTCGTAAACTCTTGTATTTCCGAGGGTCTTTCAGTGATACCAACTGAAAAGAAAATTCCGTCAATAATAGTTGAAAGGTAACAAGCCGCTTGAGCTTTAGTAAGATTGGCATGCGTAGATTGAAAAAGTGCACAAGCAATACTAAGCAAAAAGAAGTAACGTGTATTCATAAAAAAATTCCTCGCAAGATGGTTAGACATAGCATAGTTAATAGTAGAACCTCTCTTGAAATTGTCAAAATGCTCTAGTCTCAGATTGAAATAGTGATCATACCTAATCTTTGCCAATGGGAAATTCACTCTTGGCCTGCACCTTGAGTAAGGTAAATGCCAAATCAACATCATCTGTTACGGTGAATAAGGAAACATTTTCCGGATCGATTAATTTATTTGCAAGCGCTGAATCATAAAGCCATGTCATAAAAGGCTTCCAGTATTCAGTTCCTATGAGCACTATTGGAGCTGGTATGAGTAACTTCGTTTGAATCAACGTTAATAATTCCATTAGCTCATCAAGCGTGCCAAAACCTCCTGGAAATACCGCAAAGCCAATTGAGTAGTTAATCAAGAGCCATTTGCGGGCAAAATAGTAATCAATAATAATATGAGTTTCAGTACACTTATTAAATTGTTGAACGCCATCTTCCTTTAGCCCTTTTACCCCAATACCAATAGTCGTAATAACATTTTTCTGACCTTTTTTGACCGCTCCACAATTAGCTGCTTCCATAATACCTAAACCACCGCCGGTAATCACCGGAATACCGGCCTCTAATAGCAGGTGAGCTAACTTTTGAGCCTTCCGGATGTAGATGCTATCTTGAGATAACCTCGCACCACCAAAAACCGTTACCGGGGCATATCGCAGCTTTGAGACCTGCCAAATACCTGCTAGTAAATTAAAAACGAACTTCAATAAATGAGTGGTTAATACTAGATATGCTTTAATTGCACTGATTTTTAACATAAGTCTCCTTTTGAACTTGAATTGAGTATAGCAATCCTTGATTTCTTTCATCAATACTTTTTAAAGGAACTCTTTAGCTCTTGGAAAAAATTGACGCGAACTACCTGCAGCATTAATAAGCACTTTTTAGCTAAAAAAGTACTATAGATAAAGCAAAAAACGACTTTTTTCATCATTGTCTTTCAATTTCAAATTGCAATTATGTATAATGAAACTATAAAAATGTTGGGGGGAAAGAAATGAAAAAGAAAAAATTGTGTACATTTTACTTATTGCTTGTCGTCGGAGGTTTAGCAAAACTTTCCTTCGTGCTTAGTATTGCTCATGATGAACTTCAGACCAATGGCTTAGCAATGAACGAACAAAGTAATGAATGGATAACGGTCTTTGTGCACGGGACATTTGGTATTCAATCAAATCTTAACATAGGTACGTTAATCCGCTTATGGCAAGATAACATTGATTACAGCTCTTCCTACTTCCGGAATGTCCAAAGAATGCGAGCTAAACAAGCTTATTATGCATTACAACCAATGCAAGAATTAGGGCTAAAAAAAATTATACATGATCTTTCAGCACATCGGGGACCATACCTATTTTCACTGATTTTTAACGAGATCTTGCACATGTATGAGCAACAGCCAAGTCGCAATAACAATTACACCTTTGGCTGGTCAGGGTTAGTGAGCGTAACGCACCGCCTTGAGGAATCTCGTTGCTTCTATCACGAGTTAAGAAATGAAATTGAACGGTTACGTCAAATTCATGGCCACGTGCCTAAAATTCGATTAATCAGTTATAGCCATGGTGGAAGCCTCTGCTTAAACCTGGCTCTTATTAGAAAAACAGAATTTCCACAAGATAGTTTTGCCATAGATGAATTAACCTTAATAGGGGTACCGATTCAAAAGGTTACTTCCTGCTTTGTGCATGATCCCATGTTTAAAAAAGTATATAACATCTCTTCTGCTGGAGATAACATTCAACGCCTCGATTTTTTCACTCCATGCGACATATTTTCACATAAAAAATTCCACAGCTCGTGCAATCAAGAACTACCAGACAAACTTAAGCAAATAGAAATTCAGATGAGCACAGCAGCTTGCAAAAGACACTCACGCATAGGCAGGTCGCCAGGCCATATTGAACTTTGGTTTTTTGGCTGGACAACTTCTCTTTATCGTAGGTCATTTCCTCTGTACCCATTACCTGTGGCCGTCTTTATACCGTATATTACCACAACGGTTGATCAGAATATATCTGTCTACCCGAAAAAAATTACCTTTCAGATCCACCCGGATAGTGGACAATCATTTTTATCCACCTGCGCAGATAACCAAAAGAAATGCGTACCGTTTATATCCTGCAATGAACTAGATCAATTAAGAGAGAAAGCTTTAAGCATGCATCCAAATGTAGTTATAGAAAAATCAAAAGATAATCAAAACATTCCTGTATTAATCAAACCAGCTTTGAGGTATAGATAGGAACCGCTCACTTGCTCATTAGGTGCCTAATGAGCAAAACTGCTTACTTTAAGTAAAATGTTCCCTTATTACCATACAATCGCGGCGTTACAGGGCTATTTGATTTTAATAAAACAAAGCGATCAACGGTAAATGGCTTGTTATAATGGTTCCTGAAGCCCTGCTGAATGTAAGTAATCATGTCATGTGGCGTTTTATGCTTATCAACGGGCTTATGATTATACTTCAAATAACCCAACGTGATATGGCCACGATTTGGAAAATCATTTCGTTTTTTCAGATGGCGCAAGCTTCCTTGATTTTTAAGCTTTCTCAATGCTTTATCTATCTTAGCCGACAATGTGGTCAGCCATTGGCTTGGCTTAAGTTTAAGGATCACTAAACCATCTGGGTGAATCTTTAATTTACCTTGACTGATAGCAGATTTGATATCATGGGAATTAGTGCCCTTGGAAACTTTTTTTAAGCAGCCTTTTACGAGCTTTCGTTCTTGATCATTAAGATCGGCAATCTCTTTTAAGGTAATATGCAAATTTTCAGCTGGAGTAGCCTCAAGACTAAAATTCTTCTTCAATCGATGGGCAACATACTCTTGCATGCTAATAAACTCACGCCTTAGGTAACCAGGAATACCAATGGCAGCAAAATCTACGCCGGCCTCAAGACTGCTCAAGGTTAACAAACCTAGTAAGAGCACTAGTACATTTTTATACATTGGATAGTTTGCAAATTTCATGTTTAACCTCATTTTTAATTTAATAATTATATTATTTATTATAGAGAATTAAAAAATTCTGTCAATCAAGCTGCGAAGGTGGACAATGCAAATGCATTGAGGGTGTCAATTTTTAGCTATGTTTGCCTTTAATTCGAACCCCATTGCTGAAATTAAAGATGTTAGTGTTGTTAATTTAGGATTCCCACGATAAGATAACGTTTTGTATAAACTTTCACGACCTAATCCTGTTTTTTCAGAAAGTTGTCCTAAGCCACCTTGAGCTTTGGCAATATTACTTAAAGCGATTAATAATACTTTTTGGCTCTCTTCGCTGCCATCTCTGGTGTCCTCTAGCGCAGCGTTAAGGTAAGCCAATGCTGCCTTTTTATCTTTAAGTTTTTCAATTAAAAGGTCTTCCCACTTTCTTGCCATTTTTCTTCTCTCTTTCCTGAAGTTTGACTTATACCATGGCCAATATTACCAGATGCTATTCATTAACGACTCGATTGCTATCGCCTAGAATAAGCTCCCAGATCATAAGAAAATCTTGTTTTGCCAATTGCTGAGCTCGAAGGCCCAAGAGTTGATCGGGAATTTTTTCAATCGGATAATGACAGGATTGCAAATTATTTTTTAAGGTACGTCTGGGCGAAGCAAAGCAACGCTTAATAAACTTCCAAAAAAGATCTTCCTGTGGAATTATATCTAATTCTTGGCGAGGCACAAAATGCAAAAGCCGAGAAGTCACTTTTGGCGGTGGATAAAATGCACTAGCGGGAACTTTTTCAAGCAAACGAACATTAAAGTAATGCTGAAAATAAAGTGAAGGAAAGCCATAACCTCTGCCATGAGTTTTAACTATCTTTTGAGCAACTTCCTCTTGCAGCATAACCACGGCTTCTTGCAAAATGTCACGATGCTTTTGTAATTTGTGTAAGAGGGGAAACGTAATTTGATAGGGTAAATTTGCGATCAAAAGCCATGGCTTATCAGCCTCAAATCGCGAAAAATCAACATCTAGAATATTCTCTTGAAACATGCTCATGCGAGAATCGGCATAGGTAGTTTTTACATATGCAGCCCAATCTGGATCAATTTCAAAAACCCAGAGCTGCTTTATAGGAAATTGCAATAATGACCGTGTTAAGAAGCCATCACCACAACCAATTTCAAACACGCTTGACTCGCTTGTTAATGCAACTTCCTGAAGCATTACATCAACCACTCTCTGGGTACGTAAAAAATGTTGTCCAAACTGTTTCTTTAATGGGATACCATGAGCTTGGCCTTGTTTCTTTTTCGGCATAGTTATTTCATGAGCGCGTCTTTAAACGTATCAAGCTCCTCAAGTACTTTACCAACACCATTGACTACACAGAATAATGGGTTTTCTGCTATACGAACTGGCAAGCCCGTTTCTCGGGAAATAAGTGCATCAAGCCCACGAAGCAATGAGCCTCCGCCTGCCATAACAATACCTTTATCAACCAAATCCGATGATAGCTCTGGCGGTGTATTTTCCAATGCCACTCTCACAACGTCAACAATGCTTGCAATAGTTTCTAATAATGATTCATGCACTTCTCTGCTGGTAAGGGTAATAGTCTTAGGAACGCCAGTAACTAAATCGCGACCCTTTACTTCTACGCTCTCAATATGAGCTTCAGGTAGAACAGTGCCTATTTCTATCTTGATCATTTCGGCGGTGCGCTCACCTATAAGCAAGTTATATTTGCGCTTTACGTATTGCACAATGGCACGATCCATCTCATCACCTGCTACGCGCACAGAGCGACAAAAAACAACATCTTTCAAACTTATAACGGCAACTTCTGTTGTTCCGCCACCAATATCTACAATCATACTTCCAGAAGGATCTTGAACCGGTAATCCTGCGCCTACAGCAGCTGCCATTGGTTCGCTAATAGTATAGACTTCTCGTGCACCTGCCTGCTTAGCAGTTTCTTCAATAGCACGCCTTTCAACCTGGGTAATGCCTGAAGGTACCCCTATGATCATGCGAGGTCTTACAATAGTACGCCGATAATCATGAACTTTACGAATAAAATGACGCAACATGCTTTCAGTTAGCTCAAAATTTGCTATAACGCCATCACGCATTGGCCTACATGCTACTATGCTTTCGGGTGTTCTTCCAAGCATTTCTTTAGCCCGTCTGCCAGCGGCTAAAACTATATTTGTATTGGCCTTAACAGCAACTACGGTTGGCTCATTAAGAACGATTCCCTTATTAGGAACATATACCACTGTGTTAGCAGTACCCAGATCTATTGCTAAATCATTGGAAAAAAAGCTAAAAAGTCTTTTAGCAGGTATAAATCTTCTAAAAATATTTGCCATAATTCTTCCTCTTTTAAAAATCCAACTCTACGAGCAATGACACATTGTGTGTCTTGCTTGATCTTTTACTGACCAGCCATTGTGTTGGCATATCCCATAGTAACGAAACTGTTGGCAAAAGACCACGACTATCTCGATATTTTGCAAAGTCATAAAATCCCCAGAGTGTAAAATGCTCATCTGCCCATTTAGAACGCTCCTGGGCCAATGGTATATTGACCGGCGTAGTTGGTTCACAGCGTTGGTCTGTTATTCTATCTTTAAAATGACCAATAAGCGTATAGATAAGACTCACACCAAGGCCTCCACGCAACGCTTCAAGAGTAACCTGTGGTGCAGCCACTAAGGTAAACCCCGGATTAACTCTAAATTGTCCTATAGCAGCACCGTACCCATTAGGCTCAAATCCAGCGGGAAGTCTCAGTAAATCAGTTTTAGGCAATCTTTTTATCGCTCGCAACAAGATCCCCGCACGCATATCCTCTTTAACTTCAAAGTCTCCCTCATAACCGACATACAAACCCCAATGTTTATTATAGCCTATAGGTATAGCCGCAGGATTATTAATGGGAACTTTTGGAGCAATAGGAGCTAACAGACCAAGCTTAAATGCTGCATCAATATGTCTAAACTTGTACGTATAATCCCAAGTTTTTCCAAATCGCAGGTAATATTCGCCATCACCAACGGCCGTCTTACTATAAAGAGGTGGAATAACTCCCAGCTCTTTATTCATCTTTTCCTTGAGCAAATACAAATACTTACGATCACCAAATGACATAGACGGAAAACATTCAGCTTCCAAAAAAAATTCATTCCGAGAGTTCAAATGTACAAAGAGCATAGACCCACCAATAGATAGGTCACATCCGATGTAAGGCAAGCAAGTCAGGTATTGCTCATAAAAAAAAGCAATGCCTTCTGCGTCAAGTCGGCCTTCGCGACGCCAAGGAATGGTACTAAAACCTCTAAAATCTGATCTAAAGGGATCTTCGGATATTCTTTTAGAAGCTAGCAATGATTGCGCTATAGAAACTTGGTCATACCTACCATCAAGCTCCGGCCAACCAATTGACTCCTCATCTTCTCCGTTTGCCCTATCAGCTCGCATAAAAAAAGGCTGTATGCGCACGTGACCACTTGTGCACGGCCATCGTAACCACGGCTTATAGTAGAATGGCAATCGCTCATGCGGGTTGTCAAAAATCATGCCTTGTACAGTTGAGCAAAGGCTCAGGACAAAACATATGAAAGAAAGGTGACGTAGTGTCATAGAAATATCCTAATAATTTGGTGGAGAGAGAGGGATTCGAACCCCCGATTCCGGAAACCCGGAATAACCGCTTTCGAGGCGGCCGCTTTCGACCACTCAGCCATCTCTCCAGCTTCTGTCGTAGTACTTATCATGCAACTACCATCAATAATAATGCATCTACCATTTTTTGAAAGCTTTTTTAATGGCCCCATAGCTTGCTACGTAGAAAATTCTTCAGCCGCTCATCCCCCTTTGCTAAAAGCTAAGGCGGACAGGTTATGGATTTGACCCTTCGACCGAGCTCAGGACATGCTTCGCTTGCTTTCGCTCGCCACGAGCTAGCTTGCTAAGCTAATTTGTACTACTTTGGCTTGCTGTTGAAAGAGTTCATCGCCACAGGTTAGCTATTATAACATTGTTTCTTAAGTATAGAAGGGAATAGCGGGCAGCAAAAGTTTTTAGATTAACATTGTGCCATTAACTCAAAAAAATCTCAATATCCGCTCCATCTTCGCTAAAAGCTATGACGGAAACGCTTATATTCTATGCCTAACATCTAATAGGAGGCCGCTCGTATTGTTCCAGCCTATGAGGTCCAAGCTACAAAGGAAAAGTTGGCAGTGTAATCAAAGCAAGAGCGAGCGGCAAACGTCTATACCTTAAGACAACAAGAATGAACTTTTAATATAAGCTTTACGGGCACCGATAATAGTCTGTTTGGTAACAATTTGAGCACGTAATGAAATTTTGTCACTCAGAGTTGTCGCCTTGGCATAGGATTGTGCCAATGATTCTTTATCTTGAATATTCTTGTAGAGTGTAGCTAATTGATCCAAAAATTTCATTCGGTACTGCTTATTTTCGGGAAATTCCATAAGCGATTTTTTTACCTTTTCATGATACTGTTTGCTTGACCGAGCAGCTTTGAGCTCAAGATAGCGAGCACCTTTATATACCTTGGATAAAAAACCTTCCGATTTTTGCTGCATTTTGTCTTCAAGGGTGGCTATAGCACGCTCATCTTGCTCGATGTGCTTTTCCATTATTCGCTCAACAACCCTGTTGTTCCACTCACCTTCAGCTCCAAGGGTACCAAGTTCCATTGCAAGATCGGTAAGCCAATCGGTAGCTGCTTGGCAGCTCGTCAGCAGTAGTAGGCAGCTTGCAAAGAGCATTTTGTTTATCATAGATCACCTTTTTGCCATGCGGATATAGTTACATTTGACCACTAAAGTATAGCCTAGAAAATTTTTCTTGCCAAAACAAATCTATAGTTCGCAAAAGCTTAGACTTCGCTATTAAGGCATGGTAAGGTAATATCAAAAAAAATCGGCTATTGTAGGAGATACCCATGATAACCCAGAAGCTGCAGGCAATTATTCTAGCGGCAGGAAAGTCTTCAAGGTTTAACACAAGCAACACCAAGCTCAGCTATACTTTGTGTGGACAAGAAATGATTGTCTACCCGGTAAAGCTCTTTCAAGGATTAGCTATCCCAACGGTGTTAGTTGTTGGCTATCAAAAAGAACTGGTTAAGGAAGTGCTAGCAAGACACTCTTTAACTAATCTTTGTTTTATAGAACAAGAAAAGCAGGAAGGGACGGGTCATGCTCTTTTGTGCACGAAACGAACATGGCAAGCAGAACACATTTTGGTGATGAATGGTGATATGCCATTAGTAACTGCAGAGATTATTGAAAAAATAGTTGAAAAACACCTAGAAAGCCAAGCAGCTATTACTTTTGCCACAGCACACTATAATGAGCCTCAACATACTTATGGCCGGGTGGTAAGAACAGGCAATGCAATAGCAATTGTTGAAGCTCAAGATTATAAGGGCGACAGCCAAATAGATTGCTGTATCAATGCAGGTATTTACCTGTTTAAGCGCTCATTTTTAGAAAAATGCTTAGCGGAACTTGAAAGAAATACCAAGGCACAAGAATTTTTTTTACCTGACTTGATCGCAACCGCCAGCAAAAATAATGAACTAGTTGAAACAGTATCCGTAGACTTTGATCACGTACGCGGTATTAACACCCTCAAAGAGCTTTGGGCCGTTGAACACATAAAGCGTTCAGAACTTATAACCCATTGGTTACATAATGGCGTACGCTTTACAAGTCCACAATCGGTGCACATCGATATAGATGTAACCATTGGGCCTGATACTATTATTGGAGCAGGAGTGCAGCTTCGCAAAAAAAGCTCTATAGGAAGCAATTGCATTATAGATGCATTTTCTGTCGTGACACACAGCACTCTATGCGACAATGTAACCATCTACTCACATTGCGTTTTAGATAACGTTCTTATTGCAAAGAATGCCTTCATTGGGCCCTTCGCCCATATTCGAAATGAGTCATCTATAGGTGAAGGCAGCGCCATTGGTAATTTCGTTGAAGTTTCAAACACTGCTATTGGCAATTATTCAAAAGCTAAACATCTTTCTTATTTGGGTCATGCTCAAATTGGCTCTCAGGTAAATATTGGAGCTGGTACCATTACCTGTAATTATAATGGATTCAGCAAAAATACTACTACTATTGACAACGGTGCATTTATAGGAAGTAATACTGCATTGGTAGCCCCCCTGAGCATTGGCAAAGAAGCAATTGTAGGCGCAGGTTCAGTCATTACGCAAAGTGTGCCAGATGATGCTTTAGCCATAGCACGAAGCAAGCAAGTAACAAAAGATCTCTATGCACCTAAGCTTAAAGTTAAATACAAAGCAAGTATTAAAACAGCAGAGACCTTATGATCCGTTTTGTGCATACTGCCGATTGCCATTTTGGCATGGAAAATTATGGCCGCATTGACTCTAAAACGGGTATTCATTCCCGCTTATTAGATTTTGAAAAAGCCTTCAGTTATTGCGTTGAGTTTGCTGTAGAGCAGAACGTAGATCTTTTCGTCTTTGCCGGGGATGCCTATAAAACTCCTCATCCAACGCCAACTCATCAGCGCTTATTAATGCAAAATCTCTTAAAGCTTTATAAAGCCTCAATACCCGTTGTTATGATTGTAGGAAATCATGACCACCCCTTAAGTTTTGGCAAAACCCATGCTCTTGAAATTTTTGGACAATTACCAGTTGATGGCTTTTACGTTATTGCTAAACCTACTGCGTGTACTGTGCCCACCAAAAGTGGACCAGTGCAACTAGTAGGAATTCCCTGGCCAACACGTGCAAACATAGCACTTAATAGTCAGCATGCTCTTTCATCAGCTGAGGTAACGCAGTACGTAAGTACTTCAGTAAGCAAAATCATTGAAACACTGGCGTCTGAATTAGATCCTACTCTACCAGCAATTCTGGCTGGTCATCTTACGGTAACATCCGGGATTTTTTCTGGTTCAGAAAAACGAGCAATTCAAGGCACAGATCCCGTATTTATGCCTTCACAACTAGCTATTGCTCCCTTTGACTATGTCGCATTGGGCCATTTACACCGCTATCAGAATCTTAATGCTCAAGGGTATCCACCGATCATTTATAGCGGCTCAATTGAGCGCATTGATTTTGGTGAACGCAGAGAAGATAAAGGATTTTGTGATGTAACCTTGCATGAAAAGGGTCATACAACACACGAGTTCATTAAGGTTCCTACACGGTCCTTTATTCAAATTGAGCTTCACCTTAACGAAATACAAAGCCAAACCGATCAAATTTTACAAGAGCTTATGCGACATTCCATTAAGGATGCTGTTATTAAAATCATCTATCACGTACCACAAGGGAAAAAGGATCGGGTAGATATTAACGTTATCCAGCAGGCTTGCTCTTCTGCTTGGTACATTGTCGGCATTATACCCATACGAATCCCGGCAATTCGTGAACGCCGAGCCACCCTTAATGTTGACATGGATCTTGGTAAACTTCTGAATAATTATTTCGACACAAAACCTGAGTACAGGCATAAGAAAGAAGCACTGATCGAAAAGGCTCTGCTTATCGAAAGAGAACTGAATGAACAAGAGTCCAACTGATTAACCAGTCTGCAAAGAGTGTAAAACCGCTCGTCCTTAAGCGAAGTCGAAGGATATGAGCGGTCATCGTGGCTTTTCGTTATTTTTTGCTAAGCTCAATCCACTTTGGCATTTTTTGTAGGTAATTCTTGTGTATAGCTGATGCGTGCTCTGGCAAAAAGCTCTTTTCTATATGTTTCAAACTTATCATCAAACTGCTTCTTGCTTAAGGTGTTCATAATTTCTTTTTCTCGCTCGGCTAATGGCGTTATCTTCTCGTCCCGTTTTGAAACCAATCGCAAGAGCCTAATTCCATCAGCTGCTTCTTCAAGTCGAACTATAGAGCCTGGTGCTATATCTTTAATAAATTGCTTATCAGAAGCAATATGCTTGGATTCGAGCGCAATAGGATTATCCCAGATAACAGCCGATAAAATGGTGCCATTTTTAATTGCTTTTTCGAGATTATCGCTAAATTCTTCTTTGGTTTGCCCTGAAGGCAATGGCACAAAAGACTGTGCTATAGTGTATTCTGCTGGAACCGATTTAGGGTTCTCATGAAAATATGCTTCGACATCCTTCTTTTCAATCATAATCTTGCCTCTTACTTTATGATCAATTAAGGTGTCGATAACCTGCATCGTGCGTAGTTGCTCACGGCCCTCGGTTGCACTGAAGCCCATCTGTTTAAATAACGATAGCACGTCATCAAGAGTGAGGCCATTTTGCTTTTGCATTTGAGCTAAATAGCGATCGATCTCGGCTTCAGTAACGCTTATTTTAAGCTTTTCAGCTTCAAGCATCATTAAGCGCTCGAGAATTACCTGCTCAAGAGTCTTCGAAGCCCCATCAAGCCCTGGTCTCAGGTCCCCTTGGCAAATAATGCATGATCCCTTTTGAAAATAGATTCTTGCAAGCATTTTATCGGCAGTTATTCGCTTAACCGGATAAGGCTCAGCAGCGAACATGCCAGTTATGCAACTCAGAAGAGCTATCATCGTCTTTAAGATATTCTTGTTCATGAAATTCCGAAATTAACAGGGCGAATCAAATTATTACTTCCGTAAGTATGCCAGAACTTGTGCTATTTTAAAAGCGAAAGCGAGGCAAGCGTAGTTTATGCTTGCCTCGCTTAATGTTATAAGAAGAAGGCTAAATTACGCTGCCTTTGCTGCCTTACCTTTAGCAGCAGCTTCTACATCTTTCTTGGCTTGGCTTTTACCATTGGCCTTGACCGGTGCTTTAGCTTCGGGAAGCTCATCTTCGATAGATTCAGATTGTTGTTCTTTTAAAGCTTGTATTTGTTCTTGCAATTCAGCTTCTTTTTTGCTTTTTTCTTCTTCAAAGTACTTTGTACCTGCTGAATCGTCGATGCTGAAGTCTTTCTTCAACTTCTCAATTTCAGCTGCAAGTACTTCAGGGAACTTTGTTTGAAGCATAACTTGCTTAACAGAATCTTTGACTTCGTTAAATGGCGCATATTCTTGCTGTTGCTTAGAAATTACATGCACAACCCAAAAATTCTTGCCAGCCGGAATAAGCTCAAACGATGGAATAGCTTGAATTTTCATGATTTTTTCTTTTAACGTATTGTCGATATTTCTGGTTTGTTCATTTACTGGGCCACCAAAATCATTGACTGACTTCTTAGCTTCTTTAGCAAGTGTGCTCAGATTTGCTCCTGGAGCTTTTGCCTTATCTAAGAACTCTTTAGCTTGCTTTTCATTAGTAAATTGAACCGCCTCTGTTTTCACGCCACCAGCAGTTTTAACAAAAGGTGGATTTTGGAAATACTGATTCGATTGACGATTGCTGTCATAAAATGTTTGAGCTGTCGCGTCGCTTGTATCAACTTTGGAAATAACATATTCTTGAAATTTAGCATTATCTACTTGCTGTTTAGCTAGGCGACAATGCATGTCTATTTCTTTTTGATAAGCTGGATCTTGATCTATTTTTTGATTCTTAATCCAAGCTTCTGTAGTTGCATTACGTACCAACTCTTTAAATACTTCAGCACGTGCTCCAGGCATAAACATCAGCATTGCTTCAGCATTGGGATTCGCTTTTAGAATAAGCTCCCAATATTTTTGATGATCATCTAACGTTACGATCGGTTTACCCTGGCCTGTTGCAAGCACGAGTCCGTCGCCTTTGGCTTGGCTGGCCATTCCTGTTGCTTTGCTCGAAGGATGCTCACAGCTTTGGCAGCCTAGTTTATTTTTTGCCCAATCACATGCAGAAAGCAGTAATAGGGAAGAACCCAATAAGGCACCATTAATAAGATGCTTACGTAAAATATGGTTTTTCATAGCATATCCTCTTTAAGTAAAATAATGTTTTACCATGTAGTACTGATCCTCTTTGATTGTTACATGGTATCACAGAAGTAATCACGATGCAAAATTAGTTGGAGCTAATTTTGATTTGTTCGCTTCAACCACCATTCACACGACACGCAACAAAAGCGTGAAGTGACTCTGGCTTAAGGTCTAGTAATGTACAAGCAAAAGCTTGTAGTGTTGACCCGGTAGTCATAAGGTCATCTATTATAGCAAATTTTTTTCCTTCATATCTTTGAGCGTTCTGACTTATGGCGAACGCATCAGCAACATTTTTTTTGCGCTGTGTGCCCGCTATAATTGACTGAAACAGTGTCCTTTTAACGCGCTTAACAATAGCTATAACCGGTTTTCCGCTCAAGCGAGATAGTTCATAAGCAATAGCTTCAGCTTGGTTATATCCTCGCCATGCATAACGAGTCCAGTGTAATGGTATAGGCAACAAATAATCGAATTCAATCGTTCTTATTGGAGTAAACTGCCATATCAATTGTGCTAAATATTTACATGCCACCCGATTGGATTGAGCTTTTGCTAATACCAGCGATTTTAAGGGGGCTTTATAGTCCCCGACGGCATGGACTGTAAGCTGATAGCCGTTGGCCAAAGGCAATTGCTTTGATATAACTAGCTTGATCATTGCCAGGCATCGACCACACAATGGATCTCGATTGTCCATAAACTTTCGGCAATAGCTGCAAAAAGGCGGAGCAAGCAGGTCTAATATACGTTCAACTATTGTGCTCACTAGTTTCTTTATACTCATATTTTTTTACATTGATTACAACCATATACTATAATAATAATATGATGGATATAATAATCAAATGGTATAGGTAAAGAGAAAGCACCTCTGGATTAAAATCCATAGGTGCTTAGTGATTGTGATCGCAAGAAATCTTCATTCATGATGACTGCATTAGAATACTATTATCGTATTTTTTGCGTGCTTAACTCTTAAGATTTTCTTTGATGAGCTTAACCATAGCCGAATCTTTCCGGTTCTTCGCGATCATTAAAGCCGTATTGCCATCTGCTGTTTTGGCATGAATATCAGCACCGTGTTCAAGCAAGAGCTCAACTAATTCACGATAACCGCCATGCACAGCAAATAATAGTGACGTTAGATTATTATTGCTTGCACCGTTAACGTCAGCTCCATGTGCTAAAAGCAACTGTGCTGTTTTAAGATGGCCATTACCACAAGCAGCAACTAATGAAATTGCCTTATCAGCATCAGTTATATGAATATGTGCATGAGCATCTAACAATGCTTGAGCAACTTCTAGATGTCCTCGTTGGCAAGCCAGCATTAAGGCTGTCCACCCATCAGTTGTTAAACTATTAACCTCAGCGCCATGGGCTAAAAGTAATTCAGCTATTTCTGCAAATCCTTTACTTGAAGCCCAATGTAATGCCGTTACCTGCTCGGTTGTTGCTAAATTAAGGTCTGCATTGGCTTCGATAAGCATCTGAGCTATCTCTTTATGACCATTTTGAACAGCTATTATTAAAGGGGTTTGACCATTTTTATTTTGATGATTAACTCTTGCTCCATGCTTTAAAAGTAGTTTAACGATATCTGTCTTGCCTGCTTGGCAAGCAAGCATTAATTGCTCATTTGTTACAGCGCTTCCTGGGCAATCAAGCAATAATTGTACTATTGCTATATCACCACCTATAACTGCATAGGTTAGAGCAACATTACAACCTGCTGTAACTACATTGTTCCCAGCAACATTCCAACCTCGGCTTATTCCTTTGTCAAGAAGTGCTGTTACAGTATCAACTTTTCTTAAAATAACTGCCGAAACTAATAATTTTCCTGGGTAGAACACATCGATAGCACCTGCTGCAAGAAGTTTTTCAGCTATTGCAGTATGGCCATTTTCAACCGCAAGGTGCAAAGGCACACGTAGGGCAGAACTCTCCCAAAAAGGAACATCTTTGTTAAAATGAGCACCTTTGTTAAGAAGGGCCTCTACCAGATCCATATGACCAAGACAACTGGCTACGTCCATGGCTCTACGTTGCATTTTCTGATTTAAGTGACAAACGTCGACTCCTTTATCAATAAGTAGCTGCATGAGATCATTATCAAATTCCACAGATTTTACAAAAAGATCCCCTGCCTTAGTTTTATCCGTTTCAATCATAGCTTGTGCCTGGTCGGCTAAAAATTTTCCTTTGAGCATCGCTAAGCTTTGATCATTCATATCCCTTGATAGTCTTCTTAATTCATGCAACTGCTTATATGTCTTAAATGGGTCTTGCACGCTTAACAACTTTCCTAGTATTATTTGCTTTATTTCAGCTGGCATACCATCCCAATCTGGAGAGATTAAATCGTCTTTTTCAATTCTAGACCGTTTGGTAAATGGTTCCCCGGTAATAACTGAGGTATCGCTATCCTCTGTTTGTTCGACTAAATCATCCCATTTTCTTATTGTTCCTTGGCTATCATCTATCTCCATTGCTTGCAGGAGACTGCCCACTAAACAACTGATAATCGCTATTTTTATATTCATCTGAAACCCTCTATTTTTAAATTGATCTTTAGGATACCTTTTTTACTTTTTGGACAGCTTAATTCTTCAGTTTTTCCATGATAAGCCTAAGCATTACAAAATCTTCTTTTTTTGCAGCGATCATTAAAGCAGTATTGCCATCTGCTGTTTTAGCATGAATATCAGCATCGTGCTTAAGAAGAAGCTCAACTAATTCTGTATAGCCTCCTTGCACAGCAAGCAACAATGGTGTTAGATTATTGTTTTTAATTACTACGTTAACATCAGCACCATGAGCTAAAAGTAACTGCACTACTTGAATATGACCGTATTGGCAAGCCCAAACTAAAGCCGTTCGATCATTAGCATCTTTTCTATGGATATGGGCATGAGCATCTAGCAATGCTTGAGCAACATTTACATGCCCTCGAGAGGATGCGACCATTAAGGCCGTTGCTCCTTCGCTTGTTAATGTATTAACTTGAGCACCATGGGCTAGAAGTAATATAACTATTCCTGTAAATCCTTTACTTGATGCCCAGAACAAAGCAGTTTCTTGATTGGAGTTTGCTAAGTTAACGTTAGCTTTAGCTTCAATAAGCATCTTCACTATCGCAGTATAACCACTCCTTACAGCAGCTATTAATGGGGTTCCACCAACATCATGTGCACGATTAACGTTTGCTCCATAATCTAAAAAGAGTTTAACGATATCTTTCTTACCCAATGCGGTAGCAACAATTAATCCTGAATGATCAATCGCTTTATAATCAAGCAATAATTGCGCTATAGCTTTATCACCACCTATAATCGCATATCTAAGGCAACTCCTGTCATGACTATCAGCACAGTTAGGGTCTATTCCTTTCTCAAGCAATGCTTTTAAAGTATCAATTTTTTTTAAACAAATTGCCGAAATTAGTAATTTTGCTTGAACCGGGGCATCCAAGGCACCAGCTAAAAGAAGCTTTTCAGCTACAGCGGTATGTCCACTTTGAATTGCCCGCGCCAAAGCATCGCCACAACTTTCAGTATTAAAATGCGCACCATTGCTAAGAAGGGTTTCTACCATACCAGCGCGACCAAGAGCGCTTGCAAATTCTAGAGCTCGTCTCTTCATTTTCTGGTTGAAAAAACAAACGTCAACTCCTTTGTCAATAAGTAGCTGCATGAGATCATTATCAAATTCCACAGCTTTTACAAAGAGATCTCCTGCTTTATCTTTATCCGTTTCAATCATAGCTTGTGCCTGTTCCGCTAAAAATTCTGTCTTGAGCAAATCCAGGCACTGATCATTCATATCCCTTGATAGTCTTCTTAATTCATGCAACTGCTTATATGTCTTAAATGGGTCTTGCACGCTTAACAACTTTCTTAGTATTATTTGCTTTATTTCAGCTGGAATACCATCCCAATCGGGAGAGATTAAATCGTCTTTTTCAATTCTAGACCTCTTGGTAAATGGTTCCCCGATAACTGAGGTATCGCTATCCTCTGTTTGTTCGACTAAATCATCCCATTTTCCTATTGTTCCTTGGCTATCATCTATCTCCATTGCTTGCATGAGACCGCCCACTAAACAACTGATAAGCGCTATTTTTTTATTCATCTGAAACCTCTCATGTTAAATAGATATTATTGCATTAATAATTTATATTATAGCAGCTTATTAAATATTTGCAATATTTAATTACCAATGTACAATAATGTGAAATATTCTCAAAAAAAGCCATCGAGCACGTAGTCGCACAATAACCCGTACGCCTCATGTCCACCATGGCTTTAGCGATGGGGGAAGCTTTTAAGCGTAGGGGATGAGCGGAAAACAAGATTTTAGCTCGAATGAGTTGATTAATTCAATCATTAGCCAATATTAATTCACTTCTAAGAGATCTTTGCTTGATGTTAATACATCGCCGGAATACCTCTTGCACTTTCTTTGTGCGCTTAATTCTTCAGTTTTTCCATGATAAGCCCAAGCATTACGAAATCTTCCTTTTTTGCGGCAATGGTTAATGCAGTATCGTCATCTGCTGTTTTAGCATGAATATCAGCACCCTGTGCAAGCAAAAGCTCAGTTAATTCTGTATGGCCTCCTTGCACAGCAAGCAACAATGGCGTTAGATTATTATTTGTGGTCACTACGTTAACTTCAGCACCATGAGCTAAAAGCAATTGAACAATTTTAATGTGGCCAGCTTCACATGCAACCACTAAGGCTGTTCCTTCAAAAGCACCTTTCAGATGAACATGTGCATGAGCATCTAGCAATGCTTGAGCAACTGCTATATGTCCCCAGTGGGAAGCTGCCATTAAGGCTGTCCACCCATCTGTTGTTAATGTATTAACCTGAGCACCGTGGGCTAGAAGCAATCCGACTACATCTGCAAAACCGTTATTTGAAGCTAAATATAATGCTGTTTCTTGGTTCGTCATCGCTGAGTTAACATATGCTTTAGCTTCGATAAGCATCTGAACTATCTCAGTAAAACCTTTTTTGGCAGCGATCATTAAAGGGGTTTCACCAGATCTATTTTGACAATTAGCATTTGCTACATACTCTAAATGAAGTTTAACAAAATCTTTCCTACCAACTGCGCAGGCCAGCATTAATCCTTCATAAGCATTCGCTTTATGATCTAGCAATAATTGTATTATAGCTAGATCGCCACTAGCGATAGCATACCTGAGGGCACTACATTTGCCATTATCAGTACAATTAGGGTCTATTCCTTGGCCAAGCAATATTTTTAAAGCATCAATTTTTTTTAAAATAATTGCCGAAATTAATAATCTTGGTTGTAAAGGGGCATCCAAGGCACCTGCTGCAAGAAGCTTTTCAGCTATTGCAGTATGGTCATTTGAAACAGCAAGGCGCAAAGCCGAGATAAAACTATCATTGTTACTATGAGCACCTTTGCTAATAAGAGTATCTACTATATCAGTATAACCAAAAGCACTTGCTAGCTCTAGGGCTCTTCGCTTGATTTTTTGGTTGAAAAAACAAACATCAACCCCTTTGTCAATAAGCAGCTGCATGAGATTATGATCAACCTTTACCGATTTTACAAAAAGATCTCCTGCTTTATCTTTATCTGTTTCAATCATAGCTTGCGCCTGCCCGGCTAAAAATTCCCCCTTGAGTAAATCTAGGCATTGATCATTCATATCACTTGAAACAAGTCTTAACTCATGTAATTGCTTGTATGTCTCGAAAGGGTCTTGTCCGCTTAATAACTTACTAAGTATTAGTTGCTTTATTTCAGCGGGCATACCATCCCAATCAGGCGATATTAGATTATCTCTCTCAATTCTGGACCGTTTAGTAAATGGCTCCCCCGAAATACATCCGGTATCGGTATCCTCTGTTTGTTCGGCTAACTCGTCCCATTTTCTTATTGTTCCTTGGCTATCATCTGTCTCCATTGCTTGAATAAAGCCCCCTGCCAAACAACAGATAATTGCTATTTTTATATTCAACTGAAACCTCTATTTTTAAATTGATCTTTATTTCTCTTTTAGGAATACTCTTGTATTTTCGTGTGCTTAATTATTTAGTCTTTCTTTGATAAGGTTAACCATTGCGGAATCTGCCCGTTTTTCAGCAATCGTTAAGGCTGTATTACCGTCTGCGGTTTTAGCATGAATATCGGCACCGTGTGCAATCAAGAGCTCAACTAATTCAATATAACCACCTTGCACAGCAAGCAACAAAGGCGTTAGTTTATTGTCCTTAATTACTACGTTAACATCAGCACCATGAGCTAAAAGCAATTGAACTATTTTAATGTGGCCATTTGGGCAAGCAGCTACTAAAGCCGTTCCTTCATCAGCACCTTTCATATGAATATGAGCATGAGCATCTAACAATGCCTGAGCAACTTCTAGATGTCCTTGATGGCAAGCTATCATTAGGGCTGTCCATCCATCCTTTGTTAATGTATCAACCTGGGCACCATGCTCCAAAAGCAATCTAACTATTTCTACAAAACCATCAATCGAAGCCAAGAATAATGGTGTTACTTGGCTTGAAGTTGATAAGTTAACATCCGCTTTAGCTGCGATAAGCACCTTGACGAGTTCTGTATCACCGAATTTTGAAGCAATCATTAAAGGAGTTTTACCAGATACATCAGATCCATCAGATTCATTGTAAGTATTAACATTTGCTCCATACTGTAAAAGAAGTTTGACGATATCTTTCTTGCCCATGACACAGGAAAATATTAATCCTGCATGAGCATCAGCTTTATGATCCAGCAATAATTGTATTGTAGCTATATCGCCACCTGCGATGGCATACCTAAGCGCACTATATTTGCCATTATCAGTACAATTAGGATCTATTCCTTGATCAAGCAATACTTTTAGAGCATCAAATTTTTTTAAAATAATTGCCGAAATTAATAATCTTGGCTGTAAAGGAGCATCCAATGCCCCTGCTGCAAGAAGTTTTTCAGCTATTGCATGATGTCCCCATATAATTGCACTCCGCAAAGCCCAGACAAAACTCTCATTCTTTCTATGAGCACCTTTGCCAAGAAGAGTATCTACTATATCAGCATAACCAAGAGAACTTGCAAAATCCAGGGCTCTTCGATGAATTTTTTCGTTTAAAAAACAAACATCAACCCCTTTGTCAATAAGTAGATGCATGAGATTATGGTCAAACTTTACCGATTTTACAAAAAGACCACCTGCTTTATTCTTATCTGCTTCAATCATAGCTTGTGCCTGTTCGGCTAAAAATTCTGTCTTGAGTAAATCTAGGCACTGATCATTCATATCACTTGATACTAGTCGTAATTCATGCAACTGCTTGAATGTCTTAAATGGATCTTGCACTCTTAATAACTTACACAGTATTATTTGCTTTATTTCAGCGGGCATACCATCCCAATCAGGTGATATTAGATTATCTCTCTCAATTCTAGACCGTTTAGTAAATGGTTCTCCGGAAATACATCCGCTATCGATATCCTCTGCTACTAATTCGTCCCATTTTCTTATTGTTCCGTGGCTATCATCTATCTCCATTGCTTGAATAAAGCCTCCAACCAAACAACTGACAATCGCTAATTTTATATTCATACGAAACCTATTATTTTATGGGGAGATTTTTTATTCTTTATATTTTTCTATTATATCACTAGATTAAAAATACAGTAATTTATTCATATTGAGAATTTTTGCACAAAATTACACCACACATTAACCAGAAGTTTAAGGGGATTGCTTATTATAACCGAACAAATATATTAGGCAGGTCTAATTTGTCGCTTTTTCTAATAGCAGATTTAAAATATCTTGATTCTGTTGCATTGTTGCTATATAGAAAGCCGTATCTTTATCTCTATTTTCAAGTGTACTATTCAGCACCAGCATCCAACAGTACTTGGGCTGCTTCTTTGTGACCGAACTTTATCGCTTTGATCAAAGCAGTATTTCCACTTCTATCTTGGTGATTTAGATACTCTTTATCAGCATACTGAAGAAGAAACTCTATCATGTGCACATCGTTTTGTTCTACGGCAAAACCCAAAAGTGAAAAATGTGAGAGTTGTATTCCGCTTAGCTTAGCCCCAGCATCGAGAAAAATTTTCATTATAGGGAGCATCAATGGATTTTGAAAACCCTCGACGCTGCAGTTAAAACCTTCCTGAGGACTCGCTCCCTTTTCAAGCAATAGCTTTATCAACTCGATATTGCGCTTTCTAGTAGCAATCTGAAGTGGTGACCCCGTCACATCATTGTCAAAATCAATCTCTGCACCATAATCCAAAAGCAACTTTGTTATCAATATATAACCCTTTTTAATAGCAGTAATTAACGGGTAACCATGATGAGAACTTGAGCTTCGATCAATTGGAGCTTTTTTCTCGAGCAGTAGCTCAACTATCTCCCTTTGGCCTTTTTCCACTGCAACACTTAAAGCGGTTTTAAAATAACAGGGGTATTTTTCTAATTTTTCACTGACAAGCGTAGGATCTAATTGTAAAAAAAGCTCAACTAATTCTTTCTTGCCTTGCTTAATGAATGAAATAAACTTAGGCAGATATTGATCTTTTCTGATATTTTTTACCAGATAGGTAATCCAGTTTTTAAGACAAAGCGGATCTAAAGCATGACCTTGAAAATCCTGGCTCACCAATAGCACATTTTTAAAATCTTCAGTTCTTAGGTGGCTCATGATATAAATCTTTAGTTCTGATGGTAAGCAATCCCAATAATTATTTTCGTAGTGTGTTGGTTCATCTTCTAATTTTTCTTGCTCTTCTTCCTGATCATCTTGAATTGGCGCTTGATTAAGGCTTACTTGGATAGCTCGTGCAATTTCCTCTTCTTTGAACATACCGAAACAAATGCCTGGCAAAAAAAGTAAGAAAATGCCATACAATGCAGCAAGTAGTGATTTCTTCATAATACCTTTCATTTATTTATTTTTAATTTATCAAACTATTTAATAATTCTTATTATACAAAAACTAGTTAGAAGATCAAGTTCTATCTCGTTTTGAAATTTTTTTGAGCTGAGTATAAGGTCTACTATTTATGGAAGAATAGCAAGGCTTAAGTGCATAACACCATTAGCCAACAAGCCTGCGGCGATGTCATCTATAAGTATACCCCAGGGCCCAGGAATTCGCTTTTCTAAATAACTAATGCCCATCGTTTTGGTGATATCAAAAAAACGAAATAGACAAAACGCATTAAACGCTATCGTTAAAGTACAAGGCAGAGCATAGAATGTCACGAGCATACCAATAACCTCATCAAGAACAATCTCACTGGGGTCATTACCTTTGCAATAAGCAGCACTTGCTCTAATAATTGCCCATGAAACTAATATGCACATACAAACAAACAAGAAGTAGAGTCTTAACGACACAATTACCTGATTGCTTAAGCAGGCGAAGGGTAGGGTAACCAGCGATGCACACGTACCCGAAGCCGGCAAATAGCCTATTGGACCAAGCGTTGCCAGAGATGTAAGAAAAGATTTTTTCATGATTGTTTTTGCAGCTGAAGAAACATAAGACAGACACCACTCACAATAGCTGCATCTGCAATATTAAAAGAGGGAAAAGCATAACCAAAAGCATGAAGATGTATAAAATCGACTACGCCCCCATACAGATACCGATCAATAATGTTAGACACTGAACCACTTATTACAAGCAGTTCACCAAAAATTGAATATCCTGCAATCAGCCGATGTCGAGCATATACAGCCAGGCCAATGGTGATAAGAAGTACACCAGTAGACAAGAAGACAAAGAGCCAAGGATCTTGAGAATTACCAAGCCCCCAGGATATGCCACGGTTCAGCGTCAATTCAAGTGAAAAATAGGGAGTAATGGTAAGTTCTGTTGCCCAAAGAGTTAAAGCCTTAATCTTTGTAATTCGATCAAAAAGCAAAATGATGATTACCAAAAGGGTAGAGAGGTAGCAACGAGACCATGAGTTCATCTAACTTGAGCTCCCATTTTCTCAACTCTCTTGAGAACCTTGTTCCAAACGGCATCTATCTCGCTTTTAACCATCGTTTTATGCTCATCATATACCGTGAAACGCATCGTAATAGACTTTTTATCATGCCATTCTTCTTTTTCATAAAAATCGATAAGCTCCACATGCCTTATTGTTTGATCTGAAGCAGCAATCACATGCTCAAGTTCGGCCACGGTGACACCTTTTGGTACTAACATACTTATGTCAAGATGTACCTCTTGGTATTTGGGTAATTGTTCATACTGATGCACTGCTGCTTTAAAGGAAAGCAAGAAGTCAGCATCAAGCTCAAAAATGAAAGCATTGCCCTCTGCAATCTTATGCAGAAACGTCTGATCAATCATACCTGCAGTGCCAACGATACGTTCATGATACATAAGTTCTGCTGTTTGGTGAGCAGTATACCATGAATCAAGTTGCTGGCTAGGCTTTTTCCAATCAATTTCGATGCAAAGCATAGTGAAAAGCTTGGAAAGTTCTGCTTTCATATCATAAAAATCGATTATTTTTTTTTGCTCGAATAAAATACCAGCTAGCTCTTTTCGTTCAACGATCTTTGACTCTTGGAACCAGACACGATCAAGCTCAAAAAAGCGCAATGATTCCGCTTTAGCTTTATTGGTTGTTACACATTTAAGCAAATTAGGGACTAAAGATGTCACCAACCGCTGCATATTTTGAGTAAATGGATTAGCCAATGAAATGGCATCCTTTGGCTGCCAATCAAGAAGGTGCAAAAATTCTTCATCATACAAAGCATATGTTTGCACTTCGTGCATAGCAAGAGAAAAGGCCATTGAGCCCTTAATTGCACGCGTTTTTTCTATAGAACTTGTGCTAAACGGTTGCATAGAGCGTTGGGCAAACGACTGATTGATAGTATTATAGCCTACAAAACGTGCTATCTCTTCTACAATGTCTTCGGCAATAGTAACATCGTTACCACGATACGTAGGAACAGTGAGGTGATAGTGTATTCCTGGCGCTAGCTTACTTGACGAAACTCCTTGGTGTAATTGCACACCAAATCCAAGAGCAATAAGATAATCTTGAATTTTTTCAGGAGATATACTACTGCCAATTCGGCTGGTAATAAAGGAATGCTCGACAATGATAATTGACTCATCAACCAAGGGCCCGATTGAAGCAATAGCATCAGAAGCTTTGTACTGAATATTGGTAGTTTCTAACAATTTTAAAAAGCGCAAAATCGCTTGTGTATTTTGGTTAGGGTCAAGGCCTTTTTCAAAACGTGCAGATGCCTCGGTTCTCAGCTTAAGCCTTGCGCATGTTTTACGGATAGTCGTGGGATCATAATTTGCAGAATCAAGTAAAACTTTTGTAGTATGCTCAGTGACTGCCGTTGGCTGACCACCCATAATCCCTGCTAAAGCAATAGGTTTTTGGCCATCGGTAATCACATAATCGCTGGACTCTAAGATTATTTCTTGACCATCAAGCAGCTTGAGCTCTTCACCCTTATAAGCACAGCGTCCCAGCAGAGTATGCGTTCCAATTTTTTCAGCGTCGAATGCATGTACCGGTTGACCAAGGTCAAACATAACATAATTTGTAGCATCAACCAGCATATCGATCGGTCTTGCATCAATGCGAGCTAGTCGATGGGCAATGGGTATAAGTGATGGCTGATTTATTATATGAGTTATATATACTGCTGCCAATCGTTTGCAAGCATGCTCACATTCAACCTGATTAGTTTCCAATCCTATAGTAAATGGGTTTGTTGAACTTACTGGCGCTGTTGTTTTATAATGCTTAATCGGTTTTGATGCCAAAAAAATCTCTTCGGGTAAAAGCTCTACTTGCAAAATGGCTGCCATTTCTCGAGCAAATCCTCTATGACCCCACATATCGGGTCTATGGGTAAATGATTTGTTGTCTATGGTGATAATAAAATCTTCGCTTTCAAAATGTTCTTTCCAAAGTCCATTAACCATTGAATCAGCACGAGAAAGCTGAGGAACAAGCCCTTCTTTTTCTGATCCTATATCACCAAGCGTGCACCATCGATAAGACCTTCCTGCTTTTTTAACAAGATAATAATGACCAGGCTCAATGCCAGCCCGCTCAGGCAAAGAAAATTTCTTTTTAAATTCTGCACTTTCAGCAACAATGCCAAGAGAAGTTATGCTCAATATCTTTGCAAGGGTAATAGCTGTAAGATCTAGCTGGATATGCTTAACATCTTCAACTTCAGCTGTAATAGAGCCAAATTGGGCAATAAGCTTGGTTACGTCAACGTCTTTCCATGATGCTTTAATGTGATCAAATATCCACGCTAATGATAGTTTCATGGGCTTCCTTTGCCAACCGAAAACGGATCTTCTATTGAATGAATTCTAGTGATGACAGAGTACAACAAAAGCAAAAAACTATCAATCCGCATTAAAGCGGTGGATACCATCGCAAATGCCAAGGCTCATATTGATATTCTGTGCTGTTTTTACCATAACTAATCTTAAAATTATAGCAATGGGCATTGCTTTCAAGCCATGCAGGATATCTAAAGTGAGGCTCAAGTGAAAATTGGTAGTTATTTTCTGCTGACAGTACATCAACCACAGTACCCAGCTGATGTTCGGAGTGCCCAGGACGAGCTGAATAGGTATTAGCTACCTCTTCAGCTTGGCTTCTTGTCATTCTTGGCTTTTTTTTAAGCTCTTTATTCACCCAAGAATTAAATACTTGAACTTGTTTATCATAACTACGATAGCCAGAAACGACCCTGAGCTGTAGCCCATCTTTTTTAGCACTTTCAAGCAAATGGCTTAAATCGGGAATGATCCTTTTAGAGACATAGATGTCATTGAAAAGTTCTAGATCTTGAGGCACAAAATTACCCAATGAAATGCTCTTACTTACTAAAAAAAAAGCAGGATCTTTGGAATTGCATTCCATGGGTTTTTCAGCTAATTGTCGGCATTCCTGATTGATAATCTGCTCAGCTTTTGTTTTTGGCAACGTATAGAGAAAATAGATGAAAATGATACAAGGGAAAGTAAAAATCGTAAAAACAACTTTAATGTTATGCGTAATTCTTCTCATAAGCTAACTCGTATTTTTTCATTGCACCATATTTTTACATATGCAAAAGACATCTATCTCCTTTTTACTTTTGCCTTTCTTATTATATACTTGGCAGGTAACATGCTATTAACAATTAATGCATCTTTGATAGGAAAGGCTAAGATTACATGAAAACTATAGTATATACAAAAGCGCTGAGTATAGCACTTTTGTTCAGCTCACTAGCTTATGGCATAGACTCGCCCTACAAGGTGGCTGGAGAAATTGCATTACAAGCCGAGGATCACATTAAATTACAACCAGAAAAATTATCAGCAGAACAAAAAGCAGCACTGGCACAACAAAAAGCTGCTATAGAAAAAGATATCAGAAAGGCTAAACCTCACACGGTGCCTCTATCTGATTTTGAAAAAAAGGAAATTTTATTTAACTTATTTGCCGAATTACCAAAGCCCGAGATTCAAACAGTAGCAAATAAGCAGTCAGTTCAGGAACTTCATATTTTATGTGGTGATACAAACTCCCGTAAAAGTTCTATCTTAAATAGGCTTAAGGCGACAACGACTGCGGGGCATGCAGTACTTGCAGCACAGCTTTCTCAACCTCTGGTAGATATTACGACAATCAAAAAGCGCCAGACTTTCATTAAGGAGCTTGTTGAAAATCCAGTTCTCTTAGAGCAATTTGAGGTGCAATTGCAGAAAATAAAAGCGAATGAATCGTCTTTGCTGGAATTTTGGAAAGACCACGATGACATTCAGCAAAAGGTATTTGAGCAAGTTTATCTTCCTAAGTTTTTTGGGCGCTATAATGATAATCCTAAAGCGCTCGAAGCGTTCAGGGCCTGGCAAAATATTTGGCAAGGATTTGGCTATTTGCCTGCTATGTGGTTTATGAGTTTCGTACAGCCGATGATGAATAACATCGAAAAATATGATAGAGGTGAGCAGAATCTTAAAACATTTCTTTACAAGACCTTCACTGGTAGCATAAGGATGATTGGCAAAGAACCATTTTATGGCCACATTCCTTGGGAATCAAGCTATTCTGTAAAAAGCAGAGCTAAGAATTATATTAGCCAGAACGAGATAGAAAATATTACTCTTGGTGATCGTTATAACATTTTCAAAAGTCAAGGCTATCCTACATGGGCAAGCTTTGGAGCTACTTATGGTTGGAGAGCTATTCTTGATTTGTGGACTATTTACCGGATTATTCAGGCAACAAACACGATACAATTCACTAAAAGTATTAAAGATCACCTTCATACAAAAATGAACGGCGTAGCTCAAGTACTTGATGGCTTTAAGAATCTTAATGCGCTTATTGAGAATAACCAAGTTCTTAAGCAAAATTTAACTTCAAGCGATGTTCTTGATAAGCTATGCACAAAATCTTATGGCATTACTAGCAAAATGAATCAGTTCATGAAACTTATGGCAACAAACACCTTTAAAGGAGAGCCGACGGTTTTATCACTTCGTGGGCGTGTATTGGCAGCGGTAAAACTGTTACCTCAAGTTAAAGAAAACTTAGTGCCAGCGCTTGAGGTTATTGGTGAACTTGATGCTTATGTGACTGTAGCGAAAAATATACGTGCATTTGAGCAGGAACCGGTTCATTACTGCTTTGCAGAATTCATCGATAGTGCGTTACCCCATGTTGTTATTGAAGAGGGATGGAATCCGCTTGTTAACCCGAAACTAGCAGTACCAGTAACCATTACTCTTGGGCAAAGCGATGGTGGCATGCCAAACGTAATGCTTACGGGTCCTCATGGCTGCGGTAAATCAACTACCATGGAGGCAATAGCATATAACGTTTACCTTGCTCATGTGTATGGTATCGGGTTTGCTCGTTCACTTACGCTAGCACCAGTTACAAAAATGCTAACCTATATGGATATTAAGCAAAATCGTGAAGAGGGCTTCTCAACATTTATGGCTGAGGCTCAACGTGTTGATCAAATAGAACGTGATATTTCGTTGCTCAAGCCAACGGATCGTTGCTTAACGATTATGGATGAAGTGTTTAAGGGAACCATGCAAGAAGAAGGTGCCAAGCGTCTGTATCGGTTTGGTGAAAAAGTAATACAAGTACAGCAAAATATTTGTATATTTGCCACTCACTTTAGAGAGCCAACCGTGCTTGAAGAAGAAAGCAATGGCAGGATAATTAACTTGCACGTTGGACTAGAAGAGCCTGAAGTGGGTAATTTTAGGCCTACCTATAAGCTTATCCCGGGTATTAATACTTGGTGGTTTGAAGATAAAGAGAAACGTGAGCGTTATATTGATTGGTTAAGAAAGCATAATAACCTTGAAAAAACATCTGACCTAGCACAAGCTGCTTAGTCTTACGTATTGGCAAGAGAGAGCGTTTTCCGCTCTCTCTTGCTTTTGAAATCCCTGGGGATTTTAAAGGGGCGTGCCCCTTTAACAGCTAGTTAGCTAGCTCCTCTCTTTTCTCATCCATTCAAGCCGGTTGATTTGCTTCTCTCTTTTTCTTTTCATTGGGTTGATGCTATACTAAAAATATGGGAAAGATATTATTATTTTACAAATACATTGATATAGAAAAGCCGCAAGAGATTGCTGTTTGGCAGCGTGAGCTTTGCCAAAGTCTTAACCTTAAGGGTCGTATTTTAATTGCTCATGAAGGCATTAATGGCACCTTGGGTGGGTGTGTTGAATCAATAAATGGTTATAAACAAGCAATGCTTGAGCATCACTTGTTTGCCGATATTGATATTAAGGAAAGTAGTGGTAATGCGTGCCATTTCCCTCGACTTAAAGTCCAAGTTAAAAAAGAAATTGTTCGTCTTAACTTTGATGGACCTGAAGCTTCGTATAAAAATGGCGGAATCCATGTAAGTCCTGAGCAGGCGCATAGGTTTATGCAAGAGCAATCGGAAGATTTTGTGTTTTTAGATGGCAGAAATAATTACGAGTCTGCTATTGGTACTTTTGCCAAAGCAATTACACCGAACATAAACAACTTTAGAGAATTTCCAAGCTATGTAGATGCTCACCTTGAGCAATTTAAGGATAAGCAAGTTCTGATGTTTTGTACGGGGGGAATACGTTGTGAGCGAGCTTCTGCTTACCTAAAATCAAAGGGTGTGGCCAAAGAAGTGTATCAGATAACTGGCGGTATTCATAGATACATTGAGAAGTTTCCTGATGGTTTTTTTAAAGGGAAAAATTACGTCTTTGATGGCCGCATAGCTATCAAAGTTACCAGCCATACTCTTGCCACTTGTTATTCTTGTGCGGGGTCCTATGATGACTATAGCAATTGTATTAATGCTGAATGCAACAAGCAGATTATTGTTTGTCAAGCGTGTAGTATCGACTATCATAATACCTGTAGTGAATCTTGTGCGGCTTTAGTCAAAGAACAGAAGGTAACCATACGAACGAAGCCCACCAGGACTCCAGATAATTTTGATAATTAATTTTCTAAACGATTAAACAATTAGTACTAGTATGCCTCATCAACTGAATCAATTACATCAACCTACCTTTACTCCAACGCCATCGTTTATTGCCTTAGATGTTCCTCTTGCCGATAAAAATTGGTTTAAAACTGGAGGCAATGCAGCTTTTTATGCAGAACCTACCAATGCTCAGGAGTTTAAGCAGGCATTGAAATTTGCACAAGAACAGGACTTACAACTGGTGGTTCTTGGTGAAGGTGCCAATATTCTTATAAGTGATGATGGCGTTGCTGGTCTTGTTATTCGACCAAAAATAATGCAAATACACCTCATTGCCGATGATAAAGCTCATGCGTTTGTTGAGGCTGGAGCTGGTGTTTCATTTAAGGCTCTTATTGATTGGTGTTTAGAAAACCAGCTGATTGGACTTGAGGAATTTAGCGGTATTCCTGGCACGGTTGGTGGATCAGTGTTTATAAATATTCATTATTTTGAGCATTTACTAAGTCATTTTTTGGTAAGCGCTCAAGTAATTAATAAGGAAACAGGTAGTGTAAGCACTGTCGATGCTCAATGGTTTTGCTTTGGCTATAACTATTCCACCTTACATCAAGAAACTCATTATCTGCTGAGTGCAACATTTAAGCTCAAAAAAAGCGATGCCCCAGGAGCTGCCTATGCCCGAGGTCGAGCTGATGAAACAATACGGCATCGGCATAAACGCTATCCAACAACAGGCACGTGTGGGAGCTTCTTTAGGAATTTTCATGAGGATGAATTGACAGGAGTATGCTGTGGCAAAAAGCTCATTTATATAGCGTATTATCTTGACAAAATAGGCGTTAAAGGAGAACTTTCAGTAGGCGATGCCGTTGTTTCGTACCAGCATGCTAATATGATTGTAAATCGAGGAAAAGCAACTACGACTGATATTATTACTCTAGCTCAAACAATGCAAAAGCTAGTCTATAATCAGTTTGGCATTATGCCACAACCAGAATGTAGGCTCATCGGCTTTCAAGATAACCCGCTGTAAATCTTACTAGCTCACTATCGATCGAAATCAGTTTTCCTTGTATTTTTGCACCTCAGGTTCAAATTTACAAGGAACTTTCCATTTTTTTTGCAAGAAAAAAATCAGCATTTGTGTATTAGACGCTTATACTGCTATACTGGTTATGTTAGGAGTAAGGGCATGTATCTTTTTTTAAAATCATTTTTCATCGGCCTATTGATTGCAATACCAGTTGGTCCGATTGGTATACTGTGTATACGCCGGAGCTTAGTACAGGGGTTTGTCGTAGGACTGGCAACGGGATTAGGGGCCGCACTTGGCGATGGGGTCTATGCAGTTATTGCAACCTTAGGCTTAACCTTTATTTCACATTTTTTACTTAATTACCAACATATATTTATCACCATTGGCAGCCTTTTTTTGTATTATTTGGGCATTAAATCCATGATGGCCAAACCCCTCATTGAATTTCAGGCAATAAACAAAAGCCGCGGCTTCATAACTACGACAATTGAGACTTTTTTACTTACGTTGGCTAACCCGATTACTATCATTTCTTCAACAGCACTTTTTGTTGGGTTTGGTTTAGCTGAAGAAAGTAATAGTTATCGTGCCGCTGCAATCATCTCTTGCGGCATATTTTTAGGCTCAGCTTCTTGGTTTTTTTCACTGAGTGCCTTTTTATCTTTTTTTCGCTCACGTTGCAGCACAACAGTTCTTGACTGGATTAACAAAGTTTCAGGGATAATGCTCATTGTTTTTGCAACAGTAGCACTTATTGGACTATTGCTTACAAAGCAATATACCTTTTTTTTCAAGGCACGTATCTTGAGAAACTGAAACCCTGGCAAACTTTACTATCAATTGGGTAAACATTACAAGTAATAACCGCTTCCGAAAATATATCTTTCGATCGCTCCTGCAGGGTTTATTTTTTCAACAGAACGAACAAACACTCTTCTTATGGCATTACGAGATTTATAGCGGGCCCAACCGCCACCGGCTTTTGCGAGTGCTATTAAATTATCTATAACTGGCTTTCCTTCTTGATCTCGTTCCCTATAGAAATTTTGCCAAATCATTTCTGTTTGCAGACCAGCTACTAAACGACTACCTTGATCGGTGTATACAAATAAGTGAATATCTCCTTTCCAGAAATCATTATTAGGATTACTAAATTCTTTGAATGCTTCTATAGCTTCATGAACCTTTAGATGGTCCGCTGCCCTATTTACTAATGATTGTACCGAATATTTTTTTGACGCTGGATAATAACCAGATACTATTACAAACACCCCATCAGGAACCACTACTTTTTCAAGATACAGTACCTTGATGGAATTGTTTTGAGAAACGTTGACCAAACCTTTACCGTACTTATTAGCAATTTCTAAGATTTCTTGTGTTGTATATTTGCCATCTAAATCTTTTCGATTAAGAAATTCTTGATTAACAAATCCGGGATTATCACCATCAGCCATTATCCGTCCTTGCATACTGTATACTTCTATAAACAAGCCACCTCGAACAAAGTCGCCTACCGGATTGGAAAAATCCGCAAAAGCTTGTTTTGCGCCATTATTTTGCAAATGCTTGATTGCTCTTTGAACAAAAATTCGTACATCAGATTCATCAATATTTGGGTAATAACCAGCTGAAACGAGGTAAGGAATTTTAGTTTTTGGGTTAACATAGCGCTGAACGTATGATCGTTTTTTTGCATTCTTCCAAACATACTCTACCCAGCCTTTACCTTCTTTTGATTTAGCTACTTTAATTAGTTCTTGCACTAAAAAGAGCCCGTTGCTATCTTTTACTTCCAGAAGATTTTGACCAATCATCCCTGAATTCTCACCATGGGCAATACAATTGCCCTCGAGATCAAAAACGAAAGCATAGATATCGCCTTTTACAAATGGGCCATGGGGTCCTTTGTCATCAATGAGGGCTAGTGTTTGTTCCCATCGATTATGCTCAAAACTAGCTATAATATTATTAACTAGTTGAACAGTTGAATAGACCCGAGATTCAGGAAAAAAGCCCGATCCTACAACATATATTCTTCCATCCTTTTCTACCCGCTGAACATATGCTGACTTATAACCGCCTTGCCATGGGTAGTTTACCCACCCACCCTTGCTACCGGTGACAAGCATATCCTTAATGATAGGCTGTCCTGAAACCCCCTTTATATTGTTAATGCTTTGCCAAATAAGAGTTGTATCATCCCCATGAACTAGCACGTTGCCATCTGCATCAAAAACAAAAACAAATATATTACCTAAACGCCACCCAGAGCCATGTGCAAAATCTCGACATGCTATTTCAATATCATTATTCAGAAAATGAGGAACTGCTTTAGAAACAAGGTCCTTGATATCTTGTAGTCGAGCTTCGATATTAGGCTCTATTTGCGTAGCACGAGGCTTATTTTTTTTGCGAACAACTTCAACCTCTTGGGCTCCTGAAAATTGATTAAAAGCTAGTATACTCATTACACTAAGCTTCATTAAGCATTTCTTCATGTGTTTTCCTTTAATGTGCAAATCAGATTTTCAAAGCTTGAAAAACTCGCTTATATCTAGTATAAAAATCCAGACTTTTAACAGCAAGAGTTGCATTAAGTTTTGTTTAAACATAACTTCGCGGAATTCTTACCGCCATGAAGGTTACGATAAAGCAGTGATGTATATATGTTTGAGCTCCATTTAATTCTTGGAGAGTTAGAGCCATAGGCATATGACTACCTGAGATGAATGGTTCTCACAGGGAGATTGACTAGAAAAGGCTTCGTGGCAAGCTAGAATGTATAATATACATTAAGCATCATATAATAGTCTTGAGTACGATAAAAAGTTGCTACCCTATTGCTATACAACAGAACATCTGCTGCCGGTTGTTTAACTTTGCCATTTTTAAGAGCTTGGATGAGGAACGTAGCAGAAAGTGAGATAGTAAACTGCTCATTTATTTTATATGCAGCTTCTACTTCCAGTTCATTAACCATAACTTGGGGAAAACTATAAAAAGTTGTGTTATTGAGCGGAACATTATGTATCTGAGCTTTTGTTGGGCCCATTGCAAAAAATACAAAACTGTCGCGGTAGTTCTTGGTGTAGGATGTATTAGAGAACCAAATTTTACGGTACCAGCTTTAATTTGAGATCTAAAGCCCAATCTTAAATCATTTCTTATAAAACGAGCAAAGCGGTTATCGCGCAAATAGAGGAAACCGCCTCCAACGGTAAGCTTAATTTTTTCACAGACATCCCAATTTACTCCGGGCTATAAGTATTGCTTCGATTGGTGTTTAACGAACCATCAAGGTCGGTAGCTACGGTAAATAGACTTCCTTGCAAAGATTGGTTGAGTAGTACAGATCCTCTATTTCCTAGAATAGTGGTTAAATCCAATTCTACATAAAGCTATTCACAAAAGGTGCATTTATAGTTTGCAGATAGCAATACACTGGATACAGCTTATTCCAAGCGGCTATATGGCTCAAAACCGAACAAATTGGTTTTTTTTTTTGTTTGCTGGTATATACTTTAAGGACGGCAACTTTAACTTTTGAGGAACATCTATGATAGTCAGTCTTACTAAACATAATTTCAAGCATGAAGTTGAACAAGCAACAAAACCAGTTGTCATTGAGGTATTTGCCACTTGGTGTGGCCCCTGTCAACATATGATGCCTATTTTTGAAAAATTAGAACATGAGTTGGGCAATGAGTATGTCTTTGCAAAACTCAATGTCGATGAGTCAAGAGAACTAGCTATCGAATACGGCATTACCTCCGTGCCAACGTTTTTGTTTATTAAAGATAATCAGGTTGTTGGTAAGGAAACAGGATTTATGGAAGAATCTGACTTAAAAACTAAAATTAAGCAGTTGCTTTAATAATGTGGCAATCTAACACAGTCTAAGTAATCTTATGATCTTGAATCATAAAGCCTAACGCACGCAATTGCTCTCGTAAGGCATCTGCTTGTGCCCAATCTTTGGCCAGACGAGCTTGTTCACGTAATACTATAAGCTCTTGAATCTCAGGCGTTACTAGTATTTTTTGCTCGGCCAAAGGCTCGAGTGATAAGCCCAACGTTGTTTGCACCAGTGCTTTTACGATTCCCGCTTGTTCTTGATCATCGGAAAGCATCGATAGGTTATCAAATAGTATCCCAAAAAATTTAGCAACATTGAGATCATCACAAAGAGCATTCATTAATTTTTGGAGCAAGGGTACGGTCATCAGTGCTTCATGGGTAAGCGATTGCAAACTTATTGGTTTGAAAAAAAGACTTAAGCGTTGATAGCTTTTTGCAAAACTATCCAAGTCAGTAAATGAAAATTCTAATGGATGACGATAATGATGATTAAGCAAATAATATCGAACTACCATTGGATCATAGTGCTCAAATACTTGCCGCAGTGTAAAAAAATTGCCCAATGATTTGGACATTTTTTCCTTATTAATAATCACAAATGCATTGTGAACCCAGTAGTGAGCAAGAGGCTTATGATGCAGTCCTTCCGATTGAGCTATTTCATTTTCATGATGAGGAAAAATAAGATCCATACCACCACCATGAATATCAATGGTCTGCGACAAATAATGATTAGCTAATGCCGAGCATTCTATATGCCAACCAGGGCGGCCCCACCCCCAGGGGCTTTGCCACCCAGGGTTACCTGGTATATCTTTTTTCCACAGAGCAAAATCAAAGGGACTTCGTTTATCTTCTCTTACCTGAACACGTGCACCAACGACTAAATCGCTCAGATCTCTTTTTGAAAGTTTTCCATATTCGGGAAAAGTTTCTATGCTATAGTAGACATCACCAGCTACAACATAGGCATTACCTTTTGCAATAAGGTGCTCAATAAAGCTGATAATTTCGGGGATACGCTCGGTTACTCGCGGCTCAAAAGTAGGTGTTAAGCAATTAAGTGAGGCCATATCCTCATGAAAAGCATTAATAAACTTTGTTGCAATCATTGGATATGCATGTTGATCATTAACTTCTGCTTGAGCGCGAGCAAGCAATTTATCATCGATGTCGGTAAAATTCCTACAATAGGTAACTTCATATTCCAGCACTTGCAATAACCTAAAAAGCAAATCAAATACAGTATAGCACCTACCATGGCCTAAATGGGCATAATCGTAGGGGGTAATACCACAAACATAGAGCAATGCTTGCTTATCTACAATAGGCTTAAATAGTTCTTTGGCGCCAGTAAGAGTGTTGGTAATGGTTAATGGATAAAATGTTGTTATAGTTTTCATAACAGCCCGCCAAGCTTGTTCGTTAGATAATCAAAAGTACAGTTACAGTATAGTAAGACTTGCACGTAGGCACAATAGATAACCCCGATGTTACTCCTTTTCAGCTAATTTCTCTTGTTAATGAATTCTCCTGCGATCAGCATCACTCAACTTATCTCACCCGCTCGTGGTCAGCGGAACAATGCGGAGCGAAGCGCGAGCCCGGTCGAAGGATCGAATCCATAACCTGTCCGCCATAGTTTTAGCGAAGGGGATGACGGGATCTAAGAATTTTACGATTGCCAATAAGCAGCCGGAAGGTTGTCTCAGGGGAGTGTATATTTTTACCTGCTAAGCATTAACTTGGCAAACCACCCATAACGCTGAGTATGAACAATTTTTGAGATTCTTTATAGCGGGTAAACTGATCAGAAAGGAATCAAAAAAACCATCCGATGAAATATTTGTGGCCAATTTCACCAAAAAGAGTATCCTAATGATGCTATTTCCAAAAAAATAAACGATGCCAGAGTATTTTCGGAGCACTCAATGTTAGCTAAGATAAAGTTGTTTTTATTATATGTTATATATGCGCTGGTTATCCAACTTAATAGTTACCTTCTCTATGGCCAAGCAGAACCAGCCATCACTAATAATGTTATTGCGCAGGAAGATACCCAGGACCTGAACGATTTTGATGATGAGCAAGAGCCATCGATTGGCGAGCAAAAAATTATTAGAAGCATTATTGTTGTTGGCAATACCCTATTGCCGGAAAATGCTTTGCGGGCAAAGATTCCTTACAGGGTTGGTGAGCGCTTTGATCCAGCATTAACAAGAGCATTAATTAACAATATTCATAGCTTGGGCTATTTTAATATTATTGAAGTAGAAATAGAAGATATCTCTCCTACTGAAATCAATCTTTACGTGATTGTAGCTGAAAAAACTAAAATAGAAGAAATTATCTACGAAGGCAATAAACACCTTAAAAAAGATGAGATTGAAAAAAAACTCAAACTTTCAGAAATTCCTGCTATGGACTCAGAGGAACTGCAAGAATATGCTGATCAGCTAAAAAGCTTATATGGTGAAAAAAATTATCATGCTGTTGCTATCACGGCTGAGTTGCGGCCAACTGAACGTAATACCGCCATTGCAGTATTTACTATTGTAGAGGGATACCCATCTGTCGTTAGAAGAATTGAGTTCATAGGAAATGCTACATTCACCAGTAAAAAATTACGAAGCATTTTGTATACCCGTGAAGATTGGATCTTCGGCTTTATGGATAGGGCAGGAAGCTTTCAGCCTGAAATGCTTGAAGGCGATAAATATGTCATTGAAAATTTCTATCAAAGTAGTGGCTTTCTTACTGCACGTGTAAAGAATATTGATGTCCATAAAGATGAGCTGAATCCTTACGTTCTTGACATTACCTATACTATTGATGAAGGCGATCTCTACACCATTAATTCAGTGGCAGCTCCTGGTAATGATTTGCTAGGCGAGCCTGAATTGCTAGCTCGCATTCCGATAAGACCGGGGCAACTCTATTCCCGCGAGCTGATTCGTAAAACTTTAGAACTTTTACGCTTAATTTGGGGACAGTTTGGTTACCTCTATGCAGATATCGATCCACTGATTCAACCGAATCATGAAACCAAGACAGTTGATATGATCTTTTACAGTGAACTTGGCTCAAAAGTCTTGTTAGGAAGAATCAACATAATTGGAAATAATAAAACTCGGGATTATGTTATTCGAAGATTGTTAACACTGAATGAAGGTGACATTTTAAGGACACCTGATATGGATGAATCAAAAGCAAATGTAGAAATGCTTGGCTTCTTCGATCCTCGCGAAGGGGTAAATTGGAAAACTAACAAGGTTAATGAAAACTTAGCTGACTTAGACCTTATTGTAAAGGAAGTCCCAACTGGTAAGCTTTTTGCTCAAATAGGCTTTGGTGGTGCTGATCATGACCAAACATCACCTGCGACCTCCGCTAAAATTACCGCAGGCATTGGGGATCGCAACTTTTTAGGTACCGGTATCTCTTACAATTTTGCTCTCAATTACGCCCGCGAAGATAGGGGGGTAACCTTCAGCGTAGGAAATCCATGGCTGTTTGATCGACCTATCACTGGAGCAATTGAAGCATATCATCGTAAGACCGTCTATGAAGATTTTACCAGCTTGACCAATATTCCAGTAGAAGTCATCACTGGTACTTCAGGTATTTTAGGTTATGCACCCGTAACGTTTACCAATGCCAAAGTACTCTTTACCGCCGGCCTTGAAAAGATTCGCTTTCAAAATGACATCGAAGTAAATGCTCAAGGAAAGTCAGAGATTGAAGTATCATTATTACAAGAACGACTAAGAAGACAATTTCAATCGGGTACGTTCAGCTGGTTTGGTGGCTCTGTAGGACAAGATTTACGTAATCATCCAGTAATGCCAAGCAGAGGCTATCAATGGACACTCAATGTTAAAGCCGGGCTGCCGGCATTCCATAGTGATTTCAGCTTTGTTAAGCTTGAAGCTGATGCAACTTGGTTTACCCCAATTATTGGTGAATATGATCTTATTTTCCTCCTGCATGGTCATGGTGGATTTGTACATGCATTAGGTAACCACACCATCCCTTATCGAGAGCTATTCCATCTGGGTGGTCCTGCAACTGTTCGTGGCTTTTTATGGGGTCAAATTGGACCTTCGATCTTTGGCGACTCATTGGGAGGCACTAAAGCCTTCTGGGTTAATGCTGAACTCTTAGCTAATGTCACTCCAACGATCCGAGGCGTGCTCTTTTATGACGGTGGTGCATCATGGGATACGCCTGGCATAAACCCTACCTTATTGAAGTCTGTTAGAGGCAATAACTTTTCCTTCAGGCATGCTATTGGATTTGGTATTCGACTAACAAGCCCAACTCCATTGCGCGTAGATTGGGGCTTCAAGCTCGATCGCAACAGACGTCGCGGCGAGCCTATTAGCGAAGTTCACTTTACTATGTCCCAGGACTTCTAACTACATTGAAATATAAGAGCCAGAAACCTCATACGCATTGCAACAAACAGATTGTATCAAGCAGCAGGACTGCGAATTTGCAACGGTGAAGCAGAATTCATGACTCTTTGGTTGCTTTAATCATAAAGAAACTTGGATAAAACTGGGACCTGGTCGTGGACTACATTTGCCATCGGGTCAAGAGAAATACCAAAACTTCAGGAAAATCTTCTATGATATTTTTTGAGTAGCACATTGGGCTACTACAAGATGGCTTTTTTTCTCGACGGCAAAATAAATATTGGTTAAAGTATTTAGGCACCTATAGAAAAAACTAGGCCAATAAAACAATCTCGAATGAACCTAAAAAAGCTAAAAACATAGCTGAGTAACTTAATAATAACTATGGTTAATGTATTAGCCCCCAAGCGGGTTAACGAATGAAGAAGGTTTGTCATATCCACATCGCTTGGTAGAGCGTGCAAACCTATTGAAAATCCAATCCACATTAGAACTACTGAAGATAAGCACGGACAATCATGTAAAATACTCAAATGCAGAATTCCAGGTAAGCTTAATACAGCACATAACGTACTATTAATAATCAGGGGACCAATACTGATTAAAAAAGCACTGCAGATAGTTTTTTCCTGTTCATGAATAATATAACCACAATTATTGCGATTAACTAAGGTCAAATAACAGGCATTGTAAACGGGGACCTTCGTAACATCGCAAAAAAAGCGATGAGCAAATTCATGGACCACAACTCCTGGGAATGTTAATGCAGTAATTATTTTTCCAAGTAGTGGGATATACATTTCTTATCCTCTAATAGCAACACAAACAATTTCTGGAATTCTCTTGGCATTATAGTTATAACTCTTTTCCACTGATTTTTGCTTAATTGCCTACCAATCGTTGCCAAGTGTCGCATACTCACTCGAAAATCGCCAAAATTTTTATCAGCAAATATAGCTTCAATGAGTCCCAGATTGGCTAGTCGAGATTCAGGAAACTCATTTAGAATTAACAAATAATTTCGTTTTGCTACAGCATAATTACCATTTGCATAAGAAATTCGAGCAGCATCAGCAAGACTTGCCATCTTCATTAATTTTGGTACATGAGTGATCGAATACAGAAATAATCCAATAATTAGGAATGACAGTAGGTTAACCCATAGAGGATAGTTATGAGGCAATAATTGAGCAGGTGCAAGATTGCTCGGAGCATCAGCTGTTAAATTTTGATCAATATGAGTCATACATTCCATTTCATCGGATGATTTTTTATGGTCCATTGTACTCGACCAAACGTTTTCAGGCAAATTTCAAATTAAATACTACTCCAATAAGCATCATCAAATGTTTCATCCTCATAAAATATGTTCTTGCTGCTCTTCAGCATATCTTTGATGAATGCAGCTTTATCAGAAGATTGTGAAAATTCTGTTTGATTTTTCTCAGCTTCTCTAAGCTTTGCTAAAGCGATGCTTTCAATTCTTTCCCATACCTTTTGACCGTAGCTGTAGATTATGCGTTCTTTTGTTTTAAGAATGACAGTGGGTAGATTATTTTTTTTAGCCCAACAAAGATAATAAACAGTACTCAGACAGTTACTGGATAAATTGGATGCTAAAAATTCCGGATAGATTATGCTCATTAGATAATACGTTGAAGAAAAGCCTAGAGAAGCTGATATGGCGCCAAAAGTCATTGCCCGACAAATTCGGCTCTCTGGATCCCGGTCTATGAGTGCCCAATCTTTATTGCCTTTCAAATGTTCAAGAACTGCACGTTTGTATAGCATAAACAAAGCTTTAAAAGATTTCACTGCCATTATATACGCCGCACAGCGATTACCCATAAGTGCGAATTGCTCCGCCTCTTTCTGGCAAATACCTTGTAATTTTTCAAGTTCATAGGCCTCTTCTTTAGTCGGCACTACCAAATCAATTGAAACTTTACCAATAAAAAAACGAGTTGAATCTGGAACTTGCTCTGTAAATAGACTACTTTCAGGTTGTTGCCAAACAACTATCAATAATAGAATGACCCCTAATATAAAAGTAGCATAAGTGAAATTATACCACTTTATTTTCTGCAATTGCACTTGAGCTCCCTTATATTCAATGTCTATTTTTAAGTTTTTCTCAGATCACTTAAGATTGACAATATTTATGCTAATTGCAAATGGGATATCATCGTCCATTTTCGCAAAATTCGTTTGCTTTAGTAATTAAAACTGATAACCATCATACCAAAGGCGGACCTGTTCAATGAGTTTTTCAAAAGTTGTTTTATTTTGAGCAGAGATTTTTTTAATATAGGGCTTAAAATTTCCTACTAGGTCTTCTTGAGTGTATCCCAGTAACGTAGCCCCTTGAGCACTTATAGTAAGGTCTTCCAAATTATTAAGCCCCGAAAAAATCGATGTTTTGGAGAATTTACTTACCCCTGTTATAAAAACAAATCTGATATATTGATCCAAATCTTTAACAATGCTAAAAAGATCACTTAGTACATTGCGGCATGACTCTGCTAGCTCAACACTCTGAATATTTGAAAGAATTGCATAATCATGACTCATCTACCAAAATTACAACTTTATTAATGCCCCTAGCTGCTTAACAAGGGACGTAAATGTTGTTTGCATTGAAGGAGCATTGCTAATGTCGATGTTATAGTGCTTGCCAATCTCTTGCAGTGTCCAAACAATATCATCACGCAATGCTTGAGCACTCAATGCGTCATTGCTGAAAAACTTAATTGAATAACCGGATGCTTGTCCCATGTATGCTCTTGATGCAATCCATAAATCGTTAAATAATTCCTTATGACCTGAAAATAACTCTGCAAGAGTAGAAATAAGTAATGATTTTCCAAAACGCCGCGGCCGAGAGAGAAAGTAATAGTTTCCCTTCTGAATAAGTTGATAAATATTTTTGGTTTTATCAACATAAAGGTAGTTTCCGTTGCGCATTTTGTTAAATGGCTGAATTCCCTTGGGAAGCAATTTTAATTGATTGTTTGAACCCATAGCACGCCTTTCGATACAATGTTAGTATAGGCTTAGATCAGACAAAGAACAATGCACCAAACAAAGCAAAAACTACGCAATCAAGCTCATTTGCAAAAGACCTGATATTTTGAGCATCATTTGCAAGAGTTCTGTGAAGGTATTGCTTCAGGAGTAGCCCTCTTGCTATAGTAAAAAAAATCAAAGCAGAGCACTCAAATGAAGAAAAAAATGTTTATTGCCACCGTTATCATAGTAAATGTATTTTTCATATTTTTTCATATCCATAAGCATAGTCACATGATCAAGCTTTCGTATGAGAAGCAAGCCTATGAAAAACAGAAAACAAAGCTTATCGAGCATAAACAACAGATTATGCAGGCTTTACAGGAAGCCCAGAATCGAACTGCTTTACTGGCTTATGCACGTATTGAATTAAAAATGGAAGAAGTTCGACTAGATCAAATCAAAGTAGTGCATTGTCAGGAATCATTATCTAAGCTAGAGAAAAACAATGCTCCATGTCCAGCATAATCCTCGGTTGATAGTGATTTTTTTCACTTTTGTTTTTCTTTATCTTATTGTATTGGGTAACCTTTTTAGAGTTCAAGTTACTCAAAATCTTTTCTTTCAGCACCTAGGGCAACAACAATATAAGGTTACCGTAGTACAAACCCCTACAAGAGCAGAAATTTATGACCGTAGCGGTATTCAACCACTAGCCATGAACAGAGATAGTCTATCAGCCTTTATTATACCAGGACAGCTAGAAAATAGAGAGCAACTTGCAAGCTTTTTACAAGCTCATTTTCCGCAGGCGTATGAGCGCCTTGAAAAAAATAAGCAGTCCCATTTTATGTACATCAAGCGCCGTTTAACACCAATGCAGCTTGAAGTCATACAAAAAAATCAACTTATGGATATTAAATTGTTAAAAGAGCCAAGCCGCTATTATCCGATAGAGTCAGTTGGGCCACTTGTTGGCATGACCGATATTGACAATCAAGGAACGCTCGGTATTGAACTCATGTTCAATAACAAACTAGCTGGTAAACAATCAACCTTTATTCTTGAAAAGGATGCAAGGTCAGGCCATTTTTATTTTAAACGTGAAACAAAAGTAAAAGGAACAAAAGGAGAGCAGATTAGCCTTACAATTGATAGCAATCTGCAGTTTTTAGCATATCAAGAGCTCAAGCGAACCGTCGAAAAACTACATTCTAAATCCGGTTCAGCACTCATAATAAATGCCTCTTCTGGTGAAATACTTGTTATGGCTAATTATCCTGATTTTGATCCCAATTCACCTGAAGATCTGGTTCTAGAAAACACTAGAAATACTATTGTTAGTGATGCTTATGAATTAGGCTCAGTCATAAAAGTCTTTTTAGCACTTGCTGCTTTGGAAGAAAACGTTGTTACACCAGACGAGCTTATTGATTGCAAAAAGGTTCGTTGAAGAACAAACCATTGATTTTACTAACTTAAATTTTCTTATCCAAATAGACGCACAAAACAATAACACAGGTGGGTCTAACGAGTATGGAAAATCCACCATTTTCAATGCCTTAGATTGGTTGCTAGGGCTCTCAGATAAGCACTACGGTGCTTCAATCCCGCCTAACCGACAAGCATATCACCGTTGAAGGACAATTTGATTGGGATGGCAAGGAAGTAAAGATCCATAGATCAAAGAAATTATCCATTACGATAAATGGTGAAGAAACTACAGGCAGTTCTAAGTTAACTGAAGAGCTTTTAGATCAGATTCTAGGGCTGGATAGAACTCTGTTTAGTCATTTACTTCATCGTAAACAAGGGGAACAAGGCTTCTTCTTATCCTTAACACCTGCTAAAATGAATGAGTTCCTAGCCGATTGTCTTGGGGTTACCCATATCAATTCTAAAATCGATTTAATCGATCAGAAAATTAAGGGTCTCGATCAGTCCAAGATCCAATCCCAAAGCGATCTACAAGCCTCTAAAGCC